>CAYFPS010000005.1:50292-166799 GCA_964345075.1 uncultured Bacteroidaceae bacterium | reverse complement strand
TCAGGTCCTTGGAACCACCTTAACATACTGTCCGATATTTGGGGTCCAGCTCTCTAACTACTCTTCAACCGCTCCGCCCTAACCCCACTCAGCCCCATTCACCAACCCAATCAGAGCTGATTGAATGGCCATTTAAAAAGACCTGTTTGGATTGTGACAAGCACTAATTCAGGGTAACTCATCCACACAGCCAAAGCAAGCATATTCTTGACACTGACCATCTTGGTCAGTGATTTTGGACGGCTCAATGGATTTTATGAATAACTCGAGAAGGGAGAATCACAATCCACACTTGCAGCCTTCAGCCATCAGTTACCAATGGCTGGTTACCAGTCAGCAGCAGCCCCGTGCCATAAGGAATCCGGCAAGCCATGATCATGTGTTCCTTGAGACAAATCATCCTGTGCCGGATTGCCGCCCAAAACAAAAGGGCGCCATGCCTGACGCCCTTTCACCCCTGTTGGCGGCCCCTTGACTCCTACCGGCCGCCGGTTCAACCCTGCTGTGTGCCTCAAGGTGCGCAGGAAACAAGTGGAGAATTGTGCGCCCGGGCGATTCCCCCATGTGTTCTTCATCACGCTTCATCGCCAGCGAGTTTGCTCGTCCATACTCTCTTTAGCATCATAGTCGGCTTTGCGAACCGGGGAAAAGGTGTTTTGATGCGAATCCACATTCTGCTGCTAAGCCTGCTGCTTGCTTTTCCGCTTGAAGCCGCGCGCCTGCACGGCCATGTAAAAAGTGCGGCTACGGGTGAGGCCTTGATTGGCGCGAACCTGCGCGTTGAGGGCAAGCCGCTTGGCGCGGCCACCAATCTCGATGGCTACTTCGTGATTACGGGACTGGACGAAGGCCCGGTCACGGTGATTGCCAGCTATCAGGGATATGCCACAACCGATACACTGGCGCAGGCGGGTGATCACCTGAGCGAGCTGCTTGAGATCGAGCTGGCACCGGTAGCGCTGGCGCTGGAAGAAGTGGTGGTAACGGCGGAGAAGACCGAGCAGGAGCTGCAGCAGGTCAAGGTATACGCCGGAAACCTGCGGCTGGATCGCCGGCAGATGGACCTGGCCCCGGTGCTGATTCAGCGTGATCTTTTGAGGAGTTTCCTGACGGTACCGGGTGTCCTGCCTTCCAACGATTTCAGCTCCGACTTGAATGTGCGTGGATCACGGGCGGATGAAAACCTGATCATCCTGGACGGTGTGGAGGTCTACAATCCCAATCATCTGGGTGGCCTGTTCAGTGCCTTCATTCCCTCTGCCGTGAAACACGCGGACCTGATGCGCAGCAGTTATCCAGCGCCCTATGGCGGCAGGCTTGGCGCCGTTGTCTACGCCTCCAGCAGGGAAGGCAACAGCAAGCGCATCGACGGTGAGGCGAATCTTGGGCTGCTGGCCTCAAGTCTGCAATTTTCAGGCCCTGGTCCCCGTGATACAAAAAGCAGCTGGCTGGTGGCCCTGCGCCGCACCTACATCGATCTGGCTACGCGCGCCTTTTCTACGGAAGTCCCTTATCACTTTACCGATGCTCAGATTCGCGGCAACCTGGATCGCGGAGTGGATCAGTTTTCACTAACGGGCTACTGGGGTGATGATGTCTTTGATTCCGGCTCACTGGACTTTGTCTTTGGCAATCGCGCACTCAACCTCAACTGGCGTCATGTGTGGAACGCGCGCTGGTATACACGCAGCATTCTTTCGTGGAGCCGCTTCCGAAGCGAGCTGAATTTCGGCGGGCGCGAGATCGTGCTGGACCAGAACAATCTGGATGACTTTTCCGGTCGTGTTCTGGTTGAGTATCACCCGGGGCCCGGCTTCAGTCTGGAAGCGGGTCTGGTGGGCAAACGTATCACGACCCAGTATGAGAACTGGATTCTGGGAACAAAGAAGTGGGATGTAGACGAAGGCATGTCCGAGCTGGCCGCCTACACACAGGCCACCTGGCGGCCCTGGCCCGTGCTGCTGCTGGAGCCCGGCCTGCGCGTTGCCATGTACGGGACAGATCAGGATCCTTTTGAAGGCGAGCGTGAACTTCGGCTGGAGCCGCGCTTTGGCGCCAAGTACCTCGTAACAGATCTCTTCAGGCTGAAACTGGCCTGGGGCCTTTACAATCAGGCCATTCGTCAGTTCCGGCGGGATGGCAGCAGCTTCTCCTATCTGTGGATTTCGATGGACCCGACCTCTCTGCCCGGCCGGGCCATTCACTGGACGGGCGGCTTCGAGTTGGATCTTGCCACCGGCACGATTTTTGAGTTCGAGATGTATCACAAGAACATGGACAATCTGGCGGAGGCGCAGCCGCTGCTGGAAGATCGCACGGCGGATGACCCTTCAAGCAATCGTGACCTCTTCTATTTCGGCCGTGGCGAAGCTTTTGGATTCGATCTGAGCCTGAGGCGCAGTCAGGGGAGCTGGACCGGGCAGGGCAGCTACAGCCTGGGCTGGGCTACGCGCGAGGTCGCGGAGCTGAACGAGGGCGAGCCCTTTTACGCGGCCTTTGACAAGCGGCACAATGTCAACCTGCTGTTGAGTCGCAACTTCCTGCATGGCAAACTTAAGGGCTGGCCCTTCAAGAAGTGGCTGCGCTTCTTTCGCTACAACGAGAGCAGCTTCGGTCTGGTCTGGCGCTTTGCCAGCGGCCCGCGCTACACCAAGCCCTGGAGCGCGAGCTGGCTGGGAGATGATGCAATGAACGCCGAGGAAAGCGTGATACACAACTATGGCAGCCGCAACAGTCAGTCGCAGGAAGCCTACAACCGGCTGGACCTGACCTGGACCTGGATTCACCGCAAGGAGCACGGCGACTTCGAGTGCCGCATTGGCCTTTTGAACCTCTTCAACAATCCCAACTACTGGGGCGTTGAGTTCGATTACACCGATGACCCGGGTGGTGTGCCGGAAGAGATCCTGACCGAGGGCATTCGCCGTCTGCCCAGTCTTGAGCTGACCTGGAGGTTCTGATGAAGCGCACAGTACAGTCCCTCGGCCTGGCATTGATGGCGCTGCTTGCTTTGGTAGCCTGCGAGGAGCTACCCGATAGTGACCCCGGCGCGCTGGAGCACGCTGTCGTTGTGGCCATGCTGGAGCCCGGTGATTTCGGCAGGCAGGAGATCCTCCTGAGCAAGCCCGTGGAGCTGGGCGTGGCCGTTAGCGATTCCAGCACCTTTCTCGCCGGGGCGGAACTTGTAATACGAAATCTGGAAAGCGGAGCCGAAGGAAGACTGCTGGAGGACGCTGCCAACTGGCGTTATGTTTTCAGCCGTGATACATTTCCGCTTGTTGCTGGCCAGCGAATCGAGCTGGAACTTGCCGGCGAGTGGAATGGCGAACCCTTCAGCGGTGCGGCCCTTACCACAATTGTCAGCGATGAGGATCTGGCTTTCACTGAGCGACCTCGTGATACAAGCCACGGCTATCCGGCAGATACGCTGATGTTTCACAGGGAAGAGCTCGAAGAAGGTTTCACTAACCCTGAAGCCTTTGACCTTGCCTGGGAGCAGGGGCCGGCCGATGTCCAGTATCAGGTTGAGTTTCTGGCTGTATCACAAAACGAGCAGACGGGCGAGTGGGAGAAGCTTCCGGCCGAACGCATGCAGTGGCTGCGTGATGACGAAGAGGCCGGTTTTCAGGTGGGGCCCTATCCGGACCTGCGCCTGCCGCCCGGAGCCAATGTCCCCCGGCAGCCGATTTCCTGGGGCTTCTTTGTCTTTGTGGATTCCCTCAAGACCTGGGCCGGCGACGATCTTGACCGACAGATGGGCTACTACCGCGTGACCTTGCGACGCATGAACAACGAGCTGGCCAGTTTTCTCTACTCGACGCACTGGTGGATTCGCGAGGAAGCCACCTTCCCTGTCAACTGGAACCTGGAAGGCGAAAGGCTTAAGGGCATTGTTGGCTCTTCGGCCAGTACAAGCTTTCGTGTGGCGATCGTCGAGGAATAGTCCAAAGAGCCTGCTCAGATTGCAGGATCCATCCCTCTTGCTGCCACGATTGCCGATTCTGGCGCACACCCCACAGGTGCTCGCCCACACAATCGGTGCATATACCCCAAATCAAGCTCAAGGCTAAATGGTTGATATCCCCAAATAGTGCCTTTTGCAGCAAGTGGCAAAGCCGTGATAAACAACGAGATAGCTTGATTCACCTTCTGGCACGTGCTTCGCATTACTCCTTGGCAGAAACAAGGAGCAAACAATGCGCACCCAGAAGATCATCCTCATCAGCACCATCGGCCTCAGCCTGAACGCTTTCGCTGCCATGCAGGACACGGCCACTTTGCAGACCGTCGCCCAGAACTGGCTGCAGGAAGCCGCCCAGAAGGGCCTGGTCGATTCCGCCGAGCTGAACAGCCTGAGCCCGCTCAGCCTGAACGAGAATGAGAGCCTCTTTCAGCTGGGTCGCTTTGGAAATGATGGCTGGATGCTGCTTTCTTCCGATGACCTGCTGCTGCCGGTCGTCGGTTTTGGCAACGGTCTGGCTGGCGAGCTGCCCGAGGCTCTGCGCGATCGCCTTGAGATGGAAGCCTCGATGGTTGCCAGCAGCAACGCAACCAGCAGCGCAGCCGCTTCCACGGAATGGAATCGTCTGGTCAACTATCAGGCAGAAGCCACCCGCAGCATGCCCGCCACTAACAATGATGTTGAAGCGCTGATCACGGCCGAGTATCATCAGGGTACCGGCTGGAACAGCTACTGCCCCGAAGATCCCGCCGGCCCCGACGGACATACCTACGTCGGTTGCGTGGCCGTGGCGCTGGGACAGGTGATGAGCTACTGGAACTGGCCCCAGACCGGCATCGGCGAAGAGTGCTACCCCCACGATGTTTACGGCACGATCTGCGCCGACTTCGGCAGCACCACTTACGACTGGAACGCGATGAGTGATCAGGGCGCGACCGATGCCACCGCCCAGATGCTCTTTCACGCTGGCGTCTCCGTGGACATGTACTACGGCGTTGCCGGTGGCAGTTCTTCCCAGACTTCCCGCACGGTGGGTGCCCTGATCAACCACTTCCAGTACGAGCAGGCCGCGACCATGTACTGGCGCATGAGCTTTTCCGATGCCGAGTGGCACGACCTGCTGAATGACGAGTTGGCCTCCGGTCGCCCGATGATCTACCGCGGTCAGGGTTCCGCCGGTGGTCACTGCTTTAATGTGGACGGTGTGCAGGACAGCACCTGGTACCATGTGAACTGGGGTTGGGGCGGCAGCTACAACGGTTACTTCCTGCTGGACGACATGAGCCCGGGCAACTGGACCTTCAACAGCTATCAGGGCGCGGTCGTGGGCATCGAGCCTGCTGGCGAAGCCCCCAATGTGGCCCCGCAGATTGCCGACATGACCATCCAGAGCCTGGAAGACGAGACGGTGACGATCGAACTGCCCGCCTTTGATGGTGACAACGACCTGCTGACCCACTATGTCAACGGCCAGCAGCTGCTGGGCAATGTGTGGACCTGGACGCCCGAGTCGAATGTGAGTGGCGAGTTCAGCTTCATCTGGTTCGCCTTTGACGGACAGGCCTGGAGCCAGCCCGCGACCATCACCCTGGATGTGCTTGCCGTGAACGACGCCCCAAAGGCCCGCAACCTGAGCTTCCAGGTGACCGAGGGCGACAGTGTGCTGGTCAAGTTCATCGCCCATGACATCGAGCACGACCGGCTGAAGTACTACGTGGACAGCACGCTGGTGGCCGGTGAAGCCTGCTGGATTACGCTGGAAGAAGATGTCAACGAGATGGTTCTGCCCTGGTACGCCTTTGACGGCGAGGATTATTCCAACGAGGCCAGCCTGACGATCACCCGCAAGAGCCTGCGTCAGAACACGGGAACGAACGCCGGCTGGGGCGAAGCTGATGACGACACGGAGCAGAATGGAAACGGCGACGGCTTCCTGGTGGATGCCCCCAAGAGCACGGGCCTGAGCCCGGCCTGGCCGAACCCCTTCAACCCCGTGACCAACCTGAACTTCACGCTGGAAGCTGCCGGACAAGCCCGCCTGGTGATCTTCAACCTGCTGGGTCAGGAAGTGGCGCAGCTGGTCGACGGCAACTTCGAGGCCGGCACGCACACGGCCCGCTGGATGCCCGAAGGCATGGCCAGCGGCACCTACCTGGCTGTCCTCTTCACCGATGCCGGCATGGAGCGCCGCGTGCTGCAGTACCTGCGGTAATCAGTAGCCAGTGACCAGTTACCAGATGCCAGTCAGAAGAAGCTGCCAGTGACCAGCGGCCAGGTTCCAGCCAGAGTGTGCCGCTGGTTGCTGGAAACTGGTTACTGGTTCCTGGTTCCTGGCCTTTTGGTCCGCAGAAAAGTAGAGGAATCCGCAGACGAGCTACCTTGAATGAGGGAGGACTTGCGGACGAAGAAGTCACGATTCACGGATGAGCAGATTGCCTTAGCGCAGCAGCGTCAACTTCCGTAGGTCTCTTCCCTCTTTCGTCCGAAGCTCCGCCACATAAATGCCGCTTGGCAAGTCCCTTGCCCTGAACTGCAGTGCATAATCACCTGCTGCAAAGTGGCCATTGGCGATCTGACCTACTTCCCGTCCAAGCATATCGTAAATGCGCAGCTGAGCTTTGCCAGGCCTGGAAAGTTGGATGCGGATCTTCGTTGTGGGGTTGAAGGGATTGGGGGCTATTGACATGATGCCAAAATCTGTAGGCCGAAACGGAATATCCACTTCTTTGATACTGGTTGGGATCCATTCGTAAGCGCCGATGTCAGGTGCACTACCCGCGAAATCTTCTTGTGACAGGTTTACAACAGTATCCCCTTCAACGACCCAGAATGCCGTCCCGGCATCAATGGCGGGCGAATCCGAAGTAAGCCGATATGGTGCTTCTCCTTCGCCCAAAAAAATCGGATCGGCATCGATGATGCCCTCAGGGAACAGCGTTTCGGTGTTGCCAAAATCATATACGCCTTCCTCTGCATCCTGAATCAGGCAATGCGAAAACAGCACTTGAATGGGCGGTGCGGGGGGAGCGTAATCTCCATCTATCCAAATCTGATAGGGTTCATTGCCCCAAAACAGGCAGTTGGCGATTCGTGCCTGCATGCCTGAAGTACTCCAGGGAGAAAGCCAGAGTCCTCCGGTATAGGGGGAGGAATTGTCCGCAAAGGTGCAGTTCACCACATCAATCGGATGATCGTTATAGTTTCTGAGGTTGAGTCCAGGCGAAAAGCGTGCCCCACCAGTGTTAGTGGAGACATTGCGCGTGAAAACGCAGTTTTTAACCCTGTGCTTGTATTCAATAGTAGTCTCATATCCTAGGTAGGCAGACATACTCATTCCTGACGCTACACCTATCTGGATGTCATCTGGCGGAATACCATCTAGCGGTGTACACATGTCAAAAGTGCATCCTTCTACAGTCATGTATTGATGCGAGGATAAACCCAAGGCCTTTACAGAATTATTGCTGTCAAACACGCAATCCTTAACGACAATGCTTGTCCCGGGAATTAAGCTCATCCAGCCATAAATACTGGAAGCAATAAGGAAGGACGCGTCGTTTTCCGTAAATCTAAGATCATTTAACTGTAAATCTGTGCACTGCATTAGGTGAAATGCTACCTCAGGAATACCACGAGCAAGACGTTTTACGGTAAGCGACTTCACCGAACAATCCACTTTCATGTCAATGGCCCCAAAGACGCGAACGGCTGTGAACTCCATATCCAGAATTGTGGAATCCGGTCCTGCTCCCTCAAGGGTGACGTAGGACCTGAGGTTAAGTGGAAAGAGCTGGCCATCGGAGGGGCTGTAAGTACCCGGCAACAGGTGTATGGTCCGGTGATGCAAGGAGTCCGCATTGATGATGGCCAGGGCATGAGCAATGGTCTTCAGTGGCTCGAACTCAGACAGACCTCCATTTTCATCATCGCCAAATGGCGATACCCACAGGTTGTTGGCAATTGGGCTTAACTTACCGTGCAGAATGTCGGCTTCCAAAGAGACGCTTCCACCTAGGAAGTAGGGATCCACATGATCAACTGTTGCGCTATCTAAATAAAAGAACACTGGATCATTGCCGGCAACATACTGATATACATCGTTGTATGCCGATGCATTGTTTGCGTATATGCTGCACCTGTTCAAGGCGTCAAGTTCAGGGCTTGCTGTACCTAGGGATAAACCGCCACCCAGATTCGCCGAACTATTCTCCCTGATGACTAATCCTGCAAAGTATGGTGTAGCTCCACCAACATAGATGCCGCCACCGCCAGCAAGTGCGCTCGAGCAAGTGTTACTGGTTATCAAGCAGTTGGTTACGCTTGGATCTGACGACTGAATGTAGATCCCCCCACCCATTGTCCCGAGAAAGTCTCTATCCCTTCCACTACCATTGGTCACTGTAAAGCCGTTCAGCAATGCGGCCCGGCTTTCACCATTGACGAAGGTCACAACGGACCCATTCTGTCCTCCATCCAGAATGGTTTCGTGTATGATACTCTCATCTCCGCCAAGCTGGTATTGCGAAGTCAGGACAATGTCCTTCCCCAGGAAATCAAGGTTTTCCACATAACGTCCGGGCTCTACCAAAATCGTATCACCATCCGCCGAAGCAGCAAGAATTGCCTCCTGAATCAGGCTGAAATCGCCAGGAACGTGATAAGTGTCTGCCAACACAGCCGAGGTAAGCAAAAAGGATGCGACCATGAGAGCACCCTGGTTCCAAGTATGCCACATGACCGCCTCCTGAGTTGCCTACGATTTATATTACTTGAGCAGCAAGAGTTTCTTGACACTTTGCTGCTGGCCGTTTGTCAGTACGGCATAGTAAACGCCACTAGAGACTGCCTCCCCTGACCAGCTCAGCTCATGTGTTCCTGCCAGAAGCATTCCGTCGAACAGCATTGCGACCTGCTGCCCCTGCAGGTTGTAGATTCCAAGAGAAAGCTCCGCATCCTGGTCAAGCTGAACATGAATCGCTGCCGCAGGATTGAAAGGATTCGGGTAAGCCGATTCGATCCGGAAATCTGTCGGCGTGGAAAGCGGAACAGTCGCTCCCTGACGCATACTCATGAAGACCGCGCCATTTTCACGGTAGGCGTTTGACGGAACCATGGAATGACGAACGACGGCTGGAGCAACGCTATCTCCAGCGGATGCAAGTTGAACCGTTCCAGCACTCGTGACGGCTTCGTAGCTCACATCTGAAAGGTCGTCTGCATAGACCCGCAGATTGACCGGAAAACCGTCCACGACCTCGGCACCCACGCAATCACCATCCTTGAAGGCCGCGATCTCCAGAACCTCATCACCATTTTCCATCTCTTCGATCACGACCGGCATGTAGTCCGGCTTCTTCTCTGGGTCGAAGTAATGGGTAATGGGTTCTTCATAGGGATAGGGTGGGTTACCAGGCTGATTCCAGCGGAAACTGACCGGTTCAGTGACGGACACCTGATACATGGCGCCATACTCCAGCGTATAGCATTCAATAGGACCACCGCCTTCTACATAGTCTCCGCATTTCTTCTTCACCACAAACTCACCATCCCGCTGGATCATGAACCAGTACTCGCTCTGGATGGATGTAAGTACATCAAGGATGGCCTGCGGGAAGGCTTCCGACGGGTGCTGGATGTCTTCAAGGAAGTAAGGAACGTAGTTCACGCCGGAATGAAGCGACAGCAGCGTATTTCCGGCAACACGCTCTTCGCCCTCCATCAGCTGCTGGTAGCTGGAGAAGTTTCCTTCACTGATATTGACTTTGTAACCCTTCAGACTGCTAATCTGGCCAATTCCGCCCTCATCCCAGCCGTTGTTTCCATCCCAAAGCGCTGAATTCTCATACTCATCTTGAATCTGCAAGCCGCCCATCAGATTGGAGTAGGCCAGGGGAGCAAAGAAGTCGTTTACCGCAGGCCCACCACTTGCTGGCAGCACAGGGAAACTCACCCAGTTGCTGCCGTTGTGGTAGCGTTTGCTGTCTGCAACAGCTCCAGGCTCAGAAAGGAAGTCATGCATTATGATCGGGCTGCCGGTGGGAGGCAAAATCGTAAGAGAAAACTGAGGAAGGTCATTGCTATTCCACGTGTTTCCGTCGCGAGTTGCGACTCCAACAATACCACTATCGTAGGTGCGAAGTGACAACTCATGTGTACTATCAACCCTGTTTCGGAACACAAAAATCGATTCGCCATCCGTGAAAGCGAAATTGACTTTGTTAACATTATTGTTGTTGATTTCGGCATAGATATCAATTGCATGATAATCGCGATCCGAAAGCCCTGTATGCAACCCTACCTGAACATCACCACCATCCTCGATAATTCGAGACATCAAGTAGTGGAATAGAACTTCACTGTCAATCCAACTGTCAAGCTCCTCCGGGTCTGGGTCTCCATACCAGTTCCCCCATGGACCATTTTCACCATACTGGTCATACCAGCCAAGGGCACGAAGCCTTGCGAGAAGGTGATTCCGCAATCCGTCCGAAATGAACCCGTTGTGCTGAAAGGCATAGGTCCTGCCATTCCATTCATGCGTAAAGGGGTGGCTCCCCACACCACCTGTTCCATTGCGAGCATGGCCAAGCACGATTCGAGCTTTGTTTTCAGACTCATGGATCGCATCGATGGCATCGTTCATTACACCTGATTCACCACTGTGATAGCAATCATCATCACCTAGATCATAATCCGTGACATAGAATTTCTGAGTGTCGTCAACAAGCATACCATCATTGTAATAGATAATACCATAGCCGTTTACGTTCAGATACTCAGGGTGCGACATGTCCTTGAGAAAGTTTGTAAACATCTCAGACGCTGTTATGCCTTCACTCACATAGAGCTCATCTTGAGCCAAAAAGGCAACGAAATCGCAGTTGTGCTCTTGTGCTTGAGAAGACTCTGCAATTGCCAGAAAGACAATAGCGATTAGAATCCATGTGATCGAAAACTTATCTCGACTAGAATGCTCAGGCTTCAGTTTTGAAGCTGTTCGATAGGTGTACATACGACCCTCCAGAAATGTATTTGTCAGACACAATCCACCATGGATTGCAGTAAACAGCTACAAAATAGGGCGTTGCTTGTTGATAACTATAAGGCGTGGGGATTCAGTAACAGCTCCCCCAATCTCCCACGCCCCAGTTGTCCATTCTCAAACAAGTCTGTCTGGAAGCTACAGTTTACCGCGCATTCCCGCAATCGCGGGAGAATTGACTCACCACAAAGCAGGGTTGTGTCCCGATATTTGTGCAAAAGTGGGATTGATCGTGGCCGTTAGCCCTTGGGCTTGAAAAAGGGCGGGCCATGGTTCTCCTTGACCCTGGAACTACCAAAACGATCAAGGAGAGATGGCCAATGGTCGCCTGATTCTCGCGCGAATCAGCTTGCCGGAGGACCTAGGTTCCGGGGGTGTGCCCGTCAGCTTCGGCCCTGACGGTCCTTGCTGAAGCGGAGCCGTGCCGATTGACTTCGGCACTTCGCCAGGGGCCATTTGCCGACTGCGTCGACAACTGTCCCACTGGCCTGCTTGAGACTGGCATCTTCTTCTGGCTAACGCCTAACGCCTATCGCCTAACGCCTAACGACTGAAAACAATCGCCCCATGCGGGCAAGCCGTGATGCAATCACCCCCAAGCCTGCAGCGATCGGGATCGATCACACTCAGTTTGTGGCCACTGATCAGTTGATGGAGGTGAATGGCATTGGCAGCACAGGCCGAGACGCATTGGCCACAGCCTGTGCAGCGCTCGGCCAGGACCTTTGGCGGGCGTTCAGGCGCTGACATCGCTTAATGGCTTCAGCTCGTCTACGCCGCCACGGCGCTGGTTGGGGATCATGATGGTGAAGCAGCTGCCCTTGCCCGGCTCGGATTCGAGACTGATGGTGCCCTGCATACGCTTGACGGCCCGCTCGACGATGCCCAGTCCGAGTCCGGATCCGGAGCGCTGACTCTTTTGCGGAATGCGGTAATAGCTTTCGAACACACGGCCATGCAGCTCGGCATCGATGCCCAGACCTTTGTCTTCAACAATGATGAAAAGCAGGTCGTCCTGATGCCGCGTGCTCAGTCGAATGTGCGGGATTTCACCGGGCTGGCAGTAGTTCAGGGCATTTTCAATCAGGTTGTGCAGAATCATGCGAAAGAGGCGGCGATCGCCATTGGCATCGCAGAGTTCGCTGATCTCAATCTGCGCCGAGCTTTCGCGAATCAGGCTCTCCATGCCCAGCAGCAGCTCATCCACCAGGGCCTTCAGCGAAACACTTTCCCAGATGGCGTCGCCCTCAGCGGCCAGACTGTAATTCAGCATGTCCTCGATATGGCGATGCATGCGCTTGGCAGACTGCAGAATGAACTCCAGACTCTGCCGCTGTTTGTCATTGAGTTCAGGGCCTGACTTTTCAAGCAAAACGCGGGCGTGACCGCCAATGCTGATCAGCGGGCTCTTAAGGTCATGGGCGCTGGCCCTGGCAAAGTGCTGCAGATCCTGATGGCGCTGCTCGAGCTGCCTGCCCTGCTCTTCCAGATTCTTGCGGATTCCGGACAGGTCGGCGATCTGTCGCCGGGAATCCTCCTGCGCGATCAGGAGCTTTTCCCGCAGGGGGCGCAACAGCACAAAACTGCCGGCCAGACTGAGCAGTCCGATCAGCAGAACACTCAAAGCCACATTCTTGATGATATTGGCTGCATCGGGTAGAAATGCGCCCGGGCGCGTCTGCAGGCAAAGCCACCAGCTGCTCCCGGGAATTTCACGCACACAGCTCAACCTGTCACCTGAAGTGCTCACCTGGTCGGGCCTCTGGCTGATCAGGCCCTTCATTTCGTCAGGCGAAAAGGCGAGGCCGGAGCCCAGCACTTCTACCGGCTGGCCAAACTGATTTTTCGCCCCGAGAATCAGCCCCTCGTAACCCTCGCGCGAAGCCTGCGTCAGCAGCTGCCCCAGATTGTCCAGACTGAAGAGCAGGAGGTCCTGTCCTACTTCAACCTGATCCGGGCTGTAGACAGGTGTATAGACCACAAAGTAGCGCTGGCGACCCAGCTCAAAGACATCCGAAAAGCGCTGTCTACCGTGGTTGACAAACTGCAGGGGCGGCTGAATCAGCACTGGAAAACCGCCCTGCTTTTTAATCATGGTGTCCAGCGCGGCGGGGCCGGAGCGCACGAGGATCTTGCCCTTCATGTCCGTGCGCAGCAGTCCGTGAAGATCATCCGTAAACTCGACGGCATCGCGGATGATGGGCTTAAGGCGCCCCACCGCCGTGTCAAAATCCATGCTTCCTGCATGGTACTCGCCCGTAATCCGGCGGGCGGCCGTTCTGCTGGAGACCTGCCAGCCAAGATCCGAGGCCCGCTTGAGAGTTTCGTTGATGATCTGGCTAAGCATGCGGGTTTCATGGACAAGGTTGTGCTGCGCCGCCTGACTGAATATGTCCTTCAGGGGCAAGTAGGAAACAGCGACCACGATCACTAACGTCAGAAAAAGCGAGCCCATGGAAGAGAGCAGCAGTTGACGCCGCAGTTTTCTGGCGCTTAAATGCGAGGCTTTTCTGCCGCCCGGCATGGACGCTCCTGTAGAAAGGAAAAAAGAGGGGGACTGTGTGAAACCTCTTCGACAGAATAGTGTTCTACTTTGAATCCGAAAACGATGGAGGTGAAAATCATGAAGCGTTTGAACAAAAACCCGCTCTTCCTGCCGGCAGTCTTCGGGCTGCTCTTTCTTTTGGTCCTGGGTGCCCGGCAGACCTTGATGGCGGCCGAAGAGGAGCAGGTGATCGTTGAGAAGAAGGTTATTGCCATCGCTGGTGGTGAAAGTGCCTTCCTGGGAATCGTCCCTCGCGGGCTGGATCATGTGATGCGCGCCGCACTGGGTTTCGAGGATCCAGGCATTCTGTTGGGTGAAGTGCTGGTGGATGAAGCCGCCGCCGAAGCCGGCCTCAAGGTTGGCGACATCCTGACCAAGCTGGATGGCACGCCCCTTCACGATCCCGATCGCCTGATCAGTCTGCTGAAGGAGCACAAACCGGGCGATGTGGTCAAGCTGGACTACATTCGTCAGGGCAAGAAGAAATCTGTTGAGGTCACACTGGGAAGCCGCCCGGCCATGTCCTGGCATGGCAGTGGCCCGATGGACATCGACATTGACCTGCAGGGACTGGAAGGTCTGGAAGGCCTGAAAGGGCTGGAAGGGCTGCGCGCTTTGGAGGGTCTTGAGGGACTGAAAGGCCTTAAGGTGCTAAGTACCATGGACTGCGAAGGCGTGACGCCGCAGGTTGAAGTCATCGAAGACGGCGAAATGAAGGTCGTCAAGGTGCAAATTGAGCTGGATGATCCGGGCAACGGCAAGGATGCCAGCTTCGACTGATACGATTCACGATCGATCACGGCCCTGATTCAATGGATCAGGGCTTTTTTTGTATCAGTTGGTTAACGATCGTCCGGATTTCTCGCGCTGACAAGGGGTTTCAGCGCGGGCCAAGACCTAATTCTTTCAAATGAAATAGTGTTAAGCTGTTGATGAACAGCGATATGACAGGATGGCCCATCGTTTGCAAGAGCTTTCAGCTTGTCTATTGTGTTTGTGTGACACCATGCTGTCACACAAGCGGCAAACGGGCCTTTTAGATTCAGGAAAAGATTCAAGGAACAACGATGCGCCGACTCTTCCCCCTCATGTTGACCGCTTTGCTGGCGGGCCGGCTTTTGGCCTCCGCTCCGCTTTCTGTGCTTTCTTCTGGCGAGAGTCAGTGGCTGCTGGAGCTTGACAATCGTTCTAGCGATTCGCCCGAACAGCTTGTCTCAGGCTGGATTCGAACAGCGCCCGGCGCATCCTTTGAATGGACGATTCTGGAAGAGAGCTGGCAGCCACTTGAGCAGCCTTCGGAACTGGCGGTGACAGAGGGGCCGACCCTCAGCATGAGCCCCGTGATACGCCGAAAGGGTCAGGATGCCGCGTCCCTTGCCATCAATCCTGTGAGACAAACGGAAGACGGCTGGGAGATCCTGAACTACATGCGCCTGAGCATTCAGGCCGATCGCCCCTCCGAAGCCGGTCGCCCAGCATGGTCCCGTGTATCACGCGCCGAGCGGTTGAAAGGCGTGATGAATCCAGCGCCTGTTGATTTTGCTTCTCGTGATGAATCTGATCTGCCCCATTCGCGCTATCTGGTGGTTTTGCCGGAATCGGCTCTCGGCTACATTCAGGACTGGCTTGAATGGCGTGAGGCCATGGGGTGTGAGGTAACCGTTGCCACCCGCGAGGAGCTCGGCAGCGATGACATCGACTGGCTGGACATTCAGGGCGCGGCCCAGAATCTCTACGACACGGAAGGTCTGGATTACATTCTGCTGATGGGTGACATGCAGGCCAACAATCCGGGCCAGTGGCATATTCCCGGCGTGACTGTGCCGGGTGGGCAGTATGCGGAAGTCGCCTGGGGCAGGCGCATTGTCAGCGATCACGAGCTGGCGCTGCTGGATGGTGATGACTACTTCCCGGATGTAAGCGTCGGGCGCTGGCCGGCCGAAAACGCGACACAGCTTGCGACCATGATCACCCGGCAGTTGTATTACGAGCAGGCGCCCTTGATGTCCGGCTCGCAGTATCTGGACAAGGGTCTGATGATCTACGATGTCTCCGGTGCAGGCAGCCGTCGTGAGACAAGCATGGCCATTCGCCAGCATTTGCTGCCAGTCGGTTTTGCCCAGGTTGATACCATTCGCAACAACCGCTACACCAATCCGCAGTCGCCCACGCTCGTCAGCAACGCCATCAACAACGGTGTTTCCTACATCAATTACCGCGGCTATGGCTACCGCAATTCCTGGAACGGTCCGCTTTTCAATTCGGATCACGCGCTGGAGTTGAACAATGTGGGCGAATACCCCCTTGTCACCAGCATCGTTTGCGGCGGCGGGGACTTCGGCACGGTATTTTACAATCCCTGTCTGGCAGAGGCCTTTCTGCGTTCGGGAACAGTGAACGAGCCCACCGGGGCCATCGGCGTAATCGCTCCTTCGGAAGAGGACACCCACACCAAGTGGAACAACGCGTTGGATCTGGGCATCTATGTCGGCCTGCTGGAAGAGCAGACCCGCACCATGGGTGAGTTGCTGACTCGCGGCAAGGAAGAGATCTGGCACTGCTTCCCCAACGATCGCGAGGAGCAGTGGCGCGATCCAGGCGCAACCGATCAGGCTACGAACGTCCCCTTCTACTTCTATTGCTACAACCTCTTTGGTGATCCAGGAACAGAGCTTCGCCTGATGGAGCAGCGTGAGCTGGAGCTTTCCATGGCCGACGCGGCTGCAGGTGCTACCGAGCTTGTAATACAACTGAGCGCCGATGGCTCACCGGCAGAAGGCATGACGGTCTGTCTGCATGTGGATGGCGAGCGTGTTGCGATAACTGAAAGCAACAGCGCGGGTGAAGCCCTGTTCAATGTATCACCACTGGAGGCAGGCGCAGAGATCAAGCTCGTGGCTCATGGCCGAGATGCTGTTCCAGCGGAGCTTTCCACTGAAGTCTCCTCGGAGGACAGCTACACCAACCTGCTGGGAATAGTGGTAGACGCAACTGGCGACAGCCTGATCAGTCGCGGCGAGCTGGTAGAGCTGGGCCTTCAGTTTATGGAGTTCGGGCTTGAAGGCAGCCCGGCGGGTCGCACGATT
Source organism: uncultured Bacteroidaceae bacterium (assembly GCA_964345075.1). Lineage (GTDB taxonomy): Bacteria > CAIWAD01 > CAIWAD01 > CAIWAD01 > CAIWAD01 > CAYFPS01. The sequence continues at coordinate 150,165 of CAYFPS010000005.1, read as the reverse complement.
GAACTTGTTTGCGAGCACGAGATGGTCACGCCCGCTCCTGCACAGCTTGAGCTTGCAGCGATGGCTTTTGGCGATGAAGTTCTGCTGGAAGGCTTCTCGCTAATGGCTTCATCCTCGCTGGAGGCAAATCAGCAGATTCCCCTGCACTTTACACTCCGTGATACAGAGGGTGAAGTTCTCTGGACGCGGCGCCTTATCATGCTCTCGAGTGGTGTCACGCTGGAGCTGGCCGAGCCTGCGCCTACAAACCTTGAACCGGGCCAGAGCATCAGTCTGGATCTTGTGCTGCGTAATACAAGCAGCTTCGATATGGAGGCTGTATCACACCGCCTCTATTCGCTTAGCAACATGGCCGTGGTAGAAGACCTGCCGGGTCAGAGCCTTACGCTCTGCGCGGGCTGCGAAGATGAACTGACGACAGCTCTTGTCACACTGGACGAGAACCTGCTGCATGGTAGCCTGGTGCCGCTGGAACTGGTTTTCTTTGACGCCTTCATGAACAGCACCATCGCCCGCCTGCCTGTAACCCTTGTGGTGGGTGAGCCCGGTCTGGATGACCCCACAGGTCCCGATTCAGGCGACTATCTGATGGTTCACATGGACGATGATCATCCGCTGGCCCCGGAATTTGTCTGGAACGATATCAGCGATTCGGGTGAAGAGCTGGTGGTCGAGGATGCCGGTGAATTCTTCAATGAAGAAGGCATCGACGGCTCCAGCACAGTGATCGATCTGCCTTTCTCCTTTGTCTTCTACGGCGAGAGCTACGATCAGCTGACGGTCTGCAGCAATGGCTGGGTGGCGCCGGGTGATCAGCGCGACAACATCATCGGTCTGAATACGCCCCTGCCTGCCGCGCAGGGCCCGGAAGGCATGGTTGCCGTGTTCTGGACCGATCTCTACAACTTTTACAACAACGATCGTTTCGGTCATTTGTATCACGAGTACGATGAAGCTGCCGGAACGGTGACACTGCAGTGGAGCAATTTCCACCATACCGGTTATCCCTGGAATGACAACTGGTTCCAGCTTGTCCTGCGTGATACAAATCTCTACCCGACGCCTAATGGCAACACGGAGATGATTCTCTATTACGATGACATCATCACCACTCTGGGCGAAAACTTCTTCACAGCGGGGCTTGAAGCGCCGGACATGATGCGCGGCCTGGAATACACCTTTAACGGCCAGTACTCGGCTACAGCCCAGCCCATTGTCAGCGGCACGGCCATTCTGGTTACAAGCAGCACCCAGTGGGAGGAGACGGGCCTTGATCCTGAGCAGATCGCTCCCCGCGATTTCGCCCTGTCGGAAGCCTGGCCCAATCCCTTCAACCCCAGCACCCAGATTCAGCTGGAAGTTCCAGCGGCCGGACAGGTCAGTCTGCTGCTCTACAATTTGCGCGGCGAGCGGCTGCGTGTGCTCCATCAGGGAGCCCTTTCTGCAGGCAGTCACAGCTTCCAGATTGACGGAGGCGAGCTGGCCAGCGGCATTTATCTGCTGGCAGCGGAAAATGAGTTCGGCGCTCGATCGGTGCGCCGGGTTGCCCTTGTCAAATAGACGGCTCTGATTCATCTCGCGCCCCCGTTCGGCTTTTGCTTGTTCGGGGGCGTGTGTTTTCTTCACTCGACGATCGCCAATTCCTACCTTCAAGCCATGCTTCACCTCGCCATCGACACATCCACGCGCGCTACGGGGCTTGCCCTTGCCGGGGACGGTCTGCTTGAAGCGCGCCGCTTTGGTGGCGGACTGAATGCCGGCGAGCACCTTGTCCCTGCCATTGACCGCCTCTTTGCCGACCATGGCAGAAATAAGCAGGATCTTGAGCGTATCACAATTGCCATTGGACCGGGCTCCTTCACGGGCCTTCGAATCGGTCTGGCTACGGCCAAGGGTCTTGCGCTGGCACTGGATCTGCCGATTATTCCCGTTTCAACGCTGGAAGTGCTGGCCATGCAGGCCCCCGTTAGAGAAGGTCTGGTCGTTCCCGTGATTCAGGCGCGCAAGGGCGAAGTGTATCACGGTGCCTGGCGCAGGCATGGCGGCAACCTTGAGCGCGCCGGTGATCCCGCTCGCTCGGAGACCGACGAGCTCCTATCCAAACTGCCAACCGATGCCTTTCTGATCGGCCCGGCGCTTTCGGGCATGCAGGAGCAGATTGCGGCGCTGGATCGCGAAGTGGCCTTTGCCGGGCCGGAAGACAGGGAGCTGAACCTTTCCTGGCTGCTTTCGCTTGGCAATGAAAAGGCGCGTCGCGAATCCGCGGTGGATGTGGCCACCCTCGAGCCCGAGTACATGCAGGCCTTTCGCCCAACGAAGGGACGCAGCCGACTGTGAACGAAGTCATTCGCATTCTGGCGCCGGGCTGGCGCGATCTGCTGGACATCCTGATTGTCGGGCTGCTTTTCTATCAGGTCTATCGCCTGATGAAGGGCACGCGCGCCGTGCCCATGTTCCTCGGCCTGCTGCTGATTCTCTTCGTCTATGTGACCGTGCAGTTGATGGAACTGAATCTGATCTCGCTCATTTTCAAGGAATTCGCCACGGTCTGGGCCATCGCCATTGTGATTCTCTTTCAGCCCGAACTGCGCCGCTTCCTGATTCACATGGGCAACAATCCGATTGTCGCCCGGCTCTTTCCGCTACGCTCGGTCGAGCTGGTCGAGGAGATTGCCAGTGCCGCCGAGGCACTTTCCCGCCGCCAGTACGGTGGACTTTTTGTCCTTACCCGCGAGGTGGGCCTGCGTGGTGTTCTGGAAACGGGCGTGCGCCTGCAATCAGAAGTATCACAGGAACTCCTGGTTTCCATTTTCTTTCCGCGAACGCCCCTGCATGACGGCGCGGTCGTGATTTCCGGTACCATCATTCAAGCCGCCAAGTGCATCCTGCCACTTAGCAACAACCCTGATATCGACGGCAACCTTGGCACCCGCCACCGCGCGGCTCTGGGCATTTCTGAAGAATCGGACGCGCTGGTCGTGGTCGTGTCCGAGGAAACGGGGCAGATCAGTCTGGCCGAAGATGGCCGCCTGACGCCCATGCGCGACGCCGATCATCTGACGGCCGTGCTCAGTCGCCTGATGAACGAGCGCAAGCGCCGCTAGGGCCGGATCCTTTTGCCAAAGCCATTGCACGAACAGCTTCGATTCCAGAACTTGGTTGAAATCAACCGGGGAACGGATTGCTCGTGAACAAGGGCAAACGAGCCATGATCGGCTGGGTGATGTATGACTTCGCCAACAGTGCCTATGCCGTGATCATTCTGGCTGTCATCTTCAATGCCTACTTCGCGAGCACGGTTGCCGGCGGGGAAGCGGGCACACGCTTTCAGCTGGCCGGCCAGAGTTTCAGTATTCCCGGCGCCACCCTTTTCAGTTTCGTAAACGCCTTTGCCATGGCGCTCGTCGCCATCGCCTCGCCTGTACTGGGCGCGCTGGCCGACTATTCTGGTCGCAAGAAGCGCTACCTGCGAGTGGCCTGGCTGGTGGGCTCGCTGGCCACAACCTTGCTGGTGCTGGTAGGCGAAGGTGATCTCCTTCTGGCCTCGCTTCTGTTTATCATCAGTAACACGGGTTTTTCGGCGGGGTCGATTTTCTACGACGCCTTTCTGCCGGAAGTCAGTCCGCCCGGGGCTGAAGGCCGTGTCTCGGGCATGGGCTACGCGGCTGGCTATCTGGGTGGAGGCCTGCTGCTGGTGCTGGTGCTGGTCTTCAAGGAGCAGCTGCCCTCCTTTGAGTGGACACACAGTTTCGTGCTCACCGGTATCTGGTGGCTGATTTTCGCCCTGCCCACCATGTTCTGGTTGAAGGATCGTCCGGCCTCGCTGCCTGTTGGCCGACTGGGCGGCTATGTGAAAATCGGCTTTCGCCGCGTGCGCCGCAGCCTGGCCCACTTTCGCGAGCTGGGCGTGTTGGAGCGCTTCCTGCTGGCCTACCTGATCTATGGAACGGGCATTGAAACCGTGATACGCCTGGCCTCGATTTTCGGTGCGCTTGAACTCAAGATGGATCAGGGCGAGCTGGTGCTCTACTTCCTGCTGATTCAGGGAATGGCGCTCGTCGGCGCGATGATTTTCGGCTGGCTGGCTGATCGCTGGACCTGCAAGCGATCGCTGATGGTGACGCTATCGGTCTGGGTCATTGCCCTGCTCTGGGCATGGCAGCTGGGGCTCTTCGGCAATCAGAAGGGCGAATTCTGGGTGATCGGCATGCTGGCCGGTGTCGCCATGGGCGGGAGCCAGGGTGTATCACGCGCCCTGCAAAGCCGCATACTTCCGGCTGGTATGGAGAATGAATTCTTCGGTTTTTTTAGTCTCTCCGGCAAGTCGGCCAATATTCTGGGCATGCTCAGCTTCGGTCTGGTCACGTGGATCACGGGTGACATGCGACTGGGCATTGTCAGCCTGCTCTTCTTCTTTGTCTGCGGAATGCTACTGCTGGCAAGAGTCAACGTAGACAAGGGCCGAAAAGAGGCTGAGCGCTTCAGCCGTGCGATGAAGGCGGCACTGGGAAACCCGGAGGCTTAAGGCGTGATACAGGAATTGCTTCAGCAGGAACTGCAAACTGAGCGGCTGCTTTTAAGGCAGGTGCAAGATGAAGATGCCCCGGATCTTTTTCAGCTGCATTCCGATCCTGCGCAGGCACGCTATCTGAGCCGGCTGCCGATGAGCGAGCCCAATGAGGCTGTAGCCAGAATTGCCATGTTGCGCGAGCAGCGCCAGCAGGGCACGGGCGTTGAATGGATGATGTTGCAAAAAGGAGTTGAAAAGCCATCCGTGATCGGGGCCATCAGCCTCTTCAAGCTGGATGAGCAATCGCTCAGGGCCGAGATCGGCTTTCTGCTCGCCGCCGACTACTGGCAGCAGGGCTTGATGACGGAAGCTGCCCGCGCCGTAATTGCTTATGCCTTTGGCAGACTTGGTCGCCAGCGCATCGAGGCTGGAACGGACCCGCGTAATACAGCCTGCTGCAGGCTACTTGAGAAGCTCGGCTTTACTCTGGAGGGCACCCTGCGTCATCGCTGGCGAGTGGGTGAAGAGTGGTCGGATTCCGCCCTGTATGGACTGCTGCTTTCCGATGGCAAACACCACCCGGAAGGGATTCGGAGCTGATGGCACAGCGCACCTGGACACGCAAGAAGCGTGACAAGCGTCAACGCGAAGACATCGAGCGACACGAGGAGCGCCGTGAGCGTCGCCGTGCCACATTGATGGAGCAGACTGTATCACAGCTTGGTCTGGAGGAAGCCGAAGAGTTTTCGGATACGGCGATTGCCCGCTCACGCAAGGTGAAGGACGGTCAGCGCAGCCAGAGCGAGGATCTTGTGCCGGGCCGCGTGATTCATTTTCGCAGAAGCCTCTTTGAAGTTCAGCTGGAGAACGGGTCGCTGCTGCAGGCCCGATCACGCTCCACAACGCGCTCGCCCCACCCGGACGCGACGCTGGTTGCTGTGGGTGATCGCGTGCTGGTCGATCCTGCTCAGGAACTGATTGTCGAAGTATTGCCGCGAGATAATCGCATCAGCCGCGCTTCAAAAATTCACGAAGAAATCGAGCAGGTGATTGTCTCCAATGTTGATCAGCTGCTGGTGGTTGCTTCGGTCTGTGATCCCTATCTCAAGCCGGGCGTGCTGGATCGCTATCTGCTGGCGGCCGAGGCCTATCATATTTCCTCGATCATTGTCCTCAACAAGGTAGATCTGGACCCCGAAGGCGAATGGCAGGAAATCGCGGAAGTCTATCGTGAAGCAGGCTATCCGGTGCTGGAGTGCAGTGCAGAGAGCGGCGCGGGACTGGATGTGCTGCGTGATACATTGACCGACCGTGTTTCCGTGCTGAGCGGACAATCCGGTGTGGGGAAGAGCTCGCTGCTCAATGCGCTGGATCCGGAACTTGCCCTGCCGGTGGGCGAGATCATGCAGGGCGCGCGCAAAGGTCGTCACACAACCACCCATTCCCGCCTGATCGCATTTCGCTTTGGCGGCTGGGTTGCCGATACTCCGGGTATCAAGGAATTCCGCCTGTGGGGCATGGACGAGGCCGAAGTAGCCGCGCTCTACCCTGAGTTCCGGGCCCATGCGGGCGAATGTCACTTTCACAATTGCAGTCACACACACGAACCCGATTGCGCGGTCAAGCAGGCTGTGGAGGACGGGGTCGTTTCAATGCTGCGCTATCGCAACTATCTTCAGGTGCTTGAGCAGCTTCGAGGAAATTGATCATGAGTTTCTGTGTTTTCGTCGTGGATGATGATCCCGGTGTTGGCCGGGTTTTAAGCGAGTTTCTGGAGGCCGAGGGTCACGAGGTCCATGTCCTGACTGAAGGGCGTGAGGCCATTGCCGCGGCGGCCCGTACGGTTCCGGATGTGGTGCTGCTGGATATTCAGCTGCCGGACATCTCAGGGCTTGAAGTGCTCAAGCGCTTGCGTGAGGAGTATCCGGAGCTGGACTGCCTGATGATCACGGGCGAATACAGCAGCAGTATTGTGCTGGAAGCAACCCGTCTGGGCGCGATGGACCTTCTGCTCAAGCCGGTTCCGCTGGAGCAGGTCCGTCTGGCCATGGAAAAGGTGCAGCGTGGAATGCGTGAGCGCCTGCGGCTGGAGATGACCAAGCCCCGCGGAGAGGAATACGATTTCAGCTCGATCATCGGTGATTCACCGGCCATGAGCAGGGCCAAGGATCGCACGGCCAAGGTGGCCAGTTCCAGCGCGAACACGGTGCTCATTCGCGGTGAGACAGGAACAGGCAAGGAGCTTTTTGCACGGGCCATTCACTTCAATTCGTCCAGACGCGAAGAGCCCTTTATTGAAGTCAACTGTTCGGCGATCCCTTCGCAGCTGCTTGAGTCCGAGCTCTTCGGGCACGAAAAGGGCGCCTTCACCGATGCCAAGGAGGGCAAGATCGGCCTGCTGGAGCGGGCTAATGGCGGCACCTTCTTCCTTGACGAAATCGGCGACATGGATTACAACCTGCAGGCCAAGATTCTGCGTGTTCTGGAAGAGCGGGCGATTCGCCGCGTCGGCGGTGACCGCAAGATTCCGGTGGATGTCCGGCTGGTTGCCGCCACGCACAAGAATCTGGACGACATGATCAACGAACACGCCTTTCGCGAAGACCTCTATTTCCGCTTGAATGTGATCACGCTGGATCTGCCGCCGCTGCGGGATCGCGAGGGTGACATTCTGACGCTTGCGGAGTTTTTCCTTAAGCGCTTCTGCCGCGAGCACAGCCGCTCGATTCGCGGTTTTTCCGAGCAGGCGCTTGAGGCACTCAAGGCCTATAACTGGCCGGGCAATGTGCGCGAGCTGCGCAACTCCGTTGAGCGCGCGGTGCTGATTGAAGCCGAAGACCTGGTAGAGGCCGAGCACCTGTACCTCTGGCGTCGCCGCAGTCGCCGCGAACAGGACAATGGAAGCGAGCAGCGCGAAGCGAAGCGTCAGCGCATCGGCTACGATTTCGAAATTCCGGACGAAGGATTTTCGCTGGATGAATTCGAAAAAATCCTGATTGCCCGCGCCATGAAGAAAGCGCGCTACAATGTATCACGGGCAGCCAGGCTCCTGGGCCTTAGCCGTGAGACCATGCGTTATCGTATCAAGAAACACGATCTGAATCTCGACTGATGAAAGCCGGAATCCTCAGACTGCTCTTCCCATTGGTGGATGCCCTGCTCATCCTCCTCTGCTTCAATGCCGAGCTGATGCTGGCCGGCAAAGGCTACATGCCCGTGCTGGCGGGCGATGTCGGCCTGACGCCGCGCTTCAGCCTTTTCCTTTTTACCACCCTTTTCTGGCTGGTGAGCGCCTGGCAGGAGAAGCTCTTCCGTGTGCAGCTGCAGGATCCCTGGGATGTCTGGTTCGCCTCGATCCGCTCCATCAGCATGCCGCTCTTGCTGCTGGCAATTGCTCTGGTAACCGGATTGCCTTTTGCATCACAGAAGTTGACTGGCCTTTCCATGCCGGACTGGAGCTCGCTTTTGATTGCCGGACTGGCGCTGCTGCTGGTGCTGCCGCTCTGGCGCGTGCTGCTGCAGATCTGGGTGGTCAACCAGTTGGCGCGTTCACGGGATGGCGTGCTGGTGGGCAACAGCGCCGGCCTGAAGGCTTTGCTGGCGGGGCCCAAGGGCAAACGGCTGGTAGCGAGCATGGGCATTCGTGCATTGATTGTAACCGATGATGCCGCGGGTGAGTGGGCCTTGCCGGTACTGGGCGGACTGGATGCGCTTGAATCACGCATTGAGCAGACCAATCGACTGCTGCTCTGTGCAACACACATGCGTCGCCAGCAATTGACCGAACTGATCCATCGCATCGCCGGCAAGGCGGGCAGTGTTTATGTGCTGCCTGATCTGGCCGTCCTTGACATCGCAGAGGTGGAAATCGGGCGTGTTGGATCACAGGATGTACTCAACTTTAATCAGGGTCTGCGTAGTCCCTGGAACGCCTTCCTCAAGCGCAGTCTGGACATTGTGGGCTCACTGGCCGGCCTGATTCTGTTAAGCCCGCTGCTGCTGCTGGTTGCCCTCCTGATCCGCCTGGACAGTCCGGGTCCGGTGATCTATCGCCATCGACGCTTCGGTCGCGGCATGAAGCACATCCACTTGAACAAGTTCCGCACGATGGTGATCAACGGTGACGAAGTGCTGGAGAAGCTGCTGGCCAAGGACGAAGAGGCCAGGCGCGAGTGGGAAGAGCTCTGTAAACTAAAGAACGACCCACGTATCACACGAATCGGCAAGGTTCTGCGCAAGATCTCCATTGATGAGATGCCGCAGATTCTCAATGTGCTCAAGGGCGAGATGTCACTGGTTGGCCCGCGCCCCATTTCAGAGCTGGAATACGACAAGTACGGTGTGTGGCAGGAAAACTTCATGTCCGTGCGCCCCGGCCTTACGGGCTTGTGGCAGGTGTCCGGTCGCAGCGATCTGGACTTTGAAGACCGCGTCAAGCTGGATATGTATTACATCCGCAACTGGTCCATCTGGATGGATCTGCGAATCATTCTCAAGACCTTGACCGTGCTGGTTAGCAACGAGGGCGCCTACTAGAGCCAATCAGCCCAGCTCGATCTCCCCGCGAAAAGCCTCGTGAATTGTACCGCTGAAGGAGAGCGTGCCTTCGGTCATGACCTGCAAGGTGCCGCCCTTCATGATGACCGCGACCTCGCTCTTCATGTTGTGTGTATCACCGAGCAAGAGTGTGCTGGCCACAGCACCCGTCCCACAGCCCCAGGTTTCACCTTCGACACCCTTTTCCCAGCTCCGCAGCTGAATCTCTCCCTGTGATACAACGTGAGCGAACATCACGTTCGTGCCCTCTTCGCCCCAGGCCGGGTGATGGGCCAGGCGCGCACCCCAGTTATCCAGCAATGCATCGCTTGCCAGCTGTGCTGTCTGGACCACAAGGTGCGGAACGCCCACGCGAATGAAGCCGGCGATACTCAGTCCTTCTTCCTTCATCTCATCCAGAGCGCTGTCGCGTTCAAGTTCCTCGATGCCAGCGCCACGAGCTTCTGGTGCGCTCAGCCATAGACGGCTGCCTTCCGCTGTTGCCTCCGCCTCCTGCATTCCTGCCCGGGTGCTAAAGCGCAAGCGCCGGCCGCCAATCCCCAGACTGCTCGCAAAGTGAGCACAGGCTCTGGCGCCATTGCCGCACATGCGCGCTTCGCTGCCATCGGGATTGAAGATGCGCATGCTGAAATCAGCCCTCGGCTCATCTTCAACAAGCAGCAGGCCATCAGCGCCGATGCCCATTCTGCGATCACAGATGTGGCGTATTGTCTGCGGCTCTTCCAGCAGGTCAATCTGCTGGCGATTGTCCATGGCGACAAAATCGTTGCCGCAGGCGGAGAGTTTCGAAAAGGAAAAGCGCATAAGCTCTCAGCTGTGTAAAAGGTCTGTCAGTTTGCTGTGTGCGTGATACAAGTCACCGGCCCCGACCGTGGCAATCACCTCGTCATCGTGCAGCCTGCCGGAAAGCAGTTCAATCAGTTCCTCCTGCGTGTCCACGGCATAGCCCTTGCCGGATTCGACAAAGGGCAGGATCGAGCGATGTGTCACACCGGGAATCGGCTCCTCTCTGGCCGGGAAAACGGGCCAGAGAATCACCCTGTCGGCAAGCGAGAGCGCCTGGCCGGTCTCTGGAGCAAAGGCCTTGACGCGGCTGTAGGTATGCGGCTGATGTATCACCGTAATGGGTCCGGTTGCCACTTCACGCAGACCGCGGATAAAGGCCGCAATCTCGCTGGGATGATGGCCGTAATCATCATAGAGTCTTCGGCGTCCACTGGATGCCAGTAGCTCAAAGCGACGATTCAATCCTTGAAAATCACAGATGGCCGCTGCGGCATCTTCGCGTGATACACGCCCACCCCACTCGCCCAGCAGCAGCCAGGCCAGGGCCGTGGCAGCGTTCAGGCGATTGTGTGCTCCGGGCAGCCCGATGCGGATCGAGAGCGGACGGCGGTTGTCGTCACCGGGCCAGCTATTCTTTGGGACAAGATCAAAGCAGTTACCGTCGCCACCGCGCGACCGCACACGCAGGTCGGCATCGGGACCTTCACCCACAACGATTGCCTTCAGTTTGCCTTCACGCAGCTCCTGCGGAAGATAAGCAGCGCCTTCTCCCAGAGCGGAGGCACCGGCCTGCATGATCAGTGGTGCCGGGCCACGTCTTGCAGCCAGCAGCCGGTCAAAGGCTTCAAACATGTCCTCGCGCGTTGGGTAGCAATCCACATGATCCCAGTCCACGGCGCCCAGTACGATGTGCGATGGAGCCAGGCGCTGGAAGCTGCGATCGAACTCATCGGCCTCACAGATGCGCAGGCTGCCATCACCCAGCCTGGCCGCCGGCAGATGCTTCAGCTGTCCACCGATAAACCAGCCCGCGCCGGGCACGCAGCGCTCCAGCAGCTTGGCCAGCATGGCCGTGATACTCGTTTTGCCGTGAGTGCCTGCAATTGCCACTGAAACTGGTGTGTCACAAATTCGCCCCAGCAGTTCGGCGCGCTTCATGACTGGAATGCCCCGCTTAAGGGCAATGGCGATCTCCGGGTGTGTCTCCGGCATGGCTGCCGTGCGCACCAGCAGTTCCGGAGATTCGGGGAGCTCCTGCTGGCCGATGCGAATGGCAATGCCTGCGCTACGAAGCTGCTGCACTACCGGATGATCGTCCCTGTCCGAACCTGTGATACAATGACCGGCCTCATGCAGAACACTGGCCAGGCCACTCATACCGGCTCCGCCAATCCCTGAGAAGTGAATTCGTTCCGGCAAGCCCTGGATCATGAAATCTCCACGAATAATGCTCCAAATGTAAGGCATGGCTGGCAGCAGGAGCCCGTGTTCCATTCTGCGAACAGGCCGGACACTTTGAGGCTGATTTTCTTGAATTCGCTGAAACACGCCAGCATCCTTTGGCGTGAGCCGGAAATGGACAAACACAAGCCTCTCATTCTTGGATTTGACTGGTGCCGGGAGCTGGGCCTCCTTTTCATGCCTTGGCTGGAAGCTCGCGGGCTGAAGAGGCAGGAAATGCGGCCCGGCCCGATTACCGGCCCAATGCTGGAAGCCCTGCTTGAGGGAAGGCCGGCTGCCATTCGCAGAGCCGCAACAGCCAGAGAAGGCCGTGAGCTACTGGTCAGGGAATTGGGCCTGGGCTTTCCGGGCTGCCTACAACACTGGCTGGCCTGGCAATCTGCCGAGCCGATTCGGGCCCTGGAAGAGCTGGCTGAAGAACTTGGGGACAAGCCGAAAGCCGCGTGGGCCCAGGCCTGGCTGTTTCTGCTTGCTGGCAGACTTGAAAGCGCTCGCCTTGCACTTGCCAACTGCCTGAAGCTGCCGGACCTTGCGAATCCTGCCGAGCGGCTGCTGGACTTTCTGGCGGGTGGAGCTTCGCCCCGACCGGGCAGATTGCATCTTGCCTTTCCAAATGAGCAGTCTGGCTGGAGTCCGGCCTCCTGCCTGCTGGATGCCTTTCGTCATGGGGAGATGATCGGTCGCGGCCCGGCTTTTCGTGCCCTGCTGGAGCAGCTTGACCGGGCCGCCGGCAGCCCGCTTCCTCTGCTTCTTGTTGGTGAAACAGGTACGGGCAAGGAGCTGGCCCTGCGCTATCTGAAGGCGCAGGCCGGGCTGGAAGGTGAACTGGTTCCCGTCAATTGCGCGGCACTTCCCAAAACGCTGGCGGAGGCCGAGCTTTTCGGCGCGGTTCGTGGCGCATTTACGGGTAGCACCGAGCGCCGGGGTCTTGTGGAAGCCGCCGCGGGCGGAATCCTCTTTCTGGATGAGTTTGCCGTGCTGGATGCCGCCATTCAGGCCAAGTTGCTGCGCTTTCTGGAAGATGGAAGCTACCGGCGAGTGGGGGAGAGCGGGCTTCGGCGGGTTTCGCTGCGTGTGGTCTGCGCCACCTGCGAAGAGGAGCGGCTGAACGGAGCCGCCATGCGCCTGGACCTTCTGCACCGGGTCAGTGCGCGTGTGATCCGTGTTCCAGCCCTGCGCGAGCGGCTGGATGATCTTGAGCTCTTCTGTCTGAACTTCCTTGTTCAGGCGGGCCTGCCTGCCCCGGAGCGACACCCCTTCATGCAGCCGGCGATGCTTGCTGCCCTCAGGCGCAAGAGCTGGCCGGGCAACTTGCGCGAGTTGCGTCATTTCCTTCTGGCACGACTGGACGCGTCGGCAGATCAGCTTGAAGCTGAGCTTGGCTCCGGCGCACAGCACTGTCTGCGTGAAGCAGGAGCCGGGCAGGTGATTCCCCCGCTGAAACAGGCACTCCATCAACTGGAGGGTGAACTTGTTCACAAGGCGCTGAAGCACTGTGGGGAAGACAAGCGACAGGCGGCCCGGCTCCTTCAAATCAGCCTGCCCGGACTTTACTCCAAGCTGCGCGAGCACGAAGGGCCTCGGCGGCAGCAAATCTGATCATCTTGCCATGCAAGAGCTTCAATCCTACCTTTTCAGGTTCACTGAAGAGTGGAAGGACATCCCGTGTCGCAAAGCCCGCAGAGCGGAAACGCAGTCGTTTCCTATTTGAGCATCATGGCAGGATTCCGCAAGCTGGTCATCTGGATCATGCTTGTCAGCACGGTCTCGACCGCGATCTACAGCCTGGTGATGGACAAGACTTTTGAATCACGCGCCGTGATCATGCCGCCGGCGGCTGGTGGCAATGCGATGATGGGCATGCTGAGCAGTCTGCCCATGGCGGGCATGCTCGCTGATCTGGGCGGGCTTGGCATGTCCGGTGACGGTACCTACTTCGTGACCATCCTCAACAGCCGCATGGTGCTGGAGGAAGCCATCGAGCGCTTCGATTTGCGCAGCCGCTACGAGCAGGAAGATGTAGAGATCGAGGAAGTGCTGGAAGAAGCCGCCGAGATGATCTTTGCCAGTTTCAACATGGAAACGGGCATGATCGAGCTGGCGGCCCGGGACGAGGATCCGCAGATCGCACTGGCCATTGCCGAGTGGCAGATTGCGCGCCTTGAAGAAATCAACCGCGAGCTGAATACGCGGCAGGCGGCCAACAATCGAGGCTTCATTGAAGGCGAAGTCCGGCGTCTGCGCTTCGAGCTGGACAGTCTGGAATCGGCCATGTTGACCTTTCAGCAGGAAAGCCGACTGGTTGAACCCGAACAGCAGGCCCGCGTGATTCTGGAAGAATACGCCGCGATCAAGGGGCAGGAAGCTCTGAAGGAACTCGAGCTGGAGCTGGCACGCCAGAATTTCGGCAAGGGGCACCCGGAAATCCTCAGGCTCGAGCGGGAGCTGTCAAGCATTCGCGAAATGCGCCGCGAGACCTACGAAAGCGGTGACAGCGAGCTCTTTATCGCCATCAACAAGCTGCCCACCGCCAGCATGGAATTTCTCCGCCACAAGCGCGAGCTGGAGATTGCCAATCAAAAGCTGCTTTTCATGCTGCCGCAGCTGGAGAGTGCCAAGATCGAAGAGGCAAAGGATATTCCCGTCCTGAAAGTGCTGGATCCGCCGCGTCTGGCCGAGAAGCGCATCAAGCCCCGGCGCACGATCATGGTGCTGGTGTCGGCTGTTGTCGCCTGGATTGTGGCTTCCGTGGTAGTTCTCTTCAAGCATCGCCTCGATACGGACGAAGAGTTTGCAGCAGAAATGAACGGACTTGCCGACCGGCTGCGGGGCCGCGCATGAGGGCACTGTTTCTGTTCCTGCTTGCTCTGGCTGCCTGCTCGCCGAAGCCCCAGACCTTTCAGCAGGACCGCCGCCTGCTTCCCGATCATGAGTACACGACCGTTGTCAGCATGCAGAACACACTGACGCTGGAAGTCCGCGCAGACAGCAGCGGGCAGTATGTCGAGGATTTTTCGGACGAGCGAAGCCTCTTCAGCGAGCAGTTGATTCAGACTGATGCGGGCGACAAGGCCTTCAAGCTGAGCATCAGCATGCCTGAATACCGTACCAGCAGCGGAAAGGGCGATGTCAGCGCCGATCTGGGCGGCTGGCTTTTAAGGGCGACATGCCTGCCTGATGCCGACAGCCTTCAGCTGGACAGCCTTTACTACCTGAACGACTATCAGCCCGACAGCAATCGGGTTCAGCTGAATCCGGATGAAGTTTCGGCACACATGCAGAACACGCTGGCACTACTGCAGTCATCGCTGAGGGATGTTCCGCCGGCCATGCAGGTGGGTGACTCGGTCCGCAATGAGCGCCTTCAGCAAATGACACTGGGCCCCTATCAGGTGCGCTGGCGGGAAGTGCGAAGCGTTGAGCTTGAAAGCCTTGACAACCAGCAGGCACGCTACGCCATTCGGCTTCAGGTGATTCCGGAAGAAGTGGAAGGTCTGGAGATTCAAATGCATGCGGAAGGTGGCGGTTACAGCCTTTTCGACCGCAAGCTGAATCACACTATCAGGCACGAGCAAAGCAGCCATCTGAGCATCGAGCTCAAGGGCCAGAAAGGCCAGTGGCGGGCTCAGTCGAAAAGCAGGCTGGAGATCAAAACGGAAATCGAGGCCCGCTAGCGATTCCGTGAATCAAGCTTCTGCGAGGCGCTCCGATAGAGTAGGCAAAACGGGTCCGGCGCATGAACTTCTGGAATCAGATTCAATCACATTTCAGGTCTTCGATGGAAGGCGCCGTGATTGCTTTTTCCCTGCTCGTGCTCTTAAGCATCCTCTTTCCGATTGCCTATCACCTTTACGCCGAACACCTGAAGGCCCGCAACCATCGCAAGAATCTCAAGCGGCGCTATATCCGCGAAGGCCTGCTCAACAAGGACTGGCTGCTGGTGGAGCGGGCGCTGGATGATGTCTGTCCGGAAAACCCCGACCGCCTGCTGGGCAACCCCTCGCTCTTCAATGTCTGGCTGGATGGTCTGGACGAGCTGAGCGATCCCAGTGCGGAGCTGGTTGAATCCATTGGTCGCATTCACGAAACCTTGTATCACAGCCATTCCGGTAATCTGGCTCCGGCCAGCACGCGTGATCTGTTGCCGGGTGCCAGCATCAATGTTGTGGTGCATCACTCGGGCCGGCAGGATGTGATTCCCGGCATTGTAACCTCCATCGGAATCCAGCATATCCACATTGGAAACCGCGGATCACAGATGCCCCTGATGCCGGCCGGACGGGAAGTCGGGCTATACTACCCGCGTCCGGAAGCCATGTATCACGCCGCCTGCGAGGTCGAGCGTTCGCATCCCGGCGAGCTGATCCTGAAGCACGCAAAGCAAGGGGCCTTCAAGGTTCGGCAGCTGCGCGAATTCTGGCGTGTGGATGTGGATATTCCGGTTGATTTCCGCGTCTACTCGATTCCCGGCGAAGTGGACTCCAGCCAGCTCAATTCCAGGAGCGGTCGCATCATCAATCTCTCCGGCAGCGGTGCAGCCATTGCTACCAGCAATCCTCCTCCACGCGGGGCGCGCATCGGCTTTCTGCTGCAGGCGCAGAATCGGCAGATCATGTTGCAGGCGGAACTGCTTCATCTCTCCAAAATCCGTGACATGTCACGCATGCATCTGGTTTTTCGCAATCTGGATCCGGGCGATCAGGAACAGATCGTGCGCAGCCTTTTTACACGCTATCGCGATTTGACAGCGCGGACACAAGGCGGCGAGATGGAGTGACGGTGTAAGAAACCGTACACACTCGAGCTTCCGCGACAGTCTCACCACAACACCTGTTTTGCTTTTTTGACGTGAAGTGTGAGCACCGGCACCGGGCAGGCATGCCAAATACTCTGCATCCATTAAATATACACCGTGGTAGTGAAAAATAATTACGCTCAAGAGAGTTGGCACGAGATATGCAATCTTGGCCTGTGGAACCCGAAACTTATCAAAGTCATTGATTGTCAACAAGATAGCCTCCGTTTTGGAAGCTTCCTTGTCTTGACTTCAGGATGGGCTTTTGGTAGGTTGACAAATTGCTTGTCACTCTTCCTACAACAGAAGACACTGGAGCGCAGAATGAAGGGTAGCTCCCCGAATCGTTTGCACCTGCCTTCGTGGTTTGGGCTGATCCTGTCCGTGGTGCTGTTTGCCACTAACCTGCATGCAGCGGACACGGGAAAAATCAAGGGCAAGATCATTGATGCCAACTCCGGCGAGCCGGTGATTGGTGCCAATGTGGTTGTCCTGGAAAGCCAGCCGGCGAAGGGCGCCGCCACGGATCTGGACGGTAATTTCTTTATCGCACAGGTTCCGATCGGCACGTATGAAGTGGAAATCACCCACGTCCTGTATCACACGATCACGGTCACCGATGTGGTGATCACGCGTGACCTGAACACGGACCTGGGCGCCATCAAGCTGACCCAGTCCAGCTTCGAGCTGGAAGAGGTCCGTGTGGTGGCCAAGAAGGACGCCATCAAGCTTGACCAGGCCGGTCAGACGCTGACGGTGAGCGCCGAGGAAATCGAGCGCGCCGTTGCGACCGACGCCACGGACATCGTGGCCAAGATGCCTGGCTTCAAGCTGGATGACGAAGGCAAGATTCACGCCCGCGGTGGCCGTGACACGGAGACGAAATTCGTGATTAACGGTATCGACGCCCGTGATCCGCTGGTCGGTGGCCAGAGCTTCGTCAACCTGGACGTGGCCAACATCGAGCAGCTGGACGTGCTCTCCGGTGGTTTCGGCCCCGAGTACGGACAGGCGCAGGCGGCCGTGATCAAGGTCTCCACCCGTGAGGGTGACAACGATGCCTATCACGGAAAGGTCGAGTACCAGACCGACCAGGCCATTGACGCCTTCAGCTTCAACACCGACCATCTGAATGTGACCTACGGCGGTCCGCTGCCCTTCCAGGGCGGCAAGGACAAGTACAGCCGGGCCACCTTCTTCTTCAGTGGTCGCGCCTACCTGACCGACACCTACCTGCCCTACGATGTGGATCGTGGCAGCTGGAATTACCTGAACCTGGGTCTGGATCTGCCCGAGCGTCAGAAGAACGAGTATCAGGCTTCGCTGAACCTCGCCTTCCCGCTTACGGCCAATTCCAAGCTCAAGGTTTTCGGTGAGCGCTACTATCGCCGCTGGGATCTTTATCCCGAAGGCGAAGGTGCGGCCAGCGGCAACTACGGTTATCCCTACCTCTATAACGTGCGAAATCGTCCGCGCGCCGAGGTGAACCGTAACGCCCTCTCGCTGACCTACACGACCGCCTTAAGCGAGCAGTCGAGTTTCGAGGCGGTGCTTTACCGCAGCGAAACCCGCACGCTGATTACGCCGGCCGACCGCAATCCCGATGACTTCATGCTCGAATTCTCCAGCCAGGAGCGCGCGCAGGAAGACGACAAGGCAGCCTTCCTCGGCTTCCAGGATCTGGATGGCAACGGCTACTTCGACGGTTATGTGGACGCCAACAACAGTGGCGCCTACGATGGCTTCTACTACGACGAAAACGGCAACCCGATTTTCTCGGAAGGCTACGAAGACATTAACCGTAATGGTATGTGGGATCGTGGCGAAGACTGGGTGGACCTGAACGGCAACGGTGTCTACGATGCCGCCGAGCCCTATGTCAATCTGCCCAATCCCACCACCGGCGAAAACAATCCCGGTTACGATCCCTGGGATTCCTATGTGGACATGAACGGCAACGGCCGCTGGGACGATGCCGAGCCGCAGACCCCCGAGCAGGACACCAATCACAACGGTCACTGGGACGGCGAGCGCTTCCAGGATGTGAACGGCGACGGTGTCTGGAACGGCTGGATCGACGACTTTGAAGACCTGAACGGCAACGGTGTCTGGGATCTGGGCGAGCCGCTGGTGGACTCGGATGGCGACGGCATTGTCATGGCCGAAGGTTATGACGACATCAATGGCGACGGCCGCATCAACTTCAAGGACGTGCGCGACACGGATGAAGACCTGCCCGAGCCCTTTGTTGATGGTGACTATTTCTGGGATACGGGCGAGCCCTTTATCGATGAGCCCGATCCGCTCACCGGCCAGTACAACGGCATCTGGGATGAAGGCGAGATCTATTTCGATCTGCCCTCAACGGAAGGTGCCTTCATGCGCTGGTTGCGTCGTGGCGATCCCAGCGTGCCCATGCCCGAGCCCGGTCTGAACGGCCATTATGACGGACCCGACTTCGAGTTCGATGAGTACGAATTGTTCACCAGCTATGCCGGTTTCATGGTGGACCCCTTCTACTTCAATCCTTCCTCTGTGACCGGTGGCAATCCCACCGAGCGTGATGGCGGCGTGCGCGATATCGCCGGTGTCCCGCAGGACCTGATTGACAATGCCCACTTCCAGGGCAGCGTGATGGATGTAAGTCGTCCCGTGATTTACAATTTCAATCCCGCCATGAACGGCGCAGACTGGCCCACCGGTGCGGCTCTCTATCAGCAGGCGGCCGAGGCTACCTGGAGTAACCGCAGTGACAATCCGGAAATGTCGGCCATGCTGGGTGGCAGCTACTTCGATCCGCCCAACACCACCTGGGAAGAGTGGGAGCCCTTTACCGACTACAATGCCAATGGCGTGCAGGATGGTGGCTTGTCCCAGAATTCGGCATTCCTCGCCGACTGGGGTGCCCAGTATGGTCAGGAAGGCAACTACGACTTCTTCCTGAATCCTGAGACCTTTGACACGCAGGCCCTGTGGCAGGAGCGTCGTTCCATCACCTACTCGCTCAAGACCGAGTATCAGCTGCAGGCCAACCGCTACCACGACCTTCTGACCGGCGTGGAGCTGCTTTACCGCGACATGGAAATGCAGTCCATTGAAGAACCGCAGATCCCCTACGACGGCTTTATTCCGCTGCCGGATGACAGCCCCTATCCCGATCGTGGTAACTTCCGTGACTTCTATCACCGGAAGCCGTGGGAAGGCGCTGTTTACTTCCGCGACAAGATGGAGTTCGAGGGACTGAATGTTCTGATCGGCCTGCGCTACGACTTCCTGATTCACGAAGACAACTTCGTCAGCGAAACGCGCGATGAAGCCAATGCCGGTTATCCGGGTGCCATCGAGGCCGAGCAGACCACCGGTCGCTTCAGCCCGCGTCTGGGTATCAGCCATCCTATTACGGAAACGGCCAAGCTCTACTTCAACTACGGTCACTTCTATCAGGCGCCCAGCTACCAGTACTACTACCAGGAAGCTACCGGTGCCCGTGCCAACAGCATTATTGTGGGTAACCCGAACCTCAAGTACGAGAAGACGGTCGAGTACCAGTTTGGTGTCGAGGCCCGCATTCCGGACTGGGGCACGACCATCAACGTGCAGGGTTATTACCGCGACATTTTCGATCAGGTGACCTCCACCAATGTGGAAGTGACTCCCGGTTACACCATCGACATCTACACCAATGGTGACTATGGCCGCGCCCGTGGCGTCAGCCTGAATGTCGAGAAGGCCGCCGCCCACTACAGCATGTCGCTGAACTACGAGCTGAGCTTTGCTTACGGTAAGGCCTCTGCCGCCACCGAGGCTGCTGAAGCCCGCGTGGCCGGTGTGCCGGTCAACCGTGAAGAGCATCCGCTGGGCTGGGACCAGACCCACAGCATCAACGCCTACACGGCCCTCTACTACGACAAGGGCGAGCACCTGGAACTCTTCGGCATCAAGCTCTTTGACGACTGGATGCTGAGTGTTTCCACCGCCTTCGGTAGCGGCCGGCCCTACACGCCTTCCCGCTACACGGAGGATGTGGACAACGATGCGAAGATCGATATCAACTCCGAGCGCATGCCCTGGACGGAAAAGACCGACATGAAGTTCGAGAAGTACTTCCGTCTGGGCGGATCCGGCCAGCACCAGCTGGTGACGGGTGTGGAGATCAAGAATCTCTTCAACAAGCGCAACGTGCGTGACCTTTACTCGGCCACGGGCAGCACCTATCTGGCCATGCATCCTGAAAATCCGGACTATGTGCTCTACTACCCGGAGAAGGGTGTTTATGACGCCAATCCGCGCATGTACAGCGCCGGACGCAATGTGCTGCTGAAGATCGGCTACAAGTTCTAGCGGGGAGCATCGATGAAGACCTATATCAATCTGATCGCGGTGACCCTGCTGATCTTCCTGGTTGCCTGTGATGACAGCACGACCAGTTCGCGGGACGAGGTTGTGGTCACCCGCGCCTACACCACGGAAGTTGCATCAGGCAGCGTCAGTGGCACCTGGAACATGGCGGGTTCACCCTACTTCGTTTCCGGCGACATTACGGTTCCGGCTGGCCAGACACTGGTGATTGAAGCCGGCGTGGATGTCTACATGAACAACCTGACCAGCCTCTTTGTCGAAGGCACGCTGGATGTGCGTGGACAGCTGGGCTCGATGGTTCGCTTCCTGGGCTACGAGCTGGACGAGGACTACGGCCTCTGGCAGGGTATCGTTTTCCGCGAGGGCAGCGATGCTTCCAGCATGCGCTACGCCATGGTCGCTTTCGGTTCCAAGTTCAACAACACGGATCCGGAAAAGACGGCTGCCGTTACCTGCACCAATTCCAGCCCGCTGATCGAGCACTGCCTGATCTGGCTGAACCAGTACAACGGCATCACCCTGCAGGGTACGGCTACGCCACTGATTCGCTCGAACATCATTTATGAGAACGACGGATCGGGCATCGTTTTTGACACGACCCATGTGGGCAACACGACCCGCATCGAGGGCTGGCTTTCCGACAGCCTGATCGTGCACAACAATGTCAGTGCCAACAGCAGCCTGCCTTTCCGCTATTCGACGGACTTTGCCGTCGCCCAGTTCCATCAGCCCTGGGATACGGATACGGTGGATGTGGATGCTTATTCGCTGGGTGTGGATGTCATCGGTTTCGACCTGAACGGCGATGAAGTTTATCGCCGCAACGAAGCCAATGACAAGGTGGACCTCTTCGCCAACTCGATTGAAGACGCCCAGTTCGACCAGCTCGAGGCGGACGCGCAGGCCTTCAATTCCTGCAGCCCCTGCATTCAGACGGCCTTTGATTATGGCACCAACGGCGAGCGCACGGATGTGGGCCCCATCGTCTACAATCAGGCGGCCAACGAGCTGCGCAAGCGCATCAAGAATCCCGATCTGGGTAACGCCGTTTACACGGTGACCTGTGATGCCTTCAGCCACGATCCCGTCACCCTCAGCAGCTCGACCGTCGAGTTTGCCGGTTATTATGGCCTGAATTTCGATGGTGGCGTGGTTGCCGAAAACAGCCACTTCGGCCCCACGGCGGACCGCCAGATCGGTGCGGCCTGGAAGAGCGTGGTGGTGAACGGCGAAAACGGCGGCACGGCCCACTTTGCCAACTGCGACTTCGCGCTGGGTAGCGAAAGCTCCTACAGTGGTCAGGACTGGATCAACGCCGGTGGCATGATCGAACTGCGATCTGGTGCTACGGCTGTCGTCGAGAACTGCAGCTTCAGCAACTCCAACAGCCACGGCGTCAGTGCCAGTGGCGCCGGCAGCATGCTGAATGTGATCGACTGCGATTTCAGTGACTCGGGCCTTTCTGCGGTCTACATGTCCTACGGCGCTCGTGGCCGCATTTCCGGTTGCGACATCCAGGGCTTTGGCACCTACGGCATCTACTTCTACAACACCGATTACTTCTCGCAGATCGAGAACAATCTGGTGGCCGGTGGCCAGCAGTACGGCATCAAGCTGCACGACGCCCCCGGCGTGGAAATTTTGCAGAACACCATCGCCGGCAACGGCTATGGCGGCATCAAGCTGGATGCCAACTGCGATCCGCTGATTCGCTACAACCTGATCGCCGACAACGATTTTTCCGGCAGCGAAATTGCCACCGGCATCGTCGGTACCACGCTGGGTGAATTGCTGGACACCAACAATCCCGATGTCAATGTCAACTGGTTCTCCGGCAATGGTGGCGATGACATGGCCGCCATGCCCACCAACTGGAATGTTGGCGAATGCAACGACTTCACCCAGGTAACGCTGGGTGCCGGTTATGCCTTTGGCGGCAGCATCGAAGACTGCGAAGCGGGCGGCAGCCGGGCCATCGGTTGGGGTGCGGGCCAGATTGACAATCCCGGCCCGATGCTGGGTTCCATCGGCAGCCTGGTAAGTAATGAAGACCTGCCCATCGAGCTCTGGCTGAACGCGCTGAGCTTCGGCGGTGACAATGACTTCACCTTTACGGCCACGACGGACGAAGAGAACCTGGAAGTGGTTCTGGACGGTCGCCACCTGATGCTCAACCCTGCAGCCAACTGGTTCGGCAGCGCGAGCCTGACCGTCAGCGCCAGCAACAGCGAAGGCATGGACGAAGAGACCGTCACGGTTACTTTCCGCTCGGTCAATGACGCACCTGTCTTTGCCGAGCAGCCGGACGCGACGATTGTCACAGGCGATACCTTCAGCCGCGAGATTGAGATTAGCGATGTGGAAGGCGATGGCCTGTCGCTTGTCGCCGAGCTGATTGTTGTTTCTGGCGGCGATGATGGTCATACGCTTACCCTTGATGGCAACCTGGTAACCGTCGAGACCTTTGATGGTTTTGTCGGAACCTTGCGTGTGAGCCTGACCGTGACCGATGATCCTGATGATGAGGATCAGGCGCTGGAGACGCGCGCGAGCTTTGACATTGAGGTGACTGAATGATAGCCCAAGATCTGGAATTGATGAAGGGTAGCTGTATGAAACACACCGGCAAGCTGCTATGCGCGCTTACGCTGGCCACCATGGCGAGCAGTAGTGCCTGGGCCGCTACCTCTGGCGCGCCCCAGGAAGCGATCAAGAACCCGGACAGTGAGCAGCAGGTTGATATCTGCATTCCAAACCAGCTCAATCGTGTCCACCGATTTGGCAAGATGTGGGCAAACTTCACCAACTCGGGATGGGTTGGAAATGACGACGATCAGGTGGATCCTTGTCTGGATGGTGTCTGGGCACCCCAGATGGAGTATCCCGGCGGTACCGGCCAGCAGTACCTGTTTGTTGGTGCCATCTGGGTCGGTGCCTTGATTGTTGATGATTCCGGTCTGGAGACGCCGCGTGTTTCCGTGGGCTTCGAAGGCTGGGACGGCGGCGCCGAGCTTTTCCCGAGCTGCGGTGTCGATGGCGAGATCATCGAGACCTCCACGCGCCTGAACGCCAAGTCCTGTCTGGATCTGTCGGATATTTACGACAGCCTTTCGGTCTCCGAGCAGGACTTTTACGCGCTCTTCTCGGACACGCTGGAAAATCTGGGCCTGGTCAACGAATCCTACGATGCGCCTGATAACAACCATATCAGCCTGGGTGTGGAAATCGAGCAGATCAGCCATAGCTGGTCCTACAGCTACGCGCAGGACTTCATCATTGTTGACTACAAGCTGACCAATGTCGGCTCCAAGTTCCTCAAGAACCTCTATGTCGGCCTTTACATGGACGGCGATGTTGGTCACAAGGATGAGGACAATCATCACACCGATGACTTCTGCGGATTCCGCCAGTTTGCCGTGGATTCCGTGACCGGCCAGAAGGTGCAGATCAACGCCGCCTACATTGCCGACAACGACGGCCGCGAGCATAACGATCTGGTTGGAACGAACTTCACCTGCCCCCATGTGGTGGGAACCCGCGTCCTGCGTGCACCCAATCCGATGCTGACCACCACCTTCAACTGGTGGAATTCCAACGGAAATGCCGATCAGGATTACGGACCGGCCTGGGAATACTGGGGCCAGCATCCGGAAGTCACCATCGGTGGCCAGAACCTGACCTGGACCTCGATTCTGGGTACGCCCGACGCCGATCTTCACAAGTATCAGCTGCTGGCCAATGGCGAGTTCGATCCGGACATGTACCTGATCGATCCGGGCAACATGCCCTCCCCGCAGTGGAACCCCACCCTGCAGGATTCCATGAGCTGGCTGGCTCCCGGTGCCAATGAAAGCCCCAACCTGGAAGGTGACGACACCCGCTACCTGCTTTCCTGGGGTCCGCTGGGCGTCTTTGACTACACCGATGCCAGCGGCTTCAATGTTTTCCGCCTGAATCCGGGTGAGAGCTTCACCATGACGGTGGCCTTTGTGGCTGGCGAGAACCTGCATGACCGCAGCAACCCGCAGACCAACATTACGGGCACGAATGCCGGGGCGATTGACGCTGACAAGTTTGTCTGGACCGACTTCGACTTCAACGCCATCTGGGCCCAGCGCGTCTATGACAACGAGATGTACGACACGCCGATCTACGACACCGACGGTGACGGCTGGTACGACAAGGGTGACGGCTGGGGCGGCGAGGATGTCGGCCTGGACGGCCTCTGGGCGCCGGCTGTGGGCGATACGGTCGAGTATTTCGGACAGATCGTCTACCTGCCGAACGGTCAGCCCGCCATCTACAATGGCCCTGACGAGGACGGCACGGAAGGCAATGGCCTGATCGATTCAACCCTTTCCAGCGAAGTCTGGGGCGGCCGCTTCAACGAAGACGATTTCCTCTGGGGCTTCCTCTGGGAAACACTGGGCTTCCAGGAAATGCGCGAAGACAGCTTCCTGATTTATGCCGGTCCCAAGTTCTCCGAAGGCAACAGGGAAGACTGGTATGTCGGCCACTTCAACAACAATGGCTTCCTCGACAAGGGTGACGGTATTCCCGACTTCCAGGGTCCGCCGCCACCGCCCTGTCCTGACCTGACCATCGAGACGGGCGAAGACTTCGTCGAGCTGGTCTGGACGCGTAATTCCATGGCGGAAAGCTATCGCGATCCTTTCAGCCAGGTGCAGGACTTTGAAGGCTATCGCATCTGGGTTTCGAACACGAGCCAGGACAACGAATATTCCCTGCTTGAGCAGTTCGATAATGTCAACTTCGCCTACTTCGATGGCGAAAACTCGCTGCGCACCCAGCCGGACTTCGGTCCGCTGGAAAGCCTGCCCATGCGCGAGACCAACCTCGGTTACGAGCGTCAGCCGGTGGGCAACAACACGGGCTTCCTTGATATTGCCCTACCGATCGGCGAGCCGCAGGAAGCCATCCTGCTGGACATCAACGAGGATTACTGGGTCAGCAGCGGCCGTGGCTACGACTTCCAGATCAACGCTTACAACGCGGCCGTTGCCGTACGCAGCATGAGCGGTACATACGAGTACTATCTGGCTGATGGCACGCAGGTCTTCCACGAGGATGGCAATCAGGCCGATCCCGCCAGTGGCCGACTGTTCAGCGCCGACGACATCATTGTTCTGGGCGAGCGCTTCCTGGACGAAAGCGACAACGCCGGCGAGTACAACAATGTCTGGGACAAGGGCGATTACGATGTCGAGTTCCGCTACCGCGTGCGCGACGTACACAGCCTCTTCCCGCGCTACTATTCCGTTTCCGCCTATGACTTTGGCGATTACCAGACAGGTACCGAGCCGCTGGAAACGGCCATGAGCTGCAACGCGATCCGTCAGGCCCCGTCGGGCGTGCCAGGACGCAAGGTGGCCGTGGTGCCTAATCCCTACCGTGCCGACGCCAACTACGAGGCCTACGCCTACAACTTTGGCAACTCGGAGCAGGGACTGCAGTGGGAAAACCAGGATGACGGAACCCGCGACTGGTACGATCAGCAGGATCGCCGTATCGAGTTCATCAACCTGCCCGAGCAGGCAGTGATTCGCATCTACACGGTTGCCGGTGATCTGGTTCAGATTCTGCCGCACAACCTCGAAGGCGATCGCAGCCGCTGGCAGGCGCTCTACAGTGAGCACTGGGACCTGAACACGCGTAACTTCCAGCAGGCGGCTAGCGGCCTGTACGTCTTCAGTGTGGAAGACTGGACCAGCGGAAGCGCCGGTTCCATTTCCACTGGCAAGTTCGTGATCATCAAGTAGGGCAGGAGGAGCACAATGAAAGCAATGCGATGGATGCTGGCTCTGGTTCTTGCCCTTGGTGTGAATCAGCTTGCCGAAGCACAGGTGAAGTCAGGAACGGCGGGCGCCCAGTTCCTCAAGATTGGCGTCAGCGCGCGCGGCATGGCTTTGGCCGATGCCATGCTGCCGATGGCCGATGATGCCAGCGCCCTGTACTACAACCCGGCGGGCCTGACGCTGCTGGACGGCTGGCAGGCCTCCTTCAGTCATCACGCCATGTGGGTGGACATCAATCAGGAGTGGATCGGTGTTGCCAAGGGCAATCCCGAAGACGGCAGCGCCTGGGGTGTCAGCGTTACCTACCTCAATTCCGGCATGATGGAAGAAACCACGCCCCTGCGCCCCATGGGCACGGGTCGCGAGTTCGACTATCAGGATTTTGCTCTGGGCTTCAGTTATGCCCGCCGCCTGACCAACAAGTTCAGCGCCGGCATCACGATGAAGTACCTGCAGGAAAGCACGATGGAAATCGACGCCACGGGTTGGGCGGCCGATGTCGGTACCTATTATGATACCGGCTGGCGCAGCCTGCGCATGGCGATGATCATCTCCAACTTCGGCCCGGACATGTCCTTCATCGAGGAAGAGTATCCGATTCCCATCATGTTCCGCTTCGGCATGGCGATGGATCTTTACGGCGTCAAGACCGACGATCACTTCCTGACCGGTACTTTTGAATTCGGTCATCCTTCGGATAATGTCGAGTTCATCAATGTCGGCCTCGAATACGCCTTCCGCGATCGCTTCTTCCTGCGAATGGGCAAGAAGATGAATGCCGTGAGCGAGACCGAATGGGAAGATTACGATCCCGAAGCCGGCTATGAGTATCCTCTGCTTTCCTCCGACGGACTGGGCGTGGGCGCGGGCTTCAAGTTCGAGTCCAGCATGGGCAGCTTTGTCTTTGACTATGCCTACGCACCTTCGCGCTATCTGGAAGGCCGCAACATGATCACCCTCAGCTGGAGCCGTTAGAATGAAGCGCACACGAATCTTCTTCAGCGTGACGGCTGTTTTCGCCCTGCTGCTGGCCATGGGCTGCAGCACGATTGATGGCGAGATTTCTGCAAACCAGGCTCCCTCAGTGAGCTTCGTGAACAACCAGCAGGATGCCGACAGCGTCACGACGATCTATGAGATCGACGACTACTCCTTCATCTTCCCCGACTCCCTGCAGGGCTTTGAGGAGGACGAAAACCAGAACATGCCCAGCGAAGCCAATCTGCTGGCCCGCTACGAGCTGATCCGCTATCAGTACTTCTTTATAGAAGGCATCAACCAGATCGTTGAAGTCGATCCGGCAACGGGTGCGGAGACGGTGGTGCCGGCTGATGCCTATGAAATTGATCCGAATGTGGCCCGCTATCTGTGGATTCAGCACACGGACGATTTCGCCTGGGAGCTGGGCAAGCTCTATCGCATTTCCGGCAGCTTCCGCTATACGCCGGTCTTCTCCTACGCGCCGATGATCTTCTGGCGCGGCAGTGATGCGGACGGCTTTGTGGAAAGCTATCGCTACTACGATTTCGCCTGTGACGAGGAGGACTGCGAAGTCTCCGAGTTCATTCAGCGCGTGGAACAGAACGACCCGACCATCCAGTGGACGGAAACGGTCAATACGCAGACCTCGATCAACCTGACCACCAGCCTGGGCAGGATTCAGCGTCACGTGGTCTTTGTTCAGGCCATTGACAATGACGGTGCTGTTTCCAGCGCGGCCATGCGAACCTTCAACCGTTCGAACCGCGCGCCCAACAGCCCGAAGATCGCCTACTACAAGGATGGTTACGCTCAGGTCTCGCAGCCGGGTGAGTACCAGCGCCACATCATCGGTTACGAAGACATCTTCACCGATCCTTCCGTGGTCAATCAGCTGCGCACCAATGTGAGCCCTTATTATGAGATCCCGATCAACGAAGATCCGCTGGTCAACTGGAGCGGTCTGCGCTTCCTGGTTTCCGGCGACGATCCTGACGATCAGGCGCTGGTGACGATTCCGCTTGAGTTCCAGTATCTGCTGCACCGCATTCCGGACAGCCTGGTGGATGAGTGGATGGCCGCAGAGACAGAGGACACGGATCTGGGTACGCAGGTCATGGAAATGGACAGTGTTCGCGTGACGCTTTCCGAAGACAATGTGGTCGATTTTGAAGACCAGGAATTCAACGATGAATACTGGTCCAGCTTCAACCAGATCGAGCTTTATAACCTGCCCACGGGCTTCTATCAGTTGACGGTCTGGAGCCGCGACGACGGCCTCGAGCGCTGCGCCGAGCCTGCATGGATGCGCTTCAAGGTGCAGGAAGTCACGATGGAGCGCGACCTGCTGGTGATGAACCTTACGCCTCCCGGCGCGAGCAATCTGGGTTTCGACTCGGATCAGGATCACCGTGAATACTATCTGGACATGCTGGAAGAGCTGATGCCGCAGGTCAAGGCCACGGTGGGCGAAGATGCTGCCTACGAGGTCAGCTGGATGCACGACTCGCCTGAAGATTACAATTGCCGTTACTGGTGGATTGAGGCCAATCAGGATGATATGGATGATCCTTACACCTATCTCCTGCCTTTCTCCGTGATCAGCCAGTACCGCACGGTCATCGTGATTGATGACAAGTGGGCGCAGGGTTCGGGCGCCGGCACTAGTTATACGCAGGTGCGCCTGACCTGGAAGGCCTTCGCCATGGACTATCTGGACATGGGCGGCAGCCTGCTGTGGACAGGTTACAGCAGCCTGCGCGGTACCTTCAACTATTCCAATGGTGAAGACACGGGTGCTTTCCTTGCCGACAAGGCCGGTGACTTCCTTGAGCGTTACATGGGTGTCAGCAGCGTCTATGGTGATGACAACACCACCTTCTTCTTCGGTCGTCTGGACGGTTGTCTTGCCGCAGATCCGATTTACGAAGGCACGCCGGGCATGGTGATGGACCGGGCGATGGTGGACAGCCTGCGCTTGACAACGGGCTACAACAGCTTCTACGAGCCGAGCGCGCCTTTCCCCTACCGCTGGAATCCGCCAGACTCGGCTGCTGTCTTTGTGGAAGCCTTTGCCATCAACGAAGGTCTGGGTACGATTGCTACTCATACTTACGACAGCTACTCGACAGGGCTGGATGAAGAGACGACCTTTGACTTCTATCGAGTAGCACGGGCCACCGATCTGCCGGCCATCTTCTATACGACGGATGATGTCAACTATCCGGGCCAGGATCCCTGGTTCCCGGCCTACACGCCGGAACCCAGCGCGACGGGTTGCTGGCTCTACATTCCGACCGTTGCCCAGAACTATTGGGGTGCCGAGATTCTGGCCGCCTTTGACGCGCACAATGCCAGCCGTCCCGACTCCATGTGGGCCCTTCCGCGCGAGGTGGTCTCGCTGACGGTAGCCGGTCGCGAGAAGACCTTCATTCATGTCGAGCATCAGCGTATCAACGACCCGGCCGAATACTGGGCCGCCGGCGACACGGTGCTGGTGGATGTGGAGTGGCAGCCGATTCTGGAGAAGCATCGCAAGCCGATCAGCTGCTACACCGAAAGTCTGGCTTACGAAGGAAGCTTCATGGGACAGGGCTTGAATCCCTATTACACGAACTTCCGCACGGCCTTCAACGCCATGCCCCTGCACATGGTGCATCGCGGCGAGGCCCCGAACTACGCCAACTTCGATTACGGCTCCGGCGCAATCGGCTACCTGGGTGGAGTGCTCTTGCAGTTCTACCAACCCAAGGTGCAGGATTACGTCGAAGAATAGTTCGCGGCGTCAGTCACACACCATGGCCCCTCTCACCTGCTGGTGGGGGGGGCGTTATTGTAGTCGTTAGCCTGAAGAAGTAGCCAGTTACCAGCTTCCAGGTACCAGTCAGAAAGTCGTCGGGCGTTAGTCGTTAGGCGGTTGCAAGCCGCAAGTGAAGCCGCGGGGTGTCATGGGGCTTGGACGATTTCGAATAACGCAATCGGGAACTGCGGTTGCTGAAGTGTCAGGACTCGTTGACAGCGGGGGCCTTCGGTGCCAGACACGTGTCTGGCACGTGTCTGGCACTTTTCATATGCGAAATCATAACACAGATACACTCAGCCCCCAGTTACCAGCTTCCAGCTGCCAGTAAGGCAGGTTGCTGGAAACTGGCACCTGCTTTCTTCTCGCTTGCCCCCCGCTTTCGCGGGGGTGACAGGGAATGACAGGGGGTGACAAATGGCCTGCTGACGACTAACGCCTGAGCGCCTAACGCCCAAAACCCTTCCTCTTGCATTGTATTACAATTAGTATTACAAATGGCAAGACAGGAGGTGAACCATGCTAACCCTTCGCCTTAACAAGGAGCTTGAGCAGCTACTTGATGAAGAGGCAAACCGGCGGGGAATCAACCGATCGGCCCTGATCAGGCTTGCCCTAATCCGGTTTTTGAAGGAGAGCCGCAGGCAGGAACTTCAGCAGGGAATGCTGGCCGAAGCACAGGCACGCTACGCCCAAGACACTGGTGACAGGCCTGAAGATTGGCTTGATGCAGCACTGGGCGATGGTCTTGATACTACCGAAGAGCCGTGGTGGAGTTGATGCGTCGCGGCGAAATCTGGCTGGCCAACTTTAATCCCAGCCGCGGTCAGGAAACAGGAAAGATTCGCCCTGCTCTGGTCATTCAGGCGGACTGGCTTGGCCCAGAGGCAACACCGCTGATTGCCGTCCTGCCACTTAGCAGCAGGGTTGAGCCCGGCTCGAATGGATTGCTGCATGTGCCCTTGCCCGCCCGAGACCGACTGCTGAAACCCAGCATCATTCTGGCCGACCAGCCCCGCACACTGGACCGCTCGCGCCTGGTGGACGGACCACTCGCTGTGCTGACTGATGAAGAGATGGTCAAGGTCAGACGAGCACTTGTGATGGTGCTGGGATTGGCGTAGGAGATAGCTTATAGAGGAGAGGCGTCAGGAATCAGTTACCAGGGGCCAGCAACGAGCTCCCAGCAAGAGAGTCGTTTCAGTTACCAGTATCCAGGTACCAGCAGGCCAGTCAGAAAGTCGTCAGGCCTTAGCGGTCAGCGACGTCACCCCCGCGGAAGCGGGGGGCAGTCGGGAACTCTGTCGGGAACAGCGGTTGCTGAAGTGTCAGGACTGATTGACAGAAGGGAGTTGCTTCGAGGCGGGTGTCCAACGGGTGCCAGACACCCGTCTGGCACGTGTCTGGCACTTTTCAATCAACTAGCCTCCAGCTACCAGTTTCCAGATACAAGTCAGAAGTTTGCTGGCCTGCTGACGCCTAACGCCTGTCGGCTCTGAGCTGGCTACTCGTTACTGGTATCTGGCCTGCTGACGACTTAGTACAGACCGGGTACATAGGTTACACATCTGACCGGGAACATAGGTAACACTCAGCCGACACATCGGCATGACGCGGAGATTCTAACTCCAGTGTTCCTTTAAAAAGACTGCCGCTGATTGGATCGGAATCGTGTCCCAGACGTGCAGATCCAGAAGATGCTTGTCCCCGGAGACGATGAAGCTCGCACCACCACCAACGGCGCACTCAAGGAATTTGACATCATCCGGATCATTACATGAATCAGGTGGCAGGGCGTAGCCCTCGACGGTCGTTGCCTTGAGTGCAATCAGGTGGAATAGCTGCCGGGCCGATGACTTGGGATATTTTCGAGCCAGCCGATCAAGGACTGCTTCGTATTCAAGCAGTATCGCTTCGGTGACCAGAACTTCAACCTCACCTTTGACCCACAGATCGATGATTTTGCCCGGATTCCCACCGAAAAACAAGCCGGATATCAGAACATTCGTGTCTAAAACAACCTTCATGACTTTGAACGAGCATCCCGAATGGCGGCTTCTATATCCGTCTCTTGCATGCCCAGTTCTGCAGCCTCGGATCTGGCACGAGCAACAAGCGAGGCAAAATCTGCCAGCTTTGGAGCGACGATGGTTTTCAGCACGACGACATCGCCCTCAGCAACCACGATGAACTTGGCCCCAGGTTTCAAGCCTAGTTGAACGCGGATTTCTTCAGGAATGACGACCTGGCCCTTGGTTGAGAGCTTTGTAGTCGAAAAGGTACTCATTAGCCCCTCCTTCTTACTGGTAAGATCGCATTCTGAGTCTCGAATTCAAAGAGAAATCTCGAAGGTGGGGCAAATTGACAATAGCCAAGAATGTGTCAGGCGTCAGCCTTAAGAAGTATCCAGGTACCAGTCAGAAAGTCGTCGGGCGTTAGTCGTTAGGCGGTTGCAAGCCGCAAGTGAAGCCGCGGGGTGTCATGGGGCTTGGACGATTTCGCAAACGCCATCGGGAACTCTGTCGGGAACTGCGGTTGCTGAAGTGTCAGGACTGATTGACAGAAGGGAGTTGCTTCGAGGCGGGTGTCCAACGGGTGCCAGACACGTGTCTGGCACGTGCCTGACACTTATCATCAATCTGCAATCTGCCATTCTTCACCCTGTCCACCCTCCCTGTCACCTCCCAATTTCCCGCCCTCCTTTTTCACTCAAGCTCTGGCTGTCAAGGGCGGAATTTGGTAGCTTGGATGGGTTAATCGATTGATGGACAACGAGATGCAGGAAGAGCAACATCAGCTGGAAAAGCAGGTGGATAAGCGCGCGGCCTTCATGGGGGGAAAGCGCGGGCTTTCGGCTGCCATCATTCTGCTCCTTCTGATCGCTGCTGGTGGCTGGATTGGTCTGATTGAGGCGCCTGCCGCGCGCGGACCCATCAAGCAGGACACGCTGCGTGTTGAAGCCGGCATGACGCTGGGCGAGATTGCCAGTGAGCTGCAGGCACGCGGGCTGCTGACAAGCCCCTTTCGCCTGAAGCTGGCCGCCCGCCTTTTCGGCCTGGCCACCGGCATCCAGCAGGGGCTCTTCATTCTGGAATCGAGCATGAGTCCGTGGGAAATGCTGGAGGCCATGCAGGACTACGCCGTACCTGTGCGCCGCCTTCGAGTGCCGGAAGCAGCCCGCGCCGGGCAGATTGCCGGCATTGTATCACGGGAACTCGGTCTGGACAGTCTGCGCGTGATGCAGCTGGTTGGCGACAGCCTCTTCATCGCCTCATTCGGCCTGAATCAACCGGATCTGGAAGGCCTGCTCTACCCGGAGACCTATCTCGTTTCAGAGGTCGAAACGGAGGAGCAGGTACTGACCAGGCTGGTGAAGATGTCACTCGCCGTGATCGATGAGCTTTCACCCGGGGCGCGACCGAAGGGCCATGAGCTGCGCGAGCTACTGACCATGGCCAGCATTGTGCAGGGCGAAGTTCAGCTGGCATCGGAAGCGGATACGGTTGCGGCCGTGTATCACAACAGACTGAAACAAGGCATGCGCCTGCAGGCGGATCCAACCGTGCAGATTCTGCTGCCTGACGGACCCCGCCGCCTGCTGCTCAAGGATCTGGAAATTGACTCGCCCTACAACACTTATCTCTACAAGGGCTTGCCGCCGGGGCCGATCGGAAACCCGGGGCGGGTGGCGCTGGCAGCGGCCATGAAGCCGGCTGAATGTGACTACTTTTACTTTGTTGCGCTCGGCGATGGCAGCCATGTCTTCGCGCACAGCTACGATGAACATCTGGAAAACCGCAAGCCGCTGGACAAGCTGCGGCGAAAACTGCGTCGAGAGCGCGGCCGCAAGTAGCCGCAAAACGGGAATGGAATGGACATCTCACAACTGAATGACGCCCAGCAAGGGGCCGTGCGCGAAACCGAGGGCGCGGTACTGATTCTTGCGGGCGCCGGCAGCGGCAAGACCCGCGTGCTCACCAATCGCATTGCCTGGATTCTTGCCGAAGGGCGCGCCAAGCCCTGGCAGATTCTGGCCCTGACCTTTACCAACAAGGCCGCGCGGGAAATGAAAGAGCGCATCGGCCACCTTGTCCAGGCGGGCCTCTCCGACATGTGGGTCGGCACCTTCCATTCCATCTTCGCCCGCATCCTGAGGCGCGAGGCCGAGTTCATCGGCTACGGCCGCAACTTTACCATCTACGACAGTGACGATCAGCTCAAGCTGATCAAGGACTGCATGGACCGTCTGCAGATGAAAAGCGGACAGCTGAATCCCAAGCGCATTCGCTCGAACATTTCGGCGGCCAAGAATGCAATGCTGGATCCGGAGGCCTTTCTGGCGCAGGATACGGGCTTCATCCACGAGCAGATCGCCGAGGTCTACCGTGAATATGCCGTGCAGCTCAAGCAGGCCAACGCGATGGACTTCGATGACCTGCTGATTCGCCCGATCGAACTCTTTCAGCAGCATCCCGGGCGGCTGGAGATCTACCGTGATCGCTTCCGCTATATCCTGATTGACGAGTATCAGGACACCAACCGTGCCCAGTTCGAGGTGACACGCCTGCTGGCCGCGCCGCGCAATAACATTTGTGTCGTGGGTGATGACGACCAGTCGATTTACGGCTGGCGAGGCGCGGATATCAGCAACATTCTCGACTTCGAAGAAACCTGGCCCGATGTCAAAGTCTTCAAGCTGGAACAGAATTACCGCTCCACGGAGACCATCCTGAACGCCGCCCACTCGGTTGTATCACGCAACGAAACCCGCAAGCCCAAGAAGCTCTGGACGCGAAACGGCAAGGGTGAGCGCATTCCGATTCTGCGCGGAGAAGACGAGGGTATGGAGGCGGCGCTGGTCTGCTCGCGCATCCGCAAGCATGTGGAGGCGGGTGGAACCTTCAAACAGTGCGCGATTCTCTACCGGACCAATGCCCAGTCCCGCGCGCTGGAAGAAGCCTGCATGCGTAACGGCATTCGCTATCAGATTGTGGGTGGCACGCGCTTTTACGAGCGCCGGGAGATCAAGGACCTGCTCGCTTATCTGCGCATGCTGGTCAATCCATCCGACCTGATGAGTCTGCTAAGGGTGATCAATGTCCCGCGCCGCGGTATTGGTGGTGTTACGGTCGATCGGCTGCGCCTGCTGGCCGCACAGCGCTCATGCACGCTGGAAGAAGCACTGCGCATCGCCGGCCAGGCAGAAGGTCTGGGCGCTGCGGTCGCGAAACGTGTCACGGATTTTGGCGCCATGCTCAAACGTTACCGTGATACAGTGGATGAAAAAAAGCCCTCCGAGCTGCTTGAGGAGCTGATCGAGGAAATCGGCTTCATCGAGAGCCTTGAGGCCGAAGGTCTGGAAGGTGTGCCGCGCATCGAGAATGTGCGCGAACTGCAGGGCGCCATTCAGCACTACGAGGAGAACTCGGAGCTGGGCCTGGCCGGCTTCCTGCAGGAAGTCGCGCTTGTTGCCGATGTGGATGGCTGGAACGATCAGGATGATCACGTCACCATGATGACCATCCACAGCGCCAAGGGTCTCGAGTTTCCGGTTGTTTTCGTGACCGGTCTGGAAGAAGGTCTCTTCCCGCTGGCTGGGGCGATGGACGATCCTTCCGAGCTGGAAGAGGAGCGCAGGCTTTTTTATGTGGCGGCCACGCGCGCCATGAAGCATCTCTATTTGTGTCACGCCGACATGCGCCGCCGTTACGGGCAGGCGGGTGGCAGCATTCCTTCAAGTTTTCTTGACATAATTCATCCGGAGCTGCTGGATAGACCAAAGCAGGAGAGCCGCCTTGGCATGGGCGGTCACTTCAAGGATGTGATCGCCGGACTCGATCGCGGCAATTTCCGTCCATCAGTCAGGCCCGGCCGTGATACAAATCAGCGGCGTGGCAGGGTGGATCGCCCGCAGCAGCCCGGCTTCTCCGGTGGCGAGCTGGAACTGGATCCGCCGGCACCATCCTTCAATCCCAAGCCGCGGCAGGGCAAGCCGCCCAGGCGCGAGAGTTTTGAAGACAAGCAGCGTAGCGCCCTGCGTGATCAGTACAGCCCCTTCAGAGGCGGCGGCATGCCCGATTATGAAAACGAAAGCCAGCTTCCGGATCTGGCCCAACCGGCTGATCTAAGGCCGGGAACGACGGTCATGCACGGCAAGTACGGCCGGGGCGTTGTGATCCATACTGTTGGATTCGGGGGTGAAATGCGTGTTTCCGTGCGTTTTGATTCCGTCGGCGTCAAGAAGATGGTGGCGCGCATGGCCAAACTGAGGCTGGTCGGCTGATGCTGCGCGCATGGATTCTCGCCCTGCTGGCACTACCGCTGCTGCTGCATGCCGATCTGCAGCGTGATCTGGACTACGCGCGCCGCTTGCAGGCCGATGGTGTACACGATCTGACCGTCGAGCAGTGCCGCATCCTGCGCGAGCGCTTTCCCGATGCCGCCGAGATGGATCTGATCCTCAACCTCGAGGCGAGCTCTGCCTTCGCCCTGAGGCGTTTTGACGAGGCCAGAAGCAGCTGGCAGCGGCTCTCCCTGAATCACATGGATTCCCCGCTTGCATCACAGGCCCAGCGCCGAGTGGCCGATTGTCTGGACAGTCTGGGGCGTAGCCGCGAAGCAGCAAGTGCCCTGCGCAGTTTTGCCGAACGCTTTCCCGAAGACCCTCAGGCTGCGGCTGCCATGTTCAGCGCGGCCCGAAGGCAACCGACAGGTAGCGAGAAGCGCGGCCTGCTGGAGGCCATCATCGGTGGCTGGCCGGAAAGCCCCGAGGCGCTGCAGGCCCGTCTGGCCCTTGCGGAGATGGACCTGAAGCTTGGCAACACAGACAGGGCGAAAAGCGCCTGTGATCGTGTGATACAACTTGCCAGCGGCCGTTATCCTTATCTGGAAGCCCGGGCGCGATTGCAACTTGCCGCATTGCTGGCTGCAGACGAGCCCGCTTTAGCCAGAAATCTGCTTTTGGCAGATGTGCCCGGTCTTGCCGCTGATGCACAGCTTCGGTTGAAACTGAGAGCTGCTGGTTTCAGTCTGGAGGCGGGCCGCCCCGCCGAGGCTCTGGAGCTGCTTCAGGATCTTGCAGCCACAGCCCCGGCATTGTCGGACAGTCTGAATCTTGTTCGCGGTTCGGCACTGGCCGCGCTCGGTCGATTTGATGAAGCTGCCGAGTCCTTCGGCGCACTTGGCAAAGCGACCCTTTCCTCACAGATCGCCACGGCCTGGACGCTGGCCAGAGGGGCAACTCCGGCGAGGGCAGCCGGACTCTATGATGAACTGCTCACGAATCCTCAGGCCGAAGAGCACGTCGCCTGGCTGCTTGACGAGCGCTGCAATTCACGCCTGACTGGGCCATCTGCCGAGCTGCTTCGCAAGCTTCGCATCAGCGAGATTCTTCCCGGCCAGCCGGTTCCGGTTGTCTGGACTGAAGCCCTGCTGGAAGCCGGTGAGTTAAGGGAAGCGTCACACCTGCTGGATGACCGCCTCGACAGCGCGCAGGAAATGGATGAGCGCATATTCCTGCGCATTCGACTGGCTTTGGCGCAGGCCGAGTGGCTGCGTGCCCGGCGCGAGCTGGAAAGCATGCGTGCCCTCTGTCCTCTATCGCCCCTTTTGCCAGCAGCAGAGGAGGCCCTTGAGCGAGCAGGTGCTGGTGCGCAGGCGGGCACGGCCGTGCAGGAGGAGCTGCTTGATTTGATGGTCAGGCAGGGCTCGGGTGAAGATCCCGCGCAGCTGGCTTTCGAGTTTGCCGAGATCTACCACAATAGACTGGCCAAACCCGCCGAAGCTCTTGGACAGTACAAGCGGGCCATGGAGGGGCTTTCGGGTGAAGGCCTTTCAAAAGCGGCGCTTGGAGTGCTGGAGTGTCAGCGCGATCTATGTGATACAAGTGCTGTAATCGATTTCTGGGCTCAGCAGGGTGAATTGCTGCATCAGCCAGAAACCGTTGTAGCGTCGCTTGAATGCCTCTGGAGTCTGGAGCCGAGCCCTGGTGCTGATGCCCTGCTAGAGAGGGCACGGCTGTTGGCCGCACTTTGCGACAGCCTTGATCTGGTTGCGGGATTGCCCACAGCATTTCATCAGACCTGTATCACAGCACTGGAAAAGCAGACAGAGGTGAATCCGGCTGATTCGCTCGCATTGCTGGTGCTGGACTTTCATTGCCGGGATCAGCGGCAGGATCTGGCGCTTGCCGCACGCGCGCTGGCTTTTGGCAGGCTTGCCCAGGACTCACTTGCGCTGGAGACCTGGAAAACACTGCGACTGGAAGCGCCGGATTCGCCCTGGAGAATCGAAGCGGATCTTGCTTTGGCAGCCGCCGTGGGAACCCCCGATGCGGAGCGTCTGGAGCTGCTGGAATCCTTGCGCCGTGATCACGCCTATCATCCCGCGCTGGAAACAGCCGAGGAGTTGCGCGCGGCCCTGCTCTTCAAAAGCGGCGACTTCCGGGGTGCACTTGCCGCCTGGCAGGAGCGTGCTCTCACCGCCCATCGCAATCAACCGATTGACCTCCTGCCCGAAGAAGGCAGCCAGTATGATTACTCGATTGGCATGTGTTACGAGGCCCTTGGTCAGGAAGAGGACGCTCGCGAAGCCTTTGCGCGCTACCTGCGAGGGGCTGGCCGCAAGGATCGCGCCCGTGGCGAGGATGCCCTTTTGCGCATTGCCGCCAGTACAGCCAGACAGGGTGATCTGAATCAGGCCGAGCGCCTCTATCGCAACCTGCTGGCCCATTCACCGGATGGCCCGGTTCAGCTGCGTGCTACACGGGATCTGGCCAGACTGATGGCCCAAAAGGGCGATTATGCCGCCGAGGCGGCGCTGCTGAACACGTTGAATCCCGCGGCCTCGCCAGACGCCGAACTGCGCACAGCCTGGGTCAAGAACCTCTACCAGCGCGCCGACTTCGACAGGGCCAAAAGCGAGTTCGGTCGCCTGTTGAAGGACTTCCGTGATACAATCGATGCAGACACGGTCAAGGCGGCCATGAACTGGGCCAAGGGCGAAGCCCAGCTGCGCGCCGGCAACCGCGATGGCGCGGAAAAGAGCTTCTCGCTTGTCGTGCGTGATTATCGTGATACACGCTTTGGCCTTATGGCCCGCTGGGGACTTGCCCGTACGCTTGTGGGAAAGGGCGAGGTGCAGGAAGCCCTTGGGGAACTTGATCAGCTGATTACCCAGTGGCCGGAATCTGCCGAGGCCGCAAAAGGGCGTCTGCTCAAGGGCAGACTCCTTTATGAAAGTGGCGACAGTCGCGCCGGAATGCGCGCCCTGCGTGAGCTCTCTGAAAGCCAGGCGCCAGAGGTGGATCGGCGGGAAGCCAGCCTTTTGCTGGTGCGGATCTACCGGGAAGAAGGCTTTCCCGATGGCGCACTGCAGATGCTGCTGCGCTATTTGCGGGAATTCCCGAATGCAGACGATTATCTGGCGCGCCGCATGGAGGCGGCCCTTCTGCGCAAGGATCTGGGCGAACTGAATCCCGCCATTGCCGAGATGCGTGAACTCCTGCCGATTGTGGACACGGAGCGCGCCGCCGCCCTGCAGTTCTACATCGGCGAGGCCCTGCAGCTTGACGGACAGCTGCGCGCCGCAATCCTCGAGTACCTGAAGGTTCCCTACCTTGCGGGAGATACCAAGCTGGACTGGGACGTGACCGCCCTTTATCAGGCCGGGCAGTGCTGGGAGGAGCTTGGTGAGGCTGATCGCGCCGCAGAACTCTACATCGATATCATTCGGCGACGCGGTCCGGGCTCCAGTTTTGGTAGTGCCGCGCAGGAACGCATCAACCTGCTGCGCGCGGCTGGCGCACTAAGTGGAAGCGACAAGAACTGATGAACAGCGAAACCCTCCGCGATGGCCTGACTCTTGTAATGCTCGCCCTGCGCGAGGATTTCGGTCAGGACGGCCCGCCCTGGATTCCCGCTGACCTCACCGCCACAGCCTGCATGCCGGAAACAGCGCGCGGCCGTGCCCGAATTGAGGCGCGGCAGCATGGTGTTCTTTGTGGGCTGCCGCTGGTTGAAGCCGTCTTTCGTGAAGTCGCGGGAGAGGAAGAGCTTGTCTTTGACTTTCCATTCAAGGAAGGCAGCAAGCTTCGCCGTGGGGATGTGATCCTGCGTGTGGAGGGCTCGATTCGCACCCTGCTTGCCGCCGAGCGCACGGCCCTGAACTTCCTGCAGCATCTTTCTGGCGTTGCCAGCCTGACGGCCCGTCTGGTTGAAAAGCTACCAGCCTCAACCCGCTTGCTGGATACGCGCAAGACCCTGCCGGGCTGGAGGAGACTTGACAAGTATGCGGTGAAAACGGGCGGTGGGGACAATCATCGCATGGGCCTCTACGACATGGTGCTGATCAAGGAAAATCACATCCGCGGAGCGGGATCGATTTCGGCCGCTGTATCACGGTCCAAATCCTTGATTGCCGGTCGTGATCCACTTCCTCGAATCGAGGTGGAAGTTACCAATCTGATCGAGCTGGACGAGGCGATCGCAGCCGGTGCGGATGTGATCATGCTGGACAACTTCACTCCTGAAGAAGCGCGCCAGGCTGTATCACAAACAGCCGGTAGAGCACGATTGGAAATTTCCGGCGGCATCACCGAGGCGAACATTGCTGCAGTGGCCGAGCTGGGCGTGGACTGGATCTCGAGCGGAGCGCTGACGCACAGCGCGGGTGCCTTTGACTGCGCGCTGCTGATAGAGGAGACGGGTCTGTGAGAGCCTTTCTGCTGCTTCTGTTGGTCTGCACTTCCGCTGTCTTCGCCCAATCTGCGCAGGTGGACAAGCATGCTGGACGGGCCAGTGACGAGCTGCTCACGGAGGGCTTCGAGGACACGGACTGGGAGCTTAACTGGACGCTTGTAGACGCCGACCAGTCCGGCAGCAGCTGGACCCGCCATTTTCAGGAAGACTATTACGGCGCTCGCGGAGGCTCAAGCACCATGGGCTGCCGCTACAATGAGGACGGCACGGCCAACGACGATTGGCTGATCAGTCCTGCGCTCAGGCCCGGCACGGTCAACCACTTCTTTCAGTTCTATTATCGCAGTCAGGATCCGGCTTACCCCGAGAGCATGGAAGTCCTGCATCTGGAAAGCCAGACAGTCTTGAGCCAGCCGGAGCTGATCGCATCAACCGGGCAGTTCGAACAGCTTGAGAGCCACAGCAATATTCCGATTGACTGGCAGCTCTTCCGCCATGAGCTGGCGCCCGACTCAACCCGCCTGCACTATTTTGCCATTCGCTGTGTATCACAGGATGCCTTCGTCCTGCTGGTGGATGATGTCGGCGGCAACATGCTGATTGAGCCTGCACGGCGCTGGGCACTGGACGAGGCGTCCAGCCGGCAGGATTTTGGTCTGGCCAGCACGGACAGCCTGTATGGGGCCATTCATTTCCGCAACCTGGATCTGGACTCCAGCCTGAGCGTGACGCTTGTATCACGCCCGGCCGGTCCCTTTGTGCTGGATATGAGTATTTTTGGCAGCGGTGAAACATTGCAGTTTACCCTTCAGCCCGATGGTGCCCGTGATCTAACGACCGGCGCATATCCCATTGACACACTTTCGGCTCTTGGTGATACAACCTGGTTTGATGGAGTCTTTGAGGACAGTCTGGTGCTGGACCTTAGGCAAGGCCTTACGGGTGATCCTGAGCGCTTGACGATTCCCTTCACGGTTGCCTGGTGGCGCCCGGAAAACAGCGAGAGCCTTGTTCTTTTGCAGGACTTCGAAGCGGACAGTCTGGTGGATGACTGGCAGAGCTTTGCCGATGACTGCGGCACGGACACACAGGGCTGGGAGCTGGGAAGTCAGGTCAGCTCGGCCAACTTCACCATTCCGGCGCGTAGTCAGTTTGCCTATGTAAACAGCGACGGGCGCGGACTGCTGGATGATCAGGGCCAGGCGCTGAGCCAGTGCGCGGTCCTTGTATCACCGTGGGTGGAGGCCACCGAATCCAGTAGCTGGCTGCTTGGCTGGGATCAGGTTTACAATGGAAATGCTGGCGGCAGACTGACCGTACAGCGTGAATTCCCGGATGGCAGTCTGGAACTTCTGCATGTGGCGACAGCCAGTCCAGACTGGGAGTCCCGCAGTGTGAATCTTCCTGCAAGCCCGGCTACCAGCTTCCGGCTGCGCTGGACCTTTACCGGAGCCTGGTCCTATGGAGCGGCGCTGGACGATGTGGTGCTGATGGCCAGTTCGCTTCAATTGCCAACTGAAGCAGCGCCTGTTGCTCCTGCTGTCTTGCCGGAAAGCCTCGCATTCCAGCTTTCGCCCAATCCATTCAACCCGGTGACACATCTTTCCTTTGTAACACCGGCGGCGGGCAGGGCCAGTTTGTCGGTCTTCAATCTGCTGGGTCAGCGTGTGATACAAATGAATCAGCAGGAGCTCAAGCCGGGCGAGCAAATGATCCTGCTTGACTTCAGCCCACTGGCCTCAGGGCTCTATCTGGTTCTGCTCGAGTTCGAGGCGGCAGATGGCAGTCGTTACCGTCGTCTGGGAAAAGCCAGCTATCTGCGGTAGGAGTCCCATGCGCCTCCTGGCCCTCATCCTGATTGTTCTTTCCGTTCATGCGCGGCAGAGCTGTGTTCTGCTTGAAGCGGAACGACCGACAAGGTCGATAGACGAGAACTTCCAGCACCTGAGTCTGAGTCTTGATGGAACTTTCGGCATCTACTGGAACTCCAGCGGGGACTCCGCCTCCACCGACGATCATGTGTTAAGGGCAATGGCGGCGCTGAGCCAGGCGCGAGACATGTATCACAACCTTCCCGGTGCCTGGACCGTTCCGCTGGGCCCCCTCGGCCATTATCCTGTCTATCTTGCACCGCCGCCTGCTTCGGCGCCCGGTGCAACCAGCGTTCCCTGGAGTGAAAACGGGATTGACGGCCTGAGCTACATGCTCCTGCATCCCACCATGGCAGGCTTTGACGCCGACCCCCTGCTTCTGCTGGATGTGACAGCCGCGCACGAGTTTTTTCATGCCTGGCAGTTTGCCCGCGGCTTCGCCCTGCCCAACCTTTCTTTCTATGAAGCCAGCGCAGTGTGGGCCGAGGATCAGGTCTTTCCCGATCATGACGACTGGGTCAGTCGCTATTTGCCTGCCCTGCTGGATCACCTGCCGGGCCGCTTGACTGAAACTGCCGCCACCCGGGAATACGGTCTTGGCGCACTGGTCAAGATCTACTGCCCGGAGCTGACGCTGTCTGCTCCCATCGTAAACTGCCTGGATGATGCCGCTTCCGAGCTTGCCTGGCCGCGGCTCTTTTACAGCAGGCCAGATCCGGAGGCCACTCTCGCTATTGCGCTGGCGGC
This sequence comes from uncultured Bacteroidaceae bacterium, assembly GCA_964345075.1. GTDB lineage: Bacteria > CAIWAD01 > CAIWAD01 > CAIWAD01 > CAIWAD01 > CAYFPS01. The sequence continues at coordinate 106,788 of CAYFPS010000005.1, read as the reverse complement.
TCTTTTGCAGGCCGGTCTTTCGGATGCTCCGCATCCGATTGCCGAACTGGCAATGGTCGAAGGGCCGAATCCTGATCAGTTCCATGCGCTGGCCGATGTCGCGCAGGATCCGCCCTGGCGTCTGTTGGACGAGTTGGAATGGCAGGCCCTGCGTGTTGATGAGAGTGCCTTGATCAATGCGCAGCCCTCGGGCCGTTATGCCTGGCTGCTCAGTGGCAATGAGCTCAATGCGCTTGAGTCAGGCGACACGAAGCGAGTCCGCTTCGGTGATTGGCTGCTTTGTGTGAATCCAATGAATGCAAGTTCCACGGGGCCGGTGCTGGATCTTTCGAAGTGGCTGCCTGCGGGTCAGGACTTGCTTGTCTGGCCCAACCCGGGCGGCCGCCTGCGCCAGATTGTCGCTTTGGCTGCGGGTCCCGGAAAGCTGCAGCTCTTCGGGCTGGATGGCCGGCGCATTGCCACGCTTTCGCCATCGGCTGATGGCCAACTGCTGCTTCCCCCACTTCCCACCGGGACCTATCTGCTTAAAGGGGAAAACGGCAGCAGCGCCAGCATCACCAGCTGCGGAAACTGAGCCCATCCAGCCGGAATTTGCTACTCTTTTCAGCTTTGCCAATGAAGAAATGGAGCGTCATGAGCGGGACGGATCAGGCCTCGTTGAAGGTCTACATCGAGACCTATGGCTGCCAGATGAATCTCTACGATTCGGAGCTGGTGGGCCGGCTGCTGGAGGACGATGCCCACGTGCTGCAGGAGAGCATTGAGGGCGCGGAAGTCGTGCTCGTCAACACCTGTGCCGTGCGCGAAGGCGCCGAACAGCGCGTGCTGGGCCAGATCGCCAGCTGGAAGCCCATGAAGCAGGAGCGCCCGCAGCTGATTCTGGGCGTGCTGGGCTGCATGAGCGCTCACCTTTCAAACAAGATCGTCGAAAGTCACCCCCATGTGGATCTGGTGGTTGGCCCCGACCAGTACCGCAATTTGCCGGGCATTATTCGCGACCTGCTGGTCAGCCGCGAAAAGCAGCACATTCTGACCCGGCGTGACAAGACGGAAAACTACGACGAAATCTATCCGGCGCGCAGCTCGGGAACCAACGCCTGGGTGACGATCATGCGCGGCTGCGATAACATGTGCACCTTCTGCATTGTGCCCTTTACCCGTGGCCGCGAACGCAGCCGCAGTGTGGCCAGCGTGGTGGAAGAGTGTCGTCGGCTGGCGGCTGAAGGCTTTCGCGAGGTGACGCTGCTGGGCCAGAACGTCAACAGCTACCGCGATCCGTTATGGGGGGGTAGCGAATCAGGCGCCGCTTTTCCTGAGCTTCTGCGCGCTGTATCCGAAGTGGAGGGCATCGACCGCATTCGTTTTACCAGCCCGCATCCCAAGGATTTCAGCGACGAAATGATTCGCGAGATGGCGGAGAATCCCAAGGTCTGCAAGCACGTGCATCTGCCCATGCAGGCCGGAAACGACCGTGTGCTGAAGCTGATGCGTCGCGATTACACCTTTGAAGAGTTCGCTACGCTGGTGGAAAAGGCCCGTGCCGCCATGCCCGATATCGGCTTTTCAACCGACATCATCGTCGGCTTCCCTACGGAGACAGAGGCCGAGTTCGAGGACACGCTCAAGCTGGTCGAGCGCGTGCAGTTCGACAGCGCCTTTACCTTTGAGTACAGCCCGCGCGACGGGGCTCCCAGCGCCAAGTGGGAAGACGATGTTCCCGCAGCTGAAAAGAACAGCAGGCTGCGCCGCCTGGTGGAGCTTCAGCGGCGTATCACAGAAGCTCGCGCGGCTGCCTGTGCGGGGCGGAGCTTCGAAGTTCTGGTTGAATCGACCAGCAAAAAGAACGACAATGAGTGGATGGGGCGCAGTACCTGCAACCGCGTGGTTGTTGTGCCCGACGATCCTCGCTACGGTCCGGGAGCGATGGTTACTGTGAAAGTAGACGAGGTTCGTTCCTTCACGTTGCGCGGTCATGTGACACATGTTGAAGGGCGTCCGATCCAGGAGTTGGACGCCGGACAGGATGTCTGGGTGACGCCGCCCAGTCTCAAGCAGGTTTCCGTCGCCTGACCGTGTATCACGGTTTGTCAATCGCAGCCAAGATTCGAGGTGGTCCATGTGGGTGATTCGCTGGTTCCTGACCCTGATCTTCCTCATTTATGCGGCGCTCTTTGCCGCCTTCAATTTTTCGCAAAAAGTCGATCTTGTCCTGCCCTGGGTGCCGCTCTATAGACTTGAGGGTCTGCCTGTAGCCGTTATCGCGCTGATTGCGCTGGGGCTGGGCATGGCGGTCTGGGCGGTCTTTGCGCTATTTGCATCACTGGAACTGCGCGCCCGCATTCGCCAGTTGGAGCGACACAATCGCGACCTCAAGGAAGAGCTCACACGGCTGCGCAACCTGAGCGTGTTGGATGATCACGAGCTCGAGGGTGCGGGTGCGGGCTCCAGCGCTGGTGAAGGGCTCACCACCGACCGCGATCAGGAACTCGACGAGGTTACAGCCGCCAGGAATTCCGGATTATGATGACTTACCTGTTTCTGCTGGCCGCGCTGCTCTTGGCGCTGCTGATTGTCTATCAGTGGATCGGAAAGCGTGAGGCGCTGGCCGAAAGCACCGACCCCTTTGTTGACGGACTGGAAGCCATGGTCCGCAAGGACTGGAAGGAAGCTGCACGACTCTTCCGCAGCGCCGTGGAACGCAACAGCGACAACATTCGCGCATACGAGCAGCTGGGTCGTGTTTACCGCGAACTGGGTGATGGTCAGCGGGCGATGAAGATCCACCGCGAGCTGACCGTTCGTCATGGCCTTTCCGATGGCGACAGGGCGCGCGTGCAGCTGGAACTTGCTCGCGACTTAAGGCAAATGGGCCGCGTCGAAGAAGCCCTCGAGATGGTGGCCAAGGCGATTCGTTCGGATCGACGCAATGTCTCCAGTCTTGTAACACAGCTTGAACTTTTTGAGAGCCAGGATCGCTGGGATGATGCGCTCGACGTGCTGAAGAAGATCGAAAGCCTGAGTGGCCGTGAGCAGAATCTGCGCCGAGGTCTGATCAAGGTGGAGCAGGCCAGAGTCAAAATGGAAGAGGGTTCGGGGCGCGCCGGGCGTGTGCTCCTGAAAGAGGCCCTCAAGTTGAACAAGGCCTGTGCCGCTGCCTACCTGCTGATGGGTGATTCCTATCAGTCTGAGGATCGCATGGAAGAAGCGATCCAGTACTGGGAGCAGCTTCCCTTTGAGGCGCCCGATCACGCGCAACTCGTCTTCGATCGCCTGGAGCGCTACTACTTCGAGTCTGGTCGCTTCTCGGAGATGGAGAACTTCTACAGCCGTGTAATCGCCTCCAAGCCGAAGAACACGGATGCATATATCGCACTGGCTGGTTTCTATCAGCGCAAGGGTGAGTACGATCAGGCGGTGCGCATTCTGGATGAAGGTCTGGAGAAGCTTCCCGGCAATCTCTCGCTTTCCCGTATGATGGTTCGACTGCTGGCTCGCAGCGGTGATACAAAGCGCCTCTGCTCATTTACCATCGATCTGGCAGATCGCCTGATGGAAGAATCCCGCCGCTACCGCTGCCGCAGCTGCGGATACGAGAGCAGTGAGTTCTCTTTCCGCTGTCCCAAATGCCGCGGCTGGGATACCATGGGCAAGCTGAGCGACTGCTAAGTATGGGCCAAAGCCCGAAACCTGTGTGCCAAAAGGCCATGTTTCAGTGGATCACGACGCGTCGGGGTGAACTCTTCGGCGCGTTTCTCTTGCTGCTACTCCCAGCTCTTGTGGCCAGCCCCCTGCAGGATGCCTGGCTAGCCGGGGATCAAATTCAATGCGAGTTGCTTGTATCACAGGGCTGCACAGAGGCTGAACGCCTGTTGGTGCGTAGCCACTCCGTAAAGGATCCCGCTGCTATTTTGAATTACATGCGCAGCATTTCCAGTCTGGAAGGACCGGAGTGGGTCAGGCGCGAAGCGCTGACACACCTTTGTGATCATTTTTGTATCACGGGTGAGGAAGACAGTCTGGCTTTCTGGCGCAGCCGCTTCGAGGTCGTGCTGGACGATGACTATTCCTGTGCGCTTTCAAGCACTACTTCGCTGGCGTGGTCCGTGCAGGTGGGCGCCTTTTCCTCAGAAGCCAATGCGGCAAAGGCCCTGAAGAAACTGAAGGATGCAGGCGTTGCCGTTCATGTGATACGTGATGGCCGCATTCATCGTGCGCTGGCCGGACACTTTGATTCCAAACGGGAAGCTAAAAGGGCAGGCCGTGACTGGAAGGACAAATGCCTAGTAGAGGACTATCGCCCCTATCGCCAGGAGGAGCGCAAGTGAGCGCCGGACACGGTGATACACCCATGCTGCGCCAGTATCGGGAAATCAAGCAACGCTATCCCGATCACGTGCTCTTCTACCGCATGGGCGATTTCTACGAGATGTTCTACGACGATGCCCGCATTGCCCACGAGGTACTGGGGCTGGTGATGACCAGTCGTGGCCAGCAGGGCGGCGAGGATGTCCCGCTGGCGGGCTTTCCCTATCACGCTGTTGAACCCAACCTGGCCAAAATGGTGCGTGCCGGCTACCGGGTGGCCGTTTGCGAGCAGGTGGAAGATCCGAAGAAGGCCAAGGGGCTTGTCCGCCGCGATGTGGTGGAAGTGGTTACGGCGGGAACCCGCTTTACCAGTGATGTGATGGAGTCGGGTGGCAACAACTTTCTGGCCGCACTCAAAAAGACCAAAATGGGTTACGGACTTGCCTGGTCCGATGTGACAACGGGCGAATTCGCTGCAGGCGAATACACGGAGCCGGTGCTGCGCGAGCTGATCGCATCGCTCGAAGTCGCTGAGGTTCTTGTGATGCGCGGGCAAGCCAAAGAGCTGGCGCCGCTTGTGGGCAAGGCCGTCAGTACACGCATGGAGGACTGGTTCTTCAGTCCCGATTCTGCGCGCCGTGATCTTTGCGAGCATTTTAATGTGAGCAGCCTGAAGGGCTTCGGCCTGGAAGAAGAGCCGGAAGCCGTGGCTTGCGCGGGTGCACTGTTGCACTATGCGCGCGAGAACCTGAAGTCCGGTCTTGAACACATCTCCGGTCTGCGCCGACACGATCCCGCCGGCCGCCTGCTGATTGATCCATCGACACGCCGGAACCTGGAGTTGATACGGTCGATGAACAGCGAGCAGGGGCCGACCCTGCTGAAGACGCTGGATCGATGTGTTACACCGATGGGGCGCAGGCAGTTGCGCTATTGGCTGACTGATATTCCCTCTGAGGCGGACCGGATCCGCGCCCGGCATGATGCGCTGGATGAACTGCTGGGCTATCGTCAGCTGGATGAACTGACCGGTCTGCTAAAGGGAATTGGCGACCTCGAACGCATTGTGGCGCGTCTGGCCGCGGATCGCGCCAATGGGCGTGATCTGAAGACGCTTTCTGCTGCCCTTTCCGTGATACCAGATCTGATGGCCCGTCTGGGCGAGATATCGGCTGAAGAAGGATTGATCTACCAGCTGCTTTCTCTGCTTGATCCACTGCCCGAGCTTTCCAGCCGCATCGAGCGCTGGATTGTGGATCAACCGCCACTGGCCATCAATCAGGGTGGGGTGATTCGCAACGGTGTATCACAGGAACTGGATGACCTGCGCGAGATCATGACGGGGGGCAAGGACTGGATTCGCCGCTTTGAAGAGCAGGAGCGGGCCAGCACCGGAATCAGCAATCTCAAGATCAAGTTCAACAAGGTCTTCGGCTATCACATTGAAATCTCGAAGGCCAATCTTTCGCGTGTACCCGAGCACTACAACCGCAGGCAGACCCTCGTCAATGCCGAGCGCTTCATCACTCCGGAGCTGAAGGAGTATGAAGACAAGGTGCTGGGGGCCGAGGAGAAAATCGCCCAACTGGAGCAGCAGCTCTTTCAGGAAGTAACGGCCAGAGCCAGGCCGCATTACCGTGCGATTCAGCATAACGCCCGGGCGATTGCCGAGCTCGATGTGCTCATTTCTTTCGCGCTTGTATCACGGCAATGGAATTATTGTCGTCCCCGGATCAGCACCAAGGGTGAGTTTTTCCTGAAGCAGGCACGTCATCCGGTGATCGAGCAGGTTCTGCCAGCGGGCGAGCGCTTTGTGCCCAACGACGTGCACCTGCAAAGCGATCGCGAGCAGGTGCTGCTGCTGACGGGCCCTAATATGGCGGGAAAGAGCACTTACCTGCGCATGACCGGATTGATAACGCTAATGGCACACATGGGTTGTCATGTGCCCGCCGAGAGCGCAACCATTCCATTGCGTGATCGCATTTTTACGCGTGTCGGCGCGAGTGACAATCTGGCCGGTGGCGAATCGACTTTTCTGGTGGAGATGAATGAGGCCGCCTTCATTTTGAATCACGCCACCGACAAGAGTCTTGTATTACTCGATGAGATTGGCCGCGGCACCAGCACTTTCGACGGCCTTAGTCTTGCCTGGTCGATCACCGAGTTCCTGCATGACGCTCCCGGGCGCCGCGCCCTGACGCTCTTCGCCACACATTATCACGAGCTCGTTGCACTGGAGCAGAGCCTGGTTCGCCTGCGCAACGCCAACATCGAAGTCCGGCAGTACGGTGAGCGCATTCTCTTTACACGCCGAATTTTGCCGGGTGGCTGCAGTCACAGTTACGGAATTGACGTTGCACGGATGGCCGGCCTGCCGACTCTTGTGATACAACGCGCTCGTGAAGTCCTGGCGCAGCTGGAAGCCCACGAATACTCGGCTGATCTGACACCCAGTCTGCAGCAGAAGCCCGGACAAGTGGCCGAACCAAAAGATCAGCTGAACCTGTTCTTCGCACCGGATCAGGATATGCGGCGCCGCATTCGCGAGGCCGATGTTGAGAGCATGACTCCACTGGACGCGATGAAACTGTTGATTTCGCTCAAGCAGATGCTGGAGGATTGATGCGCCTGTGGCTTTATTTCGTGCTGGCGACTGTCGCTTTCTCTGCGCCGCTGGAGTGGCATCAGGAGTCGCTGCGTGATACAATTGCCGAGCACAGCATTCTTGAAGTCAGCTGGCCGGAATTCACCAGCAATCTGGGTGGCGAGCAGCTGCTCTCCGGCCTTCTCAGGCGTGATGGCCTGGCCTTCTGCCTTGGAACGGTGGACGGTCTGCCGAAAGAGTTCTGTCTTGATGAGTGGGGCAAGCGTATTATGCCTTACCATGCCATGAATGCCTGTTCGGTCCTGTGGGTCAGTGGCAATCTGATCGCGTTGAGGACGGACCGCTACTGGTACACGGGTGGCGCACACGGCAACAGCGTGAGTGACTTCGGCCTTTTCGAAGCAGGAGAGCCGCTATGCCCGCTTATTGTTGACAGTCTCTTTGTTCCGGATGCCGCCGATTGGCAGAACTTCTGCGAGCAGGTGGAGGATTTGCTGAATCATGAGCTAATCAAGCGGGGCGGCAAGGGACTCGATCCCTTTTGGCGGCCAGGATTCATTGCGCTTTGTGATGAGCACTTTGAGGATCGGCTGCAACTACTGCCTGAGGGCCTGTTGGTGCACTTCAACCCCTACGATGTAGCGGCTTATGCCTATGGCAGTTTGACCTGCTGGTTAATCGAGCAAGCCTGAGCCTTAAGCGCGAGCGGGCGGGGTGGTGGAAGGGCTGTGGTTGGACGAGTAGTCGGACGAGTGGTCGGACCAGTGGTCGGACCAATAGTCGGACCAGCAGTCGGACGAACCACCAGTACTGGACAGACCAAAGCTGAAAACAGGTCGAACCAGGGAAATGGGCAAAGGAATTGTCTGAGTATTTGGACGAATGGCGGAAAGTGTTGGTCCGACCAGTAGTCGGACCAATGGTCGGACCAGCAGTCGGACCAGTAGTCGGACCAGTAGTCGGAAGGACCCCATGACCCAACTCTGCTTCATCTGCTCGGGCAATGTCTGCCGCAGCCCCTTCGCCGAGTGGCGGGTGCGCGCCTGGCTGGCAGAGCAGGGCGTCGAGGGAATCGTCAGCTCCTGCGGCACCTTGCGCCTTTCCGGCGATGAGGCTGCGCCCTTTACGCTTAAGGCCCTGCAAGAGCGCGGCATCGACGCCGCGGCACACCGCTCGCGCCCGATGAGCTATTTCCTGTTGCGCGAAGCTGACTGGATCATCTGCATGGAGCCGCATCACGAAGCTGCCGTGCGTCATGAACTGGGCGGGGATGTGGATCTGGTGAAGGGCGGGATTCACGTGATTACCGAGTTTCACCCGAATGAGCGTTTTCGCAACGATGCCGGCATTTATGACTTCGTTCGCGCCGACTGGGATGAATACCGGGAGGGCATCGACGAGCTGGAGGCCTGTTTGTTGAATTTCCTGAAGGAGATTGCCGCGAAGCAAGCTTAAACTGAAGCTGATCGCAGCCGATACTCGTTTTATGTCACAATCGTCCCTCAGCATGGTTTACAGCGCGCTGGAATCGGCCAAGCGTCAATGGGAGCAAACCCTTGATGCGCTGCCCTATCCAATGGTGCTTGTAGACCTCAACTGCAGTGTCCTGCGTGGAAACATGGCTGCAGCAGGTGGCGATGTAAGCAAGGTCCGGCAACTTCCAGGCAGAACACTCAATCGGCAACTGCGGGAAATCCAGCAGCAGGTGGTGACGCGTGGCAGCGCGGGAAGCGTTCGTCTGGAGGGCGTGCGCCTGCTCGAACCCAGCCGCGGGCACGACTGGGTCGACCCTGTGCGTAGTTGCGTCGATCTCTTTTCCACGCCCTTGATCGATGTTGATGGCCGCATTCAAATGGTGGCCCATTACCTCATCGACCGCAGCCAGGAGCTTGAACTTGAGCGCCAGCTACGGCAGATGCAGCGCCTTTCCGAAATCGGCATGCTGGCCTCCGGCATCGCCCACAACCTCAACAACCCGCTTCAGGTTCTTCAGGGGCAACTGCAGCTTATCGAATTCAAGCACCAGCAGGGGATTGAGGGGATCGAGGCCGACGAGCTGCAGCGACTTGCCCAGCAGGTTGAGCGCATGACCGGGATTGTGACCAGTCTGATGATGCGGCTTCGCGACGATCAGGCCTCGAGTCCGATTCCGGTGAATGTGAATGAGCTTTTAAAGCGCGATCTCAAACTGCTCGAGGCCGACCCCTTCTTCAAGCATCAGGTGCATAAAGTTTTCCACTTCGATGAGGATCTGCCCACGGTTACCTGCATTCCAGCGGAGCTGAGTCAGGCCATCATGAATCTGGTCAACAATGCGATGGATGCCATGCGCGAGTCGGATCCGCGCATTCTGCGGATTCGCAGTCGCTGCACGCGCAATGCCGCCGAGCTGGAGATTGAGGACACGGGCTGCGGCATTCCCGATGAGCTGCGTGAGCGCATCTTCGAACCCTTCTTTACCACCAAGGCACCTCTTTCCGAGCGCGGCAAAGGCCGTGTGACAGGCACCGGGCTCGGTCTTTCCTCTACTCTTTACCTGCTTGAGCGCGCAGGCATCAGCCTTCATCTGGACAGCCTGCCCGGCAAGGGAACCTGTTTCGTTCTTCGCTGGAGTGAAGGCGAGAGCGAAAGCGACTGAAGGCTCACCTGAGCAGGGCTGATCGCTTTGCTATCTTTTCAGCTTCACCAACGAGGCAGGGCAATGAGTCTGATCGACAGTTCACGTGTGGACATCTATCTACAGCGACTGGAAGCGCTTGAGGAGCACGCCAGCCCGCGCTGGGGACGCATGTCGGCAGCAGCCATGCTCGAGCACCTGATTCATAGTCTCGCTTGCTCGATTGGTGAAGAGTCCGGCGGCCAGTATGGTCCCCGCTGGCTTGGCCGACTTATAAGGCCGCTGGCCATGCTACCACTGCCCATTCCACCGGGTCTGCCCACGACGCCTGAACTGATCGCGCTTTCAGGCAGGTCCTTTGCTGAATTGAAGGCAGAGCTGGCAGCATTATTGCGCCGCGTTCACCGCGAAGTGCTGGGAAACCCGCTGGCCAAGCATGCTCACCCGGCCTTCGGTATGCTTGATCGCCTGCAATGGGCCAAGCTGCAGGACCGCCATTTGCATCACCATTTCAGGCAGTTCCGCCTATGAGTCGCCAGCAGACCGCCTGGTCCTTTCATTGTGATACAGACACTCGTCAGGCGCTTGAGGTTGACCGGCTTCTGGCCTGGATCGCTGAAGGTGCACTTACCATAGCCGCGCGCAACTCGCTACTCATGGCCGAGGCACCTGAAAGCCGCCGGGCATGGAAAGAAGAGCGGGGCAGGCTGAGCGAATGGATGGTCCTGCTCGATCGCGCCGGAAGCCCGGGTCTTTCCGCGCTGGAGGACGGCCAGCATGTCATGCCGATCCTGCTTGAAAAAACCGATTTCCTCGAAGGTAGCCAGTGTCTGGATCTTGTCGCTGTGCTGGAGCTGTGTGACAGCTTGCGCGAGGCCTTGTCACACGCTGATTATCCCGGGCTTGGACAGCTCGCTCAGGATCTTGGAGCCTTTCAGACTGAAATTGATGCGGTGCGCAAGCGCATCGGCGAAGATGGACAACTTCGTGATACAGCCTCAGCCCAGCTTGGAACACTTCGCAAAAGAGTCGAGCAGGAAGAACGCCGTCTGGCAAAGGAGCTCTCTCGCATCGAGGCGGAGTGGCGCGGCAAGGGGCATCTGGGTGATACAGGCTTGAGTTGGCGTGACGGCAGACCCGTGCTGCCCGTGCAGGCTGGCAGCTACGGCCGCGTTGAAGGCATGGTGGTTGACCAGAGTCAAAGTGGACAGACTCTCTTTGTAGAACCTGCGATTGCCATGTCGATCCGTTCCGGACTTAGCCGGACACGAGTCGAGCTGAGGCAGGAAGAAGTGCGCATCCTGAGTGAGTTAAGCGCCCTGCTTCGTGAAGCCCGGCGGGAAATTGCCAGCAGCTGGAAGGTCATGCTGGCGGTGGACAGTCTTAATGCCCGCGGCCGCTGGGGCAAAGCCCGACGCGCGTGTATCACCGAGGCAATTGACGATATGCGCCTTGTGATTCACGAAGGCCGCCATCCATTGCTTGAGAAGCAGCATCCGGTCGTTCCGTTGGAGCTGTCCTTGAAGCATGATCGCGTGCTTCTGATCAGTGGTCCCAATGCTGGCGGCAAAACTGTGGCGCTCAAGTCTGCAGCCCTTTTCGCCGTGATGACGATGCTGGTTCTGCCCGTTCCCTGCGCCACTCAGAGCCGTATTCCGTGTTACAGCTGCGTTGTGTGTGACATCGGAGATCGCCAGTCAATTGAAAATGATCTAAGCACCTATAGCGGTCATCTGGCGCGCATGAAGGCCATTCTCGAGAATTCATCGCAGCCCGGGCTCTTCATTGTGGATGAGCTGGGTTCCGGCACCGACCCGGAAGAGGGCAGTGCCGTGGCCATGGCCTTTCTGGAGCGCATGCTCCTTAGCCCCGGGATGGCCCTGATCAGCACCCATCTTGGGCAGCTCAAGGCCTTTGCTCACGATACCGAAGGCATCGAAAATGCCTCGATGAGTTTCGACGAGGTCAAGATCGAGCCGACCTATCGTCTGGTGCAGGGTGTTCCCGGTTCCAGCTATGCGCTGGAAATTCTGCAGCGAATGGAACTGCCCAAGGTCCTGCTGGACAGGGCAAGACATCACATGGGCAGCGAGCAGAAAAATCTCGCAAGGCTCATCGGCAAGCTGCAGGCCAGATTGGCAGCAGCGGAAAAGGACAGACGAACTGCCGAAGCCCGCAAGATCGAACTGGAAAGCCTGACCGAGCAGTATCGGCAGAAGATGCAGGGAGTGCGCCGCGAGGAAAAGGAAATCAAGCGGCGCGCGGTGGAAGAGGCAGCTCGCCTTGTGAAAGATTCAAACCGCCTGATTGAAGGCGCCGTGCGCGAGATCCGCGAAGCGCAGGCTGGCAAGGAAGTCGTGCGCGCGGCACGGGAAAAGCTGGTCGAACAGCAGAAAACACTTGGCAGGCAGGAGAAAAAGCTTGCGCCGCGCAAGAAGCAGCCTGTCGCAACACCTGCCGAGATTCGTGTGGGTGATCGTGTCCGGCTGGAAGGCCTGGATACACCTGCGCGTGTCACACGGATCGAAAAGAATGGCCGCAAATTGCAGGTTGAAGCGGGCGTGATGAAGATGTCGGTTGACCTTGCCCGTGTTGCAGAAGTGCTTCCTGCCGAGTCGCGCAAAGAGCGCGCGGCAGCAGGAGGCATTTCCGTCAGTACATCCGATCCGGGCATGCGCCTGGACTTGAGAGGCCGCAGCGCAGAGGAAGCCACCGCCGAGCTGGATGCCTATGTGGACGACTGCCTGGTCAGCGGCCTTGGCTTTGCCACCATCCTGCATGGCAAGGGTTCGGGCGTGCTACGCCAGGTAGTGCAGGACAGACTGCGTGAGCTGCCGCGTGTGATCTCGATTCGCGATGGCCAGCCGGAAGAAGGTGGCGACGGTGTTACAATTATCAAGCTGGATGTCTGATGGCGCGCATTCCTGACCATCAGGTTGAGCAGGTCCTGTCCGCGACGGATATCGTGGATCTGGTTTCCGAGTATCTGACCCTCAAACGCGCAGGCGGCCGCTACAAGGGCCTGTGTCCCTTTCATCAGGAGAAGACCCCTTCGTTTACTGTCAATCCGTCAATGGGCATCTTCAAATGTTTTGGCTGCGGAAAGGGTGGTAATGCGATTTCCTTTGTGATGGAAGCGGAAGGGCTGAGTTACCCCCAGGCGATTCGGCATCTGGCGGGCAAGGCCGGTATCACCATTCAAAAGGAAACTGAGGAAGACCTGCAGCAGCGCAGCCGTGAAGAGCGGCTTCAGGCGGTTGTGCGACTGGCAATGGAGCATTACCGCAAGCGCTTTCAGCAGGAGATGCACGCCGGATCAGCGGTTGCCACCTATGTGCGTGGTCGTGAGATTGCACGGGACTGCGAAGAGACCTTTCAGCTTGGCTGGGCCGATGATGCCTGGCAGACGATCACGGAACTGGGAGCGAAGCAGGGCTTTCCGCAGGATCTGCTGGTGGAGAGTGGCCTGTGCGTGCAGAATGAAAGCGGCCGCGTCTACGACCGCTACCGTGGCCGGCTGATCTTTCCAATTCGATCCGTCAATGGTACAGTCATCGGTTTTGGCGGCAGGTTGATTGAAGCCTCCGATGATGCAGCCAAGTACATCAATTCGCCGGAATCCCCGCTGTATCACAAGGGCCGCACTCTATATGGCCTTTTTGAGTGCAAGAATCACATCCGTCATGAGCGCACCGTGATTCTGGTTGAGGGCTATCTGGATCTCGTCAGGTTGTATGGAGTGGGAATCAAGCATGTAGCGGCCAGTCTGGGGACGGCCCTTACCCTGGACCAGGCCATGCTCCTCAAGCGCTTTGCCGACAGGGTGATTTTCCTCTATGATGGCGACAGTGCCGGACAAAAGGCCATGGCGCGTGGTGCCCTGAGCCTGCTGGCGGCGGGCCTTGACCTGCGAGTCTGTCGCCTGCCGCAAGGCGCTGATCCCGATGATCACATTCGTGATACAGGTGCGGAAGGGATGCAACAGGCCCTTGATGCCAGTGTTGATTACTTCCAGTACCGGATCGAAGAGTTCCGCCGTATACAGCGTGACGCAACTCCTGCCGAGTTCAAGGACTTTGTGCAAGGGCTATCCTCTGCGGCAGGGCAAGTGGAAGACCTGGTCATGCGCAGCCAGGTCTGTCAGCGAATCAGCATGGCCAGTGGTGTTCCCATTCACGAGGTCGAGCGTCTTTCCCGTGTTACAGGCACGCAAACACCGCGCAGCCAGCAGACGGACGGACCTGTTTTCCTCGACTTGAGAGCCCTCACCAAGGATGAGCGCAGAGAGCGCGATCTGATCGAACTCTTCATGCGCTGCCCGCAGGTGCGTGATACACTTTCAGAAGAACTTGACCTGGCCCTGGTCAGGCATCCCTTCTTCAGCAGTGCGATCAAGCAGGCAATGATGGCTCACATGAGCGAAGAGACAAGTCTGGACGCCTGGGTACAGGGCCTGGGTAACGAACAGATGCGCCGCTTTCTTTTGCAAGCATCCACCGAGGCTGTTCGCCCCGGAGACGAGGTGCTGGCTCAGGATCTGCTTAACATGCTCGAAGAGGGTCGAATCGAGGCCCGGCTGAAGGAAATCCAGCAGCAACTCAGGGATCCCGGGCTGGAGGCGAACCTTTTGCAGGAACTGGACCACGAATTTGCCGAGCTCATCAGACAGCGCAGTGCCTTGCGCAACCAGAACAGGGAGTAGCCCGTGAGTGCACGTCGCCAGCTGAACAAATTCCTCAAGAAGCACGGCATGATCATCGAGCGATCAACGCCGGAGGTGCTCGCTTCCGGTCATCGTTTGAAAGCAACCTTCGATGTAATGCTGCATTGGCAGGTTGCGCTGGATGGGGGCGAATTTCGCTTTGTGCAGATTGGTGGAAACGACGGTGTATCACGGGATGATGACCTGATGCCCTATGTGAAGCGCTATCCCTGCAGGGGGCTCGTGCTTGAGCCACAACCGGATATCTTCAGTTTGCTGGAGGCAAATTACAGCGAGCACGAGGGTGTTCGCTGCCTGAATCAAGCCATTCATCGTGATGCAACAAGCATGACGCTTTATCGCCTTGACACGGAGCTGCTGGCAAAGCGGACGGACCTGCCCAACTGGGCCAGAACAAACGGCATTGCCAGTTTTCATCGGGACCATGTATCACGGGCTGCCACCAAGCTGAAACTTGATCCATCGGCTATCGTGGAGATCACAGTGGAGTGCCGCAATGTCAACAGCCTGCTCGATAGCCTGGACTGGAAGCCCAGTCTGATCAAGATTGACGTCGAGGGCTACGATGTGGAAATTCTGCGGGACCTTGATCTTGAGCGGCACTGTCCGGCACTACTGCGCTTCGAGCATCACAACACGGATTCTCGCGTTTACAGCGAGCTGCTTGCCATACTTGCGGGCCATGGATATCAGTTCATGACGGATGATATGGATACAATTGCCTGCAGGCCGCCGGCTTAAGCCTGCCTGCTGCGCCTGTCCTGCCTGATGCTGGCTAGTGCCGCACTGATGGATGTATACAGCTCGTCAATCTCAAAGGGCTTGTGCAGCATGTCGAGCACGGCCTTTCTGGCTCGCCCGTCTTCTTCGTATTGATCAGCCCAGGCCGTCATGATCAGCGCCTTGATTTCCGGTTCGTGATCCATCAACCGCGTGAGCAGCTCCCAGCCATTCATTCCGGGCATGCGTAGATCGACCAGAGCGAGATCAACTTCATCGTGATCCTGTTTGAACCACTCCAGAGCGGCAATGCCGTTACTGAAGGAACTCACACGGCATCCCAGACTGCGTAGCAGGCTGCGTACAACTCCGCGCACAACCTCATCATCATCTACGAGTAACACGTGTCCCTGCAGGTTGCGACCGGCCGGGTTTTCGGCGGGCAATTCCAGAGGCAGCAGAATGGTGAATGTGCTCCCTGCGCCCGGCGTACTGCGCACACTGATGCGGCCATTATGGCTGCGCACACAGCCCCAGGACATGGCCAGACCCAGTCCGTGTCCGCCCTCGGTCCTGCGCGTTGTGAAGAAGGGGTCAAACACTCGATCGAGAATGTCATCGGAGATGCCGCTGCCTTCATCCTCAACCGCAACCTGAAAATGTGTGGGGCTGGATTTTTTCTCCCCATTGCCGCCGCTGGAAAGGGATGCTTTAACGTGGAGAGTGCCGTCGCCACGCATGGCTTCTGCGCCATTTCGCATCACGGCTTCGAAAGCATCCTCCAGCATGGATGCATCGGCCAGCAGTTTACAGGACTCGCTGGGGCTGGAGAGCTGTACGCGCAGCAGCGGGAAGTCCGTGCGAACCTGCTTGATTGCGTTGCTTAGCAGCTCAACCGGATCAATCTCTTCCCGCGTGATACGGCTGCCGCGAGTAAAGGTCAGCAGTCGCTTGACGTGATTGCCCACATTTTCTGTTGCCTGACGAATGGAATCAACCCAGGCCAGCTCATTGCTCGACTCACCCAGGTATTCGCGCAACATATCCGTGTAGCCCATGACCACCAGCAGCTGATTGCTGACATCGTGTCCCAGATGCCCGGCAATCTGGCCTAGCGCTTCCATCTTCTGGGCAAGGATGCGACTGCGCTCCAGTTGGCGCTTGCCGCGCTCTTCCTGTCGGCGCGGACCCAGCTCCTGAGCGATGCAGATGATATGTGATTCAACCCGTGACCAGATGGCCTCATATAGCAGGCCGTCCCACTCCTGCTCCCGCCGAACGATGCTCTCCGTTCCATCGAGTAGCTGGGCTGGTGGCAACCATGTATCACGACCGCTTAGCCTGACTGAGTTCAAGTCCATGCCTTTGCGCTCCACTGCGCGATTGCAGAGCAGCATGGCGCCTGTCAGGTCGTAGAGCAACATCAGCTGCTGTGATCCATCCAGCAGTAGATCACGCAGTTCCTGCCGTTTGCGGGAATCTTGCCTGGCCTGCCGGATCTGCCTGGTCGAGTCGGCCTTGGCCAGCATCTGGTCGATGCGTGAGACAATCGCGGAATCAAACAGCTGCGCTAATGGAATCACGTCCTGCGCGCCGCGCTTCATCCAGGAAACCGCCTCGCTCACACTAAGGCCATCACCGATCATGGCAAAGGGCGTTGTCCTGCCATCATCTTCCAAGGCAGCCATGAACTCAACCGCGCTCATGTCCAGCAGCTCCGGGGCCAGCAGCAGCAGGTCAACATCCGAATCCCGCAAATGCGCCAGCCCGGCGCGTCCGCTTGAGAAGCAGCGCACCAGTACTTCCGGACTTCCGAGCTGCTGCGTCACACGACGACAGGGAGCCGGATCCGGGTGCAGAATCAGAATGCGAGAAATCATGAATTATCAGGCTGTGTTTTAATCAAATGCGCATTGCCGCACATTTCAGAATGAGCTAAAGCTAGCGATCCAGCTTCAGATAAAGCAAAAAGGCCAACAGCACGAAGATAGCATTCGGAATCCATGCGGACGACAGGGGGTCAAGCAGGCCCTTGTAGCCGAAGTTTTGGCAAACCACCTGAATCCCGTAATAGGCAAAGGCGCTGAGCAGGCTTAATCCGAAACCCAGCATGATGCCGGCGCGGCTTCTGCGCAGCGCAATCGGCACACCGAACATGATGATCACAAGATTGGCCAGTGGTGACGCAAGTTTTGCCTGGGCATTGACTTGCCAGCGCTGAACCCTGGCCCCTGCCTGCTCCTGCCGATCGATGAATTCGTTCAGCTCCTTCAGGTTCATCTCCGCGGGATCCGACTGCAGCCCCTCGATGTCCTGAATGTTCAGCTTGAGCTGTGGAATCTCCATCAGGCTGAAGGCTTCGTGGCTGCGGTCGGGAATCAGTTGGCGCTGCTCGCCGCTTTTCAGGATCCAGCCTGTATCACGGTAGAGCAGGCTGTCGGCATCGATCCGCTCGGCAAGGCGACCGTCTTCGGTTCTAAGGTAAACGGCCTTGTAGCCGGCCCGTCGCGCCTGATTGAAATTCTCGAGCGTTAACATCGAGTTTTCATCGTTTTGAAAGTAGATGCGCCCCGAATTGAGCCTGAGGTTTGCCGGCTTGCGCTTGATGTTGGTGCGGTAGATTTCCATGCGCTCCGCGGCCGTGTCCGCCACCAGCGTTTCACCCATGAAGAAAACCAGAATCGATGCGATGGCACCAACCAGCCCGAGCAGTCGCATGATGCGTCCGGGGCTGATGCCCGAAGCCTTCATTGCCGTGATCTCGCTGGTTCTGACCAGTCCGCCCAGACTGAAAATGGTTGTGAGCAAGAGGATCACGGGGAAGATCAGGTAGAGGATCTGGGGCGAATAGAGCAGGTAGTAGCGTACGATCACGCCGGCAGCGGTTTCCGTAGCGATGAACTTGTCCAGATTCTCCATCAGGTCAACGGTGATGAAGACCATCAGACTGGCCATGCTCGTGAAGAGCGCGAGGAAGCTGAAGCGCTTGAGGATGTAGCGGGTCAGCAGGCTCACTTGCCTTCCTCTTCTTTTTCTTCCTGCAGGGCGCGGGCAAGATCGGCCATCGCCTGATTGTCGGCGTCAGCCACCTCGCGCGGCTTGCGCTTCTGGAAGAGCGCCGTGATACGTGCAGGTAACTGCATGGGTGTTCCCTCGCGGATGGCACTGCGCATCAGCCACAAGCCGACCAGGCCAAGTAGCACATTCGGTGCCCACATCGCCACGCCCGGTGTGATGAATGGTATCACGGCGTTGTCCGCCAGATCCTCGCCACCGATCAGAAAGATCCAGTAAATCAGAAAGAAGAGCACACTGAGCGATCCGGAGACACCAATGCCGCCCTTTCCGGATTTCACCCCCAGCGGAACACCAATCAGAATAAAGACCAGAATGGCTACTGGTAGCGAGAGCTTCTTGTGAATTTCCACCCAGTAGGAGCGGATCTTGCGTCCGTTGCGCTCCGGGTCGCGCTCTTCCCAGCGCTCGATGCGTGCCATCATCTGGGCGATCGTCTGCTCGCGGTCGTTGCGGTACTTGGTCTCCTGGCGATCCAGCACCATGTTTTTCGCCTCGATCCTGAGTTCACTGGAATCATAATCGAGTGTCGTGTAGCGTTGCGGGCTGCGCCAGTCGCGGCGATGAATCTGTCCGTGATACAAAGTCAGTGCAAATTCGGCCCAGTCTTCATTGAAGCCCAGATCCGCACTGTCCGCCAGAATTGTGGAATGGACACCGCGCTCCGTGTCATCAAAGATCGTCACCTCGCTCATGCGCCGTGTTTCATGATCGATGCCGCGACTGTGCACGACCATGTTGGGCACATCGAACATGAAGAGGCCCTCTTCCATCTGCATGGTCGGGGCCTTGCGGAAAATGCTGCGCCGCAGAAGGTTCGACTTGTAATTGAATTCAGGCAGCACCCAGTTGTTGTAGGCGATCAGGCTGATGCAAAGCAGCAGGCCAGCCATCAGAAGCGGCCACGTCACACGCCAGAGGCTGACACCCCCGGCCTTCAGCGCTGTGATCTCGTGATCGCCGGCCAGCCTGCCAAAGGCCATCAAGGTGGCAATCAGCGTGGCCATGGGAACAGCCATCGCCAGAATCCAGGCGATGTTGTATACGAAGAATTCGAGAATGATCCCGACGGGAAGACCCTTGCCAAGGATCTTCCCGAGGATCTGAAAGGCGAAGTTGAGGATGAAGAGAAAGACAATCAGGGAGAGGCTGTAAATGAAGGGCGAGAAGTGCTCCTTCAGAATGTAGCGTCCCAGAATGCCCATGCCGGCTTCTCCCTAGTCCCGGTCGAGAATGCGCAGGAAGGCCATGAACAGGTTGAAGATGTCCAGGAACAAGGCCAGCGCAGCCGCGGTCGGAGGAATCTGCCTTCCGCTGTTGATGATGCGGCTCAGATCAAACAGGATGAAACCGTTGAAGAGCACGACCGTGACGATCGGAATCAGCAGGCCCATCAGCGAACTCTGCAGCCAGAAGGCGTTAAGCAGTCCGGCAATGATGATGGTGATCAGGCCCGTCATCAGGAAGCCGCCCAGGAAGCTGAAATCTTTCTTGCTCGTCCAGGCATAGGCCGTCAGCGCCGTGACATTTACCGCTGTCAGTACTCCGGCCTGAACCAGGATGGTGATACCGCCGTGTTTGTTGAGCATCACGGCGATCACGGGCGCGAGAATCAGCCCCATGAAAAAAGTGAAGACATAGTAGGCCAGCCCTGCCTGCGGGCCATTGGCCGCCTTGCCTGCCCAGATGACAAGTCCGATCATGGCAAAAAGACTCAGCCAGGGGCTGGTGGCAACGATTTTGAGGACAGGCTCCATCAGCCCGACTTGCGTGCCTGCGGCAGCGGTCAGAATGCCAAGCATCAGATACTGAAAGACCTGGCGGATGTAGAGAACCTGCGCCGGATCGTTGCTCAGACTCATTGTGATTCCGGCACTGCCCGTACGTCCCTGCATCATGTTTCTTCCTTTCGTGTTACAAATCGCCCTGTGTCGGCCTGATGGTCAGGTCTTCCACCAGCGATCTTCCCTGAAGTTCAGCTGCCGCCACAATGGCTGTGGCAACTTCTTCAGCGCTCATCATTTTTTCAAAATCCACCGATGGATTCGTCCAGACTGGAGTTTCGGTGGCACCCGGGTAAAGGTTGGTGATACGAACACCCTTGCCCCGAAGTTCCATGCGTGCCGTTTCCATCAGACTTTTCAGCGCCGCCTTGCTCGCTCCGTAGAGCGCGCAGCCCTTGTAGCTCTGAAGGGCCGTAACGCTAAGCACATTGATCACAGTCAGTTCGCGGCCAGCGGAAATGCTGCGTGATGCGGCTTCCTTGAGCAGTCGCCAGGCGCCCAGCGTGTTCACCTGCAGCTGTTCGAGCGCGGCTTCTTCGCTCATTTCCAGCACCTTGTCCGCGGCAAAGATGCCCGCGTTGTTAACCAGGACATCCACTATCAGCTTCCGGTGATCGAGCTCGCTAAAAAGCTGATTTACAGCCTCCGGCTGTGATACATCACAGGCAATCGGCAGGCAGTCAGGCAACTTGAGCTCTGTAAGTGGATCAAGCCTTCTGCCAACGGCGATCAGCCGCGAATCCCGTGCTGCAAAGGCGCGCGCGGTGGCTTCGCCGATACCACTACCGGCCCCGGAAACCAGAACAGTCTTCATCAGAGCCTCAGTGTCACAATGTTGCGGCCCGTTTCATCCAGTCTCAGCTCGTAGAGTTCGCCTGCAGGAATCTCGTCCTTCAGTCGCTCCCAGAAAGCCAGACAGAGATTTTCCGCGGTGGGAATCACGCCCTTCAGCCAGGGCACATCCAGATTCAGATGAGTGTGATCAACCTGATCCGTGATACAGGAACGAATGATGCGGGCCAGCTGCGTCAGCTCAACCAGCATGCCGGTTTTGGGATCTGCCTTGCCACGAATGGTGACAGACAGGATGTAATTGTGCCCGTGTCCGTTGGGATTGTTGCACTTGCCGTAGAGCTCGCGATTATCCGCGTCGTTCAGATGCGGGCTGTGCAGGCGGTGGGCGGCGCAAAAGTGTTCCACCCGTGTCAAATACAGGGTCGGCCCTGCCATGAATTCTCCAGTGAATGGGTGCCGCGGCAAGATCCTACATTGGAGCTTCGTCGGTCACCATGAACAGTGATGTCAAGGTACGGCTTCCCGCCCAATCCTCAAGGCTGGCGGCTGTGGGTCAGACAGGTTGAGCTCGTGGAACAATCGCAGATTCTGATCATCGAAGATGACAAGGTCGTGCAGGATTTTACCAGCATGGTCCTTCGCTCAATGGGCTTGCAGGTCGCCTGCGCCTCTTCGATTGCCGATGCCCGCGAGTGCTTCAACCGACAACACTTTCACATTGTCCTCTGCGATATCGAACTACCCGATGGAAACGGCATTGATCTGGCCAGAAGCGCGGCCGATGCCGGTTCCTGCAGCCATGTGCTGCTGGCCAGTGGCTGGCCGGAGGAATACGACGAGCATCCCTGCTTTCAGGACAAGCGCTTCAGTTTCCTCGCCAAGCCTTTTGGTGTGCAGGCCCTGAAGACCACGATTTCCACCCTGCTTGAGCGCTAGCATGAGCCTGACCCTCGCTGAACTGCTTGCCCGATCATCCATGCTTGAACTGGCGCTGACTGCAGGCCTGAAGGCCGCCTGCCTGCTGGAGGCCGCATGGCTGGACGGCCGCGCGCTGGATGTTCGTGACAAGGGTCGCCATGATCTTGTCACACAGATTGATCAGGAGTCGGAAAGCCTTATCCGTGAGTGCCTGAGTGCCGGTGCGCCTGAAATCGGCCTGCTGGGCGAGGAAGGCGGCGGTCAGGTTGATGGCTGCGAGCGCTTCTGGGTTGTGGATCCACTGGACGGTACGAGCAATTTCGTTCATGGCTACCCCGCTTTTGCCGTCTCGATCGGGCTTCTGGAGCGGGCAGGCGCTGGAACAACCACTGGCAGGGGCCGCTTTCCGCAAGTGGCAGGCTGCAAAAGCCGACTTGGCGTGATTGTGGATGTCTGCCAGCGCCAGCTTTTTCTGGCGGCTGCAGGAATGGGTGCCTGGCGCTTGCGCGTGAAGAGCTTTGAAGGCCAGCCCGCAGGATCATCAACCCTGCAACAGCTTACGGTGGGCGGAAAAGAGCGGATCAGCGATGCCTTTCTGGCCACGGGCTTTCCCATTCGCCATCGCGATCTGGCGCTGCTCTATTTGAATCTCTTCGACAACATCATGCCCCGTTCGGGCGGGCTGCGCCGTGGTGGCAGTGCCGCGCTGGACATGGCCTACACGGCAGCCGGCATTTTCGACGGCTTCTTCGAACTGAACCTTTCCCCCTGGGATATCGCTGCCGGAATCTGCCTTGTTGAAGAGGCCGGTGGGCAGGTTCAGGGCCTTTGGGGCGACCCACTTGCCGACGGGCATCTGGTTGCCGGGAATGCGCGGCTGGTGGGGGAAATATTGGCAAGCGGGCGTTAGGCGTCAGGTGTTAGGCGTCAGAAAACTCTCTTGGGAACTGCGATTACCGAAGTGTCAGGCATCCTTGACGGCGGGACCTTTCGGTGCCAGACACGTGTCTGGCACGTGCCTGACACTTTTCATACGCCAAATCATAACACAGCAACGAAAAGTCACCAGTTGCAAGTCACCAGTTGCCAGCAGGCCAGCCAGAATCATTTGCGCTAACGACTATCCGCTAACGCCTGACACCTGACGCCTGACGCCTGACGCCTAACGCCTTGCTGCCTTCTCCCACACCGTCACCGCCGCCAGCGAATGCTGGAACTTGCGCCGAGTCTCGCGTATCACAAAAGGCAGCTCGCGCTCGGCTGAAAGCAGCTTGAAGTGGCCGAGCTGCTGCTTCAGGCCGTCCAGTGTGCTGAAGGCTTCGCCGTCCTTGCGGAACGCGCCTATCCACTTGTCCCGCGGCGTGAATTCTTCCAGCCAGGTGTAGGGCGAGCTTAAGATCAACAGACCGCCGGGATTCAGCCGTTCGTGAATCTGCTTGAGGAAGAGGGCCGGATCGTAGAGGCGGTCGATCAGGTTCCCGGCAAAAATCAGATCATAGCCCGTGAACTGCGGCTTGATGTTGTGCGCGTCGCCCTGCCAGAATTCGACTTTTTTGGCTGTGCCTTCCAGGTCCAGTTCCTTCAGGGACTTTTCGTGATAGGAGACAAGCTCGCCTTCTTCCGGCAGCACATAACGCAGGCGGCCGGTTTCCTGAAGCTCGATGGCGGCCCTGATGAAGCGGGCGGAGAAATCCATACCGGTCACAAAGTCGAAGTGGCGCGCCAGCTCGAAGGTGGAGCGCCCGACGGCGCAGCCCAGGTCCAGTGCCCGCCTTTTGGGCCGATTGGCCATGAATTCCGCGCAAAGCTCTGCGCAGGCCCGCGCGTAATTGGGCACGCCGTAGTAGTCGCAACCATAGTGGGCCTCGCAGTACTGGGCGATCTGCGTGTCGGTCTCGTAGAAGTCGTTTCTGCTGGCAACTTCACCGGCCGACTCCACATAGCGAAAGCCCGCATGCTGAAAGAAGTGCCTGCGAAAGGCGTAGCGGGCATGGCGTGTGGCTTCGTTGCCGGTGGAAATCCAGGAGCCGCCCATGAAGAGGTTGTGCCTGCCGTCAAAAGTCGGCGTGGAGAAGTCGTCATAGGCAGGATGAATCTCGAAGCCGGGAAAGCCGGAAATGGGCGTTTCCGTCCACTGCCAGACATTGCCGATCAAATCGAAAAAGTCACCAAAGGCAAAATGATCCACCGGACAGGCCGAAGCCCAGTGTTCCAGGTTGATGTTGCCGGGGGCGCTTTTCCAGTAGGGCTGGTCGGGAATCTCATGCTGCTGGCGCAGGCACTGCCATTCTTCTTCGCTGGGCAGGCGGATCGGCGCGCCGGTTTGGGCCGCCTTCCAGTTGCAGAAGGCTTTGGCTTCCAGATAGTTGACATCAACCGGCCAGCTTAAGGGCAGGTCAATCTCCTCAGTCAGGGCGCGGTATCGATAGCTGCCTGCTTCCTCTCGCCAGAAGAGCGGGTGTCGGGCCTTGCTGTAGTTCAGCCACTCGCGACCTTCCTCCGTCCACCACTTCGGCTCGCTGTAGCCGCCAGCTTTCACAAATGCCAGAAACTCGCCATTGGAAACCAGGCACCGGCTGGCGCGGAAATCGGCCACAGGCGCCTTCAGGCTGCCGTACTCGTTGTCCCAGCCATAAAGAGCATGGTCCCGCGACTTGCCCAGCGTGATCGTCCCGCCCTTTACCGGAAGCAGCTCGTTTTCCGGCGCAGGGCCGTCCTTAAGCGGGCAGAGGCTCCAGAAGGTGTCGGGCTTGATGTGTTCAAGCGGCATGCGGCGCAGAATGACCGAGGAGGTCTCAATGTGAATCCGCTGATGCTCGATGCCCATCATGATAATCCAGAAAGGACTCTTCCAGTCGATCGGCATCGTCAGGGGCAGGCTCTCGATCAGCCCTTCAACCAGCTCGCGCACACGCTTGCGATAGGCGCGCACATCGTCAATCGAGGGCCAGTTGTAGTTGGCGTCGTTCAGATCGTCCCAGGACATTTCATCCACGCCGATGGCAAAGGCCGACTCGAATTCCGCTCGAACGCGCTTATCGATCAGTTTGGCGATGATCAGCTTGTTGACATAGAAAGAGGCCGTGTGGCCGAAGTAGAAAACCAGCGGGTGGCGCAGGGGCTCGGGCCTCAGGTAGAAGGCCTCATCGCTGGCCAGCAGCGTGTAGAGCTTGTCGTCAAGGTCCCATGTGGCCTGAAAATAGGCCAGAATTTCCGCCCGGCGGCTTGCCGGATCACCTTCGTTCAGGATGATTGTTTTGCTGGCTGCCAGAGTCATTTTCCCCTCCCGTTGATCCTTCAAGATAGGGCCATTGTTGAAAAGGGGCTGCTGCTGATGATTTCAGTCTGCATGAATTGGCCACTTCCTTGCAATCCTACTCTCTTACAAGTACTTTGCCTTGTCTAATAAACCAGAGGAGAGCCGTGACCAGGCGGATTCAGCACCGAATTCCCAAAGCAAGCCTCGGCGCAGCACTCTGAGATGAACACAAGCACCTGAACGGGTGCATTTTTTTTGCCCTTCGGAGGACTCAGGTTGAAAAACGAGCTTCGGCTTCTCATCGACTTGCAAAAGATTGACAATCAGTACCGTGAACTTGAGATCTCCAAGGGCACGCTTCCGCAGGAACTCGAGCGCCTGCAGCAGGAAGAACAGGATCTGGGCAGCTCCCGCACCCATGCGGAAGAGCGCCTGAAAGAGCTTGAGCTGGAGCTTCGCAAGCGCGAGAAAAAGGACGAGGAGCTCAAGGCCAAGGTTGGCAAGCTGCAGGAGCGCCTCTTCAGCACCCAGACCAACCAGGAATATTCCGCCGTCACCGACGAGATCGCCTATCACGAAGACGCCAAGGCCGAGAACGATGCCGCCATTCAGACGGCGCTCGAGCTTCAGGAAAGCCTGGAAGCCCGGCTGGCCGAAAGCGCTGATCGCGTCAAGGAACTGACGGAAAGTCTGGAGAAGATGCGCGTGCAGGTCAGTGACCACGCCAGCGCCGCCGCCAGCCGCATCGGCGAGCTGGATGGCAGTCGCGCCGAGCTGGTGGAAAAGCTGCCCAAGCCCCTTCTGGCCCACTACGATCGCATTCGCAAGGCCAAGGACGGACGCGGCGTTGTCAGCGTTTATCGCGGCTCCAGCTGCGGTGGCTGTTTCCAGACTCTGCCTCCGCAGAAGATCAATCAGGTCAGGCACATGTCGGATCTGGTACTGTGCGAGATCTGCGGTCGCATTCTGATCAGCGACCTGCTTGAAGAGGATCTTTGATTTCAGTCTTTGAGGGCTGAAAAGCAGCTTTCGGGGGACCGGAGGAGGCCTGATGGTCGCCGTGCGGGTGCTGGCTTGCCGGCAGGACGCGCGGAGGAAAGTCCGGACTTCACAGGGCAGGATGCCTTAACGGGGCGCCGCGAGGCGACGGAAAGTGCCACAGAAAGCAAACCGCCCCGTCTTGTGCGGGGCAAGGGTGAAAGGGTGCGGCCCGGGATCAACCGGGCTTAATGTAAGAGCGCACCGCGCTCCGGGTAACCGGAGTGGCAGGGCAAACCCCATTCGAAGCAAGGCCAAGCAGGTTCCATGGGTGGCCCGCTCGTGTCGATTGATCGGCACAGGAACCGGGTAGGCTGCGTAGATCAATGACCATCCTTTTCGGCTAGCCCGAAAAGACAGGATCCGGCTTATGACCTGCTCCGGTCCCCCGGTGGCTGCACCCGGATCCTCCACGCGCCAGGCGCGACAATCTTCGAGGTTTTTGAATGAAAAATAGAATGGAGCTGGCATGGATCTTCTGTGGGAACTCCCGGGAGATCTGCAGCAAGACCAGAAGGTACAGCATGTTGCAAGGACGCTGAGCCTGCCTCAGCCCATTGCCGAGATTTTAGTCGGCAATGGAGTCGAATCGCCAGACCAGGCAGAAGCCTTTTTCCGTCCCAGCCGCGAGCAACTCGTGGATCCAATGGTGATGCGGGACATGGAGAAAGCTATCGAGTGTCTGACGAATGCTCTGCTTGAACGCCGACGCATTGTAGTCTACGGCGACTACGATGTTGATGGTGTCACTTCGGTCGCGCTGTTGGTACTCTTCCTGAAAGACGTCAGCGGCGATGTGATCTATCACATTCCCGAGCGCAACAGCGAGGGTTACGGGCTTTCCGTGGATGGTGTCGATGACTCCATTCAGCGGGGAGCCAGTGTTCTGGTCACCGTGGATACGGGGATCACGGCGCTCGAGGAAATCGCCCACGCGCGAAAGGCCGGAATGGAGGTGGTCGTTTGTGATCATCACAAGCCCGGCGCCGAACTGCCTGATGCCACCGCGATCCTCAATCCCAAGCTGCCCGAGGAACCCTACCCCTTCCGCGAGCTTGCGGCCGTGGGTGTCGTCTACAAACTATGTCAGGCGATGGTTTTGAGGCTGGGAATGGATCCGGGCGTGCTGGATCGCTACATCGATCTGGTGGCCATCGGAAGCGCGGCGGACATTGTGCCCATGGTGCACGAGAACCGTGTGCTGGTCAGCCGCGGGCTGCGCAAGATCAACCGCGAGCCGATGGTTGGCGTGGGCGCGCTGCTGCAGGTTGCCGGACTGATGCGCCGCGATGTGGATGTGGGCAGCATTGTCTTTGGCCTGGCGCCGCGCATCAATGCGGTGGGCAGGCTGGGCAGCGCCGAGCGGGCCGTGCGCCTGCTGTGCACCAAGAATCGCGAAAAGGCTCTGCGCATTGCCCAGGTGCTGGAGACGGAAAACCGTCAGCGCAAATCCATCGACCACGAGACCCTTGAGGAGGCCGTGCGTCAGGTGGAGGAAGAGAGCGATCTGGCACACGACCGCGTAATCGTTCTGGCCAAGGATGGCTGGCACAGCGGCGTGATCGGAATTGTCGCCTCGCGTATCATCGAGCGTTTTCATCGCCCGACGGTGATGATCACCATTGATGAAGAGGGCATGGGCAAGGGCAGCGCGCGCAGCATTCCCGGTTTCGATGTATACGAGGCCCTGCACAACTGCATGGATCTGCTCGAGCAGTTTGGCGGACACAAGTACGCGGCGGGCCTGACCATTCGCAAGGAGAATGTGCCCGAGCTGAGAAAGCGGCTCAAGGCCTGGTGCGCCGAGCGGCTCAGCATGGACGATCTGCTGCCCCGCCTGCGGGTGGATAGCGAGATCGGTTTAAGGCAGATCAATCGCGGTTTTCTGGAACACGTAATGCGGTTTGCACCCTTTGGTCCGCACAATCAGCGGCCGCATTTCCTGACACGCTTGGTCAAGCTGCGCGGTGAATCACGGCTGGTGGGCAATGGTCATTTTCTGGCCCGCGTCGAGCAGGATGGCATCGAATTCGATGTGATCGGTTACGGCATGGGTCATCGCGTGGAAGAGTTCCAGCAGGTGGATCGCCCGGTGGATCTGGTCTACACGGTAGTGGAAAACAACTGGCCCGGCAATGGTGGTATCCAGCTGCACTTGAAGGATATCTGTCTATCCGGCCGCCGCAAGATTGTAGCACGCGTTCAGCGTAACGCCTGAACTTCGATCGGACAGGAGATCCGCATGAGTCACAAGATCGACCATGACGCCTTTCGCAAACTGGTCAATGAATTCGCCCAGCAGGAAGTGAAGCCGCGCGCCCGCCAGATTGATCTGGACGAGGCCTTTCCGCTTGATCTTGTATCACGGATGAAAGAGCTGGGCCTGATGGGCATTCCCTATCCCGCTGAAGTTGGCGGCGGGGGAATGGATACGCTGAGTTACGCGATTGCCGTGGAAGAAGTCAGCCGCGCCTGTGGCAGCACGGGTATCACGCTGGCCGCTCATACCAGTCTGGGCACCAATCCCATTTACATGTTTGGCAGCGAAGCGCAGAAGCAGAAGTGGCTGCCCCGTCTTTGCAGCGGTGATACACTCGGCGCCTTTGGGTTGACCGAGCCTGGAGCCGGCTCCGATGCCGGCGGTACTCGCACGCGGGCCGTCCTGAAGGACGGGCGCTGGGAGGTCAATGGTTCCAAGATGTGGATCACGAACGCAGCCTTTGCCGATGTGCTGATCTTCACCGCCGTGACCGACCCGGAGAAGAAAGAAATCACCTGTTTTCTTGTGGAGAAGGACGCACCGGGCTACACAATGGGTCCCTGCGAGAAGAAGATGGGCCTGAAGGGCAGTGACACACATGCCCTTGCTCTTGAAAAACTGGAACTGGCTGAAGATGCTGTTCTGGGCAAGCGTGGCGAAGGCTTCAAGCAGATGCTGAAAACGCTTAATGGCGGTCGCATTTCAATTGGTGCCATGTCACTTGGTCTGGCTCAGGGCGCGCTGGATGAGGTACTCACGCAGTGCCGGGGAATCAAGCTCAGGCAGAGTCACCAGTTCTACATCGCCGATATGGCCGTCAAGATCGAGTCTGCACGCGAGCTTGTATACAAGGCCGCGCGCGCCAAGGACGCCGGTGAAGATTACATGCTGGCCGGTGCAATGGCCAAACTGGCAGCCAGCGAGGCGGCCAGCTGGTGTGCGGATCGCGCCATTCAGCTGCTTTCCAGCGCGGGTTACAGCAACCACTACAACTCGGAGCGCATCTGGCGTGATGCCAAGCTCTGCGAGATTGGTGAGGGCACCAGCGAGGTTCAGCGTCTGGTCATTTCCAGACAGCTGCTGGGCACCCGTTAGTGGACTTTGCGCTCTTTGAGGCACACAGGCTGGACATGGGCCGCCTGCGGATCGAACGGTCGAGTGGCAAGCGCATCCTGCTGCCGGTAGGTCCTTGTCTGCTGAAGACAGACACTCGCGTGATCCTGGTGGATGCCGGTTTCGATCCGGGTCTGGAGCATCGCGTGGAAGGTGTTGCCTGGCAAAAGCCGGAGTTGGATCTGGCCGATCACCTGCAGGAACTGGGACTGTGGTTCGATGATGTGAGCGATATCATTCTGACGCACCTGCATGACGATCACGCTTCCGGTGTTCTGGACCGTGAGCGGGATCAGGCGCTCTTTCCCAATGCCCGCATCCATATCCAGGAGCTTGCCCTGTGGAAGGGGCTTGAGCGCGTGGCCAGAGGCGGTGAGCGCTTCGTCAACGAGTACCTTTTGGACTGGCTGGGCGAGTCGACGAACACAATCATGCATCACGGTGACTGGGGTCTGGATGAAGTTGTTCATGTGTATCACACCGGTGGTCACACGCCCGGTCACCAGATTGTGCTTGCTGGCGAAGCCGAATTCCTGCGTGGGGAAGACGGTGAATTCTTCAGCCTTGATCGCCAGACGGACCGTGGACAGAGCCTGCTGCTGGCAGGTGATCTGCTTTCGCTGGGAGCCTGTTTTCTGCCGGGATTCAGGACATCCTCGGATGTGGACCCCGAGCGAGCATTGCCGAGACGACAGGAGCTGGCCTCTATGAAGGACAGCCTGAGTTATTATTTGTATCACGCAAACAAGGGAAACTGTTTCCTTGGAGCAGCGTGACCCGATAGACAGGAGGAGCCGAATCATGAATGAAGTTGTGATCGTATCCGCGGCACGCACGCCGATTGGATCCTTCAATGGAGCGCTGGCTGAGATCCCCGCGCCCCGCCTCGGTGCCATTGCCATCAAGGCCGTACTTGAGAGGGCTGGTGTATCACCGGATCAGGTGGACGAAGTCATCATGGGCAATGTGCTGCCTGCCGGGGAAGGCCAGGCGCCCGCCCGTCAGGCCGCAATTTTTGCCGGACTGCCCGAGCAGGTGGCATGCACTACCATCAACAAGGTCTGCGGAAGCGGCCTGAAATCCGTGATGCTGGCCGCTCAGGCCATCATGGCTGGTGACGCGGAAGTAATCGTCGCTGGCGGCATGGAGAACATGACCCAGGTTCCGTACTACCTGCCCGGTGGCCGTAACGGCATGCGACTGGGTCATGGCAAGGTGCTGGACGGCATGGTTCACGACGGTCTGTGGGATGTCTACAACAATTTCCACATGGGCAATGCGGCCGAGATTTGCGCAAAGGAAATGCAGATCAGCCGCGAAGATCAGGACGCCTTTGCGGCCGAATCCTACCGCCGCTCGGTTGCCAGCATCGAGGCCGGACACTTCAAGCGCGAGATTGTTCCGGTGAGCATTCCCCAGCGCAAGGGCGATCCGATTGTGGTCGATTCCGACGAAGAGCCCGGTCGCGGACGCCCGGACAAACTGGCTGCGCTGCGTCCCGCCTTTGATCGCGAGGGAACAGTTACCGCTGGCAATGCATCAAGTATCAATGATGGAGCTGCCGCTGTTCTGGTGATGAGTGCCAGCAAGGCCGCCGAGCTGGGTCTCGCGCCAATGGCTACTATTGTATCACAGGCCGGTGCCGCCCAGAAGCCCGAATGGTTTACCACGGCCCCCGCGGCAAGCATCAACAATGCCCTTAAGAAGGCCGAGCTCGCGCTGGGCGATATTGATGTCTTTGAAATCAACGAAGCCTTCAGTGTTGTATCACTGGCCAATGAGCGCCTGTTGGAGCTGGATGCCGCCAAGGTTAACCCCCGAGGTGGCGCTGTCAGTCTGGGGCATCCGATTGGCGCATCGGGCACACGTATACTTGTGACCCTGCTGCATGAGATGGAAGACATGAACGCGAAGCGCGGACTGGCCAGCCTGTGCATCGGTGGCGGTGAAGCCGTGGCAATGATTGTGGAGAGAAAAGCATGAACACGCAGCATGTAACAGTAATCGGCGCAGGTACAATGGGCAACGGCATTGCTCATGTCTTCGCCAAATTCGGATATCAGGTGGCGCTGGTGGATGTTAGCGCCCCTCAGCTGGAAAAGGCAATGGCCACCATCGGCAAGAATCTTGCCCGCGAAGTTTCCAAGGAAAAGATCAGCCAGGAACAGGCCGATGCCGCGCTGAAGAACATCACGGCCGGCAGTGACCTTGCCGCCTGCAAGGACTCTTTTCTGGTGGTCGAGGCGGCCACGGAAAACAAGGAGCTCAAGCTCAAGATTTTCCGTGAGCTGGCCAAGGTTGCCAATCCCGAGACGGTGCTGGCAAGTAACACGAGCAGCATCAGTATCACGGAAATTGCCACCGCTACCGGCCGCCCGGAAAAGGTGATCGGCATGCACTTCATGAATCCGGTGCCGATGATGAAGCTGGTTGAGGTGATCAAGGGACACGACACCAGTCAAGCGACCCTCGACCTGGTTCTTTTCACCTGCGAGAAGCTGGAAAAGACACCGCTGGCCAGTGAAGACTATCCAGGTTTTGTCGCCAACCGCATCCTGATGCCGATGATCAACGAAGCGGTTTTCGCCCTGCACGAGGGCGTTGCCACTCGCGAAGCGATCGACGGCATCATGAAGCTCGGCATGGCGCACCCGATGGGACCGCTGACCCTGGCCGACTTTATCGGACTTGATGTCTGTCTGGCCATTCTGGAAGTGCTGCACGATGGACTGGGTGATCCCAAGTA
The DNA here is from genome assembly GCA_964345075.1 of uncultured Bacteroidaceae bacterium. Lineage (GTDB taxonomy): Bacteria > CAIWAD01 > CAIWAD01 > CAIWAD01 > CAIWAD01 > CAYFPS01. The sequence goes on along the minus strand of CAYFPS010000005.1, from coordinate 74,827 downwards.
TCGTCCCTGTCCGCTGCTGCGCAAAATGGTTGCCGCCGGACACCTCGGTCGTAAATCCGGCCGCGGCTTCTACGATTACGCCTGATGATCTGGCGGGGGTCTTCTGGGCCCCCGCCAGATTCCCCTGGAGGAAAAGTGGATTTTCGACTGAGCGAAGAGCAGCAGGCCATTCAAGAGATGACCGGCAAGTTTGCACGGGATGTCCTGCTGCCGGGCATTCGTGATCGCGAAGAAAACTACCGGATGGCCAAAGAGGAATTGAGCCAGCTCTACGAGATGGGCTTTGCCTCGCTGCTTGTTCCGGAAGAGGCCGGCGGCATGGGGCTGGATGCTTTAAGTTTCGTGCTTGCCATTGAACAACTGGCCGTGGTGGATCCTGCGATTGCGCTGATTGTATCACACCAGAACGTTTTTGGCAGCCTCATGCTCTTCGACGCCTGCAAGAGCGGAGAAGATGCAGAAGGCTTTGCCGCCGTCTGTGCCGGCGAGCGTCAAATCGCCTGGGCTTCGGCCTGGGATCCGGCCAACCCGCTTGAGATCAAGGCGGAAGGTGGGAAGATTCGCGCCAGTGGAACGCTGCGCTGGATCACGGGCGGTGAAACGGCCGACATGCTGCTGGTTGGTCTGAATAATGACAAGGGCCACTGTGGTTACCTCTTGCACCTTGATCAGGAGGGTGTATCACGAGATAAATCGCCCCGTCTGCTCGGGTTGCGCACAGCTGGAATTCAGCAGATGACACTGCGGGATGCAGAGCTGAGCACCTCCTGTGCTTTGGTGCTTAAGGAGCGCTTTCCACAGGAAGTCCGGATTGCCAGTCATCTGGGCTGGGCGGCCGTGTCGCTTGGCATGATGCGTGGAATGGTTGAACTGAGCCGGGATTACGCGGCTGAGCGCGAGCAGTTTGGTCGCACGATCAACCAGTTCGAGGCGATTCGTTTCAAGCTGGTCGAAATGCGCATTGCAGAAGAGAGTCTTCGTTCGATCTTGTACAGGTCGGCGTCCTGCATGACCAATGCCCGACTGGATGAGTCCGAGCGTCTGGCGCGCATGGCCCAGGTTTCAGGAGCCCGCGGAGCGGCCTACTGTGGCCGCGAATGCGTGCAGATACACGGTGGATACGGCTACAGCCGGGAGTATCACGCCGAGCGCTACATGCGTGATTCCAGGGCCATGGAGTTGATTGGTGGCGGCACGGAAAACATCTCCGAGCTGATTGCAAAGAAGTTGATTGACGGTTGATTTGAATCGCCTGATCGGAGGTGTTCTGTGATATCCAGACGCTCAGCTCGTGAGACAGCTGTACTCATTCTTTATGCCCAGGCTGTTTCCGGGCTTCCCCTTAGCGAAGTGATGGATCGCGTGCGTGTCCTTCAGCAGCGAATTGAGCTGGACCTCGGACCGGAAGATCCGCTGCCGGATCCCGTGCTTGACAAGGAGAGCCTGCACGCCCGCTTTTTGCGGGATATCGTTGTCAAGACGATTCGTGATACAGAGGTGATCGACGAGATTATTGCCCAGCGTGCCCATAAGTGGGATCTGGAGCGAATCGCCCGACTGGACCGGATCATTCTGCGCATCGGAATCTCCGAGATGCTGCACTTCCCCGACATTCCCGAAAAGGTCTCGATCAACGAGGCCATTGAAATCGCCAAGAAGTACTCCACGGATAACAGCGGCAAGTTCGTCAACGGCATTCTCGATGCTGTCAAGAACGATATCAAGGCCCTGCGGGAGCAATACGCCGACTGAGATGTCAGCCCAGATTCCGCATCAGGCTTCTGGCAAGCTCCTGATCGTAGCCGGCGAGGCTTCGGGCGACCAGATTGCGGCTGCCTGTCTGAAGGAGCTCCTTGCCCTTCGCCCTGAGCTGAATGTGATCGCTGTCGGCGGGCCGGCCCTTGAGGCGGCTGGTGCAAGCATCATCCATTCCAGCAGCGATCTTGCAGCAATGGGGCTGGGTGATGTGCTCGGCGCGCTGCCACGCATACTGCGTGTACGGCGATCGCTGCGTGAGCTGCTGAAGTCCGGCGAAGTGTCTCAACTCGTGCTCGTGGATTATCCCGGCTTCAATCTTCCGCTTGCTGAATTTTCCCATGAATTGGGCTTGCGTAGCCTGTATTACATCAGCCCAAAATACTGGGCCTGGAAGTCTGGACGACTGAAGCGAGTTGCTCGTGCCACAGATCGTCAAGCACTGATTTTCCCCTTTGAGGAGCCGGATTACAAACGGGTTGGCGGCAGGGCTGAGTTTGTCGGACATCCTGTCTTCGATCTGGTAGCTGATACACCGTCCCGAGACGAGGCCCGTCGCGATCTTGGGCTTGAAGGAGAAGAGCCGCTGCTGCTCATGCTGCCGGGCAGCCGCAAAGGCGAGCTCAAGCGTCATCTTCCACTGCTGGCCGATACACTGCGCATGCTGGAGCAGGATGGCGTTCGTGTTGTGTTACAGTTCCCAGCGCATCTTGACTTGAACGAGTGGCAGGAAGCACTCGTGCCTTTCAGGCGGATCCGCGTGATACAAGGTCATTATCATCAATTGATCGCTGCTGCCGATCTGGGTCTCGTGGCCAGCGGTACGGCCAGTCTGGAGGCTGCTGTATTAGGCCTGCCACACATGGTGTATTACCGGCTGGATGGGCTGGCCAGCCTGATCGTTCGGCGCGTGGTCAAGGTCAAGTACGCCAGTCCCGTGAATCTGGCAGCAGACGAAGAGCTGGTTCCCGAGCGACTCAACCGTGATGCAAATGGGCTTGTCCTTAGCAACTGGGTCCTGGATCGCATTCGCAAGGGCAAGCTTCAGGATCAGGGAAGTGAATTGGCCTCGCGTGTGCGCCAGCTGCTCGCTGGCCCTGGCGCATCGCGCCGCGCTGCCGAGCTGATTGTCGATGAGTGGGATCAGGCAACTGGGTCAACACAATGAAGCAGCTACGCCGCAAGCTCGTTCTCTGGCTGGCCGTCAACTTCGGCTGGCTGCTTTTTAAAACACTGCGCATGCTGGTCAGGGTTGATTCGGAAGGCAGGGAGAAGCTGGAGGGGCTTCGATCAGATGGCCGCAGCGTGCTGATTGCCATCTGGCACGGCCGCCTTCTCCTGCCCATTTTGCAACACGTGAACGAAGGTATCACGCCCATGATCAGCCAGAGTCGTGATGGCGAGATGATCACGCGGACAGTTGAAAAGTTGGGCTTTCGGAGTATTCGCGGATCGACCAGCCGTGGCGGCAAGGAAGCCATGCTGGCCATGATCAAGCTGCTCAAGAACCCGGGAGAAGTGGCTGCAATCATGCCCGACGGTCCCAGAGGACCCAGACATCGCCTGAAGCCCGGTGTTGTGCAGATTGCGCGGGAAAGCGGTGCCGTGATTCTTCCCATGACCTGGTCGGCAAAACGACCGATTCAGTTTGGATCCTGGGATCGCTTTCAGCTGTGGCGGCCCTTCAGCCGTGCGCTTGTACTCTATGGCGATCCTATTGAATGTCCTGCGGACGGTGACTTTCGAAAGCAGTGCCAGCAAGTGGAAACCGAACTGGTCAAGCTGGAGAAGGCGGCCGACGAGCGTTGGACGGTGCCTTAATGAGAACGATTGTCGCACGGCTGGCCTGTTTCCCCTGGGGGCTGATCATGGCGTTCAGGCGTTGGGTATATCGCAAGGAGTACCTGCCCGTATACAAGCCGGAAATCCCTGCGCTGGCGGTCGGGAATCTGGCGCTGGGTGGAACAGGAAAGAGTCCCCTGATCCGCCTGCTGGCCTCCACCAAGGGCGTGGAGCTTCCAGGCTGGGAGTATACGTCGGGTCAAGTAGCCATTCTGCTCAGGGGCTACGGGCGAAGGAGCAAGGGCTTCAGGCTTGTATCACAAAATGGCCAAGTCCAGTGCAGCCTTGAAGAGGCCGGTGACGAGGCGCTGATGCTTGCGAGGCAATGCCCCACCGCCCTTGTTGCGGTCTGCGAGGACCGCGTTGAGGGAGCGCGTCGCCTCAAGGATCTGGGTGCAGAGCGTTTATTGCTGGATGATGCCTATCAGCATCAGCGAATCGGGCGCGATGTCAACGTGCTTGTATGGCGGGCGGATCAGCATCCGGCGAAAACAGCGTGCCTGCCTTTTGCGCCTTTTCGAGAGTCGGCCTGTGCAGCAATGGATGCCACATGCATTGTCTTCAGTCGCTGCGAGCATGCGAATCCGCAGGCTGCTGCAGACTGGTTTGAGCAGTTGTTTCGCCGTGCTGGCAAGACGGTTGTTCCAATGTTCCGCATGGAGCGTGATACAATCAGTTTTCACGATCCCGCCGGGGCCATTTTGGAGCCCCCCCTGAACTTCGGACTCTTTTCCGCAATTGGAGATCCGGCCCAGCTTGAGTCCATGCTGGTAGATGCCGGCCATCAGCCCCGCTTTCACAAGGCCTGGCGGGATCATCATGCCTTCTCATCCACTGATCTTCTACAGCTTAAGGAGAGCTGTCGGCGTGAAGGTTGTGATACACTGCTTTGTACCTGGAAAGACCTGGCAAAACTTCCTGCCAAGCATGATTTACCGCTGATGGTAGTTGATCAGAAACTTCGATTGGTGAAACTGTGACACAGCAAAGCGGATTAGCCCCGGCCAGAATAGACCTGCTCGTCATCGGCAGCGGAATCGCCGGACTCAGTTTTGCGCTGGAAGCCGCCGCTGGTGCGGATGTCCTGCTTGTCACCAAGTCCGAGCTCGAGAACACAAATACCAATCGGGCACAGGGCGGCATTGCCTCGGTACTCAAGGGGGAAGATTCCTACGAGCAACATGTTGCCGATACGGTGGATGCCGGTGCCGGTCTGTGTCACGAAGAGGCTGTGCGCACCATCGTTGAAAATGGACCGGAGAGCATTGCCTGGCTGGTAGAGCACGGAACCCGCTTTACTCAAACACAGGATGGGCAGCTTCATCTGGGGCGGGAAGGCGGACATCAGCACCATCGCATCGTCCATGCCGATGACCTTACAGGGGCAGAAATCGAGCGTGCCCTTTTGACGGCCGCACGCGCTCATCCTCGTATCACACTGCTCGAACACTGGATCGCCGTCGACCTGATTACACCCCACCACTTCCATGATGGCTCGGAAGATCTGATCGGCCCGTGTTACGGTGCCTACCTGATGCCCGTTCAGGATGCCGCGGAGGAGTACACGATCCACCGTGTCCTGGCCTCGGCCACGGTGCTGGCAACCGGTGGGAGTGGGCGAATTTACCAGCATACGACCAACCCGGAAGTGGCCACAGGCGATGGTGTCGCACTTGCCTACAGGGCGGGTGCCACTCTGGCCAATCTTGAGTTCTTTCAGTTTCATCCGACCTCTCTGGCAATTCCCGGAACGGAAAACTGGCTGATTTCCGAAGCTCTGCGCGGACACGGCGCGCTGCTGGTTGACAGGCTGGGACAGCGCATCTTGCAGGGTGTGGATGATCGTCTGGAGCTGGCTCCCCGCGATATTGTCGCACGGGGCATTGATAGCTGGATGAAGCGTCGTGGTGAGTCCTGTGTCTACCTTGATGCCCGGCACATGGACGCCGGGGATCTTAAACAGAGCTTCCCCAATATTCATCGCTTTTGTCTGTCACACGGGCTTGATGTCACACGCGAGTTGATTCCTGTTGTACCGGCAGCGCACTATCAGTGTGGCGGTGTTCTGACGGACCTCTTTGGCCGCAGTAGTCTGCCCAACTTGTTCGCAGTGGGCGAAGTTGCCTGCACGGGTGTTCACGGAGCCAACCGGCTGGCCAGCAATTCACTGCTGGAAGCGGTTGTCTTCGCTCGCCGGGCCGCCCGGCTATGCCTGGAAGAGTTGGCTCGTGTGGAAATCCCCGCCGAGCGCATCAATCACTGGGACAGCAGCGGAACCTTCAATCCCGAAGAATGGGTACTGGTGCAGCATGACCTTGAGGAAATTCGCCGCCTGATGTGGGACTTTGTCGGAATCGTGCGCAAGCGAAGCCGCCTTGAGCGTGCCCGGGCCCGCATGCTGCTGATCAATCGTGAGATCGAAACCTACTACAAGCGTACACGCCTGCGCCCCGCTCTGATTGAATTGCGCAATGTGGCGGCTGTGGCATACCTGACGATCAAATGCGCGCTTGGCCGTGAGGAAAGCCGTGGGCTCCATTATCGTCTGGATTTTCCGGGGGCCGATGACATCAACTGGAAACGTGATACGCTCTTGAGTACCCGCAAGCCGGCTGACGAACAGGCCTCAAGCACTCATTTGATACTTGTTAATTCAGGCAAAATGCGCCTGATTGACAGATCACACAATCCGCAATGGACGACTGATGACTGATTACTCCATGGGCGCATCCAGCCCGCGTGTTGAACTCTCGGCAAAGCTTGATGGCAGGGCCCGTTATGTAGACGACCTGTCGATGCCAGGCATGATTCACGGTCTGGCCTTTCGCTCGCCGGTTCCACGCGCACGCATCGAATCCATCGAGCTGGGGTCACTTCCTGAAGGCATGGTTGTTGTTCGCGCCGAGGATATTCCCGGTGAGAACATTGTGCGCATTCTAAATGACGATCAGCCGCTGCTGGCCGAAGGGCGCATCAATCACAGCGAAGAGCCCCTGCTTCTACTGGCACATCCCGACAGAGAAGTTCTGCTTGACTACCGTGATACAATCAAGTTGAAGCTCATTCCTGAAGAGCCTATTCTCGATCTGAAGACTTCCATCGACTCGCGTCTTGTCATACATCGCGATGGCAACATGCTCAAGGAAATCAACATCAGGAAGGGTCAGCCTGCCGATCACTTTGCCGACGCGGATCTTGTGATCGACGGCGAGTACACGACCGGAGCCCAGGAACAGGCCTACAACGAGCCACAGGGTGTCATCGCCTGGATGGATGGTGAGCGCTATTGTGTTCGCGGCTCCATGCAGTGCCCGTATTACGTGCACAAGACTCTGTGCGGGATCTTTGCCGTGGATGCAGGGCAGATTCGCGTGATACAGGACACAACAGGTGGCGGCTTCGGTGGCAAAGAGGAATATCCTTCGGTGCTGGCGGCTCACGCCTGCCTGCTGGCAATGAAGAGCGGTTGCCCGGTCAAGATGGTCTATGATCGCGCTGAAGACATGGCCGTAACCACCAAGCGCCATCCATCCTTCAGTCGTGTCAAGCTGGCTTTCAACAAGAACGGCAAGCTGCTGGCTCAACAGATTGACTTCAACCTGGATGCCGGTGCCTATGTAACACTGACTCCCGTTGTTCTTTCCCGGGGCGCCCTGCATGCCTCCGGGCCTTATGCCTGTGATCACATCGCGGTCAGGGCAAGGGCCTGGGCGACCAACACGCCACCTCATGGGGCATTCCGTGGCTTTGGTGCGCCGCAAAGTTGCTTTGCCATCGAAGCAGCCATGGATGAAGCCGCCCGTCAGCTGAATCTGGATCCTGCGGAGATTCGCCGGATCAACTTTCTGCAAAAGGGTGATACAACCGCTACCGGCCAGCGGATTCAGGAAGAGATCGACCTTTCTGGTCTGCTTGATCGCGCCCTTGAACGCAGTAATTATGTGGCTCGCAAGAGCATCCATGAACAGCAGAACCAGCAAGCTGGATTTGCCGACCCGATTCGTGGCATCGGCCTCTCCAGCTTCTTTCATGGTGCGGGCTTTACAGGGTCAGGCGAGCGCCTGCTAAAAAGCAAGGCCGCGCTGGTGCTGGAGCCAGATGGGCGGATAAGTGTTCGTGTGGCCTCAACCGAAATCGGTCAGGGCGCAAACACCATTTTCACGCAGATTGTCTGTGATACACTCAAGCTTCCAGCATCCCGTGTCACAGTGCACCAGCCGGATACTGATCATGTGCCGGACAGTGGACCAACAGTTGCGTCGCGAACGACCATGGTTGTGGGATCACTCGTGCGAAGTGCCGCGCTTGATTTGGCTGCTGCCCTGGAGGCTTTCAAGCAGGACGGTGAAGATCTGCAAGTTGCCCTTGAGCGGATGGCCAGTGGCGGAAATCACAAGCGTTTTGAGGCAGGCTACGAGCAGCCGGCCTGGGTCGTCTGGGATGACAAGAACTATGTAGGTGATGCCTACCCGACCTATGCCTGGGCCATATACGTGGCCGAAACCGAATTGGATCAGCTGACCGGTGAAGCGCGTGTTACAGATTTTCTGGCGCTACAGGATATCGGCAGCGTGATCAATCCACAGCTGGCTGAGGGGCAGGTAGAGGGCGGAGTGGCTCAAGGCATTGGTTTTGCGCTGCTGGAAAACGTTGTCTGGAAGGATGGTCGCATGGCGAACAACCGCTTGAGCGATTACATCCTGCCCACCTTCATGGATCTGCCACGGATTCGCGTTGACTTCAGGCAGACGCCCTGGGGCTACGGCCCGGGTGGCGCGAAAGGACTGGGTGAACTGCCGATGGACGGCACGGCCCCTGCTGTGCTCTCTGCCCTTTCCATGTCGCTTGGGTGTGTACTGAAGGCTGTTCCGGCTCTGCCGGAGGATCTTCTGCCGCTTGTCGAGGAGGCGCGCCGATGAACGTTCAACTCAGGATCAATGGTGCAGAACACAGCTGCGACGTTCCGCCAGCCTCGCGGTTGCTGGATGTATTACGCAACCTGGGATACACGGGCACCAAGGAAGGTTGTGGCGAAGGCGAGTGTGGTGCCTGTAGTGTGCTACTGGACGGCGAGCTGGTCAACAGCTGCCTGGTCCCTGTATCACAAGCTGATGGCAGCGTGATCCTTACAGTCGAAGGCCTTTCCACCGACACCGAACTGGCCGCACTGGCAAGTGGCTTCGCCAGCAAAGCAGGGGCGCAATGTGGCTTTTGTACCCCCGGAATGATGCTTGCCGCTGCTTCGCTTTTGAAGAAAAATCAGGATCCGTCCGAAGATGAGATTCGCGAAGCACTCTCCGGGAATCTTTGTCGCTGCACGGGCTATGTCAAAATTGTAGACAGTGTCAGAGCAGCCTCCGCGCGATTGAAAGGGCAGGAGGAGCAGGCATGAGAGGCCGAACATCCACGATCGACCTTCATCGTCCGGCTACGCTCACAGAGGCCTATGCCTGCCTGGCGGACAAGAAAAAGGGCTGGCAACTGCTGGCCGGTGGCACAGATCTGATGGTGCAGCACGAGGCTGGTGCCCACACCGGCGCGCGCTGGTTGAGCCTGGATCGTCTGAAAGAGCTGGATTTTGTTGACCTTGCAGAAGACGCCCTGCACATCGGGGCTACCGCAAATTATCTACAGCTGCAAAGGGCAATTGCCCATGCTCCCGACCTGCACATCCTTGCAGATGCTGCCCGCTTGACGGGTGCCCGTGCCATTCAGGCGCGGGGAACCCTTGGTGGAAATATTGCCAACGCCAGCCCGGCCGCTGACAATGTTCCCGCGCTGATGGCCCTGGATGCCAGCGTGGTGATTGGATCACACAGGGGGCGGCGGGAAGTTCCGCTCTGCGACTTCTATCGGGGCTATCGTGATACAGTGCTGGAAGCAGATGAGCTGATTGAGAAGATTATCGTTCCCCGGAAGCCGGATCGATTCAGCTGGTATCGCAAGGTTGGAACCAGGCGCAGTCAGGCCATTTCAAAGGTTGTAATGGCTGCGAGCTGCCTGAATCTTGCAGAAGGCCGGAGTCTGAGGCTTGTTTTTGGAAGCGTGGCTCCTGTCACCCTCAGGTGCAGGAAAACCGAAGCACTGCTGGGGAATGCAAGGCTGAACGGTGATACAATTCGCCAGGCCCGCCAGACACTTCAGGAAGAGATCTGCCCGATTGACGATGTGCGCTCCACGGCCGATTATCGCAGACGGGTCAGCGCCAATCTGCTTGAAGCTTTTATCCGCCTGATCAAGGATGGAGCAAGTGCATGAACTGGCTTAAGGAGCTCGCCGCGCTTGAAGAGCAGGGCAGGCCCTGTGTCATGGTGCTGGTGACTGGCTGTTCGGGGTCGACACCCGCCAGTCCGGGGGCGCGGATGCTGGTCGCGGCTGAGGGTCGTGTTACAGGAACAATCGGTGGAGGCTCGGTTGAGCAGGCGGCGATTGAGCGAGCCCGTGAACTGCTTGGCAAGGGCGGCCTGCACAGCGTCCGTGAAACGCTCTCCAGCCATGGCCAGTGCTGTGGCGGCATGGTTGAACTGCTTTTTGAGTGTTTCTTCGATGGACCACGGCTTTTTCTTTTTGGGGGAGGCCATGTAGGAACGGAGCTTGTCGCGCTACTTGCCGGCACACGCTTTAGCGTCACCCTGATTGACCCCAGAGAGGATTGGCCACAGCCAGGCAAGCTGCCCTCGAGTGTTCAGCGTGTCTATTTGAATGAGCTCGAGTTCCTGAGGCAGCTGACAGTTTCTAATCGCGACTTCCTGATGGCAATGACTCCCAGTCATGACATGGATTACGAACTGGTGAAGCAGTCACTGTCCATGCCTTTTGCCTGGGTGGGTGTCATTGGCAGCCGCTCTAAAGCGCTGCAGTTCAGGCGTCGACTGCAGGAAGACGGGTTTTCTAATGAGCTTGTAACACGCATGCACTGTCCTGTCGGCGAGCGGGAGGTCGGCTCCAGTCCGCGGGAAGTTGCACTGGCTATTGTGCACGAGCTCTTGCTTCAGGAAGCGCGCCATAAGCGGGAGAGCACTGCTTGAAGTGTGTCCTGCTTGTGTTAAGTGGCGGGGCTTCGTCACGCATGGGTCAGCCCAAGGCGCTACTGCCCTGGGGCGAAGGCACCTGGCTTGAGCATCAACTGGAGTCTTTCGGGCAGGCCGGGCTAGGCTCATGCACGGTTGTTCTTCATCAGGGCCTGTCCCCGCTATTGCCTGAATCCCTCCCTGCGCAGATCATTCTTCAGCCGGATGCAAAGAAGCCAATGGCGGATTCCATTCGACTTGGACTTCAGCACCACGCTTCTGCGGACCTGCTTTTTCTTTTGCCTGTGGACACACCCGCGCCCTCTGCGGAATCCTGGAAGCTGATGGCCCGGGAAGCGCTTATGGGCCGTGATACATGGGCGGTTCTTCCCGCAGAGGGTGGTCACCCGGTGGGCCTGACCGCTCCTGCCCTTGCCGAGTTGGCGGCATCTGCCAACTGGCGACTGGATTACAAACTGCGTGAATGGTCCGAAAAAGGGCGTGTCACGCGTAGCCGCGCACTCTGTCCCCATGCGCGCCTGAACTTGAATCGTCCTGAAGAGTGGGCGGCCTGGCTGGAGCAGGAAGGAGCTAGACCTTGAGTCGTGTGGAGTTTCAACTTAATGGAAAGCCCTGCAGTCTGCCTGCCGACGATGGGCGCAACCTGCTTGAACTGCTGCGGGAAGAGGCAGGCATACGCTCAATCAAGGATGGCTGTTCACCAGAGGGGATTTGCGGTTGTTGCACGGTCCTGATTGACGGTCGACCCGTGCTGGCCTGCAAGACCAAACCCTGCAGAATTGAAGGCAAGGAAGTCACAACTCTGGAGGGCTTGAGCGATGCCGAGCGCAAATTGCTTGCGCGTGCTTTTGCCGACGAGCAGGCCGTACAATGTGGATTTTGCACTCCCGGCATTGCCATGCGAACCCACGCCTTGCTGAAGAATAATCCGACGCCGGATGCAGGGCGTATACAAAGTGCCCTGAAAGGACATCTCTGCCGCTGCACGGGCTACAAGAGTATCGAGCGGGCTATCAAGCGCGCCGCCAGCGGCGAATCACAAGCGCCCGCAGACAGTGAAGGCATCGGAGCCGGGCTGCCCAGATACCGCGCGGAAGCCCTGGCTCTGGGCGAGCGACCCTTTGTGGCCGACATGGCCGGTAAAGACATGCTCCATGCGGCGCTGGTTTTCTCGCCCCACCCCCGGGCCCGTCTGCTTGCCCTTGATGTTGCTCCTGTTCAGCAGCAGGACGGTGTTGTTGCCGTGTACACCTGGGAGGACATTCCCGGTCAGCGCTATAACGGTCTGATTGTGCAGGACTGGCCACTGATGGTCGCGGTGGGTGAAGAGACACGCTGTGTGGGCGATGTGCTGGCGGTGGTTGTCGCCAAGAGCCGCCATCAGGCCCGACAGGCTCGTCAGGCGCTGGTGGCCCGCTGGGAGCTGCTTGAGCCTGTCTGTGATCCGGAAGCTGCGTTCGATTCAGGTGCAGCACGCATACACGAAAAGGGAAACCTGCTGGATGCAAGCTTCTTTCGGCGCGGAGATGTCGAAGCGAAGCTGAGCGATGCTGATCATTGTATCACGGGAACCTTTGAGACTCAGCGAATCGAACACGCCTTCCTGGAGCCTGAGGCTTGCCTTGCAAGGCCTGTCGACGGCGGCTTGCATGTATACAGTCAGGGGCAGGGCGTACACGATGATGCCAGGCAGATTGCGGCTATCCTGAACTTGCCCATGGACAAGGTACTCGTCGAACTGGTTCCCAATGGCGGAGCCTTTGGCGGCAAGGAAGACCTTTCCATTCAGGGGCAGACGGCGTTGGCGGCATGGCTTGCAGGCGAGCCCGTTCACTGCGCGCTCAGCAGGGAAGAAAGCCTGCGCCTGCATCCCAAGCGACATCCGATTCGCATGCACTATGAACTTGCTGCCGATGCAGGTGGCATGCTGAAGGCTGCGCGGATTCGCATGATCGGTGATACAGGCGCTTACGCCAGTGTCGGGGCAAAAGTCCTCGAGCGGGCGGCCGGACACAGTTGCGGTCCCTACCATGTCCCGGCTGTGGACGTTGAGGCCCGGGCCGCGTATACGAACAACCCGCCCTGTGGTGCCATGCGCGGATTTGGTGTCAACCAGGCAGCATTCGCCATTGAAAGCCTGCTGGATGAGCTTGCTGAGCGCACCGGTATCGACCGCTTTGAGATTCGCAGGAAGAACATTCTGCGCCCGGGCCTGCGCTTTGCCACAGGCCAGATCATGAATGAAAGTGTTCGCGGGCTGGAGCGTTGTCTCGATGCGGTGGAGGAAATCTATCGCGAGCATCCCGGTGCCGGTCTTGCGCTGGGCATCAAGAATACGGGCATTGGCAACGGTATGACGGATTCGGGCAGAGTCCGGATTCGTGTGACAGATCAAGGCAGGCTCGAAGTCAACACCGGTTTTACTGAAATGGGGCAGGGGCTCTTCACAATTCTGCGACAGATTGTTGCAGAGGAGACAGGTCTGCCGGTTGCCATCATGGATGTGGCCACACGCTCGGAAGAAGCGCTGTTATGCGGCATGACAACAGCTTCTCGCGCCACTGCACTGGCGGGTGCCGCTGCTGGAGACGCTGCTCGCAAACTGGCAGCAGCTCTGGGGGAGCAGGAGCTTTCCCGCCTGGCCGGAATGGAATTCAACGGCGAATTTCATTGCAGTATCACGACCAAGCCCGGAGCAGATGTGGAAAACCCGGTCACGCACATGACCTTCAGCTATGCGGCGCAGCTGGTCCTGATGAATGAATCCGGACGTATCACAGAGCTTGTTGCAGCACATGATGTTGGTCGCGCGATCAATCCTGCTTCCTGTGTCGGGCAACTTGAAGGCAGCCTGCACATGGGGCTGGGCTACGCACTCAGTGAAGACTTTCCCTGTACCGATGGGCAACCTGACTCGCTGCGGCTGAAGGATGTGGGAGTCCTGCGCGCCCACGAAACGCCTCCCATGAAGGTGATCCTGATTGAGGAGCCCGATCCGATCGGCGGATACGGCGTCAAGGGAATCGGGGAAATTGGTCTGGTTCCAACAGCGGCAGCCGTGGCATCGGCCCTGCGACAGTTCGATGGCGTCATGCGAACACGCCTTCCCATGAAGCAGGATCGAAACCGCTGCCTGAAAGGGCCTGCCCGTGGTTGAGCTGAAGCCCATTCCCTTTGCCCGGCTACTTGCTCGTCTCCAGCGTGATCTCTCAGCTGGCGGGGCCGTCTTCGGAATGGAGCGCAAGCACTGGTACAGGCCGCACCCGGGACTCGATCTGTCTGTGACCGTTGGTGGCTTAAGGGCCGGGAATCCGCTTGGTCCTGCCGCCGGCCCGCATACACAGCTGGCCCAGAACATGGTGCTTGGCTGGTTGGGTGGCGCGCGCATTTTCGAGCTGAAAACCCTTCAGGTGCTGGATCAACTTGAGCTTCCCAGACCTTGCATTCATGCTCCCGATCTAGCCTTCAATGTTGAGTGGAGTCAGGAGCTGCGCCTAAAGGAAAGCCTGAAGGAGTACACCAAAACCCGCTGGTTGCTGGATCTGCTCGCAAATCAAGCCGGAAGGCTTGACTTCACGCCGGGCCCATGGATTGATGCCGTGCTGGATCTTAGTGTGGGCTACAATCTGGAAGGACTGCGCTCGGAGCCGATGCGTCACGCTCTGGCACAGGCAATGCAACCGCAGGAATTGTATCACGAGCTTGCTGGCGAACTTGGACCGGAGCTACTGGATTTTGCAGGAGTGGCTCCTACGGGGCCACTTGCCAGAACCATCACGCTTTCGACCTTTCATGGCTGTCCGCCTGGCGAGATCGAAGCCATGAGTTGCTTTCTGCTTGATGCAGGCTGGAATGTGGTGGTCAAGTTCAATCCCACTCTTCTGGGTGAGCTTGAGCTCAGGCATCGCCTTCACGAGCAAATGGCTTACCGCGATCTGGAACTCGATCCGGAAGGTATTGCCACAGACCTGCAGCTCGAAGAAGCCATCCCCATGATCGAGCGATTGCAGGATTATGCCGCAGCGCGGAATCTTGAACTCGGCGCAAAATTCTCCAATACCCTGATTTTGAAAAATAAGCCCGAGCACTTTCCCACGCAGCAGGATCGGCACATGTACCTCTCCGGTCCGCCCTTGTATCCGCTTGCTCTGGCCACGGCTGATCTGGTTTGTTCAAGGCTGTCGCGCCCGCTTGGACTCTCATTCAGCGCAGGGATTGATCGCAGGAATGTCGCTTCTACCCTGGCATGCGGCTTTGTTCCGCTAACCTTTTGCACCGAGCTGCTCAAGCAGGGCGGTTACGCGCGTATCACGCCCATGCTGGCCGCTGTTGAAAAGGAAATGCTGGCCAGAGGCATGACAAGCTTGCGGGAGTATCAGGGCTTGTCTGAAGACCAGGCCGGCAGCTGGAGCCTGAGGCAGCATCGTCTTCACGCGGTGGCGGAAGAATCTGCTGTCAATTCCCGCTATGCAAGCGAAAAGGTTCGCAAGGCGCCCCGCCGTGAGACCGTCAAGCTGGAGAGTCTTGACTGCTGCAACTGCAAGCTCTGTATCACAGTCTGTCCCAATAATGCCTTCTTCGCCTGGCCCACCAAGCCAGATGAAGATGGTGTCAGCCGCAACTTTCAGCTGGCCTACCTGGCAGATGCCTGCAACGCCTGCGGAAACTGCAATACATGGTGTCCGGAGGCGGGTGATCCAATTGAGCTCAAGCCGCGAATCGTCCTGGACAGTGAGCTCTGGCAAGCTGATAACTCAGCTGGCCTGCACCTGCCAGAAGAGGGCGAGCTTGAATCACGCGGCATGGAGGCTCAACCGCTGCTGCGCGAGCTGCTTGAGAAAAGGCTCTTCGGAGATCCGGATCTGTCCATTTCTGCCCTCATTAACGGGGGGCGGAAGTGAATCTCTTGATCAAGGCCCGCCGCGTGATGCTGGGGGCTTCCGAGCCTCAGGCCGCCGTGATACGCATCGAGGAAGGAAAGTTCAGCCAGATTGATCCTGCCTGCTCAATCAGGGAGAGGGCAGGAGAACTCGTTCTCGATGCCGGCAACCACCTGCTGCTGCCAGGCATGATCGACGGTCATGTTCACTTTGATGATCCTGGCTATACCTGGCGAGAGACCTTTGAAACAGGCACAGCTGCTGCAGCCGCTGGCGAGATCACCTGCATTGTTGACATGCCCTGCACATCCAAGCCTGCGGTTAGTTCTGCACAAAACATCAGAAGCAAACTGAAAGCCGTGTCACACAAGGCTCATGTAGACTTCATGTTCTGGGGTGGAATCTGCGCAAACATGATGGAGGCTGATCCCGGATGGGAAGATGGCCTGCAGGAACTTGCTGCAGAGGGGATTGCGGCTATCAAGTGTTACATGCTTTCCGGCATGGACAGCTTTCGCGACTTGAATCACGAGCAGATGCTGGCGGCTGCAAGGGTCGCGGGCAAACTTGGTCTGCCTCTGGGCGTTCATGCTGAAGACCGCGAAACGGTTGAGGCCCTAAGGAGCAAGATCGAGGGCGTAGACTTGCATCCCGCGGAACGCTATTATCGTTCCCGGCCTGAAGCGGCAGAACTTGAAGCTGCGCGGCGCGTTATTGATGTCGCACGGAAAAGCGGCGCTCACCTGCACATTGTGCACCTGGGAACCGGACAGGTACTGGACCTGATAGGCGAGGCGCGGGCTGAAGGTTGCAGGGTCACGGCAGAAAGCGCGCCACATTATCTGAGTTTTACCTGGCAGGATCTGCTTGAACTTGGAAGTCTTCTGAAGACAGCTCCTGTTGTCAAAAGAGCCGAGGACAGGGATCGACTCTGGCGGGGTGTGATACAGAACGAATTTGCCTTTCTGGCAACCGATCACGCCGCCGGAAAGTGGCCGGAAGAGAAGCAGACGGGGAACTTTGAACGTGATTACGGGGGAGTCCCCGGTGTCGAGCTTTTGCTTCCCTGGTTGTTTACGCGAGGTGTCGCCA
Organism: uncultured Bacteroidaceae bacterium; assembly: GCA_964345075.1. GTDB lineage: Bacteria > CAIWAD01 > CAIWAD01 > CAIWAD01 > CAIWAD01 > CAYFPS01. The sequence goes on along the minus strand of CAYFPS010000005.1, from coordinate 58,227 downwards.
GCGGCGAGATAGGTCTGGATCGCTTGTGTCAGTTGCTTGCTACCGGACCCGCCAGCTTTTTCGGGATATCCGCTCGCAAGGGTGAGATCGCCGTTGGCCGTGATGCAGATTTTGTAGTGCTGGATGACGATTGTAGCTGGACAGTCAGGGCAAGGGAACTGCACAACCTGAACCGCTACACGCCCTTTGAGGGGCAGGAGTTCAAGGCGCGTGTAATGCAAACCTGGCTTCGAGGACAATGCGTGTTCAGCCGTGAAGATGGTGAGACACGCTTTGGCGATCCACGGGGCCTTTTCATTCCAAGAGAGGAGCGAGACCATGTCTGAGCGCATCGAGCTGCTCTACAATGCGCAGCTCCTCCTGGACTGGCGGGCAGAGTCCGTTATTGAAGGCGGTGCCGTTGCCTTTCAGGGCTCGCGCATTCTGGCCTGCGGTCCATCGGCCGGGATTCTTGAGGCTTACCCGCATGCCGAAAGGCAGGATCTTGGTGGTCGCCTGCTGACGCCTGGTCTGGTCAATGCTCATCATCACATCTATTCTGCTCTGGCAGCCGGTTTGAATCCCGGAGCAGAGATGCCTTCATTTCTTGAAACCTTGCGCCAGCTCTGGTGGCGACTGGATCGTGCGCTTGACCCCGCATCTATCAGGCTTTCCGCGCGTTTGACCGCAGCGCGGGCCATTCGCAGTGGCTGCACGTGTCTCTTTGATCACCATGCTTCTCCATCCTGTATCACGGGATCATTGGATTTACTTGGCCAAGAACTGAATCAGGCCGGTCTCTCTGCCGTTTTGTGTTACGAGGCCAGTTCGCGTAATGCTCCCGAGGAAGCTCTTTCCGGCCTTGAAGAGAGCCTGCGCTTTGCAGAAGAACGCAAGGGTGACAGTAATCTGCGCGGGCTTGTGGGACTTCATGCGCCCTTTACCCTCTCCAATGACGAGCTGACCTGGCTTGCCGCCCGGCGCGAGGAGCATGGAATCCATATTCATGTGGCAGAAGACCTGCTGGAGATGTCACACAGCCGGGAACACTTTGCCAAGAGCCCGATCGAGCGTCTGGCCGAGTTTTCTTTGCTGGATGAGCGGGCGCTGATTGCTCACGGAATCCATCTTGAGCGGAGTGATCTGGAGACGATCGCCCGCCATGGCAGCTGGCTTGTGATCAATCCTGAGTCCAATGCAAACAATCAGGTCGGTTTGCCTGAGCTTAAGGCGATGCGCGCGTCAGGAATCAAGCTGACCCTGGGCACGGATGGAATGAGTTCAAACATGATTAGCAGTCTGCGCAGCGCTTTCCTGCTGGCCCGCGCCAAAAGCAGGGATTCCGCAGCAGGCTGGGATTCTCTTTCCGACTTGCTGGCCGCCAATGCAGATCTGGCGGCCCTGCACTTCAACGATGCATCACGGGGTCGAATCCACGCTGGTGCCCGGGCCGATCTGGTAGTCTGGAATCATGTCAGTGGAATTACGCTGAATCGAGCGAGTCTGCTGGGTAATCTGATTTTCGGTCTGTCACAGGCAGAAGCCCGTGATACACTTTCCTCAGGCCGCTGGCTGATGAGGATGGGCAGGCTTATAACCATTGATGAAGAGAAGCTTGGCCGTGACCTGAATGCGATCAAGCCTGAACTGGAAAAACGTTTCAACAATACTGCCGCAGCAGGTGAACCTCGGCGCAGCTGAGGCGACCTTTTACAGAATGCTCCGTATCGGCAGTCGGAGCCAGGAGGCAACATGAGAGATGCACAGAGCAGAGAACATGCTCTGATTCGCTGCAGGGAGCTGGGAGTCGTGATCCCGACTCTGGCCCAGCAACGTCGACCACAGGAAGTTCCAGCCGGAATACAGCAGGCGCTTGAGTCTGTTGACATGCAGAAGCCGGATCCGCTTAACCTCTTTCGTATCACGTGGAAGAACAATCCAGGCGGAAAAGGCTACGGGCCCGTTAACGCTATCGAGATTCCTCCAGAGTTAAGTGGTGTCAAGGCGCGGATCATCGGCCTTGTCGGCAGGCACTTTCCAACTGGCGCGCACAAGGTAGGGGCGGCATTTGGCTGCCTCGTTCCCAGGCTTGTTGATGGCGAGTTTGATCCCACGCGCCATATCGCTGTCTGGCCCAGCACTGGAAACTACTGCCGGGGCGGAGCTTTCGACTCTGCGCTTCTTGGCTGCAAGGCTTTGGCGATCCTTCCGGAAGAGATGAGTCAGGAGCGCTTTCGCTGGCTGGAGAGTATCGGTGCGGAAGTTCTGGCTACACCCGGCTGCGAGAGCAATGTCAAAGAGATCTTCGACGCCTGCTGGGACATTCGTGGAGCACGGGGCGAGGCCGTGATCTTCAACCAGTTCGAGGAATTCGGAAACTACCAGTGGCATTACGCCGTTACGGGTGATGCGTGTCTGGAAGTGTATCACGGACTTAAGAACGTTGAGAGTGCATGGTGGGTTGGATCAACCGGCTCAGGTGGTACACTGGCAACCGGTGACCGCCTGAAGCGCGAGATTCCGGGTGCCCGGATTGTCGCCTCGGAGGCCTTGCAGTGTCCGACGCTACTGATGAACGGCTACGGCGGACACCGCATTGAAGGTATCGGCGACAAGCATGTGCCATGGATTCACAATGTGCGTAACACGGATGGTGTCTGCGCCATTGATGATGAAGACACAATGCGCATCTTCAGGCTTTTCAACGATCCCGCCGGACTTGAAGTCCTCATCCGGAATGGCATCCCCGAAGAGACTGTAACACAGCTGCAGCTGCTTGGCCTTAGCAGCATTTGCAATCTGCTGAGCTGCATCAAGACGGCGCGCTGGTTTGATCTGGACGAAGAGACTGTCCTCTTCACCAGTTTTACCGATGCAGCCAACATGTATGAATCACGCCTTGAAGAGCTCACTGAGAGCAGGGGCGCTTACACCAGTCTGCAGGCCGAGCTTGACCTTGCTGGTCCCCTGCTTTCCCAGAAGACCGATTTCTTCCAGGAATTGCGCTATCCGGATCGCAAGAAGCTGCATCACCTGAAGTACTTCACCTGGGTAGAGCAGCAGGGAAAAACAGTCGCCGAGCTGGATGCGCTCTGGGATCCCGGCTTCTGGCGCGACATTCAGGAACAGATCGAATCGCTGGATGAAAAGATCACGGCCTTCAATCGTGATTCAGGAGCAAAGAGTGGAGTCGCCCATGCATGAGCTGATCAAGGCGGCAGAAAAGCGTCGCGAAGAGATGGTGAAGTTTCTGCGGGATCTCATCGCCATTCCCGCCGAAAGCCTGAAGGAAGAAGAGCGCTGCCGTCGCTGCCTGGCCGAATACGAACGGCTGGGGTTCGAAAATGTGCGCTTTGATACACTGGGCAGTGTAATCGCTGAAATCGGCTCGGGACCACTGACGGTGCTGATGGACGGTCATATAGACTGCGTGGGTGTTGGCGACATTGCCAACTGGAGCTATGACCCCTTCAAGGGCAAGCGCGAAAATGGTCGTGTATACGGCCGCGGAGCAGTCGACGAGCTGCCAGCCATTGCCTGCATGGCTTATGGCATGCGAGCGCTTATGGATGCGGGCGCCTTTCCTGAAGGAATTCGTGTTGTGCTCTGCGCTTCCGTGATGGAAGAGGACTGTGATGGCCATCCGCTACTCAGCCTGATCGAGAAAGACGGTCTCAAGCCGCACGCGGTTGTCCTTGGTGAGCCAACGGACATGAATATCTACCGTGGGCATCGTGGTCGCATGGAGATCAGTGTGACAACACGCGGTGTCAGTGCACACGGCGCTCATTGTGATCGCGGGACAAATGCGATCTACAAGATGGCTCCCATCCTCAAGGATATCGAAGAGCTGCACAAGCGACTTCCCACCGATGATTTTCTGGGCAAGGGCAGTGTCACTGTGTCACACATTGACTGCAAGACCCCCAGTCTCTGCGCGGTTCCTGATCAGGCGCGTATCTGGATCGATCGTCGCCTGACTGCTGGCGAGACTGTGGGAGAAGCCTTAAGGCAGATTCGTGAACTGCCAAACATCGGCGATGCGGTGGTCGAGCTGCCTGTATACGATGAAATCAGCTGGCGCGGAACTCGTGCGCATCAGGACAAGAGCTTTCCTACCTGGGTTCTGCCTGAAGAGCACCCACTGGTCGAGGCTGGTGCAAGCGCGGCTGAGCGTGTACTTGGTGCCGCTCCCAGAATCTCACGCTGGACCTTTTCCACAAATGGCGTGGCCAGCATGGGACGCCTGGGCATTCCGACCATTGGATTTGCACCGGGCCTGGAAGAATTGTCTCATTCCACCGAAGAGTGGATTTCCGAAGACGACATGGTGCGCGCAGCAGCCGTATACGCTGAGATGGCGCGCGAGATGGCCGCAAGGTCGAATGAATTGATGTGAGGACACAATGAACGAGAAGTACAAAGGCCGGGATTTCATCACCACACAGGACTGGAGCACAAGCGAGCTGGAAGACCTGATTGAAATGGCCATGCAGCTCAAGCTTGGCCGCAAGATGGGTTCCGGATCCAACCTGCTGGACAAGAAGACGCTCTACATGATTTTCTTCGACTCCAGCACCCGCACGCGCAACAGTTTCGAAACTGGCATGACACAGCTGGGTGGCCACGCCATCTTCCTTTCACCCGACAAAATGCAGATCAGCCATGGCGAAAATGCCCGTGATACAGCCAATGTGCTCAGCCGTTATGGCGAGGCCATTGCGATTCGTCATTGCGCCTTCCGCGAGGGAAACGATTACCTGCGTGAGGTGGCCGAACACGCTTCGGTGCCGGTGCTCAACATGCAGTGCGACGTGTATCACCCCTGCCAGATTCTGGCGGATTACATGACCATTCGCGAGCGCTTTGGTCGCGACCGCAAACTCAAGCTGGGAGTGGCCTGGACGAGTGCTCCCAACTATGTGCGGCCGCTTTCTGTGCCGCAGAGTCTGATCCTGATGATGCCGCGCATGGGTATTGATGTCACGCTGGCCTACCCGGAGGAATTCCGCCTGATGCCCGAGATCGAAGATCAGGCCCGTCAGAACGCGGAGGCAGCCGGCGTCAAGTTTGAGATCAGCCACCGTTTCGAGGATGCCTTCGAGGATGCTGATATCGTCATTCCCAAGTCCTGGGGGCCTCTGATGACCACGCAGGATACGAAGACAGGCATCGACCTGATCGGCAAGTATCCTGACTGGTGCTGTGATGCACGGCGCATGGCTCTGGGCAAGGAAGACATGATCTATATGCACCCGCTGCCTGCCGACCGTGGGCGCGAGGTGACCGATGAAGTGATCGACGGACCGCAGTCCGTTGTATACGACGAAGCGGAAAACCGTCTGCATGTGCAGAAGGCCCTGATGGCATCGGTGATGTAATGCCCGGGCACGTTCTGCGCTGCGTTGAATGTGGAACAGCCTGTTCGCCAAGTGCGGACAGGCTGCTTTGCCCCAGCTGTTCCTCTCTGCAAGAGCCCGGTCAAGCACTGCGTGGAGTGCTTGAGGTGGTCATCGAGACTCTGCCGAATCAGTGGCCCGGCGGGCTTGATGCTCCGGCCTGGCAGGACTGGCTGCCACTGGACCAGCCACCGCAGTTGGCAGCACCCACTACTGGAGCGACTCCACTGCTTGAAGTGCCTGGCCTTCGCAAAGGGCTCAATCATCCTGCACTATGGATCAAGGATGACGGAAGGAATCCCAGCGCGTCTACAAAGGACCGCGCGTCCTGGCTGGTTTGCATGAAGGCGATCGAGTATGGGCTGAAAACCGTTGCCACAGCCTCTACCGGAAATGCAGCATCTGCACTGGCCTGCATGTGTGCTGCGCTGGACCTGGAGTGTCGGCTCTTTGTTCCTGCAAAGGCTCCCCCGGCCAAGCTGGATCAGATGCGCGCCTTTGGTGCCGAGCTGGTGCTGATCGATGGCACCTACGATCAGGCATTTGACACCAGCATGCAGGCTTGTATCACGGAAGGCTGGTACAATCGTAATACAGGCTGTAATCCATACACTATCGAAGGCAAGAAGACACTTTCGCTGGAAATAGCAGCCCAGCTATCTCCCACCCAGCCAGACTGCCTCATTGTGAGCTCGGGCGACGGTGTGATTGTTCATGGCGTGATACGTGGACTGGAAGACCTGCTACGCGCCGGACTTATCAGCAGGATGCCAAGAGTTTTTGCAGTTCAGTCTGAACAGAGCGACGCGCTCTGGAGAGGCTGGCAAGCCGGGGATGCCGGTGCTGCTACATGCGGAAAGGCCTCTAGTGTTGCGGACTCGTTAAATGTCAACGTTCCGCGAAATGCCTATGGAGCCCTGGCCGCACTGGGTCGAAGCGGTGGTGAACTGCTTCGTGTTACAGATGAGGCAATCCTGCGAGCCCTTGTGGAAATGGCATCAACCGCGGGCGTTTTTGCCGAGCCTGCGGGCGCGGCAAGCCTGGCCGGTTTTCATGAAGCCCGGCAGCGTGGTCTGATCAGTGCCGATGACAAGGTTGTGCTGATCGTCACGGGGTCTGGATTGAAGGATCCGGCCGCTTCCCGCAACTACATGAAGCCTCTCGCCCAGACCTGATCTCAAGGCAATCTTTTCCTTCCTCCAGGCGCCGAGCGGCAGAGCTGCTCCAGTTCGGGACTTTCCAAGTTCCGGAGAAGAGAAGTTCAAAGGCTTTGAGCATCAACAAATTGGCCCTTCATCCCTTCTGGCATTGAGCTTGCCATAGAGCAGGCACAATTACAGGGGGAGTCATGGCCCGTTCACAGGAAAAGGACACGCTGCGCGGCAAGAAGGCCCTGATCGTCTTCGGCGTCGGCATGGGCTATCAGCTCAGCGCCATTCGCGAGCGCAAGGATCCGCGTGCCCGTATTTATGCCATCGAGCGTTACCCGGAAGTCTACGACCGCGCGGTCGAGACTCAGCAGTGGGACGTCAAGGAAGGCGACGATGTTGAGTTCTTCATTGGCGAAGACATCAACAGCGTGCTTGATCACCTGGATCGTATCACAGAGGATATGGAAGAGGGTGATTACGAGCTGATCACAAACCGTCCCTCGATTCGGCTCGATCCCGAGTATTACAAAAAGCTGATTCGCTCCCGGCGACCGCGCAAGGGGCAGCGTCGCGGTCCACGGAGTTGACCCGTGTCCGCTTCGCGGTCAGCATTCAAGCGCGTTCTGCTGCTTGGTGATGGTCAATGGGCAGACAAGGCCTGTGAGCGTCTGAAACAGCATGGGCAGCTGCTGGCGGTTGTCACACGGCGAAATCCGACTGATGCGGCCTTTGTTTCAAAGGTTGAAGCGAGCATGCTCCCCCACCGCAGCTTCGATTCGATCAACTCCGAAGAGGCCATCAGCTGGATTCGTGAACAGGCGCCCGACCTGCTGCTTTCCGTCTCCTACGATCAGCTGTTTCGCAAGCCGATCTTTGATCTAGACCTGCCCGTATACAATGTGCATGCCGGTCATCCCTCCAGTGTGCGAGGACGTGCGGTTCTCACCTGGCAACTGATTGAGGGCAGGCGGGAAATCGATCTGGTCGTGATGCGTGCTATCCAGAAAGTGGATGCTGGTCCCGTCCTTGCGCGCAGCCTCGTCAAGCTTGATCCAGGCATGAATTTCGGTGCAGCGCTTACCCGAGTGGCGCACGCTGTTCCCGAACTGCTGGATGAGGTCCTTGCCCTTCATCAACCAGAAGGCGAGTGGCCGGATCTGGCCCGGGCGGTTTACTATCCAAGGCGTATGGCCGGCGATGAGTGGATCGACTGGAACTGGCCGGCTGAACGTGTATCACGATTCATCCTGGCTCTTTCGTCGCCCAATCCGATTGCGCGAACACGCCTGCATCATCAGGAAATCCTGGTTCCCGACTGCTCGGCACCTGTTTCGCTACCAGCATCTGCCGGGATTGCCGGATCTGTAATCGATCGCAATCAGGAAGAGGGCATTCTCGTGCGCTGT
>CAYFPS010000005.1:0-50282 GCA_964345075.1 uncultured Bacteroidaceae bacterium | reverse complement strand
CCCGTGGGGATTCGTGTCCCGTGATCCTCATCGCGGGCGAGAACGACGTGTTCGCCCCGCCGGACGACCTGCTCGTGCGCTGTGGCAGCGGTGCGCTGTGGATTCGTGAGCTGAAGCTTGTCAGCGGAGAAGCACTGCCCCTGTCTGCGATACACCTCTCGGATCGACTGGCCAGTGGCATGCAGCCCATGGTGATTGATAATCGTCTGGAATCTGCACTCTACGGGGAGCGAAGCTCATCATGCTGATTGATGCTCTGATTCCCGCACGCGCAGGGTCGCGCCGGCTTCCAGGCAAGCACCTGAAGCTGCTGGGTGGAAAGCCCTTGATCGACTGGAGCTATCAGGCGGCCATCGAGGCCGGCTGCTTTCGGCAGATTGTACTCAGCACCGATGACGCACAACTTGTGTCACATACCATCGATCAGTCACAGATCAACATTGTCGTTCGGCCTGAAGAACTGGCGGGCGACGAGACCAGCAGTGCTGTTGTGGTGCAGCACTACTTGAAGTCGCTGCACCTTGACAATCTTCCAGACTGGTTGATGCTGCTGCAACCTACTTCCCCCTTCCGCAGCAGTGAATCCATCCGCGCGGCATGTGCTATGGGTGCAGAATGCGTCAGCGTGGGGCCGCTTCATAAACCCGGTCAGTGGCTGCGGGTCGTGAATAGCTCAGGCATGTGTCACGAAATCAGTCGCTGCGATGTCTACACATTGAATGGTGCGATTTATCTGATCAAGGTGAGTCGTTTCCTCGAAGACCCGCGAATTCTCAGTCACGGTGTCAAGGCCCTGCGCATGCCGGCTTTTGAGAGCGTTGACATCGACACAGCCTTCGATCTGGCAGTTGCCGGGCTCATGCTGGATAAGCTGGAGCTGATAACAGAATGAAGACTGTCAGGGAGATAGTGGGTAATCAATGGCCCTGGATCATCGCCGAAATCGGCGTAAACCACGATGGGTCTTCCTCACAGGCCCTTCGGCTGGTAGAAATGGCAGCCCGCTGTGGATGCCAGGCCGTGAAATTCCAGTACTTCAAGGCAGACCGGCTGGCCTCAATGACAGCTCCACAGGCTGATTACCAACAGCGTTCAGCCCCTGACGAATCACAGCATGCCATGCTTAAGCGCCTGGAGATTGAGCTCGAAACTCTTGCCGCGTGTCGCAGGCTGGCTTCAGAAAAGGGTCTGGCTTTTGGCTGTACCCCCTTTGACGAGATTTCACTTGAAGAGATAACGCATCTGAAGCCTGACTTCATCAAGATTGGCTCCGGCGATGCAGACAATCTACCCCTGCTGGAAGCTGCGCGTGATACAAATCATCCAGTCATTGTCTCCTTTGGAATGAGCACACAGGAAGAAGTTGAGCGGGTGGTCTCCCTCTTCGAGGATGATCAGGATCGTCTGGCCCTGCTGCACTGTGTTTCTTGCTATCCCGCTCCTGAGGATGAATGCAATCTGCGGGTACTTCCACACATGCGGGCTACCGGTTGTATCACAGGATACAGCGATCACACTGCAGGAACCCTTGCTGCCCAGCTGGCCATGGCTTGCGGGGCTGTGATCATTGAAAAGCATGTGACACACAGTCGCACAGCCAGCGGGCCTGATCACGCCTGCTCGCTTGAGGAGCCTGAATTGGTGGCCTTTGTCCAGCAGTTGTCACACGCCGGGCAGATTCTGGGTGACGGAATCAAGCGTGTGATGCCGTGCGAGGAGAATGTCAGGCAAGTTGCCAGAAAATCCCTTGCCGCCAGACATCCCTTGCCTGCGGGTCATGTAATAGAAAAGAGCGACCTGATCTGCCTGCGTCCGGCTGGCGGCATTGCACCATGGCAGCATCAGGAGCTTACCGGCAGGCGCCTTGACAGGCCATTGGAAGCGGGAGAATTCCTTAAGCGCGAGCACTTTGGGGAGGATATGCAGCCATGAAGATTCTTGCCATTACCGGGAGCCGCTCAGATTATGACTTGCTGCAGCCAGTCCTTCAGGCAATTGAGTCCTCAACAAAGCACGAGCTTTTCCTTTTCGTCAGTTGCGCCCATCTTGCCCGGGCCTGGGGGGGAACTGTATCACGCATCAGCGGATTCCAGCATGTGATCATGCGACCGACGCTGATCGACTGGGATACGCCGGAAGCCCGTCTGAAGAGTATGAGTCTTGAACTGGCTGCCCTGGCCCAGGATATGGCCGAAGTCAGACCAGATCTCGTGCTGATTCTGGGTGATCGTGAAGACACGTTGATGGCCGCAACGGCGGCTGCCTACAGCTGGATTCCCGTGGCACACATTTTTGGCGGCGACATGGGATGGTCGACCGTGGATGACAGTGTGAGACACGCGGTCAGCAAGCTATCGCACCTGCATTTTGCCGCCTCTTCCGCGTCCCGGGATGTATTGCTCAAGCTGGGTGAAGACCCGGCCAGAGTTCATGTGTCCGGGAATCCGGCACTGGATCGCATAGCGTCCCACAGGGACTGGACAGGTGATCAGCTGGCAAGTCGCTTTGGCCTTGTCCCGGGCATGCCGCTGGCGCTTGTGACACATCATGCCACCAGACCTGACCCCCTGCAGGCCGAAGCTGAGCTTGACTGCATTCTCGAAGCATGCTCGGAGATGGACCTGCAGGTTGTTGTCAACACGCCTAACAGCGACCCCGGCGCCAGTGGTCTGCTGCGTGCACGCGAACGACTTGATCGCGTGATCGCGGTCAGCAATGTGGAGCAGGATGGCTGGGTGGCTCTCCTTAAGCGCTGTAACCTGATGCTGGGTAACTCCTCGGCTGGTATTCTGGAAAGTGCCTTTCTGCGTATTCCGGCGATCAACGTTGGCGACCGTCAGCGAGGGCGGCAGCATGCGGGAAACGTGCAGTTCGTTCCCATTGATGAAGAGTCCATTCGCATCGCCATCGACCATGCCCTGAATGATTCTCATTACCGCGAGCAGCTAAGACACTTGAGTTGCCCCTTTGGCGATGGCCATGCCGCCAGGCGAATCATGCAAGTCCTTGACGCACAGGATCCCTCCTCCCTGATACCCAAGAAACACCTGCTGTCTGATGGAGGGACCTTTTGATGAGAGCTGGTCGCGGAATCGGGCCGGATCATGTGATTCATCCCGCTTGCAATCTCGAGGATGCCGCGCGTTCCATCGATCGCAATCGTTGTGGAGCCGTCTGTATCACGGATGAACGCAATCACCTGCTTGGCGTTTTGACCGATGGCGATCTACGCAGGCAGGTGCTGAAGGGCATGGCGCTCGATCAGGTGATGGTTACTGAAGTCATGCAGCGCAGGCCGATCACGGCAACAGCAGACTTCAGTGCCGCGCAGCTACGACACCTGATGAAGGCGCGTTCCATTGCCCAGATTCCCATTGTGGATCGCGAAAACCACCTGATAGCTCTTGCACTTGCTGCTGACCTGCTGGAAGCCCCTGCCCGTGGCCGTCAAGCGCTGATCATGGCGGGAGGACGCGGGATGCGCCTGCGGCCGCTGACTGCGGATCGACCGAAACCCCTTCTGCCGATTGGAGGGCGACCCATTCTGGAGCACATCATCGAGCGGCTGGTAGCATGTGGTTTCGACCAACTTCATCTCTCGGTGGGATATCGCTCGAGCATGATCGAAGATCACATTCAGGATGGCAGCCACCTGGGCGCGAACATCAGCTACATCCGTGAAGATCAGGCGCTGGGGACTGCCGGTGCGCTCAGCAGACTCCCCGCGGAGGGCGTGGAGGATCTGCTGGTGATGAACGGTGACATTCTGACCACGCTGGACTTTGCTGCACTGCTGGAAAGCCATAAAGCCGCTGGCGCGGACATGACGGTTGCCGTGCGGGAAATCGTCGAGCGTCTGGAGTATGGCGTGCTGCGTGTGGAAGACGAATGGGTCCGCGATCTGGTGGAAAAACCCAGACGGTCGACCTTGATCAATGCCGGCATTTACATCGTCGGCAAACGCATGCGTGAACTCTGTCCCGGTTCAGGGCCCTATGACATGACTGAACTCATTCAATGGGGACTGGCCGAGAACTGCAGACTGAAAAGTTATCCCATCAGGGAATTCTGGCTGGATATCGGCCATCACGGGGATTATGAAGCCGTTCGCAATGGTGCAGCGGAAGCATATCGTGATACAATGGGCAGCGCCGTGGCTGAATCAAGAAGGAAAGAAGAGCATGATACCCTTGTGTGAACCAACGCTCGGCTCGCGCGAAATGAGCTACCTGCGCGAATGTATCACAGATGGTTGGGTTTCAGCGGAAGGCCCCTTTGTCTCACGCTTTGAGCAGGCTCTTGCCAGGCGGCACGGCAAAGAGTTCCACGCGGCCTGCACATCCAGTGGAACAACAGCCCTGCAGCTTGCGCTGATGGCCAGCGGACTTGCTCCGGGGGATCTTGTGATTGTTCCTGCCATGAGCTTTCTGGCAACTCTCAACCCTGTTGTCCACTGCGGAGCGGAGCCGCTGGTGATGGATATCGAGGCGCAAACACTAGGACTCGATCCGGCACGTTTGCGCGAATGGCTTCCCGGTGCAACCCTCAAGCGTAATGGCCGGTGCTACGATCGACTGACAGGCAGGCGCCTCTTTGGTGTAATCGCCGTGCATCTTTACGGAATACCCTGTGCCATTCGCGAGATCCGCGAGATCTGTCAGGAATACGGTCTGGAACTGATCGAAGACAATGCCGAGTCGCTGGGCGCCCTGTCGAGTGATCAGCCAACCGGCACCTTTGGCCGCGCATCCATTCTTTCCTTCAATGGCAACAAGGCGATTACAGCCGGTGGCGGTGGTATGGTTCTTTCCAGTGATGAAGAACTTGTATCACGCGTGCGCAACTGGGCGAATCATGCCCGTGAATGCAACGGGGATGATCCGGGTGAATACGGCTTCAATTACCGCATCAGCAACCTGCAGGCTGCCGTTGGTCTTGCGCAGGTGGAGCGCATGGATGAGCTGATCGGCGCACGGCAGCATCACCACGAGGCCTATCGCAAAGCCTTCCGCGCAGCTGGATTGCACATGGTTGAAGGCCGGGAATCGGATAAACCAACCTGGTGGTTGCATGTTCTGCGCTCGGCGGGCGAGCTCTCTGCAGAAGAGTTGATGGAGCGACTCGGCTCCGATGGAATTCAAGGCCGGCGGCTTTTCAAGCCATTCAATCAGGTTGCGTTATATGAACGGTTTGCCAGAGATGAATGTCCGGTTGCGGCAGCTCAGTATGAGCGTGCCATAGCACTTCCATCCAGTGCCCACCTTACACCGGAAGACCGCGAGATCGTGATACAAAAGGTGGTGGTTGCCGCCATGCAGGGGAGTCTGCAAAGGGAGAGAGTCTCGTGAAGATCCTGATTGCCGGACTCAAGGCCTGGCCACTTCACCATGAGATGGAGCATGTAATCGGCGAAGCGCTGATTGCCGCCGGACACACAGTCCACTTTCTTGGCTGTGCTCATGGAGCCATGAAGGGCTGTGAGTGCTTTGATCTGGCAGCGCAGCGATCGGGCAGGAGCCACCAGGAAGCCTGTGCGCAATGCAGCCGAAGCCAGGTTGGCGTTCACGCCAGAGCCGGATTTGCCGAGATACCCATGCCATGGGATGAAGATCTTGCCCAGAAGATCCGGCTTCGTCTTGCAGGGCTTGACTCGGCCAACCTGCTTGATCTGCCATGTGTTGGCCTGCGACTTCGCGATGTTCTGGCACCAAGCCTGATGCGTTACGCCCGTTCAGGCAGAAGCCCGGAGGATGCGCTTGACCGGTCTGTGATACATGACTACGCATTGCAAGCCTGCATGATGGAAAGTCTTCTGCCCGGGCTCTTTGCATTACAGGAGCTGGATGCTGTCTTGCTGCTTAATGGCTTGTTCTTTGCAGAAAGGGTGATTACAGAAATTGCCCGGCGCATGGGCCTCCGGGTCGTGAATTACGAGCGCAGCCATGTGCGCAATGCCATCGTCATGGATGAGGCTGAGCCTGCCTGCTTCTTAAACCTGCATGATGAGCCAGATTGGCAGCAGGGTGACGATCCGCTGCTCGATGTTTATCTGCAAGGACGACGCGTCAACCGTGATGCAAGTACCCGCTTTGGTACCGGTCACGGTTCCGTTGAGTCGACGACAGACAGTGCCGCGCGCCCGTTGGTGGCAGTCTTCACGAATGTCTGCTGGGACAGTTCGGTCAGCACACGGCCGAGTTCATTTGGCGGCTATCTGCCATGGCTGGAGGCGGTAATAGCGCTTTGCAACAGAACACCGGAGTGTGACTTCGTTCTTCGCGTTCATCCCGGCGAAGCAAAGCTTGCCTATGACCCGACTCTCGAGCGGACGGAGGCATGGCTTGCGGAGAGGAGCCTTCCCGGAAACGTGCGTGTGATACCTGCCGACAGCGATGAGAGCAGTTATGCACTGATTGATCAGGCCGCCTGTGGACTGGTCTTTGTGTCATCGATCGGACTGGAAATGGCCTGTCAGGGCAAGGCTGTGATCGCCTGTGCCGAGGCCCACTATGCGGGAAAGGGCTTTACCCATGACGCCAGCCCCGAGTCGCTGGATGAGTGTCTGCGGCAGGCACTCCATGCTGAGCAGAATGCTGAGACGCAACGCCGCGCTCGAGCCTATGCAAGCAGGCTCTTCCTTGATGAGCCCATTCCTTTCCCCTGGGTGGACGAAGTGGAGTACGGCCGCCCGCAGCGAGTGTGCCCGCCAGTAGACGCCGCCTGGCTTGATCGTGATCAACTCCTTAAGGGCCTTGTTGACTATATCGCTGGAAATGTCCAACGACCGCCAAGCCTCAGGATGCTGCTGGAAAACCAGGCGCTGTGTCCGCTGCCTTTCCATTACATGTCGCGCCTTTCCGGATATGCGAAGCGTATTACGGTGTTGATTCCTGCCTGGAATCGTGCATCAACGCTATTGAGGACGCTCCAGGCCTGGCGCGAGCAGAGCCTGAATGCATCACAGTTCGATGTGCTGGTGGTTGACGATGGCAGTCCGGTTCCTCTGGAGGAACTGCTTAGTCCTGTCTTCAAGCATGGTGGACGCCTTCGCTTGAAAGTTCTGCGGCACGAGGAAAATCGTGGACCGGCTGCTGCCCGTAACACGGGCCTCGACTGGATCATGCAACAGCCGGAGCCGGCCGATCTTGTCTTCATTAGCGGTGATGACATGATTCCCGCTCAGGATCTGCTTGAGAATCTGCTCGCTGAATCGCAGGCCTGGCAGGATCCACGTATGGCAATCCTTGCGCGAGTAGACTGGGATCCCCGTGCTGGAAGCAATCGCGTGATGCGACTGGTAGAGCGCAACGGCATGCAGTTCGGATTTCACGGCCTGCCTGCCAGGGCCCGCCTGCCGGAGAATTACTTCTACACAAGTGGTGTCGCGCTTTCAACGGCCTGGCTGAGAACTCATTCACTCCGCTTCAGCGAATCCTTTCCCTATGCTGCCTGGGAGGATATCGAGTTTGCCGTTCGTGCTTTTCGCCATGGACTGCAGCTTGCCTATTCAAACCGCCTGCAGCTCTTCCACCACCATCCGGTGACCTACGATGAATTTGCAAGTCGCCAGTTCAAGGCAGGTGTCTGCGCAAGGCTCTTCTATCAGCAGCAGCCCGATGACTACGTCAGGCTGGTGGGGTCGCCGCCGGCTTCACCACCGGACAGGCAGCTGCTCAAACACCTGGAAAGGGCTGTCGCAGAGCTGAGCAAACTTGACCTCGACCGTCTTAAACAGCTGCCTGGAAGAGATGGGGATCTTGCAACACAGCTTGACCGCGAGCAGAATAACCTGCTGACAAACCTGCTGAATGCGCACTCAATGCAAGGCTGGTTCAGTCGCTTTCCATTTGAAGGCGAAGATGTCGATGATACCCTGCTGAGTATTGTCGTTCCGGTTTTCAACAAGTGGGAGCTGACGGCCGCGTGTATTGAAGCTGTTCGCAAACACACCAGCGGCAAGTGGGAGCTGATTCTGGTGGACAACGGCTCTTCGGATGAGACATCGTCAAGGGCATCGTGTATCACGGATATTCGCTACATCCGGCTCGAAGAAAATCTGGGTTATGCGCGAGCTAACAACCTTGGAGCGCAGGTCGCGCGCGGGCGACTGCTTGTTCTGCTCAACAATGACACGGAAGTTCAGGATGGTTGGGATCAGCCGCTTCGCCACGCGCTTGATGATGAGTCGATCGGGGCCGTCGGATCTCGCATGATTTATGCGGATGGAACCATTCAGCATGCCGGGCTGGCCTTTGGGCCGGATCACCTGCCCTGGCACATCTACCGTGGATTCGCCCAGGACAGTCCTGAAGTAATGCACGCCAGGGATTTCAATGCCCTGACTGGTGCCTGTCTGGCGCTCAGGATGCAGGATTACCGGCGACTGGGCGGGCTGGACGAGAACTTTATCAACTGCTATGAAGACATTGATCTCTGTCTCCGGCTAAGGCGGGAGGGGCGGCGGATTGTATACCGCCCTGACAGCCTGGTGGTGCATCACGAGGGACAGAGTGAAGGCAGAAACAATCGAGTGAATCACAGCTGGTATGTCCTGAAGGATCGCTGGCAGGATCGCTTTCCGTGTGACGAAGACTCTCTGCTGGCTGAGGATGGATGGGAGCTGCTGCGCGGTGAAGATGGCCCGCAACTACGCCGTCTGAGCAGGACTGAAAAGCTCTCCTCACGTGAACTTGTGTCACAGGCGGGTCGGCTTGTGAGTTCGGGCTTCTTGACAGAAGCAAGAAGGATGCTGCAGGAGGGCCTGACACACGCGGACGACAAGGCGATGATTGTCGATGAACTTGCGGCTCTGGAAATTCGAGCCGGCAACCTGCTTGCACTGGAGGAGCTACACCGCACACACGGACTGTCCGATGCTCACCGCCTGCTGACAGACAAGCTCCGTCAGCGCTTCAGAGACCAGATGAGCGAGCGTGGCATTGCACTGGACGATTCCAGCGAGCAGACTACATGAAGAACATTCTTGTGGTGCAGCTCGCCCGCCTGGGTGACTTTTTGCAGACGCTCCCGCTGCTCAGGCGGCTTGGAGCCGAGCATCGCATCACATTGCTCCTGTCCTTTGATCCGGGTGATACGCTTCGCAAGGAAGTGGACGAGCTACTTGTGGTTGATCCTGCCAGTCTGGCCCGTGCGACAGCTCAGCCGCGACTCTTCCTGAAGCGCCTTCGCTCAAGCCTGAATCTGCGCATGGATCAACTGGATGGGCGCTGGGACGAGGCCATCTGCCTGAATGATGACAAGGCGGCAATCGCGCTGGCCCGCCTGCTGGTAAAGGGACCGGTACACGGGATGGGGGCAGCATTCAATCCATACGGTGCCTGGCTCACCACGTTAAGCACAGCACGTCATTCCAATCAGCTGCACTTGTGCGAAATCATGCACGCGACCAGTCAGCTCCTCCCTGAGCCCCCCGAAGCGGCTGCTGATGTATCACTGGGTGATATCATCATTCATCCAGGGTCCGGCAGTGAGGCACGGCAGCTGCCTGTGGAGTTTTGGGGCAGTCTCTGCTCCGAGCTGCTCAGGCGTTGCAGCGATTGCCGGGTTCTGTTTACAGGAAGCCCGTCCGAAGAGGCACTGATCAAAGCGATTTTTGCCCAGATGCCAGACACAGCTCAGGCGGTCAATCTTTGCGGAGGCATGCATCTGGATGAGTTGATCGCGCTGATGGATGATGCCCGGCTTGTGATCGCGCAGGATACAGGGGTACTCCATCTGGCTGCAGCTCGCAGAAGGCCGGTTCTCGGCCTGTATCACGGATCGGCATGGTTTGCAGAAACGGGTCCCTGGCTACACGGTGCTCGTGTGATACAATCACTCTTTGATTGTGGCCCATGTCTTGAAGGTCGGCCGGACTGCGATGATTTTGCCTGCAGGCAGGTTTTCAAGGCCGATCAAGTTGCTGCCTGTGCTCTGGGATATCCGCAGGGCTACCGCAAGCTGGAAGCTGCCTGTCTGCTTGAGGCGGAAGCCGATAGCCACGGCATCCTATGGCGGGATCCTGCACAGAATCGGATTGTGACCGCCAATCACTCCCGGCAGTTGACTGCCTTGATTTCAGCATTTGTTCCTGACAGGGCAGAGGTGCCCTGGCTTGAAAAATTGAGCAGCCAGGAGGCAACACTCCTCCATTGGCAGGATTCTCAGGGGCATGATTTTGGGGGATCTTTCAGCGATCGCTGGCAGATTGAACGAATGCGGCTGTTGACTCTGCAGGTGAATGAGGAGCGGGCACAGTGAAGCACTTGGCGCGCACACAGCAGACTCTGCATCCGGAACTGATTCCGGCAGACTCGGGGTCGTGGTGTTTCCGTCTGGCAGATGGGCGCTATGGCTGCAGTCGCCGGGACCCGGAGCGTGAGGCCAAACTTCGCTGTGCCAGCGTTCGTGATACAGACAGGCCGCTCCTGCTTGGGCTGAATCTCGGCTTTGTGCTGGACATTCTGCGCCGCCGCTGCGGAGAACGGGTGAGCATCGTCGAACCTGACAGCAATATGCTCGAATTGTATTTGAAGCGAACCGGACAGGCAGCACTGCCCGGGGATGTGGAGTGGGTCACAGGCAGCGAGGCTGAAATACTTCAGGGTCTTGCAGCCCTTATGGATGGCGAACACGGAGAGCGGCCACTTTTGTTGGACCCAACTGCTGCAACACGCTGGATGAGTTGTGCCCCGGGTTTGGGGCTATGGCTGGAATCCCTTCTCAGGCGGCGTGCAGTGGCTCGAATGACCGAAAAACGATTGAGCGAAAACGAAGCTGCCAATCGCAGGATTCTGTCGGGGGCTGTAACACTTGACTCCATGAGCCAATCATGGGGGAATGATGATGTCCTGGTCTGCGGGGCAGGGCCTGGTTTGATTAACGCGCTCAACAGTCTGGAGCACATGCCCGACCGGGTTGTAGCGGTCAGCACGGCACTGCCCGTTTTGCACGTGCTTGGCCTGAAAGTAGATCTTGCCGTGGCCACCGATCCTAGTCCGCTTCTGGCAAGGGATACTGGCCCCTGGCTGCGTGATACAAAATTGCTCTGCTTTCCAGGTACCAGTCGCGAACTGGTTGCTGCATGGCCGGGAAGGCTCATTGTGGCGCTGCCTGCGGGAAATGGACTGCGTGAGACAAGCTGGCATGGACTTAAGCCGGGAACCCTTGAGGCCGGCTTTGGGACCGTTGCCGGACCCGCCCTGCTGGCCGCCACAAAGCTCAGTCGCGGCACGATTACACTGGCAGGAGTGGATCTGAATGCTGGTGAACAGGTCTACGCCCCCGGTGTGCGTCGCCCCGATGATCTGCCATTGCCGGATTTCAGTTTCGCCCGGGAGCGCATGCGTGAAGTCTGGATCAAGCTGTTGGCCATGGGCCGCGACATGAGAATAGCCGGGAAAACGCCTGTCTGGCTGGAGGTGCTCGAGTGACACAATCATTACACGCCATTTTCGAAGAGCGCTGGCCGGCCCTGTTACAGGATCCGCGGATTGAGGCTTCCTTAAGAGAGTGGAGGGGCAAGCCTGACGGTTATCGTTTTGGGGCCAATGGGCGCACGCTTGTATCACCCAATCGGCCGGAGGCTGAAGCCGGACGTCTGATTGACAAACTTCTGCCGGAGGCTGCCGGCAAGGACTGCGTGCTGGTGGGTCACGGACTGGGGCATACCTGCTCCGAGCTGCTCTCGCGCGGTGTTCGATCCCTGAAAATGATTGCGCCGGATCGGGCATTGCTGGCTGAGGCCCTGAAAAACTGGTGTCAGCCGGATCTTCTGGCAGACAATCGACTTCAGCTATTGGCACATGATCAGGTAGAGGAAGCACTGCCCGGTCATGTGGAATACCTGGAGCTTCCTTCCTGGCGCAAGGCCATGCCGGAACGACTCGCTAATCTTCGTGTCAAGCTGAACAGATGCGGATCGGATCAATTGCGATTACGCATTCTGGTTGTGGAGCCGATCTATGGCGGTTCACTACCCATGGCACGCTCTGCAGCGCGCGCGCTTGAGGCGTGTGGACATGAAGTGCTCTCACTTGATTTTTCGCGAATGGAGAGCGCCCGTGATGCATTTGCCCGGTTCGGTGATACACATCCCGGCGGCAATCAGATTGCTGGCGAGTTTACCCGTCTGCTGGGGCGAATGATCTCCCTTGAGTGCCGCGATTACAAACCGGACCTGGTTTTGGCCATGGCGCAAAGCCCTGCCCTGCCAGGCGTGATGCAGGAGCTTGCGCAGGCCGGCATTCGCACAGCTTTCTGGTTTGTCGAAGATTATCAGCTGCTTGAATACTGGAAGGGTATTCACGGCACTTTTGATTTCTTCCTGACCATTCAAAGGGGAGAGTTTCACAAGAGACTTGCGGCAATTGCGCCCAGTCCGGTCCGCTATCTTCCAGTCTGCGCGGACACATCTTTTTACAAGCCGGTTGACTGGGGTCTGTCTGATCCAGCACCCACGATCAGTTTTGTGGGTGCCGGCTATCACAACCGTGAGCGCAGCTTTCTACGGTTGCTGGATTTGCCCTTCAAGGTTTGGGGAAGCGACTGGCGCAGGCAAAGCCCCGTATACGGTCTGCTGCAAAACGAAGGTCGCCGAACCGACGCGGAGCTCAATCGTCAGATTTTCAGTAACAGTCGAATCAATCTGAATCTGCACTCCTCTTCGTATCACGACGGTGTAGACCCATTTGGCGACTTTGTAAACCCACGCACGCTCGAAATTGCAGCGTGTGGAGGATTCCAGTTATGTGATACACGTCTTCATCTGGCTGAAATGCTTGAGCCGGGCCGGGAGCTCATCACCTTCGGTGATACAGAGGAGATGCGATCCCTTTGCGAAGAATGGCTGGAAAAGCCGGAAGAGGCAAGAGAGATCGCCCTGGCTGGGCGTGCCCGGGTACAGGCCGAGCATGGCTATGAACACCGCATGAAGGAGCTACTCGAGTTGTTCCTGCTGGAAAGCGAGGATGCCTTTCCTCACGCGCGCAGGCGAGGCAATTTAAGTGGGATGGATTCGGATCCACTCCTTGCTGAGTGGCTCAGGCAGCATGGCCTGACTGCTGATGCAGATCTGGATCAAGCGCTGGATACCATTCGACAGAGCGAGGCGAATCTGGACGAAACAGGCCGGCTACTGCTCTACCTGGGTGAGCTCAGGGACTGGGCGAGGGAGAAGGGTGTGGAAAGGGCATACGATCGTGTCCGCTAAGCGAATTCTGGTCATCAATTTTACTCGCATGGGCGATCTGGTGCAAACCAGTCCGTTGATTTCTGGGCTGCGTCACCACTACCCTGATGCCCATATCGCTCTTCTGTCTGCCAGAGCCTTTTCGACTGTTGCCCGCCTAATTCCCGGACTGGATGAAGTTCTCGAATGGGATCAGGATGCCAGTGTGGCCAGCCTGTTTAATGGGCAATACAATCTGAATCAAGCCCTCTCGCTGCATAGAAGCTGGAGCAGGCAGGTCCGCGGAGCGGGTTGGGATCTGGTAATCAACGTGACACATTCACGGGATTCGGCCGTCCTGGCCCATCATCTTGCAACAGGCGAAGTACGCGGAATCAGCATTCATGCGGACGGCAGTCAGCATGTAGAGCATCACTGGTCGCGGTACTTCTTTTGTGTTACAGGGAATCGCGCGCTCAATCAATTCAATCTTGTTGACATCTATCGCTTGATCGGCGGAAAGCCTGGATCAGGTGATCGCCTTTCCCTTGTGCCCGGCATGGATGCTGTGGACAGAGTCGCCAATCGACTGGAGGCCTTTGGCGGTCAGGGACCCTTGATTCTTGTGCAGCCCGGCGCCAGCAAGGACAACCGTCGCTGGCCGATTGCGGCATTTGCGGAGGCCATGCAAAAGGTTCAGGCCAACTGTCCTGCACGCTTTGTGATCGTTGGCGGACCATCCGAACGTGAGCTGTCGGCTGAATTGCTTGGGGCCTTTGATCCAGGCTTTCCCGTGAATTCGCTGGCCGGTGATACAAGCATCGAAGAACTGACTGCGCTCTGCCAAGTGGCAGATCTTCTTATCAGCAATGATACGGGCACACTTCACATTGCTGCATCTCAGGCAACTCCCTCGGTGAGCCTCTTTGTAGCCACCGCGCTCCCCTGGGAAACCGGCCCGTGGATGCCAGGCTGCCTGATTCTTCATCCCACGATTGAATGCGCTCCGTGCAGCCATCATGTCAATTGTCCTCATGTTATGTGCCGCGACTGGATTGAGCCAGCGACCGTTGCCGGAGCAAGTCTGCACCTGCTTGAGGGGCTTGGCTTTGGACAGGGACCGGCTGAGAACTGGCGTGATACAGACAAGACCCGAATCTGGGAGAGCTTCCTCGCGCCCAGTGGATTGCTTGATCTGAAACCCCTTCACTCAAGCCCTGCCAGTGCTGATGATCACCTGGGCAGGCTATACCGGATTCTCTGGGAAGCCGAAGCAGGCCTCATTACACAAGAGCAGACTGCCAGCGAGTGGCAAGGCTGGCTAAGCCGCTGGGAGCAGGATGAAGGCCGGCTGGACTCACTGCTTGAGCAGACAGCAGCGGACTTGAGCGCCATGAGCGAACTGGCCCAGTCCGGAATTGAGCTTGTCTCACAGATTGAGCGGGAGCTCAAGTGCAATGCGCCGGATGCAGGCAGGCTTACAGTGTGGCTGGAGCAAATCCAGCGAACCGATGATCGATTGTTCAGAATGGAGCTGAGTCGTCCCAGGCTTCGGCCCCTTGGTGTAATGTTCCGCTTTGACAAGGAATCCATGCGTCAGGACTCGGAAATGACCGAGCTGAATCACCGGATGAAGCAGATCTACCTGCTGCTTGCCCAGCGCTGCAGGCGCATGATTGCGCTTTGCGCCATGGCTGTGACACACAAGGAGTTGGAGCCGGTATGAAACAGGCGCTTCAGCTTCATCTGGAAAGGACAACGGTCGATGCTCCCAGTTTGCGCTTTCAGTCCCCCAGCGGCGACTGGTGGGTACACGGTCGCAGAAACCCGCAGCGGGATGCCGAACGGGCTGCAGTAAACCTGATGCCTGATGCAAATGAGCTGCTGGTGCTGGTGGGGGATGGTCTGGGATATCAGACGGCTGCCCTGCTCGCGGCTGGATGCAAGGCCTTGCTGGTGCTCGAGCCGGACAATCAATCCCTGATGCATTTGTTGAACCATCACACCCACCATGCGGGAGCTCCGCGACACAGCGGCTCTTCCGCAGAGCTTGCTGCACTTGTAACACGCAGACAGATTGAAGCAGGCTGGCCCGACCTGCGAGTCATCATCAACCCTGCCTATGCCGGTGCCTTTCCAGAGTGGGTCAATGAACTCAAGTCCTCGCTGGGGGAAGGACGGGTTCCGTCTGCAATGGGTCGCTTGAAGCGTCACAAGGGTCTGGGGCTTCACTCAGCCCTGGTGCTTGATTCCGGCTACTATCTGGTTGATGATTGCGCCCGTGCACTGGAAAGTCTGGGCCTTGATGTCACACGCCTGCGTATTGCCGAAAAGGTCGAGGCATCGCCCACAAAAATCAACAGTGCGATCAGGGCTGACGAAGACTATGTATCACGCTTGCTAGCCGCCATTGAGGAGTCCCGACCGGCCTTTGCATTTACGGTCAATCATCTGGGGCTTGACCAGGCGGGCCGCATTGAAAGACTGCTGGACAGCCTGGGCATTCCGCTGATTGTCTGGTATGTGGACAGCCCCCGATTTGTGCTTAAGGGACGGGAATGCCCTTCCCGCGCGCATCAGCTGATTTTTTGCTGGGAACGGACCTGGATTCCCTGGCTCAAGTCTCACGGTTATGAGCGTGTGATACATCTTCCACTGGGGGCATCCGCGCGTTTCGAGAAGCGCCACCATGCCTTGCGCGAGCTGAGTTTTGTAGCGGGGTCAAACAGTCGCGCGCTGAAAAAGTGGCGTGGACTGCTTGAGCTGAACCCATGGCAGGAAGCTGTGTTGAAGCAGCTTGCGGCCAAAGTCGAGCGAGGAGCAGGTGGCCGAAGAGTGGACAGCTGCCTGGCAGAGCTCGATTACGAGCTGAAGTGCCGGGGGATCACGCTTGATCCGGATCTGCTTGCTGGCTGGATGGCCCTGCAGCTGACCCAGTGGGATCGATTGAACCTGGCCAGAATAGTGGCCGGAGTGGGTTGTGACCTGTTTGGTGATGCTGAGTGGAGCGGGCTGGATCACGGTTGCAACTTTCACGGTCCGCTCGACTATGTTGAAGAACTGCCTGATCATTACGCCACAACGCGTGTTACTTTGAACGTCACTTCACGGCAAATGGAAACAGCCGTTAATCAGCGCGTCTTCGAGGCACCGCTTGCCGGTTGTCTGGTGCTGGGTGATCATCAGGCGGATATGGACGAGCATTTTGCTGAAATTGCCGGGCGGATCTGCTGGGAGCGGCCTGGTCAGGCGCTGAAACTGACCGCCTATTGGCTTGAGGCAGAAGCAGAACGCCGGGCCTTGGTTGAAGAACTTGCCGCCCGTATTCGGCAGCGGCACATGATCGAGCATCGCATGCGGCGAGTGCTTGAAGAACTTGAAAAGCCAAGCAGGGTCGCTGGTGCGGCCTGAAGGAGAAATGATGGAAGTATTTGTCAATGGAAGCCGTGAATCACAGTTGCCACCGCACACGGGCGAAACCGACGAGCTGATTCGTGAGATCGGCGTCAAGTTGTATCACGAAGGTCAGCTGATCGTCAAGGTCGAAGTGGATGGTCAGGATGTCACCGGCATTCCTTCCGGCGAATGGAATCTGGATGTGGAACCGGCCCGCCTGGATCTTCACACCCAGAGCCCCAATCAGCTGATTGCGCAATCGGTAAACATCAGCAGTGACTGGCTGGGCCCGCTGCGTCGTGAGATCACAGCCTGTGCCGATCGCTTTCGAATGGGCGAGGAAGCCCCGGCAATCGATCATCTGGTCAAGGTCGTGGAAGGTCTGCGCCTGCTGATGGCTGGCGTGACACAAATTGATCGCCTGCTTGTGGGCCTTCGTCCGGACATCGAGAGACAGGACGTGCAAGTCTTTCAGGACACGATGAACAAGCACTTTGATGAGGTGATTTCCGCGCAGGAAAGCCGCGACTGGATTCTGCTGGCCGATGTGCTGGAGTACGACATCAACGAGCATCTGGAGACCTGGGAAAGCACTTCTTCCAGGCTCACAGGGCTGCTTGCATGAGCTCCGGAGCACCGGACATCGACAGGCTGGTCGACGAGTGGATTCGATCGGCCGCCGCCTTTTTGCGTGATCATCCGGCAGGAACCGTGATCCATCCCGATGATCTGGAGAAGCTGATCTCGACTCGAGAGAAAATGCTGGCTCCAATTGAGGCGCGCCGTGAAGAGCTTGCGGCGCGTCGTGAATTGGCTGCCCGATTGATGGAAGTCGAGCAGGAGCTGGAACGTCGCGTCGAGGAGGATCTGGAACGCCGACGGGCCGATCTGGACGATATGGGTCGCATGAGGGCAAGTCTGGAGGCCTATCGCGGCTCCCGCGAGGACCAGCGCAACCTTGGCAGACGCTCCCGCTACTTCGATTCCCGGAGCTGATCGCCCCTCTTCCGCCTCTCTTCCCTTATATTGTCAGGTTCGAATTCGCAGGCTTTTCGCTGATGGCGATGAGCCTGTTCTTTACCCGGAACTTTGGAGATGCTTCGATATGAGCCAGATGAACAACACTGACAAGGCGCGCAAGTGGTTTGAAGAAACCCGCAAACTGCATCTGGGAACGCCCAATCCTGATATTCACAAGGTGATTGCCGGTTACAAAAAGAGCCTTGAGTTCAACCCGAATGATCCAGCCGCTGTTTACCACTTGGGCCTTGCCTATCTGGGACACCGGGAATTCAGCAATGCCGAAGAACGCTTTCGCGAGGCCATTCGCCTGCAGCCGACAATGGCCGAAGCCTGGTATCACCTGGGCCAGACCCTGCTTCAGCTAAGGCGGGCTGACGAGGCTGAAGTAGCCTTGCGCAAGTCGGTTGACAATACTCCTTCCGAAAAGCGCGCGCCGCTCTATTTCGCCCTTGCCAGCGCGCAGGCCGCCCAGCACGACCAGCTGCGCCAGACTGATGGCACGGCTGCCGAGCGCAAGTTGAAGGAAGCCGATGAGTGCTATCGCCTGGGTCTGGAAATCAATCCGGAAGATCCCAATGCACGCTTTCAGTTCGCGCTTTTCCTGCAGAACCTGAGCCAGCTGCCTGGTCATCAGGCCGCGCTGGATGAGGCCGAAGAGATTCTGGACGACCTTTTGGCCAAGATGCCCATGCACCGTGATGTGCTCAATCTGCGCGCGCTGCTGCACAGCCGTCGCGGCCAGTTCGAAGACGCCATTGCCTGTCTGCAGAAGGCACTCGAAAGCAACGAAAAGGATGCCGGCATTCTCTTCAATCTGGGTCAGATGCTCGAGCAGGCCGGCCGTCAGGACGAGGCGAAGAAGCGGATCGAGGAAAGCCTTGAAGTGCAGCCCCGCCAGCCGGGCGCGCTGAGCCGTCTGGCCGGCATTGTCGCCCAGCACGACAAGGACTACGACAAGGCCCTCGAGTACTTGAACAAGGGTCTGGAGCTTGCCCCCGGCGATCCCATGCTCGGTTACCAGAAGGCCCTGATCTTCACGGAGCAGGCAGCCGCGCTGGAAGGCGATGCCCGCGACAAGCTGGAAAACGAGGCCCGCGTACTGGTTGAGGATTCACTTAAGAAGCAGCCTGGTTTTGCCGCCGCGCGTGCCCTGCAGGCCCGTCTGTCCGGAGAGCCGATTCCGCAGTCCCAGCCGGGTGCCGCCCCGCAAGCCGACATTGACGAGCTGAAGCGCCAGGTGGAGGCTGATCCCGAAAACGGCGAATTGCGTCGCCAGCTGCTGGATGCTTTCCTGCGGAGCCGCCGCTTCGACGAGGCGCTGCCCCTGCTGGAAGGCCTGCTGGAGGAGCATCCCGACGATCCCCGCCTGCGCATCAACCATGGTCTTGTGCTTTCCTGGACGGCCGGACAGGACATGTCCCGTGTCCGCCAGGCCCGCGAATCCCTGCGTCAGGGACTGGCTGCCGTTGACGAGCGCGACAGCACCATTCTGCTGCGCCTGATTCAGCTGGATGTGATGCTGCGCGAGCCGGAAGAGGCTGCCGATCTGCTGGATGAACTGGAAGACCGCGCTCCGGACGATCAGCGTATCGATCTGGCCCAGGTGCAGCAGCTTCGGGGAGTTTGCGCCCAGCAGAAGGGTTTCCATGACGAGGCAGGCAAGTCCTTCGCCCGCACGCTGGAACTGCTCGATGAGCGTCTTGCCGCCCAGCCCGGCAATGCCATGCTGGAAAATGCCCGCCGCGAGGCCGCCGGTTCGCTGGCACACAACCTGGAGCTGCAGGGCCTGAACGCAGAAGCAATCGAAGCCTACCGCAACTGGCACAAGCTGGCTCAGGGAGACGGCAATATTCTCTTCCGTCTGGCCAACCTGCTTAATCGCGAAGGCCGGCACGAGGAGGCGCTGGGCGAACTGCGCAAGCTGGAAGCACTTAACGCGGATAACGCTGTCACGCACTTCTACATCGCCCTGACCCTGATTGACCTTGGCAAGCCGGAAGAGGCCGAATCCTGCCTGATGAAGGCACTGGAGCTCAAGCCTGACTTCCCGGAAGCCCAGCAGCGCCTGCAGCACCTGCAGCAGAACCGCCCGCTGGTAGCGGCTTCCATCGACGAACTGAAAAAGGCTGTGGAAGACGATCCGGAAGACATGGACGATCGCCTGCTGCTGGCTCAGGCCTGCCTGAACGCCAAGGACTGGGATGGTGCTATTGAGCACTACAGTGTGGTGGTGGAGAAGGTGCCCGAGAATCACCGTGCCCTCTTTGATCTCTCCAATGCCCATGTGGCCAAGGGTGATATGGATAAGGCCATCGAGAGCATGATTCTGCTTGAGGAGCGCCTGCCGGAAGACCCCAACATTCGTTTCCGATTGGCAGAACTGCTGTTGGAAAATGGCGAAGAAGATGTGGCCGTCAAGGAATACCGCAACGCTGTTGAGATGCAGCCGAACAATGCGGTCTTCCAGTTCCGTTACGGTGTTGCACTTAAGGAGGCCGACAAGGAAGACAAGGCCGAGGAGGCGATCCGTCGCGCGCTCGACCTGCAGAAAACCTTCCCGCTGGCCCACTACGAACTTGGCCTGCTCGAGTACACGAGCGATCGCCATGATGCGGCTCTGAAGAGCTTCACCACGGCCTTCCAGCAGGATCAGCGCAGCTTCATGGCCTTGTATTACAGCGGCCTGATCATGCAGAATGTGCGCAAGAACGCCACTGAGGCGGCCAAGTTCTTCCAGTCCGTCCTCGGTATTTCACCGGCTCATGGCGATTCCCATTTCCAGCTGGGACGCATTTTCAAGGAGACGGGCCGCAAGGAAGATGCCGCCAGACACCTTCAGCTGGCACTTGAGCACTGGCCCGAAGAGGCTTTCAACCGTGAAGCGGCCGAAGGCATGTTGGCCGAATTGAACACGACTGCCGAATAAATTGCTTTCATCGTGAAACATTTTACGATGCGAAATAGTTTATTGGGCTTTTGTTCAACTGGAGGAAATCATGGCAGACCTGACGAAGGTAACCGATGCCACCTTTGAGGCGACGGTAAAGAGTGACAAGTTGGTTCTGGTCGACTTCAGCGCGACCTGGTGCGGCCCCTGCAAGAAGCTGCATCCGATCCTGGCCGAAATTCAGGCCGAACGTGATGACGTGCTGGTGGTAATGGCCGATATCGAAGAGGCCGCGCAGACGGCCCGCAGCTGTGGTGTGATGAGCGTGCCGCAGGTGCATTTTTTCAAGGACGGCAAGGCCGTTGACAAATTCATCGGACTCCAGAGCAAGGCGAAGATTCTGGAACTGATCGAGAAGAACAACTAGAAAGGAAGCTCATGCTGCGCAATCGATGGATCCTGCCCATGCTGACGGCCCTGGTGCTGGTTTTCAGCAATTGCGGTGACGCCAACAGTCCCGCAGCCAAGCCCGCCGGCAACACCACTCAGGAAGCACTTACCATGATGTCCACTGTTCCGGCAGAAGCAACCGCCGGCAAGGTGGTCTTTGTGGAGCTCTGGGGTGTCTGGTGCCCGCCCTGTATTCGCAGCATGCCGCATGTGCAGGAAGTCTGGGAGCATTACAAGGGCAACGAGCAGTTTGAAATGATGGTCGTGAACACCGGCTGGCGCGGTGATACACCGGACAAGGTCAAGGGCTGGCTCAAGGCCAACAGCAAGTACAGCTTCCCTGTCTACTTTGAGAACCGCCCGCAGCCGCAGCAGTTTGCCGCCCAGCATGGCGTCAACAGCATTCCGCGCTCGCTGATCTTCAACAAGAAGGGCGAAGTGGCCTACAACGGTCATCCGATGCAGGTCCCGGAAGGCCTGATCGATCAGCTGCTCGCCGAGTAGCACAGGCCTTGTTACGAAAAAGAAAAGCCCCGGTCCTTTGGATCGGGGCTTTTTTCATGCTTGAAATCGTGTCAGTCTTCGTCGCCGCCTTCTTCCTCGGCACCAAAGCGGGCGTTCTCTTCGCGAACCGCTTCTTCCCAGGCTTCCATCGGCGTGATGTCCGAATAAATAACCTTCATCATCAGGTGAAGATGATCGTCCATCAGGGCCAGATTGCCGCTAACGGCGTCGTTGATGGCGGCGGATTCCAGATTCTGCTCGCGGCAGAGCAGGTAGCTGCGCAGGGCCAGGCTGCCTGAATTGAGATCCAGTTCAAAGTCGCCGTAGCGTTGCCCAAGGTTCAGGCGGGTGATCAGCTCCATCATGGTCCAGCGCCGCTCCATGGGCACCATGGTAGGTAGGAAGGAATAGAAGCAGAAGATTTCCGCCTGATGATCCCAGACGGCCCTGCACTGCCAGCTTCCGTGCTCGCCCGTGTAGGAGGCGTCAACGGAGGAGTCTTCCGGATAAAAGCGATGATCCCA
Organism: uncultured Bacteroidaceae bacterium; assembly: GCA_964345075.1. Lineage (GTDB taxonomy): Bacteria > CAIWAD01 > CAIWAD01 > CAIWAD01 > CAIWAD01 > CAYFPS01. Next base: position 28,330 of record CAYFPS010000005.1, on the reverse strand, counting down.
GTCCAGCTCGGAGAAATAATCGAGGATGGTATCGATGGGATTGGGTCGCATCAATGGCTCCTTGAACGCCGCAGTTCTCGCAATTGTCTAGCTTATCGGCTGCGGATCGTTTTTTTTCAGTCGAAAAGGTAGGAAACCCAAAGCGAGAAAGGAGCCGGAGCGCATGCTTTCCCCCGTGATTTTGCTCCTCATCCTGAATCTTGCCGCCTTCGGCCAAACGGAAGGCGAGGCGCATCGCCGTGCCGGATTGGAAGCATTACATCGGGGTAATGGCCTTGAAGCGCTGCTGGACTTCGAAGACTATCTGGGCCATTGCCGCGATTGTCCTGAAGCACATTTTTTGATGGGCCGGGCGCTGATGGCACTGGAAAGGCCGGAAAGTGCGCTCAAGGCCTGGAAGCAGTCGCTTGTTCTTGACCCGAACTTCCTGCCAGCTCGTCAAGCAATGGAACTTGCCCTGCGCAGGTTGGGGCGATTGCCGGATAATGCGGTCAGCACCTGGCTCTGGCAGCTGGGCGAAGCCAGCGACAAGCTTATAGTGAAACGCTTTGGCTCACGCATCAATACCGACTGGGATGAGTACATGCCCTTCCTTTTTGCGGCGGATCGCCAGCTGGGCTTTTCCTCCACGAGACCGGGTGGCATGGATCATGTAGGAAGGGCATCGCTTTACCGGGAAGATTTCTGGTTTTCCCGGGCCTTTGACGGTGAGTGGCAGGACTGGAGTCCGGCTGCACCGCTGGGCGCGCCTTTCAATACCCTCGAGTCTGAGGGCTGTGGCAGCATGGCAGCCGATGGACGGCATTTTGTGTTCAGTGCCTGCGAGCGGGTGAATGGCTTTGGCGATTGTGATCTCTACCTGAGCCAGGCAGGTGCCGATGGCTGGGGAGAACCAGAGCTTCTGAAATCCGAAATCAACAGCCCTTTCTGGGACTCGCATCCGACGCTTTCACCCATGGCAGACTGGCTGATTTTTTCATCCAATCGACCAGGCGGCTATGGAGGCTGTGATCTCTATATCAGTCGTCGAGGGGTGGGGGGCACTTTTCTACCAGCTGAAAACCTAGGCCCGGTGATCAACACAGCAGAAGATGAGCAAGGCCCCTTTCTGCATCTGGACGGCCGCAGCCTCTACTTTGCCAGCCGTGGACACGCGGGCCTGGGCGATCTAGATTTGTATTACAGCCGAATGGATGATGAAGGCGAATGGTCGCACCCGCTGAATCTTGGTCGCCCGCTGAACACGGCCGGCGCTGACCTTGGCATGGTTGTTAGCCAGCAGGGCCGGCGGGCGGTTTTTGCCTCGCGGCGGGATGGCTTCAGCAGCCTGGATTTGTATCACACCGAAATTCCCGCCTGCTGTCCGGCCGATGAGCGCTTTCTGCTTACAGTAAAAGTCGTCTCCGCCATTACGGGTGAAGCCATCAAGGCGGGACTCCGGCTGGAGTCTCTTTCATCCATGTCACCCGATTGGCGCCGCAGCGACTGCCATGAAGACGGGCTGGCTTCCCTGCCCCTGCCCGCAGGTCCCTGGCTGCTTTTTGCAACCGCGCCCGGGTACAGTTTTGTTTCGTGGCGAATTGATTGTGGGGCCGATGTGCTGGCAGGCAAGCCCAGTCTGAACTATTGGACGCTCAGTCATCAGCCTGACACGCTTCTGATCGAGTTGGAAGCGCTGGGAGCGCCCGTGGAATTTCGGCTGGATCATCTGGACTTCGACCGCGACAGCGTGAGCATCAGGCCGATGGGCCTGCTGGTGGTCGAGGAACTGGCGGCCTTCATGCGTCAGTCACCCGAACTGGAGATTGATCTGCACGGGCATACCGATGACGAAGGCAGCGAAGCCTACAATCAGCAGCTCTCAATTGATCGTGCCGAAGCCGTCAAGCAGGCACTTCTTCAGCGCGGGATCGATGCCGGCCGGCTAAGCTGCACAGGCTTTGGCCGCAGCATGCCGATCGCACTGGGCAGCGATTCACTTAGCCGTGCTCGCAATCGTCGCACAGAGATCCATATCCGCAAGTTCTGAAGCCGCGAAGTCGTGGCCTGCATGTCTTTCCCTGCCTCCTGCACACTCTTGCCTCCGACGATGCCGTAATCTGTCCAATAGAGAATTCTGCTTTTCTTTCATGACCCAGAACGCTGTGGCCCGATCCTTGCCATGGAGCATCCACAAAAAGAGTCACGGGGCGCTCGATTGTTTCTGGAACTTGCCGATAGGAGACAAAGCCGCCCCAGAGCCGCGCCAAGTTGAGCAGCGCCGGGGCGCTACGAACTGACTCTTTTGCTTTCTGCTTATACGTTTGGTTTGCACTGGCGTCCTTGCATTCTCCCTGCAAGGTCACAGGAATGAAGAAGAAATTTGCCTGCGGAGGAACCATGGGAACGTCAGCTAAAATTCCCAGAAACGCGCTGGCAGCCGTGCCCCTTCTGGCGTTACTGGTAATGCTTTTTGCCGGTGAAGCCAGGGCTCAGGCCACCATTACCCAGGCAGTGGGTGTCACATCCACTGTGTATCTGGATATAGGTGGACCTTACGGGTACACTGACCTGACAGCAGTATCTGGGGCGAACGATCTTGTGATCACTGACTCTGGCGCCGGCGGCGAGCTGGATGCTACGGGCACAGTGACTCTCAGCCTTCCGAACACCAGTTGGGAGTGGGTGCCAGCCTCCTGCGTCGCGACGGTGTCCGGTGGTGGCGGTAACGTCACCTTTGCGGCTGGTGGAACGTCACAGGATCTGGTCGCAACGCTGAATGCCGCCAATATCCCGGCGGCCGGCAATATCACCTTTACGGTGCTTGCCGCGCGCAGTGTCACATCGGTGACCAGCGCAATCAGTGCGACTGCGATTGCAGCCACTGCCAACACTTTTGCCAGCATGACCGATGCAGCCTGGGGCACGACGATTGCCGCTGCTGCCGGTCCCGCCCTGACCTTCACCACGCCGACTTCGGCTGGTGCGGACTCGACGGACCTGGCTGATGGTGACGGTGGCTGGGACTTTGGCGCTGTGTATACGCTCAGCACACACAACACGGATGCCCTTTCGGACATGCAGCTCTGGTGGAGTGTTGACTCCAGTCTGACCAGTGCCAATGACGAAGAAGGTGCTTTCCGTGCACTGCGTGATTCGAGCAATGTCGAGGTGAATCTGTGGATCGATGTGTCCACCTCCCCGACCACGGCCACGCCTCTGACCCACATGCTTAGCGACTGGGATGTCTATGGCACCGAGTACTACCTCTTTGCCACCAGTCTTGAAACAGGTGACCGTGTAGTCGGACGCGCCGGACCGATCCGTGCCTTCCATTACCCGACCAACGACCTGAATCAGGACGACCCCAACGCGACAGACACCTCGGTCGACTTTACGTCCAACAACGATGACTACCTGGATTCCGGTGGTCTGCTGGCGCTGGATGATGGAACCGAAGACGGATCCGGTACGGACAACGTCACCTGGAGCCTCAACACCATCGACTTCGATCACAACGCCGATGTGGATTACTACTACTCCACGCTGGCTACGCTGACCGAGTCCGATCTGGTGCTGAGCGGCGCCCAGGGCAGCGAAGTTGTCACGGCCCTGACCGGCGCCACGCTGATCAGCGGCACGGATGCCCTGCTGGAAGACGCGGACTTCACCTACAACTGGGACATCTACACCAGTGACACGGACTACGTCCCGGCGGGTGCCTACTACATCTACGTTGTCTCCAACGATGGTAACAACCAGGATGTGGACGTCTCTGGCAATGTCTATAACGTGGCTCACAGCCCGCTGCTGATCCTGCAGGATCCTTATCCCGATGGCAGCTCGGCGAGCTTTGATCTGCGCCCGGACGTCAATCGCTACTTCAATGTGAACTGGGGCCTGACGGTTGCCGGTGATACGGATCCCGACGGAAACGCGACCATCGCCATCTATCTGGATGCGGACACCGACGCCCTCGCCGACTTCAACCAGGGCACGATCAGCACACTGACCACGACTTCCACGGCCACCGACGATGACGCCACCAACGGCGAGCTCATCTACAGTGGAACGATCACGGAAGATCCGGATCATCAGCTGAACAATCTCGTCGACATCGACATGTGGGGCTGGACCGAAGCCTTCCGTGCTTCGCTCAACACCCGTGTTGCTGCGGCGGACAATGTGTTCCTTTACGGAATCATCACCAGCGGTGGTGTCAGCCGCATGACCACCTATGCTTCGGAAGATGCTGACTATGTGGTTACTGCCGCGGAAGACCTGACCAACGCTGCCCTGAGCATCACCAATGCGCAGGATGCCTTTGTGACCGACCCGCCGGACAACGGCGCCAGTGTTGGTTGGGGTGAAGCCTATCGTATTGGCTGGGAATTCGCCTGGGACTTCGGTGAGGCCAACCAGAATGTGCTGATCTACGTCGGTGACGAAAACATGAACCTGGATTCCAACTTCAACGGAACCTGGGGAACGGGTGTCGCCGGTCTGCTGGATCTGACCAACAACCTCTGGGTGGGTAACTCCTCCGATGGTACGGTTGCCAACAACTCGGGTACCGGTTATGTGATCAGTGGTCTGAGCACGGACGGTTCCTTCGATTGGCAGCCGCACCTGATGACCGGCAACGCCGTCGGTGTTGTGGGTGGTGCCAGTCTGGCGGCCACCGTCACCAACAACAGTGACCTCTTCGTCTATGTTGTGGTGTCTTCCAACGCTTCCGGTAGTGCCCCTGCCGATGCCGACCTGGTCTTCCAGGCCCCCGGCACGCTGCGTCTGACCAGTGATGCAGGTAACACGGCCTTTGGTTACAAGATGCTGCCCAACCAGCTCTCCGTGACCCAGGGACAGGAAGTTGCCTTCGACATCTATGTGGATTCCGGTGTTCCCACTGCGGAAATCGCCACGATCTACATGAGCTGTGACACAACCTTCTGGGATGTGACCAACAGCACGCCCTTCTCGCTGAACACGGCCACCTTCAACAGCGCGCTTGTTGTCGAGAACCGCATTGAGAGCGAGAATGCCGATGCCAGTCGTCACCACCTGAACTTCGTCTACGGCGCCAACGGTTCGGCTGATGGTAACCTGGACGGCGGCACGAATGTGCTTGCCACCCTGACCCTGACCGCCAAGCACACCGGAATCGTCGACATGGTGGAGACGGAAATCCTCTTCGACCAGGATCCTTCCGAAGGCCGCTGGACGACCTTCTATGATGGTTCCGGTGACGCGCTGCCCGTTCTGGTGCAGCTGCCCGCCGCCCGTGTTGACAGCTACCCGCTGGGTGAGCTGCAGGGTAATGTCGAAGCTGAAGGTATCAGCGACTTCACCAGCATGGTGGCCACGATCAGCGTCTCGCCTTCCGGCGCCATTGGCGGCGTGGAGAACTGGGACACCCTGTTCAACAGCACCAATGACGGTGATTCCACCACCCCGGGTGTGCAGGTCACGCTCGACCAGGCCGGCCATTACCATCTGCGCAATGTGCCCAATGGCGAGTACGACTTCACCGTGCATCTGGACGGTTGGCTGGACGGCACCACCAATGTGGTTGTGCAGCACGGCGACCATCTGGGTGACATCGACCCGATCTACTATCAGCGTATCACGCAGAACCTGAGCACGCAGCGTCTGCAGCTGCTGGCCGGTGACTGCGCCGGATACACCGATTCCACTGGCACGACCCGTCCGGACAATCAGGTGGATGCCACCGACCTGACGGCCGTGAAGAACGCCTACAACAGCACTCCGGATTCCTCCGCCTGGAACGCGCTCTGCGATTTCGATCGCATTGACACGCCCAACGAGATCGGAATCCCGGATCTGGTGTGGGTGAACACGAACATCGGTTCCAGCGGTACCCCGCTCATCTACCGCAGCAGCGGCATGAGCAATGGTGGCGCCAGCTTCCGCATCGTTGATGCTCCCGAGTTCGTCCGTGCGGATCAGGAGTTCGAAGTGGGGATCGAACTTGTTGATGCCATGGATGTGATCGGTCTCGACGTGCGCCTGCAGAGCCGGAATGTTCAGGTCATGGGCGTCGAGCTGAACCCGCTGCTGGGTGATGCTCAGAATGCCGACTACCTGGTGAAGAACAGCGGCAACATGCTGATCCTTGCCGGCGCCGCCAAGGGCTGGGCCGAGGAAAGCATGAGCGGTGATGCCCGGGTTGCCACCCTTCGCATGAAGGCACTGGCCGACGGTCGTCCCAACATGCTGCTGCTCGAGGGTAGCCTCGTCAACAGCGATATGGATATGGAATACGCGGGTCTGGACAACTCGGCAATCCTGCCGGGCGAGTACCGCCTGGGTGATGCCTATCCGAACCCCTTCAATCCTGTGACTCACATCGAGTTCGCCATTCCCGAGTCGGGCATGGTCAAGCTCGCCGTGTACAACATGCTGGGTCAGCAGGTGCGTGAGCTTGTCAGCCAGACCATGGATGCCGGTCATCATATGGTTCGCTGGGATGCCACCAACGAAGGCGGCCTGAAGGTTGCCAGCGGCCTCTACATCTATCAGATCGAGGTCAACGGCTTCACCGAGGCCCACAAGATGGTCCTGCTCAAGTAAGAGCCTGTGATTCGTCTGCAAGCCCGCCATCACGCAAGTGGTGGCGGGTTTTTCTTGTTGTGACTGTTACCTTTTTTCATGCGTAGCAGATTCCGCATTATCCTCCTGATTGCCCTGCTTGCTGCCAGCGCCCAGTCGTTGGCTTTTTCCCTGCCCTTTTTACACCCAAGGCCGAATCCCCGGGAACAACTTGAATGCCGGCTGGCGCAGCTTGGTGGAGACAGCCTGCAGCTGCAGTACAGCCTTGTAGAGCTGATGCCCGGTGGAAAGTCACAGCCAGTTGTATCACAGGCTGGGCGTTTGCGTACGGCTCCGGGCAGCCTGATGAAGCTCCTGACCGTGGCCACAAGTCTGCACACGCTTGGACCGGGCTACAGGCTGCAAACCCGGCTTTGCTACGACAGCACGATGATTGTTGACGGGTGCCTGCGTGATACATTACATATGCTGGCTGGAGGCGATCCTGCATTTTCAAGCGCTGAGTTAAGCGCACTTGTTGCTGGGCTGCGCGCCGCAGGCATCGACAGTCTTGCCGGGCCCATAGCCCTGCATACCGGCCGATTCGGCCCTGATCAACTTGGGCCGGGCTGGATGTGGGATGATGGCCTTGCGCCTTGGGCCGCGCGCATTTCCGCTGCGACCATCAACCAGAACTGCGAGCCTGTCGCCTCCGAAGATGTGGCTGATCCCCCTGCTGCTAGCACATGCTGGCTGCCCTCCAGTCGTCAGGCGCAACGAGTTGAACATCCCGACTCGCTCTTTATGCAAGAGCTGGGCAGAGCCGTGCAGTCAAATGGCTTTGGCACACTCGAATGCCTGCTGATGGATAGCGCGCAGCTGCCAGACTCCCTTGTGACACATATTTATCAGGGCCCGGCCCTTGTCCAACTGGCAGACTCGATCCTGTGGGAGAGCTGGAATCTGGGTGCAGAAGCGATCTTTCTTGAGCATGCTGCCGCTGGTGGCGCAGGCGGGTGGCGTGCTGCACGCCGGACGCAGCTTGCATTGCTCGATTCGCTGGGCTGGGTGAGTGGCTGGATGGATCAGGTGGATGGCTCGGGCATGTCCCGTTACAATCAGATCAGCCCAGAGCAGCTCACAGCTTTTCTGGCTGCCGTTGAAGACGACGAGCCTGGCCTGCTGCGCGAGAAGATGCCGTCGGCCGGTGAAGGCACATTGGCCGGGATTGCACAGCCTGCGCCTGCCATTTTCCTCTGGGGGAAAACGGGAACTCTGCGTGGCCGGCACGCACTGGCAGGTTACCTTGGCCATGCCTCCGGCAGGATGTGGGCCTATTGCCTGGTTGTTTCCGGGCACAGACGATCAGCCGAAGCACGATTGATCCGTGATACATGGATTGGAGAAGTCTGCAATTGGATTACAGAGCAGGAAGCCGGAAGGGAAATGCCGTGATACGCTGGATCATGATGCTGTTCGTTGTTGTGGCTACAGGCCAAGCCAGAGTACGACCGGGAATTGAAGTTCTGCTGACAGATTCACTTCACCTGATTCAAGGCAGGCAGCTTGGTCTGGTGACGAACCAGACTGGTGTGGATGGAGCCGGACACAGCACCATCGACCTGCTGGCCGCGCACCCGGAAGTGAATCTTGTCAAGCTCTTCGCACCAGAACACGGGCTGGATGGCAGTCGTCCCGCTGGCGAGATCATCCTGAATGAGATCCATGCCGAGACGGGCCTGCAGGTAACAAGTTTGTATCACGGCGAGCGAAAGGTCGACCCGGCTCTCCTGGAGCATCTTGATGCTGTTCTCTTTGATATTCAGGATGTGGGAGTCAGGCCCTACACCTATGTCTCGACCATGGCGGAAGTCATGCGCGCTGCTGGCATGGCTGGCGTTCAGGTGATAGTGCTTGACCGGCCGAACCCCATGGGCGGCAAGCGGGTTTCAGGCCTGCTGCTTGATCCGGCCTGGTCCAGCTTTATTGGCCTCTTCCCGACTCCCTACGTACACGGCATGACCGTGGCCGAACTGGCCCGGTTGTATCACGGTGAATTTGACGTGACATGTGATCTGGCCTGGATCCCCATGAGCAACTGGCAGCGTGATATGCTCTTCTGTGATACAGGCCTTCCCTGGATTCCAACATCACCCCATGTACCAACCTGGGAAACCGCCTGGGCGCTGGCAGCGGTCGGTGCCATCGGTGAGCTTGGCTCGATCTCGGAAGGTGTCGGAACCACGACTCCCTTCTTTCTGGCAGGTGGTCCGGATGTAGACATGCAGCGTCTGAAGGCCATTGCCCCCGAATTTCTGCCAGATAACCTGTCATGGATGCCCTGGACCTGGATTCCGCGCTACGGCGCTTTTGCCGGACAGTCTTGCAGCGGCATCCGCCTGTTACCCGGTAATGATCAGGAAGTGGATCCAGCCCGACTGCAACTCTTGCTGCTGGGACTCTTTCATGAGCTGATTGGCAATGCCCTTTTTCAGGTGCCTGCAGCAAGACAGGAGATGTTTGACAAGGCAATGGGCGGTGATACAGCGAGACTTCTCTTGCAATCGGGCGGAGACATCCCTTCATTGATTCAAATCATGGAGCAGGATGCTGCACGCTTCAAGGCTTTGCGTCGTCCCTACCTCATCTATTGAAGGGAGTGGTCATGAATCGCGATGAACTATGGAATCAGGTCCGGCAGGGAGTGCTTGACGGGATCCAGTACACGGTGCAGAAGACCGAAGAGTTGACCAAGATCGGCCGAATCAAACTTGAGATTGCATCCCAGAAGAGGCGGATCGGTCGACGGGTTGCCGATCTGGGTGCAAGGGTTTACGATCTGCTTTGCGATGGCGCGGAATGCGTCGTGCGCGAGGATGAACGGGTTCGCGAACTGGTGGAACAGCTCAAGCTCGATGAGGTTCGGCTGGATCAGTTGAATGCAGAGCTGGAAGCCCTTCGCGCGCAGCCGGAAAGTGATGCCGAATTCACGATTGACCTGGTCGACATTGAGGACGACCTTTACAAGACTTCCCGTGACAAGCCCGAATCAGCAGAGGAATCTGACGAGGCCGGCAAGGCCTGAGGGAACCTTTTTCCAGAATCACAGGTAGACTGTCAACTTGGCGGTACATATGGTTCGATAAATGAACCATGTACTGCCAAGTCGTTGTGTGGAGAAATTTACACAGCGTTGGTTTTTTGCGTTTGAGTCGGTATTATTGTCATTCTGGGAACGTGCGAAATGACTAGAAAACAGTACAAAACCCTCAAAAACAGCATTTCCTTGGGAATCGTAGCCACCTTTTTCACGATGCTGGGCTTGCTTTTCGCATCGGGAAAAGAGTGGACGGAACCCGGACACGCTGCAGGTTCATTGAATGCGCTTCCCCTCGACGCTGAACCGGCCAGCATTCCGCTGACGGTTGATGAGCGCGGATCGTCGCCCTTTGTTGCGGTTGCCGAGCGTCTGCTGCCAAGCGTCGTGCACATCAAGACCAGCACGAAGGTCAGCCCACGAAGCGGCAGGAGCCCTTTTGGAATGCCCGATTTCTTCGGCATTCCCGACGACCAGTTCCATCGCGATCTGGACAGGATTACAGGTTCCGGCTCTGGCTTTATCGTTGACGATGAAGGCTACATCCTGACCAACAATCATGTGATTGAAGGTGCGGATGAAATCACCGTGGTACTTTCGGACAACAAGGAAGTGCCGGGCGAAATTGTGGGCACGGATCCCGAGACGGATCTGGCTGTCGTCAGGATCGATAAAAAGCACAGCGCGGGACGCGTTGCGCCGCTTGGCAGCTCCGATGATGTCCGGGTAGGTGACTGGGCCATTGCCATCGGCAACCCTTACGGTCTGGAGCAGTCGCTGACTGTCGGCGTAATCAGCGCTACGGGCCGGGCGAACCTGAACATTGCAGGTGGCGCCCCGATCTTTCAGAATTTTCTGCAGACCGACGCGTCGATCAATTTCGGCAACAGCGGCGGTCCGCTGGTTGACATTCATGGTCGTGTAATTGGCATCAATACGGCCATCAACACGCAGGCCCAGGGCATCGGCTTTGCCATTCCAATGGACATGGCCGTCAAGGTCTACAAGGACCTGAAGTCCCGCGGCGCCGTGACCCGCGGTTATCTGGGCATGGTTCCTCGCGAGTTGGGTGCCGAGATGCGCCTGGCGCTGGATCTGGACCCTGATCAGGCCGGCATTCTGGTTGACAGCGTTCAGGAAGACACGCCGGCGGCGGCTGGCGGGCTTGAGGCTGGCGATGTGATTGCCAGCTGGGCAGGCAGCGAAATCAAGGATGTGCCTGATTTTCGCATGAAGGTTGCGCGCACCTCGCCCGGCGAGACGGTCAAGGCCGAAATTTTGCGCAATGGCAAGAAGAAGACGCTGAGCTTCACGCTGGCCGATCGCGCCGATGCCATCAGGAACCCGGGTCAGCCTTCAATTGGCAACCCGGAAGCGCCGGAAGATCCGGTACTTGGCCTGGAAGTTGCAGAGATTTCCGACGAGCTGATTCGTCGCTTTGAGCTGAATGAAGAACTTGTCGCCCGTCATGGAGGAATTCTGATTACCTCTATCGGGCGCGAATCCCCTGCCAGGGGCAAGCTCAGCGTCGGTGATGTTCTTTACAGGATGGACAGAAAGCGAATTGCGAACCTTGATGATTTCCGCGAGGCGGAAAAAAGTTTCAAGGATCAGGATGCACTTCTGGTGCATGTGATTCGCGGCAACCGGACGACGATCGAGGCGATTGCCCTCAAGGAGTAAAGGGAGCTCATGAGAGCGAACCAGACACTGGAGCGTTACCTCCAGGAAATCGGCGAAGTCGAACTGCTGACACCGGATCAGGAGATCGAACTTGCCAAGCGGATCAAGAAGGGTGACCAGGACGCGCTGGAAACGCTAACCAAGGCGAATCTGCGTTTCGTGGTCTCCGTGGCCAAGCAGTACCAGAATCAGGGTCTGGATCTTTGTGATCTGATCAACGAAGGCAATCTGGGACTGATCAAGGCCGCCAAGCGCTTCGACGAAACCCGTGGCTTCAAGTTCATTTCCTACGCGGTCTGGTGGATTCGTCAGTCGATTCTGCAGGCACTGGCCGAGCAGAGCCGCGTGGTGCGCCTGCCGCTGAACCGCGTGGGTGCCCTGAACAAGATCGGCAAGACCTACAACGCGCTCGAACAGCAGATGGAGCGCGAGCCGACCCCGGACGAAATTGCTACCGAGCTTGAAATGTCGGCCTACGAAGTAACCGACACCATGAAGCGCTCGGGCCGCCACCTTTCCATGGATGCCCCGTTCAACATGGGCGAAGAAAACAGGCTGCTGGACATTCTTCACAATGAATCACAGCCTTCGCCCGACTCAAACCTGATTGGCGAAAGCCTCAGGACGGAAGTGCAGCGCGCCCTTTCCACGCTTTCCGAGCGCGAGGCGGAAGTTGTTCGCCTTTACTTCGGGCTGCACCGCGAACACCCGATGACGCTGGAGGAAATTGGCGAGAAGTTCTCGCTGACTCGTGAGCGCGTGCGCCAGATCAAGGAAAAGGCTTTGCGCCGTCTGCGTCATGCCAGCCGCAGCAAAAACCTGAAAGCCTATCTTGGTTGATTCATTCTGATCGATACCAGTTTTAAGCTACCGTCCCGCATTAGCGGGACGGCTTTTTCCCAAGGATGTGACATGCAGTCCATGACCGGGTTCGGCCGGGCAACGGCTAGCGGAAGCGGATACACGGTTCAGGCCGAACTGTCCAGTCTCAATAATCGCTATCTGGAGCTCTCACTCAAGCTGCCGCGTACGCTGATGTATTACCAGCACCCCATGCGCGAACTGCTTCGTTCCAGGCTGGGTCGTGGCAAGGTCACGGTGTATATCGGTGTATCACGCACCGAGGACGCGCCGATTCAGGTAGAGCTGGATATGGCGCTGGCCAGGGCCTATCATCAGGCCTCGCAGCGTATCTCAAGCGAGCTTGGCATCAACAGCCCGATAGGTGTTCGCGACCTGATGAACATGGACGGCGTACTCAGTTCCGGCGACAGCTCGGGCGAGAACGAAGCCCTGTGGGCGATCACATCGGAGGCCCTTGAGGGGGCGCTGAAGGCCTTCATTGAATCACGTGTGAAAGAAGGCGCCGTGATCGAGCAGGACTTCAATACAAGACTTGACCTGATTTGCGAAGTCTTCACCAAGCTTGTGAGCAGTTGGGAAGAACGCCGCAGCGAAGTGCGACGCAACCTGGAAGAAAAACTCAGTCGACTGATCGAAAGTACGGAGCTGAAGCCCGAGCGTTTCGAGATGGAAGTGGCCGTGCTGCTGGACAAGCAGGATATCAGCGAAGAGATCACACGCTTTCGCAGTCATGTTGATCTGTTTCGTGATACAATGCGCAAGAAGGGGCCGGCAGGTTCCAAGCTCGGTTTCGTGTTACAGGAAATGGTGCGCGAAGCCAACACAATCAGCAGCAAGTCGCCGGATGTCGCCATCACCCACATGGTCGTGCAGATCAAGGAAGAGGTAGAGCGCATCCGTGAGCAGGTTCAGAACGTGGAGTGATCGTGTCTGCTGAAGGGACACGCATTCTGGTGGTTGCCGGTCCTTCGGGATCAGGCAAAAGCACCCTTTTGAAGAAGCTGCTGGCTGATTATGCCCACTTCCGCTTTGCGGTTTCCTGCACCACGCGCCCGCCGCGAGCAGGAGAAGAGCACGGCCGGGAATATTACTTCATCGACCAGGTGGAGTTTGACAAGCGAGTTGCTGACGGCGACTTTGCCGAGTGGGAGGCCCTGCATGCCAACCGCTATGGTACGCTGATCAGCGAGCTGGATCGCATTCGCGCCGAAGGCTGTCACCCGGTGCTGGATGTGGATGTCAAGGGCGCGCTGAACATTCAGCGCCGTCTGCCGGACTCGCTTCTGGTTTTTATTGCGCCGCCTTCACTTGAAGTGCTGGAAGCAAGGCTTCGCCGGCGCAAGAGTGAAAGTGAGGAGCAGATTCGAATTCGACTTGCGCGCAGCAAGGAGGAATTGGATCTTGCGCCACGCTTTGATGTGCAGATTGTCAACGATGAACTTGAAGATAGTTACCACGCGCTGCAGGACTGCTTAAGGGAGTTCCTGCTGCTCGATGGTCAACAGGGAGACGCTCATGCGCAAAATGCATGATACCACGAAGGAAGATCTCGAGCAGATCAACCACAACGTCTACGAGGCCATCCAGGTGATGGGCCAGCGCAGCCGTCAGATCGGCGATCATCAGAAGTCGATTCTGAACAAGCTGCATGACGAGTATCAGTCGACGCTCAACCTGAGCGAGGACCTTCCCGACGAGCCCGAAGAACTTGAGATTCCCGCCTTCACCAAGCCGAGTGTGCAGGCCCTGAACGAGTTGCTCGACGGAGAGATTACCTATGAGTACCTCGATCCCGCCGAGGGAGAAGAAGAGGCCTGAGCGAATTCTGCTGGGCGTAACCGGCGGCATCGCGGCTTATAAAAGTTGCCTGCTGCTAAGGCGCCTGGTTGATGCCGGACATGATGTGCGCGTGGTGATGACGAAAAACGCCACGCGCTTCGTTGCTCCTCTCACTTTTTCATCCTTAAGTGGAAATCCCGTCCCGGAAGACCCCTTCCTGACGGACACGGCCACCCGCACCGAGCACATCGATCACAGCCTGTGGGCGGACCGCTTTATTGTTGCCCCGGCCACGGCCAACATTCTGGGCAAGGTTGCCGGTGGCATCGCCGATGATTTCCTCTCTACCCTCTTGTGTGCCTTCGATCGACAGGTGATTTTTGCTCCTGCGATGAACCATCGCATGTGGGCCAATCCCGCTGTCAGGCGCAATGTCACCCAGCTGAAGGCCGACGGCCATTTGATTGTCGAGCCCGGTGAAGGCTGGCTGGCCTGTGGCGAGACCGGTGCCGGACGGATGGCCGAGCCCGATGTGATTCATCGCATGCTGAACTGGCATTTGGCGGCGAAGCCCCTCGCTGGAAAGCGCATCGTGATCAGTGCTGGCCCCACGGTGGAGGACATCGATGAAGTGCGCTTCTTGAGCAATCGCTCCACGGGCCGAATGGGACTGGCACTTGCCGAAGCTGCCTGGCTGCTCGGTGCGGAGTCGGTGCTGGTAGCTGGTCCGGGTGTCGCGCCTTCTGGCGCGGGCATCTGTCGCCGCAATGTGCGATCGGCTGCCCAGATGGCGGATGCAGTTCTCAAGGAGATCAATCAGGCTGATGTCCTGATCATGGCAGCGGCAGTGGCCGACTATACGCCGGACTTCCAGCCCGGCAAGCGCAAGAAACAGCCGGGCGACTGGAAGCTGAGCCTTCATCGCACCAAGGATATTCTGCTGGAGGCGGCCGCCCAGAAGGGCAAGCGACTGCATGTCGGTTTTGCTCTGGAAGTGGAAAACGAGCGGCAGGCAGCCCTTGAAAAGCTGAAGACCAAGCAGCTCGATCTGATCTGTGTCAACAACCCTCGTGAAGAAGGCGCTGGTTTCGGAACGGAGACCAATCGCCTCGATCTGCTCTATGCCGATGGCCGCGAGGAGAATCTGCCTCTGGGCAGCAAAGAAAAGCTGGCCCATGAGATTCTCATGCGTCTGGCGGGGCTGATGAGCGCATGAAAGCAGAAACCATGCAGCAGCTGGAAGACTGGCTGGAAGAGCAGAAGGACCTGGGCGGACTCTTTCTTCCACTGGATGTATCACGGGAAGATCTCTTGAATCATGCCCAGATCAGGCAGCGCCTCTCTGCGGCCAGTCCGGCTGTAAAGGTTGTCAAGACAGCTGATTCGAGGCCTTCAACTGAAGCCCCCGCTGCAGCAGCCAAAGCCCCGAAGACACCTCAACCGACAGCATCGGCAAAGCCCGCCAAAACACAGGCCCCATCCGTAGCCATGGCTGCCTCCGCTGGCAATTGGGCGACACTGGAAGAAATGAACGCCGCGATCTGTGATTGCGAGAAATGTCCGCTTTCCAAATCGCGTAACAAGTTCGTCTTTGGCACAGGCAACCCGCAGGCTGATCTGGTGATTGTGGGCGAAGCCCCCGGCGCCGATGAAGATCGCCTGGGCGAGCCCTTCGTCGGCAGAGGAGGCGAGCTGCTCACCAAGATGATTGCAGCCATCGGCTTCTCACGCGACGACGTTTACATCTGCAATATCCTCAAATGCCGTCCGCCCAATAACCGTGACCCGAACACCCAGGAAGTACAGGCCTGCAGTCCCTATCTGCGCAGTCAGCTCGAGCTTTTGCGGCCGAAACTGATTTTGGCTGTGGGACGGATTGCCGGCAAGACCCTTCTTGGAAAAGAGTTGTCACTCAAGGATATGCGTGGGCCGGTGCACGAGGTTTTCGGCGCGCCGCTCAGGGTCAGCTATCATCCAGCGGCCCTCTTGCGCAATCCTCACTGGAAGCGTCCTGCCTGGGAAGATCTGCAGGCACTGCTTGCCCATTACCGTCAACTTGGTGGCAAGCCGGGATCGCTTGAAGCCAAAGTCTGAAAAGGCCGGCCCTTCCTCGGGGCTTTGCTAACTTCAGCGAATGCAATCTCCGGAGAATCCCGATGATCAGTCAGGAGCAGCAACGACTGCTTGACGCGGCCTGGAAGGCTCGCGAGGAAGCCCGGTGCGCCTACAGCGGATTTGCCGTTGGCGCCGCCCTTGAATGCAGCGACGGAACCATTGTATGTGGCTGCAATGTTGAATCCAGCAGCTACGGCCTCTCCTGCTGTGCCGAGCGTGTAGCACTTTTCAAGGCCCTCTCCGAGGGCCGCGACCAGTTCACGCGGATCGCCGTTGTAACGGGTGCGGCTCAGGTCTGCCCACCTTGTGGCGCCTGTCGCCAGCTGCTGGCCGATTACTGCGCCAATATTGAAGTCATCATGGCCAACCCCGGTGATACAACCGTGGTGCCTTTTTCAGATCTGCTGCCTTTCAGTTTTGATGCCAGCTTTCTGGAGAAGAAATGAAGCCATCACGGCCCATCATCATTGGCATCGCCGGTGGCACAGGTTCGGGCAAGACCCTTGTAGCACGTACGCTGGTGGAGCGGCTGGGCAGTGACCGTGTGGTGATTGTCGAGCAGGACAGCTACTACAAGGCCAACTGGGAGCTCTCTTTTGAAGAGCGCACCAAAATCAACTACGATCACCCCGATGCCTTTGATCAGGCGCTGTTGGCCGATCATGTGCGCAAGCTGCTGCGCGGTGAAGCCATTGACATGCCGGTCTACGATTATGGCGAACACGCCCGCAGCCGTGATACAACCATTCGCATCGAGAATCATCTGGTTGTGATCCTCGAAGGCATTCTGGTGCTGCATGATCCCTACCTGCGCAAGAAAATGGACATCAGTGTTTTTGTAGACACGGACTCAGACGTGCGCTTCATTCGCCGGCTGCGTCGAGATGTCAAGGAACGCGGCCGTACGCTGGATGGCGTGATCGAGCAGTACGAGAATGTGGTGCGCCCCATGCACCTGCAATTCATTGAACCCAGCAAGCGTTTTGCGGATATCATCGTACCGCAGGGCGGCAAGAACCTGGTGGCGATCGATCTGCTGCAGACGAAAATCGCCAGCCTTCTGGAGAAGTAGCATGCTCTTCATGCGTCCCGAAAGCGGATGGATCGAGGTGATTTGTGGCAGCATGTACAGCGGCAAGACCGAGGAGCTGATCCGTCGATTGCGTCTGGCCCGGATCGCCCGCAAGAAAGTGCAGATTATCAAGCCCGCCATCGACACACGCTACAGCGAAGCCGACATTGTATCACACAACGAGCAGAGCATGCGTAGCGTGGCTGTCAAGCAGGCACGAATGATTCCCGATCACATTGGTGATGCAGAAGTGATCGGTGTGGACGAAGCACAGTTCTTTGACGAAGAGCTGGTGCCTGTCTGCGAAGAACTCGCAAGAGAGGGCCGCCGCGTGATCGTGGCCGGCCTGGACAAGGACTGGAAGGGTGAACCCTTTGCCCCCATGCCTGAACTTATGGCCGTAGCCGAATTTGTTACCAAGCACCATGCCATCTGTGTGGTCTGCGGCTGCCCGGCCAATTTCTCGCAACGCAAGACACTCAGCCGGGAGAAGGTCCTGCTGGGCGCGGGCGATGTATACGAAGCTCGTTGCCGACACTGCTTTCAGGTTCCAACCGAAGAGCAGTTGCGCCTTTTTGAGGAACAGAGCTCCAGCTGAAACCCAAGAGGAGACACTATGCTGGCACGTTTGATGAGCCTGGTAGGCATTTTCGTGTTGCTGGGCTGCGCCTGGCTTTTGTCCAACAACAAGAAGAAGATCAACATGCGCACAGTAGGTGTGGGCATCGGCCTGCAGCTGCTTTTTGGTCTGCTGCTGCTCTGGTGGCCGGCCGGCCGCGCCGCCTTTCAGGTTTTCTCCTCGGGTGTGGCTGATTTTCTGGCGCTGTCTGACAAGGGCGCGTCATTCCTCTTTGGCAATCTGGCCGATGCCAGCTTCTTCTTTACCGACGGCTCAAAATGGCCGGGCTTCGGCTTTCAGTTTGCCTTCAAGGTGTTGCCGACCATCGTCTTTTTCTCGGCCTTCATGTCCATCCTTTATTACCTGGGCGTGATGCAGGTTGTGATACGCAACCTTTCCAAGGTCTTTCAGAAGCTGTTGGGCACTAGTGGATCCGAAACCCTTTCTGTTACGGCCAATATCTTCGTTGGCCAGACCGAATCCCCTCTGCTGATTCGTCCCTTCCTCAACAAGATGACCAAGTCCGAACTGCTGACCGTGATGGTGGGTGGTTTTGCCACGGTGGCCGGTGGCGTGCTGGCCGGATACATCGGCATGGGCGTCAATGCCGGACACCTGATTGTTGCCAGCGTGATGAGCGCACCCGCAGCTCTTGTAGTGGGCAAGATCATCTATCCGGAGACCGAGCACAGCCAGACGGCTGGTGATGTGGAGCTGCCCGATATCGCTACCGGTGACAATCTGATCGATGCGGCCGCCGCCGGCACCACGGACGGTCTCAAGCTTGCCGTCAATGTGGGCGCCATGCTGCTGGCCTTCATCTCCCTGATTGCTTTTGCCGACTGGGTTCTGGGTGGCGTTGACAGTCTGATCGACGGGCGCATGCTGGGTGGCGATTCGCTGGCCTCTGGAGAATATGCCGGCTATTTCCCGGGTAGCCTGCGCACCCTCTTCGGCACCATTCTTGCTCCGCTGGCCTTTGTAATGGGTGTGCCCTGGCAGGATGCCGCCCAGGTGGGTAACCTGCTTGGCATCAAGCTCGCGGTGAATGAATTCGTCGGCTATGCCGAGCTTTCCAATCTGATCAAGGAAGGCGCCATGACGGAGCGCGCCCAGATGATTGCCACCTATGCACTCTGCGGTTTCGCCAACTTCAGCTCCATTGGCATTCAGATCGGTGGTATTTCAGCATTGGCGCCGGAGCGTCGTGGCGATCTGGCCAAGCTCGGACTCAAAGCCATGCTGGGTGGCGCAATTGCTTCCTGGCTTACTGCCTGTGTCGCCGGACTTGTGAGCAGTTTCTAATGAGTGCTACGCTTGAACATGCCCAAGGTGTGATACAGGGTAAACTGGGTAGTGTCCCTGATCTGGCGCTGATTCTGGGCAGCGGGCTTGGCGTGCTGGCAGAAGGTATGGAAGGTCCGCAAATGGCCACAGCGGACATCCCCGATTACCCGCCATCGACGGTTGAGGGGCATGCAGGCCTTTGGGTCAACGGCAAAATGGGTGAGCGCGCGCTGCTTGCCATCAAGGGCCGGGTTCATCCCTACGAAGGGTACAGCGACGAGCTGATTGCCTATCCTATTCGGCTCCTTAAAAAGCTGGGCGTAAGCACGCTGGTTACCACCAATGCCGTCGGATGTATCGACCGCAGGCTGGAGCCCGGCGACCTTGTGTTGCTTGAGGATCAGATCAACCTGATGTTCCGTAACCCACTTCGTGGCACACACCGTCCCGAAGAAGGGCCGCGCTTTCCGGACATGAGTGCAGCTTTTGATCCAGAGCTGATGAAGATCGCCCGTGATACAGCACTCGCCGAGGGGATTCCGCTCAAGACAGGCGTAATGGCCGGTGTGCTTGGACCCAGTTACGAAACACCTGCCGAAATTCGCATGCTGGGTCGAATGGGCGCAGACGTGGTCGGCATGAGCACGATTCCCGAAGTCATCATGGCCAGGCAGCTGGGCATGCGTGTACTGTCGATCAGCTGTGTTACAAATTTTGCCGCGGGAATTGCTGCTACACCTCTCAATCACGAAGAAGTGACCGAAACAGCCGGTCGTGTCAGGAAGGACTTTACGCGACTGCTTACGG
This sequence comes from uncultured Bacteroidaceae bacterium, assembly GCA_964345075.1. Classification (GTDB taxonomy): domain Bacteria; phylum CAIWAD01; class CAIWAD01; order CAIWAD01; family CAIWAD01; genus CAYFPS01. Next base: position 8,479 of record CAYFPS010000005.1, on the reverse strand, counting down.
CCCTGCTCGCCAGGTTCTGACATGCTGCGCTCCGCTCTCATGCTCCTGATGCTCGTGCTGCTTTGTTTGTCTGCAGCGGCGCGGCAGGAACAGGATCTGGAGCTTAACAGCAACATGAGCGCCGAACTGGACTGGACCGAGTGGCGCGTAAGACGCGTCAGCTGCAGTGGCCTGGTCCATGCCGATAGCATTGTCATTCTGCGCGAACTTGAATTGCAAGCAGGTTCAGGCTACAGCGATGCGCTTTTGCAGGAAGACGCGCTTGCCGTTAAGAACACGGGTCTGTTTGCCCGGCTGGTGATTTCGGTTGAGGCGGATACCAGCGATGAATCCGTAGACATCAATTATGCAGTCACTGAACGACCGCGCTTTCTTGCTTATCCGATTGTATCACCAACTGGCGAACTTGATTGGGTTTACGGATTTGGCCTGATGAACCGCAACCTTGGAGGCAAGGGACGTCGGCTGGATCTGGAGGCCGAGTACGGCAACCACCTGAATTACAGCCTGCAGCTGGTGGAACCCTGGTTGTTTGGCGTGCGCAACCCTGTCTCGATTTATCTCAATCGCCGAATTGCAGACAATGCTACGGGTGATTACGAGAGACGCTCGAGTGAAGTGGTGCTGGGCTATCGTCACTTTTTCGAAAAGGAGTTAAGTCTGGGATTCCTGCCCTGGTGGCAGGAGGTTGTCATTCACGATGATAATGCAGACGAGCCCTACACGGTAAACCCGCGAGGCCGTGATACATTTGGCGGTTTCACACTCGACTTGAATCACAACACGACAGACCTTTATGTCTACCCTGAGAGGGGTGGTCGCAGTCATCTGATGGTTTCTGCATTCGGTCTTGCCGGCAAGGATCAGCCTGCCGGAACCCGCTTGTGGGCTAGCCGCAGCCGCTTTCGAAGCCTTGGCAAGGGCCGTGTTCTGGCCTTGAATCTTGCAGCAGAAGCCACGGCAGGCAGAATCGGCGACTATTACAAGCATTATCTTGGGGGGCGAAGCGGTGTGCGGTCCGGTCAATCAGGAGATTGGCCCGGGGGCAGTCTGCTGTTTGGAAATCTGGAACTTCGATTGCCTTTGATAGACCGCAGGGTTTACTTCAAGAAGATTGATATCGCGCTAGGTGCCGTGCTCTTTGCAGATGCCGGCCTTGTATGGGAAGAGCGCTTTCATGGTGATCAGCTGGCTGCGGGGGCTGTGGGTCTGGGGCTGCGAGTGTTCGCACCTTTTATCGATGTGGGCCGTCTGGATCTTGCCTGGTCCCTTGAACGCGGTGCCGTGATACAGATTGGAAAAGGACATTCCTTTTGATGAATGCGATTCTGGCAATCCTGACCCTGAGTCTTGCCGCCTTTGCGCAGTCCGGAACTGTTGATGAGCAGGCAGCCGACAGTCTGGCAGTTGCTGACAGCACATTGGTTGAAGAGCTTGTGCCACTTGCGGGAAGGCTCGGCCGACGCGCCGCCCTGCTTGATGCTGCAGAGCACGCTGGAGACGTGTGGTTTGCTGGTGATTCATGCCTTGTCGCTCGTCTGGCTGCCGACACGACGCTCACGGCAATGCCAGCAGTTGATGCTTTGCCCTTAAGCAGCCTTGTATCACACAAGGGCCGACTTTATGCTGCTGGGGCTGCTGGTAGAGTGTTTATTGTGAAATCCGACAGCCTTTTGCGCGTCAAGCTCGAAGACGATCGTGATATCAGTGACCTGTCCAGCAATGGGAGCAAACTGCTGCTCTGTGGAGAAGAAGGCCTGCTGGCACGCCTGAGCAGCGGCGGCGCCTTCACCCTGCTGGAGGCCCCACTTAAGGCCCGCAGCTACTGTCTGCATTTTGCGGCTGATCGCTGGTACCTGGGCATGGCCGGCGGGCGACTATTCCAGAGCACGGACGATGGTGATACATGGAAGCTGGTCTGGCGTGATACCGGGAACAAGGCCATCATTGATCTTGAAAGCCGGCCGGGGGGGGAGCTGCTCGCCTTGACCCGGGATGGTCGCCTCTTCGAGTTTGATGTGACAAATGATGCCAGAGAGATTGCATCAACTGGCGAAGAGGCTATCGGTCTGTTTTGCCGTGCATCGAGCGAGATCTTCATCAGCGGTTATCGTGGTCGTGTGATCCAGATACTCGCAGGTGGACAGACCGTGTATACAAGCGGGCAGCCTTATCCGGTTTATGGTCTATCCCACTGGAAGGGTCTGGTCGCGCTATCCGGGGATCGCAGAATCTTCCGCCTTGATCCGCAATCCGAATCCATGCTCGCCTTGCAGGCCAGACAGCAAGTGGCTGAAGAAGTATTAATGACTGAAGGCGACGCTGTAGAAGAGCTGGATTTCGAGCAGGCGACAGTCAGCTATTCCGGGCCGCGTCTGTATCACAACATGCTGGAAACAGATGCTCGCTGCACGACGACTCCCACGCGCCTGCGTCAGTTGATCAGGAGTTATCACCCTGCGCCCCGGCAGGGAATCAATGGCCGCGTGATCCTGGCGCTGGACCTTTCAGCAAAAGGCAAGCTGGAAAACTCCCGTGTGCTGGCTGAAAACCCTGCGGGCCTTGGCTTCGGTACGGCGGCACTTGATGTTGTATCAAACCTGAGTTTTACTCCTGCCTTTGGCAAGGACGGGATCGTAACCTCGCGCATTCTCTATGCCGTTCATTTTCCCGCCGATGACAACCGGCAGGAGTGGGAAGAACCGGCACCGCTGCTGGACAGTCTGCTTAGCCTGCTGCCGGGGCCGGTGACTTCACTTTCTCTCAAGGATTTGTACAAGGAAATGAACTACCCGTCCGCGGCCAGGCGATTTGTCTGGGAAGGCGATGTAACCGTTGAGTACTTGCTTGCCGGGGATGGCAGTCTTGTCCGTCCAACCATACTCAGCGAGCCCGAAGAGCGCTACGAATTTGGAAAGCACACGCTCAATATCCTGCCGGAGCTTGGCCTGGCCCTGCCAGACAGTGTGGAACTCGCAGAGGGACGACTCATGCGCGTGGTGCAGGAGCTGCACTTCGACAGGCGCTTGAAAAAGGATGTGAAGAAGGGCCGTGTATCACAGGAAGATCTCCTGGCGACGCGGCTTGCGCTCCCTGTAGATACTGTGGCGGTCTTTGAACCTGGACTGGAGCAGCTGGAATGGCTGGCCAATGAATTCCTCGATAGCACAACAGTGGCGTCATGGGGTGAACAGCAGTTGACGATTATTCTTGGCCCTGATGGTCGCACGCAGAGTATCACGGCCCGTGCGCTGAATGGTCAGGAAGCTGATGCAGAGCTACTCAACAGCCTGGGCTGGTTTTTCACCTGGGGTCGCGCGGCGGAGGACACCGGCAGCGAAGACCGTGATACATTGACCGTTAATTGGACTCCCCGGGCCTTTGATGCAGATTCTGCCAACATGCCCGCAAGTCTCGGGACCTTGCTTGAAGGAGTCCACTACTGATGCAAAGGACAACACCGCTCACTTCGGTTCTCTGGTTGGAGGATTTGCCCGAATTCCGTGATACATCCTTACCGGATTCATCTGAAGTGACTGTCATTGGCGCAGGCATCACCGGTGTATCACTGGCGCTTCAGCTTGTGCGGCAGGGCGTAAAGGTTGCCCTGATTGAAGCACAGTACCCGGCCTGGGGCGCAAGTGGCCGCAATGCTGGACACATGCTCAGTGGCACCGCCGAGTACTATGCCCGAGCCGTGGAACTGATGGGCCGTGAAAAAGCTCGCGCGATCTGGGCCTTCAGCGTTGAAAACCGTGAGCGCCTTAGCCGTGAACTTCTGGCTTCGCCCTTTGATACGGGCTACCAGAAAGCCGGCTATCTGGCCTGTGCTACCGAAGATGTGGAAAGGCGCGAGTTGGAGCAGAGCGTGCAGCTGCTGCGCGAGGATGGCTTTCAGGAAGAATACTGGACGACCGAGCAACTGAGCAAGCGCTATGGGCGACACAGTTTCCTTGGAGCGCGCTTTTCACCGGACGATGCCATGGTTCACCCAGCCTGTACGGTCTGGGCCCTGCTGGAAGCCTACCTGAATGAAGGCGGCACACTTCACAACGCTCACCATGTGGAGGGAGTGTCTGAACATGGTGAAGGCCTGCTGGTCGAATGCTCAATCCCAACGGGTGTCGCCAGACTGAAGACAACCATGGTCGCGTGGTGCCTGAATGCCTGGACGCCCACCATGCTTTACGGATTCAAGGATGCCATCTCGCCCGTGCGTGGGCAGATGCTGGCAACGGAGCGCCTGCATAAGGTGCTGCCCGGGCCGATGGCGGCCAACTTTGGTTATGAATACTGGCGGCAGGCACCGCGGGGCGAAGTGGTGCTGGGCGGCTGGCGCTGGAGCCAGAAGGAAGGCGAGTATGGCCAATACTCGGAAGAGCCCAATCCGGAAATCTACACCGGTCTTGAAGCCTTCATGCGTGAACGCTTTCCCAAGCTGGAGAAGGCGTCCGTTCAGCGCATGTGGACAGGCGTGATGGGCTTTTCCGTGGACGGTCTGCCTTTTGTGGGACAAGTCCCGGGCAAGTCAGGTCAGGTACTGGCCGCCGGCTTTACCGGTCATGGCTTCGGCATGGCATGGAACAGCACCAGACTGCTGGCAGAAGAAATGCTTGGCGGCCGTCTCTGCAAGGATCTGGAGCACCTTCGACCGAGCTTGCAGCGCATGAGCCAGCATTCGAGTGAACAAGGCTGAAAGGCAGAATCATGAAGCGGATTACCTGGTTACTTGGGCTACTACTGACCACCGGCCTGTCGCGCGCGGACCTGACCTTTTATGTGCCTGCTGATGATGTTCCAGGCATTGCAGGGCCTGAGCTCAGTCTGGTGGCGCATGCAAATTTGAACAACCAGCTTTTCTTTGATGTGCCCAGTGTCTATGTAGGTACTGGTGGCTTTCCTGTCAGCCACGCCTATGAGCTACAGGGTTCGGAGGGACAGGTCGGTCAGTTGCAGAGCTTCACCCTGACCTGCCCGGATGGTCTGACCAGCCTGGAAGTTCCCAGTCAGGATTCCCTTTTCTGGGGCGGGCCGGATCCCTTGCCCATGCCGGGCGAGATTCTGACCATGCCCGGCGTTCTGGATTGTGGTCTGACCCGGCTGGATGAACTTGTTCTGCCACTTGGTCAGGAGCTTTTGGCGGCCTGGCCTAATCCCTTCAATCCAACGACCACCCTTTCCTTTGATCTGGTTGCAAAAAGCACTGTGACCTTGAACATCTACAACATGCGAGGCGAGCGGGTGCAAAAGCTGGTTGAGGGTGGCTTGCCTGCTGGAAGAAACGAGCTTGTTTTTGATGCAGCCGATTTGCCTTCAGGCCTTTATCTGGCACAGTTGGTGATTGGACCACATCGGATCAGCCGCAAGCTGCTGTTATTGCGTTGATAACTGCACAAATCCATCGTGATCTCAACGTGTGACTCGCAGGACACAGATCGAGGGAAAAACGTGACGCGCGGCGTACAGCATTGAAATCAGTTTGACTGTTACCGGTCAGATGCCAATTACGACACAGGATAATGCCTTGCCTGTTAGTAGCATAAGAGTATTTTGTATTTAAAATTGCTAAAATACACTTTCTGGTACGATCTTTGCAGGGATTCCTGCCGTCAGGGCCTGCTCTGACTCTTCCGGCTTTTGGTGTTTGCGCATTCCGTGCCCGGATCGCTTGCGGCAAAAGTCATGTTTTACACCGTTTCATTTTTTCAAAACCCCAAGTGAAGGAGAAATCCATGAAGAAGTTTTTCGTTTCCGCTGCAGTGCTGAGCCTCGCTACGATGGCTTCTGCTGACCTGACGCACTATGTTCCTTCGGCCAATGTGCTTAATGCCGATACAGGTGCTGACGTAACCATGACTGTTTCCGTCGATTTCTTCGGCATGGTTCAGTACGAGATCCCGACCGAATTTCGCGGCACGGGTGGCTTCCCCGAAGTTCACGCCTATGAAATGGTCGGTAGCGCCGGTCAGATGGGTACGATATTGGGCTTCAACCTGAGCTGCGGTAGCTGCACAATGTACGTGCCTTCAACTGGCGCGGCTTTCTGGCAGCCCAACGCCATTCCGGCCCCGGGCGAGACCCTTACAATGACAGAGATTCTGGACTGTAATGCATGTGATGTTGAAGCCACCGAGATTCCCGTCAGCTTCGAGCTGAAGGGCGCCTTCCCGAATCCCTTCAACCCGACGACCACGATCGAATTCGCCCTGCCGACCACCGAGATGGTCAGCCTGAATGTGTACAACCTGAATGGTCAGCTGGTGAACACGCTTGTTGACGGCGCCCTGGATGCAGGCAAGCACAGCGTCACCTTTGATGCGACGGGTCTGGCTTCCGGCGTGTACCTGTACACGATCGAAGCCGGTGCCTACACAGCCACCAGCAAGATGGTGCTGGTCAAGTAGACTACGCCTGGCTGCTCTTAAGAGTGAAGAAGCCCCGCATGCGGGGCTTTTTTAATGCTGTAGGAGGAAAGCCGAGAGTCTCCCTGAAGTCACTCGGATGGAGTTACCCAAAAGTCACAAGTGACAATCAAGCTGCCCCGCGACAGATGTGACACACGCGTGCTCGGGCTGCAGGCTTCAATTGTGCCACTTCACTAAATTTGGAAGCTGTTGCCTGTCAGTGTGTTAGAAATTCACTTAGCTTTGTGATGGCTCTCGTGGCAGTTTTGGCATGTGGCTTGCAGTTAGCTTTGGTGACTTTGCACGAAGATCTAACGAACCCTCGACCTAAGGAGTAAAGAGATGAAGAAAGTTCTGACCATCGCCCTGACCGGTGTCCTTGCTGCCGCCGCCCTCGCCGTTGAGTCCGATCCTTCGAACACCGTCGGCTTCATCAGCCAGACGCTGCCCGCTGGATTCTCAACCTTCAGCGCTTGCCCGGTTGGCCAGGCTGCTGGTGCCGCTGCTGCCGACTACATCGCAGGCCAGGGACTTCCCGGCGACGTGATCTACAAGTGGCAGGGCTACTGGGCCCCCTACAACCACACAGCCACCTGGACGGGCCTGACCTTTGACTACAATGCCGGTTACACCTATGCCAACAACAGCGGCACCTCCCAGACTCTGGTGGTTGCCGGTGACGTGATTGCCGAAGGTACGGCGATCAACATGGCCACTTCGACCGGTGGATTCTTTGCCTGGGGCAACCCGCTGCCGATGGACATCGCCCTTGACACGGATGATCTGGGTCTCTATGGCCAGATTGCCGCCAACGACAAGATCTACAACTGGCAGGGTTTCTGGGCTCCCTTCACCTTTGATGGAACCCAGACGGGCCTGACGATTGCTGCTGGCGAAAGCGTGCTCTTCAGCACAGCTGCTGGCTTCACCTGGGACTACACGATTGGTGGCGCTGCTGTCGCAACGGCTCCGGCCCGCGCTCAGAAGACGGCGCGTACATCGCTGAACCTTCGCTAAACACCGTAAACCAAAACCCCCAATCCTTTAAAGGAGCAAACCATGAAGAAGTTTTTCGTTTCCGCTGCAGTGCTGAGCCTCGCCACGATGGCCGCCGCTGACCTGACGCACTACGTTCCTTCGGCCAACGTGATTGGTACCGATGGCGCTGGCGTGACCATGACTGTTTCCGTTGATTTCTTCGGCCAGGTGCAGTACCAGATCCCGACCGAATATCGCGGCACGGGTGGCTTCCCCGAAGTTCACGCCTATGAAATGGTCGGTAGCCCCGGTCAGATGGGCACGATTCTGGGCTTCAACCTGAGCTGCGGCGAGACCAGCCTCTATGTGCCCTCCACGGGTGCGGCTTTCTGGCAGCCCAACCCCATTCCGGCCCCGGGTGAGACCCTGACCATGACCGAAGATCTGAACTGTGGTGGTATTGTTGAAGCCAACGAGATCCCCGTCAGCTTCGAGCTGAAGGGCGCCTTCCCGAATCCCTTCAACCCGACGACCACGATCGAATTCGCCCTGCCGACCACCGAGATGGTCAGCCTGAGCGTCTTCAACATTAACGGTCAGCTGGTGAACACGCTGGTGAACGGCGCCATGGATGCCGGCAACCACAGCGTCACCTTCGATGCCTCCAACCTGTCCTCCGGCGTGTACCTGTACACGATCGAGGCTGGTGCTTACACGGCCACCAACAAGATGGTGCTGGTGAAGTAAGCGGCATTCGACATTTGTCGACCCGAAGGGTCCCGAGCAATCGGGACCCTTTTTTGTTGAGTTACTTCAAAGTCACTAACCAGGGCCGTCCAGGAGTGATTCCAGAAGCACAGTCGTGCAGGGCAGGGCTTTCGCAATCGTGCCTGCTTAAGGCCAGGTTGGCGCATCTAGTTGACCATCAATACGTTGAGAATAATGGGGAAGTCAGAGCTGCCGGGCGAAAAGTTGGCACGACTATTGCAAACTCAATATCGTCGAAGAAGGAAACCTTGAATCTTTTAATAGGAGAAAGATAATGAAGAAAGTTCTGACCATCGCCCTGACCGGTGTCCTTGCTGCCGCCGCCCTCG
>CAYFPS010000004.1:147929-194027 GCA_964345075.1 uncultured Bacteroidaceae bacterium | reverse complement strand
GCGGCATTCGACATTTGTCGACCCGAAGGGTCCCGAGCAATCGGGACCCTTTTTTTGAGGCTCCCCGCTATTGTAATGCCTCTTGGCATTCTGTTTGCTGTTGTCACTGTGAACGCTTGTCGCGGCACTGCCAGAGCCGTTTTTGCGGTATTGATCAAGACAGTTGTCTTACCTGCTTAACTGCGAATCGTTTACTACTTTTCGATGTTGGTAGCGATTGCCACAGAGATTGAGACAGAAGAGGGTAACGTTGAGTTTTCATCAATTGCTTGCTGCAGGTCTTGCCCTGTTGGCGCCACTGGCTGTCATGGCCGGTGATGTCTCCGAAGGAAGCGCTGATAGCACGGCCGTTCAGCCATTTCAGCAGAACATTCAGGGTGGAAACCTCCACATGATGGACGGATTCTGCCACTTTCAGGGCTTCTATCTTGATGACCCCATCACACAGCAGCCTCTGACCGAGCGCTATGTGGAAATTGTCATCATCAAGGGTGAGATTGACCCTCCCTTTACAGAGGGCGATGATCACGTGCAGGATTACAATGATTTTTACAACACGGGCAGCCACCGTGCCTGGCTGGACGGAAAACCGGGACTCGTTGAAGTCATGGTAACCACCAGAGCGGAAAAGCCCAACCCCGACGATGACCGCTGCCAGCTGTGGGAGAATGTCATCTTTCGGGTATTCAATGCAAACGACAAGCTTGCTGCCACCCATTATCTCGATTCGGAACTTTATGAATGCCCGCCCGGCTTCATGACGATCACGCCGGATCAGCTGAAAATGGGTGAATGGAAGCCGGTAAATTCAAACTGACACACACTTCTCTTTAGGAGACATCACATGAAGTCTTTGCTGACCCTTGCGGCTGTCGCGTCGCTCGCGGTGTCCACGGCCAACGCTGACGTGCTGTGGTACATTGCAGTGGCTGACATGAACAACGTTGACTGCTGGAATGCTGAAACCTGCGGTCCGGTTTCTGCCATGGTAGACCTGACCCTGTTCGGCCCCAACACGGAAGTCTCGATTCCCGCGAACATTTATGGACCTGCCGGCAATCCCCCTGTCTGGGGAATTCAGCTTGAGGCTGATGCCCAGCTTCCCGGAGGCCCCTGGCTGATCACCTCGCTCGATGTCAACTTCGAAGGCCCCGGTTTTGCCTACACCTATCAGGGAACCTATCCCTTCGATATCGTGAATGGATTCATCTACACGCCCGGTATCGCCTTCCCGCCGGATGGAAACGAGACGATTGATCCCGCCGATGGCTGCTACATCGAAGAGCTGCCCCTTGAATGGACCTGGGATAACTTCCCGGATGGCGAGATTGGCCTCTCCTATGACTTCGTCGTGAACGATGGCGAAACCCTCGTGATCGATCCCGGAATGAACATCTTCACCTCTGGTGATTTCAGCATCACGATCAACGGCACGGTTGATGGCAACGGTACCGCCGAAGAGCCCATCATGTTTGACGGTGAAAGCTGGGAAGGCATCGTGGTTGGTGCCACGGGCCATGGTTCCATCGAGTACGCCATGATCACGGGCGTTGACAATGACGACATGGGTGGTGCCGTTACCGTTGATGACGGTAACCTGACCCTGCGTCACTGCATCATTGCCAACAACACGACCACGGGTATGGGTGGTGGCGTCTTCGCAACCAATGGTGGCGTTGCCCTGCTCTTCTCCTGCACGGTTGACCATAACACGGCGGCTGATGGCGGAAATGGCTACGCCGACACGGCTTCCTCAATCGGCGGCCTGTACAACATCTTCTCGGACGGCACGCCCAACACCTTCGTTGCCGTTGACAGTGAAGTCAGCTCCCTCCAGTTCACCAACTTCTTCCCGTTGGGTGACCTGAATCCTGCCTTCGTGCCTTACAGCTGCGATCCGGGCTTTGTGGATCCGATGAATGGCGACTTCTACCCCTCCTACTGGAGTGTGGATGATCCTTCCGAGATCAACTGCATCATCGACGTTGCCGTTGATCCCGAGCTCGTCGATCCCGACGGAACGCCGCTGGACATGGGCGCCATTCCCTTCGATCAGCACGACATCCTGCATAGTGCCATGCTTGTTGGTGTGGAAGACCGCGCCGATGATCAGGGTGGTTTCGTGCTCGTCCACTTTGATGCTTCCTGGAACGATGGCAATGTTATCAACCCGATCACCCAGTACTCCATCTGGATCCAGTACCCGGGCATGATGGAAGACGAATGGGTCGCTGCCGGTACCGTCGCCGCTCTGGGTGATGCCGACATGACCTACACGGCCCAGATTGCCACACTCGATGACCAGTACGAAGGCATGGAAAACGTCCACAACTTCATGGTCGGCACGCATAGTGTCTGGTTCCCCGAGGCCATTCCTTCCAACGTGATGAGTGGCTTCTCGGTTGACAACATCGCCCCGATGCCGGTTGCCGGTCTGGGTGATGGTGGTTGGTACTACGATGCCTGGCCGCCCGAGTACGACAATGTGGACCTGAGCTGGGCCCCGAACAACGACAACGACTTCGACCACTACGAAGTTTACGCCAGCCTGACCAACGACTTCGCCGGCGCCGAGCTTGTTTACGAAGGCACCGCCCTCAGCACGACCTGGACCGTTGAGTTCGGTACGCTGGGTGAGAACGATCCCGTCTACTTCTGGGCCGTTGCCATCGACGAGCACATGAATGCCGCCGACGCCAGCGAGTACACCGTGATGTACGAAGATGTCCAGACGGCTCTGCCGGCCAGCTTCGAGCTTGCCCAGAACCATCCGAACCCCTTCAACCCCAGCACCAGCATTGCCTACGCCCTCCCGCAGGCCGCTGATGTCAGCCTGAAGGTCTTCAACATGACCGGTGCCGAAGTGGCTACCCTCGTGCAGGGCGCGCAGGCCGCAGGCCGTTACACGGTCAACTTCGACGCCAGCAGCCTGGCCAGCGGTGTTTATGTCTACCGCATCGAGGCCGGTAGCTTCACCGATGTGAAGAAGATGGTCCTGGTCAAGTAAGACCGACCTTTTGATGACTTCAGGGTCCCGTCCAGGTGGCGGGACCCTTCTTTTTTGCGGAGCCGTGCATGATCAACTGGCAGCAGCACGCCGAGAACTGCTGGAAGAACAGTGGTCTGGCAGGTAGTGTCACGGGCTTGGAGCTCCTCCCGGGCGGCGGGGGCTTGCGCAGGCAGATTCGCCTGAAGCTTGAATCCGCAGATTTCGCCAGCCTTCTGCTTGTATCACACGGTACCGACAAGCAGGAGCGGGCTGAAGAAGCCTTCTTCGGGCGAATGGCGGAAGTCCTGGGTGGATTTGGCCCGCGCGTTATCACGCAGGACCTACAGCAGGGCTACTATTTCGTGGAAGATCTGGGTGATCGGCGCTTGTTGGAGCTTGTTGCGGATCGCGCGATTGAAGCGGGAAGGGGCCTCATGCAGGTGCTGGGTCGGCTTGCCGAACTTCAGCAGCGGCTGGTGACACACTTCCCTGCTGAGGATGCCCTCCATCCGCCCATGACAGGGAGTGAATTTCGTCGCCTTGAGAGTGCCTATTTCCAGCAGCGCTTTCTGGAGGACCATTTAGGCCTGAAGCCAGATCCGCAGCTTGATGAAGAGCTTGAGGCCTTTGCGCTTTCGCTGGACAGCCTGCCCGCCTGCCAGGGGGTACTGCTGCGTGATGTGCAGTCAACCAATGTTCTGCTTGATCAGACGGGACAATGGCGCTTTATCGACTTTCAGGGTGCGCGCGTCGGTCCCTGGGTTTACGACATGATGAGTTTGCTCTTTGATCCTTACCTCAAGCTGGCTCCATCCCTCAGGTGGGAGATTCTTCTCAAGGCTGCCGTCGAATTTGCCTGGCCTGCAACAGCAGAAGAAATACTCCAGTCAGCACCTGCTGTCGGACTTCATCGCCAGCTGCAGGCACTTGGCGCCTACGGCAAGCTTGGTGGAAAAGAGGGCAAGACCTGGTTCCTTGAGCACATTCCAGCGGCCCTTGAGAATGCGCGCTTTTTGCTGGGCAAGATTGGCAGGCCGCTGCCAGCACTTGCGCGCGTGCTTGCGGATGCCGGGCTTAGGACTGGACGAGGCAGACAGGGGCTCGGGGCATCATGTGTCAAGGCGGGTTGACGGGATTGCTGCTGGTCCGACCACTGGTCCGACCAGTGGTCGGACCAGTGGTCGGACTGTCAAGCACAGCAGCCACTTTGCTTGCCTGCTCTCCCTGATTTCCTCATCTTTCAGCATGCCGCACGTTGTCACAATCAGCCATGAAATGAACCTGGAATTCTTCGCTGCATGAAGGGCGATAAGGCTGTTCGAGTTGCCTTTACTGGCGGCGGAACGGGCGGGCACGTCTATCCGGCGCTGGCACTCGCCGATCGCCTGCTCGCCAGACCTGGCGTCGAAGGTATCTACATCGGCATTCCCGGCCGGGCCGAGGAGCGCATCCTTAAGGCGCGAGGGGAGTCCGGCCTGAAGGACCTTCCCTTTTGTATAGCCCCTTCAATGGGCTTTCCCGGCTTCAAAAGCCCTGCACTGCCATTGTTCCTCCTGCGTCTGGGCTTGGGGACTATCGTTGCGGGCTTGCATCTTCTTCGTTTCAGGCCACAGCTGTTGGTTGCCACCGGTGGTTATGCCAGTGCTCCAGCAGTGTTTGCAGCAGGCTTCCTGCGCAAGCTGCGGCTGCTTTCAACGCGAATCCTGATTCACGAGCAAAACGCCGAGACCGGCCTGCTTAACAAGCTTGCCGCGAGACTGGCGGATGCCTTTGCACTGACCTTTGCGCCAGAAGGTTCATTCACAGGGATGGCAAAGGCCCGTGTTACGGGCTATCCGGTGCGTGATACACTGATGGAGCTTCCGGGCCAGGCCGAGGCGCGTCGACAACTTGGTCTTCATGAAGATCGGCCGACGCTGTTCATATTCGGTGGAAGCCTGGGCGCACGCAGCATCAACCGTGCCGTATACGCCATGCTGCCTATCCTGATAGAGGGTGGGATTCAGGTGATACACGGATACGGCTCGGCGGATGGGCCAGAATACAGCGCTGTTCGTGAACACGACAAAGCGATGGACGAGCTAGTCAAGCATATCCCCGATATGCATTTGTATCACGCTGCGCCATATTTTCATCAGATTCATATCGCCTACGCCGCTGCAGATCTGGTGGTAGGTCGTGGTGGCGCTGGGACGCTGTTTGAATTGTGCCGCTCGGGCAAACCACTGCTGGTCGTACCGAAGATGGGGTTGCCCGGAGACCACCAGGTTGCCAATGCGCGCAGTGCACAGGCAGCCGGGGCGGTTGACGTGCAGCTGGAGGAGCTCCTGCTGAGCGATGGGTCACTGGAGGCTGGTGTCAACCCCGATTCGCTGGTAGAGCGTGTTACAGAGCTGCTCAGCGATAGTCAGCGACTTGCTGCACTCACTGCGGGTGCACGTCATTTTGCATCAACAGAGTCGTTGAACAAGCTGGAATCTCTTGCTCTTGAGTTGCTGGAAAAGGGGCGGCTTGCCACTGATTCAGGGGTCCCGTCGCCGACCGCTGGAGATCGATCCATCGAGTCGCTCAGTACTTCTGCTCTGATGTCGCATCCTGCCTGCAGAGAAGACGGCCCAGATCGCGATTACATAGAGTATCGTGCCTTGTCCGCGCTGGGATCACCTGCCTGGCAGGTACGAAATGCAGGCATCAAGCTCTGTGCAGCATTGGGTTTGAACAGGGCGCTTCCTGTCTTTGAGCACATGGTGCTGAATCACGGTCGGGTTTCGCTAGTTCCCCGCCTGCTGGGCGAACGGCATCAGCAGAATGGTTTCATTCGTCGCAATATCGCCACGGCTCTTGGTTCACTTGATTGTGACGAGTCATGCGCAAGACTCTTGTGTTACATGCTCAAGGACCCCTACTGGGAAGCACGTGTGGCTGCTCTGAACTCCCTTGCGCGACATGGTTACGAAGCAACTGACGCCTGTGTTGAGTCTGCTCTTGCCATGAGTAGTGGCAACTTTGAAGAACGGATGGCGGTAGCCGTCTGGTGGTCACGTTGCATGAACGTTGAATCCTGGCGCAAGTGGCTATTGCCCCTGCTGGCCGACGATAACTGCCGTGTTCGCGAGGAGGCACTTCGCGCGCTGGATTATGCAAGATCCATGCGTGGGCTTTGTATCACGGATGAACTGCGCAAACGACTGGATGCCACTATGCTGACATCCACCTATTTTCATCCCGTTTTCCCGCTGAAGCAAGCCCGTCGCGATATCGAGGACACAGGAGGTACCCAATGCTGATCTGGATCACGGATCTGATTCAGCAGATCTACGACGGTCCTGGCTTTCTGCGTCTGGCCGGCTACCTCTCCTTTAGAACTGTCATGGCCGCGATGACGGCTTTCCTGTTCAGCCTGATCGTGGGGGGTCGTCTGATTCGCCTGCTGCACCGTCTCAATATGCGCGATGTCGTGGAAGATTACGGTGTGATCGATGTGGGCAACAAGCGGGGAACGCCCACGATGGGAGGCCTGATCCTGATTTTGGCAGGGCTTGGCTCGGCGGTCTTCTGGTGTCGCCCGGACAGTCCATTTGCAATCGCTGCAGGTGCTGCCCTTCTCTGGTACGGCTCCATTGGATTCCTTGACGATCTGATGAAGGTGCGGGGTGGTGGCGGCTCTGCGGGGCTTTCACAGCTGGCCAAGATTGTGTTACAAAGCGCATTCGCCCTGGCCTTTGCCTGGTGGCTACTCTCCCTTCATTCGCCTCTGCCGGAGGGGATGCGACTGTATTTCTTTGTGCCATTCCAGAAGGCAGCTCTTTTCCCGCTAAGCCCCTGGATAGCTATGGGCTGGGTCTGGCTGGTATTCATTGCCGTCTCCAACAGCGTGAATTTTGCTGATGGCATGGATGGGCTGGCAACGGTTCCTGCTGCCGTGTCCTTCATGGTCTATGCAATCTTCGCCTATGTTCTGGGAAACGAAGTCTACAGCGGCTATCTGCAGTTTCAGTATCTGAAGGGCGCGGGTGAGCTGACGGTTTTTGCCGGGGCAATGATTGGCGCATGTCTGGGCTTTCTATGGTACAACTTCTTTCCCGCGCAGGTCTTTATGGGTGATACAGGCAGCATGGCCCTTGGGGGGCTTCTTGCCAGTGTCATGCTGATGCTCAGGCAGGAAGTTCTTTTCGTGATTGTCGGCGGTATTTTCGTGATCGAGGGAGCCAGTGTCCTGATTCAGGAGAAGATCGGCTTTAACCTGCTCGGAAGAAGGATTCTGTTTCGAGCACCAATCCATCACGGTTTTGAGCATCGAGGTGTGTCAGAGACAAAACTTGTGATACGTTTCTGGATTCTGGCGCTGATTCTTGGCTTCATTGGACTGCTTACCCTCAAGGTGCGCTAATGGGTCTTCAGGGTGTTCTGCTTGCAGCCGGACTTGGGACGCGGCTTAGGCCTTTGACGCTATTCCGCCCAAAGGCCTTGATTCCCCTTTATGGGATTCCCCTGATCGAGTACGGCATTGCACACCTGAGCGCGGCAGGCTGCTCGAGCATTGCGGTCAACCTTCATCACCATGCGGATATGCTGCGCGATTGGCTTAAGAGGGAAGAAGGGCGACTGGGTGTCAGGCTGGAACTGTTTGAGGAGCCGGAGCTACTGGGGACGGGTGGTGGTCTCGCGCGAATCTTTGCCGAGTTGCCAGCGGGCCCATGTCTGGTTCAGAATGCCGACCTGATTCATGGATTCAATCTGACTGAATTCGCCCAGCGCGCCTGTGATACAAAGCAGCTTTCTCTCTTGTGTCACGGGGAGCCTCTTGTTTTGAATGTAGAAGGTGAAGCTCTTCGCGCAATTGGCAAGAATCAGAACCCCAACATGGGCTTCACAGGAGTCAGCTACTGGCCTGATGATGCCCGCAAAAGTCTGGTAGCTGGCCTCCAGCGGGATCTGGTTTCCTTCTGGTTGGAGTGGCTGAGTTCCGGCGAGAGTATTTCCGGACTTCGGCCGGAAAATCCCAGTGCACTCTGGGAGGATTTCGGACACCTGCATCGCTACCTTGACTTGCATACATCCATCATTCAACGACCTGACTTCATGCCACTTATGAAGCGCCTTGGATTGACTCCAACCTGGGACACGATCACCGGATCATCCGTGATGGAAGGGAGTCAGATCATGGGTGATATCAGGGAAAGCGTTGTTTGGGATCATGTCAATTGGCAGGGAAGTGTGGAGCGTTCCATTTTGTGTGATACAGTTGCAGGCAGTGGCCTGGTAAAGGGTGAGATTGTCCTGTGATCAGATCTTTCAGGCGCATGGTGAAACTAGGTCTTTTCCTGTGCTCTGCACTGGCTGTTGTGGTGGCATTCCTCTGGGCTTTTGCTGATGGTAAAGCGGAAGGTAATGCGCAGTTCAGGCTGCTGTCCTTCAATGTATACGGCATGAAGCACAGCGTGGGATTTGGCAGTCAGGACCTTGTTATGGACGGAATACTGGCAATGAATCCCGATCTGCTCGTCTTGCAGGAATGCCCTCTGGGCACACGATTCACGCCTGTCCGTTTGTCGCTTGAAGCCAGTGGTCTGTTACACCATGCCACCTTCCCGTATCACGACAACAAAATTAGCGGGCTGGCGATTTTCAGCCGCTTTCCCATCAGGGAGTCGCGTGAAGTAGAACTTCCGCCTGCCAGTGAGGGGCGTAGTCTGGGCCTGGTGCGAGTTGAGATCGATAATCGTCAGCTCTGGCTTGGCGACCTCCACCTGGCCAACTCGGATATTCATCTGTTGGGTGGTCGCGCCAGCCTTTACAATGAACTCTTCGGCGACAACCTGCGCACAATTCAGGCTACTGCCGTGCTGGCAGCAATTGAGGATCTGGGCGGGCAGTCGTTGATCATCGCTGGCGATTTAAACACGTTTCCCTTGTCTGCGCCGTGGCGAATCTTTCGCAGTAAACTGATTGATGCCTTTGATCCTGCAAACTGGTTCATGGGTACCTTTCAGCTGCGGGCCGGCGTAGAGGTGAAGATCGATCATATTTTTCATTCAGCGGATCTGGAGAGCACCGAAGCCCGTGTGCTGAACCTGCCCGGATCCGATCACAAGCCCATCATGGCGGATTTTCGCTACTGATACGAAAAGGATTCCGCATGCGGACAATCATTCTTCTGACTGCACTGCTCGCGGCCAGACTTGTTCTGGCTGCCGTCACTCACGATGATGTCACAATTCTGGAATCAGACCTGAACAGGCTTCGTGTTGTGCTTGAACCGCAGATCAGCGGACCTGTGGAGCGCTCAGGTGAGCGTTGGCTACGTTTGGAGCACGGACTGGATCTTGATCGCCCCGTTCGCCGCCTGCTGGTTGCCCTTCCACCCTTTGCCGAGGCTGTATCACACGCCCGCATCCTTGCAAGCGAGCAAGTGGATGGTCCTCTTTCAGTGGATTTCGATGGCCTAAACAGCCGGGATCTTGTCACACAACGTGTGCATGTCTGGCGTGATATACGTGTACTGGAGCTGGATCTTGAGCTTCTGCGGACGAATGGAACTTCGGCCGAATTTGTGAGCCGGCTGGAGCTTGAGGTTGAATTCACGGGCGCGCGAACGGGTTTTGCCAGTCGCCTCCCACTGGCGGACCGCAGCCTGTTATTGAATGGTGAACTGGCTGCTGGCTGGGCCACGAACCCACAGCTGCTTAACCGCGATGGTGAGCCCGGTTGGGATGGTAGCGACTGGGTTTCTGTGCCTGTATCTGAAGAAGGCATCTATCAGATATTGCCCGCTGATCTGAGCAGCCTGGGTCTTGATCCCTCATTGCTGGATCCCGCCGCCTTCAAGCTCTACACCTACGATGGCCGCATGATCGACGAGAATCCTGCCGCTGAACGGAACAATCAGTTTCGACCCCACGAGATTCCAATGCTGCGGGCCATAGACAGTGACGGTTCTTTTGAGGCCGGTGAGCGGATTCTGTTTTATGCCCGCGGTCTGAGTGGTCTTGTATCACAGGATGACGGCAGCGTTGATCGCTATGGCCATTTCTACGATGACACCAACAACTACCTGTTGCTGGTGGGTGGTGTCACGCCTGGTCTTGAGGTGGCCGCGCTTCCCGCCTACGACCCGGAAATGACCTATCTGGAAACACCCCGCTGGCGAATGGTCGTTGATGAAGGCAACGTTTCCGCCGAGCACAGCGCCCGCGCCTGGTTTACCCATGAGTTTCCAGCAGAAGGCAGCAGCTGGTCGGTCAATCTTCCGGCTCCAGCCGTGACAAATGCAGATCTACGTTTTGAGTTCGACTTTCACCCGACCCTGACCCTGCCCTCGGACTGGATGCGCATTGATATCAATGGTCAGAGCCTGGAGAACACCTTCCATCCACATGAAAGCCTGCTTGTAGAGACAGGAAATATCGGGACATCCGGCCTTGAGTTGGACCTGACTCGCACAACGTGGACGGGGATTCTTGTCTATCTGGACTGGTTGATGCTTAGCTACGAAGCACCTGCACAATTTGTAGACGGAGAGCTTCGCTGTGAGACACCGGGCGATGTCGGCGCTTATCGATTCAACATTCAAAACGGGCCTACTCAGCTCCATGTCTTTGACGTGACACACGAGGATAGCCTGGCCTACGGTGATACACCACAGATAACGGGTGTGGTAAGTGGCGCTGGCGAAGACCTCGCAACAGGATACCCGCGCAGGTTTTTTGCAGCCACCGAGGATGGACTGCGCAGGCCAACCGGTCTCAGCCGTGTTCAAATGCCCGATCTGTCGGCAGAAATCGGTTCGAGCGACATGATCGTGATTGCGCCTCTTGCCTTTGAAGATGCTGCCCGGGATTACGTCGAGATGCGCAATGGTCAGGGTGATCTTCTGGCGCGCGTGGTCCTACTCGAGGATATCTATCTCAAGTACAACTGCGGAGTGGCCGATCCGGGAGCCCTGCGCAATTTTCTACGTCATGAACTGCTGGAAGCAGCCAACCCCGCGAGTTATGTGCTCTTTGCCGGAAACGGTCACTACGATTACCAGGGCCGCATCGCTGGTGGCTTTCCGCAGCGTGTCCCGGCCTGGTATCGCTATTCCACATCCCGCGATGATGCAGACCCCATGGTGGACGACTTTTTTGTAAGGCTGCTTGACGAGGCCCATCTGGATATGGCTTATGGTCGCATTCCAGCCAATACGGAAGCGGATCTGCGCGACTACACAAACAAGGTCGCGGACTATTTTGGATCACAGGATCGTGATCTCTGGCGCAACCGACTGCTCTTTGTTGCAGATGACGAATACGGGGACGACCACCGCGTATCCAGTTTCGAATTCACTCACAGTCAGGACTCCGAGGCCCTGGCCAGTCAGTATGTGCCTGCTTCCTTTCAGGTGGAACGGCTCTACCTTTTTGACTACCCGAGTGTATACAATCCCGAGATTCGCGTCTACGAAAAGCCGCTGGCCGAGCAGCGGCTGGTCAGTGCCATGAATGAAGGCGTGGCGCTTGTGAACTTCATGGGACACGGGAACAATACAACCTGGACCCACGAATATGTATTCACTTCAACCAAGCACCTGCCACTACTGGAGGCTAACGGTCGTCCTTGCTTCTTCATTGCGGCAACCTGCAGCTGGGCCGAGATCGATCTGACGGTAGGACTGGCCATGCCCCAGCAGCTGATTCACATGGATGGTGGTGGTGCGCTGGGCATTGTGGCGGCTACGCGCAAGACGGGCGGCACCAGTAACGACAACTTCGTGCGTGATCTGATGCCGCTTTTCCTTGACGCGCCCGGCGGCAATCAGTTGCCACTGGGAGAAGCCCTGCGCCTGGCCAAAAATGTGAACTACGACAGCAATCGGCAGAAGTACATCTATCTGGGCGATCCCAGTCTGCTTCCGCCCTTCCCGGGCTACTCGGGCCTGCTGACCGACCTGGAAAGCAACAGTCAGGATGCGGACACACTCCTGAGTGGCGTGCTCAGCAGTTTTGAAGCACAGGTCGCTGAAGTGCTTGAGGCGGAACATCTGCTTGATGGTGTCGCCCGTGTCGAAATGCGCCAACCTCCTGTTGCGCGCCATCACGACTACGCACCCTATACGGTCGGCACGGTGTATCACGGCGTGGGACTGGATTATGAGCAGCCCGGAAGTGTCCTCTTTAATGGCCCGGTAAGCATGAATGAAGGTGTGGCACGGGGCAGCTTTCTACTGCCGCATGATGTGCCCGTGCAACCTGATCCCGGACAGCTTCGAGTCTACATGGTGGGTAGTGCCGCCGACGGCCGGATGCGCGATGCGATCGTGTATCACGAAGTCATGATCAGGCAGAACACCGATCCTGTCAGTGATCTGGATCCGCCCCGGCTCGCGCTCTACCTGAATGGTCCGCAGTGGCGTGAAGACGATGCCGTGGCGCCGAATTCCGTGATCTATGTGCAGGTGTCTGATTCCAGCGGGATTGACCTGAGTGGTGATATCGGCCACCGCATCGAGATTGAGCTGGATGGTGCCCTGCCGGAAAACCTGACAGCGTCCTTTGAATACGAGCTTGACAGTTATGCAACGGGACGAGCTGCACTGCCCCTTCCTGCGCTGGAAGACGGCGAGCACCAGCTGCGCGCCCGGGCCTGGGATAACGCGGGCAACCCTGGATACGCGGAGACCAGCTTCAACCTGATCAGCCCGGATCGCCCGGGACTTGCCGAACTCTACTGCACGCCCAACCCGGTTCGCGATGAGACACGCTTCAGCTTCCTGCTTGAAGGTGTGCAACTGGATGATCTGGATGAAATGGTGCTCACGGTTTACACCGTTCGTGGTCGCAAAATTGTGGAGCGCCGGCTGGAGCTCGAAGGCGAAGGTGGCCTGTTCTGGTCGGAAGCCTGGCAGCCCAGAGACGATCAGGGGAACTCACTGGCGCGCGGCGTTTACTTCTACCGGGCGAAGGTGCGCATTCCCGAAACGGTTTACAGCCTTTCGGATGAAGATGGTGGGCTTGTGGTCAACCGGATTCCTGCGGGCTGGGTAGAGACGGGAAGCAAGCTGATCGTTGAGTAGCCTGTGATCAGTTTGAGATTCTGTTGATGCGCTGATCAAGCCGCTTGATGCGATCTGTGATACGCGTTCTTTCCTGCTTGCTTAGTTCGATGGCCATGGCTTCTTCAGCAAAGGCCAGAGAAGAGACAGGATCGCCCTTTGCTTCAGCGATTGCACTCAACTTTTCCAGACAGATGAAGTGATTGACCGCTTGCGGCCATTCATCCGAGGCCAGTGTAACACGAATCTGCTGGTAAACCTCTTCAGCCCGTGTCCACTCTTTACCGGCCAGCAAGGCTTCTGCATAGGGAAAAAGAAAGAGGCGGCTCTCCGGGTGATCCGCCAGAGCTTCCTCGCACAGGCTTGCAGCCTCCTGCCAGCGACCTTCCTCCAGCAACATCCAGCTCAGGTTGGCCGCAGCCAGATAGCCGCTGAAACGCCCTCGCGCACAGGCTTCGCGGGTAAGGGCAAGCCCCTCTTTTCGTTCATCCTTGACGAAAGGCAACCAGCGAACACTCTTCAACTTGACCGACTTCCAGTAGCGCAGATTGCCAATACCCAACATCAGGTCTGCCCAGTCAGGACATTCGTCAAAGAGATTTTCCAGCTCCCGCGAGGCCTTGAGCCCCTCTGAAAGCGCTTCGAGCAAGTGTCCGCGCCTTCCGGCATGCAGACTCCTCCAGGCGTGAATGCTGCCCTTCAGGTAGCGCTGCTCCTCAATCGACGGCTGCATAGAGTTGTGATACACGGGAAGTGCCGCCAGCAGGCTGTCTGCAGTCGCGAGATCACGCAGGAAGGCATCTTCCCAGCGAAAACTCTCTTCATCGGTCATGCGGTAGCTGTAGACCGTCGCTCGATAGAAAAATGGTGCAGGTTCAGTGGGTCTTGCCAGAGCCAGTGAGTCCAGTGGCTGAAAGGCGCGAGGCCAATCCTGATCGAGACAAGCCTCAATCGAGCGCGTGATCAGATCCGTAAAGCGTTCGTCCGGCTGACAAGCCGTGTAACCGACTCTCAGCAGTCCTGCAGCCAGGTGCAGGAAAAGGAAGAGGCAGAATGCTCTGCTCAGTATTCGGTTCCGAAGATGCGATCACCGGCGTCACCCAGCCCCGGCAGGATGTAGCCCTTTTCATTCAGCTCGCGATCCAGGGCTGCTGCCGTGATCGGAACATCGGGGTGCTCGCTGTTAAGAGCCTTTACGCCTTCCGGTGCGGCAAGCAGGCAGACGAAACGAATGGAAAGCGGATTGCGCTCCTTCAAGTATTGAATGGCCGCGCAAGCCGTTCCCCCGGTAGCCAGCATCGGGTCAAGAACAATCAGGTCCTTGTCCTTCAAATCCGGTGGAAGCTTTTTGTAATACACGACCGGCTGCAGGGTTTCTTCATCCCTGTAAAGCCCCAGGTGGGCCACTGTCGCACCGGGCAGGAGCTGCTTGAAACCGTTGACCATGCCCAGACCTGCGCGCAGGATAGGAACAAGCATCAGCTGATGGGCCAGCCGCTTGGCCGTAAAGGCCTCAAGCGGGGTCTCAATCTCGACGCTCTCGGTTTCCAGCTCGCGGGTCACTTCCGTAACCAGAAGCGTTGACAAGCGGTCGGTGGCCTTGCTGAACTCCTCGGTCGAGGTATGCTTGTCTCTGAGCACGCCCAGATAATGCCTGAGCAGTGGGTGTTCGATGGTGCGAAACTGGCCGGGGGCTGGATTCATGCGGCTATCCTCGTATTCAATTGCCGGATGCAAGGTAGAAGATCGGGCAGCAGGGTGCAAACCTGACAAAGGCAGGATTCCCTTCACTTTCGTCCTGTTTTGGTTGAAGAAGCTCCTGCGATTTGCCGATTCAGAAGGTCATGGAATACCTTCAGGACATCCGGCTGACTTCCTTCGGCGAAAATCGAAGCAAGAAGAGCACGTGGCTGATGCTTGCTGCTTCCGCCATGGCTCCTGAGCTGCCGGCACATGGTGTTTCCATGGAGTCGCAGTTTGAATTGATTGCCCATGCACTGGGCAATCGTCTTGATTGGACCCGGTCGCTTGGCAGCGAAGTTGCTCATCTTGCCGCAGCCTTGAAGCATCTGGAGGATGGGGATTCAGCCGCTTCAGCAGAATGGCCACGCCAGGTGATTTCTCTGGCCGCCGTGTTAACGCGCCACCTCTCTGGAAATGAATCAGACGCCCACATTATACGCAATAGTGAAGGGTTTCGGCTTCGGCTGCAAGGAAGTGGTTATTTGGTTCACAACTTTTCCTTGTTATATTCGTTCAGCCTGTTTCAAAGCTACTTCCGCAGCGGATTCATCGAAAATCGGCTTTATGAACTGCTTGAACTGGCTGATGTGTTCTTTCTTAGCGAGAATCGAAGCCCGCGCAGCCTGGACGACCTGAATCCGGATATTCGGCAGGGAACCAGTCAGGAAGCGCAGAATAGCTTTGTCACCATGCTGCATCCGGATCCTGAGCGGATTCGCATGTTCAATCACCGAATCCTGCTTCTGGAAGATAACCGTGATCTGGCGGAGATTGTTGGTGACATGTTGGCTGCCTTTGGCTACGTTGTCTGCCTGGCATATGATGGGCTGGCTGGTCTGGAACGAATGCGCCGTGAGCGCTTCGATCTGGTGCTGTCCGACATTCAGATGCCGCGGCTTGATGGACTAAGTCTTTTGGCCATGCTTAAGAAGCTGGGCGTTGATACGCCCGTGGTGCTGATGACTGGTTACGCCAGCATCTGGCACCGGCAGCAGATTCTCGAAGATGGCGCAGCTGGATTCCTGCAGAAGCCTTTCGCGATGAAGGAGCTGATTCAGGAAGTGCAGCAGGCGCTGAAGATTTCGCCCAGGCTGGAACCTGGGAAACCCTGACCCCTCTTTTAGCTGTGTGTTTGCAAGCGGCTTTCGCAACCCTGCGAGGCCGCTTGCGCTCTTTTTAGCTGGTAAAGAAAGGGCCTGAATTGCTTCAGGCCCCATGGTCTATCAAAAGCGCCAGTCCATCGTCAGCATCCAGCTGCGCGGCGCTCCGGGATAAAGCGCCCGCTGCGGCTCGTAAAGCCAGTCGCCATTCAGGTCGGTCCACTCATTGAAGTAGCCACCGGTTTCGTACTCGCTGTCAAGCAGGTTTTCAAGTTGCAGGCGCAGCTCCAGATCCAGACCGGTCAAGGTCTTAAGCTCAAGACGGGCTTCAAGACTCATCAGCGTGTAAGCATCCAGCTTTTTGCTGGCTACAGGGCTTCCGTCTGCCATAAGCCAGGCGGGATCTATCAGGGCCGGATCCAGATTGAGGTAATTATCATCACCGCTGTTGTCCAGATACTGTTCGCCGGTGTGTTGCAGGCCGGGCCGCAGGTGAAGCGGGCCAAACTGCCAGTCCAGCCACAGGTTAAGCAGGATTTCGGGACTTAAGGCATGTGGATTTCCTGAAAAGTCACGGGGGACGGTGCTCGTGCTCCAGTCTGCGGCATAGTGCTCTTCAAAGATCACAAGCTCATCGATGCGGTTTTGACTCAAGGCCAGATTCCCGCCCAGCGAGGCCCTGTCAAGCAGCTTCCACAGTCCCTCCAGCTCTATGCCGGCGTGATGGCTCCTGGGTGCATTCCCCTTAACCGGGCTTTCCTCGTCTACACCGCCATAGTTCACAATCTCATCTCGCAGTTCCATCCAGTAAAGATTGGCCGATAATCTGGCGCGGCTACTGCTCCAGGAAGCGCCCAGCTCCAGATCGATCATTGACTCGGGATCGACCAGCGGATTCGACCACTCCAGACTACCATCAGCCAGCATGCGTGAATCTGCAAACATCGGTGATACACCAAGATCATCGGGACCCTGCCAGGCATTCCAGTATTCACTGCGGCTGGGCTCGCGTTGTGTAAAGGCAAGCTGCGTATACACGCGCCATGCTCGATTCGGTTGCCAGTTAAGTCCGATGGAAGGGTTAACGAAGGTGTGCTCATCCTCAAATCGATTAAGCAGATCCGGTGTAAAGGATCCACGGGGCAGCTGCCGAAGCGCATATCGACTGTACTGCAGGGCCATGCCGCCTTCCAGATCGAATGTTCCCAGCGGAATCTGCAAACGGAGCCATGCGCCCGCCTTCTGTTTTTCTGTTTTGTGGAGGTAGTAACTGGCTCCATCAAGGCCACTAACCGGCATCGGATCCGATTGTATCACGCGACCGAAGTGATCGGCCTTGTAGGTATAGCCGGACAGGCCAAATTCAAGTTGACCGAAGCCAAGCTCGCGCAGATTGCTGGCGGTAAGGCCAATCTGGTCCTTCTCGATCCAGCGCCGGTTTACAATGTCCGGGCTGCCGTCCAGCTCCAGTCCATAGTCCAAAGGGTCAACGCCGGTCTTGAGCGTCTCGTAGAAGCCCTCGCCACTGACGTGATACAAGGTGAGCTCCAACTCACTTGCATCAGGCAGTGGTGTGCTCAGAAAGAGCTCCGTGTGCGGCTGCTTGAAGTCATCAATGCTGTTGTTGTGGATCGCATAGGAATTGGCTCGCCTGTTCTTTTCATAGCCATTCAGGCTGAAGAGGTAACTGTCTTCCACGCCATCCCAGGCTACATGACTGACTTCATGGCCGTCATAGTGGTTCAGGCGAAGGCTGGCCTTTCCAAGGAGCAGGCGCGATGCCAGGTAGTAGCTCCACATGTCGACGCCGGTCTCTTCGCGGTACCCGTCTGTCGTGATACGTCCAAGCCTGCCTTCCAGCTGCCAGTGACCGTCGATCAGCCCGCTACTCAAACTGAAGGAGGCGCGGCGTGTGCCATGGCTACCCAGGCTCAATTGATGATTGCCTCCAGGCGTATCACCGAGGGATGTAAGCATGTTGACACTGCCGCCAAAATTGCTTCCCCCGTACGGACTGCCACCGGCACCGCGCTGAATCTGCACATCTTCCAGACTGCTGCCCATGTCCGGCAGGTCTACCCAGTAGACATAATGATCTTCCGGGTCGTTCAGCGGAATGCCATTGACCAGAACCTCCACTCGCTTTTGATCGAAGCCGCGTAAGCGGATTTCATTGTAACCGACCTGTGTTCCCGAATAGGACATGGTGACCAGACCAGGCGTGCCTTCCAGCAGCCTGCTGAGGTCCTGTCCCTGATCTCTGCGAGCGAGTTCATCGGAATCCAGGTTGGTGAAACTCAAAGGGCGGTCACCGGCAGACCGTCCGCCTGTTACCGTGACTGCGGGCGCTACCAGCAATGCGGTCTCAAGGACAATATGCAGTGGCTGATCGCCTTCAGTGAGGTTAAGGCGCTTCTCTTCGTAGCCAATGTGGCTGAAGATCAGCTGTCCTGAGAGATCAGGAAGATCAAGAACAAAGCTGCCCATTGTATCACAGCTTGTTCCCGTTGAACTATCAGCCAGCCGAACGCTGACTCCTTCCAGAACTTGACCACTGGAATCGGTCACGGTTCCTGTGATACGGGCAGCGCCAGCCACGGTAGCCAGCAGCAGAAGCAGTTTTGCGGAGCTGGAAAATGATGAAGACATGGCCTTCCTCCTTTTGAGAAAGGGCCTGCAAGCGAGAGACAAAATCGAACGGGATTCTGCTGTTCCCTGCGCCGGCATTACCCGGATCAGGTTCGAAGGGTTTGCTCTCAGCCGCTCGCGGCACCCCTACAACGTGATGTGAAAAGCGGAAGGCGCATGACCTTCCGCTGTGCAATGTGTCAAGTGTGCTCTAGTGGATCAAGTCTGGAGAAGATTACGGTAGTGTTTTTCAAACAAAGCCTTTTGGGCTGAAAAGGAAAGAGCCTGTCGGTCCTTTTCGGAAACACGCGGGTCGTCCACGCCCCAATCAATGGAAAGCTCTGGATCATTCCAGCGAATGCAGCCTTCATCTTCAGCGTGATACAGGTCTGTGCAGAGATACTCAAAATCGGCTGAATCGCTTCGTGTTACAAAGCCATGCGCAAAGCCCGGCGGAATCCACAGCTGATGGTGCTTGTCTGCATTGAGGATGGCAGAGACCCATTGTCCAAAGGTGCTGGAAGAAGGTCGCAGATCCACGGCAACATCCAGAACTTCACCGGACAGGGCGCGGACGAGTTTACCCTGTGGATGTTTCAACTGAAAGTGAAGGCCGCGCAGAATGCCTCTGGCAGAACGGCTGTGATTCAGCTGGACGAATCCAGACGCTGCAACGCCTGCCTGGCTGTAACGAGGGGCATTCCAGCATTCCAGAAAAAAGCCCCGCTCGTCACCATGGACCAGCGGTTCAATCAGCATTACATCTGGAATGGCGAGCGACCGGACCTTCACAATACCTCCCTGTTCGAACAAAATACGATTCCAGCTCTTTACCTTGACAGCTTGTCCCATAGCTGGAAACAAAATGAAACACTTGTTGAAACACATCCTTCCGTCGGTTGCCGACACGGACCCGCAGATGCGGCAGGTGCGTCATTTTCTGATCCTGATGGGTATCGGATCCTTTGCCAGTTTTCAGATTTGGCGCAGTGTCTTCAACAACTTTGCTGTGGAGCAGGCAGGAATTGAGGCTGCGCAGATGGGCGTGATACAAGGCCTGCGTGAGGTCCCCGGCTTTCTGGCACTACTGGTCGTTTTCATTATTCGCTATGTCTCCGAGCAGCGTCTGGCCTGGTTGTCGCTTGCTGCCATGGGACTGGGCATCGCCCTGACAGGCATTTTCCCTTCCTATTCCGGGATTCTGCTGACAACCCTTCTGATGAGTTTCGGCTTCCACTACTATGAAACCGTCAATCAGAGCCTCACTCTGCAGCATATCCCCAAGGATCGCAGCCCGATCTTCCTCGGGCAGCTGCGTGGCTGGTCGGGTCTGGCGGGGCTGATCGGACTCGGGGCCGTCTGGCTGCTTTCCAGTTGGCTCAGCTATGCACAATTGATGATGGGCGCGGGCTTTCTGCTGGTGGCCATTTCCATTTGGGCGGCCGTCCACTGGCCAGCCTTTCAGGAGCGTGTTCCACAGCACAAGAAAATGATCCTCAAAAAGCGCTATTGGTTGTATTACGCCCTGACTTTCCTTTCCGGGGCGCGGCGCCAGATCTTTGTTGCCTTTGCCGTCTTTCTGCTGGTCAAGCACAAGGGTTTTACAGTTCAGGAAATCAGCGGCCTCTTCATCCTGAACAGCGCAATTACGCTTTTTGTCGCACCGCAGATTGGGCGTCTGGTGCAGCAGCTGGGCGAGCGTTTTGTGATCACGCTGGAATATGCCGGGCTCATTCTTGTTTTCTTTGGCTACACGGTTGCAGAAAGCAAAGGGCTGCTGGCCTTGCTCTACGTGGTGGATCACATCTTCTTCAACATGTCCATTGCCATTCGCACCTACTTTCAGAAAATCGCCGACCCTGCTGATGTCGCACCCAGCATGGCTGTAGGATTTACGATCAATCACATTGCCGCTGTCGTGATACCGCCCCTCGGTGGATTGATCTGGACCTTCGATTATCGTCTGACCTTTTACCTGGGCATGTTGCTGGCCTTCTGTTCGCTCCTTCTGGGGCAGGCCATCAGACTTCTTGACACGGACACGGACGAAGTTCCAGCCGAGGCGCGGGCGTGAAGACGGATCAGGCATATTGCTGCAACAACGCCCCACCGGAACTTGCAGAGTGGAATGCCTTCCTGGCTGAGCATTCGGCTGCCAGCGTGTATCACACACCGGAATTTGTTGAGTGTCTCAGGCGCGCCAAAATCGATCTCTTTCTTTGCACTTGCCGGGACAGCCATGGAAAACTTGCAGGTCTGGCCCCGATCATTCTGGACAAGCTGGCACCCATTCCGCTGGTTGGCTGCAAGGCCTTTGCCCCTGCTGGAATGCTCGCCAGCAGCCAGGAAGTCTACGCCCGAATGCAGGCATGGTGTGACAAAAGGCTCTCCCGCCGGGCCCTGTACTTCGAACAATTCATCGAGGATGATGTTCGCAGAGCATGGTTTGATGATGGGACCTTCCGGGTTGACGAGCACCGCAATTTTCTGATTAACCTTGACGGTGAGACAGGCTCCTTTCGACATGCCTTCAGCAGAGCTATCTCCCGCAATATCCGTCGCGGCAGAGCCATGAACCTGCGCTGGGAGCCCGTGCGTGATCCAGAGGGCCTGCGCCATGCCCTTGCACTGCTCAATGAAACCTGCCAGCGAGTTCAGGCGCCCTGCCTGCCCTGGCCCCTTCTCAGGGCTGTATTCAAGGTGCTGGTGCCGAAGGAAATGGCCCGGATCTATCTCGTCTGGCTGAAGGTGCAGGACCGGGAGATCCCGATCAATGCCCGCGTAGAGCTGATGTATCACGGCAAGGCGATTGACTGGTACACGGGTTCGGCTGAATCACACATTCACACGCAGGCCGGTACATGGCTCGTCGACAAGATTCTGGAGGATCTGCAGGCTGCAGGCATGAAGTCCTTTGACTTCGGTGGTGGTGGACGTGTAGGTGAAGACTATGGTCCAGCGGAATTCAAACGCCGATTTGGCGGCAAGGAAATTCGTGTGACACGCTTCCAGCGTGTGTATCACCCTGTTTTGTTGAAGCTTGCCAGAAGGGGCTGGA
Source organism: uncultured Bacteroidaceae bacterium (assembly GCA_964345075.1). Classification (GTDB taxonomy): domain Bacteria; phylum CAIWAD01; class CAIWAD01; order CAIWAD01; family CAIWAD01; genus CAYFPS01. Next base: position 172,476 of record CAYFPS010000004.1, on the reverse strand, counting down.
AACTACTTTATCGCTCAGATCGAGGTGAGGAAGCCTGACCATTCAGGACGGCCCGTACGCGATATCGGGCATTTCCTATCGCCACTTCCCGCAGATTGCTTTGCCAGCTATTTAGGCTCACCTGATCAATAACTGCAAAAGCGTCATTCCCAATCGCCCGCTCAATCAAATAGCCTGATGCGCCTGTCAGCTCATCCCACTCAAGGTTGATCCAGCTCCCCACATGCTGAATACGCAGATTGAGCACGGCAGGCGGCAGTATCATGTTCATGGCAAGATCCGTCCGCGGCAGGCCCCAGCCGGTAGCTGTATCATGCCCGGTAGCGCTGAGATCCCACGCTGTATCACGGAGCAAGTCCAGTATGGATTCACCATCAATTGAGGGATCAGCCTGCAGCAGCAGCGCAATCGCTCCGCTTAGTAGAGCGGATGAGGCGGATGTCCCTCTGAAGTCACTTCGGTAGCCTCCACCACGCAAGGCGGCGAGGAGGCGGACACCCGGCGTGACACAAAAGAGATTGTTCCCCGTGTTGCTCGCCCAGTTGGTCTCCCCATCGCAGCTGGCAAAGGACTTGTGCTCCGCGCAGGGACTCAATGCACCTACGGCCACGCAGCTTTCATGCCTGGCGGGAAAGTCGAGAACACTTGACCCGGTATTTCCGGCTGCAGAGACCGTGAGTCTGCCTTGTGAGCGCAGCAGATCAATCAGATCGGCAGCCGGCTCATAGTCGGTGTCCATGCCGCCACTGAAGTTGATCAGGCTTGCCCCTTGCTGTCTGGCGAAGTTCAAGGCATTGGCCAGTGTAACACCGCTTCCCTGGCCAATTGAATTGAAGACCTTCAGCGGAAGAAAGCGCAGATTCCAGCAGCTGCCGGCCATGCCGCTGGCGTTGTCGCCCTGTGCGCCAATCAGCGAGGCCACTGCCGTTCCATGTCCATTATCATCGACCGCGCCGGGCAGATTGGTAATGAAGTTGAAGCCGGGCAGGATCCGGCCATGAAACTCGGGATGATCAGGATCGATTCCGGTATCCAGCACTGCCACGACCGGGCTGGGTGGATTTGTCACACGGTTCCAGACATTCTCCAGACCCATGTCGTAGTCGCTTGCTCCAACCAGTTCACCACTCAGGCTGACGGCCTGACCTTCATTATGAAAGCACCACTGACCGGGGTATTCTGGATCATTTGGAACATGATTGAGGTGTGCAGGGGCATTTGGAGAAAAAGCGGCAATCCACTTTCGGCTGGCAAGCCAGGCTGAAAGGTCATTGCGGTCAGCTGAATCAAGCAGAAACCAGCGGCCCAGAATCGCTTCGATTTCAGGGTCATCGTCATGTGGAAAATGCCGTCCCACAATCAGTTGCTGCTCCTTGCAAAAGGCCAGGAGTGAGTCTTCAGCGCCTGCTTTGTTTGCGGCGAGTTTAACAGCAACAAGTTGATGAACAAGAGGATCCATGCTGAGCACGGGAAGACCGGCCGAGGCTGAGCACAGCATCGACAGGAGGAAGAGGGGAAGGGAAATCAGCTTTGACATGGGCATCGGCAAAGGATGGTGTTTCAATCCCATTCCTGCAAGTCTCTTGTCAATGTGAATTTATTCCTTGTTTTCAAAGCTGAAAAATCGTAGTCTCGCCTGACCAACCAAATCGAAGAAAAAGCCAACGAGTCGAGACCTGGAATCAGGAACGACCCCCCATGCGAAAGGAATGCCATGAAGGCCCTTATCCTCGCTTCTCTTTTTCTGTCTACAGGCGGCTGGGCTATGGCCCCTGTCGAAGGCAGGACTCTGACCGACGATCCCTGGGTGCAGGGACACCAGGCTGCTGCCGGTCGACTGATGGTTCGCCTCGCGCAGCCAGCCTTCGATCGCCAGGCCGATGGGCTTGCGGTGCTGAACGCTGGCGAGCTGGCCAGTTTTGCCAACCGCCGCGGTGTTACATCCATCGAGACACTGATCGAGAGCGAGCTGCTCGATGCAGCCAACCTTGAGGCCGGACACGACCGTGACCTAATCGTGTACTTCTCAGCTGATGCAGATCTGGAGGCCGAGCTGGCGGCCTGGAACGCCCGTCCAGAAGTCGAGCTTGCGGAGCCCGACTGGACCGTGTATACCATGCTCACCACGCCCAATGATCAGTATTACACGCAACAGTGGGCGCTGAGAAATGTGGGCCAGTATCCGGCTTATGGAAACAACGATGTGGATATCGACGCTGACGAAGCCTGGGATATCTTCACCGGGTCGACAGACGTGACCATTGCCATTATCGATACCGGCGTGGATTTGAATCACCCGGATCTGCAGGCCAAGATTGTGCCCGGCTACGATTACGTGAACAACGATGCCACGGCCGATGATGACAACATGCACGGCACGGCCTGTGCAAGTCTGGCCGCGGCCATGACCAACAACTCCACCGGCATGTCCGGTGTGGACTGGAATGCCCGCATCATGCCGATGAAGGCTCTGGCGGCCAATGGCAGTGGTTACACGACGGATATCATCGACTGCGTCAACTGGGCGCGCCAGAACGGTGCCGATGTGATCAGCATGAGTCTGGGCGGCGGTGGCTACTCATCAACCTTCAACACTGCTATCACTACTGCCTTCAACGCTGGTGTCGCGGTGATTGCAGCTGCCGGTAACGATAATGCCAGCAGCATCAGCTATCCGGCCGGTTACAGCAATTGCATGGCTGTGGGTGCCCTCTCGCCCTGTAATGAGCGCAAGTCGCCCAGCTCCTGCGATGGCGAGTACTGGTGGGGTTCCAACTACGGAACCGGACTGGACGTCATGGCGCCGGGTGTGGATCTGCGCAGCGCGACCATCAACAGCTACATCCTCAACATGAACGGCACCAGTGGTGCCACGCCGCATGTGGCTGGCGTGGCTGCGCTGATCAAGGGCGCGGATCCCACACTCACGGCCGGTGAAATCTATACGATCATTCGTGATTCGGCTGTGGACATGGGCACCATTGGTTACGATACGACCACCGGCTATGGCCGCCTGAATGCCTATGCTGCGCTCTTGCTTGTATCACCGCCCGACCCCTGTGAGGTGGATGCCGATGGTCCTTCGATTGTGCATACACCCTTGTCGAACACAAGCGATATCGAGAACCCATATCCAGTGTCAGCAGAAGCGACGGACGATTGTGGTGTTTCTGACGTAATGCTCCGCTGGAACACGGGTGGAAGCTGGGTAAATGTTTCCATGTCGAATTCAAGCGGTGATACATGGATCGGCTCGATTCCCGCGCAGACTGCAAATACGACTGTGTTCTACGAAATCATTGCTACCGATGCATCTGCAAATCTGAATCAATCGACGACGGCAGGAAGCTTCTATGTGCAGAATCCATGTTTGACCGATGTTGCAGCTCCTGCTGTCATTCATACTCCACTTGTGGACACCGAGGATGTAGCAGGACCCTATGATGCTTTCTTTGAGGTCAGCGACCCCTGTGGAATAGCGTCCATCAACTGCAGTTATCGTATTGATGGTGGTAGTTGGGTTTCTGTTCCGCCTGCACTAGTAGGTCCCGACCTTTATCTGAGCCAGATCCCGGGTGCGACTGGTGGCGGTCTGGTTGAATATAGCCTGGTAGCTGTTGATGCCAGCCCCAACGCCAATTATTTCAATCAGCTATGGAGTTTTACCGTTACCGCCAGCACACCACCCACGGCACCAGCGGTTACAGTCTCTGTGATCTCCAGTGTTAGCATCCAGTTGGAATGGGAAGCCGTGGCTAATGCCAATGGCTATTATGTCTATGAAAGCGCGGACGGTGGTGCCAGCTGGAGTCTGCTGCAGTCAACCTCGGAGCTTATCCTCAGCGTGGCCGTATCTGATGATCAGGTCCGGCTTTACCGTGTGACAAGCCACAACGACTGATCTTCACAGCATGTAACTTCCAACCGGGGCGTGTCAGCTGGATGCGCCCCGGTTTTCTTTTAGCTGGACTAACCGCACCTGCAATCCAAGCCCGGCCAATAGTTCAATCCAGAGCTGCTGGCCGCAGTGCAAGCTGTCTCCCGGCCCCTTTACCTCAGCAAAGCAGATTTCGGATGATCCATCGCTTTTGAAGAGGAGCAGGTCGGGTGCACCGCTGGCATAATCGCCGGGTGAATCAAGCAGGAGTTTTGTGATACACAAAAGATCTCTGCTTGAAAGGCTATCAGCCAAACGCAGAAGGGCCTCCATTGGCTTGATCGAGCCGGCGTCCTCTCTTTCCTCCAAAAGCCATCTCCAGGAAACAAGGGGATTCATCAGGCCACTCTTGCTTTTGATGGCATCTTGAACAAGCTGTTGGATTGCTGACTCACGAAGGCGGACACAAAGTTCTGACCAGCTCTCATTGCGCCTTTCCAGAAAGCCCTTAGCACCCCAGTCCAGCGGCGCTGTCTGCAAAGGGTGAATGAAAGCACCGGGCAGTGGCGCAAAAATCACATCCCATGCCACTAGCCCTGCCAGTGCATTGATCAGGCGACTCTCACAGTGGATGCCCTCCCAACCGTCATCCTCCAATTGCTCGAGCACACGTTCTTCAACGGTCAGTGCCCCGCCCTTCAGGCCGACCCCAAGTGCCTTGCCCCCACGCCAGCCGGGGTGCTGGACGGTTTGATAGCACTCTTCAATTAGTGCTTCCGGTGCTTGCCACCTGTTTCCACATCGCTTGAGTAATTCCAGACGGAGCTTGCGGCTTTGTGTTACAGGAAGAAGGCCAAAGGCCACGCGCGCTCCAGAACCGCGGCCCTCAAGATGACCCATATTAACCGGCAGGCGGCGCAGGCTTTGCTTCCAGCCTGAGCCCTGTGTATCACAAGCGAGGTTCCTTTTGTGAAGGAGATTTGCGGCCCGGTATCGGCCAAGCCTCTCCAGCCTGGATGTCAGCTGGCAACGCAGCTGGGCCATGAAGCGCTGTCTTTGCCGCAGGTAGAATGTGCCTGCGCCTGATTTTGTGATGCGCTCAAGCCTGCGCCAGGTCAGCCAGCAATCATCCGGGTCGGGCTCTTCCCGCTGAAGCTCGTCGGCCAACAGCAGGGCGGACTCACGAAAGGTGTGCTGATCGGTGAGTTGTTGCCCGACAAGTGAGGGCATTTCGGTGAGATCCAGCCTGTGTTCGTATTGCACTTTTCCAAAGGCCGCAAGCAGGGCCTCCTGAAAACCAATCCGCATGTCTCCTGACCAGGCCAGCATCAGCAGGCGGAACTGAGATGGATCGGCCACTCGGTAGAAGGGCCCAAGCTCGGCAAGAGCCGCCCGTGGATCCAGTGAGAGACCATCAAGCAGAAGGCTCTGCTGGCGGCTGCGTGTTACGTGGTCCGGCTTGTCGATTCGTTGGCAATAACGCTGCCGGCGCTCGCCGAGGCTCCCCACGATGCTTTCCCCCAGACGGTTGAGCACTGTGTTCAGTTCACGGCTGCTCAGGTCTTCCAGCAGATCGGCAGGGATCACAGTGTGTTCAGCAGTTGGCCAGATCTGCAAAAAGTCACCGGCTGTCAGCTCATTAAGGGTAGTCGCAGGATTTTCAAGCTCACTGTAACGAAGGCTCGCCGCCCTGAGCCAGCCCTCACGGCGGCCAAGGATGCGCCCCAGAATCTGCCTGCTGTCGGCACCAAGCGCCTGCAGCCGTTTCAGCAGCTGATCGAGCTCGGAAGATTCCCAGCCGATCGCTCGTTCGGCCACTTCATTCGTGATACGCGTGAGGGTTTCGCCGTACATGATCCGCCATGTATTTTTCAGATTCGCAATCTACATTGCGCCAGAGACAAGCAGGAGGTCGAATGCGCCGGTTGCTGCTATTAAGGCATGCCAAGTCCAGCTGGAGGGAGCACGGTATCAGGGACCGTGACAGGCCGCTGAACGAGCGCGGAAAGCGTGATGCCCCGCGCATGGCCGAGGCCCTGCATGAGCGGATTGCGAAAATCGATCTGATTGTGAGCAGTCCGGCAAAGCGCGCCTGTGATACAGCCATGACCTTTGCCCGCCGCTTTGATCTGGCCAATGACCGCATGCGCATCGACGAGCGGCTCTACATGGCATCGCCCAAGGATTTTGGCCATATCATCAGGGATTTGCCCGACTACGAAACGATTCTGCTGGCCGGACACAGCACGGGCATGGACGAGCTCTTTCATTTGCTGGCGCCTGCCCTGGATGATCACTTTCCCACCTGTACTGTGGCTTTCCTGAGCCTGCCAATCAGGGAGTGGAAGGAGTTCCGCTTTCAGCATTCGCCCAGAGCATGGAAGATGATTCCGCGAGAATTGCCGGAGGAGGAGAGTTAGTCCAGCGCTAATTTCTGGCCGGATTCATCCACCCGGACGAAAGTCACAACGGTTGAAAAGACTTCTTCCAGATCGCCCGTTTCCAGGGACCCTCTACTCACGGTAACCAGATAGGAGATTGATGTGACGCCCTGCTTTTCCTGTGTTACAAGAAAACGCAGCACGGTTCCCTCCTGCACACTGGAGTGGAATTCGACACGATCCATGGCGATGGTGACAAAGCGGCAACCGGGATGCTCCAGACTGGCCGTGATCCAGGAAACTTCGTCAACCCACATCAGCATGTAACCGCCGAAGAGATAACCGAACTGGTTGAGGTGCTCGGGACGAATGAGTTTGTGGTGTTCCATTACTTGAAGGCCCATTGGTTGTCCCTGACGCGCAGGTGCTGGCTGCGCAGCATGGAGTTGATCTCACGGGTCAGGGTTGATTTGAAGACGATGCCCTCGACATGTCCGCTTTCATCCTGAAGCGGCAGGTAGTCATGGACCAGGCCATCGAAGGCCTCCAGTAACTCAGCCCAGGTTGTTGCCCGTGATACGCGAGGCACGCTGTCGCTGATTTCGGCGGTGCGAATAATATCGAGGGCTTCCGGTCGGCCGATGATAAAACGCAGGTCGGCAAAGTCGACCATTCCTGTAACACGATTTTCGGCATCAAGAACCACCAGATCCTTCAGGTCGTGCTGACTGAAGGCCGGAAGAATGCGCGTGAGCGGATCGGATTCATGTATCACGGGTGTCGCGTCCTGCAAGAGTTCGCCAGCGAGGCGATCATGGATCAGCCTGGCGGCATCCTGCTGGTTGTCGTCCAGCAGCCTGGCCTTGCGCAGTTTGTAGAGGTAAAGACTGCGCTCGCCGATCAACAATTGGATCACAAGCGTGGCTGCCGTGACGCTGACCATCATGGGCAGCACCAGATCGTAATCCCCCGTCATTTCAATCAGGAGCAGAAAGGCCGTCAGCGGAATGCCGTTCATGCCGGCCAGCACCGTGCCCATGCCCGCGATTACAAGCAGGCTGGCTGCCGGAATGCCCGGCAGTCCTGCGGCCGCACCGCCCAGCGCGCCACCCAGCATGGCACCAATGAAGAGGCTGGGAGCAATGATACCGCCAAAGCCTCCCAGCTCGATATTCAAGGCTGTCAACGCAATTTTCAAAAGGAGCAGCATGGCCGCGAGCTTCCAGGGCAGGTCGCCCGCCAGCATGCTGTTGATGCTGTGATAGCCGATGCCCAGCACCTGCGGAAAGGCCAGCGCACAGAGGCCCAGAACAAGGCCCGCCAACGGTGGAAAGATCCAGCGCGGCCAGGCGCGAAGCTTTTGCCAGACCAGTCGGGCAAGCAGTCCCGACCAGCGACTGAAGGCCACGGAAACCAGTCCGCCCAGCAGGCCTAACAGCAGAAACCAGGGTAGCTCGAGAGCACCGGCCGCCGGCAGGTCCGGCAGATGGAAGACATTGTGCGCGCCCACCAGAGCCCGGCTGACCACATTGGCCACAACACTGGCCAGAATCAACACGCCAAAGGTCACGTCCTTCAGGTCGTTCAACAGGATGATCTCCAGGGTGAAGAAGACTCCACCCAGCGGCGCGTTGAAGATTGCGCTGATTGCTGCGCCCGCGCCGGCAGCCACCATCACTTTCAGTCTGGCCGGTGATACATGAAAAAACTGACCTATCAGGCTGCTGACGCCTGCGCCAAACTGCACGGCTGGTCCTTCGGGGCCGACACTGCCACCGGTTCCAATGTTGATCGCCGGTGCCAGAAAGTGAAAGAGGGTCGTGGCCGGTTTGATCATGCCCTCATTTTGCTTGAGGGATTTCATCACCTCCACCACGCCCTTGCGCGAGGCGGTCTCCGGGCTGATCCTTGCCATCAGGGCCATCAGAATACCACCGAGCACCGGCACCAGCAGAAGCTTCCATGTAGCGAGCGCGTGAAAGCCCTCTTCACCCGTGCCGAAAAAGAGCGTCTGAATCAGCTGCATGAGGGAATGAAAAAAAGCACCCAGCAGTCCAGCGGCCACACCGATCAGCGTGGCGTAGAAGAGGGTGAGCAGGTACTCGGATTGCTGATGTCGCCGAAACCAGTTGCGCAGGCGCAGCGGGTCCGTGATGTGACGAAAGCGAAGCTGCATGGCAGAATGTCACACCCTTGGAGCATGGTCACAAGCGACCTGTCTGCCGGAATCCTACATTTTGCAGCAAGGAGGACGAGTGGGACGACATCGAGTAAAAGGCAGCCTCAAGCGGGAAGTCAGTCAGCACCCTGCTGAAATCTGGGACGACCCGCGTAAAATGGTTGCCATGCGCGGGCACTGGAACGAGCACTTCGCTAACGGACAGCCACTGCATCTGGAACTGGGCATGGGGCGCGGGCGCTTTATTACGCAGCTCACCGCCAATCATCCAGACATCAATCATATCGGGATGGAGCTGAAGCCGGATCGCTGTGTTACGGCCCGGCTGAAGATTCTGCGCAAGGCAAAGGGACCCTTTCTGCTGCTGAATGTGGACGGCGATCTGCTGCCTCAGATCTTCGCTGCCGGGGAAGTAGATCGCATCTATTTGAACTTTCCCGATCCCTGGCCAACCTGGGCTTACCGCGAACGGCGCATGTTCGGTGAAGTCTTCCTGAGGCTTTACCAAAGCCTGCTGAAAGAAGGCGGCGAGCTCTGGTTCAAGACCGACCAGCCGCAGGCCTGGGAAGAGCTGCTTGATTCCCTGCCGCGCTGCCTGCACGTGATGGATGCCGGTCGGGACTTGCACGCCACGGAGCAGACTGCACAGCATTACCTTACCGAGTACGAACGACGCTATCTGGAAAACGGGGCCAGCACTCATTTTGCCCGCCTTGTCAAACGCGCGCCCTCTGTGATTGTCCACAGTGTGACCGCCTGAAGGGAGTATACATGCATCAATCCTTCCGCGAGCGAATCTTCGATCAGATTGAGGATGGAGTTCTCATTTTGAAGGCCGGCAAAGAGCTTTTGCGCAACAACGATACCGAGTATTCCTTCAGGCAGGAAAGCGCTTTCTGGTATCTGACAGGTCTTGATGAGCCGGATGCAATTGCCGTCCTGAGCAAGATGGGCGGGCGCAAGCGCTTCCTGCTTTTTGTTCGTCCCCGTGATCCAAAAATGGAAATGTGGACCGGACGCCGCATGGGTCCGGCTGGCGCAAAAAAGCTGCTGGGCGCGCACCATGCCTACGCGCTGGAAGAATTCGATGCCCAGCTGGAAGGCCTGCTCAAGGGACATGCCAATCTCTATCTGCCGCTGGACAATTCGGCCTTGCAGCACAAAGTGCTGGTCAAGCTGAACTCGCTCACGCTGCGGCGCAAGCTGCCGGGCGTGCTGCCCTCCGTGATACGTGACAGCCGCCGTGTGGTGGCCGAGCAGCGTCTGCGCAAGAGCCCGGACGAGATTGCCATGATGGAGCGCGCCGCTGCCATTACGGCCGAAGCCTTCGGCGAGGTCTTTCGACACACAAAGCCTGGCGTCAAGGAGCACCAGCTGCAGGCCATGTTCCCCTTCATTTATGGTCTTCACGGCGGAAACTGGTCCTTCGAGTCGATCGTCGCATCCGGTGAAAACGCCTGTGTTCTGCACTATGTCAGCTGTCGTGATACACTGAAAGACGGCGATCTGGTTCTCTTTGATGCAGGTGCGGAAAAAGGCTTTTACGCAGCGGATGTATCACGGACCGTGCCGGTCAATGGCACATTCAACCGGAATCAGCTCAAGGTCTACAACATGGTGCTGAAGTCGCTGAAGGACGCGATTGCGGAGGTGCGACCCGGTGTCAGTGTGGATCACATTCACAAGACGGCGGCCTACAGCATGGTTGACAGCCTCAAAGCCGCCGGTCTGTTGAAGGGCAAGCGGGAAACCCTGATTGCCAGGGAAGCCTGGCGTCGCTGGTTCCCGCACGGGACTTCCCACTGGCTGGGACTGGATGTCCATGATGTGGGCGATTACGCTGGCGATCATGATCACCTTCTGCTGGAAGAAGGCATGGTCATCACCGTGGAGCCGGGGCTCTATTTTCCGCCGGATGACAAGAAAGTGCCGGAAGCCCTGCGCGGCATGGGTGTCCGCATTGAGGATGACGTGCTGGTTACGGCAAAGGGTCATCGCGTGCTTACTGCGGCCATTCCCAAAGAGCCCGCCGATATCGAAAAGGCCATGCGCGGAAGGCCCCGTTATGTGCGCGCGCTGCCCAAGCTGACTGAACGCAAGAAGTGAGAGCCGTCCTGACGGGAGCAACCGGCCTGCTGGGCCGCGCCCTGCTTGAGCGATTGCTGAAGGAGGGGCATGAGCCTGTCGCCCTTGGCCGTGATCCAGCGGCCATGGCGGCCAAGCTGCCCGCTTCCGTCAAGTGCTTTCATTTTGATCTGGCCAATCCATTACCGCCAGAAGGCCTTGAGTCCGGTGATGTGATCTTTCACTGCGCGGCCCTTCTGGGTAACGCCGAAGTCGATCGCGAAACCTACCTGCGTTGTAACACGGAGAGTGTGCGTGTGCTGGCCGAAGCTGCCCGCGATGCGGGCGCCGGGCTCTTCCAGTTTATCAGCTCTGTCTCGGCAAACGGCCCCTGCGGACTGCCCGACAGGCCCCTGACCGAGGGCCATGAGTTCCGGCCCGCCAGTGTATACGGCGAGAGCAAGGCCCTGGCCGAACAGGCCCTGGCCGAGGTAAAGGGTCTGAAGGTGCAGGTACTCAGGCCTCCCGTGATTTACGGGGCGGGAGCGAATCGTTCTTCTTCGGCCTCCAAGATCTTTCGCCTCCTTAAGGGCAAAGCATTCCTGAAAGGAGGCAGCAATCACTTCAATGTGATCGCTCTCGAGAATCTGGTGGATGCCTGCCTGTTTCTTGCCAATCTCGGAGTGGACACAGCGCGCGAATCGGCTCCGGGCCTGCTGCCGCCCAATGCCAGTACCTGGATGGTTCGCGATGAGCCCGCGCCGAGCATGGCTGAGTTTCAGGAACTGATCATCGCCGCTTATGGCAAAAGGCCCTTGCTGCTGCCCCTGCCTTATCCGCTGATGCGCCTGCTGGGTTCACTAGGTGACAGGTTGCGGGTACGCGGCCTGCATTTCCCACTGACGACCGAGATCGCTCAGGGTTTTGCCACGGACGGTTACTGGTCGGATCAGTCGCGCCTGCTGGCTGCAGGCTGGAAGCCACCGCGCACAACGGCTGAGGCTGTGCGTGATACAGCCGCAAGTTACCAGAAGGCCAACAGCGCATGACGGTGCGTCCCCTGCTTCTGCTGCACGGCATTCGCGGGGCCCGCCTGGGCCTTAGAGGCAATCCACGGCCGGAAATTATCTGGGAGCTGGCCAACGAGGATCACCCGCAAAAGCATTTGATGGCCCTGAGGCTGGATGAAAGCGGAAATGCCCATGCCCTGGACCCCACCAACGAGCTTGTGGCAGTCGATCTGGAACCGGATGTATACGGCCGTTTTCTTGGTCACCACGCCAGCCGCGTGATCGCTCCCGCCTGGGACTGGCGCAAGGCTCCCGATCAGGCCGTGGAGGAGCTGGAGCTGGATTTGTCCGGGCACAGCGCGTTGGATGTCGTTACCCATTCCATGGGTCTGCAGATGCTGGCGGAATTGCTGCGCAGTGGCAGGCTGAAGCTCGAACAGCTGCGCAAGGTGGTGCTGGTGGCGGCTCCATTTGGCGGCAGTCTGGACATTCTGCATGTGCTCCTTCTGGGTTGTGATCGCGGCGGCAATCCTGCCGAGCAGCAGTACGGAGCGCTGGTGCGCAGCTTTCCCGCCTTGTATCACCTGCTGCCGGTTCCAGGTTATGGACTGGTGCATTCCAGCGAAAATCTCGAACCCGAGCTGCTTGATCCCGCCGTCTGGCCGCAGGCGATTTTCGGCGAGAAGGGCCAGTATCGCCAGCGGCTGACAGGTCTTCTGGCGCGGACTCGGAGCAACCGCGACCGCCTGGATGAAGCCCTCAGGCAACTGGCTGCTCTGGGTGAACGGCTGCTGATTCTGTGCGGGGTTGGCGAGCCGACGCCCCTGCACCTTCAGTTTGGTGCAAGTGGCTGCGATCCTGCCTCTGTCGAAATGGGTCCGGAGGGCGATGGACGCCTGGCGCTTGGCGCACAAAGTCCTGAAGGACGGTTGCCCGGTTTGTTCAAGCAGGTGCAGCTGAAGACCTTTGGCAGCGATGCCTGGCCCATGCGCCATGGGGACATGCTTCAGGAAAGCATAGTGATCGAAGAGATCGACCGTTTCCTCGCCTGAGATCCTTTGCACCTGCTCCTTTGATGCTCTCTCGCCGCTCGAGATTTGCCACCTTGCAAGGCCGTGATCAGCCCCAGGGAGACGAGCGTGTCTGACAAAGACCAACAGGCAAAAATCCTGCCGCACAGCAACGAAGCCGAAGAGGCTGTCCTCTCCGCCATCCTGAATAGTCCGGCTGCACTAGATCAGGTTGTGCAGGTGATGAATCGTGCCGAAGACTTTTACAAACTGGCGCACCGGCACATTTTTGATGCGATGATGAGCCTTTCGGACAAGGGGCAGCCCTGCGATCACATTCAGGTGGGCGAAGAGCTTGAACGCATGTCCCGCAGCCGCAAGGATAAGCGCAACCTGCTGGAGGAAACGGGCGGCATGGCCTTCATTCGCCAGCTTGCCTTGCAGAATGAATCTTCCGCCAATGCCGTGTATCACGCCGAGATCGTGCGCGAAAAGGCGCGCCTGAGGGATGTGATCCAGACGGCCAACAGGCTGCAGCAGGAAGCCTGGGGCCCAGGTGCTGCCTCGACCGAACTGATTCAGATGGCCGAGACCGAGTTCTTCAATCTGGCTCAGGGACAGGTGACGCAGGATTTCCTGCAGATGCGTCCGCTGATGGATCACACCATGGAAGTCCTGCAGGCGATGCAGGCCGGCCAGTCCCTGCTGGGTGTGGACACGGGCTTTCCCACCATGAACCGCATCATGAGTGGCTGGCAGGCCACGGACCTGGTGATTCTGGCGGCGCGGCCTTCCATGGGCAAGACAGCGCTTGCGCTCAATTTTATCATGAATGCAGCGGCCACGGGCAGCGGCGTCCTGCTCTTCAGCCTGGAAATGTCCGCCGAACAGCTGGCCTATCGCATGATCTCGACAATCAGCGCGATTGAAAGCATGCGGATTCGCACCAAGTCCCTGCGCAGGGACGATTACAGCCGCCTGAGTCTGGCGGTAAGCAAGCTGGCCGATTACCCGATTCTGATTGATGAAACACCGGGCATCTCCATGGCCGAGCTGCGCTCGAAGGCGCGGCGGGCGGTTGGCCTGCACGGCATCAAGATGATCGTGGTCGACTATCTGCAGTTGATGAGCCTGCCGCCAAGGGCCGAAAGCCATCAGTTGGGAATCGCCCAGATTTCCAAGGGCCTGAAGGGGCTGGCCAAGGAGCTCAAGGTTCCGGTGATCGCGCTCAGTCAGCTGAGCCGAGCGGTCGAGCAGCGTGGTGGTGACAAGCGACCGATGCTGAGCGACCTGCGTGATTCGGGTGCCATTGAGCAGGATGCCGACATGGTGATGTTCGTCTACCGGCCGGAGATGTACGAGGCCACCGACAGCCAGGGCAATCCTACAGCGGGACTGGCCGAAGTGATCATCGGCAAGCACCGTAACGGCCCGACGGGAACCGCCAACCTGCACTTCAACAAGGATATCGGACAGTTCACCGAACTGGAAGAACATCATGTGGCCCCGCCCGCACCGCCAGTCGAGAGCAATCTGGATTACATGCCGCCGGACGGTCCGCCGCCCTTCTGATAGCTATGCCCCAGTTGGCCGAACACATAAGCGCCCCCGATCCGGGCAATCTGGACTTCGCCCATTTCGAACAGGAATTCGACCGCCTGCTCGAGTTGATGAAGGGCTATCTGCCAGTCACGGATGAGAAGCGCGTCAAGGATGCCTTCCGCTATGCCTTCGAGCTGCACGAGGGGCAGGTGCGCAAAACGGGCGTGCCCTATATCGAGCACCCGCTGCAGGTCGCGCGGATTCTGGCCCATCTGAAAATGGATCAGGATACGGTCATGGCGGGCCTCCTGCACGATGTGCTGGAAGACTGCGCCGACAAGGGCGTGACCTACGAGGGCCTGCTCGAGCGCTTTGGCGAGGCGGTGGCGATTCTGGTGGACGGCGTAACCAAAATCGGCGACCTCAAATTCCAGTCTTTTGAGCAGCAGCAAAGCGTCAACTACCGCAAAATGCTGCTCCACATGTCCCGCGATCTGCGCGTGATTTTTGTGAAGCTGGCCGACCGCCTGCACAACATGCGCACGATTGACGCGCTAAAGACCGAGAAGGCCGAGCGCATCGCCCGTGAGACGCTGGAAGTCTACGCCCCGCTGGCCCACCGCTTTGGTATGGGTTCGATCAAGTGGGAGCTGGAGGACCTTTGCCTGAAGGTCATCGAGCCCGAGTTCTACAAGGAGCTGGTGCAGAAGATCGACCTCAAGCGCGAAGAGCGTGAGCAGGTGATTGAGGATGCCGTCTCGCCAATCCGCGCCAGGCTGGAGGAGTACGGCCTGCGCAAGTTCCGCATTTTTGGCCGGCCCAAGCATTTCTATTCGATCTACAACAAGATTCACAAGCGGCAGAAGAGCTTCGAGGAGATCCTCGATCTCTTTGCGATTCGCCTGATCGTGGACAAGGTGGAAGACTGCTACTTCGCGCTGGGCGTTGTGCACAACCACTACACGCCCATTCACGAACGCTTCAGCGATTACATTGCCACGCCCAAGACCAACGGTTACCAGAGCCTGCATACCAAGGTGGTGGGGCCGCGTGGGCGAACGCTGGAAGTGCAGATTCGCACCAAAGAGATGAATCGCATTGCCGAATACGGTCTGGCCGCGCACTGGCTCTACAAGGAAGGCGGCGACAGCGACGATCAGCAGGACCGCTTCTTTGCCTGGATCAAGCAGGTGCTCTCCACTGATTCGCTGGAAGAAAGCTCCCAGGAATTTCTGCAGAGCTTCAAGATCAATCTCTATCAGGACGACATTTTCGTCTTCAGCCCCAAGGGTGATTTGTACAAGCTGCCGCGCGGCGCCACCCCCATCGATTTTGCCTTTGCCGTGCACACCAACGTGGGCATCATGTGCATCGGGGCCAAGGAAAATGGCCGCATTGTTCCGCTGGATCACGAACTGGCCAGCGGCTGCACGGTGGAAATCATCACCAGCAAGAACCAGACACCTTCCAGGGACTGGCTGCAGATTGTGCGCAGTCACAAGGCGCGCAGCCGCATCAAACGCTGGCTGAAGGAAAGCCAGCACCAGCAGAGCTACGAGCTTGGGCAGGATGTGCTCAAGCGCGAGCTGGACAAGCGTCGCGTCAAGGTGAAGGATCAGGAGCTGGAAGAAGCCGCGCACAGTCTGGGTTTTCCATCGGCCGAGCGGGCGCTGGCAGCCATCGGTACCGGCGATCAGCCGATTCAGGGCTTGCTGAAGAAGCTCTTTCCAGAAGAGAAAAAGCCGGGCGAAGGGCTGCTAACGCGCATTTTCCGCCGGACGAAAAGCACCGAGTCAGCCATTCGGATTCAGGGGCAGGCCAACATGGTCGTGCACTTTGCGCGCTGCTGCCAGCCGCTGCCGGGCGATGATATCGTCGGTTTTGTCGTTACTGGACAGGGCGTGAAGATTCATCGGCGAACCTGCCCCAACATCAGCCAGATGCTCGCGCACCCCGAACGCATGGTTGAAGTCAGCTGGGACAGCAGCCGCGAGCACCACTTCAACACACGCATTCGGCTGGTAGCGACGGACCGCAAGCATCTGATCCGTGACATCACGGAAACGCTCTCCAAGCTGGATGTGAATATTCTGCAGTTCACCATGCGCAAGCAGGACGAACTGGCCATCGGCAAGTACATCATGGAAGTGAAAAGTCTCGGGCACCTGACGCAGATCATGAAGAAGCTGCGCAGCATTGCCAAGGTGATCCGCGTGGAACGCCACGATCAGGGATCGGACTGGTAGGTGCCTGTGGATTCCAGCTTGCCCGCTGCCGATGAATCACTGCTGAATCAGGTCTTCGGGGATGTCTGGCCCTGTCCGGACAGGGCCACACTGGCCGCCTGTCTGGATCCGCTTGAAGGCATTCATCAGGCCTTGCCCTGTCCGGGGCATCCCGCCGCCGTACTGGTGGCGCTCTCCAGCCGAGGGGAAGAGGGATCCGTGCTGCTGCTTAAACGGTCATCGGATCTGGAGCAGCACGCCGGGCAGATTGGCTTTCCCGGTGGAAGGAGGGACCCGGAGGACACGGACTTTCTGGCTACTGCCTTAAGGGAGAGCCGGGAAGAACTGGGCATTCATGCGGAAAGTGTGGACCCCATTGGTCTGCTTAGTCCGATAGAAGTCTGGGCCTCCGGACATGCCGTGCTTCCCGTGGTGGCGCTCTTGGCCGATGATTGCAGGCCCCGGGTGAAGAGCCCCGAAAGCGAATGCTGCTGGTTTCAGGGCATGGACGAATTGCGTGCTGCGGTTCGCCCGGCCAGCCGTGCCGGATTGAAAGGCGTCGAGTTCCCGCTGGAGCAGGGGCTGCTCTGGGGCATGTCGGCCCGTGTTCTGCTGGACCTGTTTCAGCGGGTCCGCGCCTGAAAGAGGGCAGCTCTTGCATGGGCAACCGGTCTGTGTTATGATTTTTAGTTGCCCGATTGTTGATACCAATCAAAGGAGTGATAAGCAGCCATGCGTATTACCGCCATGCTGGGTGGACTTCTACTGGTCATGTGGAGCCTTGTCTTCCAGGCTTGCGAAGCCCCCCGGGACAGCTACAAACTTTCCATCGTGTTCACGACCGATTGCAAGGGCTATCTCGAGGACTGTGGCTGACACAACAAGAAGCTTGGCGGTCTTGCCAGGCGCACCTATGCCGTAGACAGTCTTCGCCAGCTGCTGGGCAAGTCCATGCTGCTGGTGGACGGAGGCAATATTCATTCGGTGAAGAAGGATGCCGAAGTGGATCGTGATGCCGGTTTCATCATCGACATCATGAATCTGCAGAAGTACGATCTCGCCGTTCTGGGGCCCAAGGATTTCACGCTGCCCGATTCCTCGCGCAGCAAGTTGATTCAGCGCGCAAAGTTCGACTGGGTGGGTTCATCCTTCACGCCCGAGCAGATGCCTGCTGGCATTGGCAGCACCTGGATCAAGAAGATCGACGGCGTCAAGGTTGGAGTCTACTCCTATGTGGATCCGGCCTGGTCCAGCAACTCCATCGACGAGTCCCTTTGTCTGGACAACGTGGAGGCCGTGGGTGAAGAGCTGCGCAAGAAGTGCGATGTGGTCGTGCTGGTGGCGCATATCAACAACCGTGACCCGGAGAATCTGGCCAAGCGCGTGGATGGTCTGGTTGATGTGATGCTGCTGGGCGGTGTTACAAGTCCCTGGACTGGCAAGCGTCAGGAAGGCACCGTCTACATGGGCAATTCCGGCGACCGTGGTCGTCAGATTGCACGCTTCGACATTCTCCTCAACCGCGAGAAGACGCTGGTTTCGGCGGACTATCATCTGCTGAAGCTCGAGCATGATGTGCCGCGCGATCCCAAGGTGGCGCAGATGATGCTGGACTTTGCAGTTCAGCAGGAAGAGATCAAGTTTGCCGAGCTGGAAAAATCACGGCTGGCCAAGATCGCCGAACTGGGCCTCACGCCCGAGGACATGCCCAATCACGATTCACCCTTCCGCTATGTGGGCGAGCGCGAATGCCGCGACTGCCATCAGGAAATTTATGCAGCCTGGCGCACCACCGAACACGGCCGCGCTTTCAGCGACCTGATTCGCTCGCGGGAAAGTCATCTGGACGAAAAGGTCCGGCGCGCCGTGACCGGCTGGATGGAGAAGTCCGGTTATGTGGATCGCCAGCAGTCGTCGCACCTTTACAATGTGCAGTGCGAGAGCTGCCATGGTCCGGGTAACGCCCACGTGGACAGCAAGGGAGAAATGCGCGAGAGCCTGCTTGATCCGACTGCCAGCTGCGTGAAGTGTCACACGGCCGAGACGGATCCCGCTTTCGATCTGGACAGCGCGATCAAGAAGGTGCATGACATTACGACGGTGGCCGCCAAGAAGACGCCCGCGCCTCAGGGCACGACGCCGCTGGATGCCAAGCGCCGCGAGGCCGTGGCCAAAACCAGCAAGCCTGTGGCCAAAAAGCTTGAAGGCAAGCCCGACTTTGCCCCGGCAGTTCCCGCTTCCAAACCCGCCGGTAAGTAAACCGACCTGTAATAGAAAAGGCCCCCGTGAATTGCGGGGGCCTTTTTTGTATCACAGAAAGCGCCTAAGCGCGTATCACGGCCAGAACCTTGTCGCGCATGGCTTCCATTTCCTCCTGACTGGAGGCTTCCAGATTCAGTCTGAGCAGGGGTTCGGTGTTGGAAGGGCGCAGGTTGAACCACCAGCTGTCGTATTCAACCGTAAGCCCGTCGATCTCGCTCATTCGGCCATCGGCAAATTCACGCCTGACAGCACTTAGCGTATCTGCCACACTGGCCACGCGACTGTTGATTTCACCGGACTGGGCATAGCGGGCCAGCGGCCGCCAGAGTTCGGACAAGCTGCAGTTTTTTGCCTCCATCAACCCTAGGATGGTGAAGAGCGCCAGATCCGTGTTTTCCGTGAAGTGGCTTTCCTGGAAGTAATAATGACCGGAAAGCTCGCCGCCGCAGAGACTGCCATGCTTGCGCATCAGGCCCTTGATAAAGGTGTGACCCACACGGCTCTTCAGGGCTTTCAGGCCGTTCTCCGCCAGTACCTCCTCCACGACGCGGCTGGAGCGGCAGTCGATAACGACGCTGAAGTCCTTGGCACCGGCTTCCTTCAGGCCCAGCGCGATCAAGAGGGTGGTCAAATCGCCCTGCAATAAAGCGCCTTCGTTGTCCACCAGCATCATGCGATCGCCATCGCCATCAAGCGCTACACCGAGATCTGCACCGGTTTCCAGCACGCGCTTGCGCAGATCTTCCACGTTTTCCGGCTCAAGCGGATTGGGCTCGTGGTTGGGAAAGCTGGGATCGGACTCGAAATACATCGGGTCGATCACAAGCGGGGTCATGGCCAGATTTTCACGGGCGAAAAGGCCGCAGACCGCATTTCCGGCGTCAACCACAATCTTCCATGGCTTCTTGAAACTCATGCGCGCTGTCAGCATGCTGCGATAACCCGGGAAGGGGTCGAATTCGCTGACAGGTCCCGCCTCGGGGAGCCCTTCCACAAAATCCATCGCCTCCACCCTGCGGCGCAGCTCCTGCAGTTCTTCCTGCGGAACGGGCGCGGCATCGCGGCGACAGAACTTGAAGCCATTGTATTCGCCGGGATTGTGGCTGGCGGTTATCATCACGCCGGCATCGAAGCCTTCGGCCGCCACAGTGCGATAGAGGATTGGCGTGGAGACCCGTCCAATGCTGACCACTTCTACACCCTGCTGTCGCAAGCCACGGGTGAAGGCATCAAAAAGCGCGTCACGACTGGCGCGGTCATCGGTGCCGACCATGAAGCGTTTTGCGCCAAAATAGTCGCCGGCGGCGCGGCCAATGCGCCAGGCGATATCTTCATTCAACTCCGAGGGTACCAGGCCTCGGATGTCATAAGCTTTGAAAATCGACACGACTTGCTCCCATCATCTGTTGACAGCCACTAAACTATCAAATGGCAAGGCACCCATTTTTTGCCATGAAGTGCCAAATCACGCCCAAGTCTACATTTTTTGATTCAACGACGGTGAATTTTTACCTTGCGCGATCTGCCGTGCAGCAGTTAATGTCTGCACAGCATAAATCCCCCCCCGATGAATGGAGGTCCAGGAGTGGACACAAGCATTTTCATTGAAAACCTGAAGTACATCTTCGCCAATCTGGGCATCACCAAAGCCCACGTGGCCAAGATGTGCGGAGTTTCCAAGGCAACTGTCAGCATGTGGCTCGCCGGGAGGAAGCCATATCGCCAGAGCATCGAGACGATCAGCGATATCGTTTCCAGCTTGCTCTATCTGTCGGTTAGCCCCGAAGAACTGTTAACGCAGGACCTTCAGACCTTGTTACGCCAGAACGAGGTCAAGCGCGTCATCATCCGCAAACTGTTGAAAAATCTTTCTGCGATGCCGATTGACGAGTTGATTCAGGTCAACGATGTTGTCAATCGCGGCGTTGCTACCGCACAGAATCAGGAAGCCATGTCCTCCTGATCCGCCTGCGGGCTGTATCCCTTTGACGAGGTTCGAATGTTCCTGGGCAAGGTGGTGGGTACCGTTTGGTCCACCAAGAAGGTTCCCAATCTGGGCAGCCTGCGTTTTCTGCTGATTCATCCAGTCAATTTGAACGTTGCCACCAACGAGGATCTCGTTGTGGTTGCGGATGTCGTGGGTGCCGGCGTAGGTGAAATGGTCATCTGCGCTTACGGACATGCGGCCCGCATGGCCCTCGGTTCCAATCCGGACATTTCGGTGGAAGCGGCTGTCGTGGGGATTGTGGACGAACTTGAGACAAGTGCCGATTTCAAGAGTCGCCTGCCTGGCGCGGGTCCGGCTGAGAGCGGGGAGGAAGGCTGATGGCCTTAAGCGAAGCCACCATTCGCGAACTGACGCGCAAGGCGATTGAGGAACTTGGTCCGCAGGCCACGCCGGACAATGTGCGCCGGGTGGTTCGTGATGCAATCGAGCGCATCGGCGGGGAAGCCCCCGAGCTCTCGGGCCTGCCCGGATTCAATGTATCACACTTGAACCTCGGCAGCGGCACACAGGTGATTGTCACCGTTTTTGGCAAGAACAAGGCCGGCGTGCTGGCGGGTGTATCACGGGTGCTGGCGGACTTCAACGCCAATGTGATCGATATCAGCCAGAAGATCCTGCAGGACTGGTTCACCATGATCCTGATCGTTGATATCAGCGGTCTGTCCAGCAGTTTCGCCAGTCTGAAAAAGGCGCTGGGTGATACAGGCGAGCAGCTGGGTGTGCGTGTACTTGCGCAGCATGAAGACGCCTTTCAGTCCATGCACAGGGTCTGAGCCATGCCCTGGAGCCACGAAGAAATTCTTCAGACAGTCCAGATGACCGAGAGCGAGCACTTTGATGTTCGCACGGTAACCCTTGGCATTTCCCTGCGCGACTGCGCATCCGATTCACTGGAAGTGATGAAGCAGCGCATTTACGACAAGATCACGCGGCTGGCCTCGCGCCATGTGGCCTCTGCCAGAGAGGTTGAGGAGCGCTGGGGCATTACCATCGCCAACAAGCGCATCGCGATCACGCCTCTGGCCATTCCCGCCGAGCGGATGAAAGCCGATCAGTTTGTGGAGCTGGCCCTGACTCTGGACCGCGCCGCCGAAGAATGCGGGGTTGATTACCTGGGTGGTTACAGCGCGCTGGTCTCCAAGGGCATGACGCCCGGAGATCAGGAACTGATCCGCTCGATTCCTGAGGCACTTGCCACCACCAGCCATGTCTGTTCCAGCGTGAACATCGGCTCCAGCAAGGCCGGCATCAACATGGATGCCGTGCGCCTGATGGGCGAGATCATTCGTGCTACAGCCGAAAAGACCGCCGACGCCAAGAGCATTGGCTGTGCAAAGCTGGTGGCTTTCTGCAACGCGGTTGAGGACAACCCCTTTATTGCCGGTGCCTTCCATGGAGTCAGCGAGCCCGATGTGGTGCTGAATGTGGGTATTTCGGGTCCGGGCGTGGTGCTTAGCGCCGTCAAGGAAGTCGGCCGTGATGCGACCTTCGTCGAGCTTGCCGAAGCGATCAAGCGCATGGCCTTCAAAATCACGCGCGCCGGCGAAATGATGGGTCGGCAGGTGGCGCTGCTGGAAGGCGTGCCCTTTGGTGTGGTTGACATCAGTCTGGCGCCGACTCCTGCTGAAGGCGACAGCGTGGGCGCCATTCTTGAAGAGATGGGCCTCGAGATGATCGGCGCTCACGGTAGCACGGCCGCGCTGGCCCTGCTGAATGACGCTGTAAAGAAGGGCGGCATGATGGCCAGCTCCTATGTGGGCGGCATGAGTGGTGCCTTCATTCCTGTTTCCGAAGATGCCAACATGATTCGCGCCGCCGCACAGGGAGCGCTCTCCATTGAAAAGCTGGAAGCCATGACCTGTGTATGCAGCGTGGGCCTGGACATGATTGCCGTGCCTGGTGATACACCGGCCTCGACTCTTTCGGCGATTCTGGCCGATGAGGCGGCCATCGGCATGGTCAACAACAAGACCACGGCCCTCAGGATCATTCCCGTGCAGGGGATGGATGTCGGTCAGACGGTGGACTGGGGCGGACTGCTGGGTGCCGCACCGATCATGCCGGTCCGGGCGCAGGATTCCAGCGCTTTCATTCGCCGCGGCGGCCGAATACCGGCGCCAACCACGGCGCTCAAAAACTAGGCCTGCAGCTTCAGGCTGAAAAAAAGTTCACAGAAGCGGCAAACTTCTACCGCTGACTGGGAAATCAAACAAGCGACATCTATATTTGCACTTCACCGGCCGGGTTTCCCCCCGGCCCGGACGGCTTTTTCAAGCCGCAGTAGCAGGTGCGCTGGTATCCCCCCTGAACCCTCGCCCTGAAACCTGGGTGCATCGTCATCCTTGATAAAGGCTAGCAGCATGAAACTGGCGGTTGCGCAAGTCAATCCCCGGTTGGGTGGTCTGTCATTCAACCTTGAAGCACATCTGTCCATGGTCGAAAAGGCCGTGTCGGCGAATGCCGGGCTGCTGCTCTTTCCAGAGTTGAGTCTGACCGGCTACGCGCTGCGCGACCTGACTGCCGAGTGTGCCCTTTCCAGTGACGATCCTTTTTTGAAGCCTTTGCTTGAAGCCAGCAAGCGCATTCCTCTGGCTTTCGGTTTTGTGGAGCGAGCGGCGGATGAAGGCCTCTACAACAGTCTGGCCTTCTGTGCTGAAGGCCGTGTTCTGCACATTCACCGCAAAGTCTATCTTTCGACTTACGGCATGTTTGAAGAGGGCCGCTTTTTCACAGCTGGCAAGAACTTTGTGGCCTTCGATTCCCCGCTGGGTCGCATCGGCATGCTTGTCTGCAGTGATGTCTGGCACGCTCCGGCGCCCATGCTGCTGGCCCATCAGGGCGCGCGCCTTTTGCTGGTGGCAGCCGCCAGCCCCCTGCGCGGATTGCGCCCGCGGCCGGAGAGCATTCCCGGCTGGATGGAAAGCCCGGGCGGAGACAATGGCCGTGTCTGGTACACGCTGCTTTCCGCCCACTCCAAAATGCAAACCCTCCCCATCCTGTTTGCCAACCGTGTCGGCTTTGACGACGGGGTCGGCTTCTGGGGTGGAAGCTCCCTCTGGACTCCCGACGGCCTGCGTCCCTGTGGACTGGATCATGCCGACGAGGAGCTCCTGATCGCCCCCCTGAATATCGAAGATCTGCGTTCCCAGCGCACCCTGGCCCCCCTCCTCAAGAATGAAAGCCTTGGACTGCTCGAAGAGGAGCTAAGGCGAATTCGGAACAAAGGAGTACAAGGTCCTTGAGTCCCAACTGGAGATCGGACATCGCGAAATAGACATGCAGCACAGGCGCTTTATCGAGACGATTGATGCCCTGCGCGCGGCTATTGAAGGTGACCGGGATATCAGGTTGTTGAACGAGATCATCGATCAGCTTGATCGCTATGTGCGTATCCATTTTGCCTACGAAGAAAAGCAGCTTCGGCTGGCGCGCTATCCCCAACTGAACGAGCATATCGACGAGCATCGCCGCTTTGCCAAAAAGCTGGCGCAGCTTTCCGAACCTGTCAGACGTGGAGCAACCTGGCCCGCGCCCGTGCTGCTGCACTGGCTGACGGACTGGACCTGTTCGCATATTCGGCTGACTGACAAGAAGTGTCAGGATTGGCTCACTGGTGAGCGCTGGGGATAGGGCTGGTTTCGGCGTGTACGGAATTGGCAGATGGAAAGAGCTCCGCCCTCCTCACCACCCCCCACCCGCCCCGGGGATGTAGCCTTGCAGACCTTTTTTAGTTCCCCGTATAGCGGGCCTGGCTATCTCTTTTTGCCCTGACTGTCCAACCTTTCAGCGCTGTCAGGATTTTCAGAGCTCCCTGTCAAGATCCCCGGACCCCCGATCCCTCTCAATGAAGGGACTGCTTGCGACTCCGCGGGGGAGGCTCTATCTTTCACGGTTCTGGCCACGATGGCTTTTGCGGGAATGGCGGAATTACTGAAAATTGAAGTATTCCGACAGCCATCTGGAAACCTGGCCCTCAGGGTCAGGATGTT
>CAYFPS010000004.1:46275-147919 GCA_964345075.1 uncultured Bacteroidaceae bacterium | reverse complement strand
GGGAATGGCGGAATTGGCAGACGCGCAGGATTTAGGTTCCTGTGCCTTCGGGCGTGGGGGTTCGATTCCCCCTTCCCGCATGCCTTTCCATGAACCCGGCCACAGGCCTTTCAGGATTCATCAAGAGCAACGAGGACGAAGTGCAGATCACGATCAAGGAACTTGAAGCTGCCAAGGTGGAAATGACCGTTGTCATTCCCGCGGCCGAAGTCGAAAAGTCGGTTCAGGGCAAGCTGAAGGAATACGGCCGCAAGGCCCAGTTCAAGGGCTTCCGCAAGGGCAAGGCCCCCATTTCGCTGATTCAGAAGGTCTACGGCGAGCAGGCCCGTGGCGAAGCACTGAATGATCTGCTTAACCGCAGCTATCCGGAAGCGCTGGCGCAGGAAGATCTGCGCCCCATTGAGCAGGGCAGCATCGAGAAGATGGATCACGAGCCGGGTGGCGACCTGAGCTATGTGGCCCATGTGGAAATCGAGCCCCGCCTGAAGGCCGCCGGTTACGAAGGCATCGAAGTGCGTCGCGCGCCCCGTGACGTAACCGACGAAGATCTTGCCAGCGCCCTTGAGCAGCTGCGTCGCCAGTACGCCAACTGGGCTCCGGTTGAAGGTGAAGGCGCCGCCGATGGCGATCAGATCACCTGCGACATTCAGGAGACCGACGAAGCCGGTGCCGATCTGGAAGACCGCCTTTACAAGAGCATTCAGGTGGAGCTGGGCAAGGCCGCCTATGGCCCGCAGTTCGACGAGAAGATGGCTGGTGCCACCGCTGGTGAAACCCGCAGCTTTGAAGTCCAGAACGACGAAAACGATCCCGATCCCGATATCGCCGGCAAGACTGAGTATTACCGTGTCACCGTGCACGAGCTGAAGCGCCCCGAGCTGGCCGAGCTGGATGATGAGTTCGCCAAGGAAGTTCCGCCCGGCTTCGACACGCTGGACGAGCTGAAGGTCAAGGTCCGTGAGGATCTGGACAAGCAGCTGGCCAACGCCTTGAAGCAGCAGGAAAACAATCTCCTCATCGAGAAGATCATCGAAGCCAATCCTGTCGAGCTGCCGGAAAAAATGATCGAAGATCAACTGGACGCGATCATTCGTCAGGCCAAGTCCGGCACGAGCAATCCGATTGACGAGAACATCGTGCGCAAGAGCTACCGCGATCAGGTGACGCGCAACCTGCACTGGTCCATGGTCGCCCGCAGCATCGTCCGCCAGGAAGGTGTCAAGGTTGAAGACGCCGACATGGATCAGGAAATCGGTCGTTTTGCCGCCCAGATGGGACAGGATCCGGCCTCGGCTCGCCTGCAGCTGAAGCGCATGGGCGCGCTGGATCGCCTGCGTGACGAAGTGATGGATCGCAAGTTGATGGATTTCCTGCGTGAGAAGAACACCTTTGCCGTGGACGATAGCGCACCGGCAATGGAAGAAGAAAGCAGCGAAGCCTGAGGGCTTCGGGGGGAGTAATGACCTTGATCCCGACCGTTATCGAAACCACCGGCCGCGGCGAACGGGCCTTTGACATTTATTCACGGCTGCTGAAGGAGCGCATTGTCTTCCTGGGCACCGCGATCAACGACCATGTCGCCAACCTCGTGGTGGCCCAGCTGCTCTTTCTGGAAGCGGAAGATCCGGACAAGGACATCTTCATTTACATGAACAGTCCGGGTGGTAGCGTCAGCGCGGGTCTGGCCATCTACGATACCATGCAGTACATCAAGCCCGATGTCTCGACCATCTGTGTCGGCATGGCGGCCTCGATGGGCGCCCTGCTGCTTACGGCTGGTGCAGCCGGCAAGCGCATCAGTCTGCCCAACTCCCGCATCATGATTCATCAGCCGCTGGGCGGTGCTTACGGACAGGCCTCGGATATCGAGATTCATGCCAAGGAAATCCTGCTGCTGCGTCATCGTTTGAACGAGATCCTCTCGAAGCACACGGGCAAGCCGATCGAGGAGATCGAGCGTGATACAGATCGCGATCATTTCCTCTCGGCGCAGGAAGCCCTCGATTACGGTCTGGTAGATCAGGTGATTGAAGATCACCGCAGCGTGATACGCAAGGACAGGAGCTAGGGCGTGAAGGACCGCGGCAGCCGCGACCCCGTGCATGTCTGTTCCTTCTGTGGACGGACGAATCACGAAGTTCAGATCATGATTCAGGGGCCGGACGTATACATCTGCAACGAGTGCGTGGAAGCCTCGATGCAGATCGTCAAGCGCAACATGAGTCGTGGCAAGAAGCCCGTGCTGGAGGATTTCGGCACGCCTCGTGAAATCAAGGAACGGCTGGACGAATATGTGATCGGCCAGGATGCCGCCAAGCGCGCACTTTCTGTGGCCGTATACAATCACTACAAGCGGGTGCGCAGCCAGGACGTGACCGATGATGTCGAGCTGCAGAAGACCAATATTCTGATGGTCGGCCCCACCGGAACGGGCAAGACACTGCTGGCCCAGACCCTCGCCCAGTTCCTGAAAGTGCCCTTCACCATTGCCGACGCCACGGTGCTTACCGAGGCCGGCTATGTGGGCGAAGATGTGGAGAACATCCTTGTCCGCCTTCTGCACGCCGCCAACTACGATGTGGCTGCGGCAGAGATGGGCATTGTCTACATCGACGAAATCGACAAGATCGCGCGCAAGGACGGATCGGCTTCCATTACCCGCGATGTCAGCGGCGAAGGCGTGCAGCAGGCACTGCTCAAGATGCTGGAAGGCACCGTGGCCAGCGTACCGCCGGAGGGTGGGCGCAAGCATCCCGAGCAGAAGCTGATCAACATCAACACCAAGAACATCCTCTTTATTTGCGGTGGCGCTTTTGACGGCCTGGATGCCGTGATCCGTCAGCGCATCGGTGCCAAGAAGCTTGGCTTTGGTGTGGAGCTCAGCAAAAAAGAAGATCTGAGCACGGGTCAGGTCTTTGCCCAGGTCGAGTTTGAAGACCTGCTCAAGTTCGGGCTGATTCCCGAGCTGATCGGCCGACTGCCTGTGGTTACGGCGCTGGACGAGCTTAGTGAAGAAGCCATGCTGCAAATCCTGACGGAGCCGCGCAATGCTGTGACACGTCAGTATCAGCGCCTCTTCGAAATGGAAGAGCAGAAGCTGGTCTTCAGTCGCGAGAGTTTGCGCGAGGTTGTGGCTCTGGCTCGCCGTCGCAAGACAGGAGCCCGCGCCCTGAGAGGCATTGTTGAGCAGGCGCTGGTCGAGCCCATGTTTGAGCTTGCCGGTCGCACGGATGTGGATGAAGTGCTGGTAACGCCTGCCGTAATCCGTGGCGAGCGCCGGCCCCGCCTTCAGCTCAAGCCCGTCAATCACAAGCTGACGCCCCCAGGCGAAAAGCCTGCCGAAAATAGGGCCGCTGAAAAGCGCAGAGCCTGAGCTCGCTTGTCGCAAGCATTTGCGCGACGAAAGGAAGCCATCATGAGCCTGCGTACACGACTTTGCGCTGCCCTCCTGCTTTTTGCAGGATCGTGGATGGCGCAGCCTTCCCTTGCCGCCGTTGTATCACAGAATCAAGCTGAAGTTGCCGCCACCATGGTGCTTGCCGCTGCTGGTCAGTCGTCACCCGGCGCAGCTCAGGTAGAGGCCCGCGCACTGCTGGATGATGGCAGCCCGGCGCTCTGGCTGGTGACCTTCCCGAGTGGATCCTTTGTCTGGCTGCGTAATGAAGATGGGCTGCCGCCCCTTGCGGGCTGGGGTCTGGAAGCCGGGTCCAGGTTGCCTGATGAAATCGGCCTTGCCGACTGGCTTGAACTGCAGCGACTGGATGTGTCACACGCTCGCCTGGAAGGCTGGGATCATCCGGATGCCCGTGATACATGGAATCGCTTGCTTGCTGGTGAAGCCCCTTCCCGGGACGGTCTGAATGTCGATCCGATGCTTGCCTGCCTCTGGAATCAGGGCTGGCCCTGGAACCAGTATTGCCCGGAAGACGCCGATGGCCCGGGTGATCATGTCTGGGCGGGCTGTGTGGCCACGGCCATGGCGCAGATCATGTATTTCTGGCAGTGGCCGGAGCTGGGCGCGGGAAGCCACAGTTATGTGCACCCCGCCTATGGCCTGCAGTCGGCCAATTTCGGTGCCACCAGCTACGACTGGTCGGCCATGCAGGATGTAAACGCCACAGCGGCCGCGGCACTCCTGCAGTATCACTGTGGCGTTGCCGTCGAGATGGATTACGCCCCCAGTGGCAGCGGCGCCTGGGTTGGAACCGGCCAGCATAGCGCACTGGATGCCTTCAAGGACTTTTTCTGCTACCCCGCCAGTGCAGGGTTCATCGAACACATCAACTTTTCGGACACTGACTGGACCGCGCGGATTGCGGAAGAAATCACAAGCGGCCGGCCCGTGTTACATAGAGGCTACGGCAGTGGCGGTCATGCCTTCGTTCTGGACGGGCTGCAGAACTCCATGCTGTTCCATGTGAATTGGGGCTGGTCGGGCGCCTGGAATGGTTGGTACTCGCTTTCTGCTCTTTCGCCCGGTGGTGCGGACTTTTCTGTCCTGCAGGGTGCCATTGTCAATCTGGAGCGGCCAACCGAGCCGGTAATCACCATTCCCGATCAACAGACCAGTGCGGGCGAGGCCTTTGCCCCATTGCTGCTGGATGATCATGTGCAGGATGCGGAAGACCCCGATGAGCTGCTTGTCTGGTGGGTCGAGGACGAAGGGCCCTTCAGCGTCAGCATCGACTACACCAGCAGAACGGCCCACACCAGCTATCCGGAAGGATTCGCGGGGTCGGGCGAAGTCCGCTACTGTGTCATCGACCTTACGGGCATCTGGACTTGCGTGACGGTCTTGTATACGGTTGGCGGGGCGGAGACGGTCATTCCCGCGGCAGTCGATGACCTGCAGGTCGTACTTGTGGATGGCGTGATACACCTGAGCTGGTCGGCCCCGCTGAGCGACGCCAGTGGTCAGCTGCCAATTCAGGTGGATGGCTATCAGGTTCACCAGGGTGATAGCCCCGGATTCAGTCTGGATGCCAGCACGCTTGTATCACAGCTTCCTGCCGGGATCACGACATGGTCTTCAAGCCTCCCGGAAAATGCAGGCGCACGCTTCTACCGCGTGATCGTCGAAGGACACTAAATGAACACAGCCGATTGTGATACTGCCAGCTGCCTTCATTGCCAGGGCAACCCGCTGGCTGCCATCTCCTACGAAGAAGAACTGCAGGGCAAGGCACAGGCGCTGAATGAGCTGATTGGCGCTTCTGCCTTTGCAAAAGAGCTGCCGCTGCCCATTGAGCTGATGCCGGCCCCTTCCCGCACGGGCTACCGCAATTCGGCCAAGCTGGTTTTTGGCTTTGACAAGCAGGCCCGCCGCCCGCTCCTGGGAATTTACCGGCCCGGCACCCATCAGATTGTGGATCTCGAGCACTGCCTTGAGCACCATCCGGCCATGCAGCCGGTGATTGCCTGGATCAAGCAGGCGGTGCTGGACTTTTCGCTGCCCGTGTATCACGAAGAGCGCGCCAAGGGATTCTTGCGCTATCTGCTGCTGAAGGTCCTGCCGGACGGGCGCATGCTGGCGGCATTTGTCACACCCCATGAAGAAGGCGAGTGGCAGCAGCGGCTGGAAAAGCTGGCCGAGGCGATGCGCGCGGCCTTTCCTGAGATGCGCGTGATTTCGCAGAATATCAACCCCGATCGGGGCAATCGCATTCTGGGGCGCAAGTCGGTTCATCTGGCCGGTCAGCATAGCGTGCCCTGCCAATTCCTCGAGGTGGGCGTGCCCGTTGGCCCCTACACCTTTCTTCAGGCCAATCTTTCCGTTTTTCGCCTGATCCTGGAAGAGATGCGCGGCCGCATCCAGCAGTCTGGAAAGGGCCCGCTGCGAGTGGCCGACCTTTACTGTGGCTGCGGGGCGATTGGTCGTTCCGTAACCAGCACGGAGCCGCTGCTGCTGATGGAAGGCGAATTCCACAGCCAGATGTCGATGGTAGAGGGTGCCAGAGAAGATGGCCGCGACGAGATTATGGCCATTCGCGGAAAGATCGAAGAAAGCCTCGTTTCCATCGAGCTCTTCAATCCCCAGCTGGTGATTGTGGATCCGCCGCGAAAGGGGCTGGACGCCGATCTTGTGCAGCAGTTGCTGGAGCTTGACGCTGAAGGAATCCTCTATTTATCCTGTGATCCGCGCAGCCTGATTCGTGACATGGAGGCCCTTTCCCGGCGCTATGAAGTCCGGTCGCTCAAGGCCTGGGACATGATGCCCCTGACCCCCCATGTCGAGTGCCTGGCTGAACTTGTCCTGCGCGTCTGATGCGAACGAGTTCTTGTCTATTGGGGATCGGATCAGTATTCTTTCGGCTTAAGCTTTGCTGACTGCTGACTCGCAGGAATCCCCCCGCCTGCCAATTGCCAGGGATTTATGACGCTATTAGCCTTTGTTCTGGGACTGCTCGCCGGTTCCGCTATTGTCTGGCTTCTTGCTTCCAGAAGGGAGGCTGGGCGAACTCAACAGAAGGCTCAATCTGCCGAGGCAAACCTCTTTAACGAGCTGCCCGTGGCTCTCTGGGAAGAAGACTTCTCAAGCGCCCGCGCCTATATGGTCAAGCTGGCTGAAGAGGGTGTCAGCGACTTCTACCTTCACTTCAAGGAATACCCGGAAGACCTTCAGCATATCGCTTCGCTGATCCGCATCGTGCGCGTGAACCGCACGGTAATGCAGGAATTCAGCATGCTCGACAGTCCGGATGAAAACTCCCTCGGCAGCTTTTTTGACGAGGGCGCCTGGGAAGAGTTCCGGCGCGAACTGGTGACTCTCTGGGAGGGTCGCCGTGATACATCCTTTGAGGCCTGCAATGTGCTCAAGGACGGCAGCAAGCGCTGGTTCCGCCTTCATGTGCGGATTGCCGACGGACACGAACGGGACTGGAGCCGCGTCTATGTGGCTTCAACCGACCTTTCCGAGCGTGAGGCCGCGATCAAGGCCCTCAAGGAGAGTGAAGAGCGCCTGCGCACCCTGATCGATTCGATGCAGGATATCGTCTGCTTCAAGGACGGCTTTGGACAGTGGGTCGTGGCCAATCGTCAGGCTCGGGAAGTCTTTGGCCTGGGCCCCACTTTTCAGGGGAAGAGCAATCGTGATCTGGCCCGGCAGGTCGGTCGCCTGAGCGATGTTTTTCTGGCGGAGGAAGAAGCGGACAATGCCGCCTGGGAAGGTGGCGAGCGAACCCGCGGTGAGCTTGAGATTACCATTCCCGGCAAGGGGCCACGGCTTTTTGATGTCATGCGCATTCCCACTTACCTGCCTGACGGCAGCCGCGACGCGCTGGTGATTGTCGGCCGCGATTACAGCAAACGCAAGGCCGCGGAAGACAATTTGCGTGAGTCCGAACAACGCTACCGGGCCATCCTCGAAAACAGCCACGACGGCGTTTTCATTGCCGTGGACCGGCAGTTCCTGATTTGTAATCGTCGACTTGCCGAAATGCTGGGCGTCCAGCATCCGCAGCAG
Source organism: uncultured Bacteroidaceae bacterium (assembly GCA_964345075.1). Classification (GTDB taxonomy): domain Bacteria; phylum CAIWAD01; class CAIWAD01; order CAIWAD01; family CAIWAD01; genus CAYFPS01. The sequence goes on along the minus strand of CAYFPS010000004.1, from coordinate 140,457 downwards.
CTGGTTGGCCAACCCGTTCTGCCTTATTTCGAGAATTCCTGGCAGGATCGAGTGCGGGAAATGATCGATCATCCGCCGGTCGATTCGGTGCAGCAGGTTCTGTTTCTTGCGGCACTGGCAGCCACAGAGCTGCCTGTTGAAGTGACCCTGCGTTGTGTGCCGCTTCAGCTGGATGGTCGCAGTGCTGTCCTGGGAACGGTGCGTACGGTCGCGGGAGAAACCGACCTGCGCGAGCGCTTCAGTCGCACAGCCAAACTGGAGGCAATCGGCAAGCTGGCCGGTGGCATCGCTCATGACTTCAACAATCTGCTAACGGCCATCAGCGGAAATGCTGAACTGGCTGAAACCCTGATGCAGAGCGGGGAAAGTCCCAATCTGGAAATCGAAGAGATTCGCAAGGCCGCTGACCGGGCCGGTCGCCTGACTCGCCAGCTGCTGATTTTCAGCCGCCGCAGAGAGAGTGCCAGAAAGGTGATTCGCCTGCATGATTCCGTGCTGGATATGGAGAAAATGCTGCGTCGCCTGCTGGGCGAGCGGATTGATCTTCTCGTCCACTCGGAAACCGGTGATTGCCTGATGCAGGCCGATCCTTCTCAGATCGAGCAGGTGATCATGAACCTGGCGGTCAATGCCCGTGATGCAATGAAGGATGGCGGCCAGCTCCACTTTCGCGTCTACCGGCTGGGGATTCGCCGCGAGCCCTGCACGGCTTGCGGGCAGATTGTACACGGTGACTTCGTTTGTCTGGAGGCTGCCGATACGGGCGAAGGCATCAATCCTGCCGACATCGATCACATTTTCGAGCCCTTCTTTTCGACCAAGGCAGAAGGTGAGGGCACGGGTCTGGGCCTTGCCACGATTCAATCCATCGTTCATCAGAGCGGCGGGCACATTGTGGTGATCAGCGAGCCCGGCCATGGTGCCGTTTTCCGCTGCTACTTCCCGCTCGTGGCCATGCGCACGGCCCAGCAGGGCGCCTGCACGGCGGGGCCATGGACAAAAGATTCTTGTTGTTGAAGATGACCGCATGGTGCGCCGCATCGCGGAAAAGATTTTGCAGCAGGCCGGCTACGAACTTCTTTGCGCCTCCAGCGGGGAAGAGGCCCTGACGCTTGTCGCGGGGCTTGATCAGGCGCCGGATCTGGTCATCTGCGACATGGTCATGCCCTCCATGAGCGGACCGGAAGTGCTGGAGCGGCTGAAAGAACGCTGGCCGGCCTTGCGACACTTTTACATTTCGGGCTACATGCCGGAAAAGGAATTCAAGAGCGTGGCGATTCACGCTGGCAACTTCATGGCCAAGCCCTTCACTTCTCAGCAGTTGCTTGACATGACAAGCAAGGTGCTGGATCTCCCTGCCACAGAGACTCTCTCGAAATCTCAAGCAAAGAATGCTTGACTCTCAAATCTCGGCTCTCTATCTTCTGGGTCTTGCAAATTTTAGGAGAACAAGGTGAAGACCTACACGGTTAAGCCCGGGGATATCAAGCGTAGCTGGTTCGTGGTGGATGCCGCCGACCAGGTGCTTGGCCGGCTCAGCTCCAACATCGCGCAGATCCTGCGCGGGAAGCACAAGCCCATGTACACTCCCCACGCTGATACGGGCGACTTCGTTGTCGTGATCAATGCTGACAAGATTCGCCTGACCGGTAACAAGGCCGACCAGAAGACGTACTTCCGTCATACCGGATTCCCCGGTGGCGCCCGCACGACCACTTTCCGTGCCGCCATGATGAAGAATCCGAGCTGGGTGATCGAGCACGCGGTCAAGGGCATGCTGCCCCACAACCGTCTGGGTCGCCAGATGATCAAGAAGCTGAAGATTTACTCGGGCGGCGAGCATCCGCACACTGCCCAGAAGCCTGAAGACCTGAGGTTCTAAGCATGGCCACTCGCACAAGCAAGCGTTTCTATGCCACCGGTCGTCGCAAGACCTCCGTGGCCCGCGTCTGGATCGAGCCCGGCAAGGGTGATGTCCAGGTCAATGGTCGTGGTGTCCTCGAGCACTTCAAGCGCGAAACCCTGAAGATGGTCATCGAGCAGCCGCTCGAGACTGTTGATCTGCTGGGCAAGCTGGACATTTACGCCACCGTCAATGGTGGTGGCCTGAGTGGCCAGGCCGGCGCCCTGCGTCTTGGCATCAGCCGCGCGATGGTCGCGATGGACGAGGATTACCGCAGCGCCCTGCGCAAGGCCGGATTCCTTACCCGTGACGCCCGCATGGTCGAGCGCAAGAAGTACGGTCAGCCGGGCGCCCGCAAGCGCTTCCAGTTCAGCAAGCGCTAGAACCGGGGCTATTTCGACTTTACAGAAAGCTGCCGCAAGCCTTCGGCCCGGCAGCTTTCTTTGCATCAAAACGCACACGACCGGATGATTGGGGAGGTGTCCATCTTCAGGTGGATTCCCCGGACAGATGAAGGTCGTGGAGGTAACAACCAAATCAGGAGAGGCCATGTCAAGCCTTACCGTCGAGCAGCTGCTCGCCGCCGGTGCTCATTTCGGGCACCTCACCCGTCGCTGGAACCCCAAAATGCGTCCCTTCATCTTCATGGAGAAGAACGGGGTGCACATCCTGGACCTCAAGAAAACCACCGTGCTGCTCGAGGATGCGGTCAACCGCATCGGTCGCATTGTCTCCGATGGCGGTGATGTCCTTTTCGTTGGCACCAAGGACCAGGCCCGCGATGTCATGAAGGAAGAAGCCGAGCGCTGCCAGATGCACCATGTCAGCGAGCGCTGGCTGGGTGGCATGCTGACCAACTTCCGCACCATCCGTAACAGCGTGCGCACGCTGGAAACGCTGGAAGAGAAGGCCACGGACGGCACCTACGAGCAGATTTCCAAGAAGGAAATCCTCTCCGTCGAGCGTTCGAAGGAGAAGCTGGAAAAGGTTCTGGGCGGTATTCGCAACATGAAGCGCCTGCCCGGCGCCATCTTCGTGGTGGACACCATGCGCGAATCCATCGCCATTCACGAAGCCCGCAAGCTGAAGATCCCGGTTTTCGCCATCTGCGATTCCAACAGCGATCCCGATCAGGTCGATTATGTGATTCCGGCCAACGACGACGCCTTCAAGAGCATCGCCGTGATCACCAAGTGCATTGCTGATGCCGCTTCCGAAGCTCGTCTGCTGCGCAAGGAGAAGGGTTTCGGACCCGAGGGTGAGCAGGCCGCTCCGGAGAAGGATGCCAAGGCCGCGCCCCGCCGTCGTCGCAAGCGCACCGACGCACCGCCCCGCGCCCAGGCCGCTGCTCCCAAGGCCGCTCCTGAAGCGCCCGCCGCTCCCGAGGCCCCCGCTGCCCCGGAAGCCTCCACTGAGAAGAGCGAATAAACCAGGCTTCGAAGGAACGAACGATGTCGATTTCCGCAAAAGATGTAATGAAGCTCCGCCAGGCTACCGGCGCGGGCATGATGGACTGCAAGAAGGCGCTTGAGGAAAACGGTGGCGACATGGAAGCCGCATTGGACTTCCTGCGCAAGAAGGGCTTGAAGACGGCCGAGAAGCGCGCCGACCGCGAAGTGAACGAAGGCAAGGTTGTTTCCTTCATTCGCGAAGACGGCCTTAGCGGCACGCTGCTTGAGTTCAACTCCGAGACGGACTTCGTGGCCGGCACCCCCGCCTTCAAGGAATTTGCCCTTGACTGCGCCCGCCGCGCCAACGAGCATGCCCCGGCCAGCATCGAGGCACTTCTGGACCTGCCCGCCGTCAGCAACGAAGGCATCAAGCTGAGTGATCAGCTGAACGAGATGGTCGCCAAGCTGGGTGAGAAGCTGCAGATTCACCGCTTCCAGACCCTGAGCATTCCCGCCGGTCGCGCCGGTCGCGTGCACAGCTACATCCATCTGGGTGACAAGCACGGTGTGCTGCTGGCCGCTACCTGCGACAAGGCCGAGAGTGCCGCTGCCGCTTCCTTTGGCGAGCTGGTCAACGACCTCGCCCTGCAGGTTGTGGCCTACTCCCCGCAGGCTGTGGATCGCGATGGCATTGATGGCGCCGTGATCGAGAAGGAGCTGGATGTCTATCGCGAGCAGGCTCGTAATGAGGGCAAGCCCGAGCAGATCCTGGACAAGATCGCCCAGGGCAAGCTGAACAAGTTCTACGCCGAAGTGACTCTGCTCGAGCAGGCCTTCGTCAAGGAAGACAAGCAGTCGGTTCAGCAGCATGTGAATTCGGTAGGGAAGGAGCTGGACGACAAGATCGTCGTGGAAAGCTTCACGTCCTACACCATCGGCTAAGCCGCTAATCAGGGCGCCCGCTTCGTGCGGGCGCTTTTGTTCTGACAAGGGAGAGACCATGTCTCAGGCTGTCTACAAACGCATTCTGCTCAAGCTCTCCGGAGAGGCACTGGCGGGCGATCAGAAGAGTGGCATTGACACACCGACGCTCAGCCGCGTGGCTTCCGACGTGAAGAGCATTCACGATCTGGGCATCGAGATCGGGCTGGTGATCGGCGGTGGCAACATCTTTCGCGGCATCAGTGCCGCCGCCACAGGCATGGACAGGACCACGGCCGACTACATGGGCATGCTGGCGACGGTGATCAACAGCATGGCCCTGCAGCAGGCGCTGGAAAATGCCGGCGTGCCGACCCGTGTGCAGAGTGCCATGACGATCACGCGCGTGGCAGAGCCCTTCATCATTCGTCGCGCCCTGCGTCATCTGGAAAAGGGCCGTGTGGTGATCTTTGCTGCCGGTACGGGCAATCCCTATTTCTCGACGGACACGGCAGCCGTGTTGCGCGCCAGCGAAATCCGCGCCGATGTGATCATCAAGGGAACCAAGGTTGATGGCGTCTACAGCGCCGACCCCGTGACCCACCCTGAAGCGGAATTTTTCCCCCGATTGACCTACCTTGATGTTTTGTCTCGCGGCCTGAAGGTCATGGACAGCACGGCGATCAGCCTGTGCATGGACAATAATCTTCCGCTGCGGGTGCTTAACATGAACAAGCCCGACAATCTGCGTCGCCTGATGCTGGGCGAGGAGACGGGCACCCTGATTTCTGGAGAGAAAGCATGATCAACGAAATCCTTGAAAAGTGCGGCCATCACATGGATCGTGCCATCGAGGAGGTGAAGCACAACTTCAGCACCGTGCGTGCCGGCAAGGCTTCGCCCGCCATTCTTGATCCGATTCGTGTCGACTATTACGGCAGCCCCACGCCCCTTAACCAGGTGGCCAATGTCAGCTGTCCCGAGCCGCGTATGATCGTGATACAGCCCTGGGAGAAGAACATGCTTGCTCCCATCGAAAAGGCGATCATGACCAGCGATCTGGGTCTCAACCCCGGTAATGATGGATCGATGATTCGCGTGCCCCTGCCCGAGCTGAGCGAAGAACGCCGCAAGGAGCTGGTCAAGCATGTGCACAAGCTGGCCGAGGATGGAAAGGTTGCCGTGCGCAATGTGCGTCGTGATGCAAACGACCATCTCAAGAAGGCCCTGAAGGCTTCGGAAATCAGCGAAGATGACGAGCGTCGCGCGCTGAAGGAAGTCCAGGATCTGACGGACAAGCACATCGAGAACATCGACAAGTTGATGGCGGATAAGGAAAAGGACATCATGGCAGTGTAATTCAGGGCGTATTGCGGCCCTGCCCTTTGTTGGGACTGCACGGCGTCCTGCTTGGGTCAGAACCACAGCACTGTCAGTCGTGAGACTTTTGACCTGAGTGAAATGTATCACAGCGGGCGGCGGACTATCCGGCACCCGCTGTTTTTGAACTGGAGGAAGGTTGCAGGATCGCATTCGCAATTTCTGCATCATCGCGCACATCGACCATGGCAAGTCCACGGTCGCCGATCGGCTCCTTGAGCTGACGGAGACGCTCAAGCCGCAGCAGATGCGCAAGCAGGTGCTGGATGACATGGAGCTTGAGCAGGAGCGCGGCATTACCATCAAAGCCCACCCGGTGACCATGGTCTACAAGCGGGATGGCGTGGAGTATCAGCTCAACCTGATCGACACGCCCGGTCATGTGGACTTTGCCTACGAGGTCAGTCGCAGTCTTGCCGCCTGTGAAGGCGCACTCCTGATTGTCGATGCTGCTCAGGGTGTGGAAGCCCAGACGCTGGCTAATCTCTATTCTGCCATCGAGCAGGATCTGGAGATCATCCCCATCGTCAACAAAATTGATCTGCCCAATGCGGATCCCGAGGCTGTGATACATCAGGTGGTCGATCTGATCGGCTGCGAAGAGGAAGACGTGATCCCGGTTTCGGCCAAGACGGGCCTCAACTGCGAGCATATTCTCGACGCGATTGTCGAAAAGGTTCCGCCGCCGAAGGGCGATCCGGATGCGCCCCTGCGTGCCCTGATTTTTGATTCGCTCTATGACAACTACCGTGGCACGGTCGTGTATACGCGTATCGTGGACGGCAGCATGGGTAAGGGTGATCAGGTGCGCACCATGCATCAGATCAAGGACTTTGAAGTGGACGAGGTCGGCGGACTGGCCCTCAAGCGTGTTGTGAGACAGCGTTTGAGTGCTGGCGAAGTGGGCTATGTCGTCCTGGGCACCAAGGATGTCAAGGACGCGCGCGTCGGTGATACAATCACCCTCAAGCGCGGCGGTGCCACTTCACCCCTGGCCGGATACGAGCAGGTCAAGCCGATGGTCTATTCGGGCCTCTATCCGGTAAAGGCCGAAGACTACGAAGAGCTGCGTGATGCACTTTCCAAGCTCTGCCTGAATGACAGCTCGCTTGTATACGAACCGGAAACCAGTCTGGCGCTGGGTTTCGGTTTCCGCTGCGGCTTTCTGGGCCTGCTTCACATGGAGATCATTCAGGAGCGGCTCGAGCGCGAGTACGATCTGGACATTATCACCACGATGCCCAACGTGGAGTTCATCGTCAAGCAGCCCGGCAAGGAAGCGGCGATTGTCGACAATCCGGCCGAGTTTCCGCGCAACGAAAAAATCGAGTGGGTGCAGGAACCTTTCATCAAGGCCTCGATTATAACCCCGTCTGAATTCATCGGCAACATCATGAAGTTGTCCATGGATCGGCGCGGCATCTATATTTCGACCGAATACCTTGATACCACGCGCGCCAATCTCATCTATGAATTCCCGCTGGCCGAAATCGTCTTTGACTTCTACGATCGCCTTAAAACCCTGACCCGCGGTTACGCTTCCTTTGACTACGAGCTGCTCGAGTTTCGCACCAGCCCGCTGAAGCGTCTCGACATCATGATCAACGGTGATGTGGTGGACAGCCTCTCGATGATCGTGCATCAGGACAAGGCTTTCGAGTGGGGCAACAAAATGTGCATCAAACTGAAGGAGCTGATTCCCCGCCAGCTCTTTGAAGTGGCCATTCAGGGCGCCCTGGGCACCAAGGTGATCAGCCGTACGACGGTCAAGGCAATGCGCAAAAACGTGACGGCCAAGTGTTACGGCGGTGATATTTCGCGTAAGCGCAAGCTGCTGGAGAAGCAGAAAGAAGGCAAGAAACGCATGAAGCAGGTGGGCACGGTGGAAATCCCGCAGGACGCCTTCCTGGCCATGCTGAAAATTGAGCGATAGGTCTTATGAACTGGATTGCCTGGCTGATCGTCCTTGTCCTGTTTTATGTCTTTGTGGAGAATCCCCTGCAGCCCGCGGCCCTGCGTGAATGGCGCCGGGAGCGGAAGGCCAGGATCAAGGCCAAAGAGCAGGGCAAGCTGAAGCGGAAAGGCCCCGTGCGCTACTGGATAGACTTTGTCGTGTCCATGGTGCTCTTTCTATTCGTCTTTCGCGCGATGGTGGTCGAGGCCTACCGCATTCCTTCGGGCTCCATGGAAAAAACGCTGCTGGTGGGTGACTTCCTTTTGGTGAACAAGTTCGTCTACGGCAGCCGCACGCCGGACTGGGTGGGCATTCCCTTCTCGCGCACGGGTTTTGATATTCCCTACTTCACGCTGCCGGCCATTTCCGATCCCACACCTGGTGATGTGATCGTCTTCAAGTATCCCCATGACCCGCTGACCAATTACATCAAGCGACTGGTCGCTGGCCCGGGGCAGACGATCCGGATTGAGGGCAAGAAGGTCTTTGTCGACGATGCCGAGTTCAAGCCCTACCCGCACCAGCAGTTTGTCAATCGGCGCGTGCTGGCCGAAGACGAGGCTCAGTACGGACAGCCGATCTGGCCGCGCGGCTCAAACTGGAACATCGACTGGTGGGGGCCGATCACAGTTCCCGCCAAGGACTTGACCATCACCCTCTCACCTGAAAGCTGGATGTACTATCGCGATGCCATCACGCTGGAAGGCCATCAACTGAAGAGCCTGCCGGGGGGCGGATTCAGCATCGATGGTCAGCCGGCAAGCAGCTACACCTTCGAGCAGGATCACTACTTCATGCTTGGAGATAACCGGGACCAGAGCGCGGACAGTCGCTTCTGGGGCTTTGTCCCGGAGAAGAACATCGTGGGCAAGGCCTGGATGATCTATTTCTCCTTTGATGTGAAGGAGTTAAGAGACGAGTTCTGGAAGGTGATTCGCTGGCCAAGGCTGCTCAGGATGATTCACTGAGAATCTGAAAGCAGCAGTTCAGTTTTTGAACAAGGTGCCAGGTGTCAACCTGGCACCTTTGCTTTTTTGCCCGCCCGCTTCAGCTTCGGCCCTGACGGTCCTTGCTCAAGCGGTAGCCGTGCCGATTGAAATCGGCACTTCGCCAGGGGCCACTACTGGCCCTTGGTTCCGGGGGAGTGCCAGGGGAGTGCCAGGGGAGCTAAAGCTATTTCCCCACCCGTGTCATCCCAGCTTGACACAAAACCTTCCATGTTCAGACGAAAGGATTTTCTGGCGGCAGGCCAATGGTTGAAGGCCGGGCGCCCTCGTTGATTTTCATTGTACATCCTGATTGCGATTCTTGAAGGGTCCTCGCCCGGGCGAAACTCCTCAGTCCTCTATTAGATTATCCTTGATATATCTACACCAACTGTCATATATTCAAGCATGATTTCAATTGACCGCAACCAGGAGCAGCAAAAGCTCGAACAATTGCTTGCGACTTTTCCTATTGTCGCCATTCTGGGCGCGCGACAGGTGGGCAAGACAACCCTGGCCCGGAAATTGGTCGCGGACAGGAAGCATTTCTGGTTCGATCTTGAGAACCCGGCAGACCAGGCGCGACTAGAGGACCCGCTGTTGGCCCTATCCTCTTTGCAGGGACTGGTTGTACTTGACGAGGTGCAGCGCTTGCCGGAGATCTTTCCACTGCTGCGTGTGCTTGCGGACCGCCCCGGGCACCCCGCACGCTTTCTGCTTCTGGGTAGCGCATCACCAAAGCCGCTGAAACAGTCCAGCGAGAGCCTGGCCGGGCGCATTGCCTACCACGAGCTCTCCGGTTTCCAGCTTGATGAAGTGGGCGCGGAAACGGCACCAAAGCTGTGGCTACGTGGCGGCTTTCCCCGATCCTTCCTTGCGGCATCGGAAAATGATTCCGCGCAGTGGCGCGAGCAGTTTCTCCGCACCTTCCTTGAACGGGACCTGCCCCAGCTGGGGATCACCATTCCCGCGCAAACCCTGCGCCGCTTCTGGAACATGCTCGCACACTGGCATGGGCAGGTTTGGAACGCAAGTGAGTTCGCTCGCTCATTCGGCATAAGCGATGCCACCGTTCGCCGTTATCTGGACCTGTTGACTGACGCACTTGTGGTGAAGCAGCTGCAGCCCTGGCACGCGAATCTTGCCAAGCGGCAAGTGAAAGCACCCAAGATCTACTTGGCTGACAGCGGCTTGCTACATACCCTATTGGGACTCACCACCGACACGGACTTGTTTGGCCATCCCAAACTTGGGGCATCCTGGGAAGGATTTGTGCTGAATAGTGTGATCCGCCAGTTGGGTGCGCGAAATGATGAAGCATGGTTCTGGGCCAGTCACGCTGGTGCCGAACTTGATTTGCTGATTGTGCGTGGCTCTCAGAAGCTTGGTTTTGAAATCAAACGCACATCGACCCCGCGCACGACAAAATCCATGCATGCAGCACGCGAATCGCTTGGTCTGGATACGATCACACTGATTCATGCCGGCGAGAATAGCTATCCGCTGGCGGAAGGCATTCAGGCCATGGCCTTTAGCAGGATGCATGATGAACTGAAGGCACTGGCTGCGGGATAGCCACGTGGTCAGCGTATCTGACATCGCTCTTTACCGGAACGATCTCTGGAGGCCAGCCAGCGCGCTTGATGATCCGGAAATGCCCACCCTTCAGATGTGTTACCTTACCCGCTTCTCGCACGAGGGTACGAGAAGGCTGAAATGGACTTCCAGGAGTGAATGATGAGCAAGCTGATCGGCAAAGGCCTCACCTTCGATGATGTACTGCTGATTCCGCGGGAGAGCAATGTCCTGCCGGCGATGGCCAATGTCTCCACGCGCCTGACTCGCAGGATTCGCCTGAACATTCCCCTTGTCAGTGCCGCGATGGATACGGTGACGGAGGCGCGCATGGCCATTGCCATGGCTCGCGAGGGCGGCATCGGCATCATTCACAAGAATCTGGATCCCGAGCAGCAGGCTGCTGAAGTCGATACGGTCAAGCGCTCCGAGTCGGGCATGATCCGCAGGCCGATCACCATGAGCAGCGACCGCTCCGTGCGCGAGGCGACCGAGATGATGGTGCGCTACCGCATCAGCGGGATTCCTGTGGTTGACGATGGCAAGCTGGTCGGCATTCTGACCAATCGCGACCTGCGTTTTCTGGAAGACATGGAACTGCCGATTTCTGCGGTGATGACGCACGAAAAGCTGGTCTGCGCCCCGGAGGGAACCACGCTTGAAGAAGCCGAGCGCATTCTGCAGAAGCATAAAATCGAGAAGCTGCTTGTCACACGGGCAGGCGGTGAACTGGCTGGGCTGATCACGGTCAAAGACATTCAAAAGAAAAAGCAGTTCCCTAACGCGGCCAAGGACTCGCATGGTCGGCTGCTCTGCGGGGCGGCTGTGGGAGTCGGTCCGGCCCAGGAGGAGCGGGCGCGCCTGCTGGTTGAGGCGGGTGTGGATGTGCTCTGCGTGGACACGGCACACGGGCACAGCCGCGGTGTAATCGACATGGTGGCTTCCGTCAAGAGCCGTTTTCCTGAAGTCGAGGTGATTGCCGGAAACATTGCCACTGCCGAGGCGGCGCGTGCGCTTGCCAAGGCGGGTGCTGATGCGGTAAAGGTGGGCATCGGTCCCGGCAGCATTTGTACGACAAGGGTTGTAGCGGGTGTTGGCGTGCCGCAGATTTCGGCAATCATGAACACAATGGAAGCCGCCGCCGAGCTGGATGTGCCCGTGATCGCCGATGGCGGTGTCAAGTATTCGGGCGACTTCGCAAAGGCCATTGCAGCGGGCGCTGAAACTGTCATGATGGGCTCGCTCTTCGCCGGTTGTGATGAAAGCCCCGGTGAAACGGTGCTCTTTGAGGGCCGCGCCTTCAAGGTCTATCGCGGGATGGGAAGCCTGGGCGCCATGAAGAAGGGCTCGAGCGATCGCTACTTCCAGGGGGAAGTCAAGGATGCCGAGAAGCTGGTGCCGGAGGGCATCGAGGGCCGGGTCGCCTACAAGGGCAAGGTCTCGGGAGTCGTGTACCAGATGGTCGGCGGGCTCAGGGCAAGCATGGGCTATTGCGGCTGTGCGGACATTGCAGCATTCCGGCGTGATACACGCTTCATGGAGATTACCCCTGCAGGTTTAAGGGAGAGCCATCCGCACGATGTGGTGGTGACCAAGGAGAGTCCGAATTACTGGAAGGGCTAGGGGGCGCTGTTCCCGATTGCGCCTGCAACATTTCTCAAATTTTTGCACAAAAAAGGGGGCCTTCAGGCCCCCCCACGTTTCTACTTCACCAATAACATTCGCGTCGTCAACACACCAAACTCACTAGTCAGTGTGCAGATGTATATGCCCGATGCCAGTCCACTGGCATCAAAGCTCAGCTCGTGATTACCAGCCTCCGCGATACCATCCATCAGCACAGCCACGCGTGTACCCTTGATGTCGCTAATGCTGATCCGGACATCAGTGGTCTGGGGAAGGGTGAAGCTGATGGTCGTTGCCGGATTGAATGGATTGGGGTGATTGCCATGCAGGGCGTAGGCCTCCGGCACTTCGGTCGCCTCCACAATGCGATCCCAGTAGACGACTGCCGTGTTGCTGGTAGTGGGATCACCCATACTGTCCAGGAAGCTGGCAAGCGCCAGATCCTGACCGATTGCCACTCCCGTGTAGCTCCACACAACCTGACCTGCCCCGTCCGTTGTCAGCGTTCCGGAAGTGTAACCGGCATGCGGCCCGGCGTATACATCGATGATCACATCACGGCCGACAACCGGATTGCCATCATCATCCTGTAGCGTGGCTGTCAGCGTGTGTGTATCACCAACAAACCGCATGGCATTGGCCGGCGTCAGTACGGCACCCTCATTGATGGCCGCCGCGAAGGTGACGAGCATGTGCATGGCGAAAATGTTGTCATCGTTGGACGGATTGAGCGTGGTGATGGTCATCTGTGTATCACCGTTCAACATGTAACCCGCAGCATCATAGAGCTCGTCATCATCGCCAGTCATGTAATTGACGCAAGGGTCACCGTACCAGGGATCCGCCGGATTGTCGCGGCTATCACCAATGCCGCCAACCGTAACCAGCGCGCCATTGTCGAAGACACCGTCATCACAATGACCGGCCTGACTCGTCAGACGCATGCCATTGACATCTACATAGGAGTTCTGGCAGCTGGCCTGCCCCTGAGCGCCATAGCTGATGGCCAGACCCAGCTCGACAACAGAGTCGTCTTCCAGCTCAATCGGCGCGCCGAAACCAAGCGTGAATGTGTCACCGGTGGTGGATTGCGCACCAAAAGCGATCATGCAGGTTTGTATCACGCTTGTGGCAGGATCATCAAAGATCACATAGAGCGCATTGCCTTCGCAGTTATAACTGCATTCGCCCAATGTCAGGTCAATCAGGCCGGCGGGCAGCGGGTCAACCGCTCCTGCAACGATATCAGTCACATCGGCCCAGTGGTTGTAATTGTTGATTGGCCCCGCGACAACGGTATCCCAGTTGACCGCCTGTCCATCCAGTGTGATACAACCGTCAGCAATCGTCGCATAGCTCCAGCCTGTACTGGCTGATGCCAGCCAGGCGCCACGAACGGTCGCCCCGTCGGAAGGCTTGTTTACCTGCACAGGCGCGCTGGAGCCGGTCATGCCGACTCCGTCGGCCGAGATCTGGATGAAGCCTGATTCAACAACCAGCACGCTGCCCAGATTGCGTGATCCATCCTGCAGCTCCTGCTCGTGCCCGGACGCGTCCGGGTTGACACCCTTCATGCCGTTGGAAGCAAAGGCAATAGACAGCGTCAGCAGCGAAGACATAACAGCCAGTGAATGTCGCATGGTTCCCCCCTTTTGCGATTCCCACATGATATGCCGGCCCGAACACCGGACCGAAGTTGTTTGATCAATCTTTACCGCAAGGGGGGACGAATAATTTTGGGGGGCTGTGTGTTGGGGGAGATCAGCAATTGTGACGCAAAGGATATGCCATTCTCAAACAGCTTTACTGTGTCACAAAAGCCCAGCTTGAGTGTCGGATTTTGATCAACGCAGTGTCAGTATGGCCCGATTTTGAACAGTTTCTATTGGAAGGCCCTTGAACTCTCTTTGCTGTTCAGGGGCATTTGTTTTTATTCTCCTTGCTGCTGAAAGAAAAAATATGCCTCCACCCTGAACCAACTGAACCATTCACCTTGTTAACTTCTTGACTGTTTTTCCCCTTTAGGGTATCTTGAGAGCTTCAGGGACAGTTCTGAAATGTTTCCCTTGGGAAGCTTTCAGATGCCTAACAAATCAGTCGCTTGAGCGACAGGAAGGCATCGGCTGGTGAGCGAAACGCGAACCCAGGCTACAACCGAATTTCTCCCCGCCTCTTTGTCACCCCGGGAAGGCATTCTTCTGCTGTCTCTGTTCCTCTCTGCCCAGATCACCAGACTTGAACATCTGTTGCGTCTGCTGGAAGGTCAGCGGCGCGATTCCTTTGAACCCCTGCTGGGGGACAAACAGGAACTGCAGTGGCGCTTCCGCACCTTGCTGGCTTCCCTTGATTCAAGGGGATGGGGAGATGACGGTCACCAGAAAGCGCTGGTTGAAGCGACTGGTCTGATCGAGCTGCTGAGGGTTGAAAAGGAAGTGCCCGGGCGCCTTTTTCGCGAGCGCCAGGCCGGCAAGGCCCTGAAGGAACTGGTTGAAACCGAAGGCGGGTTTGAGCACTTCGCCGCCCGCTGTCGTGAACGATTTGAACAGTCACTGTACAAGGATGAGTTCCGCATTTGCGCCCAGGTGGCCGCGGATCACTCACAGCGCTTCAGGCAGGAAACAGCCTGAGGCTCAATGGGCTCGCTTGAGACCCACTGGAAGGAGGCAGCATGCATTTTGCCTACGGTGTCGTCGGCGTCTTCATTGCGATGGGCGTTCTCATCGGTGTGATCTCGCTGACCATCAGCTGGCTTGTCCGCCCGTCCAACCCCACTCCCGAAAAGCAGATGATTTATGAATGCGGCGAGGTGCCGGAAGGTACACCCTGGCTGCAGTTCAACAATCGCTTCTACACCGTGGCCCTCGTCTTCCTCCTCTTTGATGTGGAAGTCGTCTTCCTCTTTCCCTGGGCCGTGGTCTTCAAGGAGCTGGGCGCTTTCGCCTTTGTCGAGATGTTCGTCTTTGTGGCGATCCTGCTCATCGGCCTGGCCTACGCCTGGGTCAAGGGTGATCTCGAGTGGGTGCGTTCCAAGTCCCGCTTCGCCATCGAATCAGCCAGCGAGCTGAAGAAAGGACAGGCCGCGTGAGTGAGATTGTGACCAAGGAACGCAACGACCTGCCCTTCGAGCGTCACGAGGGTGGAAACATCATTCTGACATCGGCCGAATGGCTTATCAATGAAGTCCGCGCGCGCAGCCTCTGGCCCGTGACCTTTGGTCTGGCCTGCTGCGCCATCGAGATGATGGCTACAGGCGCCGGTCGCTACGATATTGCCCGCTTCGGTAGCGAGGTTTTCCGTCCTTCACCCCGTCAGGCCGACTGCATGATCGTGGCCGGTACCGTCACCATGAAAATGGCCAGCCGCGTCAAGCGTCTCTATGAGCAGATGGCCGATCCGAAGTATGTCATCAGCATGGGCAGCTGCTCCAACTGCGGCGGACCCTACTGGCAGCATGGCTACCACGTACTCAAGGGTGTGGATCGCGTGATCCCCGTTGATGTATACGTGCCGGGCTGCCCGCCCCGACCCGAAGCCCTGCTGGAGGCGATGGATCTCCTGCGCGACATCATCCGCGGCAAGAAGCCCCGTCAGGGCGCCGAAGCCCGTTACGCCTAGAGGTTCCCGATGGATTTTACTGCGATTGTATCACGCCTGCGCGAAGCATTCCCGGAGGCGATCCTCTCTGAAAACGCCGAGACCTTCACACCTTTCGTGGTTGTCCGGCGGGAAGATCTGCACGCGCTGGCAAGCTTTCTTCGTGATACACCCGAACTGGCCTTCAACCAGCTGATGAGCCTTTCCGGCGTGCATGTGCCGGTCAAGGCCACGGAAGAAGAACCCAATCCCGTCGAGTTGTGGAGCGTGATACACCTCTTTTCGAGCACGCAGAAGCACACGTTTGCCTTGAAGGTCGGCGTGAGTACGGCAGATCCTGTCATGCCTTCCGTCGCTGGCCTCTGGCCGACAGCCGACTGGCACGAGCGCGAAAGTTTCGACCTGATCGGCATTCGCTACGGGGGCCATCCGGACCTGCGCCGCATCCTGCTGCCCGATGACTGGGAAGGCCACCCGCTGCGCAAGGATTACACGACGCCCGAGAGCTACAACGGCATGCCACTGGACTAGAGGATTTTCATGGAAACCCGCGAACTATTCATCCAGGGAAGCCGCGTGCCGGATCAGGGTCCGGAAGGCGAGCTGATGACCCTTAACATGGGTCCGCAGCATCCCTCGACACACGGTGTGTTACGGCTTGAGCTCAAGACCGACGGCGAGGAAGTTGCCGAGGCGAAGGCCCACATCGGTTACCTGCATCGCTGCTTCGAGAAGCACGCGGAAATGCTGACCCCGCCGCAGATCATTCCCTTCACGGACCGCATGGACTATCTGGCGGCCATGAACAACAACCTCGGCTTCGCCATCGCCTGCGAGCGCATGATAGGCATCGATGTGCCTGAGAAGGTCGAGTTCCTGCGTGTGATCGTAGCCGAATTGAACCGCATCGCCAGCCACATGGTGGCTATCGGAACCTTCGGTCTGGACATTGGCGCGCTCACCCCTTACTTCTACTGCTTCCGTGATCGCGAAACCATCCTCGACTTCTTCGAGGAAATCTGCGGCGCGCGCCTGCTCTACAACTATGTGTGGGTTGGAGGCGTGAGTCACGACTTCCCCGAGGGCATGGACGAGAAGATTCTGGAATTCTGCAGCTACCTCGAACGCCGTATCGACACGGAACTCAACCCGCTGCTTTCCTTCAACAAGATCTTCGTCAATCGCTGCATCCATCAGGGTGTAATCACCAAAGACGAGGCCTGGGCCTGGGGCTGCAGCGGCCCGACCCTTCGTGGCAGTGGCATCGACTTCGACCTGCGCCGCGACGACCCCTATTCGATCTACGACCGCTTCGACTGGAAGGTCTGTGTGGGCGAAGGCATGATGGGCGAGGTTGGTGACTCGTGGGACCGCTACTGGGTGAAGATCCTCGAGATGAAGGAATCGATCAAGATCATTCGTCAGGCCATCGAGCAGCGCCCGCGCGAGGGTGATGTTCGCGAGGCCGTGCCGGCCAAGGTCAAGCTGCCGGCTGGCGAAATCTATTGCCGCACGGAAACGCCCCGCGGCGAACTGGGCTACTACATCATGTCCTCGGGTGGACTCAAGCCGGACCGTGTCAAGGTGCGTGCCCCGGCCTTCTGCAACCTGAGCATCATCGATCTGATCAGCCGCGGCTGCCTGATTGGTGATCTGATCGTGATCCTCGGATCGCTGGACATCGTGCTGGGTGAAATCGACCGCTAGGCGGTTCTGGAGAGTTTCATGTTCGACACCATGCTGAACACCTTCTGGATCTGGGCGCCCCTGAGTGCGATGCTGATCGCCGCCCTGATCACGGTGAACGCGCTGATTTCCGTCTGGCTGGAGCGCAAGGTCTCGGCCTTCATGCAGAACCGCCTGGGCCCCATGGAGAATGGCCCCCACGGCATTCTGCAGACGCTGATCGATGCCGGCAAGCTGCTGCTCAAGGAAGACATCATCGCCGACGGAATTGATCGCCCGCTTTTCAAGCTCGCGCCCTACATCGTCTTTGGTGCAAGCTACGCGGCCTTCGCCGTGATACCGCTGGCAAGTGGCGTCAGCCCCGCCGACCTGAATGTGGGCGTCTTTTACGTGCTGGCCATTTCCAGTTTCGTGGTGGTTGGCCTGATGATGGCCGGCTGGTCCTCAAACAACAAGTGGTCGCTCTACGGCGCCCTGCGCAGCGTTGCGCAGAGTGTGTCCTACGAGATTCCGCTGAGTATCACGGTGCTGGCCGTCGTGATGGTCACCGGTTCCATGAGCCTGCAGGACATTTGTGTATCACAGGATGGCGGCTTCTGGAACTGGAACGGCTTCGCCCTGCATCACAATCCCTTCCTGGTTGTGGGCTTCCTGGTCTACTTCATTGCAAGCCTGGCCGAAGCGAACCGTACCCCCTTCGATCTTCCGGAAGCGGAAAGCGAGCTGGTGGGTGGATATCACACGGAATATTCCGGTATGCGTTTCGCGCTCTTCTTCCTTGCCGAATACGCCAACATGCTGGCCGTCGGTCTTCTGGCCACCGTGCTTTTCCTGGGTGGCTGGCAGCCGCTGTTCCCGGCGCTGGACTTCATTCCCGGCCCGGTCTGGCTCATCGGCAAGGCCTATTTCTTTGTGTTGACTCAGATCTGGATTCGCATGACCCTGCCGCGCCTGCGCGTAGACCAGCTGATGCATGTCTGCTGGAAGGTGCTGGTGCCGGTGGCCATGGCCATTCTGCTGCTGGCGGGTCTGTGGGAGCTTCTGGTAGGCTGATCAAAGCTTCCCGATGGAAGCGGAAACGAGGGAACCATGGGTTACTTCAGTGACATTTTCGAAAGCCTGAGCACTGCGGCAAAGGGCATGCGCATCACCTTTGCGCACATGGGCGAAAAGCCCAACACGGTGCAGTGGCCGCACGATCCGGCAACCACCAAGAGCCGCACGCGCGCCGAGCTATTCAACAACATCGATGATTGCATCGGCTGCATGCGCTGTGCGAGTGCCTGCCCGGTGGATTGTATCACGATCGGCACGGTCAAGTCGACCAAGGCCGTGGATATGGGCAAGACGACCAACGGCAAGAAGAAGACCCTTTATCTCTCGCAGTTCGACATCGACATGGCGAAGTGCTGTTACTGTGGTCTCTGCACCGATGTCTGCCCGACCGAATGCCTGATCATGACGGAGAAGTTCGATTACAGCTCGCCCACCGTGGACGGCTTGTATTACAGCTTTAGCCGCATGAGCGAAGAGGATATCAAGCAGGCCGAAACTGCTCTTGCCGAAGAGAAGAAGCAAATCGCCGCTGAACGCGCCGCTGCTGCCAAGGCCGCAGAGGAAAAGAAGGCCGCCGAAGAAGCTGCAGCCAAGGCCGCAGAGGCAGCCGCTCCTTCCGAAGACAAACCGGCCGATCCGCCCGCCCCCGCCAGTGAGGGCGAGGCCGAACCCAGTCAGGGAGCCTGAGAATGGACATGAAAATCGTCATGGAGCTGCTCTTCGGTCTCTTGACCGTTGCCTCCGCCTGCTGGGTGGCTTTTTCACCCAAGCTGCTGCACGCCGGCTTCGCCCTGCTCTTCACCTTCTTCGGTGTCGCCGGGCTCTATGTGATGATGGGGGCCGACTTTCTGGCCGCCACACAGGTGCTGGTCTACATTGGTGGCGTGCTGGTGCTGATTCTTTTCGGCATCCTGCTGACCAATGCCATGCCCACCGCTTTTCTTTCCAGCGGTCCTGCCCGCCGTGGTCAGGGACTTGTCATCGGCGTGCTGATGCTGGCCCTGCTGCTGGCGGTGATCTACCGCGTGGACTGGAATGTTGTTGCGGCACCGGCACCGGAAGCGACTGCAGCCCTCATCGGAAAGGGCTTCATGACCACCTGGCTTCTGCCTTTTGAAGTTGCCTCGATCCTGCTGCTTGGCGCACTGCTGGGTGCCCTGCATCTGGCCCGCCGCGAAAGGGGGAACGGATGAGCCTTTCATTCTATTTGAGCATAGCCGCGATTCTTTTTGTGCTGGGCATTGTCACCATGCTGACCCGCCGCAATCTGATCGCGCTGCTGATGGGTGTGGAGCTTGTGCTGAACAGCGCCAACATCAACTTCGTGGCCTTCTCGCGCTTTACCAAGGCGCCAGCGATTGAAGGTCAGGTGATGTCGATCTTCGTGATCATTCTGGCGGCTGCGGAAGCGGCGGTGGCCATGGCCATCGTGCTCAACCTCTACCGTCAGCTGAAGAACATTGACATCGACGCCGCAAGCGAACTTCAGGGGTAGTCATGACGCCGATCAATGCTGCAATCATCATCCTGCTCCTGCCGCTTCTGGCCTTCGCTTTCCAGATGTTCTTCGGCAGGCGCATGCCCGACCACGGCTGGTATGTTCCGACAGCGGCCATTCTCATCGACTGGGCGCTTGCCATCTGGCTGCTCTTCGCACACGTCCTTGGACACAATGATCCTGCCTGGCGGGTCATCCTGCAGTGGGAATTCATTCGTATCACGGATTTCAGTCTGCCGCTGGGGCTGCAGATCGACAACATCAGCGTTGTGATGCTGATTGTCGTGACCACAGTTTCCAGTCTGGTGCACATCTTCTCAACCGGTTACATGAAGGACGATCCGCGCAAGAGCCGCTTCTTTGGCTACCTGGGCCTCTTTTCCTTCTCGATGCTCTGGCTGGTGCTGTCAGACAACCTGCTGGGCATCTTCATCGGCTGGGAGCTGGTGGGTCTTTCCAGTTACCTGCTGATTGGTTTCTGGTTCGAGAAGCAGGGTCCGCCCGAGGCCTCGATGAAGGCCTTCGTCACCAACCGCGTGGGTGACCTTGGTTTCCTGCTGGCGCTGATGATCCTGATGTGGCAGTTCAAGACCTTCAATCTGCTGGAGCTGGAAGCCATCGTTCAGGGCTTTGGGGCCAACGGCCTGCCCGAAGGCATGGGCTTCTGGATGACGCTGGTGGGTGTGGGCCTTTTCTGCGGTGCCGTGGGCAAGAGCGCCCAGTTCCCGCTGCATGTCTGGCTGCCCGACGCCATGGAGGGCCCGACGCCGGTATCGGCCCTGATCCACGCTGCCACCATGGTCGCCGCCGGCGTCTACCTGATGGTGCGTGTCTTCTTCATCCTGACCTTTGATGCCGGTCTGGTTGTGGCCTACATCGGTGGTTTCACGGCCTTCATGGCTGCCACCATCGCCATTGCCCAGTGGGATATCAAGAAGGTGCTGGCCTACTCAACCATCAGCCAGCTGGGCTACATGGTGCTGGCGGTGGGCGTAGGTGCCTACAGCGCCGGTTTCCTTCACCTGATGACACACGCCTTCTTCAAGGCCTGTCTCTTCCTTGGATCCGGCAGCGTGATTCATGCGATGCATCACGTGTATCACAAGGTCCATGATCACAGCCGTGATCCGCAGGACATGCGCAACATGGGCGGTCTGCGCAAATACATGCCCGTTACTTACTGGACCTTCCTGATTGCCACACTGGCGCTCGCGGGAGTTCCCCTGACCAGCGGCTTCATTTCCAAGGACGCCATTCTGGCTGGCAGTCTGGCCTTTTCCATGGAACACCCGCAGCACAGCGTGCTGGCCTTCTTCGGTTTTGCCGCTGCGGCCATGACGGCCTTCTACATGTTCCGCCTGGTCTTCCTCACCTTCCACGGCGAGCACAAGGGCGAGCCTGGTGAGGAAAATCACCTGCACGAGAACAAGCTCAACATGACCGGCCCGCTGCTGGTGCTGAGCACGCTTTCTGTTTTCTTCTTCTACAGCCCCAACCCGACCGATGCCGGCAAGGGCTGGTTCTTCCGGCTGATTCCGCAGCCCGCACAGCCGATTCACCATGTGGGCATGCCGGCTGCCGATCACGGTGATCATGCCTTCAGCCTGATCCCCACGGCCCATGCCGCCGAGCAGGATCACGCCGCCCCCGTGACTGAAGAAGTCGTAAAGGGCGATCGTCACACCGATGAATCACAGGCAGCTTCCGTGATGGATCACGCCGCTGATGCTCACGCGACCGATGGTCATGGCGGACACGCTGTGACACACGATGCTCATGCCGAGCACATTCACCATGTGGCACATGTTCGCGCAATGATCATCTCGATCCTGATCGTGATCGTGAGTATCACGACGGCCTGGCTGACCTACATGAAGCATCGCATCAGCGCTGCCAAGGTGGCGGCCGCCCTGCCGGGAACCCATCGTTTCCTGCAGAACAAGTGGTTCTTCGATGAGCTTTACGAGGCCACCGTGATACGTTTCACGCTGTGGGTGGCCCATCTGAGCGCTGCCTTTGATCGCTTTGTCATCGATGGTCTGGTCAATGGTGCAGCCTGGATCACGGAACGCACAAGCGCCTTTGTCGGCCGCTTTGACAATCTGGTTGTGGATGGCGGCGTCAATGGTGCAGGCTGGATGGCCCGGACGGCCGGTGCCGGCATGCGCCTTCTGCAGGGCGGTGACATTCAGGGCTATCTGGTCAAGGCACTGGTCGGCGTACTGCTGGTGCTTGTCTGGCAGGCTCTCTAAGGAAAACGAAACAAAAGCTACCCGAAACAGGGGAGACCATAAATGGAACAGTGGGTGCTAACATTGATGACCTTTGTGCCGCTGCTGGGCGCGGCTGTCATCACCTTCCTGCCCAAGGATCAACACAACATGATCCGCTGGACGGCCGCGGCCTTTGCCGCCGTGCCGCTGCTGCTGGCCTTCTGGATCTGGCAGACCTACGATCGCACGATGGTGGGTGTGGACAGTCTGGATGGCTTCCAGTATGTGGTGCAGCTGGACTGGATCAAGGCCTATAACATCCAGTACTTCATCGGCGTGGACGGCCTGTCCGTGCCCATGGTGCTGCTGACGGCCCTGCTCAGTTTCCTCTGCATCTTCGCCAGCTGGGGCATCTCCAAGCAGGTCAAGGGCTACTTCGCGCTCTTTCTGCTGCTGGAAACAGGCATGATGGGAACCTTCATTTCCCTCGACTTCTTCCTGTTCTATGTCTTCTGGGAGCTGATGCTGCTGCCCATGTACTTCCTGATCGGCATCTGGGGTGGCCCGCGCCGCGAGTACGCCGCGATCAAGTTCTTCCTTTACACGCTGGCTGGCTCCGTGCTGATGCTGGTGGGTATGCTGGCCCTCTACTTCCAGGGTGGCCAGACCTTCAACCTGATCGAGCTGATGGAACAGGCGCGCAACTTTGCCAATCCGGCGCTGACCATCTTCGGGATGAACTTCGCCAAGGTGATCTTCTTCGCCTTCTTTATCGGCTTTGCAATCAAGGTTCCGGTCTTCCCCTTCCACACCTGGCTGCCTGACGCCCACGTGGAAGCCCCGACCGCCATTTCCGTGATTCTGGCCGGCGTGCTGCTGAAGATGGGTACTTACGGCATGATGCGTATCAGCATCCCCATCTTCCCGGGCGCCATGGACTACTTCGCCTACTTCATCGGCATTCTGGGTGTGATCAACATCCTCTATGGAGCCTACTGCGCAATGGCGCAGGATGATTTGAAGAAGCTGGTGGCTTACAGCTCAGTCAGTCACATGGGCTACGTGATGCTGGGTATGGCCGCCATGACCCATCAGGGTATGGTCGGCGCCACGCTGCAGATGTTCAACCACGGCACGATCACGGCCATGATGTTCCTTTTGGTGGGTGTCATCTACGATCGCGCCCACCATCGCCAGATCAACGGTTTCGGCGGCATCGGCACCGTGATGCCCGTGTATACGGGTGTGGCCATGTTTGCCTTCTTCGCCAGTATGGGTCTGCCCGGTCTTTCCGGCTTCATTGCCGAAGCACTGGTCTTCCTGGGCGCCTTCCAGACCTGGAAGCTCCTGACCTTCCTGGCCGCGCTGGGCATCATTCTGACCGCCGGCTACCTCCTGTGGATGATCAAGCGTGTCTTCCTCGGTTCGCTTAACGAGAAGTACGCCACGCTGCCGGAGATCAATGGCCGCGAGCTCTTTACGCTGATCCCGATCGGCATCCTCGTGCTGGTGCTGGGTGTCTACCCGATGCCGGTGCTGGATCTGATGGACGACGCCACAGTGCGTCTGGTCGAGATCGTCACCTCTTTCTAGGAGTCTGATCGCATGGATTTTTCCCAAGCGACCGCACACGCCATCAAAAGCATGGGGCACTTCCTGCCCGAGCTGGTTCTGGCCGGCACCATGCTGCTTGTGATCGTGGCGGACCTCTTTGCCGGCCGTGGCCGCGCCCTCAAGGGCGGGGAATCCGGCGGCAGCCTTCCCGGATGGGTGGCCTTCGCCGGTCTTGTGCTCTCGGCCGTTCTGGCCTGGGGGCAGATGTCCCAGACGCCCGAGCTGATCTTCTTCGGCATGCTGCAGGTGGATTCGCTGGCTGCCTTCCTCAAGGTGCTCTTTGCCCTGTCCACCGCGCTGGTTGTGCTGATCAGTTTTCGTATACGCCACCAGGGCGAGCTGCACGCGCTGCTGTTGGCCGCCGTCCTCGGCATGGATTTGCTGGCCGGTAGCCGCAACTTCCTGATGGTGATGGTGGCGCTGGAAACGGTTTCCATCATGAGCTATGTGCTGGCCGGTTTTGATCGCCGTGATACACGCTCCGGTGAAGCGGCCCTGAAGTACATGATCTTTGGATCCATGGCATCCGGCGCCATGCTCTTTGGCGTCAGCTGGCTCTACGGCCTGACCGGAACGCTGGATCTGGATGTGATACACGGTGCCCTGCGCATGGGCGCACCCGACAGTCTGGCGCTGCTGCTTGCCGTGTTACTTGTGATGGCCGGTATCGGCTACAAGATCGCCATGGTGCCCGTGCACTTCTGGTGTCCCGATGTATACGATGGCGCGCCTACGCCCGTAACCACATTCTTCAGTGTTGGCCCCAAGGCTGCCGGTATCGCACTCCTTATCCGCTTTCTTTATCCGGACATGGAAGCCGGCGCGCTGGAGACGGGCCTGGCCGCTGCCAAGTTCAACCCGCTGATTCTGGTGGCCTGGCTGGCTGGTTTCACCATGACGCTGGGTAATCTGGCCGCCATCGGACAGACCCGCGTCAAGAGGCTGCTGGCCTATTCGTCCATCGCCCACGCCGGTTACCTGATGACTGGCCTCGTGCTTGCCCAGGGCGCCGGCATCAGCGCCGTGATGTTCTACCTGGTGGTCTACTTCCTGATGAACTACGGCGCCTTCTTCGTGGTGGATGCCGTCGGGCTGACGACCGGAGACGAAAGTCTGGATTCCTTCAAGGGTCTGGGCAAGAGCAACACCTGGCTGGCTGTGTCCATGACCGTGTTCCTGGTCAGCCTTGTCGGCCTGCCTCCGCTGGCTGGCTTCATTGGCAAGTTCGTCCTCTTTGGACAGGTGGTAAAGGAAGGCTGGTATACACTGGTCACGGTAGCCGTGCTCAATTCGGTGGTATCCCTTTACTACTATTTCTCAATTGTGAAGGCCATGTGGTTCGATCAGCGCGAAGGCGAGGAGCCGGCGACTGTCTCGATCAGCATGCACACGGGCATTGTTTCCGTGCTCTGCGTTCTGACCGTGATTTTCGGCATCTTTTACGGCCCGCTGACGAGCCTGGCGGATATGACGCTGATGCGGCTGCTCTAGGGAGCAGCCCTGATAAGTGATTGTGCGTGATCCGGGTTAGATCTGACAGAGTCGCCCGGATCACATTTTCAAAGGAAGGAGAGCAGGCTGTGGAATGCCGCGATCTGACCCTGGCAATTGTCGGTTCCGGTGGTGACGGCGTAATCAGCGCTGGCGAAATCATCGTGAAGGCGGCGGCCTCAGAGGGTCTCCATTGTTTTCTGCTGAAGAGCTTCGGCCCGCAGATTCGCGGTGGCGAGAGCTCCTGCAAGATCCGTCTGGCGATGGATCCGCTGCTCAGCATCGGGGAAGAGACGAAGGTTCTGGTGTGTTACAGCTGGGCCGATTACGCCCGCTTCGGTGAAGAAATTCGCCTGGCCGATGACGCTGTGATCGTATCCGATACCGACGACAAGGCCGGTGACGACCTGCCGATCGATATCAAGGGCGGACAGACCTGGATTCGCGTGCCCTTTACCCGTCTGGCCAGTGAGCAGATGGGCAATGTGCTGACGAAGAACATTGTATCACTGGGTGTGATGGAAGGTCTCTTCCACCTGCCGGAGAA
Source organism: uncultured Bacteroidaceae bacterium (assembly GCA_964345075.1). Lineage (GTDB taxonomy): Bacteria > CAIWAD01 > CAIWAD01 > CAIWAD01 > CAIWAD01 > CAYFPS01. Next base: position 115,022 of record CAYFPS010000004.1, on the reverse strand, counting down.
GGGCATTGCCGGTCAGATCCGCAAGCGCTTCGCCAAGAAGAAGCAGGAGCTGATCGACCTCAACCTGAACGCCATCGCCGTGGGACAGAAGTGGGCCGAGGATTATCTGGCCGATTTCTCAGGCGAGATGCCGACCTTTGCCGACTTTGAAGCCTGCGAGCCCAATCTGGTGCTCACCGGTAACGAAGCCGCCTCGATGGGCGCACTGTGGAGTGGACTGAACTTCTTCGCCGGTTACCCGATCACGCCCGCCTCGGATGTCATGGAATGGCTCGAGAAGCGCCTGCCGCGTTTTAACGGTACCATGATTCAGGCTGAAGACGAGATCGCCTCCGCCGGCATGATCATCGGCGCGAGTTTTGCCGGCGCCAAGTCGATGACCTCGACTTCCGGCCCGGGCATCAGCCTGATGAGCGAAATGATCGGTCTGGCTTCCATGGCCGAGATCCCCTGCGTCTTCATCAATGTGCAGCGTGGTGGCCCTTCCACGGGTATTCCCACCAAGACCAGCCAGTCCGATCTGCTGCAGGCCCTGTACTGCACGCACGGCGACGCTCCCAAGGTGGTGCTGGCCGCGACGGACGCCAAGGACTGCGCGATGGTGACCACCACCGCCTTCTACGTCAGCGAGAAGTATCAGACGCCCGTGATCGTGCTGCTCGACCAGTTTGTCGGCCAGCGCATGGAAAGCGTGCCGAAGTACGAACTGCTGCAGCGCGGAATCGACGAAGGCTGGCTCAAGCGCTACGACCGTGATACACCTTCGGCCGAGGCACTGGCTGAGGGCTACAAGCGCTTCCAGTACACGGAGAGCGGTGTATCACCGATCACCCATCCCGGTATCGAGGGCGGCGATTACATCGCCAGCGGCATCGAGCACAACGAGCTCGGCTACCCTGTTTCCGATGTGGGCATCCATCGCAAGATGCACGACAAGCGCTATAAGAAGATGGACGGCGTCAAGGAAGAGCTGAAGTTCATGCGCCACTACGGCGACAAGAACGCGAAGATCGGCATCCTGTGCTGGGGTTCAACCAAGGGTCCGGCCCGCGAAGTCATGATCGACGCGGAGAAGGAACTCGGCATCAAGACTCGCATGCTGATTCCGACCTGCCTGATGCCCCTGCACACGGACACAGTGCAGGAGTTCATCGACAGCTGCGACAAGGTAATCGTAACCGACTCCAGTTACAGCGCGCAATTCCTTACCTATCTGAAAACTCAGGTGGTGATGCCCGCGGAGAAGATCATCGATCTGCACTTCGTGGACGGCATGCCGCTTCCTGTGAAGGATCTGAAAGCCAAAATCAAGGAGGTGCACAATGAGCTCGCCTGATGCCGTGGCCGCTCCCGCCCTCAAGCCCATGGAGTACAAGCGCGACCTGAAGCCCGTCTGGTGCCCGGGTTGCGGTGACTTTGGCGTGGTCAACGCCCTGTACAAGTCCATGTCCGAGCTTGGTCTGAAGAAGCACGACACGGCGGTGGTTTCCGGTATCGGATGCTCCAGCCGCCTTCCCGGTTATGTCAACGCCTACGGCTTCAATGCCCTGCACGGCCGCGCCCTGACGCTGGCCACGGGTGTCAAGCTGGCCAACCCGACCACCACGACCATCGTGACGGGCGGTGACGGCGACGGCTTTGCCATCGGCATGGGTCACTTCCCGCATGCAGCCCGCCGCAATCTGGACATGACCTACATCCTGATGGACAACCGTATTTACGGTCTGACCAAGGGACAGCTGAGCCCGACCTCCGAGCCGGATCTGGTGACCAAGACCAGCTCCTTTGGCAACATCGAGCGGCCGATCTGCCCGATCCGCATGGCGCTGGCCACGGGCGTGACCTTTGTGGCGCGCACGGTTTCCACGAACATCAAGCACATGACCGAGATGTTCAACCGCGCCATCAACCACAGCGGCTTCTCCTTTGTGCAGGTGCTTTCCCCGTGCGTGACTTTCCGCGGCAAGGCCCAGTACAGCGAGTACAAGGACGACGGCACCATCTACCTCGACAAGGTCGGCCACGACTTCAAGGACTTCAACGCCGCCCTGCAGATTGCCGGCAGCGACAATCCCTATCAGCTGGGCGTGATCTATCACACCCATGCCGAGAGTTTTGGCGATCGCTATGCCCGTCTGCGCGAGGCCTTCAAGAAGGACAAGAACCCGGAAGTGCTTTCCGTGGTTGATGATTTCCTTCCCTGATTTTTCAATCAGCTGAAAACAAAAAGGTCCCGCCTGGTCGGGACCTTTTTTCTTGCCCGCCGCGCCCGCCATGGCGAATAGGCTTTCTTTTTGTCCCGCACTTTTCTCTTGCACTCGTGCCCCAGTGGACACATATTGTCCGGACCAACCAACCAGTGTGAATTGCAGATCAGTGAACGACCGGAAGAGCATATCCTGGCTCCCCTCCGTGCTTGCGCTTCGTGAGCGTCGCCATGAGGACGCCCTGGCCCTGTTCCCTCAGGACCTTGAGGGGGTGTCCGACAAGGCGGACCGCCTCCATCTACGTCTGATGTGGGGCAACGCTCTTCTTGGCGCTGGCCGCAATCGCGAAGCCCGGGAACATTACCTGGCGATCTACCGCGACTGCCGTCACACCACTTCCGATGAATTGCGTGATACGGGCCTGAAGGCCCTGATGAATGCCGGTCTGGCCACCTGCAATCTGGGTGATACCGGAGCGGCCATTCAGTTCTACCGTGCGGTGCTCGTGCGCGATCTGGCCAGCCAGCCGCTGCAGGAGCTGAAGATCCGCAATCTGCTGGGTTCCCTTCATGTGCGAAGGGGCGAGCTTGGGCAGGCCGCGGTTGAACTGAAACGTGCTCTCGAACTTGCGCTTGAAACACAGGAAGCCGCTTCTGAAGCGGATGTCAGGCTCAATCTGGCAGCTCTGGCCTTCCACGCGGGCGATCTCGAGGAAGCTACCGGGCAGATGGAGCAGTCCCGAAAGCTGGCCGCCGACGATCCGGAGCGCAGGCTTCGTGTCGAGCTGAACATGGGCACGCTGCTGGTGGATCAGGGCTTGTGGGACAAGGCCTGGATTTTCTTTGACAAGGCACAGGATATCGCCCGTCGGCACGACCTGAAGCGCTACCTGCCGCTGATTCTGGCCAACCAGGCCCGGATCAGGCAGAGTGAAGGCCTGACAGTTGAAGCAAGCAAAATGGCCCGCGAGGCCCTTTCGCTTGCCGACAGTCTGGAGCAGCAGGATGACTGGGTCAGGCGCTGCTGCCGTGAGGTTCTGGACGAAGAAGGCGACGCGGCGCGCAGCGACGATTTTGATCTCGCCGCGGCGCTGATTACCCAGCACGACATGGTTGCGGCCAGCAGCTCGATGCAGCGTGTTCTGAAGGATGTGGAAGCGCTGGCCTCATCGGATCTTCCGGTGCTGGTGCTGGGCGAAACGGGTACGGGCAAGGAGCTGGTGGCGCGAGCCCTGCATGCCGCCGGGCACCGCAAGGACGCGCCATTCGTGCCGGTCAACTGCCCGGCAATTCCCGAGCCTTTGTTTGAAAGCACGCTCTTTGGACATGTGAAAGGCGCCTTCACCGGTGCGGATCAGGATCGTCCCGGTCTCGTCGAGCTGGCGGGTCAGGGCAGTCTCTTCCTGGACGAAATCGGTGATCTGCCTGTTTCCATTCAGCCCAAGCTGCTTCGTTTCCTCGAAAGCGGCGAATATCAGCGAATGGGTTCGGGTGAAGTGCGCTATTCATCGGCGCGCATTATCAGCGCCACCAATCGCGATCTGGAGGATCTGGGCCGCGCAAAGCAGTTCCGCGAGGATCTGATCATGCGCATTTCCGCTTTCAGAATCGACCTGCCGCCCCTGCGTGAGCGGCGTGATGACCTGTACTTCATTGCCAGCAGTCTGGTTGAAAGACTCAACCGGCAGCATGGCATGCGAAAAGTCTTGAGCGGCAACGCGTTTCAAGTGCTTGACGCCTACCCCTTCCCGGGTAATGTGCGTGAGCTGAAGAATGCGGTGCTGCGGGGTTACCAGACAGCCGCCCGGGAGATCGAGGCTGAAGATCTGGGACTTCGCATCAGCGGAAAACTGCCAGCTTCTGCTGTGCAGACACCCGCTGCTTCAACGGCTGGAAGGCCGGTGGAAAAGGATCCAGAGGGCTGGGTTGGCGGGCTGCTTGCGCGCCTCAAGTCCAGTGAGACCGGCAACCTGGAAGAAGTAATGGCCGATCTCGAGGAACGATTGATTCGACAGGCGCTGGCGCATCGTCAGGGCGACAGGGAAAAGACAGCCGAAGATCTTGGCTTAAGCTACCGGGCGCTGAAGTACAAGATCACCAAATACGGCATCAAGTCCCGCAAGGGCAAATCACTCCCCCCGGCAGCAGATTCCGGGCATGAGGGAAAGGATCTGCGATGAATCAGGCCTACAGGCTGCTATTGGCAGGATGGCTGGTCAGTTCGGCAGTTGCGGACGAGGTTCTGCCTGTCGAAGGCATCAGCATTTTGAGTCCTGCCCCCCATGCGCTTTTGAGCGGCCCGGTTCAGGTTGCGATCGATCTGCCCGATGTGGGCGATTTCACCTGGGAACTTGGCAGCACCAATCTTCAAAGTGGAAATGTCACGCTGCTGGCCTCGGGCAGCGGCCCCCTCACCGAATCTCTGGTTTTTGACGGCACTCTGACAGAAGGTGTCAATCGCCTTGGGCTCAGCCTTGTTCAGGGAACTCGCACCCTGGAAAGCAGCTGCAATGTCGCGGTGACAGCCCCGCCGCTTGCCGATTGGTTGCTTGATGAAGGTGCGATTGGCAGCCCCGTGCAGCTGGGTTGGATGCCCGAAATCGTGCCTGGCGCTTCCATGCTGCTCAGGCACAAGCAGTCCCTTCTTCTGGAGCAGATTTCGTCCACAAGCCTGAGCTTGCTGAATACGGCTGGCGAAGTACTGCCGGGTTGGCCGCTTGATTTTAATGCCATTGGGTTCAGTCCTGACAGATTCAGCACGCCCTTGCCGCTGGATCCGGCCGGCAGCACGTTTCTTGTCTGCGGTGACAGCGAGCTACTGATATTCAATCAAGCCGGTACGCTGCTGCGCCGCGAATTTCTGACGGCAACCCTGCAGGGTTCGCCCTCGCTTCTGCCTGAAGCTGACGGTGGCTGGTCACTGCTTCTCCCCATAAATCGTCAGGGTCAGTCGCAACTGCTGTTGCTGGGCGATGACCTGCATGAATCCCACAGCTGGACGCTGGATGGCGGACTTGCACTGGACCAGCTGCTGGTGGCTGATTTTACTGCAGACGGCATCATGGATGTTGCCTTATCCATTGTGCTGGGCAGCGATCTTCAGTTGAAGCTGGTTGATGGCCTGAGTCGCGAAACAACCACTCTGGGGCATTTTCCACTCTCACAAGCCGCTGGCTGGATGGCCGGAGATGTCAATGGCGATTTCATCAGTGACCTGCTGCTCGCCCTGGACGATGGCCGTCTGATTCTTCTGGACGAGGGTGGCATCAAGTGGCAGCAGCAGCTTTCTGCCAATGGTCTTTCCGCCCCGACTCTGGCGGACCTGAACGGTGACGGCCTGCAGGAGATTCTACTGATTGCCGAAGCTGCGTCCGGGCAGGTTCTTCGTGCCCTTGATCATGAGGGACAAAGCCTTTCGGCACTTGATGGGCTGCTGCTTTCCAGCGATCACGCGATTGCTTCCGCCCCTCAGGTCTTTGTGGACGCAAATGAGCAAAGCTGTGTCCTGATTCATCTGAATCCGCAAGCCGGCAGCGAAAATGGCTCCAGGCTTATTGCGCTGGATGCCGCTGGGAGCCTGATGGGCGAGTGGCAGCTGAGTGTCGCCATTCCTGCGGCCCCCCGTCTGACGGACGTGAATGGCGACGGCATGACAGAGCTGCTGGTGACGGACGCACTGGGTCGCGCGATTGCCTGGCCGCTTGAGCTTTCGGCAACTGCCCTGCCGCATCCCCGCGGATCGATTTTTGGTGATGGCAGAAGCCTGCAGCCTGTGCTTGGCCAGCTTCCACCGGTTATCTGGGGCAGGACCTCCCTCGCAGGCGAGTTGACCGCTCAGCAGGCAGCACGCTGGTTGAATGTGGAGCTGGTTGCCGGCCAGTTGGATCTGCATAGCGCTCCCTCTATTGCGGGAACTCTTCGCATCAATGCGGCAGCCAGCTTGTTGTCGCCTGCCTTCGTTGCATGGAACGGCAATGAACAGCTTCAGCTGGAGCTGGCCGGTCGATTGCTGGTTGATGGCGGCGGAGAGCAGCAGGAAGGCGCGCTGCCGCAGCGGCTTGCCGGCCTGCAAGACCTGCTCGCCCGGCTGCAACTCACCGCGGAAGCTGGCTCGGTCCTGGAGTTGTCGAAATGCCGACTGGATCAGCCGCTGGGCTGCTTCGACTTGTGCGATGGGCGCCGACTTGTTCTGAACAACTGCTGGGTTGAGCCAACCATGGGCGGCCTTCTGCTGGATTCGGCCGAGTTGGAAATCAATCATTCACTGGTTGAACTGGCTGCCGGGCTGGACTTGCGCTCCGGCTCCAGCGCACTGATTCAGGGGAGCATTCTGACTTCCGCTGACTCCATCGGCATCCAGGTGGAAGATGCCAGTCTTCAACTGGATAACAGCCTGATTCTAACCTGTGATACTGGCCTGCTGCTGAAGGGTGGGGCCGCCGCACAACTCGATTCCGTCCACTTCCAGGGCAATGGTATCGACTTGCGGGTGCAGGAAGGTGCTGCCAGTCCGGTTATTCACCATTGCGACTTCGTGGAAAGTCATGTTGCGGCCATCGTCAACGAGATGCACGAAACCGTGATGGCCCGCTTCTGCCACTGGGATGTGCCGGTTCCTGTCAGTGGAGGGCTGGTGGATCGCTCGGATCCTCAGACGGCTCCTTTCCAGCTTCCAGTTGTGCCGCAGCCGGTTTTCGATGTAGAAACAGGTCCGCTTGTCTTTGGCGATGAGCCGCTTGAATGGAGTCCGGTGGAGTTCAGCGTCGGCGGCATTCCGATTGACGTGCACTACCGCATCTATCGCAGTAGCGACCCTTACGATGTGGTCCGGCCGGAAAATCTGGTGGCCATTACCGATCAGACCTGGTACATGATGCGATCACGAGGCGAGAGTGCCTTCTACGCCGTAACTGCCTGCATCGGGAATCCCGTTATTCAGTAGCGTCTTCGACCGGAGGCATGTTTCTGGCGAAGCGGGCGGAAAGCCTGCTCAGCTGCGTGGCAATCTTTTTCCGAGGCCAGCGGTCGTTCATACGCCAGGCCCAGTTACCGCTCGAGCTTCCCGGCAGGTTCATTCTACCTTCCGTTCCCATTCCTAACAGATCCTGCATGGGTGCCAGACACCAGTTGGCGCTGCTTCGCCAGAGAGCTTCCATGGACGCTTCGAGACTGGCTTCGTGGTTGTCTGTTCCCAGATACTGACGAAGGGCGCGGGCCGCATTACGGTTTTCCGGGTTTGCAAGGAAGCCGATCATGGTATCATTGTCATGGGTACCGGTGTAGGCAACGCATTCCTGCTCGTAGTTGTGAGGAAGGAAGGGGTCGCGGGCATCTGTGAAGAAGCCGAACTGGAAGATCTTCATTCCGGGCATTCCAAAATCCTCGCGCAGGGCACGAACTTCCGGCGTGATCAGCCCCAGATCCTCTGCAATCAGCTTGAGTTCCGGCATATGATGCTGCAGGGCCTCGAAGAGCTCGCGTCCCGGAACCTTGATCCACTCGCCTGTTTCGGCGGTTGGCGCCAGGCCCGGAATTTCCCAGCAGGCTTCAAAGCCACGGAAATGGTCCACGCGCACCACATCACACTGCCTGTTCAGCATGTGGAAACGGCTGCGCCACCACCACCAGTCGTCCTGCTGCATTTCGTCCCAGCGATAGAGCGGATTGCCCCAGCGCTGACCGGTTTTGGAGAAATAGTCCGGCGGCACGCCCGCAACCACTTCGGGCTGGCCATCTTCACTTACGCGGAAATACTTGCGCCAGGCCCAGACATCGCTGGAATCAAAGGCGACAAAGATCGGCATGTCGCCCACCAGCAGAATTCCCCGCTCGTTGGCCGCGCGCCTGAGCGCCTCCAGTTGCCTGTAGAACAGGAACTGGAAGAACTTGTGACGCAGAATGTCCTCCTGGCGGTCAATGTTGAGCTTTTCCAGTGCCGCGGCATCATGGCGACGCCAGGCCTCGCTCCAGGTATTCCAGCAGGCCTGGCCATTCAGCTCGCGCAGCGTCATGAAGAGCGCAAAGTCGTGCAGCCACCAGCCTTCCTGTGTATAAAAGGCCTCGAATTCGCGCCACCAGGCATGGGAAGGTTTGGCCCGAAAAGCTTGCCAGGCCATGTGCAGCCGGTCCATGCGCCAGGCCCTTGCGCTGGAGTAGCGCACGCGACCACTTTTCAGGCTGTGCTCCAGATCGGCACTTGAAAGCAGCCCGGCTTCCACCAGGTCGTCAAGTCCGATCAACATGGGCTCGCCAGCCATGGAAGACAGACATTGGTAGGGCGAATCCCCATAACCAACAGGGCCAAGTGGCAACATCTGCCATAAACTCTGGCCAGCTTCTTCCAGAAAATCGAGGAAGGCGTGAGCGCTTTTACCCAGGTCGCCGCAGCCCGCAGGTCCGGGCAGCGAAAGTGGATGCATGAGAATGCCGGAGCGTCGTGTTTTCATTCGCCCAAGATATGAAAAGAGGCAAAAAAGTGATTGCTCTTCGGATTTACTTGAATAGACAAAATCAGGCCACCGGATAGACAAATAGTGGATTATTGGAAGTGTTTGTCGCAACCGCGCATTTGAAAGTGTATGACAGGTAAGGGCTTGTCATGATTCGAGTTTTGGCCTGCTCTTTGCACTTGTCCTACCTATCGGACCCGTTCCGATTTGCATTCACACTTTCCCCTTCAATGGTTGGGCTGGTGTTGATTGGGTCATCCTTCCTACTGTGACCTGTAGTCGGCACCAATTTTGTCGGAAGCAACTTTCGACAGCACATTGTTCCGGACTTCGCCCCGGCTTCGGCCGGGGCTCCTTTTTTCCAGCCGGTGGCAAAGCTTGCCCTGTTTGCTTGATGCCCTATTCTGCAATTTTCCCTCGACCTTGAAGTGACTCGAAAAGCTGTTGACAGGCAGCATGATAGCTGGTGGTGTTTTGTCGGCCGAAATGACTGGATCTGGCACGGCAATTGCCTTGCATGCGGGCATGAATCATCTCCTTCGCTTCAGCATGCTATTGCTCCTTCTGGCGGGCAGCGCACGGGCACAGCAGGAACGTATCTGGATCAGTGATATGGGTGGGGAAGACACCATCACGGTTCAGGTTGGCGATGTCGTTGAATTCAGGGTGAACATTCAAACGAATGCGACTGAAATCAGCGGTTTCCAGTGCTTCATGAGTTTCCCTGAAGAACTGGCAGAGCCCGTGCCCTACAACGAAACGCCCACGGGCTGGTTTCAGAACGCCAATCTCTTTCCCGGTGCCGTGGTTTTTGCCGACGACCACGATTCCAGGCCCGGCATGACCGCCCTCCCGGATAATCAGCTGGACTGGTGCTATCAGACCGGATTGGGTGATCCGCGACCTGTTTACACAGCCAATGGCATTGCCTGCCGTTTTCGCGTGCGCTTTCTTCAGCCGATCGACAACTACCTGATTGAATTTGATCACGACAACAATCACTTCCGCAACACCCTGTTCTGGGCGGGACAGAGTGCAGAAGAGAGAAACTTCTATCGCGAATTCCCCATGGTGGTCAATGTGATCGGCATTGACTTCGGCCCACTTCCCGATGTCTACCTGACTACGCCGGCACCCAGGGACAGCATCAATCTCTTTGACTACCTGGAAGAATTTGAGGGCTTCCATCCCGACAGCGTCAGTTTCAGCTGGCAAAGCATTGGCGCCAACGATGTCTGCACGCTTGATTCTCTGCGGGATGGCGAGCGCTTCTGGATGTTGTTTGATGCCACCGGCCCCGGAACACGCATCGATCTTGCAGTTCGTGCCCACGCCATGGGATTGAGCCCGGTTGATACGCTTTCTGTTTTTCGTGGCGACCCGCCAATCATCGATCCCACCGTAGCCGATCAGGATCCTTTCCTCTTCTGGCTGGAAGATCAGCAGGACAGTTTGTGGCTGGATAACCATGTAACGGACCTGGATGACGATGTCAGCACGCTCAGCTGGTCCCTGATACCCGATGCCAACGATGTGATCAATGTTGAAATCACGCCAGAGAGGTTGGCGCGCTTTGTCAGTCCGCCGGACTGGTTCGGTGCGGACACGCTGCATCTGCGAGTCGAGGATCCGGGCGGGCTGGCCGACACCAGTCGCGTCATCTGTCATGTATCACCGATCAACGATGCTCCCCTGCTTACGAATCCAGGTCAGCTGGAAGTTCACACCGGCCTGCCGCTGCATGTTGACCTTGAAACGATCACATCAGATGTGGACAACGATTATGATGAGCTGATCTGGACCGTCAGCGGTGATACAACTCAAGTGCGGGCCCGCGTGCTTGTATCACAGAATCTGCTCGAGTTTGAAGTTGTGGAAGGAACGCCCCTCTGGACAGAAGCGGCTTTTCAATTGCAGGTGACTGATCCCGGGCCGCTGTCTGACGAGATCACGCTGGATATTCTGGTTTCCAGTTATCCTCCCATCTGGAACCTGCCGGCCGAGTACATGATGTTCACGGGTGGCAGCGCTACCATTCCGCTGAATGACTACGTCAGCGATCAGGACAATCCGGATTCCGAGCTGGATATCTGGCTGGTGGGCAATCAGCTTGTTAGCGTGCAGGTGGAACCGGAAAGCCATGTGGCCACTCTGCAGGCACCGCAGGGCTGGACGGGTGTTGAAGAGCTTGTGGCCTGGGCCCGTGATACAGACGACAATATCAGCTCCGACACAACACTGATCGTTGTGGTGCAGGCCGGTATTCCTCTGGTGGCCATGGTTCCGGACCTGGTATTCCTTCCAGGGGAAGAGCGAAGCCTCTGGCTGGACGGTTATGTCTGGGATTCGGATACGCCCGATGATCTGATGAGCTGGGAAATCGACCTTTCACCCACAACCATTTTCAATTATACGCTGGACAATCAGAACCGGGTCGTGCACTACACGGCCCCGATGATTCCAGGAACCATCGATCAGGCCCTCTACATCGTAACCGACGATCAAAATCACACTGCGCAGGATCTGGGCGCACTTGCAGTCGTGGATCCGAGCGGGCAACCACTGGTTCTGCCCATCGAAGAGATCTGGATGAACGCCAATTCAGTGGATTCGAGCATCGTGCTCGATCGCTTCGTATACGACTACGATCATGACGCGGATGAAATGAGCTGGACAGTTAGTGGCGGGGCCTACACCATTCCTTCCATCAGGCAAAGCGATCGCCGCCTGATTATTCAGTCTCAATCCCTTCCCGGCAACGACCTGCTTCAGCTGCAAGTGACTGACCCCGATCAGCGCACGGCCTCAGGCAGTGTGCTGGTGCATGTGCTGGAAGGCAATCCACCCATTCTGAGCGCTTTCTCCGATCGTTATCTGATTGCCGGCGAGCGTGATACACTGGAGAACCTGTCAAGCTGGGTCTACGACCCGGACACGGGCGATCAGATCAGTTGGTCTTTTTCGGTTGATGCCGGATCGCCACTTGCTGTATCACATTATTCCGGTCTGAATATGGCTGTAATACAAAGCTCGTCCAGCCATACCGGCAGCGATCTGATTTACGTGACGGTAAGCGATCTGGCACAGAACATGGACAGCGGAACAATTACCGTGCACAGTCTGGAAAATGAGCCTCCACAACTGGAGCTTGGCCTGATGCCCAACCCGGCTGATGCGGATTATCTGGACTTTGTGATCATGGCCAGCGAGCCGCTGCGCAGCATTGCTGCCAGACGATCATCTACGGGAGGGCTGCTTTCCCTGCAAGCCCTTTACAGCGGGAACGGCTTACCGATTCATCGCGCCAGACTTGGAAATCTCAGTCCTTCGCTGGTCGATAGCGAAGTGCTGCGGGTGGAAGCCCGTGACCTGCCCGGCTACACGCAGGTGGCTGGCAATCTGACCGTTGACTCACTGGTTTTCAGCACATCCCTGCTGCTGCACCCTGGTGATGAACTTGTATCACCGAACGGAGAGCTCGTGCTGGGCTGGATGATGGCTGAAAGTTCAGGGCGTTGGCTGCTGGTTGAAGAAGCCGATCAGGCCGGCGCTCTTTGGCAACTGCAGGGCCCTGCAAACGGACATGTTGTCAGGACAAGCGAGACAGCCCTTGAACGGCTTGAAAGCGGCGTCTGGCGCAGGCTATCGGATCAGACGGCACTTTCAAGTGGTGACCGTCTGCGTCTGGCAACAACAGAGGGATCAAGCCTCCCGGACAGGTTTGGACTGTGTGATCCCATGCCCAACCCCTTTAACCCTGCTGTGACACTCACCTGGCAGCTTGCTCTTGACGGTGATACACGCCTGACCATAACCGACCTCCTTGGCCGCCGCGTCCGAGTATTGCAAAACGGATGGCAGGCAGCAGGCGAATACCGGATCAGCTGGAACGGCTGCAATCAAAAGGAAGAGCCTGTGGCCTCGGGCATTTACTTCGCACTCCTTGAACAGTCTGGAAAGCGGGATGTGCGCAAACTGATGCTGGTGCGATAATGAAAGCAATCCTTCATGTGGCGGCCCTTGCCGCACTTCCATTTTTTCTGTCCTGTGGGGTCAGCGGCGGATCTTCGGATCGAGAGGATAATGGCCTGGCAGATGCCTGGAATCTCTTCGAGCAGGAGCTCTATCCGGAAGCGCAGGCAGCCTTTCAAGAGTTGATTGATGCTGCTGTAGAAGAAGCCGACGCCAACAACGGTAAGGGTTGGAGCCAGTTTCATCAGCTGGATGCAACGGGCGCCGATCGCAGCTTTGATCGCAGTCTGGCCGAGGATCCACTATTGCTGGACAGTCGAGCAGGCAGGGCTTTTGCCAATCGGGAGCTCGCCTCCGGCAGCAGTCTTGCAGATGCCCGTCAGGTTCTGTCCGCCGCCCCTGACTGGAGCTTTGCCCACAACAGCGCAATCAATCAGGACGATCTCCATGTGTTGATGGCGCAGCTCTTCTTCTATTCACACAGTCTGGATTCCTGTCTGGCGCATTGTCTTGCTGTTGATGGCACAATGACCCTGAGTCCAGCGGACAGCCTCAGTTGGGGTGGATATCCATCCTACGAGGCAGCCCTCTTCAATGAATTGGCGAGACTTAGCTCACTTGTGGCAGATTGATTTCACAAAAATTCACCCTGCTGGCAAAATTGGAACGGGAATTGCGATACTGTCCCGGATTGACGTAAAGCCAGCGAATCTGCGCGGAATTGCGTGAAGGCCTCTGGACAAGTGTCCGACTTGCCTTTCACTTGTTAATCCCAGATTGGCACTAACCGGAGGATGGCATGCGAAAACTGCTTATGGGTCTCTTTTGTGCGGTGAGCCTGCTCGCCACCAGCGCAATGGCGAAGAGCAACGACATCGTGGAACTTGGACTTGGACTGCGCATGCTGTTCAACTCCGACACCTACGCTGCGGACAACGTGGATGTCGACTATGCGAATGACACCTATCCGATCGCGGGCGATCAGGCCATGGGTTTTAGTCTGAATGCAGCTCTCGGTCACCGCTTCGACGGCCGCAAGGGTCCGTACGAGGTTCTGGTCAAGTACTCCTGGAGTACTTCGGCCGAAGATTCGGGTTCGCGCAACTTCACGCGTAATGGCATCGTTGAGACGGGTGTGACGGGAACGCTTTCCAAGACAGACGTGCTTTTTGCATTCCGTCTGCCCAGCAGCCTGATGCCCATCCCGTACTTGAACCACCCGAACCTCTATTATGACATGGGTCTGGGTTTCACCACTCTTTCCTATGACTATGAGCTTTCTTCGGGCTATGCCTCGACCATCGATCGCACCGGTCCGGCCTTCAACCTGGGCGTTGGCTATCGCCACGAGCTGTCCGAAGACTGGGATCTGACCGCTCGCGCGGACTTCATCTTCAGCTCGATTCAGGACATCGAGAACGCGGCTGGCGAATTGGTTCACGATTCACCCGATGCGAACTCCCTGCAGCTGCAGATTGCTCTCGTGCGTTATTTCGAGTCCCTGTTCTAGACTCAATCGATTGATACATTCAAAGGGTCGGGCCCATGTGGCTCGGCCCTTTTTTGTTGGAGAAGCGCGTGAAGAAGAGTCTCTTCGGCCTCCTGTGGCTGTTGTTTGTCGCCTGCACAACGGATTCCGGGCCTGATCGGGCCCGCCTGGACGGTTTTATTCTGGAGCTTGGCTCCGGTTTTACCCGTAGCGAGATGAGCCTTGGCGAAGAAGGTCGGCGCATCGACTATCTCAGTCGTGACGAGGCGGGCGAACCGCGCCTGACCGTGCGTATTCTGCCACGTGAGCTTTCGCTGGAAGGTCACTTCGATGAGAATTACGCCCGCTGGTCAGGCAACCAGATTCTTGAAGAAGAAAACGCGCGCGGGCTGGAGCTGGTAAACGCCATCGGCATGGGCCAGCATCTGGAAATTCAGCCCTTTCCCCTCGACTACCCCGAGCTTCATCTGCGCGTCGATATGCGTGTCTTCTTTTTTGATGAAAAGGCCTGGTCATTCACCTGGACACAGGATCCTGCTAACGAGGCTGCCTGGCAGCGCTATCAACTGGCTATCGAGAAGCTGCGCTTCGTGGATGATGCAGACAAGGCGACTGGCCAGGAATGAAACAGCTGCTGGGTATCGATTACGGCACTGTCCGCATCGGTCTTGCCCTGGCTGACCGGGAGAACCGAATTGCCAGACCTCTGCGCACCCTTGACGCGCAGAAGGGCCTGATGCCAAACCTGAAGCAGGTCATTTCCGGGGAGGAGATCGAGCTGGTTGTGCTGGGCCGTCCCACGCGCTCCATGGGTGAACCTGGCAGCCTGGATGATCGCATTCTGCATTTTGCTTCCGTGATACAATCCTGGGGAGTCGAGCTTGTCCTTCAGGAAGAGAGCTATTCCAGTCAGCGTGCCGATCTGATTCTCAAATCCAGGCAGGAGGCGGGCCTCAGAGATCACACTTCCGGCGGGATTGATGCACTGGCTGCCATGATCATTTTGCAGGACTGGCTGGATGCCGATGCTTCACATGGCGGTTCCGATGCCTGATGTCTTGAAGTCAGACAGCTTGCGCTTTGTCGCAGCCGCCGTGCTGACGGGCCTGCTGGGGGCGGCGGCCTTTCCACCGTCCAGCCTCTATTTTCTTGGCCTGATCGCATTTGTGCCGCTTTATTGGGCAGCAGCCCGGGGCGCTCACGCGATTTATGCGCTGCTTGCCGGCATTGTGTATCACGGTTTGACTGTCTACTGGATTGGCTTCAACTCGGAGCCGCCCGCCCTTGTTGCTGCAGCCTCAGCTGCTGGTGCCGCAATCTGGCTCAGTCTCTGGTGGATGCTGTCCTTCTCGCTTCTCAAGAGCTTTCTGAGGCGTTTTGGTCTTTACACAGTTCTGCTTCACGCCCCAATGGTTGTTGTCATCGACTGGCTGCTGGAGCAAGGTGAAATGGGTTTTCCCTGGCCTTACCTTGGTGTGACACAAGCAGAGAGTCCTTTGCTGGCGCCCATTGTTTCCATTGCCTCGATGCATGCCCTTACCCTGATGACCCTGTTGTTTTCGGCCATGATCTGGCTGATCCTTGAGCAAAGACGCTCGCGGCTGATTCGTTTGCTGCCAGTCTTCTGGCTGTTGCTCGTGCTGGGTGCAGGTTCCATGGGAAGGGCTGGCCTGACCCCCGCCGCCGACAGCCTGAATGTGATTGTGATACAGGCGAACATCGGGCCAGAGGAAAAGTGGTCCCTGCCCTGGCAACATACGGTGGATGCCCATCTGGAACTCAGTCGGGAAGCCCTGCTAACAGGCGGCCCGGCCGATCTGATCATCTGGCCGGAGACGGCCGTACCCACGCGGCTGCGCTTTCGACCCGGACTTGTGGAGCAGCTGTCCAGCTTCTGTGCCGAGCATTCGACGACCTTGCTGACGGGCGCAAACGACATGGATCCAGTGGATAACGAGCGCGGTCGCATTCCTTTCAATGGGAGCTTTCTTGTCACACAGGATGGCATCGTTGACAGCTATCGCAAAATCAGGCTCGTCCCATTTGGCGAACGGGTGCCGGGCCAGAAGCTGATTCCGGCACTTGGCTCGATCAATCTTGGGCAGGCCGAGTTTGGTGCTGGAACAGATCGAAAGGCTGGCGTGCTGGCCAAGGCTGACGGTGATACAATCCGCTTCGGCTGGAGCATCTGCTTTGAAGGCAACTTTGCCAGTCTGGCACGCGATATGGTCAAGGACGGTGCTGGACTGTTGACGAATCAGACCAACGATGCCTGGTTCGGTACCAGTCGTGAACTGGATCAGCATCTGGCGGTTGGCCGTCTGCGCACACTGGAAAACGGCCGCTGGCTGGCGCGTGCCACCAACAATGGTTACTCCGGTTTTATCGATGAACGAGGGAAAATTCGACAGTTATTGCCCAAGGGCGAGGCGGGCTGGCTGCGCGAGAGGGTTCCGCTTCATAACGGACACACCTTTTACACAATTTTTGGTGATCTTCTGCCGAGACTTTCGCTGCTCCTGATCAGCTGGCCCCTGCTGCTCCTGCTGCTGGAGAGGCTCTCAAAACTCAGGCCTGGAGAACACAAATGAGGGTGTGGTGCTCTTTTGTTGCCAGTCTTTTGTTTGTTCTTGCCGCCGGTGCCGAGCAATACTGGAGTCCGGCGGCCGGCAGTCTGCGCCTGCGCAGCATGGGCGGCTGTCTTGCTGCTTCTTCGACCTGGTGGGATGGACCACTCGGCAACCCGGCGGCACTCAGGCGGCCAGTCAGGCGGCCAGCCCTTGAGATAAGCATTGACGGGCTTACACCCTTCTTCATCAATCCTCGTGTATCACCGGGAGACAGGTCTTATGGTCGCCTGCTTCCGGAGATCAGCGGATTGGGAAGGATTGCACTGGCAACACGCTCGATTTCACTGGCCTTGGGTGTGTCCAGCCATCTGGCTCGTGACGCTTCATCCCTGCCGCGGGCATGGGATACTGCAAGACCTGAATCTTCAAACCTGCTACCCTGGCTCCAACTCGGCGCGGCGCTGGATCACAAGGTCTCCCTGGGCGTGACGGTGCTGGGCGTATACAACGAGGAAAGTCAGGCGCGCGAGGCCGCCTTCACCTATGGCGTACTGATTCGAGCCAACCAGCGGATGGATGTCGGTGCGGTGGCGCATTATCTGCCCGGTCCGGGAGAACCCTTCAGGCAGCTGGACAGGCTGGGTGATCGCACCATCAATGTGGGCATGGTGATTTATCCAATGAAGCGGCCCGACCGCGATTCGGTGAATCACGAACTCTTTGATCCACGCATTGCCATTGATGTTCGCAATGTGACACAGGAACCGGGCCTTTCATCCAGACAGGAATTGCATCTGGGTTCTACGCTGGGAATCGCGGGTACAGGCGAGTTGCGCGCCGGGATCTTCTGGCCCGTGCAGGAAGCGAACTTGAGTGGCAAACCGAGAGCCAGTTTCGGTTTTGCCCTGGTGCAGCCCGGCGTGCAGGAACAGGTTTCCACCGGTTCGCAGGGCCCCTGGGCTGTGGAAGTCGGCTGGATGCAGCATCCGGTGACAAGTGGCGACGGCATCTGGATGCTGCGCGCTAACTGGGTCATCCGGCCCTGAATACTACCTTTACCGGGCTGTTCAATACCGTGCAAAAGAGGCCTGTGTGAACGACTCACTCCAGCAGCAGATTGCATGGCTGACCGGCCCGGACAGCCTTGCCACAGCGGACAGCCTGAATGCCGCGCCGCCGGGTGATCCTTTTTTCATGGCGGCCTTGGTCAGCCTGTTGGGTAGCCTGCTGCTGGTTGCCCTTTTCAGCATGAGATCCTGAGGAAGATGATGAAGCATTCGATTCGCAGCCTGGCTGCACTTGTCCTGTTTCTTTTGGCGCTTTCCTGCAGCAAGCAGGTGCGGGAGCTGGACCCGGTTGACGATGCCATGGCGCGCGCCATGAAGAAATTCGAGCGCGAGCGCTATGTGGATGCGCTGGACCGTTTTACCTAGATGAGCCTGGACTATGCCGGATCACGCCTGATGGACAGCATCCGTTACATGGAAGCGGAATGCCAGTACCGGCTGGATGAGTATCTGCTGGCCGCGGACCTCTATCAGGAGCTGATTGAGCGTTATCCGAACTCATCACTGGTTGACGATTCTCGACTGCGCATTGCCGACTGTTACTTCGAGCTCTCGCCCAAGGCCGCGCTGGATCAGTCCTTTACCTATCGGGCCATTGAGGAGTATCAGGGCCTATTGGATGATTATCCGGAGAGTGAGCATCGCCCGCTTGCAGAGGAGCGGATTGACAGCTGCCGCGCCAAGCTCGCCCGCAAGGATTTGCGCAATGCCGAGTTGTATTACAGAATGGCCAAATACAAATCCAGCCTGCTTTATCTGGATGACATTCTGGAAACCTGGTATGACCAGCCGGAAGTCATGGAAAAGGCCATGTATTACAAGGGCCTCTGTCAGGTGCGAATGAAGCGCGAAGCCGATGCCCGGGCCACCATGCGCGAATACTTGCGGGTCTTCCCTGACGGCGATCATGCAGCGCAGATGGGCCAGATGCTTGACGAGATGGAATGAGCATTTACTTCGGCGGCGCCTTTGACCCTGTTCATGTGGGGCACTTGGCTCTGGCTGAATTCGTACAGGCGGAGCTGGGGGAGCGGCTTGTTTTTCTCCCGGCGGGTCACAGCCCCTTCAAGAACGTGCACCATGCCTCCTTTGAGGATCGAGTGCAGATGCTAAGGCTGGCGCTCCGTGATTCAACCTTCGAGCTGGACACGCGTGAAGGCTTGCGTAGCGGCCCTTCCAGGACCTGTGATACACTTGAAGAGCTTGACCGTGAGACAACAGCGCGTCACCGACTGCTGATGGGAAGCGATCAGCTGGCCAGTTTTCGAAACTGGCACCGCTGGGAGCGGATTCTCGAACTGGCAGATCTACTGGTGGTCAACCGACCGGGCGAGACCTTGCAGGAAACCTTGCCGCACCGCGCCCTTATCTGGCCAGGCATGGAGCTTAGTTCCAGCTGGCTGCGCGAGCGATTATCCAGCAGGAAGCCGTGTCGATACTTGCTGCCGGAAGGGGTTTATGCCTACATCAGGAAGCAGGCTTTGTATGAAGGCTGATTTGCGAATAACGCTGCTCTCGCTGCTTATTCCGGCCGCACTGGCATTGGCCAGCAGTCCGGAGGGCCAGGCGCTTTCCATTTTGCCGGCAGCGGGAATCCTTTTCGATCAGCCGGCAGGAAGTCAGCAAGTTGGGCAGGATGGTTTCCCCGGCTGGATCTGGCCCAATCTGGCTGAAGGCGAAATCACCTACGGACGAGAACTGGAACTGCCCGCGCCCGCTTCACTGCATGCCGTTCTGATTGCCAGTGCGGGCTATGCCATGCCGGACTCCTGCCATATCAGTGTGTATCAGTCTGGCAATCTGGTGGCCGAACTTGCAGGAGCCCAGCTGGGTGGAAGCAGCAGTCATCAGAGCTTTCCCTTTGAAGACCTTTTCCCACAGCTTGTTGCCGGCCCGGTAAGGGTTGAAGTAACACGGCCCGGTGCGCGTGCGCCCTGGATCACGGCCGACGATATCTGCCGGCAGGATGGCTTAAGCTGGATCAAACTGGCGGGTGGTCAGGAGCAGGCGATTGAGCGCAATCTGAACATTCGACTGCTGGTTGATTGGGCGAGCGACAATCAGGCCCCCGAGCTTCTGCTGCCGGAAGACGTGATACATTCTCATCGAAATCCGGACCTGGCGCTGCGAGTACTGGCGCGGGATGCTGCGGGCATTCAGGCCGTTTATGCCATGCAAAACGGTGATACAACCTGGTTAAGCCCGGGCGGACCGCTTGCTGAGGGTGAAGACTGGGAGCACTGGAATGGCCGGGTTTTTCTTCCGGTTGATGCTTCAGGTGGCGATGAACTTGTCTGGCAGTTGGCTGCCATGGACAGTCTGGGGAACGTATCCGAAGGTGTGCTTCCGGAATTCCGTGTTACACTAAGTGAAGGATTCACCTGGGCCGGTCACGGATCACGCGAGGATCAGGCATTGCGACAGTTTCTGCCTGCACTGCCCGGTGCACTCGTTGCAAGCCGCATTCCGCTGGAGGCTGCGCGGTCTATCTACCAGTTGGATAGCCTGGTGATACGCGGTGCCAGTTTACGCTTTAAGGGGACGGGGCCTGTGTATGTGGGACTGGCCATGGATACGGGCGGTCAACCCGCGCGGAGCAATGGGCAGATCAGCTGGCTGGATGAAGGTGATACGCTTGTTATCGATGAGGATTGCTCGGGTTGGCAGAGTCTGGAGTTTGACATTGCAGACAGCCTGATGGGGTCGATCGGCGAGCAGGTCTGGATTGTGATGAGTAGCGATTTTCCAGAGAATCTTTCTGGTGGCCCGGCGCCGCTGCTGGAATGGCGCAGTGACAGCCTGGCAACACTGGACAGCCTGGAGAACACGCTGCTTTTTGATCCATCCATTTCCGAGTGGCGTGAAGTCACGGGTGCAGAATTGAATGTACAGGCCCTGATGGAAGTCTGGAGCTGCGAGCTGGATCTTGGCGAGGGCGACTTCTTTGCCGATTTCGATGAGTCCTATGCGGATCTGGCCTGCATGGCGCGCAGCCCGGAGCGTGTAGGCTACGGTTGGCAGCACTCGCTTGATGATGTATCACCAAGTTCCTGCTTTCATCCGGACAGTACACTGGGCTTTCCGGACTCGCTGCTGGACCCACAGGATCAACAGGTCGGGCATTACCTGAGTATCAACTCGGATGCCCTGAATGCTCCTGTATTACAGGACACGCTTTTTCTTCCGGTGATGAGTTATGCGGGGCCCGTCAGACTTAGCATGCTTAGTCTTTTCGCCAGCAACTTCACGGATCAGCCGGCGGTTGAAAACGCTCGCATTCTCTTTCGCGCTTCTACTGGCAGTCCGCTTGCCGAAAGCTGGAATGTGCTGGTCTCGGGCGACAGTTTTGCTGGCGACATAGCGGACACAACTGTCTGCGGCGATTTTCTGGCAGGTGCCTGGACCGAGCGTAGTTTTACTGTCACGAATCTGCCGCCCGAAGGACGCCTGCAATTTGCCTTCAGCTATTTTGGCGACTTTGCCTTTGGCTGGGCACTGGACGACCTTCGTATCACGCAGATCATTCCAGGATCACCTCCCGAGCATTGGTCTGCGCCGCAGGTGAAGGCCGCTGAACTTGGCCGGGTCTACCCGAATCCCTTTAACCCAGCCACGAGAATCAGCTACCGCCTGCTTGAATCCGGCCCTGCCCGGCTGGCTGTATACAATCTGCGGGGTCAGCAGGTTGCCGTGCTCTTCGATTCGCCATGGAAGGCTGCTGGCAGCGGGGAAGTCAGCTTCTCGGCTGATGGCCTTGCCAGCGGACTCTATTTCGTGCGCCTGGAAAGCCCGCAAGGCAGTGATACCCAGCGACTGCTTTACCTCCGCTAAATGGAAGTGATGATGCATCTCAAACGCGGCTCTGAACGCAGGATTCTGGGCGGGCATCCCTGGATCTTTTCCAATGAAGTCGAAAGGTCGCTGAAGGAGCTTCCCGCAGGTGGACTGGTACAGGTCCTTGATTCCAGAGAGAACTGGATCGGCTGGGCTGGCACAAGCCGGGGCAGCCTGATCTGTGCCCGTATTCTGGAAAGAAGCCAGCAAGAGCCTTTGACTGTTGATTGGTTCGCGGCACGCTTTCGTTCAGCCTTCACGCGTCGAACTCACCTGAATCGTGATACATGCCGGGTTGTTTTTGCGGAAAGCGATGACCTGCCCGGCCTGATTGTTGATCGCTACGAGGACGTACTCTCCGTTCAGTGCCTTACCCAGACCATGGACAGGATGCGGGAAAACATTGCCGTGGCTCTCGATCTGGTCTTCACTCCTGAATGGATTCTTTTTGATGGTAGCTCTCCCTTTCGGCGACTGGAAAACATGCCCGCCGAGCGCCTGCTGATGAAGCGGGACGGCGAAGAATGGTTGACAGAAAAGCTGGAGGATGGACACGCTCCACTCTTGAAGACAGTCAAGCCTGCCGGATTTGCAATGGAGCTGGACTTCTGCAGTGTGCAAAAGGGCGGGCTCTTTCTGGATCAGGTGGAAAACTGGCAGCGTGTATCACGCTGTGCCGCTGGCGCGGAAGTGCTTGACCTGTGCTGCTATCACGGTGGCTGGGGCCTTGCCGCGCTTCAGGCCGGTGCTGTTCGCGCGGACTTCGTGGATCGTAGCCGCGATGCACTGGATCGTGTTGGCCGCAATCTGGAACTGGGTTGTTTTACCGGCGAACATCGCACGCTGTGTGGTGACGCTTTTGATGTCATGAAACAGCTGCAGCGAGAAGGCCGCCGCTACAGGCTGGTGGTCAGTGATCCGCCCGCATTTGTGAAAAGCCGCAAACGCTTTGCCGAGGGCCGTCAGGGCTATATCGATCTGAATCGGCAGGCTATGCAACTCGTCGAGAATGGTGGTTTCCTTGCGGCCTGCTCGTGCTCGCATCACATGGGCGCAGAGGCTTTCAGGGATGTATTACGACTGGCAGCCAAACGGGCTGGAAAGCGGATTCGTATTCTGGCTACCCTGGAGCAGGGGGAAGACCACCCCTGGCTGCCGCAGGTTCTTGAGAGCCACTATTTGAAAGGCTACTTGCTGCAAGTCGAGGAGAATGCAGGATGAGCGAGCAGCCCAAAGTCAGCTTGTATACCGATGGCGCCTGCAAGGGCAATCCCGGTCCGGGTGGCTGGGGTTTTGTGCTGGTCTCCGGCAGTAATCGTCTGGAAGCCTGCGGCGGAGACCCTGCCACCACCAACAACCGCATGGAGCTGCTGGCAGCCATCCGCGGTCTGGAAGCGCTGAAAACCAGCTGTCAGGTCGAGCTTTGGACCGACTCGCGCTATGTGCAGCAGGGGATCACTCAGTGGATCCACAATTGGCGGCGCAAGGGGTGGAAAACTGCTGGAGGGGATCCGGTCAAGAATCAGGAGCTCTGGCAGGAACTGGATACTCTGGCGGCCGAGCATGATGTCAGCTGGCAGTGGATCAAGGGGCATTCGGGTCATCCCGAAAACGAGCGCTGTGATCGCCTGGCGGTGTACGGCTTTGAAAGGGCAAAACAGGGCGAGAAGCAGGATCTGATCGGAAAGCCTTTGATCGAACTCCCCGAATCTCCCCGGGAGAAAAAGGAATCACGCAAAGAAGTAGCTGCGGGCTCGGGGATGGCGGGTCTGAACATCGAGATCAAACTGCGCGTGCCGGACCTTGCCGAGGTCAGGCGTCTGGCCATGCAGATGGGTGCCCGCGATCTTGGCACCATGGCTCAGCAAGACCGCTTTTTCGGTGATACAACAGCAGGCCGCCTCAAACTGCGCAGGATCGAGCAGGATGGCCGTCATGTATCACAGTTGATCGGCTATCAGCGTGCGGACGAAGACCGATCACGAGAGGCCGAGTGGCGTCTCGAAGAACTTGCCCGACCGGATCAGATGGAGGACCTGCTGAGTCTCGCGCTGGGCGCAGGCCTGCTGGTGGAAAAGCGGCGTCAGCTTCTGATGCTGGGTGCAACGCGCATCCACCTGGATGAAGTCAGCGGTCTGGGTTCATTCGTCGAGATTGAGCATGTCATGGCGGTCGATGAGGATCCGGCGGAAGCACAGAAGCGGGTCAATCAGCTGATCGACCGGCTTGGCCTGAAGAATGCAGAAGTGATTTCGCTTGCCTATGCGGACCTGCTCAAAGGCTAGATCAGATCCCGCATGACTTCCGGTCGGGGGTTGGCAATAACCACCTTGCCAACCAGCAGGCCCTTTTCACCCACCTTGGCAGCACCGGCATCAACAGCATTGCGCACGGCGGCGACCTCGCCCGTCATGGTGACAAAGCCCTTGCCGCCAATCGCCATGGCCAGTCGAATTTCCAGCAGCTGCACATCGGCAGTTTTGGCGGCCATGTCCGCGGCTTCGATCAGGCTGGCCACCGAGAAACTCTCGATGACACCCAGCGCGTCCATCTTGCCGTACTGCACAGTGCCTTCAACAGCAGGAATCACGTCCGGATGCAGGTTGGCGATCATGAAGTGATCGACAACCTCGCGCTCGCCCAGAACCTCAGCCGCATCAATCGCGCTTTGCACAGCGGCTGTATCGCCACCGATCATGCTCATGTGCTTGCCCGGGCAAATCGTCCGTGATACAAGCAGCTTGATGTCGGCCGTTTTGAGCATATGATCCGCGGCCTCGATCCCCTTGGCAATCGAGCTGAATTCGATGATGCCTACCGCGTTGCCCGGGCGCTCGGCTGTGAACTGGCTGGTCTGGTTGCGGATCATTGGAGCACAATCTCCTTTTCGTCAATGGCCAAAACGCGCGCGTCGCGGGGTGCGTGCAGGGGAGTGCCCAGTTTGCCTTCATCCATGGCTGCTATCATCTGGCCGGCGCGCACTGTATCACCAACCTTGACCAGTGGCGTTGCGTTTGCGCCCACATGCTGTTTCAGACGAATGTGAAGCTCGCTGCCACTCCCCGGCCATTCCTTGTAAGGGGCTTCGTGCTCAAACCGGCTCAAGCCGATCCGCTGAAGCAGCTTCTTTGTGGGAATGCGACGGTACTCGTACATCGGGTGCGGTGATACATCCTTTGGTCCATTGAAGCTCTCGCCGATTGCCGCCAACGACCTCTTTGAATCCTGGCAGGCCTCGCGCGGGTACAGTCCTTCCGGGCATGCGAAGAGTGTGCAGATGCCGCATTCACAGCAAATCTGACCCCAGCGGCTGTGCGCAGGAAAATCGCTGACAAACTGATGGCGCATTACCTGGTGTGGTTCCAGCGGGTGACCCAGCAAGTAGCGGGGACACATCTGCGTACACAGCGAACACTGATCACAGACGCTCTTACCGATGCTGTACTTGGCTTGGCGTGTCCGCAGCTCACGCTCAACATAGGGGTGATCGCGCGGCAGGACGATTACACCACTGCTGGTCTTGGTTACGGGCGTGTCCGGATCCAGCTCGATCCGTCCCATCATGGGTCCGCCGTCCAGAATCACCCAGTCCTTGAGTCTGGTTCCGCCGGCCATGCCGATCAGCTCACGAAAGGAGGTCCCAATCGGTACGCGCCAGGTAGCCGGCTCGCGAACTTCGCCACTGACGGTGACAAAGGAATGTGTCACGGGCTTGCCCATGAGCGCGTCATGGATGGTCAGGGCCGTCTCGTTGTTGATAACCACTACACCTACATGGAGGGGCAATCCTGCAGGCGGCACAACCCGGCCTGTCAGCTCGTAAACAAGCGTAACTTCATCACCGGCCGGATAGAAATCACCCAGAATGCCCACTTCGTAGCGGCCTTCACCGGTCGGGCCAAGCCGCGTGCTGCGCATGGCCTCAATGGTCTTTTTGTTCTTGCCCTTGATGCCGATGATCACGCGCTTTGCACCGATCAGCTCGGCGGCATGCATGAAGCCTTCTGCCGTTTCCTCGGCAAAGACCTGCATGGCCATGTTGTCCTTGCGCAGCAGCGGTTCGCATTCAGCTGCGTTGATCAACAGGGTGTCGACCTGAGAGTTCAGCTTGACGTGTGTGGGAAAGCCCGCACCGCCCATGCCTACGCAACCAGCTTCTTTGATCTTTTTCAGCATTGAGATTTCCAGTTGAAGGGCGCAATGTAGCAATCGTGTGGAGGGTCATCCGAAGAACAGGGTTCAGGGGCAGCCTGCCATTCCTATATTCATGGAAATCCACCCTAAACCGGACGGAGCCATGAGCGAGAGCGCCAGTGTGATGAGATCGGTCGGCCGTGTTCGAACCATTGTGGAAGCGACATCGATTGCCTGGGTGATGGATGTGCGTGACCTGAAGCGCGATGTGCTCGTGCGCCTGCAGAATCCCTGGCAGGCCAACCCCGGCGACCTCCTGGAATACGAACTCAAGCGTTCCGCTGGTGAAGCCAGTCGCTGGCATGGTGAAGATGTTGTTTTCAATCACAGCCTGGGCCTGAGCGAACTGGTCGGCATGGCTGGCAGAGGACTGTCCGAGTGCGGTCAAAAGGAGCTGCTCCGCCTGCTGGCTACAGATCGCGAAGCAGCCCGGGACTTTTTCAAACAAGCCTTGCCCGAAAAACTCCTGGCCCAGCTTCTGGCCTGGAGTGAATTCCCGCTTCCTTCAGCTCTTGTAACACGACTGCTTGATCAGGATGCGACTTTTGCTCAAGCCGCTACCAGATTGCTCGCAACAGGCAGGGCCGATGATGAACTACTGAAGCGGATTGTGGCCAGCGCTCCAGTCGCAGAGTTGGAAGCAGGCCTGCTCGAAACACTCAAGCAGCGCGAAGGGCTCTTTCCCTTTGATCTTGCCTCCGTGCAGGGTGGTGCCCGCCGCGTCATTGGCTGGTTGCGAGACAGCCAGGATCTTCGCTTCCTTGCGCTGCTTGATCCGCTTCGCTGGTCGGACGAGCAGTTGAACAGTTGGCTTTCCTCCGACACGGTTTTTGCAGCTGGCGAAATGACCCCTCTGTGGACCGCCTGGCTGGCTGGACTTGACGCAGCTGCTGCAGCGTCATTCCTGAAGAAAGTCTGGCTGGGTAGCCGCTCACAGAAGCTCGTCCTGCCACAGGCCCTGTGTGATACAAGTGCCTGGCGAAACATGCTTGCCACGGAAGCAAAAGGCGGCGAGGCAGCACAGGCTGCCCGTGAAGAGTTGACTGGGGGTGAGCTGTCTCCCGAGCTGGCACTGCAGTTCCTGCTGGACGGTATCGAAGGACAGCAGCAGCTGGACTGCCTGACCGTTCTGGCCAAAGCCGGGCAGCTACCGGAAATCACGGACGCAGATGCACTCAAATTGTATCACGCTGCCGACTTATTGACCGAAGATGACCGCCTGAATCTTCGTGTTGGCTTGGCCGCAAGTACCGTAGTTTCGCAGCAGCTTCTGGAGTGGCTTGGCAGCAGTGATACACGCGATCACGCGCTTGATGGCCTGTCGGCGCTACCGTCATTTGATCGAGGCCTTCTGCAGCGACTGCTTTCCACTCCCATGAGTCCCAGACAGCGCGCATTGCTGGCAGCTGCCATTTCCAAATGTTCACCTGAACGCTGGCAGGAGCGTTACCTGCTGGACGAAGATGAACGGTCCCTGTGGGTGGCGGCAGGCGCGCCTTTTTAAAGCTCGTCTTTAACGATTAGTGTGACAAAACAGTCACTTTTCAAAATTCTTTGTTTGTTTAACCAAACAATATAAACTTCGACCCATCATACACTGAACCAACCGAATTCAAGGACCGCCCATGCCACTAATCCTGCTTTTGCTGGCCGTGATCCTGTTGCCTGACAAGGGTGACGCTCTGCCACGCTATGCTGCCGTCTACGCACAGTCCTGTCACCTGTGCCATGTCAATCCGGCGGGTGGAGGAATGCGCAATGCCTATGGCAGCCAGTTTTTTGCTGGAACCGAGCTGGCTTCCAACAGCATGGACTTCAGTGAGCTGGACAAGCTTGGTAGCAGTCTTCACGAGCGACTGGATGTGGGGCTGGATTTTCGCAGCTACTACTTCAGCGAATTTAAATCCGATGAGCCGGAAACCAGCCTGCCAGCCACCGAGCAGAACAGCTTCTTTCAAATGCAGGGGGACCTCTACCTGCGCTTCAAGCTGGTGGCTGGCGTCGAAGTTCTGCTGGACAAGGGGCTGCGTGGTGGCTACGAGGCCTGGGCGCTATTGAGCGGCGGGCCGTTGAAGGCGAACCTGAAAGTCGGTCGTTTTCTGCCCTTCTTTGGCTGGCGCTGGGATGATCACAACTTCAACACGCGCAAACGAATGGGCTTTAGCCAGCTGGATGCGGACACAGGTGTAGAGCTTGAATTCCATCCCGATCACTGGTCCGTTTCGCTGGCCCTGACCAACGGACAGTCGTCCGAGTTAGATACAGACAGAGGCAAGGCGCTGACCAGCCGCGTGGCCTGGAATGGCATGCTGGGCAAGCTGGGAACGACACTCGGAGCCAATGGACGGCTGGTTGACCGGGCGCCCGGCACTTCTACGCGGATAGGCGGTTTGTTCGCCGGCCTTTCCCTTGGCGCGTTGACCTGGACCGCCGAGACTGATTTGCGGGTTGATGGTGATACGCGTGGTCTGGCGACTGTGCAGGAGCTTGCCTGGACTCTACGTCAGGGGCATGTGCTGCTTGTATCACACGATTCGTGGGATCCGAATACCGCCGAAGAGGGTTCCTTTGAGTCACGCAGCAGACTGGCCTGGAACTGGACAGCCTTGCCGGTGCTTTCCGCACAGCCGGGAATTGCCCGTTACTCGCTTGACGAAGGCGCTGGCAGTGACTCATGGCTGATGCTTGATCTGCAATTACACTTGTTCATGTAAGGGGGGAATCATGAAGCGAGTCTTTCTTCTGTGTCTGCTAATGGCGGGCCTGGCAGTTGCTGAACCAGTCAAACTGATTGTATCACCGGCCGCATTCAACTCGGCCAGTTTCCACTCCGAAGCAACCATTGAGAGCTTCGATGGGTCGACGCAGGCGCTAGAGGGCGAGATCACTGTCGATCCTGAAAGCCCTACCACAGCGGGGCCCGCCTGGCTTGAAGTGGACCTGCGCGAGCTGAGTACGGGTCTTGCCATGCGTGATCGTCACATGCGAGAAAATCACTTGCACACGGACGACTTTCCGCTGACTCGTTTTGATCTGGACGGTATCACGGCCAGCGAATTGAGTGACGGTAGTACAAAAGTTGTCAAGCTTGATGGCCGCATCCTGCTCCACGGTGTCGAAAAAACGCGCAGCATCGAGGCATATGTCACCTGGCACAAGGCCTCTGCTCAGCATGAGGGTCGGCAGGCTCTCCATGTGCAGTGCAGCTTCCCGATTGCTCTGGCCGATCACAAGATTCCCCGGCCGGATTTCCTCTTCATGAAGGTCGCCGAAGAGATGGAAGTCACGCTTGATTTCTGGGCGGTGGCGCCATGAAGCGGCTTATCCTGCTAAGTCCCTTGCTGCTTGCTGGAATCTCCTGCACGGATCTGGGCGATTCCACCTCCAGTGGAGGCCCCGGAGTAGAATTTGTCAGCTACTCGCTGGATGTCGCACCCTTACTGGCAGCAAACTGTCTGCTGTGTCACAGCGCGGGCTCGCCTTCCGGTGGACTTGACCTGAGCAGCTACGCTGGCATTCTGGCGGGTGGAAACAACGGAGAGGCCATCGTTGCCTGGGATGCATCACAGGGCGAATTGCCCAGGCGGATACAGGCCACCGGCACCTTTGAATTGATGCCGCCAACAGGCGCGCTGGCCGATGAAGAAATCGAACTGATTTTGAGCTGGATTGAAGACGGCGCACTCAACAATTAGGGAGGCAAGATGAGCTGCAATGTAGGTGGCGTGGATCGCATTCTGCGCATTGTGCTGGGCCTTGCCCTGCTGCTTTATGGCTACCTGAATTCCAGTTGGTGGGGTCTGATTGGCATTGTTCTGATCCTTACGGGAAGCTTGCGCTTCTGTCCGATTTACCCGCTGATCAAGCTGAACACGGCTGGCAAAGGCAAGGAATGAAAAAGGGCGCCCTCGGGCGCCCTTCCTTTGTATTACAGTAGCTAAACTTCCAGACGCTTGGCAACCGGCTCGTAGCTCATGAAGTCAGCGTGATGCACGATCCAGGCTTCGGTCGTGCGCTTGACCAGATTACCTTCACCCGCATGGGTGGCCACGATATGTGATACAGCATCCGGCAGTCCCGCTTCCATGCAGAGACTGACTCCAGTAAAAGGATGCCGCAGGTATTTGCCGCGCACGCTTTGGCGGCTGCCCCCGGCAGGGTCCTGCTCGTACTCAAGCAGCTTGCCCACATCGGCCAGAATCGCGCCAGCGATCACCGTGTCCAGATCAATCTCCAGTGTATCACCCATGAAGGCCTGCATGGCTCGGGCACTCTCGCGGGCAATGTGAACCACACAGCGCTTGTGAGCCATAAAAGTGACGGTGGTGGGATGGAGCAGCGTGAAGGGAATGCTGTTCAGGTCATCGGGTGAAAGTGGGCTGCGGTCAAGCGCAAACTCCCAGGCCTTGCCCGTCTGGTTGCGCAGATCGTCATTTTCGATCCACTCGATCTCGGGCCAAAGTTCGAGCACGTCGGTGCGAATTGCCATGACTTCACCTCTCCTGATTGATACATTTCCAAAGCCCGAATGTACCAAATGTGAAAGCGGAAGAGCCATGAGTCGCAAGGCGATCTGTATCACCATGCTCGGATTGCTGGCAGTTGCTGCCGGCGCTACGGGACTGGAACAGGAAGCGAGAGACAGGCAGGCCAGCTGGCTGCTGATCGCCCCGGAACGCTGCCAGCAGGAGGTGGATCAGGCCGTGAGCAGCCGTGCGCTGGACAGGCGCGAGCGTCGTTCCAGCCTGAAGGACCGCGGGCAGGTCGATCTGCGACCAGACGATGGCGTGCTGCGCCAGCTTGCCGGCATGGGCGCAGAAATTCGCACGGTCAGCGCATGGCTGAATGCCGTCAGCGTGGACGCCGACGCGAGTTTGCTGGCCGAGCTTGCAGAACTTCCCTTTGTTCTTGCCACAAGGCCTGTGGCGCGCTATCACCGTGTGGAAGCGGCTGGCAGTCCCCCGCCCACGGGCTCATTTGATCGACTGGAATATGGACCTTCCGCCGGGCAGCTGGAGATGCTGCGCGTTCCCGAAGCGCACGATCAGGGTCTGAGTGGCGCGGGCGTGCTGGTGCTGATGCTGGATACGGGCTATTACAAGGACCATGTATCACTGGACAGCACACGCATCGTGGCCGAGTGGGACTTCATCAATAACGATGGCAACACGCAAAACGAGGGCAGCGACGACCCCGATCAGCATCGTCACGGCACGGCGACCGCCAGTGCCCTGGGTGGCGCCTGGAGCGGTAATCTCTACGGACCTGCCTATGCCTGCGACTTCCTGCTGGCAAAAACCGAAGACGTGACCAGCGAGACACCGGTTGAAGAAGACTACTATGCCGCGGCGCTGGAGTGGGGCGAAGCGCTGGGTGCGGACCTGGCATCAAGTTCGCTGGGTTACACGGACTGGTACACGTGGGAAGACCTCAACGGCGAAACGGCGCTTGTAACACAGGCAGTCAACATGGCCGTTGAACTGGGCCTGGCTGTTGTCACCAGTGCCGGTAACTACCGGGCGAGTGCCTGGGGACACATTGGCACACCGGCCGATGCCTTCGGCGTGATCAGTGTTGGTGCCGTATACAGCGACGAAACCTTCACTTATTTCAGCTCACCGGGACCAAGCTACGACGGGCGCATCAAGCCTGAAGTCAGCGCTCAGGGCTATTCCGTGGCCGCGGCCGGTGTGGGCGCCGTGGATGACCTGCAATATTTCGCGGGCACGAGCCTGTCCTGCCCGCTGGTGGCAGGCTGTGCGGCTCTTCTGTTGGAAGCTCATCCGGACTGGAATCCCGCCGAACTGCGTTGGGCCCTGATGTCCACTGCCGACCGCGCAGAGAATCCCGACAACGATTATGGCTGGGGCATTATCGATGTGATGGCCGCCCTGGACGCCGAACCCCATGCCGGGCCGTTGCTGATTGAGGCCAGCGGCTCGGATATGCGACTCAGCTGGCCGCAAAGCCCCTTCCACGCCACGCGGGTTTACTGGTCGCTGGAGGCGAACGGCCCCTGGACACTGGCAACCACCACCCGTGATACAAGCTGGACGGACGCTGGAGCGATTGCTGCTCCGGCCCGCTTCTACCGGATTAGCGGCCAGTAATGCAGGAGCGGGTCTGGTCCGAAATCGTAGACGGCCAGCAATGGGACTGTCGGGCAAGCCTTCCGCCAGCCTTTGCTGAACTTTCCGCCGCGGCTGTTCTGGCTGCAGCGGAAAAATCGGACCACGTTCTTCGCGATGATCGCCGCAGCCGTGTTCTGCTCTTCGAGCACTTTCCCGGATTCTCTGCCAATGAACCTTCACCCGAGGGGCGCTGGGTGCTCAAGCGTCCGCGCTGGAAGGACGAACGCCGCATCAATCAGCTGACAACCCTTTACCGCAAGGGCGAAGCCCGGCAGGTCCATGAGCGCAGCGCTGCCATGGAGGCCATCGGTTTTCCTGTTGCGCACTCCGCGCTCTTGCTGGAGCGTCGCCATCTGGGCATGGTGGTGGAGAGCTGGATTGTCTATCGCTATCTGGAAGGGGAGGCTGCCAGCGTGGAGGACGGCCACAAGGTGATTGCCCTTTTGGAAATCCTGCACCGTGCCGGTTGGCGCCACCGCGATCCGCACATTGCCAACTGGATCAGACAGGCCGATGGCTCGCTGGCTGCCCTCGACATGAACCCGCGCCCGCGCCGCTTCTTCATGCCAGACGCGGCCTACGATTTCGTGCTTCTGCGCAACTGCTTGCCGGCCCTGCAAGCAAGTCTTCCGCTGGTGGGCAGTCCTGCCTGGCAGCTGGCGGAGTTCCGCAATTCAATTGTCCAGAAATGGCGACGATTCAAGCGGCGGCTCCGCGGGAAATAAGCTCCCGGAATGGTCCCTTCAGAAAAATTCTATCTTGTGGGAACCTTGTTGCGCTTTGAGCGTATTGACGGGTTGATGCGATTCTGCCTCTGATGCGGACGCAGAATTCAGGGCAAGGCCTGTCGGGCCGCGCCCGAATACCTTTGACACGAACACTACAAAATCATCATCAAGGTTAATGGAGAGCCATGATCCACATCGATCGACTCTGCAAAAGCTATGGCCCTGTCCAGGCGCTGAGCGACGTCAGCCTGTCCGTCACGACTGGCGAGATTGTCGGCCTGCTTGGACCCAATGGAGCCGGCAAAACCACGGCGATGAAAATCGTCACCTGTTACATGCCTCCAAGCTCGGGCAGTGTGTCCGTGGATGGCGTTGATGTTCTCGCGGACCCGCTGGCCGTCAGGCAGCGCATCGGCTACTTGCCGGAGCACAATCCGCTCTATCTGGACATGAGTGTTGACGAGTACCTGAAGTTCAGTGCCCGTCTGCATCGCATTCCAGCGGGCGAACACGGGGCAGCCATTCGCAAGGCTATTCACAAGTGCGGTCTGGACGAGTACCGTCATCGCCTGATCGGGCATCTGTCCAAGGGTTACCGCCAGCGCGTGGGTTTGGCGCAGGCCATTCTGCACGATCCCGATGTGCTGGTGCTGGACGAGCCCACCACCGGACTGGATCCAAACCAGATTCTCGAAATCCGCTCCCTGATCAAGGAGCTGGGGCGCGAAAAGACGGTGATCCTTTCCACTCACATCATGCAGGAAGTGCAGGCCGTCTGCAGCCGCGTGCTGATCATTAACCGTGGTCGCATCGTGGCCGATGACACGGCCGACAACCTGCTCGCCCAGCGCAGCGGCAAAGCCCGCTTCCATCTGGTGCTGGGACAGGAGGCCGAGGCTGCGGGCGTGGAGCAGACCCTGCGTTCCAGTTTCCAGCTGGACAGTCTGGAAAGCCGCCAGAAAGGCAGCGAGCGCGAGTTCGTGATGAGTTCGCTGGGCAGTGAGGATCTGCGCAATCCGCTCTTCAAGCTGGCTGGCGAATCGGGCTGGCCGCTGCTGGAGCTGAAGCGCAGCCAGAATACGCTGGAAGACGTCTTCCGTGAACTGACCACCGACGGCGCGGAGGTGAATGCATGAACGCGATTCTGGCCATTTACCGCCGCGAATTGGCGGCCTACTTCAACAGTGCCATTGCCTACATGTTTTTGACAGCCTTCCTCTTGCTGGCTGGCTGGTTCTTCTTCAGCAGCTTCTTTGTCGCCGGTCAGGCGGACATTCGCGGCCTGCTGGAGCTGCTGCCCCTGATGTTCATCTTCTTCGTGCCGGCACTGACCATGCGCCTGATCAGCGAAGAAAAGCGTTCGGGCACGCTGGAACTGCTGGTGACTTATCCCGTGCACGATCACGAAGTCATCGCGGGCAAGTTCGTGGCAGCCTTCACCCTGCTGGTCGTGGCAATTGCCGGCACCTTCCCCTACACGATCACGGTAGCCGCACTGGGCAATCTGGATGGCGGCATGGTCGTAACCGGCTATCTGGGCATGCTGCTGATGGGCGCTGCCTATACCTCGATTGGCGTGCTGGCCTCCAGCCTGACGCAGAACCAGATTGTTGGCTTCATTCTGGGTATCGTGATGATTCTGGTCCTCTTCCTGCTGGACAAGGTGCTCTTCTTCATCCCGACCAAGCTGGTGGGGATTTTCGAGTTCCTGTCGATCGACGCGCACTATCACAGCATGATTCGAGGCGTGGTCGACAGCCGGGACATTGTGTATTACGGCAGCCTCATCGCACTGGGCCTCTATCTGGCCGCGATGAGCCTTGGCAGCCGCAAGTGGAACTAGGAGGAGAGCTGTGAAACACGGATCAAGCGTGCGCGGCAACGTCCTTTTGGTCATTGCAGTGCTGATTGCCCTGAACATTGCCGGCCTGATGTATTTCGGCCGCATCGATCTTTCCGAAGGGCGCATTTTCACTCTTACCGATTACAGTCGTCAGGTGGTGGAAAGCCTGGAGGAGCCCGTCACCGTCAAGGTTTTCTTCAGCGAGGATGTCGGTCCGCAGTACAACCAGAACCGTACTTACATCAAGGATATGCTGGAGGATTACAAGGCCTGGTCCCATGGCCGCTTCACTTTTGAAATGGTCAATCCGCGGGAAAAGGAAGCCTTTGAGGCCGAGGCGCGCAGCTATCGCATTCAGCCCGCGACGGCGCAGGCGCTGGAAAACGATCAGCTGACGGTCAAGATGGTCTACATGGGTCTGGCCTTTCTGGCCGGTGATCGCACGGAGACCATTCCCTTTCTGGGCGAAGTCAACGGGCTGGAATACCTGATAACGTCCACCATTCGCCGTCTGACTGCCGCCGAAATGGAAACCATCGGCTTCCTGCAGGGGCACGGCGAGCCGGAGTTCAACCCGCAGGCGATGAACGGCATGCCCGGTCAGCAGGGCGGCCTTTCCACCTTTGCCCAGACCCTGATCAAGGATTACAAGCTGAAGGATGTGGGTCTCACCTCGGTGGATGCGATCGATCCCGCGATCAGCACGCTGCTGTGGGTGCGGCCCACAGAGGAAGTTTCCGAGGCGGACCTTTACAAGCTGGATCAGTTCCTGATGCGCGGCGGCCGGCTGGGTCTCTTCCTGGACAAGATCACGGCCGATCTGCAGTCGCAGCAGGCCACGCCGATGGCACTGGGTCTGGATGGATGGCTGAAGAGCTTCGGCATCAAGCTGAACGACAACCTGATTGCCGACGCCCGCTGCGGTAGCGTGCGGGTGCAGCAGGGTGGTGGCGGCCTGATGAGCCTCTTTGCCCTGTCCATGAAGTACCCGCTCTTTGTGGAGCTGCTTGAGTTTGACGAGGAGCATCCGGTCAGTCGTGATCTGGAAAACGCCATGCTCTTCTTCCCCTCGAGCCTGGATACGAGCAGCTTCGCAAGTGCCCGTGCCATGGGCCTGGAGATCAAGCCGATCGTCTCTTCAAGCGAGTTCACGGAAATTCAGCGTGCGCCGGCCTGGAATCTGGCCCCGCTGGAGAAGCTGGATCAGACCGTGGCCGATAGCCGCTTCACGCAGGGCAGTCAGGTGCTGGCCGCCAGTGTTGAAGGCTCCTTCAAGAGCTGGTTTGCCGACCGCGAACTGCCGGAAGGTCTGGACCCCGATGATCCAGCCCGACTGACGGAGGGCGTCTCGACCCGCGTTGCCGTCATCGGCGATGGCGACTTTGTTTCCGACGGTTATGCCCAGCAGGGCAATCTGCTGCTGGCGCAGAACATTGTTGACTGGCTCAGTCTGGACGAGGGCCTGATCAGCATTCGCGGCAAGACGATTACCACGCGCCCGCTGGACGAAACAAGTCCTGCGGCGAAGAAGTGGATCAAGTGGTTGAATATTCTGGGCGTGCCCGTGCTGCTGGTGCTCTTTGGCCTGATGCGCTGGAGCTCGCGCCGTCGCCGTGCGGAAGCGGCCTGAAGGAGAGCATGATGAAATCATCGACCAACAAGATTCTGGGAGTCCTGCTGGCCGTGCTGGTAGCGGCAATCGTGCTGCCTCATGTCATGCCGGAGGACAAGGCTTATCCCGAGCGCTTTGCGGAAGTGGACACGGCCAAGGTCAGCCGGATTGAAATCAGCAAGGCCGATACGCGCGTGCTGCTGGAGCGCCTGAATGGCGCCTGGCAGGTGAGCGAACCCGTGAGCTGGAAGGCCGACGCCAATGCCATTACCCGCCTGCTGGCCGAATTGAACACTGCTGGCGCGGTTGCGCTGGTTAACGCCAACAAGGATGGCGAAGCCGATTCCCGCTACGAGCTGGATGACGCGGGCGCCACGAAGCTTGGCGTCTTTGCCGGCAGCGAGCAGCTGCTGGCCCTGCGGGTGGGCAAGGCCAGCCAGGATTTCAGCACAGGCTTTGTGCGCTTTGAAGACAAGCAGAAGATCTACCGCAGCGGAACAAACCTCTCCGGCAAGGCCCCGGCCCAGCCTGCTCGCTGGCTGGACAAGGTGATCTACAAGGAGGAGGAAGCCGATCTGGCCGCCATCGAACTGAAGCGTCAGGACGGCCGCCTGAGTTTCGCTCGCCCGGACAGCGCCTGGGCAGCCGAGTGGATGCCGGAAAAAGGTCGTGGCTGGCAGAGTGAGAGCCTGAACGAAGGCAACTTCAACGCTGTCAGGAACGGTCTGCAGAGTCTGCGCCTGAGCGATCTGGCTAGCGCCGAGCAGGCCGCCCTGCTGGAAGAAGCCCCGCTGGAGCTCGAATGCACCGTGCTGCTTAAGGACGGCAGAAACCATCGCATCCGCTGGAAACTGCTGGAAAGCGAAAGCAGCAAGGCCTTCTGCAAGGTGGATGACCATGAGCCCTGGTTCTCGCTTTACAAAAGCAGCCTCGAGCGCCTGAATAAGGCGCCGGAGGAATTCAGGGGGGAGTAAATCAGTCGTTAGTCGTCAGGCGTTAGGCGTTAGCTGGAGAAGATTCCAGTATTGCTGATTTGAAGAGATAGCTCCGTTAGCCGCTGGCTGACTCCTAACGCCTGAGGCCTGACGCCTGACGCCTAATGGCTGAGGACTGAGGACTGAGGACTGAGGACTGAGGACTAACGCCTGACTCCTAACGCCTGACCCCTGACAGTCCTTGACTCTCCCGCCCTCGAGCGCTAAACTCTTGGCTTGCGTTTTTCAGCGCATTCCTTTCCACCCGGAAGGGCCGGGTGGACGTAGTCCAAAAGGAGTCGCAATGAGCGAAGTGCGTCATTACGAAGTCACTTTCATTGCTGAGCCCAATTTCGACGATGAGCGCGTCAATGCCCTGGTGGGCAAGTACGGCGAGTTCATTGAGAAGAATGGCGGCGAGGTTACGAAGGTGGAGCGAATGGGCAAGAAGCGTCTTGCCTACCCCATCGAGAAGCGCCAGTACGGCTACTACATCTACACCGAGATCAAGATGCCCGGTGATGCGGTTGCCCCGCTGAAGCGCTGGTTTGCCCTCTCCGAGGATGTCTTCCGTCACATGACAGTTCGCATGAGCGATCGTGACATCCGCATGAAGGCCCTCACCCAGGATCGTCACCGCAAGGAGATGGATCGTCGCAACGCGGCCACCCGTCCCGCCCCCGGTCGTCCCGAGCGTGAGGATCAGCCCGAGAACAAGGAGGACTAAATGGCTTACCAGCGCAAGCGCATCTGCCGGTTCTGTGAATCCGGCGTCAAGTATGTCGACTACCGGGATGAGAAGCGTCTTTCCCGCTTTCTCACCGAACGCGGCAAGATCATTCCCCGTCGCGTATCGGGTACGTGTTCCAAGCACCAGCGTATGCTGGCCCAGGCGATCAAGCGGGCCCGCATCATCGCGCTGCTGCCCTTCGTGTCCGACAACCCGGTCTAAGGAGGTGGAGCATGAAGGTTATTCTCAGAACTGATATCGAAAGCCTGGGCACCATTGGCGAGCTGGTTTCCGTCAAGGACGGTTATGCACGCAATTACCTGCTGCCCCAGGGTATGGCCTATCAAGCCACGCCCGGCGCCCTGCGTCGTTTCGAAGAAGAAAAGAAGCAGCTGCTGGCTGCCGCCGACCGTGAGCGTTCCCGCGCCGAAGCCCTCAAGGGCCGGATTGAAGCCCAGAAGTACCGGGTGGAAGTCAAGACCGGTGAGCAGGGTCGTCTTTACGGTTCCGTTACCGCTGCCAACATCACGGATCTGCTTTCGGAAGCCGGCATCGAAATTGATCGTCGCCGCATTCGTCTCGAGCAGCCGCTGAAGGCACTGGGCGAGCACAAGGTCGAGATTCGTCTTTATGGCGATGTGACTGCCGTGGCCGTCGTGGATGTCATTGATGCCGAGGCGCACATCCGTGCCGCCATCGAGGCTGAAGTGGCTGCTGCCGAAGCTGCCGAGCGTGAAGAAGCCGAAGCCCAGCGCGCTGCCCGTCAGGCCGCCCGCGAAGAAGCTGAAGGCGACGGCGAATAAGCCCGTGCTACATGTGATTTTGAAAAGGCCCCGAGCAATCGGGGCCTTTTTTTCCGGCCAAATCTTCCCCTTTCGAAAATTCCTGTTTCATAGGCCCTCCATATCTTTTCAAGGCTGCCGACAATGAGATGCCCGAAACTGTCACGCTTCTTGCAGTAGAGGGTTCTTGGGCGCAGTTCCTGCGCAAAATCAGGCAGAAAGAATCTGTCGGGCGGTGAATTCGGGCAAGAGTTGCCCGCTTTCCTTGAGGAAGGATCGAGAGTGAGCAGTTCCGTCGCAACGATTTCCGGCATCTACAGCGGTATCGACTGGAAGGCAACCATCGATGCTTTGATGCAGGTAGAAAGCCGGCGAGTCACCATCCTTGAAAATCGCCAAACCACGCAGCAGCAGCGCCTTTCGGCCTGGCAGAACATCAACAGTCGCCTGGCCACCTTCCAGACCGCCATGGACGAAATGCAGGATCTGGATTCCTTTCTGGTTCATTCCGCCTCCAGCAGCAATCAGGATGTCCTGAGCGCCACAGCTGGAAGCGGCGCGGCCAACGGTTCCTATTCGATTCTGGTCAATCAGCTGGCAACCAGCAGCCGCCTGATCCATCAGGGCTGGGCGGACTCCTACACGACAGCTGTCAACAGCTCGGGCGGTGATCAGAGCTTCAGCTACACCTATGGCACGGGCGCCGAGCAGGAGACCATCACCCTGACAGTCGGCAATGGCGCCACGCTGGGCGATCTGGTGGACCTGATCAACAACGATGACAACAATCCAGGCGTGCAAGCCACCATCCTGAACGACGGCTCAGGCTCGGCCACGGCCTATCATCTTGTGCTGACCACCGAAGACACCGGCAGCTTGACCGAGCTGGCCATCAATGATGCAGCCACCACACTGGGGTCTACCGGGAGCGAGTTCCACAGTGCCACAATCGAGCAAACCCAGATCGGCCAGAACGCGCAGATCCGCGTGGACGGCTATCCGGCGGCGAGCTGGATTGAAAGCCAGAGCAACCTGATCGAGGATGTGATCACGGGCATTACCATCGAGCTGGCCAACGACTCGGCGGGTGAAGAAGTGCAGATGACGGTCAGCAGCGACAAAAGTGCGGTCAAGGAAAAGATCGAGACTTTTGTCGCCAGCTATAATGAGATCATCAGCCTGATCAATACCTATTCGTCCTACGATGCTGAAAACGAAAGCATGGGCATTCTACTGGGTGATAGCGGCTTAAGCCAGCTGGAGCGCAGCCTGAATCAGATTGTCAACCGCCCCTTGACGGGACTTTCGGCTTCGATGCCCTTCAACACCATGGGCGAAATCGGCATCCGCTCGGGCAGCGGCGGTTTGCTGACCATCGAGAACGACGATCTGGACGCCGCCCTCGAGGACAACTTCAAGCAGCTGGGTGAACTTTTCACCTTCAGCAGCCGCTCGACCAACAGTCATCTCAGCTACTTCACCCACACCGATGGTGTACCGGCTGGCGATATCGCGGTCAGTGCCGTCTACAATGCCGCCGGTGAGCTGATCTCAGCCACCCTGAACGGAGAAGCCGCCGAGGTTTCCGGTGCTTTCATCGTGGCAGCCGAGGGATCGTCGCTTGAAGGTCTCCGCCTGCGCTTTACGGATCCCGGCGATGGTGGCGGTACGCTGAATGCGACCGTCACGCTTGGCTTCGGCGTGGCCGCGGCCTTTCAGAAGACACTGAGCGAGCTTACGGACAGCGAGTCTGGCCTGGTTCAGTTTCAGACGAACCGGCTGGAAGACGGGCTGGAAAATCTGGCACAGCAGATTGAAGACATGAACGACCGACTGGACAGAATGCGCGAGCAGTACGAGCGCGAATATCTGGCGATGGAGACGGCTATCAGCCGCCTGCAATCCCAGTCTGCTGCGCTTAGCAGCCTCAGCAGCTAGCCCCAGGTGACGGAGGAAGGAATGCAGATGAATCAGGACGCCCGTTTTCGTCAGTATCACACAACACAGGTGCGAACTGCAGATCGCGGGAAGTTGCTTCTGATGGTCTACGACGCGGCCATCAGTGCGCTGCGCGAATGTCAGGCCTGCATGAAATCCGGGGATGCCGCAGGCAAGGGCGTGCAGATGGATCGCGCGATTCGTGCGGTGGGCGAGCTTCGCTCCAGCCTGAACATGCAGGAAGGACAGGAAATCGCCTCCAGCCTGGACCAGCTTTACAGCTTTATGCTGGGCCGCATGCGCGATGCCAATGTCTCCGGCGACAGTACCGAACTGGATGTCGTTTTGAGGATTCTGGAAGATCTGCGTGAGACATGGACACAGGTGATTCGGCGCGAGGAAACGAGTGAAGTCAGTGCCGGCACCCGCAACTATCAGATATAAAGCAAGATGAATACGACAGCCACATCAAGTCTGCAGCAACTTCGCGCCTATCGCGCGGACCTTTTTCAGCGTCCCTCGGAGCTTCGCGAACCAAACCCTGCTGCTGATTCCCCCGAACAGGCAGAATCCATTGTGGATGAAAGTGCCGAGCCCCGCTCCCCACAGGATCTGGGCAAGGGTCGCCTGCTGGATATTTACGGCTAGTCTTTTCAAGAAGGGCTTAAGACATGGAAATTCACTCCGGATCCGCTGATCAGATTCGCCGCAGCGTGCAGCGCGTAGCCATTGAAAACCGCTATCAGACCGAGCGCACCCTCAATCGCATCGTCAAGCCGGATGTCGAGGCTGACCAGTTCTCGATCAGCAAGTCTGGCCTGGAGCGCTCACGCCTGCACGCCAGCCTGATGGACAAGCTGGCCGCATTGCCCGAGACGCGGGATGACCGCATTGCTGAAGTAAAAGCGCGCATTGCCGAGGGATTTTACAGGAGGGAGGCCATTGTGAGTGAGATGGCTGATAAAATGATGAACGAAACTGCGCTGACGAATGAAAAGACAAGTGGGGCAGAGCTTCCCAGTGCCAATTATCGCAATGACTTGATGCATGAAGTGGGCGAAAAAATGAAAGACGGCTTCTACTCGGACAACGATGTCATGAATTTTGTGGCCGATCGCCTCCTTCAGATTTACGGTATTGATCAAGCTGATGATTTGGCATGATGAATGAAGTTGTTTGAATCGAAGTCTTGAGACTAAGAAACTAAACTGCTATTGTGCCCCTGTGTCCGGTCTGCGGCATGCCCCGCGCCGGTGTGCCCCGAACCTGAGAAACAAGATCATGTATAGAACAGGCAGCCTACGCTGTCTTTCCGGATATTCTGCCTGGACCTGCGTGCAGGTCAAATCCCAATAGTAAAACCACCGGCATGTTCGGCATGTCTGCGTGGTGAGTCCGGGAGGCTGGGCCGCCAATCGGGCGGCCCTTTTTTACTCTTGTCCCGCGCCTTTGCACCTGCCTGAGCCCTTCGCTACCTTCCGAGTGGCAAATTCAAGGACGAACGGTGATTGAAGTCGAAGTCAAGGAAGTGACCTACAGCCCCAATCAGGGTGGCTACATGGTCGTGTTACAGGAAAAGGACGGCGAACGCTGGTTACCCATTTTTATTGGACCAGCCGAAGCCCAGTCCATCGCGGTGAATCTGCGCGGTGGACAGTATCTCCGCCCCATGACCTTCGATCTTGTCACCTCCATGCTGCGGGCGCTTGACGGCAATGTTCGCCGTGTGGAGATCACACGTCTGAGTGAAGAAACCTACTTCGCGGAAGTGCTACTGGAAAGGCCTGACGGCGAGAGGATTCGTCTGGACGCACGGCCTTCAGACGGGATTCCGCTGGCCTTGCGGCTGGGGCTGCCCATTCATGTAGCACAGTCCGTGATGGAAGCCGCCGGACAGAGTGGCTTTCCCCAGATGCTTAGCCTTGAGGATCGCATTCTGCAAATGGAGCAGGAGCTGGCAGACCTGGTCGCGCGCGAGGCCTTTGAAGACGCGGCACGCTTGCGTGA
The DNA here is from genome assembly GCA_964345075.1 of uncultured Bacteroidaceae bacterium. GTDB lineage: Bacteria > CAIWAD01 > CAIWAD01 > CAIWAD01 > CAIWAD01 > CAYFPS01. Next base: position 72,496 of record CAYFPS010000004.1, on the reverse strand, counting down.
TCAGATCAAGTATTACCGCACCCTGCTTCATCCTGAAGACGAAGGAGCCAACCCCACATGAGCAATCAGGGCATCCCCCTTGAACTGTTGCCCGAGACCTTTACCCATCCCCTGTTTCAGGAGTCCCCGGATGGACCGCGTCCGCTTAACCAGCTGGCCGAGCGACTGGTGGACTGGTACCGGGAACAGACGGGCGAGAAGCCGGGCCTGGATCACGAGCTCTTTCAGAATTGTTTTTTCCTGCCAGCCACCGGGGGCCGGTTGCTGATTCCGGGCCTGAAGGCAAGTCCCTGGCAGGGTGCCTGTCGCAGCAGCTTCGGCGAGCACATGGGCGGGCTGGTTCATAACCTCAACAACCCGTTGAACGCGCTCTCCGGCATGGTTCAGCTGATGATGTTCCGTGATCCTGAGCGCACGGACCTGGGTGGTCTGGAAGAACAGATTGATCTGTTGATTGCGATGATTCGTGAAGCCGGCGAGCGCTTTCGCCATCTGGAGGACGGTCGGGCGGGCGCACCGACAAGCTGGAAGGACGTTGTCGAGCAGGAGCTGGGCTTCTATCGCGCGGTGCCAGCGCTCAAGCATCGCTCGATTGTCGAGGCGGATCTGCCGGGGGACTCGCCCTGTCCGCTGGGTTATCACGAGGCCGTTCTGCTGGTGGATTGCCTGCTGGATTCAGCACTGGCCTGTGTTCCGGCCGAGGGGCAATCGCCACTTTCGCTTTGTCTGGAAGACGGCTGGCCGCTGATTGAACTGAAAGAATGCAATGAGGAGGCGCGGGCCTTGTCACACGCCGCCCTGCGTCTACCGGTAATTGACGGTCTGCTAAGGAAGCATGGTCGTCGTCTGGACTGGAAACTGAGCGAGAATATCCTGCGGCTGCATTGCGCCCGGGAAGAAGCCTGAGGGGACAAGATGGACAAGCACACACAGATGTTCTTTGGCCTGGTGATGCAGTATCAGCAGCTGGGCATGATGAGCCTGGGCAAGATCGCGCGGCCCGAGGGCGGCACCAGTGTCAATCTGGAAGAAGCCGCTGTCTTCATTGATATGCTGGAATGCATTCAGGTGAAGACCAAGAGTAATCTGGGCCAGGACGAACAGCGCTTTATCGATACGACGCTGGCCGACCTGCGTCTGAACTTCGTCGAAGAGAAGGCCAAGGCCGGCAAGGGCGAAGGCACGGATGCTGTTGAAGGTGGCGAGGCAAGCGCATGAGCCGCCTGATGATCAGCATTTCGGGTATTCGAGGCGTCGTGGGTGAAGGCTTGAGTCCGGATGTGATCGCCCGCTATGCCGCAGCCTTTGGCACCTATTGCGGTGGCGGCACGGTTGTTCTTGGTCGTGATACACGCCCCACCGGCCCAATGGTGCGCCGCGCTGTTCTGGCCGGACTTAGCTCGGCCGGTTGCGATGTGATCGATATTGGCGTCGTGCCCACTCCCACAGTAGCCGTAATGGTCGAAGAGCTGGAAGCAGCCGGTGGCATTTGTATTACGGCAAGCCACAATCCAATTGAATGGAACGCACTCAAGTTCTTCCATGCCGACGGCCTCTTTCTGGATCCGGTGCAGAGTCAGCGTCATCTGGACATTGCCGAGCGCGGCCCGGATTATGTGGGCTGGGATGGCATCGGGGCTGTATCACACAATGACGAAGCCGTCGATACGCATGTCAAGCGCATTCTGGCGCTGGACCTGCTGGATGTTCCCGCCATTCGCAAGCGCAACTTTCGCGTGGCCGTTGATTGCGTGAACGGTGCCGGCCGCATTCTGGCCCCGGCCCTTCTGCAGGATCTGGGCTGCGATGTCGTCAAGCTGGGCGTGGAAGATACGGGTCGCTTCAGCCGCGGTCCGGAGCCGACCCCCGCGAACATCGCCGGTCTTTGTGAGACAATGGCTGGTGGCGGCTTCGATATTGGTTTTGCGCTGGATCCCGACGCGGACCGACTGGCGCTGGTTAATGGCAAGGGTGAGGCGCTGGGCGAAGAGCTCACGCTGGCCCTCGCCTCTCGCTTTGTGTTACGACACGAGAAGAGTCCGGTGGTGGCGAATGTCTCCACGAGCCAGATTCTGGACGATGTCTGCCGCGAGGCGGGCGTCATGCTTCATCGCACGCGGGTTGGCGAAATCAATGTGAGTGTGAAAATGCGCGAAGCCGGCAGTGCGATCGGCGGCGAGGGCAACGGTGGCGTGATTCTGCGCGACCTGCACCTGGGCCGTGACGCACCGGTGGGCATGGCGCTGATGCTGCAATACATGCTGGAAACCGGTAGCCGTCTGCGTGATCTGCGCGCCGAACTTCCCACCTATCAGATGGTCAAGGACAAGATCGTTCTGGGCGAGATGGAGCCGGTGGCGGCGGTGGACAAAACCCGCGGACTCTTTGCAGAGGGCAGGGTCGACGAAACCGACGGCCTGAAGATCGTGCTGAAGGCCGATGGCGCGCCAGCCTGGGTGCAGCTGCGGGCTTCCAATACCGAACCCATCCTGCGTGTCTTTGCCGAGGCTGGCAGCGAGGCCACTGCACGCGACCTGGTCAGGCGCGTCAAGGATCACATTACGGGCAAGGCCTGATGGAAATCGCCCGTGTGACAGGCGAGGTGGTTTCAACCAGCAAGCATCCCGAGTTCAAGGGATACAAGCTGCTGCTGGTGCGGAATGTCTGGCCCGACGACAGCTGGCGGGGCAGCGAGTACATTGCAATTGACACCGTGGATGCCGGTATCGGCGACCGCGTGCTGATCAACAAGGAAGGCGGCGGCGCGCGCATGGCGCTGGCCAATCAGAAGATTCCCGTTCAGGCCCTGATTCTGGGTGTTGTGGACGGCGTGCATGTGGAGAACGATCCAAATGGCTGACAGTGTTGTCGATCGAATCGTGCAGGAAGTGCTGGCCGAGCAGGCCCGGGCCCGTGAGAGCGCCCGTCCTTCGGAGAAGCCTGCCGCCCTGCCACCGGCAAAGACCGCCACTCCCGAAGCCGGTCATGGCTACGATCCGGACCATGTGCTGGCCTGCGGTGCTGATCGTGTCTCCTGCACCATCGGCCTCTTGCATCGAGTACGCTCGGAAATCGGCCGCATGATCGACCATACGCTGCTCAAGGCCGATGCCTCCCGCATGGAAGTTGAGCGCCTCTGCCGCGAAGCGCGGGAGTTTCACTTTGCCAGTGTCTGCATCAACCCCGGGCGTGTGGAGCTTGCTGCGCGCATGCTGGAAGGCAGCACGGTCAAGGTCTGCACCGTGATCGGTTTCCCGCTGGGAGCCAGCCATCCCAAGGTCAAGGCGGCCGAAACCCGTCAGGCGATTCGCGATGGCGCAAAGGAAGTGGACATGGTGATCAATGTCGGTGCCGTCAAGGATGGCGACTGGCGTCTGGTCGAGGAAGACATTCGAGAGGTTACGGAAGCGGCCGGGCGTCGTGTGACAAGCAAAGTGATTCTGGAAACCTGCCTGCTCACGGATGAGGAAATCGTCAAGAGCTGTCTGGCCTGTCGCAAGGCCGGAGCAGACTTCGTCAAAACATCGACGGGCTTCTCAAGCGGCGGAGCCACTGCCGAACATGTGGCCCTGATGCGCCGCGTGGTGGGCGCGGGCATGGGCGTAAAAGCTTCGGGCGGTGTGCGCTCCTTTGGTGATGCCGTCAGCATGATTGAAAGCGGTGCGGATCGCATTGGAGCAAGTGCCAGTGTGGCCATTGTCGGTGGCGGATCCGGTGGCGGAGGCGGCTACTGATTCAGCGCTCGCGGAATTGTATCACAATCCAATCCGCCCACCCGGGCGGATTCTTTTTTCAGGACAATCGATGACACCCTACGAAATCATTCAGCGCAAGCAGCGTGGTGAAGCGAACACAGCCGAAGAAATCAGTTTCATGGTCAAGGGGGCTCTGGACGGGCGGGTGATGGAAGCCCAGCTCTCCGCCTGGTTCATGGCCATTTACTTCAAGGGCATGGAACCCGGTGAAATCTGGGAACTGACGCGCCTGATGCGTGATTCAGGCCGGGTGTTCGACTTCGCGGCGCTTGATGGCGTCTGTGTAGACAAGCATTCCACCGGCGGCGTGGGCGACAAGATCACCTTCATTCTGGCTCCCATGCTGGCGGCGGCCGGGCTGATCGTGCCAAGTATCACGGGCCGCGGGCTGGGCCACACCGGCGGCACGCTGGACAAGATGGAAAGCCTGCCCGGCATGAAGACGCGCCTCTCGGAGGACGAAATGCGCGCTGTTCTGGAAGTCGCCGGACACAGCCTGATCGGCCAGACCGACGACCTGGTGCCCGCGGACAAACTCTTCTACGCGCTGAGGGATGTCACGGCCACGGTGGAATCCGTGCCCCTGATCTGCTCGTCGATTCTGTCCAAGAAGCTGGCCGAAGGCATCAAGGGACTGGTGCTGGATGTGAAGCACGGACACGGCGCCATCTTCCGTGATGCAGAGCAGGCAGCCACGCTGGCGGGCAAGCTGGTGGAAATCGCTGCTGCCGGGCAGTTGCCTGTGGCCGCGCTCCTGACCGACATGAACGCCCCGCTGGGCCGGCAGATCGGCAACTGGAACGAGATGGTGGAATCGGACGAATGCCTTCAGGGCTTTGGCAGTCCGGACCTGATGGAAGTCAGCCTGGCACTGGGTGTGGCCGCACTAGAACTGGCGGGAAAAGGCAAGAGCCCGGCCGAATCACTTGAGCTGCTCAAGTCGACCATCGAAACAGGCAAAGCCCGCGAGCTCTTTCACGCCATGCTGAAGGCGCAGGGAGCGGAGATCGACTGGCTGCTGAATCCGCATCACGCCCCGAGGCCCGCGCGGGGACTTACGGTAACAGCAACGGCAAGCGGTCATGTTGCGGACATTGATTCCCGCGTGCTGGGTCTGGCCGCTGTATCACTGGGCGCAGGCCGCAAGCGCAAGGAAGACGATGTGGATTCGCTGGCCGGGATCACCATCCACAAGCATCTGAACGAGTGCGTCAGGGCCGGTGAGGCCTTGTGTGACATTTACTGTAGTGGTGATGCCAATCTGGAAGAGCTGGCAGGCCGTGTTCGTGATGCATGGAAGATCAGTGCGGAAAGCGCGATCAAGCCGGGCGAAGAGATTCTGTGTGATACAAGCGCCACGCCCTGGCGCAGCCGTGTATCACGCTGCATGGGTACGAGCTTTTCGGCAGAAGACTGGCAAGGGCTGGTGCGCGAAAAAGGGATTGGCCTGAAGGCGCATCCCTATTCTTCTGTGAGACACAGCTGATGAAGCTGGCTGGCTGGTTGTCTGGCGCTGCACTGGCACTTCTGCTCGCGGGCTGCTCGGAAGACCCACTGGAGCTTGAGGGCCGTGTCTGGGCCGTGGAGCAGGCTTCACGCTCGCTCTTGCGCCTTGACCCGTCCAATCCGGCCTGCAACAGTCAGGGCTACCTGAGCCGTGATCTGGGCGCGATCGCGATTGATGGCTACCAGCGCTTCTATCTGGTGGATCAGGGGCAGCGTATGCTGGTGGAGCTGGATCCGGTGACGCGTATCACGGAAGACCTTTTCGATCTGATTGACTGGGTCAGCTATCAGGCCATGACGGTGGATCTTTACAATCGCCTTTACCTGCTGGCCGATGAAGGCAAACTGGTGCATCTGGATCCGGAAAGCCCGGTCTGGCGGCGCAGCTGGCCGATTCGGCCGGAGGGCGATTGGACGGGATTGGCCGCCCTGCCGGTGGCGGGCGTTGGTGTAAACGGCGAAAGCCTTCCGGCGGGAACGCTGCTGGCCTGGCGCAGCCTGGCTTCCGGCGGCGAACTGGTCTGGCTGGAGCTGCTGGAAGAAGAAGCCCGCGCCCATGTGCTGCGCTCGACGCCGGCCCTCTCCGGGCTTGCCGTCAGCTTTCGTGAAGAGCGTTTGCTGGCCTTTCTGGATGGCGGCGCGGAGCTGGTCGAACTGGATCCATTTGCTGCCGCCGGCACGATTCCGCTGCAAGTCTTTGACTGCGAGGAACTTCATTTGAAGGACTTCGCCATGCCCTGATTGGGGGCGATTTTCGGCTCAAAAATGAACCAGAATTTTTCCAAGCGAAGCCTCCAACCATCAAGCATTTCCCAAAAAAGATCGAGCCGTCATTCAATCGCTGATTGCGCCCAACCACAAGATGTGGTATGTTGATCCCTCGTCAGCCGCATATCTGGTGGCGAGCCTGAAAAAGGCGAATTCTGCCGGATAAGCGCTTGAGCGTCAGTGAAATCGGCAATCAAAACACTTTCCGAATTATGCGAAGCGCTTGACTTCGCATCTAGAATGTCATCAACTGTTGCCTTTTGCGGCACATGTCGCGGGTGATGGCTCTCTCTGTCCGGCAGGGTTGTTTTCAAAGCTGATTTGAGTCACACAAACCATCATCCAGGGGCACACATGGATCAGATGTTCTCACACCAGGGTAAGCTTCGTGCATGCATCGGCGAACAGGCTATCGGCGACTATCAGGCTGTCTGGAAGCATTTGCGTGGCCAGATGGATGCCGGCAAGCTGCCTCGCCACGAAGATTATCTTTGCGGCAATGCCCTGGCCACGAGCATTTACTCCAACAAGTATTACGTCAAGGATCTGGAAAACCATCCGATCGAGACGTGCCCGGAAGATGTCTTCCAGCGCGTGGCCTCCTTTGTGGCTGCCGCCGAAAACGATCGCCCCACCATGCAGGACTGGGCCGAGCGCTACTACACGGAGCTCTACGAAGGCCGCTTAATTCCCGGTGGCCGTGTGCTGGCCGGCGCGGGCGACCTTTACCGCCTGAAGACCCTGGCCAACTGTTTTGTATCACGGATTGACGAAGATTCCATCGACAGCCTCTACGAAACCGCCTTCCAGTGCGCCCGCACCTACAGCTATGGTGGTGGCATCGGTGTGGATATCAGCCCCTTGCGTCCGCGCAACAGCGTGGTACACAATGCGGCCGACTGTTCAACGGGCGCCGTCTCCTTCATGGAGCTCTTCAGCCAGACCACGGGCCTGATCGGCCAGAGCGGTCGTCGCGGCGCGCTGATGCTTACGGTGGATGTCAAGCACCCGGATGTGATGGACTTCATCCGCGTGAAGAAGGACCCCAACTGGGTTACCGAGCAGATCGTCAAGCAGTGCTCGTGGAGCGGCAAGTTCTCGCCCGAGCAGCTGAAGGAAGTAGAGAAGCAGGTGGCCGAGAACACGCAGGTCCGCTTTGCCAACATTTCCATCAAGGCCAGCGACGAGTTCATGAATGCCGTGGACGAGCAGAAGAACTTTGGCGAAAGCCGCCTGCTGGTTTACCGCAAGCTGGGCCGCGAGCGCCTGATGCACGCGCCGCAGGACAAGACCAATCACTACAGCGCGGGTATTCCTTCCAAGGATCTTGATCGCTACAAGCTGGAAGCCGATTTCGAGAATCTGGCCGAGCTTAACGCCTGGCTGCAGGAGCACACGGGCCAGCGTATCACGGAAGACGAACTGCGCGATCCCGAGCGCCGTGATGTCTTTGGTGATCTGCTTGTATCACGCCCGCAGCCGCCGCAGCCCGACCTTCTGGCTCTCGAAGAGGACGAAGACGAGTGGGCCGTGCGCGAGAGCGGCGACTTCATGCTCTATTTTGCCTCGCCGGTGGTTGGCGAAATCCGTCGTCTGATCAAGGCCCGCGAAATCTGGGACCTCTTTGTTGAAGGCAATTACCGCACGGCCGAGCCGGGACTGATCTTCTGGACCACCATGAGCCGTTACAGCCCCAGCAACTATGTGGGCCGGCCGATCATCAGCACCAATCCCTGTGCCGAAGTGCCGCTGGAAGACGGTGGTGCCTGCAATCTGGGCAGCCTGAATCTTGCCCGCTTTGTGCAGGATCCCTTTACCGACGAGGCCCGCGTGGACTGGGAGCTCCTTGAGAGCACAACCGGCACGCTGACACGCTTTCTTGATGCGGTCGTTTCCTGGAACGAGCGCCTCAACGCGCTTGCCAAGCAGCGTCGTGCGGCCAGCGAGACACGCCGACTGGGCTTGGGCGTAATGGGCGTGGCCGACATGCTCTTTCAGCTGGGGCTTGAGTACGACAGCGACGAGGGCATCAAGCTTGTAACACAGGTGATGCGCACCATTGCCAATGCCTCGTACCGCACCAGCAGCCTGCTGGCCGAGGAAAAGGGCCCGAGCCCGATTTTCGACGCCAACCAGTACATGCGCTGTCCCTTTGTGCGGGAAGGGCTGGACGAAGAAACCCGCGAGCACATTCGCCAGCACGGGCTGCGCAACATTGCCATCACCAGTATTGCGCCGACGGGCACCATCAGCAATATCGTGCTGGGCTACCGCCGTGGTCAGCAGCATTACATCGGTGTCTCCGGTGGTCTGGAGCCCGTCTTCGCCTTGTATTACACGCGCCGTTCGGAAAGCCTGGACAACCAGTTCTTCAAGGTCTTCCATTCCAGCGTGCAGGCCTGGCTGGACGAGAAGAACCTGACGGAGCGAGCGCAGAACGAAGACATCAACGGCTTCCTGCCGGACTTCTTCCAGCGCACGGCACACAAGATCAACGCTTCCAAGCGGGTGGCCATTCAGGGCAGCGTGCAGCGCTATGTGGATCACAGCATCAGTTCCACGATCAATCTGCCGGAAGACGTTCACCCCGAGCTGATTGGCGACATCTATCTGGATGCCTGGCGACACGGACTGAAGGGTGTCACCGTATACCGCGACGGCAGCCGCGTGCCCATTCTGAGCATCGAGGGCGAGGAAACCGAATTCCAGGTCTTCCGCAAGAAGCGCTTCAAGGCCGTGGACGAGGCGGGAAATGAAGTTGAATTCTTCGGTGACGAACTGATCAAGCTGCCCGACGGCACCCTGAGCACGCCCTATCACTTTCACAAATACTCCTCGCTGAGCATGGAGAAAGTGCTGGACGGCAGTGCCTTTCAGGAAGTAGAAGCCTGAGACGAAAGAAGCAGGAAGAGCAATGATCACATTGAACAGCAGCAAGCCGGCCCTGGAAGAAGTCAAGCCCGTAGCCGTGGAAAAGGCCGAGGCGCCCGTGAACCAGCCGGAGGCGCAGGGCACGCTTGCGCTTAAAGGCGGCGAGATCCAGGAGCGGCCCGATGTGGTGGACGCGCGTGTATACAAGCTGCGCAGCGGCTTTGTCAAGCACAATGTCTACATCACGCTGGGCTGGGTGGTGGAGCATGGTCGCAAGCGGCCGGTTGAGATTTTCTTCAACTCCAAGGACCTGACGCGCAGCCCCGAGTACGCCATTCTGACGCGCCTGATCAGTGCGCTCTTCCGCAAGAGCGAAGACGCCAGTTTCATTCTGGAAGAACTGCGCGGCATTCACGATCCCAATGGCGGCGTCTATCGCAATGGTCGCTACATGCACAGCTTTTATGCCGAAGTGGCGGAGGTGATCGAGCGCTTCTTCTACGATGTAGGCATCCTGTCGCCCAAGGTGCAGGACTTTGCGGGCGTTGAGGGCGAAGCCGTCGTGGACATGCTGGAAGCCCCGGCCGAGCAGCTTGCCGTTGAGAACAAAGCGGAAGGCAATGAGCAGTTCAAGTTCTGTCCGGAGTGCCAGGAGCGCACGCTGGTTCTGGAAAACGGCTGCGACAAGTGCATGAGCTGCGGATATTCAAAGTGTGACAAATAGTCTGTCGACGCGTCCCGGGCAGAGGCGCCTCGAAAAGGACAGGACGATCACATTCGACGAAACCCGCCTTCATCAGCGGGTTTTTTCTTGGCCCCAAGTGGCGGCACAGCCTTGAACTTTTCCTTTTCCGCTAGTACCTTGTGGGTCTTCCAAAAAGCTCCATTAGCTCAATTGGTAGAGCAGTTGACTCTTAATCAATTGGTTCGGGGTTCGAGTCCCTGATGGAGCACTTGAAGATCAAGGGCTTCCGTGAAAGCGGGAGCCCTTTTTGTCTAGCTTTGGTGCATATTTGGAGCAACTGGATAGGAGTTGACAGCAAGTGACCTTGTCTGGTTCGCAGTCATGCACTGCTAAAACAAGCCAAGACCACTTCAGCAGTGGATTCAAGCGAAACACGATGTGATTCATTTATTCCACCGTTCCTGCAAGCGGAGTACAGTTTCTATGAACTCTGACAATGAAATTGAGACTTCCTGAGCCTTTTCGCAAAGTAGCACCCTTTTCCCGGCTGGAAGCACAAGCTGAAGCCCTTTGTCTCCTATTCGCTTAGCTTTTTTCTCGGGGATCTCAGAGTCCAATGTGAAGAGGTGTTTCTGACTTATTCTTGATGCTTCGTCAAGAACCTCTGTCCAGCGCTCTTTCAACGTCGTCTTTGACGCCAAATGTGAAAGGAGTTCGGGTGGAAAGCTCAAGTCGAGGTAGCATTCCTTCGATGGAAAGATGAAATCCGGCTTGTCGCCTTCGGGAGTAACCATCTGCTCTGAGTATTTCACACCAGCGGCATCAAACACTGCTGAAAGGATAAGTTCCAACGACTTGCCTGAGCGGGAGTGACCTCCCCCCGGAAAACTGGTCCGCTGAAAAGTAGAGGAATCCGCAAACGAATTACCTTTGGGAAAGGAGGATTTGCGGATGAAGAAGTCACGATTCACGGATGAGCAGATTGCCTTTGCGCTGAAGCAGGCGGAGACGGGAACGCGGGTAGCCGAGGTCTGTCGCAAGATGGGGATCTCGGAAGCCACCTTCTACAACTGAAAGCGCAAATTTGGCGGGCTTGGGGTGAGCGAACTGCGCCGACTGAAGCAGCTTGAAGAGGAAAACGCCCGCCTGAAGCGGCTTGTCGCCGATCTTAGCCTGGACAAGGAAATGCTGCAGGAGGTCGTGCGAAAAAAGCTCTAAGGCCGGCTTGCGCGGCCTTCGCTGACCAGGCAAAAGGCCTTCCGCCATTCTACGTTTAACCGCTTCACTTCGCGAACCAGCAAGAGTCCTGGTCAATGCCGAAAAATCGGCACTCGTGGACGGTCAATTGAAGTTCAGCCGTTAGACCGATTCTGGAGAATTGGCTCTTCTGCATAGACCGGTTAAACGAATCTTTAATGATGCAACTAACAGCTTGCTTAATTGCACGTTAGATTGCACAATTCGGGAAAGCTGGAGGAGTTATGGCAAAGCTACCGATGATCGTTCCCGTTTCAGATTTGCGCCAGGACGCATCGCGGGTTCTCGATATCGTTCGTTCGAAAAACGGTCCACTGGTCATTACGCAGCGCGGTAGGGCGGCGGCTGTACTAATGAGCCTGGAGGATTATGAAGCGGTGGAGCGGCGAGTTCAGCTTTTGGACCTTTTGACACAAAGCGAGAAAGAGATTTCACAGGATCAAGGTGAATCTATTGGATCCGTGATGAGCGATGCTCGTTCGCTGCTTGGTAGCTGACAAGTGGATGTTCGATTCACAACCACGGCTCGCCAGCAATTCCTTGATGCCGTTGGACAGCTACTTGAAACGAGCACTCAAGCGGCCAACTCGTTGGTCACTGACTCTGAGAAGACTCTTGAAAGACTTCGGACCTTTCCTGATTCGGGTAGCCCATTACCCGAGTTTCCGACTCAGCCGTACCGCCAGGTAATTGTGAACCAGTATCGTTTCTTCTATAGGCGGATAGGTGATACGATCTGGATCGTCGGAGTTTGGCATCATCGACAGGACGCCGGAACAGACAAAGAGGGCTGAGGGAAAGGGTCTGACAAACACTTGCAGCTTTCGCCCCAGTATCAGTGAAGCAGCAATCAAGTCCCTAAGTGATGATGCCAAGTTTACTTTTGTTCGCTCTCGTGTCGTTGGAAGCTTTAATGGTGCGTGCAAAATGAAATGGTATCGGTACGAAGCGGCTAAGTATCGAAAATCGCTTCGGTCCATGCTTGGGCAGCAGTATCGAGTGATCTGCTGTTCTTGTATTCCCGGGCTGGGAAGTGAACTACGAGACTGCTGCATAACAATTACTTGCTATTGGCCCGCCCAGCAGTCCGGCCCTTTTGCCTTCAGCAAAGAGCCACCCGCATCTTGCCTGATTCTTTTGAGCGGTTCGGCACCTGCTCAAGCATTCCGCCCGGGTGTCAGGGCGTTTGATTTCAGGGTTTACACGCAGGATTAATCAGGTGGGCCGCAAATGGCGAATTACCACTCCCGGGGAAAGCTCGGATTCATCAGTTGTGATCAGGCTGCTTTGTCGCTGCTGATCTGGATCTTCATCCCAAGAGTGCGAAGTAGTTCATTGAGAGTTGAAAGCCGCGGATTTCCGGCGCTGGAAAGCAGCTTTGAGAGGCCCTGGCGACTAAGACCAATCTGCTCTGCGAGTTCGCCAATCTTTTCCCCCCTGGCGTCAATCACGTTTCTGAGGGCAATCAAAAAGGCTTCCTGAGATTCATGTTGAAGCACCTCAGACAAGTAAATCACGGAGTATTCGGGATCTTCCAGTCGCGAAAGCAGCGCAGGCTTGTAGGGTTTACTTGGCATTTCGGTACTCCTTCCAAAGCTCTTGTGCAGTTTCAATGTCTGCTTTCTGCGACCGCTTCGAAGCACCGGCAATCAGGATTACGAGCCTTGGTCCATCCAGTCCGTAGTAGATGCGATATCCTGGTCCCGTCTGGATTCGCAGCTCAAAAACTCCTTTGCCGACCTGCTTGTGATCACCGAAATTGCCGTCCAACAGGCGCGTCAATCTGGCATCGACTATGGCCTGGATGCGCTTGTCTTTCAGGCGATCAAACCACTTTTCAAAAGGGACGCTCCCTTTTGCCGTCTGCAGCAGTCTGATTTCACGAACAGGAATTGCCATGCGGCATGGTAACTATAGTAGACTATTGAGTCAAGAAATTCCCTGGGACCTGGTGTTTGCCCTGGAATCGGTTTGATCAAGGACAAAATGTGTTGAACCTGCTTGCAAAGGATTCGCAGTGCAGTCCAAGCCCCCTTCGCCTTCAGCAAAGAGCCACCCGCATCTTGCCAGATTCTTTTGAGCGGTTCGGCACCTGCGCAAGCAACCGCCCAGGTGGCGGGGCAATTGATTTCAGCCAACAGCTAGCAAAGCCTTTGATTGGATCCATATGAACGTGCAAGCAGTCCTCTTCTTCCTTTTCTCAAGTGTGCTGGCCTGTGCTGGCGCCTCCGAATCCATGATGGAAAGTGTTCCTCAGGGAGCGATTGAGGTGGAGGGGCGGCAAGTCTTCATCCGCTGCAACCCCGGCACCGGGCCGACAGTGATGATTTACGCAGGGCTTGGAGAAACTTCCGGGCACTGGCTTGCTGTGATGGATGGGCTTGCCGATGAGTTCTCGCTTTGTGCCTTCGATCGCCCGGGCTATGGTGGCAGTGAGCCGGGCCCTTTGCCAAGAACACCTTCCGCCAATGCGGCAACCCTGCATGAACTACGGTCAGCTGCCGGGTTTGAAGGGCCTTTTGTGCTGGTCGGTCACTCGCTGGGTGGGCTGAACGCCCTTGCCTACTGGGTCGAGCACCCATCGGAGCTTGCGGGAATGATCCTGCTCGATCCGCCACCCAGAGCCTGGCTGGAGCAAAGGCGATTCCCGGGCTTGTGGGAGATGGCCGTCTCTGCCGGCGAAGAACTTCAGGCCGCCTCAGAAATAGCCCGTGCCGCTTCTTCGCCGGAAGCCCCGCAGCTTGCCGCCATGGCCTCCGAACACAGGTCGATGATGGAATTCGGTGCTGCCACCATGGCGGTGGATTCTTTTTGCGACTTGCCGCTATTGGTGATCGCTTCTGCCCGGCCCAATCCTGTTTTCGGAGACTCTGCAGAGACCTATCAGCAGTTTTGGGTGGAGGAGAACCGAAGGCTGGCAGCTCGATCAAGCCGCGGACGAGTCGAAGTCTTGAATGGCGTTGGGCACAACATGAATCAGGAAGCGCCGGAGCTTGTGGTATCTTTGATCCGGGATTTCCTCCGGCAATTCTAAGCGAAGGCCATCAGGGCATTCACCTGCTGCCTGTGCATGCTTGTGTGGCGCCAATTGAGTTGATGAACATGCCCCGCGCATTTTAGCCGGCAGGAAAAGCGCAAAGGACAGTGAACAAGCATATGAGCCTAGAGCAACTCGGCTTCAGCGACTGGTTCTCCGGGCATGCCGCGGCGCTGCTTCAACCGGGGCAGAGTCTGGCGCGGGTCATGGCCGTCGATCGTGACGCCTACCTTGTGCGGGGCGAGGCTCAGGAAATGCCCGCGGAATTAATGGGCCGATTTCGCTACACGGTCGAGTCCGAGGCCGAATTGCCCTGCGTTGGCGACTGGCTTTGCATTCAGCAGGCTTCGCCGGATTTTGCGATCATCCACGCCCTTTTACCTCGAAGGACTTTCCTGCGCCGCAAGCGACCGGGCAAAATCGTTGATTATCAGATGATTGCCGCCAACATTGACACAGCTTTTGTTGTTCAGTCCTGCCACTACGACTTCAACCTGCGCCGACTGGAGCGTTACCTGGTTGCCTGCGGCGAGGGCGGCATCGAAGCCATCATCGTCCTGAGCAAAACAGACCTGCTGAGGCCGGAGGAGCTTGACCGTCAGATCCAGCAGATCAGGCAAGCGGGGATTCCAGCCCGGATTCTTCCACTAAGCAGCAGCAGCGGGGCAGGACTTGATGCCTTTCGTTCGCAGCTTTTACCGGGCAAGAGCTATTGCCTCATCGGCTCATCGGGCGTTGGCAAGAGCACACTCATTAATCAGCTGATGGGTCGAAAGGCGCTCGAAACAAGCGCCGTGAGCCAGACGGGCGAGGGCAGACACACAACAACAAGACGCCAGCTGCTTGTGCAGGAAAACTGCGCCATGCTGATTGACACGCCCGGCATGCGCGAGTTCGGACTGCTTGGAAGCGGCGACGGACTTGATGAGAGTTTCCCGGAGATCCATGAGCTTTCGCTTGCCTGCCGCTTTGCAGACTGCACACACAGGGATGAACCCGGATGCGCGGTGCTGGAGGCTGCCAGGCAAAGTGAGATTAGCGAGGACCGATACCTCAGCTATCTCAAGCTCTCGAAAGAAAACGAGCATCACGACCTGAGCTATGCTGAAAAGCGCAAGAAGGACAAGGATTTCGGCCGCTTCATCAAGGCTTACAAGAAAGGCGGCAAGCGCTGAAACACGCTTGTTGGCCACGCGGGCGGGTCGGTTGAGCGGCGGTTGGCGCCTTTGAAGCACAAGCATGAAGGGGAGCACCATGAGGCTTTGCACACCGGCGCATCTGCTTTGCCTTGCCACGCTACTGGCGTGCATGCAGTGTGACAGCGAAAGCGATTCACTTTCCACCTACCCGGAAGTCAATCGTGCTGAATCACTTCCGGCTGACATTGAAAAGCGTGGACCCGCCACCGATTTTCATCCGCCCATACTTCACTCCACAGCCTATGAAGATCCTGTCCCGCTGGCGGGGGCGGTCAATACGGCCGGTGCCGAGGACTCGCCCTTTGTTCTGCCCGACGGCGAAACGCTCTACTTCTTCTTTACGCCCGATGTGCGCGTTCCGATGGAGCAGCAGGTGCTGAACGAGACCGCGGGTGTCTGGGTTTCGCGCAAGTCGCAGGGCCAGTGGGGCGAAGCCGAACGGGTCTGGTTGCAGGACCCGGGGAAGATCGCGCTTGATGGAGCAGTCTGTGTGCAAGGCGATGAGATGTGGTTTGCCTCGGTGCGAGAGGGCTACACGGGCGTTAACATGTTCCAGGCTGAACGAATCAATGACCTTTGGCAGAACTGGGTGTTTTGCGGTAACCGGCTCATGCAGGAGATGGGCATTGGCGAGGTTCACCTGCATGGTGACGATCTCTACTATCACTCGAATCGCGCAGGCGGCAGGGGCGATCTGGATTTGTGGCAGAGCACTCGAAGCGGAGATGAGTGGTCGGAGCCTGTCAACCTTGAAGCACTGAACACGGCGGGGCAGGATGCCTTTCCTTTTGTCTCATCCGATGGGAATCAGCTGTGGTTCAGCAGAACCTTGAATGGCACGCCCGCCATTTACATGTCGGAAAAAGACAATGGAAACTGGGGCGAGCCGGAGCTGATTGTTTCGCAGTTTGCTGGAGAAGCCACGCTGGATGACAGCGGCAATCTCTACTTCGTCCATCACTACGTTGAAAACGATGTCATCATTGAAGCGGACATTTATGTGGCCTACAAGCGCTGAAACACGCCTCCCGGGCAGCCGCTGGCAGCCGTGTCAGGGGCATTGCATTAAAGCGTCAAGCTTGAGCTGAATCCCCCATTGAATGCCTTTGTGTGATACAAGTACCTTGTGACGAGCTGATTCAAGTGAAAGGCCCTGCATGCGTAGAGTTGGCCTTTTCTTTGTCATGTTGAAGCTCTTGTAAAGCGCCCCTTGCAAAAAACGAATTCAGGTGTGTTACAACCATGAGAAACTACCGCAACGCGAGCAGGAACGCCATGCGGCGTGCTCCCGAGCGTACGACTGTGAGTGAAGAAGAGCAGCGCTTTCTGCGAGCCACCGCCATCGATCCCGCTCCGCGTATACGGCTGGAGGACGGCAGCTCGGAATTAAGTGTGCGCGCCATGGATCTGATCTGCCCGATTGGAATGGGGCAGCGCGGCCTGATTGTCGCACCGCCGGGAAGCGGCAAGACAACCTTCCTCAAGCACATCTGCAACGCCGTGATACAAGGTTCCCCGGAGATGAAGGTCTACTGCCTGCTGGTGGACGAGCGTCCCGAAGAAGTCACGGATTTCAAGCGCAGTGTGCAGGCTGAAGTTCACGCCTCCTCGTCAGACGAGAGCTACGATCATCACATTCAGACGGCCCAGAATCTGATGAGCAAGGCCATGCGGGAGGCAGCAGCGGGCCAGGATGTGCTGGTGGTCATCGACTCACTCACGCGACTGGCTCGCGTACACAATGCCCGGCAGTCTTCCAGTGGTCGCACGCTTTCAGGTGGCATGGATGCGCGTGCCCTGGAGGTGCCCAGGCGCATTTTTGGAATGGCGCGCAACCTGGAGGACAGCGGTTCGCTGGCCATTCTGGGAACGCTGCTGGTGGACACCGGCAGCCGCATGGATCAAGTGATTCTGGAAGAGTTCAATGGCACGGGCAACATGGAGCTAACCCTCTCGCGGGAGATTTCCAATCAGCGGATCTTTCCAGCTATCGACATTGCCAGGAGTGGTACGCGCAAGGAAGAGCTTTTGCTGGATGCCACCGAGCGTGGTCCGGTCATGCGAATTCGACAGTCGCTCTCCAATCTGGGCAGGATTGATGGGGCCAGAACGCTCGTCCAGCAGCTGAAGCAGTACCCAAGCAATCGGGAGCTCCTGCTGGCGCAGGGCATTGCGTGATTTGATTGGATGTGGGGACATGCATCCTATGCGCCAGGACCTTGAACACATGTTGTATCACAGGACTTGCTGTTGAAGATCAGCTGTCAGCTGCCAGATCACAAAGAAGCCATTCGCGAAGGCTATGACCGCTGGGCGGAGGTCTATGATCACGATGCAAACCCGCTAGCCGCTCTGGAAGCAGCCGTGATACACGGGCATCTTGACAGCGTTGCTGCTTTGGAGATTCTGGACCTTGGCTGTGGCACAGGCCGGCACGCGCTGTGGCTGGCTGAGGCTGGTGCCCGTGTTACAGCGCTGGACTTTTCTTCAGGCATGCTGGCCGCCGCGCGCGAAAAGCCGGGAGCCAATCGGATTCATTTTCTTCAGCATGATCTGGCAAAGCCGCTTCCCTGCGGGATGGCCCACTTCGATCTGGTCTTGAGCTCGCTGGTGCTGGAGCACATTGAAGATCTGGCTGGCTTCTACCGCGAAATTGCACGAGTACTGAAGGCGCGTGGCCGGGTGCTGCTAAGCGCCATGCATCCTGCCATGTTCCTTAAGGGAAGCCAGGCCCGTTTTACCGATCCGGCAACGGGAGAAAAGGTTCACCCAGGCAGCTGGCCGCATCAGATCAGTGATTTTGTCATGGCCGGGCTGACCGCTGGCCTTCGTCTGACGCATCTTTCCGAGCATGCGCCGACAGAGAGTTTTGCCGCCGACTTTCCTCGCAGCGAGAAGTACATCGGCTGGCCCATGCTGCTGGTCATGGAGTTTCAGCGCGAGCCGGGCAGCTGAATCACGGGCCTGGCGTCATTGGCACTATTCATCCCAATCCAGCAAAAGACTGTTTGCGGCTGCCCGGGCGAAGGCCTCCTTTGCTCGCTGCTTCTTCAGGACACTTCGCGCGCTTGATTCCAGCCGCAGCACAAGTTCCTTCAACAGCTGCCTGATTTCCTCAAAGCCCTTGTGCTTATCGCCTGTGGATTCATCCATGTAAAGCCTGCGATTAACCTCGATCATCAGCGCCAGCACATGGGTATTGCTGCTGAAGGCGGCCGGCACCAGCACGCCGGCGTAGGGGCGATTGATCGCCACGGTGTAGCCGTGGGCCTCAAAAAATTCGCAGGCAGCCATCACCAGCGCCTCCGGAGTGGACGATGAGTTGGTGCCAAGGCAGAAGTCGGGGCGATCGGTGTCCTGATCCAGATCGCAGGGAAGGGGCCTTGCTGGAAAGCTGTGGCAATCCAGCAACAGGCAGCCGTCCTTTTCCAGAAGGGATTGCTGAACAAGTATTTCCAGGGCCTTGTGATGTGGCCGGTACAGCTCGTTCAGGAGCTTTTCACGCGCTTTTGGGCCCGGTTCATGGCGAAGCTGCCGACCTTGAGAATCCCGGGTATAGATGACGCCCATTCCACGCGCGGCCATGGCCTCGTCGGCATCCAGCGGATAGCGCTCGGGATCCACGATCAGCCGGCTGACCGGAAAGCGTAGTGCCGGCCTGCCGGCAGCTGGAAACAGTTCATCCGTAAAGTGATCGCTCAGGGCCAGCAGCTCCTGCTTCAGTTCAGCATCCTTAAGCAGGAGATCCCCGCGCAGATCGGCGGGAATCTCCGTTGAGCTGTGGGGAATGTGCAGGACAGTGCGCAGGTCGTGATCCCGAAGTGATAGTGTCTCAAGTGCTTTCATGATTCGGGGATCCAGTCGCAGTGCTTGATGGCCTTGTAGATGTAGGGAACCAGCTGTGGATATTCCTGGCAGTTGAACCTGATGTACTCGCTCCAATTCTCCTTGGTTATATCCATCCCTGCGCCTTCGTTGTACTCTTTGATTGCATCAAAAAGCAACCCGCTTTCTTCAAGCAGCAGGATCAGTTGTGCCAATGTAGGCGGCTTCAGGGGTCGTTTACTGAAAATGTATCCGCTGATATCACCGTCGGTGCCGTTGAGAAGGTCATCCACAGGGGGCTCTGCTGCGCCGGACTCATCCCCTTCATCAAGCGGCTCTTCTTCAGCTTGCTCCACATTGCAATTGCACAGGTCCTCGACCCTGCCACAAGTTGAACACCGTATGCAAGTGCACTCCGAAAACTCATTCCCACAGCGGCGGCAAATCGTATAGCGATCTTCAGTGCAATTGCACTCATCGCCTATTAATTCACAACATTCGCAGTATTCACAGCCACATTCATCGTGTTTATGCCCTCCACACTCCGGGCAATAACAGTAGCATGGGCCATAACCCCAATATGCACAATCAGGACAATAGAGGTCCTCTTCAATGCCCCCGTAAACTCCTTCCTGCGGAAGTAAACCATGGGAGACCACTACGGGAACTGCATCAGAGTTTTCCGGATCAAGCGCTGCCAAAATCGCTTCCAGCTGCTTGCGATTAGCCTGCAGTATGGCGATATCAGGCCTGGACGGATCCTGCTCAAGATCCTTCAACGCAAGTAGCCAGTCCCGGGTCGCAGGGCCCCTGGGGACCCAAAGACTCAGGTCACTCCACTCCTGCCTGGAGTGAGATCCGGACATGCTGCCGTCAACAAGGCCTTTGTAGAAAACAGTGATCAGGACCCTTTCCTGACCAAGACTTGTGTTTGCCTCCCATTTTGGTGTGGCATAGCCAAGCCGGCTGAGGAACTCCAGGGCGTGGGGGCCCAGCTCCCCCTCGGTGGCTTCATCAAGGCCATTGTTCAGAATCTGGCAGAGGAGATCAAGCGTAAGGGGCCGGCGCTTGCTTGCATCCCATTCAACCCGGCTCGTCTTCTGACCGAACCACAATTCAGGGACGAAATCAAGATCAAAGGCCTTCTGCCAGTCTTCGGTGAAGTGGCTGAGCGCTTCCTCTTCAGGGCTTTGTTTCCTGCGCCGCCCTTTGCGGGAAGAGTTGCCATTCTGCCTGGGTTGGGTGTGATTGTCGTGCTTGCACATGAGGTCCTCCTTTGAAAACGAAACAGGCGCTCCATTCCCAATAGGAGACGCCCGCTTTAGCTGCATTTTTGGGTCGCCCGCAAGCTGCGCGATCAAATCGGCGACATAAAAAAAACCGCTTGACGAAAGGCTCAAGCGGGATCCATCGGTTTGTGGTGGTGGATCACACTTTAGCAGCATTTCTTTTCGGCGCCCGCAAGCGGTGTCAAATCGGCGCACGTGTCCAGTAAACCAATTTCCGATCGCAATAGCAAGTAAAATCCTGAATGAATTGGGGTTCCTGTACCTGTCATCCGTCTTCCTGGCAATGGGCGGAAAGTGAAATAATGCCGCGCAGGGTGATTCAGAGCTTTCGGCATGCCGATGATTGACGGCCGGGGAATGAGATGGCTTCGCCAGGGCCAACCATGACCTGTGACCAGCAATCGAATGACAAGCGGGGAAACCCGGGAAGGGATGGTGAAATGAAGGGATGGACAAAGGGATTTGCTGCGGGCATGCTGAGCAGCCTTGTGGGCGTATCGGGCATTGCTCTGGGCGAAGAGCTCTCCTTCAAGTTCACGGCAGAAGGTCTGGGACTTGGCACTTCGGATATCAACACGGAAAGCGTTGTAGACTACGATCTTCCTGGGTTCTACACGAGCCCCGACACGGGTGAAGGTTCCGTTCTGCAGGCGCAGCGCAGTGGACTGGCTGGCGCGGGTACGGCCGATGATCCCGTCTTCATGACCATTACGGCCAAAACACATCTTGATACCTTCATCGGCCTGCCCGATCTGCACGATTATCATGCCGGCATTATCACCATGACCGATGAAAACAGCCGCATGCCAGATGGTCGGGACGAAGGGCTTGGCGTAAAAGCCTTTCGTGTTGATGCTGAAGGACTTCGTGAGTTTTCGAACGACCGCGCGCGCACCACGGGGGACGATGAAATCTCCGGTGGAACCGGCATCGAATACTTCAACATGAGCTCACGAAACAATGTCTCCAAGGACGACGAAGCCCTTGTTTTCAACTTCAATCCTGCTGATGGCGTACGGGCCGATGGGGTCGAGCTGCTTTTCAGCAGCTTCAGGAGCAATGAAATCATTGATCTGCGCGTGGAGTGCATGAATCGTGCCCCGATCGAGCTGGCCTTTCAGGGAACCTGGATCAGCGAGATGTGGGAGGAAATCGATAACGGTGACAAGCTGTGGAAGCTGCATCTTTCGGGTGTGCCGGGAATTGGCGCCAGTGATGTGCTGCTTGCACTGGAAATCCGTTCGAACGATAACGACCCCGAAGATCCTGAGGACGAAGCGCAGTCCTTTCGAATTGCGGCGATGACGGCGAGCATGGACGGAACTGTTGATGCAGCGGAAGTGCCTTCAACCGTGCAGCTGTTGCCCAACCATCCCAATCCATTCAACCCGGTGACGACCCTGCGCTATTCACTGGGGCAGACAAGTCACGCCACCTTGGCCATTTACAATCTGGCGGGACATCGCGTGGCCACTTTGGTGGATGGTCTGGTCGTCCGGGGCCAGCACGATGTCAGCTTTGACGCCTCCGGCCTGCCCAGCGGACTCTACATCAGTCAGCTCGAAGCCGATGGATTTGTGGAAACCCGCAAACTGATGCTGATGAAATAGTCTTTTCTTTGCCTCCATGTGAGGGTGTGTGCGAGAAAGGGGCCTGAGGGCTCCTTTTTCGTTGGGGGTGGTGGGGAAGTGCCAGGCGGGTGCCAGACACGTGCCAGACACGTGTCTGGCACCCGAGCCCGCCCTTACATTGTTGGCCCAGCTATCCCATTAATCATTATGCACATCCAAGAACCTGGATCATTAAGTGAATTTTTTGCTTGCATTGTGACAGTAAAACTGTTTTAATCGACTGTCGTAATGAGAATCAATCAGGGGCTCTCCTGTGAACAGCACCAAAAGCGAAGAGAAGACCTTCAGCATGGATGAGCTGGCGAAACTGACCGGACTCGGTCGGCGAACCATTCGCTACTACATCCAGGAAGGTCTGGTCGCAAGGCCGGAAGGGAACAGGCGCGCGGCCACATACCGGCACTATCATCTGGAGCAGCTGCTGGCCGTCAAGCGGCTTCAGGCGGATGGCTACTCGCTGGAGGGTATTCGCAGGCAGCTAAGCGAGTTGTCACACAAAGGCCATGAGAATACCGGTCCGAAGCCTGGTACCGTCGAACTTCGCAGTCTGGTGCATCTGGCCCCGGGAGTCGTGTTACAAATCGATGTTGACAAGGCAGGGCTGGATGGGTGGAAGCTTCGCGAGCTGGCCCGCCGTGTATCACAAGTGATTGAGGATATGAGTTCGCTAGAGGAGGAGTTGTAATGACACAGGTTCATGCGGAAGTCAGCCCCAAGAGCAGGCTTGATGTCTTAGGCGGAAGTTTCAAGGGTCTCGCCATGAAGGGCCGACTGGACGGAATGCTATTGACGATGGAAGCCGAGCAGCATTTTGTCAACGAAGAGCGCAAGGTCATTGAGGCGGTTTACAGTTTCCCGCTGCCCTCTGAAGCAACTCTCCTGGGGCTGAGCGTAAAGATTGGTGAGCGTGAACTGCTTGCCCGTGTTACAGAGAAAAACAAGGCCGAGCTAGAGTACGAGGAGGCCATTGAAGCGGGTGATGGCGCGATTCTGCTCAACTCCCATGGCAGCGGAATCTACTCGGTTAATGTGGGCAATTTGCAGCCAGGTGAAGAGGTCGTGCTGTGTTACACCTGGGCCCAGCTTCAGGCGCAACGGCAAGGGCAGATTCGAATTCACCTGCCGACGGTGATCGCGCCTCGATATGGCCGCCCCAAGAGATTCGGCTTCATGGAGCATGAAGTTCCAGAATCAAATGTGCTGTGCAACTACCCCCTGGCCTTGGAGCTGCTTGTCTGTGGCCAACTGGCCAGGGCCGAAGTGAAGTGCCCACAGTACTCGCTTGACCACCAACAAGCAGACGAAGGCAGGATCCATACGCTGGGTGCCGGCGCAAGCCTTGATCGCGACTTGATACTGAACCTTCGCCCTGGTGAAGCGGAGATTCCGGAAGCCACAGCTGCCCCGGATCTTGAGGGAACGACCGTGCTGGCTACTTTCAACCCCCTCTTCAACAAGACCGAAAACCCGTCACCCCGCCTGATCAAGCTGCTGGTGGATGGCTCTGGCAGCATGGGAGGAGTTTCAATCAAGCAGGCGCGGATTGGCCTGAATGCCATTCTTGAAAGTCTGCGTTCGCAGGATCGCTTCAGTCTGCATGTCTTTGGAAGCAGCTGTCAAAATCTGATGAGTCGTGATACATCAGGAAAAGAAGACCTGGAAGCAGCCCTGCGCAAAATCGGGCAGCTGGACTCAAACCATGGTGGGACGGAGCTGGAGGCTGCCCTCAAGAAGGTTCTTTCCATCCATGATGCGGACTGCCAGCAGGAAGATCTCCTGCTGATCACGGATGGAGAAGTCTGGGCAGAAGACCTTGTACAGCGCGTCCAGCAGGCCGGGCAGCGTATTTTCGTGGTCGGTGTTGGCTGTTCGCCTGCCGAAGGAATTCTCACATCCCTTGCAACTAGCACCGGGGGAGCGATTGAGTTTGTAACACCGGGCGAAGACATGGCCGCACGCATCTTCGCGCACTATCAGCGGATGAATCAGCCGCGCGCCACTGGCATGCGTGTGGAGTGGCCGGGTGAAGTCCTGGAGGAGCACCTTCCCGCTGTCATCTACTCAGGCGACTCGGTCCTGGCGATGGCAAGGCTCGCGGATCTGAAGGGTGATGCCGTTTCGCTTGTCCTTGACGGTGAGGATGGCGAGTGCTGGCGCGGCAGCATCAAGCTGATCAGCTGCAAGGAAGAATCACCTTCCGTCGCATCACGCATCCGCGTAGACCAGCTGATCAAGCGTTCCGGCAGCAGCCGTTCCGAAGAGGAGCTGAAGCAGCTGGCGCTGAGCTATCAACTGGCCAGTCCGTATACGGCGCATATCGTGGTTGACCCTCGCAGCGAAGGCGAAAAGTCCAGCGGGATGCCCGAGCTGCGCAAGGTTCCACAAATGATGGCAGCAGGCTGGCACGGGATGGGCGCCGTCGCTTACCACGCAGAAATGGCCAATGTCGCCAGGGACTCCGTCAGGGGCCATGTCGGACGCTTCAACAGAGCAGAGCCAAGCGAGCAGGTCTTGTGTTGCAATGCCCCACTTCCGGAGTCGTCAAACCAATTGTTTGATGCAATGAACAATGGCGCTGAGCAACCTTTCGGACACTGGCTGTTGAATGAGCTGACCACGCTGGCGGGGCTGGCCGAATATTCGCAGCTGTCAGAGCTGCACAGGCAGCTGAGCGCTCTGGATGATGGAACTCTGGACATGGAGTCCTGTTGTCTGATTGCCCTCTATCTGTGGTACAAGGCCGGTCGCAAGCTGCGCCTTAGCCGTGCGGATCGCAGTCGACTTGTGATACGCGCTGAAGCCCTGAGGGATAGTGAACTGTGGATTCGTGTATCTGAAGCGTGTGATTTTATTGTGGACTAATCGTAGTGGTGGTCAAAGAAGAGGGGGGCGCTTGCCGAGTGCCCCCCTCTTCGGATTTTATCGGTGATACAAACAGGATTCAGACAGCGTGATCGCCAGAGCCTTCCGAACCATCCGGATCCAGCCTTTGAATCCGCTCATCAATTGGGGGATGTGTGGCAAAAAGACTGGCAAAGCCACCCTTGATGCCTGCAGCAAAAAAGAAGTGACTGTATTCACCTGCATGTTTCGCGCGAACCCGGCTACCGGCCTGTGTATCACGAATCTTGATCAAGGCGCGGGCCAGACCATCGGGATTGCGCGTAAACTGGGCTGCATTGGCATCGGCCAGAAACTCCCGTTGCCTGCTGATCGCGGACTGAATCCATCGGCCAAAGAAGGTCCCGATGGCCCCGACCAGCATCAAGCCTAGCCCGCAGACTGCTACAGCGGCACCAATTCCAGCCTGGACAAGTTGCCCTTTGTCATTTCTGCGCCCGCGACTGCTCATCAGGCTTGGTGCCAGACGAAGGGCGATGTAGCCAGTAACACCCAGTGCAAAGATCCCACCCAGAAGCCCTGTCAGCCGAATGTTGCGTGTCATGTCGCCGCCCAGAATATGACTGAACTCGTGACCAATGACGCCCTGAAGCTCATCCCGTGAAAGGGTTTCGATGGCACCCTGTGTTACACCGATGGCCGCATCCTGAGGTGAATTCCCTGCAGCAAAGGCATTGATTCCGGTCTCTGGCAAAAGGTAGACCGCTGGCACGGGAAGCGAAGCCGCCAGAGCCATTTCTTCCACGACATTCTGCAGCATGCGCTGTCGCGGATCAGTGGGCCTTTTCGGCAGTTCCACACCGCCCAGGGCGCGTGCCACGGCTGATCCACCTGCGCGCAGATTCATCCAGCGAGAGAGACTGCCGCCTGCGACAATCAACAGAACAATGCCACCGACTGGCAACATGCTTTCCAGATTTCGAGATAGTTCGACCTGGCCCTGATCGTTCAGCAGAAGGCCGAAGGCAACGCCAACAACGAGCATGGCGGCCAGGCAAAGCAGCAGAATGGCCAGCGTAAACAGCAGGATGAAAAAGGCTGTTTGACGTTTTGCCGAGCCCTGAGCCTCATGGATGTTCATCACATTCATGGCTGGCTCAGAAGCTGACCTTGGGAGCTTCCTGTATCACGTCGTGATCGGCGAATTCCAGCAGGCCCGCATCCGGTCCGTGGCCAAATGTCGCGGCCAGAAGATTCTGTGGAAAGGACTGCTTGTAGGTGTTGTAAGCCATAACCTGATCGTTGTAGGCCTGCCGCGCATAGGATACTCGATTTTCTGTGCTGGTCAACTCTTCAGAGAGCTGCATCATGTTGCTGTTGGCCTTCAGCTCCGGATAGGCTTCCACCACCACATTCAGCCGCCCCAGCGCGCCAGCCAATCCGCCCTCGGCTGCGCCCAGTTTCTTCATGGCATCCAGACTGCCCGGTTGACCTGCAGCCGCCTCAAGCCCTGCCAATGCGGCATTGCGTGCGGCAATCACGGCCTCCAGCGTTTCG
>CAYFPS010000004.1:0-46265 GCA_964345075.1 uncultured Bacteroidaceae bacterium | reverse complement strand
ATGTGTTTACGCAAATTACTGACGTTGACGTTCTGTTTCAGGTAACCTTTTGCCGTCTCAATCAGATTGGGAATCAGGTCGTAGCGACGCTTCAGCTGCACTTCAATCTGGGCAAAGGCATTCTTGAACTGATTGCGCAGGGCCACCAGGCGATTGAAAATGCCGATGAGCCAAAAGGCCAGGATGGCCAGAAGGCCAAGCGGAATCAACAGGCCACTCATATCACCTCCGGGTTATTGGAAGAATGTGGCAATTGGCGGGAATGCGAGGTGTGTAAAAAGACTGGCGCGACGAAGCAAATGGGGGAGAAGTGCTCCGCCGCGCCCAGTCATTTCAGGTGTTAATCAGGCTTCGTCGCCATTCATCTCGCGACCTCGCTCCAGCATGCGATAGATGCTGCGCGAAGAGAGCTGAAAGTAATCGGCAACCTGTGATACGTTTCCATCAAAGTGCTCGAGGCCTTGTATCACAGCATCGTAGGCAACCCGCTCCTGCAGATCCCTCATGCGCAGACCATCGTCCTTGAAGTTCAGCTTCCAGGACTGGCCATTGCTGAATTGAACATCCACGGCGCCATTCCTTGCCGGGGCGGCTCGGCGGGCAATCGCTTCAGCCACTTTGGATTGCTGGATTCGGGGACCTGATGTGTGCCAGATCGCATCGATCAAATGAAAGAGTTGTCTGACATTTCCCGGCCAGCTGCTCTGTAACAGCAGCTCTTCGGCATCGGGACTTAGCTCCTTCCAACCATCCTGCTGGCTGGCATTCAGCTGCTGAACGCGGTGGCGGGCCAGATAGCGAATATCCTCGCGCCGCTTGTTCAGGCTTGGCAGGTGAAGTTCCAGCTGGCAAATGCGCTGATAGAGATCGTGCCTGAAGAAGCTTTCGTCACTTAACTGCTTGTGAGTTGCAGCCACGATGCGGGCCTTGCTGTAGCGAACCTTGCCTTCACCAATACGCTGATACTCGCCACTTTCCAGAAAGCGCAGAAGCTTGGCCTGCATGCCGGCTTCCAGATCCCCGACTTCATCCAGGAATAGGGTTCCCGCCCCGGCCACTTCGATTTTGCCAGCACGATCATATGTGGCGCCGGTAAAAGCGCCTGCCACGTGACCGAAGAGTTCAGATTCAAAGAGCCGATCGGGAATAGCCGGACAGTTGATGACAACGAAGGGCTCGCGGGCTCGATCCGATGCTTCGTGCAGGGCGCGGGCCGTCAGTTCCTTGCCAGTTCCGCTTTCACCCGAAATCAGCACTGGCGAGGCGAGGCTGGCAAAGCGGGCGATTCCATCACGCAAATCGCCAATCTCCTTGCTGATGCCAACCAGTCCGAAGCGCGTGGAGACCAGCACGGGATCCGTAGGGCTGTGCCTTCTGAGCACCGTAGCGCAGGCCTGTTCAATGCTCTCACCATGGATGATGGGCGAATTGTCCAGCTGTGTTATCAGTTGAGTAGCCAGTTCGAATTGCCGACCCTCGCCATCCCCCGTGTGAAGCAGATAAAGCAGTTCCATGTAGTCCCGGTAAAGGCTATCGCCCCTGCTGGAAGCGTGTCGATTGGCATCATCGAGGATTTTGGCCATCTCGCCCGTGTTGCCGCTCAAGCGAAAGTGCTCAAAGGCGACCATCATCAATCGCAGGGAAGGCGATTCCTCCCCGCCGCGCAGCCGTTGGTAGAAATCACCAATCAGGTCTATCCGGTTGACGGCCTTTGCAATTCGGCTAAGCTGATTCTGAAAGAAGCGCCTGTGTCCGGCATCATCCAAAGAGCGGTATTCGTCAAAAAGTTTCGACTGATTCCCCGCCTCCACCAGTCGCCTGCATTGCTGGTAAATCCTGGCCTGCCAGATTTCGCCGTCCTTTGTGCGCAGGGCTTCATCAAAGCAGCGGTCAGCGAAATCCAGATCCAGATTGCGAATGGCGCACATTGCGAGATTCAGCAGCGCATTCTGTCTGGCAGCGGGATCGCTTGCGGTTTCATAAAGGTCGCGCAGCAGTGACATGGCCTGATTCAGCTTGCCGAGCCTCAGGTAACACAAGGCCTCGTCCAACCTGATGGCATCGCTCCGCTCTGCTTTTGCCAGTGAATGTGAGACAGCCAGGTAATGCCGGTAGCGGCCTGCTTCAAAGAGTGCTGTGATGTTTTTCATGGCTCAGTCCGCCCACTCGCCGACAACGATCGTTGTCCGGTAGAAGTCCCGGCCATTACCCTGCGGCTGAAGCGTTGTGCTTTCACCCGGCAACAGAACCTGCTGGAGTGTATAGCCGCTGTAGGGACTGTTTGAATGATAGACCCGCATCATGCTTGGCTTTAGTGGAATGCCGTTTTTACTTATCCAATCAGCCGGGCAGGCGCGGAAAACATCGTCATCGCCGTCATCGGGGATGATCGGCAGTTCCGGCTGGCTCCAGAGCATGCCGGGCTCCGTTCCGCTGCGCAGCCAGGGTCCGCTGATTCCTGCAGAGCCATCCAGATAGGCTGTTCCCAGATCAATAGCTGCAGCTGTCTGGTTGTCGATGTGCGTGTAGCGGTTTTCGAAGAAATCGACCTCTACGCCAATCAGCGGAAGTTGCGCACCCGCCTCCAGACGCAGGGCTGTCTCGTTTGCCTGAAACATCACCTTGTCCAGACTGACAGTGCCTGCTGAACTGATCAGGGCTGTCTGATTGGTCAGGAAAAGCACATCGTTCAGGCTGGCGCTTTGCACCTCAAGCAGCTCCAGGCCTGTATCTGCATTGCAGATACGCACCTGATCAAGGGAAATCAGGGATTCAGAATGGATGCTGCGAATGTTGCAACCGGTTGCTGCCAGAGTGACATCCGTCAGACTGACCTCGCCACCTTCAACGACCAGTGCCGTGTCCACGCTGCTGATTGTTGTGGAACTTAACTCAAGCAGTTGTCCTGGCATGACATGCAGGGGCAGGCCCGGGCTGCTCAAGATTGCTGATGGCTGGAGCAGACAACCTTCCAGCCTGAGGGTACCGCCGGTCCAGTTCAGGTTGGCAAGATTAGGGCAGGACTGGACTTCCGTGCCATAAATCAGCAGTTCCGTTCCCGATGACAAATCCAGATTGTTTGAATCCAGATACTCCGCTGGCAGACTGATCAAATCCGCATGCAAGGTGGCTGCCACGCAGAGCAGCGTAAGGCATTGAAACATGGTTTCTCCCGGCTATGTGACAATACTGACAAGCTGTGTTCTGTGCGTTGATGTTCAGGATAAGTGGTCAGTAGCGGCTATGCAAGAGAAAAATGAGTGGCAAACGAGATTTCAAGTCCAAGTGTCAACCAATCTTGACACGATCCCGCGGAAATGGGTTGGAAGCAGCTTTGAAGAGAAAACAGGGATTATTCCTTGTTTTGTTCGAAAAGGTTGCCTAACATTCTTGCACGAGACAAAATCTCCTGTCCTTCAGAGTTCCAGCCATGGAGCTCGCCGGTCGTGGCAGTCGACCGCAGGCATGCCGGGTTCGCCCGGCATGTCTTGTTTTTGGATTTTGATTGCATCTTCTGTGTCCAACTGGTAGCCTGTGCCCAGACAGAGGAGGTGCCTATGAACGCCATGTTCCCGCTTCTGTGTCTGGCCTTTGCCCTGCTTCCGGCGAATCTCCCCGCCGACACCTGTTTGAACTGTCACGGAAACCCGCTTGAGCGTGCCGCCGACACCGCGCTGAATGATTGCTTTCAGCTCTGGCTGGATTCGCCGCACAGCCTTGCAGGACTTAGTTGCGTCCACTGCCATGGCGGCGACCCCGAAGCCGATGAAATGAATCTGGCCCACCAGCCACCCGGTGAAGAGGAAATGCTCTGGTCAACTCGCAGCCAGCGCATCAATGCCACATGCGGGGGTTGCCATGAGGAAATCTTCCTGGCCTTTGAAGAGAGCGAGCACAATCGCTTCATCAAAAACAAGGGACAGGAAGCGGACCGCCCGACCTGTATCACCTGTCACGGTGGAATGACTGCCGGGCGAATTCCATCAAGTGAGGTTGCAGCCCTGTGTCTGCCCTGCCATGCCCGGGAGGAAGGACAGACCGAGTCCCTGCCTGAAAAGGCTGAAAGGCTGCTAAAGCGGATGGAGCTGGTTGGGCGATTGCAAAAGCTGATTGCCCTGAAAGGCAGTGACGGGCAATGCAAGCAGCTGTGTAGCCGCTTGGTGCCGCGCATCAATCAACTGCTTCAGGACTGGCATCAGCTTGAACTGGAAAAGGTTGACGCGCAAAGTGAAGCGCTGCTGGTGGAGCTTACTGCGATGCGTGATGAGCTTAGGTAACAGTTTCTGGGCAAACTGCCTTTGCCCAACTAAGGCAGCCCGGGCTTTGTCATATTGGCAGGGCTCAACCGGGAGAGGCCTTGAAGCGACATTCGACGCCCCTGATCACACCTTCCATGATCCCCGCGCTGTGTCCGGCACTGCGTGATCCGAGCTCTGTCTTCAATCCTGGAGCCCTGGTGGATGGGGATGAGGATCTTCTGCTTTTGCGAGTTCAGGATCGCGGCCGGCGCACACACCTGCTGCCTGCGTGGCACAATCGTTTCGGTAAGATTCGCTTTGCAGATGGTTTGTTTTCGCTTGACTGGATGCGCGATCTGCCCTGGCCCGTGTATCACGCATACGATGCTCGCCTGACCAGGCTTGAAGGCCGAATCCATGTATGTCTGGCACTGGACACGGATCGGGGCTGCAGGACTGCAATTCTCCGCTGGTCGCCTGGCGAAGGGCCCGAGCTCGTGGCAGTTCCGGAAGAAGTGAATACGCGCAATTGCGTGCTTTTTCCTGAACGTATCACAGATCGCTATCTGCGTCTATCCCGGCCAAACACCCCGCCTGTGAGCGCCGGCGACCCAGCCTCTGGCAGCATGATTCAGCTGGATGAGAGCCAGGATCTTAAAACGTGGAAGCCCTTGACCGAGCTAATCCGCGGCCGTTTTCACTACTGGGATGAATTGATCGGAGCCGGCCCCCCGCCCCTGCTGACTGAAGTGGGCTGGCTGCTGGTGTATCACGGCGTGGCCACGCATTTTGCAGCGGGTAACATCTATCAGGCGGGTGTTCTGCTGATGGATCGCGAGAATCCAACCCGTCTGCTGGCCCGGAGCCCGATGAATGTGCTGGAGCCCAGGCAGGACTGGGAGCAGCGCGGGCAGGTGCCGAATGTGGTCTTTCCAAGCGGGCTCTGTGTCGATGCTGTTGGTGAAGTTGCTGGGCGTGATACACCATTCCGTTTGTATTACGGTGCTGCAGACACGGTTGTTGGTCTGCTTGAAGGCACAGTGGGTGAATTGTTGGATGAGCTGGAGGCGTATACACAATGACCCTGCATGGTGACTGGCTTCTGGGCCTGGATATTGGCGGAACCAATACGCCTTATGTGCTTTCAACATTGTCCGGCGAAATCCTCAAGCGGGGAAGCTTGCCCACAATGGCTGACCGCCCGGTAAACGAGCTGCTCGATCGCATCTTTGCACATCTGGATGCAGAGCTTGCCTGTCCGGTGGGGCCGCGCCTTGCAGCCGTTGGTGTGGGCGTACCAAATGCGAATCCGCACACAGGCTGGATTGAAGCCCCACCCAATATTGAATGGGAAAGCCTGGATCTTGCCGCTGCCTTTGCCATTCACACGCCGGGCAAGCTTTATCTGACCAATGACGCCAACGCTGCGGCCTTTGGCGAATGGCGTATTGCCTGGGAGGGCAAGGCGAACAATCTGCTGGTGATTACGCTGGGCACGGGCCTGGGCAGCGGCTTCATCTGTGAAGGCAACCTGCTGCAGGGTGGGAGCGGACACGCCGGTGAACTTGGGCATGTGCGGGTGGAGTATCCGGGGCTTCAGTGCAATTGCGGCCTGAATGGCTGTCTGGAG
Source organism: uncultured Bacteroidaceae bacterium (assembly GCA_964345075.1). Lineage (GTDB taxonomy): Bacteria > CAIWAD01 > CAIWAD01 > CAIWAD01 > CAIWAD01 > CAYFPS01. The sequence continues at coordinate 40,397 of CAYFPS010000004.1, read as the reverse complement.
ACCCGTGTTTCGGCCAAGGGTATTGTTCGCATTTACCGCGAGCTGCTTGAGGAAGGCAATGCTGGAAGTCTTGATCCAGCTGCCATCACCCCAAAAGAACTGTATCACGCCGCTGAGGCTGGTGATGAGTGTGCCCGTAAAACCTTCGAGCGAACAGCCGAATATCTGGCTCGCGGACTGGCCACAGCCATTCACATCAGCAGCCCCGAGCGCATTCTGCTCTGCGGGGGGATTGCGCGAGCCGGGCGCTGGATTCTTGAGCCTGTCAATCGAATCCTCAGGAATTATCTGATGGAGCCCTTTCGGGGAACCTGCCCGGTGGAGGCTTCCCGGCTGGGACCAGACGATGCTGGCGTACTGGGTGCACTTGAGTGGGCACGTGCGGGATTGGGACTTGCACCTACACCAAAGCTGGTTACATGAAAGGAATGTGAATGCGTCTTCTACTATTGCTTTTTCCCTTTGTGATACACGCCTTTCCTGTTCCGCAGCTTCCTTTTGATCCCGCTTGCTATCCCTGTAACAAGACGCCACAGCCACCCCTTTGTGATGGCAGGCTGGATGATGCTGTCTGGGAGCTCGCCCCCTGGAGCGAGCCTTTTGGCGACATCGAGGGCGAGATGAAGCCTGCACCTTTTCGTGATACACGGATGAAGATGCTCTGGGATGATCAGGCACTTTATGTGGCCGCCTGGATGGAAGAGTCCGATATCTGGGCGACATACGACAAGCGCGACATGGTGATCTATCATGAGAACGATATCGAGCTTTTCATCGATCCGGATGGCGACAATCACGACTACTTCGAGCTTGAGGTTAACGCCATGGGGACGGAGTGGGATCTCTACCTGACCCGCCCCTATCGTGACAACGCCGACGCGCTCGATCACTGGGACATGCACGGGATGCGCAGTGCTGTTCACTTGATGGGCACCCTGAATGAGCCGGCTGACCGCGACAGCTGCTGGACCATCGAAATCGAGCTACCCTGGTCAGCCATTCAGCAGGGAGGGCATGTGGAGATGCCGCCGAAGGATGGCGATCAGTGGCGCATGAACTTCAGCCGTGTGCAGTATCACCTGGATGTTGTCGATGGTGTGTATCACAAGCGCAAGGATGACAAGGGCAGGAATCTGCCCGAGTTCAACTGGACCTGGAGCCCGCAAGGGCTGATTGCCATGCATTATCCAGAGCGCTGGGGTATTGTGGAGTTTCGCCAGGCGGATAAGACAGATCTTCCGCTTGCCGCCGAACACTGGATTGCCCGGGAGTGGCTGATGCAGGCCTACTATGCCCAGCGCGGCTATCAGGAAGCCCACGGAAACTGGGCCGCCGACGTGAATAGCCTGGAACTGTCAGTCGGGCCTCCCGGGGAATGGCTGTTTGAACGGCTTGAGGCTGGATCACGGGGCTTCGACATCACAATCCGCAAACAAGGTGCCTGGCTTTCCATCAATGAGCAGAGTCGTATCACGGCAGGGGAGGATGCAGAATGAATCTGGCGTGGTTCGACTGGCTGATCGTGCTCTTCATCTTTTTGGTGATGCTGGCGGGTGTGCAGGTTAGCCGCATTCACATGCGGAGTGTGGCGGATTTTCTAGCAGCAGGGCGCACGGCGGGCCGCTATGTGATCTCGGTTTCTTCCGGTGTGGCAGCGCTGGGTGCCATTACCATCGTCAACATGCTGGAGATGAACTATCAGGCCGGCTTCACGCAGACCTGGTGGGGCTTTACCATGGGACTGGTGATGCTGGCACTAACCGTTTCCGGCTGGGTGAATTATCGCTTCAGGCAGACCCGCGCCTTGACGCTTCCGCAGTTTTTCGAAATGCGCTACAGCAGGAACTTTCGCGTCTTTGCCGGAATGATCGCCTTCATCAGCGGGCTTGTGAACTTCGGCATTTTCCCCAGCGTGGGTGCGCGCTTTTTCATTCACTTCTGTGGCTTGCCGGAATCGGTAGATCTGGGGCTGTTCAGCATCGGCACCTTTCCGCTGCTCATGCTGATTCTGCTCTCGATTTCGCTCTACTTTGTATTTGCCGGTGGTCAGATTGCAGTCGTGGTGAGTGACTTCATTCAGGGGCTCTTCGTCAACTTCGTCTTTGTTGCGTTGATTCTCTTCGTGATGCTCAAGTTCGACTGGCAGCACATTGCCGATGCCATGGCAATGGCTCCTGAAAACGCCTCCAAGATCAATCCCTTCAAGACCAGCCACATGGATGACTTCAATTTCTGGTACTTCCTGATCGGCGTTTTTGGCGTGATCTACGGTGCGATGTCCTGGCAGGGGACGGCTGGTTACAATGCTTCTGCCAAGAGCGCACACGAAGCCAAGATGGGCGGAGTGCTGGGGCAGTGGCGTGGACACGGGCAGAGCACGGCGCTCCTGCTGATTCCGATTGTTGCCTTTACCGTGATGCATCACGCTGCTTACAGCGAGATCCAGACAGCCGTCAATGGTGCGCTGGCCGGAGTGGACACGGACACGATTCGCAACCAGCTGCGCGTGCCACTGATTTTGTCACACATATTGCCGCCCGGCCTGATGGGAGCCTTCGCGGCCCTGATGCTGAGTGCCTTCATCAGCACGCACGACACCTACCTGCACAGCTGGGGCAGTATCCTGGTGCAGGATGTGATCCTGCCACTGCGCAAGGGAAAGCCGCTGGGAAACCGCGAGCATCTGTGGGCACTCAGGGCCAGCATCCTTTTCGTGGCAGTCTTCATTTTCTGCTTCTCCATGTGGTTCCCGGCCAACTACGAATACATCGCCATGTTCTTTGCGATTACGGGCGCGATTTTCGCCGGGGGCAGTGGTGCCATCATTATTGGAGGTCTTTACTGGAAGCGCGGAAGCAATGCCGCGGCCTGGGCTTCGATGATAACAGGCTCGGGAATCGCCGTTGGCGGAATCATCCTGCAGCAATTCATCCCCAACTTTCCAATCAACGGGCAGCAGTTCTGGGCCCTTTCCATGGGTGCAAGTGCCAGCATCTATGTTCTGGTCAGCCTCTTTGGCAGGGGCAAGCCAGCCGACATGGACCGCCTGCTGCACCGGGGTGCCTATGCGGATGCGAATGAGCTTCATGTGATACACGAACGCCCCAGCATCTTCTGGCGCATTTTCGGGATGGGGCGTGAGTTCACTCTGCGTGATCGTGTGCTCTATATCCTGACTTACATCTGGACCTTCAGCTGGGGCATCATCTTTGGCATCGGTACTCTGTTCAATCTGGCGGGTGAAGTCTCCGATGCCGCGTGGATGGAGTTCTGGCGCTGGTACATCTGGATATACATGCTCGTTTCACTGACGGTCGTTATCTGGTTTGGAATCGGCGGAACGGCGGATCTGAAGGATATGTTCAGCCGCCTAAAAAGCATGCAGCGCAGCGAGGAAGACGATGGGCGAGTCAGCCATGAAGGATAAGCAGCTAAGCATCTGCATTGTATCACACACGCACTGGGATCGTGAATGGTATCTGCCATTTCAAACCTTTCGGTTGATGCTGCGTGACACAGTTGGTCAAGTCCTGGACCTGCTGGAATCGAATGGCGCCTTCAGGCGATTCGTACTGGATGGGCAGGCGATTGTGCTGGAGGATGTCCTGGAGCTTGAACCCGCCTGGAAAGAGCGCATTGAAGCCCAGGTTGCCGCAGGGAGGTTGGCGATTGGCCCATGGTACATCCTGCCTGATGAATTTCTGGTAAGCCCGGAATCCACTGTGCGCAACCTGCTGCTGGGTGGTCGTGAGTGCGCGCGCTTTGGTGGAGCGGCCAAGGCTGGATATCTGCCCGACACCTTCGGGCATATTGAGCAGATGCCGCAGATCCTGAAGCGGGCCGGCATTGACAGCTTCATTTACACCCGTGGTTCGGGCAACGAGATCACTGAGCTTGGCAGTGAGTGGATCTGGCGCGCGCCTGACGGCAGTGAGGTGCTGGCGATCAATCAGGAAGGCGGCTACTGCAATGGTTCCGCGCTGGGCTTCGAGGAGATCTGGGAAATCCATGTTGGTCGCGAGTGCAAGCCCGAGCTGGCTGTAACACAGTTTGAAGAGCGTGTGGCGCGAATTGCTGGCGTATCACGGGCCAGCGTGCTCCTCTTCAACAATGGCTGTGATCATCACCCACCGCAGCCAAAATTCGGCGAGATCCTTGAACTGATACAGTCACGGCATCCGGAGTGGAAGCTCCAGCATGTATCACACGAAGAGTACTTGAGCCTTCTGCGTGCAAAGCTACCCGAGCTGAAGTCGCACCAGGGTGAATTGCTGGGCGGCAAGCAGGCCCATCTGCTGACGGGTGTCTGGTCAGCCCGCATGCCGCTCAAACAGGCCAATGCACGCGCACAAATGTTGCTGGAAAAGGTACTCGAACCGCTTGCCACAGCGAGTCTGTTCAACTGGCAGACGCGCCTGCCACAGGAGCTGAATCGCAGGGCCTGGAAGCTGCTGATGGAGAATCATCCCCATGACAGTATCTGCGGCTGCTCGACCGATGAAGTCCACAGCGAGATGGAGACGCGCTTTAGAAGCCTCTTCCAGATGTGTGACGAGTCCATTCGTCGTGTGACAAAGCCCGCTACGCCAGTATTTGCGCCGGATAAGGCCGATGACCTTCGCACGGTGATCCACGTGCACAACACGCTGCCCTTTTGCAGAAGTGTCACGGTGGAGCGCTGGGTGATCCTGATGCCCGGCACGCCGGCCGTGGAGCAGCTGCAGCTGAAGGATGACACTGGCAGGCTGATACCCTTTGATGTGATCGAGCGTCACTGGCTCGAGCGCTTCTGGGGGATTGATTACCGCGCACAGCTCTGGACCGAAGAGCAGGATTCCAGAATCAGCGACTACCTGAGGGACTTCAAGCAGCGAATTGTCAAGGAAGAGGGCGCAGAAGGACTGGTTGATCAGTATGTGCTAATTCGCTTCCAGCTTGAGCTGGACGGCCTGGCCAGTCGCCGCCTGCGTCTGGACTCGTTCAGCGAGAAGGCACCGGTACTGCCTGGCGTCGACAGCGTGGTGATCAGTGCTGATGGATCGCAACTAGAAAACGAATTCTTGCGAGTACGCTTGCATCCTAACGGTTCCTTCGATCTGCTCGACAAGGAGACGGGCAGTGAGTTCATGGAGCTTGGCCTGCTTGTGGATGAGGAGGACACGGGCGATGAGTACGATTGGTCACACATGGACAAGCCGGATCAGCGCAGCTCTCGCGAGTTGAAAGGCCTGATTTATGCCGACCGCTCCAGCCCCGCCGAGGGCCGCCTGCAATGGAAGGCAGAATGGCAGCTTCCTGCTGAGATCTCGCTTGACAGGCAGTCGCGCAGCAGGGAACTGGCTACCTGCACCTTGAAACTCGAGCTTCGTCTGGCGCGCGGATCACGCCATCTGGGCATTCTATTGGATGTGGACAATCAGGCCAGGGATCACCGGCTGCGCATGCACTTTCCCACGGGCCTGCTTTCAAACAAGCTTGTATCACACGGTCATTTCCGGGTGCATGAGCGGGGTCTGGATCTGCCGGAGGCAAAGGGCTGGTCACAGCCGCCACTTGGCACCAAGCCACAGCAGGACTGGTCGGCAATTGAAGATGGCGAGAAGGGGCTGGCGCTGTTCAATAACGGTTTGCCGGAAATTGAAGCCATTACCGAAAGCGATGGGCGACTGACAATGGCCCTGACCCTCTTCCGCTCTGTGGGCTGGCTAAGCCGTGATGACTTTGCCACGCGCAACAACTGCAATGCAGGTCCGACACTGGCCACACCGAATGCCCAGCTGATTGGGTCGCTTCATTTCGAGTTGGCGCTTTATCCTTATGCGCAGAACTGGCTGTTGGGAGAAGTCCAGCGAGAAAGTCAGTGCTGGCGAGTCCCTGTCATTCTCAGGCAGGGTGTGCTTGCTGGCAGCAAGGTTGATACACAGGCTTTGATTAGCCAGGCCAATCCATCTCTGGTTGATTTGTCTGCGATCAAGCTGCATGAAGATCGTGATACGCTGGTTCTGCGTCTGGTCAATCTGACGGAGCACGAGGTGAAAGAAACACTAAGCTTCGGTCACAAGATCAGCGCTGCATGGGAAGTCAACCTGCTGGAGGAGCGACTTGGCGAATGCCCATTTGGCAATGCGAGTCTTGAGCTGACTCTCGGGCCTTGCGAGATCAGGACGGTTGAGGTTGAGCCAGGATCAGCTGTGTGACAGCAAAATCCGAAGCCAGACAAGGATCGCAAGCCCAATGGTCAATAGCACGGCCGCGCTGCCCACGTCCTTGGCCTTTTTGCTCAAGGGGTGAAGTTCGGGATTGATTCGTTCCACCAGAACTTCAATTCCCGTGTTCAAGAGTTCGACGATTGGAACCAGCAGCCAACTTCCAATCAGCAGACTTTCTTCAACGGGGTTTCTGCCAACTTTCAGGGCAATTGGCACAAGAAGCAGGCTGATCAGGATTTCGTCGCGAAAGGACTGTTCGCTTTTCCAGGCAGCCCTCAGCCCATCTATCGAGTAACCAAAGGCTCTGAAAATGCGCAGCGAACTCAGTATCAACTGACGCTTCCTTTCGCGCTAACCAGTTTCAGTCGTCCATCATGGTGTTCAACGATGGCCGTGCAGTGATCGACCCAGTCACCACAGTTTCCATAAACCAGGCCGTCATTATACAAGAGGTCTGGATGATGAATGTGTCCGCAGATGACGCCATCCAAGCCACCTTTGCGCGCCTGCTCGATTAGTTCAAGCTGGAAATTCCGGTAGTAACGGCTTACGCTTTTGATGCGTCCGCGTACTCGCTGACTTAAAGTCTTGCCCTCTTTGAAAACCGGCCGTGTTGCCAGACTCAGGATCATCAATAGAGTGTAGACACGATCAATCAGCCAATGCAGGACTTTGTTGTCGAGAATCTTCACATAAAGGTCCGACTGATCACCGTGTATCACAAGAAGCTTTCGACCATCGTGACAGGTGTGGACCGCGTCATGTAACACTTGTATGCGACCAAAGGTTGGTTCCATGTGTACATCAATAAACTCGCGGATGAGGTCATCATGATTGCCGGGGATGTAGAGAATTCGGGTTCCGTGCTTCGTCTTTCCGAGGAGCTTGCGTATCACATTCACATGCTTTTGTGGAAAGTAGAAGCCGCTTCTGCGGAATCGCCACAGGTCTACAATATCGCCTGTCAGATAGATGACATCGGCATTCCAGCTGTCAAGGAATGAAGAGAGCTCATCGATCCTGCAAGCCCTTGTGCCAAGGTGCAGGTCCGAAATGAACATACTGCGAACATGTGTGCTGGACGCCTCGTGCATAAGCCACAAGGTTCCAAGCAGCTGTTAAGCCAGAGTTCAGATGTTGTGGGAATCGTGTTTCAGATGGGTAGCCTGCGCCAGAGCCATTCGGGCAGGCTCTTCAAAATCAGCATGATCCAGCGCCAGAAACCCGGAAGGTAGACTTCAGCTTGTCCGCCTAACCAGGCATCAACCAGAGCGGGCGCAATCGAATTGGCAGAAACCATCAGCGGCGGCTTAAGGCCGGAGGTCATGGCCGTTGCAATGGGCCCCGGCTTGATCAGGCACCAGTCGTGTTCCGGAAAATCAGCACGAAGGCGTGATACACCCTTGGCCAGATCCTGCTTGCTCTTCCCGTAATGATGGTTGGAGGCCCGCAGACGATCACCAGCCACACTGCCCAGCACGGCGAACCTGGCAGCCACATCCGCATCCCTTAGCCAGCTGGCCAGATGCTCGAGCCACTTGAGACTTGCAGTGCAATTGATTTGCTGCTGCAGCTGAAAATCGGCCTTGCTGCCCGCAGCCTCATCCACCATGATGCCCCAGGCCAGCAGGACAGCGTCTGGTTGAAAGTTGCCCTGCAGCCACTGATGCAGCTCCTCCGATGGTGTGTCAAGGGCGTCCAGCCGAATCGCGGGATGATGGTCTGGTGTTTCCTGTGTATCACGGTGGTAGGACAGACAGATATCATCGGGGCTTGCCCCTCTGGCGACAAGTTCATTCACCACAGCGCGAGCAATCCCGGCGCCTGCTCCCAGAATGAGAATCTTCACAGTTCCAGCCTTTGGGAAAGATCGGTCTGCCAGCGGTGTTCAGGATCGAAGCTGTCACGCTGTTTCTGCCACAGCGCAGGATCGCTCAGGCTGTCTCTGAATTCAGCCGGAGAGAGCAGAGCATCCTTGGCCAGATAAATCCGTCCACCATGCTTGAGTACGAGCTTGTGCGCCGCCTGAACGGCCATGCGCTGGGCCTGTCCGTTTGGCAGATCTACGGCAAGGGTTGCACCCTCTCCCGGAAAGGCAATCGCCGCCTGGTGGCTCTCTTTTGGCCCCATGGTTTTCATGACAGCCAGTCCACTGCCACCACTGGCCGCAAAGAGCTTGAGCAGATCCATGAAGGGACCTGCGCCCTTCTGTGATACAAGTTCCATGGGAAGCAGGCACTGGAACTGAAGGAAGCCCTTTGGACCATAAAGACGATTCCAGGCGCGAAGCTTGTCCAGCGGCCAGAAAAAACTGGCGTAATGCTGTTCATCTTCCCACTCGGTCTTGCGTGATCCCGCCTGCCAGACCAGCTCGCTGAAAGCACGCATGGAGAAGGGTCTGACCATGTTGACAGGCCAACTGCGAGGTGGCGCGAGGCGCGCCTTTTTGTGCAGCCGGATACGGTTACTTCCAGCCTTCCATTCACCCTTGTATACGATGGATCGCCCCAGGCCCGGTCCGCGAGACGCATTCACCCAGGCGACCGTGTAGCGGGAGCTGTCTTCTAATAGCTGCTGCATCGCCTGATCCAGATTCTGACAGGCAACAGCCCTGCGCCGAAGGGTATCACCGGGAACAGGCATCAGGCGCATCACCACCTGTGTGATACAACCGCAGAGGCCCATTCCGCCGCAGGCCGCGGCAAAGAGATCGGGCTGCTGGCTGCGCGAGCAGATGTGAGACTGTCCCATAGAGTCCAGAATCGACAACTCTTCCACATGCCGGCTGAATGCGCCGTCCACGTGGTGATTTTTGCCGTGGACATCACAGGCAACTGCCCCACCCAGACTGACATGACCGGTTCCGGGAAGAACTTGAGGCATCCAGCCTTCGGGCAGGGTGCGCTTTACGACTTCCGAGAGACTGAAACCGGCATCGGCTTTAAGCAGACCCCTCTCGGCGTCCAGTTCAAAGTTTTGGCGCCAGCGCCGGGTGCTGATCATTAGATCAGCCAGAGGCGCATCACCGTAACTTCTGGCCAAGCCGCGCAGGCCACAGCTTGCCTCTTCGTCAGCAAGCCAGTTGGCGAGTTCGGTTGAGTTTTCAGGAAGCAGCACGCGGCGCCTTCTAAGAGCGGGAAGGCCCCAGCTGCCCAGCCGATGGTGTTCCTGATTCATGCGAGCAGCCAGAGACAGGCGATCACCCAGACAAGCAGACTGGCCAGAAGCGGGGCGTCCAGCAGAAGGTCACGACCACGATTTGTCTGCTCCGGTATTTGCCGAAGATAGTGGAGCATGCCATAAATCACGGGCGGGAAGGTCCAGAGGAAGCTGGGTCGATCCGGATACAGGCTGTCATGCTCGTTGCAGTAGAGGCCATAAAAAAGCAGGGCTGCCGTAAGCGCCACCTTGAGGATTGTATCCAGGAACTCAATCGTGTAGAATGCTCCGGCCCGGCTGTGCTCCAGATCCAGTCGCCGCTTTCCGCTGGCCAGAAAAAAGGCCAGTGCGCCCGTACACAGAATGATCCAGGAAGATGCCGGCACTTCAATGGCCGCCGCGCCCGCCAGTACACGTATCACAAAACCGGAACTGACCAGCAGCAGATCCATCAGCGGCAGGCTTTTGCCTTTGAAGGAATAGAAGAGGTTGATGGCCAGATAAAGCAGCAGGTGGACCGTGATGCCCTGAATGTGCCATCCAAGGATTGCCAGAAGGAGCAGCGCGGCTGCGATTGCACCTTTGGCGCTGGCTGTGGAAATGGCTCCGGAAGCCAGCGGGCGATGCTGTTTGCGTGGATGCTCACGGTCTGCTTCCAGATCACTCAGATCATTGATCAGATAGACGAGGCTGGAGGCGACACAGAAGGCGGCAAAGGCAAGCAGGCCATGAGCCAGCGCTGCTGGATCCTGCAGTTTGCGCCCGAAAATCAGGGCGGCCAGTACGAAGGCATTCTTGGGCCATTGATGGACGCGCAGCAGTTTAAGCCAGTTCATGGGCCGAAATATACCATCTTGCCGCATCAAGACTGGAGATCGACTCATGATGGAGTACATTCAACAACTGGCCGAGCAGCCCATTGTCCTGGGAGTAATCCTGGTCCTGCTCGTACTGATCGTTTATGGTGTTCTCAAGCGCCTTTTCAAACTTGCCCTGATGCTGCTATTGATTGCTGGCGGCGTTCTGGCCTGGTATCACCTGACTGGGCGCGATATGCCGATTGATGTGGACAAGGCGCTGAAGGAAGCCGGACGCATTGCCGGCCAGGCTGCTGAAAAGTCGAGTGAGTTGATTGAAGAGGGTGGAGAAGCTTTGAAAAAGCTTAAAAAGGATTGAAGTGCGTTGATTCAGCTTGCATATTCGAAGCTTAATCCCTTGATTTTGGCCTAAGATTTCCCCCTTTCTCCGGGAAGCTGTACCGCTGAGTTTTCCGGAACCCCGGCCCCGCATTGCGGGGCTTTTTTTATGCCCGTCGCGCGCAGATGACCAGATCGTGGCTTGTGGCAGCCGTGTAGTGGTCACCGTTGAATCCGCCAAAGATCTGCCTCTCGGCAAATCCACAGTCCGCCAGCATGTGATTCAATTCGCACGCGCTTAGTGCAAGCAGATCATCCCAGCGACTCTCGCGACGCCAGATGCCAGCCTCATCCGGTGCCATGCTGGCAATGTGCACGCGCGCCTTGTCTCCGCAAACCATCACACTTTTCAGGAAATGTCTGCTTGGTCTGCCATCGGCGTCCAGATCCGTTTTCAAGGGGAAAAAGCAATTGTCGGGGTTGCGGAATCGATCGTAGTTGAGCAGGTGAATCATCAGGCCGCCGCGATAAACGAGGGCATCGTGCATGGCTTCCAGGCTTTGCCGGACTTCCGCGCGGTCCTTAAGCAGACTGATGCTGTTGCCCAGACAGAGCATGGCTTCCTGTTCAGCAGGCCCAGCCGTTTCGACCATATTGCCTTCCAGAAAAGTACAGCCAGCCGGAGCCGCATCACGCGCAAGGTCAAGCAAGTCACGTGAGCAGTCAACGCCGGTCAGCTCCATGCCATCATCAGCTAGTGCAGCAAGGTGACGCCCACTGCCGCAGGCAAGGTCGGTGACCTTGCGTGCATTCCAGCTGCGTAGCCAGGCGCGAATGAAAGGAAGCTCCAGGGCCAGGCGCTTATTCCAGTTGGTAGCGCGGTCAAACTCGGTACTTATTGCAAAACTCATGGCTCATCTCCGGCTGATACTTGACAATGTAGAACTTTCCCTTATCTTATCCGGTCTTACTGGCCCATCGTCTAATGGCTAGGACAACGGTCTCTGGATCCGTTAATCGGGGTTCGAATCCCTGTGGGCCAGCTTCAAACCCGTCTCACCCGAAGGCGGGTTTTTTTATGCATGAAAAAGCCCCCCGCTTCCGCGAGGGGCTTTTGTTCTGACGTACCGCGCAGACTAGTACTGGACTGTAACCCGATACTGGCGCACCGCATCAGCCGGGGCAGCCGCTGCAACCACAAAGCTGGTTGAACTCGTGTTGCCAAGGCTTGTCCAGGCTCCGCTGCCATCCTTCTCGTAAACTGTGTAGGCCACCGCTCCGGGCATGGCACTCCAGCTCAAGGAGATGCTGCCCGGGCCATTGCTGATTGCAAGATCCGTCACGGGATCGGTTACGGCGGAGGTCACATTCATCACAATCGGCAAGACCAGCGGATTTTCGTCCGGATCGTTGCTGCTGACGGTCAGGTTGCCCGTCCATGTGCCGACAGTCTTGTCCGTGGCATCGAAAGTGAGGGTAACCGTAGCGCCACCAGCCGGGGCGATGCTGCCACTGCCCGTGTTCCAGGTGAGGAAGGGCGGGGTCACGGGGCCGTCGCTGATCAGCACGATTGTGCCACTGATCTCGTGAGGATCGGCACCCCAGATATCACCGGTGACGGTCCAGGGAATGCTGATGTCACCACTGAAGCCGGCATCCACAGCAAGACTGAGCGAACCTGTTGCCGTCTCACCGGGATAAACCTGGCCGTAGCCACCATTGGGATCGGTCCAGTTGACAACTGCGCCATCACCTGTGGTGCCGTCGTAGGTCAGGTCACCGGCCGTGCCACCGGTGAAGTTCCCACCACCAGTCACGCTGACCCCAGCGGGCAGGTCCATCATGATGTTGGAGGTCCACTCGTTGTCGGGTGAAGCGTTATAGTGCGACAGGGCCAGCGTGAAGCTGGAGCCGGGGCTGAAGCTGCCAAGGTCCGCGGTCAGTGTTGAACCGCTCATGTCACGACCGGCAGGCGTGGTGTCGGCAAAGGACAGGCTCCAGCTGAGGTCGGCATCACCCAGATTGGAAATGCCCAGCGTGGCTGTCTCTGTTCCACCTTCAACCACGTTGACCGTGTAGGAGCTGTTGCTCAGGTCGATGTCCGGATAAACGGGCGGGCCGACATTGACCGGCGGCAGGGTGACGGAATCGATCCAGGCGGTGTCGCTGCCTGTGGAGACGCTGCCGTCCTTTTCGTAAGCCCAGGTGAAGGTGTGCGTGCCGGCACTGACAGCGTAGCTGGCCGTCGTCCAGGCGACGGTTCCCGACCATTCGCCCTGCACTGCACCGTCAATTGAGAAGACCAGGAAGTCATAGCTCGACTCGGAGCTGACCGAGTAGGCAAAGCCGATGTTGCCGGCTTCCGTGACATCCAGTGTCAGGCTGAGGTTGCTCGCCTGATTGTGGGTGATGGTTCCGGCCTGGGCGGCGTAGCTGCCTTCGTAAACGGTCGAGCTCTGGACGCTCCAGTTGGCGTTTCCGCTAGTGGCCCAGTCGTAGGCACTGAAATCACCCGTCTCGAAACCTTCAATAATCAGGCCGATGGGCAGGCTGAAATTGAACGTGTTGCTGTAACCACCGGTTGCGCTGAGCTGCAGGGTAAAGGCCGCGCTGCTGCCGATCGGCGCAGAGGGATCCACCGTAACGCTGAAGGGATTGGCGCTGTTGCTGCCGCTGGCACCCTGATTCAGGTTGGCCCAGCTGCCGCTGTTGTCGGTGACGGTTACATAGGCGCTGCTCTCGCTCAGCGTACCCGCGATTCCCGTGGCATCGAGGCCCGAGTTCAGCAGGGTGATGACGAGGTTCGCGCTGTCGCCTGGATCCAGATCGCCATCCACACCATCATTGACGGCGACTGAGGAGAAGTTGATGTTGGGCTCGGTGGGCGGTGCCTGTGTGTCATAGCCATCCAGCACCGTTGCGCCCGTGCCCAAGGGATCCAGCCAGTCAATCAGGCGGCTGGAGGAGCTGCTGCCATTGGCCCAGCTCAAGGAGAACTTGCCGTAATAGTCGTTGACATTGTTGGTGCAGGTGGCCTGTCCACCATGCAACTGGCCGATGATTCGGTGATTGGGATCGAAGAGCGGGCTGCCGGAACTTCCGGGCTCGGTCGTACCATCGTCCCATGCGGCCACGCGCCAGTGGCTGTTAGCCGGCGTGCCGGACCAGGTGTCACTGGAGAGGGCGTTGTTTTCGAAGGAAATCTTCTTCACATCGCCACTGGGGTGATGAATGCCGCAAGCCGAAGAGGCGGCAGCGTCAACGCGGTTCCAGCCGCTGTAGAAGACACCGTAGGAAGCGGGAATAGCTTCCGTCAGCTCAACCAGCGTGACATCGGAATCGCTGTTGCTGGCGCGCAGCGTGCAGCCCTGAACCGTGTCCGTCGTGGGGCCATCGGAGCCACCGCAGCTGGGCGAATTGTAGTTGAACATGAAGATGTAGCTACCGGTGGACAGACCGCAGTGGTTGGCAGTCAGGAAATACTGACGGGCATCCTGCGCGGTATTGTTGATCAGGGCACCGGTGCAGATGCGGCTACCGCTGGAGGTCAGGATCATGGCCACCGAGCGGATTTCGCCTTCCCAGGGATCACCGACGGCACAGGCCACATCGTTGTTGCAGCTGCCCGAGTCGCCATAGGCGCGATCATCTTCGAAGTAGCCGAAGAGGTTGCGGTAGCCGTAGACAACGCTGTCCAGCGAAATGCGGCCGGGGAACTCAGCGTAGCCGGGCTCGAAGTATTCCAGCACAATGGCATCACCCGAAAGCGGCTGCGTGGCAAAGGTGCCGTCTTCACGGTTGTTGAATTCCGTAAAGGCGCCGATCACCTGGCTCTGATCATCACTGTAGACGTAGAACTCGCCGCCCACGGGGAGCTCGAAACGGTCGTACTGAATGTTCAGGGAATAGGCGCCGGGTGCCAGCAGGCGCAGGCGCCAAACGCGGCCTTCCTTGCCCAGATCCGTCCACTCGCCGGCGCTGGCCAGATCGATATCCACATCGATCGGGGCACCAAAGCGGTAGGGCTGGTCCTTGTCCATGGTGTCTTCGGCCATGAAGGCAGCGACATCGGGCACGGGCAGATTAAACGTGGGTACAGCCTGGCTGAAGGTACGGGCGAAGCTTTTGGGGCTTCCACCGGCGCTGACCTGCGCATCCGCACTGCCGGCCAGCAGGCCGATGGTGCAAGCGGCAAGCGCCAGGTTCCGCAAGGGGGACGTCCAGCTTTGCATGCTAGTCTCCTGTTTGCTTGACAAAAGTCGAATGGATGTTGTGTCAAAATGGTTGAGTCCCTATCGGGACTGCAAAAATCGCGCCGTTTCTGGACGCGATCTATGTCGTTGAGTGACAAATGGATAGCAGATCAGCAGGCTGCCTGATTGATAGAACATTGTCAGGACAGTGTTCAGGATCGGTCAGGCCTGTGCAGATTCGGTCATTCGGCCTTCATGATCGGCTCAATCTTTGGCCATGTTCAATGGGATCGAAAGAGGCCTTTCACAAAGTGGCTGACCAGCGTGGGGTTTTCTTTCAGCCGACGGGTCGAATAGGCGAACCAGGCTTCACCAAAGGGCAAATAAACGCGCAGTTTATGGCCCTGTCGAAGGATCTCCTGCCTGAGGCCCGGCAGCACGCCCAGCAGCATTTGGAATTCGTAGCGCTCGCGGGGAATGTCCAGGTCACGGATCAGTTTGAAAGCACCTTCAACCAGCAGTTCGTCGTGGGTGGCGATGCCCACATAGTTTCCGGCCTTGAGCAGGGCTTCCAGGCAGGCCAGATAACTGTCCTGGATTTCCTTGCGGCCATGGTAGGCCAGCTCCAGCGGCTCGCGATAAATGCCCTTGCACAGACGCAGGTTGGCTTTTTCAGGAACCAGATTCTCGTCGATGTCACGCAGGGTGCGACGCAGGTAGGATTGAATGACGACGCCCACATGGCCCGGAAAGAGTCGTCGCATTTCATTGTGGAGCTCAAAGGTCTTGTTGGTCCAGGGCGTGTCTTCCATGTCGATGCGCACGAAATTGCCCATGCCGGCGGCCTTTTCCACAATCCGCCGATAGTTGGCGCGGCAAAGTTCCATATCCAGCGCCATGCCCATCTGGGTTGGCTTGACACTGATGTTGCCGTCCAGCTTTTCCTGCTGAATGCGATCCAGCACGTCCAGGTAGAGGTCGGCGTAGCCCTTGGCCTCTTCCGGTGCCTGAATGTGTTCACCCAGCACGTCGACCGTCAGGCAGCAGCCTTCGGCCATCAACTCGCGACCCACTCGAACGGCATCGTCCAGCGAGGGGCCAGCGATATAGTGACGGCTCAGATGCCCGACCAGACCCTTGGGGAAGTAGGGCAGGGTTGTTGCAACGAGCTGGTTGATCAGTTCCATCTTTCCTCCATGACCTGTCAAGGCTTTAATATATCGCTTCCCCGGCGACCGTACTCGGCATTAAGCGTCTGCAGATGCGGGTCGGGATTAAGTGCCTGATCAATCGTGTAGGCGGATCCGGTGATCAGCACCAGCTGGCTTTTTTGACGAATGGACTGCGCCTGCTTCAGGGCTTCCCGCGGATCTTCAACGACACGGGCCTTCATCTTGGGGTAAAGCTGGTGGCACTCGCTTTCCAGCTCCTGTGGGTCACGACCCGCATAGCTTGCCGTGGTAAAAATCACTTCATCCGTGCGATCGGCCAGCGTGGCCAGCATGGGCTTAAGTGCCCGGTTGCGACTGATGCCCATCACCAGAATCAGCGGCTGATCTGGATGTTGAATGTCCAGTGTATCACGCAGGCTTTTCAATTTGTCCGGATTGTGTGCGACATCGGCCAGCGTGTGCTCGTCCACCTGCCAGTAGCGCCCGGGCAGTGGGCTCGTTGCCTTGATGCGTGATGCAAACTCACTCAGTGGAATTGCCAGATCCAGTTGGCTCAGCGCCGTGTAACACAGGCAGCGATTGATCCAGCCATGGGCAGGCAAGGCGTGC
Organism: uncultured Bacteroidaceae bacterium; assembly: GCA_964345075.1. Lineage (GTDB taxonomy): Bacteria > CAIWAD01 > CAIWAD01 > CAIWAD01 > CAIWAD01 > CAYFPS01. The sequence continues at coordinate 23,919 of CAYFPS010000004.1, read as the reverse complement.
TGCTCGTTCAGCTCGTCCTGCCATTGTTCCTTGAACTGTGATACACGATCGCTGGTGATGGAGATCAATGGGGCATCAAGCTCTTCGGCTTGGCCCTGTATCACGGAAAGAGCTTCACCCGTTGCTGCTGTGATAATCGGTGTATCACGCCGAATGATACCCGCCTTTTCAAGCGCGCGCTGCCAGACGGCCCGGCCCAGCGTCAGATGATGGTCTTCTCCCACATTCGTCAGGATTGCAAGCGCCGGCTTGATGGCCATTGATGGTGAGTAGCGTCCACCGACGCCGGTTTCGACCAGTCCCCAGGCCAGTTTGCTTTCGTCGAAGGCGAGTAGCGCCATCAGGATGCCCGCCTCCGCAAAACTGAGTGCGCGCTCCAGGTTGATCTCTGCACGGTCCAGACTGTGAGGCTGAACGAATTCACGCCAGAGGCGTGATACAACATTGTGGGATAGATTGACGCCATGCAGGCTTGTGCGCTCGGCATAGTCAAAGAGGTGCGGATTGGTCAGAGCCCCTGCGCCACCTTCCTTGTCAAGAGCCGCTTCCAGCATGCGGCAGATGCTGCCTTTGCCATTGGTGCCTGCTACATGAATCAGGCGGCTCGGGTGTCCTTCAGGCCAGAACTTTTCGATAGACTGTTTCAGCCAGCGAATGCGCAGCAACTTGTTCGTGGACCAGCGGTCGTGATAGATTTCGTCTACGCTGCTGTAATAGTTTGCTTCAAATCGTGACACACGGCCCTCTGCTGTCCGGACTCCCTGACAAGGGGAGAAGATTATTAAAAAATCGCCCGATTTTACGGGAACCCGACCCTACGTTTTTCCGTTTACTCGCGCGGCCCCTGATTACCACCAGTGGGTGGGCGGGGGGATGGAGGGTGGGCGCAACCGTTCACAAAACCGAACAAGTCACTGATCACGCCTCAACCCCTGCCGCCGAACATAATCACTTGTCAGCCGTGCTACAACAGGACTCAATACCAGCAGCGCAACCAGATTGGGCAGCGCCATCAGTCCGTTCATTGCGTCACAAAAGTCAATTACGATGCCCAGCTTGAGCATGGCCCCCAGCACGATCACGGCTGTGTAGACAATCCGGTAGGGGAGCACGGCCTTCGGGCCGAAGAGATAATCGGCAGCGCGATCGCCATAGTAGGACCAGGAAACGAGTGTGGAAAAGGCAAAGAGCACCATGCCCAGTTCAACCACTGTGCCAAAGCCGGGCAGGCCCATGCCGAAGGCCGTTGCCGTCAAAGTGCCTTTGCTGGCGTCCACCCCCGCAGCGCCGGTCAGAATAATGACCAGCGCCGTCATGGTGCAGATCACGATGGTGTCGATGAAGGGCCCCAGCATGGCCACCATGCCTTCGCGCACAGGCTCTTTTGTTTTTGCCGCGCCATGCGCCATGGCCGCGCTGCCCAGTCCTGCTTCATTGGAAAAGAGACCCCGTGATACACCTTCGCGGATGACACCACCCAGCAGACCGCCAGCGACGGCCTCGGGTGCCTGGAAGGCCTGCACGAAGATCAGCTTGAGAGCGGCGGGAATGGCTCCCAGATTGGCCAGCAGGATCACGATCGCACCACCCACATAAAGCACGACCATCAGTGGCACCAGACGGCTGGCTACAAGGCTGATCCGTTTGACGCCACCGATCAGCACCAGCCCGGCCAGAAGGGCCAGCCCCAGGCCGCTGATCAACCTGAAGCTGCCGGCAAAGGAATCGTCATGAGGAATCAGACCAGCCAACGCGGTCACCACATTGCTGGCCTGAAACATGTTGCCAATGCCGAAGCTTGCGGTAATGGTGAAGAAGGCAAAGAGCATGGCCAGCCACTTCCAGCGTGCACCCATGCCCAGTTCGATGTAATGCATGGGGCCGCCATGGGCCTCGCCGCTTTCATCCACCCGGCGGTAGTGCACGGCCAGAGTGCAGGATGTGTACTTGGTGGCCATGCCAACAAGTGCTGTGATCCACATCCAGAAGACAGCCCCGGGTCCGCCAGCCAGAATTGCGGAAGCGACGCCGACGATATTGCCCGTACCGATCGTGGCGGAGAGCGCGGTTGTCAGCGCTCGAAAGTGACTGATTTCACCGGGATCATTTGGATCATCAAAGTGGCCACGGATCACCTCTGTGCCGTGCCGAAAGCCACGGAACTGGATCAAGCCCAGTTTCAAGGTGAGATACAAACCCGTTCCAACCAGCAGCACCATCAAGGGTGCGCCCCATACCCAACCGTCAAACGTCGCAATCCAGCTGGCGGCCTGTTCCATGCGAATCCTTTCGATCTGAACTGAGTGCTTCATTACCTTACCAAATCTGTCACCTGATGAAAAAGGACTTTTCGCTCCACCAATGGCAAGATTGATTGTGATAGGCGCCAATGCCGCTGGCCTTTCCGGCGCCCTGCGCGCCAAGCGGCGAAACCCGCAACTGGAAGTGCTGGTGCTTGAGGCCAGTGCCGATCTCAGCTGGGGCGCTTGCGGCATGCCTTACAATCTGGCCGACGAAAGGCGTGATCCAGAGGACTTGCAGGTGCGCAGTCAGGAGAAGCTGGAAGCCAGCGGCATCCGCATTGCCCTTCATCACCGTGTTACAGCTCTGGATCGTCATCAAGCTCAGCTTGTTGTATCACGCAGTGATAGCGGAGATGAGTTCGCGCTTGACTTCGACAGGCTGCTCATTGCCAGTGGAAGCCGTTCTCGCAAGCTTCATTTGCCTGGTTGTCCGCTGCCCATCTTGAATTTCAAACACATCGAAGACCTGCGCCGCCTGAAGCCCATGCTCGGCAATCGCCCTCCTGTTTCGATTGTTGGCGCGGGGCCTGTAGGGCTTGAACTCTGCGAAGCTCTGACTGAGCGAGGCTGTTCCGTAACCTTGATCGACCGCGAGAACCTTCCCTTGCCCGGCTGGCCCGTGAAGCTGCGCGAGCTGCTTCGTGATACACTTCTGGCAAAAGGCGTCGAGCTTGTGCTGGGCGAAGCTTCATCCAAGATGCCTCAAAAGGGTCTGGTGTTAAACTGCACGGGAACGCTGCCCAATACGGAATGGGCCGTGAAGGCCGGTCTGGCCTGTGATACAGGTGGCAGGCTATTGGTGGATGAAGAAATGTGCACAAGCGATGCAAGAATCTTTGCTGCCGGCGACTGCGTAATTCGCAAGCATCTTGTATCACCGGTAGGGGCTGAAGTGGACTTCGTCTACAATCCGCAGGCACTGGAGGCCAATCGATGCGGGCGTGTCGCTGGCTGGAATGCTGCGGCGCTGCCTCGTGATCTGGATCGACAGACTGCACCTTTAAGCCCCGGCACCCTGATTTTGCGCCTGTTTGATCGAGAGCTTGCTCGCACCGGTCGCTTGCAGACAGGCGAGTGTGATACAAGCCCTGTTTCTACCGTCAAGCCTCTCTCCAGTGGCTTGCTGGGCCAGCCAGTCAAGCATCATGAATTGAAGGTGAGTCGTGATCCGCGGATAGCTGCCGGGCTCAGACAGGTTCACACAAAAGGTCCGGATCGGGCCCATGGCATGCCCGATTCGCAGGATCTGCATGTATGGATGGAGAGCACAGGTTCCGGCATCCTGCGCGGTGCGGCGCTGTTCAGCCCGCCTGGTGGTGCTTTGCGGATCGACGTGATTGCCAGTCTGCTTGCCATGAAGGCCACAGTGGACGATCTGGCCAACCTGGATCTGGCCTATTCACCGCCCTTTGGCCCCGCCTGGGATCCGCTGCTTACAGCTGCCAGCGCACTAAAGAAGGCGCTCGCCGACTAGTTTCAGCCCTTGAGCAGATCCTTGATTCCACCCAGACTTGAAAGCACACCGCTGGCTTCGTAGGGCAGGTAGACGGTCTTGTTGTCCTTGCCGCTGACCATGTCCTTCAGCGTTTCGATGTACTTGACGGCAATCAGGTACTGGGCTGGATCACTTTGCTGGGCCTGCAGGGCTTCGGTTACCAGGCTGATCGCCTCGGATTCGGCCTTGGCCACCATGATGCGGGCTTCAGCCTGTCCTTCTGCGTTGAGGATGGCCGCCTGCTTCTTGCCTTCGGCCTCGTTGATCTCCGATTGCCGGTAACCTTCAGCCTCAAGAATGCGTGCGGTCTTGTCACCCTCGGCCTTGAGGATGGCGGCACGGCGATCACGCTCGGCGCGCATCTGCTTTTCCATCGCCTGCTGAATGTCCTCAGGCGGAACGATGTCCTGAATCTCAACACGACCGACCTTGACACCCCACTTGTCAGTGGCATCGTCCAGAATGCCGCGCATCTTGCTGTTGATGGTTTCGCGGCTGGCCAGACATTCGTCCAGATCCAGTTCACCAATCACCGAACGAAGCGTCGTCTGTGTCAGCTTTTCGATGGCGTTGGGCAGGTTGGCAATCTCGTAGACGGACTTCATCGGATCGAAAATCTGGAAGTAGAGCAGGGCGTCGATTTCGATGGTCACATTGTCCCGCGTGATCACATTCTGCCGCGGGAAGTCGTAGACCTGCTCGCGCAGATCGATCCGGCTCAGGCTCAGCTGACGGATCAGCGTGCGCCCGGAAACATCGTTCAGCTTGTAGCGCCATTCAATCTGCCGCGGCTGGTCAATGATGGGCAGGATGATGTTGATACCACTGTCCAGCGTGCGATGGTAGCGGCCCAGTCGCTCGATGACCATGGTTTCGGCCTGCTTGTTGATTTTGAAACCAAGCGCGATGAAAAGCACCGCGAGAATGGCAACCAGCAGAAGAAGGAAAAGGACGGCGTCCATGGTGTACTCCTTGATTCCGTGAAAAATCAGTGATCAGATTTGTGATACAATCAGAGTCAGGCCGTCCAGGGCCACTACCCGGACCTGGCTTCCGGCCGAAAGGGCCTGACCAGCCTCATGCCTGGCTTTCCAGCTCTCACCACCCAGTTCCATACGGCCACTGGCGCCGGCTGCTGCCGCTTCCGTGATACGACCGACCTTGCCGATGTAGGCTTCGGACCCAATCGGACGATTGTCGCGCTGCTTGCTTAGGGCTTTCTGGTAGATGGGACGGATGGTGAAGTAGACGAGCAGGCTGGCCACCACAAAGACGATGATCTGGGCATTCAAGCCCCAGTCAAGCGCCGCGCAAAGCGAGCTCGCCAGCGCGCCAATAGCCAGACTGGCCAGCAGAAATCCACCGGGCGTCAAGAGCTCCGAGATGAGGAGCAGGATGGCGCCAGCCGCCCAGACATGCCATGCCTGAATGGCCAAAGAGGTAGTTTCAGATTCCATGGAGCCTCCTGTGTGTGTTTCGCAAAGGAGGCAATTCGGGAGAGAACCTGCAAAGGAATTAACAGGCCTGGCGGAATCAGCGCTTTTTCAGGATACTGCGTGGCCCGCTGCTCTGCTGGATTGAAAAGCCCTGACTGCTGGCGGATACGGGCTCGACCACATAGAAAAGGTGCGGATCCAGTCCCTGGGCAATGTCGATCCAGCGCTCGACATCACGCCTCTCGCTCAGGATGTAGAGCAGGGTGCGGTGGCCATCGCGGCCTTCGCCCAGGAAGGTGGTCACGGCCTGACCTTCTTTGCGCAAAGCTTCCGCGATTTCCTCACCCTTGTGCGGAGAGATGATTCTAAGCACGCGCCGGCCCATGGCCAGCCGACCTTCTACCCAGATACCGGTGGCGTTACCTGCAGCAAAACCGCCCGCGTAGGCCAGCATCAGCCAGGGATTTTTACCGGCCTGCGTGATCACCTGACTGATCGCGAAGATCCAGACCAGAATTTCGATGAAGCCCAGCATCACGCTGATCCCCATGCGTCCGGCAACCACCGTCAGCATGCGCACGGTGCCCAGACTTACATCTACAATGCGCAGCAGGAATATCAGCACTGCCACCAGCCAGATAGGCAGGGTTGTCAGCCAGTCCATTATGCTCTCCATTTGCCTGTCGCCAATGTGGTGATTGGAAGGCATTGGCAGATTGGCAGGCTTCGGAACCCTACCTTTTCTGGCCAATTCGGGAGATCGGATCATGTTTATCGACAATGCGAAAGAGCTGGCCCTTACGCTGGAAGGCGGGCAGCGCATGCTGCTGGAGCGGCTGCAATACACGGGGATGGCCTTCCGTCTGGGCGATGCCGAGGCGGAGTCGCTCAAAACCATCAAGCTGGGCTGGATGGAAGCACACAGCGATCCGGCGACCTTTCAGGAATTGAATGAAGCGCTGGTGGCCTGTTATGACGATACGCTGCTCGACAGGCGACTGCACGAGCTCTATCTGGGCATGGCCGCGTGGATGGACAGTCGCGAGCTGGCAGCAAAAGAGATTTCCTTAAGAGTGGATCTGGATGCCCGGCTGCTGGCGGGAAGGGCCAGAATGGGCGGTACGGTTCTCTCGCAACATGATCTGGCCCGCATCTTTCGTGATACACATCTTGCCGAAGAGCGGCAGGCCGCCTGGCAGGCGCGGCGCGATGCCGTCAAACCCCTGGCTGATGATCTCTGCACAGTCTGGCAGCTGGAAGATGAGCGCGCAAGGCTTGCCGGCTATTCCTCGGCCATCGAGCGCGAGCTGTCACTGGCCGGACTGGAATTTGCCGAGTGGCGTCGCTGGTTTGATCTTGCCTGGCAGGCAATGCTGGAGCTTGTTCCTGCCCGAGTCGCAGCGCGGAATCTTGTGATACAGGCCAGCCAGTCGGGCAAGTCCTGCAGTGCTGCCCGATTTGGTGCTCTCTGGCCACTTCTGGATCACAGTGCTTTCAAGGGAAAGAACCCCGAAGAGCTCTTTCGTGATACATGTGAGCTACTGGCGTTGGATGCCGGCGCTGTGCCTGATCGCCTGCGCTGTGATCTTCACGATCTGGATGGCGCCCTTCAGGGCCTGCTTCCTTCCCCGGAAGGCGAGGCCCCCTTTGCACTGCTTCACATTCACCGGAATCTTGCCGGTGTGACACAGTACATGCATGTGGCTGCGCGCGCCCTTTCACGCACTCTCGCGCTGGACTCGCTGCCCCTGCCGCTACGCAAGCCCCTGCCGCTGATAGAGGCCGCCATGGGTGGCGTTTTCCGGCGGCTCAGCATGACTCCCCCCTGGGTGATGCGCCTGCTGGAAAAGGGATGGGATGATGCGCTTGCCGAAACGCTTAAGGATCATCAGCTGCTTACGCTTCTTCGGCTCTATCTCGTCATCAAGCTGAGGTTGGATCACGGACAGGATCCTCTGTCTGGCTGGGTCAGCCTGCGCCATGAGCTGCTGGGCGCGGCGGCCTCCGAAGAGGATGGGATTGATTTTTTGCTGGAACCGCTGGCCTTCGCCCGTGCGGCAGATTTGGTGCGCATGGCCGGTGGCGAATTGCTCGCTGCCCAGCTGATGAACACACAGCGGCAGCGACACGGTGAAGATCTACTGGCGCCGGAGTTTGGCGGGCTGCTTCTAAGCCTGATGCGGGCGGGCAGCTTGCTGCCCATCGAGGACCTGCTTGAACAGGCCGGGCAGCCAGCTCTTGATCCGCGGGCCCTGCTGGCCGAGCTGGGCGTTGAGCCATCGCAGAAGCTTCCCCCCTTGCCTGACGAAGAAGAATTGGCCTGAAGCTTGCTCTGGAGCCTCGATTGACGAGCTCTGCCTTAGATTCCCGCCACCAGCGGCAGGGTTATGGCAGGGAGCTGTCAGGAATTGGCAGAGAACCTGGAGGCAGCATGATATCCATGGAGCGACTTACCCACCGGACGCAGGAGAACCTGCAGCAGGCCGTGACGCTTGCCCAGTCATTCGACCATCAGGCTGTGGAGGCCGATCATCTGCTGTTGGCCATGATGGATGATCCGGAGAGCGTGCTCGTTACCGCCGTGAAAAAGCACGGACTGGATATGGGCGAAGCACGGCGTGCCATCGAAGAACGCGCCCGACGCTTTCCCCGTGTGCAGGGCGCCGGTCAGACTCATCTATCGCGCGAGCTTAACCTGCTGCTGGATAACGCGGGCAAACAGGCCGACCACTTTGGCGATGAATATGTCGCTGGCGAACACCTGCTTTTAAGCATTCTGGAAGCCGCAGAGAAGGAAAAGAGTGACACTGCAGGACGCTGGCTTGTATCACAGGGCTTGAGTGTCGCGGTTGTGCTGGACATTCTGAAAGAGATTCGCGGCAATCAGAAGGTGGACAATCCCCACGCCGAAAACCGCTACAAGGCTCTATCCAAATTCGCCGTGGACCTGGTGGAGCTGGCATCCAAAGGCAAGATCGATCCGATCATCGGGCGGGACGAAGAAATCCGCCGCGTGTTACAGGTGCTCAGCCGCAAGAGCAAGAACAACCCTGTGCTGATTGGCGAACCGGGCGTTGGCAAAACGGCGATTGTCGAGGGCATTGCTCTGCGCATCAAGGATGGTGATGTGCCGGAGAGCATGCGTGAAAAGCGGCTGCTCTCGCTGGATCTGGGCGCGCTGGTGGCCGGTGCCAAGTACCGGGGCGAGTTTGAGGATCGCCTGAAGGCCGTGCTCAAGGAAATCGTCAAGAGCCAGGGCAGGATCATTCTCTTCATCGACGAATTGCACACCTTGATCGGTGCCGGCGCAAGTGAAGGATCCATGGACGCAGCCAACCTGCTCAAGCCGCTGCTGGCCAGAGGCGAGCTGCGCTGCATTGGCGCAACCACCACCAGCGAGTACCGCAAACATGTGGAGCGGGACGCGGCCTTCGAGCGCCGTTTTCAGCCCGTGACCGTAGGCGAGCCGGATGTGGAAGCGACCATCAGCATTCTGCGCGGCCTGAAGGAGCGTTACGAATTGCATCACGGCATTCGCATCAAGGATGCCGCTCTGGTGGCCGCTGCCGAGATGAGTCATCGCTACATCGGTGATCGATTTCTGCCGGACAAGGCCATCGACCTGGTGGACGAAGCAGCAAGCCGTCTTCGAATCGAAATTGACTCCCTGCCCGAAGAGCTGGACGAGTACGAAAGGCGCATCCGTCAGCTGGAAGTTGAACTGCGCGCGCTGCGTATGGAGGACGATGAGGAAAGCGCCGAGCGCTGTGATACAGTCGAGAAGGAGCTGGCGGATCTGAAGAATGCCAGCAGCGGAATTCGGGCCCAGTATCAGCGCGAGAAAGACCTGATTCAGAGCCTGCGTGATACACGGGCGGAAATTGAAGCCGCTCGCAGCGAGCTTGAGGATAGTGAGCGCACGGGAAAGTACGATCGCGCGGCCGAGCTGAAGCACGGTGTTCTGCGAAAACTGCAGGAAGAGCTGGAGCGCCGCGAGCGTGAACTGGCCAGCGCCCGCAGCCTGCATGGCCTTCTGCGCGAAGAAGTAGGGCAGGAGGATATCGCCGCCATCGTCGCGCGCTGGACGGGAATTCCTGTCACACGGCTGGTGGAATCCGAGCGGGAAAAACTCGTTCATCTGGAAGATCGTCTGCGCGAGCGGGTTGTCGGTCAGGACCATGCCCTGGAGGCCGTGGCCGGAGCGATTCGCCGTTCAAGAAGTGGCCTGGCCGACCCTGCGAGGCCACTGGGCAGCTTCCTCTTTCCGGGATCCACCGGCGTCGGAAAAACCGAGCTGGCCAAGGCGCTGGCTGAACTGCTCTTCGATGACGAACACAGCCTGCTGCGTTTCGACATGAGTGAATACATGGAGAAGCACAGTGTATCACGCCTGATTGGTGCGCCTCCCGGCTATGTTGGCTTTGAAGAAGGCGGCCAGCTGAGCGAAGCCCTGAGGCACAAGCCCTGGTCGGTCCTGCTCTTCGACGAAATCGAAAAGGCGCATCCGGATGTTTTGAGCGTGTTGCTGCAATTGATGGATGATGGTCGCCTGACCGATGGCAAGGGCCGGACAGTCAGCGGATCCAATTGCGTCCTGATCATGACCAGCAATCTGGGCTCGGATCTGATTGACACGCGCATGCGCGGAGAAGAGGCGGACACGGATCCTGCCCTGCTCGATGTGGAGCTTGAGAGCGAAGTGCTGGAGGTCTTGCGCCGGCATTTGCGTCCGGAGTTCATCAATCGCATCGATGATGTGCTGGTCTTTCATCCACTGGATCGTGAGATCCAGAACCGCATCGTCGGCCTGCAGCTGGACCGAATAAAAAGAAGGCTGGAGCAGCAGAAGATCACGCTCGAAGTCAGCGAGGAAGCCATGGCGGAGCTGGCCCGGCAGGGCTTCGATCGTGTCTACGGCGCCCGTCCAATGAAGCGCCTGCTTCAGCGGGAAGTGGTCAACCGGGTGGCTACGGCTTTTGTCGCCGGCGAGATCGGGGCGGGTTCCAGCCTGCGACTTGTGCTGAATGCGGCAGGGGCGTTCCAGCTTGAGCCGGGAATTCCGAACTTGGACGCATGAAGCCTGTCTATCTGATCAGCGATGTCCACGCGGGAATCCGCGGAGATGGCCTCGATGCCGCCAAGCTCGAGGCCTTCGCACATGTGCTCGAAAGGGCCACTAGCGAAGCCAGCGAAGTCGTTCTGCTGGGCGACATTTTCGACTTCTGGTTCGAGTGGAAGGATGTCATCCCAAGCCGCCATCTGCCCTGGTTGCAGGTTCTGAAGAATGCGGCGGACAGGGGCCTGCCCATGAGCATCTTCCCCGGCAATCATGATTTCAAGCTGGGAGGCGTTCTCGAATCCACTGTCGGGCTGCGTCTTCCTGGGGATCTTGAGCGGCGCAGCATTCTTGGCTCTCAGGTTCTGCTGCATCACGGCGACGGGCTGGATCCTGAGGAGAAGGGCTACCTCTTCTTGAAAAGCGTGCTAAGAAGTCGCTGGGCGCAGTGGGCTTTCGGCCTGCTGCATCCGGATCTGGGCATGCGGCTGGCGGACTGGGCCGGTGCTGGCGATCGTGATCATGTCTGGGGCAGGGAAGAACTGGTCGCCTATCTCGGCCGGGCCCTGCCGCTTGTCCTTCAGCCTGGTGATGAACACATGATCATGGGTCATGTTCATGTGGCCGGGGCATTCAGCCATGGCTCAACCAGGGTCTGGACTCTGCCGCCTTTCTGCCACGAATCACGCGGCTACGGCATCTTTGACGGCAGCCAGCTGCATTTTGCGTATCTTGAGCCTTCTTCAGCCAGCGAAACGCTTGAAGTCGCGCTGGGCTGATTGTCACACACTCGAATCGGATTGTCATGCTGAAGCACCTTCGCCGCCATCCAGTCCTCTTTGCCGGACTCAGCGGGCTGCTCCTTCTGGGCAGTCTGGGCATGCTTCTGATTGTCTATCTAAGTCGCGACCTGCCTTCCCTTGAAGAACTCGAGCGCTATCGTCCCATGCTTTCCAGCAGGCTTTATGCGGAAGATGGCCGGTTGCTGGGTGAATTTTTTCAGCAGAAGCGTGTGCAGGTTCCACTGGAGGAAGTCAGCCCCTGGCTGGTCAAGGCACTGGTTGCGACGGAGGACAGGCGCTTTTATCAGCACTGGGGAGTGGACTTAAGGCGCATCATGGCGGCCATTGTCGTGGATGTGGCCTCGATGAGCTATGCGCAGGGCGCTTCAACCCTTACCCAGCAGCTGGCGCGTAATCTTTACCTGAGCCGCGAAAAGAGCGTCACGCGAAAGCTGAAGGAAATCCTCACCGCCATTCAGATCGAGCGTAGCTACTCCAAGGATGAAATCCTCGAGATGTACCTGACGCAGGCCTACTATGGTCACGGCGCTTATGGCGTTCAGCTGGCGGCCCGCCGTTACTTCGATCTACCCGCTTCGGATCTGGATCCGGCACAGGCCGCTGTTCTGGTGGCCCTGCTGAAGGCCCCCACGCATTATTCGCCCTACATGAATCCCGAGCAGGCGATTGCTCGACGTAACACGGTGCTGCGCTTGATGGCTGAGGCGGGTAGCCTGAGTCCCGAGGAAGCCCGCAACCAGCAGGCCCGGCCACTTGAGGTAACCGATTACGATCGCGTCGAGACGGAGTTTCTGGCACCCTGTTTCAGCGAGTATGTGCGAATTCAGCTGGATGAACTTTCGGCGCGCTACGGTTTCGACATCTACCGTGACGGCCTTGAAATCACGACCACCCTCAATCTGGACATGCAGCAAATTGCCGACAGCACCAGTCTGGCCACGCTGCCGGAGCTGGACGAGGCCGCTCGCGCTTCCTTCCTCGAAAAGGACTGGAAGCCCTGGCATCTGATGACCGACTCCACCTGGACGGATCGGCAGCTGGATTCCTTAAGGCGTGACAGTGCCTATGTGGCTGACTTGCTGGCTGAAAGACTGCTCGTCCAGCCTGCGCTGGTGGCGCTCGATCCTTCCACCGGGGCCGTGCTTTCGCTGGTTGGCGGACGAGACTTTGCCACAAGCAAGTACAACCGTGCTGTGCAGGCCATTCGCCAGCCGGGCAGCGCCTTCAAGCCCTTCCTCTATGCTGCTGCCATCGACAATGGCTATCCACCCAGTTATCAGGTGCTGAATCAGGATGTGGTGGTGGAAGAAGCCGACGGCAGACGCTGGACGCCGCAGAACTATGATGATTCCCGCGGCGGTATGACGACTCTGCGCGAAGGCCTGCGCAAAAGCTACAACCTGGTTTCCGTGCGGCTGTTGATGGAGCTGGTGCCGCCGGATCTGGTGGCCCGCTACGCTCAGCAGATGGGAATCATGACGCCTATCGCCACGGACTTCACCATGGCGCTGGGTTCCTCCGGCGTTGTTCCGCTGGAGCTGGTTTCAGCCTATGCCTGTTTGGCCGATGGCGGTATTCTGCACGAACCTTATTCGATCAAGGAAATCCGTGATCGTCAGGGTCACCTGATCTATCGCCATCAGCCGAAAAGCCGTGAGGTGCTTTCTGCCGGAACCGCCGCCATCCTGACCGACATGCTGGCCACGGTGATCAACCGCGGCACGGGCGGCAGTGCGCGCTGGAAGTATAAATTCTATGCGCCGGCAGCGGGCAAGACTGGCACGACCAACGGCTTTACCGATGCCTGGTTTGTGGGTTACACGCCCACGCTGGCTTGCGGTGTCTGGGTGGGCAATGACAATCCGCTCTATTCGCTGGGTGAATGGCAAAGTGGCGGCAAGGCCGCGCTGCCCATCTGGGCCACCTTCATGCAGCAGACACACGACTCGCTTGGCTGGCCGAAAAAGGACTTTGAACTTCCAGCCAGCGTCGTCAGGCTGGACATCTGCACAGAAACCGGTCAGCCGGCCGGCCCCTTCTGTCCTTCACCCGAATCAGAACTTTTCCTTAAGGACTACATGCCCACCGGACGCTGCAAGCGTCATCAGGTGCGTTTCTAGGAGGACCCATGTTGAAGACGATCCGTTTTGCCCTTTTCGGGCTGCTGCTGGGCAGCGTCAATCTTCTTTCTGCCGCCACGGTTGATGACCTGTGTGCCAGCGCTGATGAGGCCTGCATGAAGGGCGACATGACCGCGGCTCTGGACTATGCCGAAAGGGCCGTGCAGGACACGCCCGAATCCTGGGAAGCCCACTGGCGCCTTGTGCGCAGTCTGGTCGATCAGGGCGAAATCGCGCAGGATGGTGGCGATGAGGATGCCGCCGAGCAGTGGTACAATCGCGCGCTGGAGAGCAGCAAGTCGCTGGTTGAGGCCCACCCCGGTTACAGCATGTCCCACTACTACAGGGCTCTGGCGCTCGGTCGCCGCGCCATGTTCGCTGGCGGCAAGGAAAAGGTGCAGCTCTCCCAGGAGATCGAGAAGCAGGCCCTGGCGGCGCTGGAACTGGACGAAGAGAACGGCAGCGCCCACGGTTTGATCGGCCGCTACTACCGCGAAATGGCCCACCTCTCCTGGGTGATGCGCAAGCTTGCCGAGACCTTGTTTGGCGATCTGCCCGATGGCGGCGACCAGCTCTCCTACGATCACCTGAAGCGCGCCACCGAGCTGCGTCCGGACTGGATTTTTGCCTGGGTTGAGCTGGGTGAAACCTGCGAGGTGATGGATCGCAATGACGAAGCCAAAGCCTGCTATCAGAAGGCCCTGGAGCTTTCGGCAAGCGATCACCGTGATGGCATCTATCAGGCAACGGCCAAAGAGCGCTTGTAGAGATTCCTTTCTTAGAGGCTTGATTCACAGATTCAGGCGGGTGGCTTCAGGCTACCCGCCTTTTTTTGTATCACAGATTCATTTGGCAATTACTTGCGGGCACGATGCCGCTAACCTACATTCGCCCACCTTTTTCTGGGGGTGAAATGCCGGGCTGGCGAGATTTTGAGCCTAAACTTCTGACCGTCCTGCGTGAGGGTTATTCCAGCAGTACGCTGCTTGCCGATGCCATGGCCGGTCTGGTGGTCAGTATTGTTGCCCTGCCCCTGGCGGTGGCCATTGCCATTGCCTCTGGTGTGCGGCCGGAGCAGGGCTTGTATACGGCCATCGTGGGCGGAGCGCTGGTTTCCATTTTTGGTGGCAGCAGGGTGCAGATTGGCGGGCCCACCAGCGCCTTCATCGTGCTGGTGGCAGGAGTTGTTGCCCAGCACGGGCAGCAGGGGCTCTTTCTGGCAACCCTGATGGCGGGCCTGCTGCTGCTCTTGATGGCTGCGGCGCGGCTGGGCGATGTAATACGTTTTATTCCCTACCCGGTCATTGTTGGGTTTACGGCAGGCATTGCCTTGACCATCGTATTCAGCCAGTTGCCTGATGCACTTGGCCTCGACCCGCGCGGCATGCCCGTGCAAGCGCTGCCACGGCTGCAGGCCTGTCTTGAGGCTGGCGGGGCACTTGGGTATCAGGCCCCCGGACTTTTCCTCTTTACCCTGCTGCTGATTGCAGGCTGGAACAGACTTGGAAGCCGCATTCCAGCTCCGCTGGTCGCGCTGCTTGCAGCAACCCTGCTCACATCATTTGCAGGTCTTTCCGTGGAGACGATTGCAAGCCGCTTCGGCTCGGTACCTGATCAGCTGCCTCTGCCGCAGTTTCCTGCAATCAGTCTTGATCGAATCCGTGAGCTTGTATCACCGGCATTGGCCATTGCCTTGCTGGCGGCCATTGAGAGTTTGCTTAGTGCCACGGTGGCCGATGGCCTGACCGGCGGCAGGCATCGCCCCAATGCGGAACTGCTCGCGCAGGGCCTGGCCAATCTCGCCTCGCCGCTCTTTGGCGGAGTTCCGGTTACGGGCGCCATTGCCCGCACGGCGACCAATGTGCGCAACGGGGGTACGACACCTGTTGCCGGCTTGATTCATGCGCTTTCACTTCTGGTGATCCTGCTTGTTGCGGGTTCACTGGCTGGTCGTGTTCCGCTTGCCGCACTGGCAGCCATTCTGGTGATGGTGGCTCACAACATGAGCGAGCGCCGCGCCTTTCTGCGCCTGTTGAAGGGGCCACGCAGTGACGCGCTGGTGCTTGTGATCACCTTCCTGCTGACGGTTTTTGTGGATCTGGTGATCGCCCTGCAGGTTGGCGTGATCCTGGCCGCCCTGCTTTTCATGCGGCGCATGGCCGATGTATCACAGATTCGCCCGCTGGCTGAACTGCTGGCTGATCCGGATGAAAAGGAAGAGACGATGCCGGAGCTGCCGGAAGGTATCACGGCCTATGAGATCAACGGCTCCTTCTGCTTCGGGGCTGCAA
Organism: uncultured Bacteroidaceae bacterium; assembly: GCA_964345075.1. Classification (GTDB taxonomy): domain Bacteria; phylum CAIWAD01; class CAIWAD01; order CAIWAD01; family CAIWAD01; genus CAYFPS01. The sequence goes on along the minus strand of CAYFPS010000004.1, from coordinate 8,415 downwards.
GGCGCTTTGCCGACACCTTGCTGGATATTGGCGAAAAACCGCGAGTCGTGATCCTGCGTATGCGCCATGTGCTGGCCATGGATGCCACGGGCTTGAACGCCCTGGAAGATCTGGCCGCGCGGTTTCGCCGAAAGAAGATCCCCTTGCTCGTCTCCGGACTCAGGGGCCAGCCACTTGAGCTGATTCGGCGCTGCGGCCTGATTGACCGGCTTGGGCCTGGAACGGTCTTTCCTACTTTTGCTCTGGCGTTGGCCCATGCCCGGCTACTTGTCCTGGAGGAAGAAAGCACGCAGGGGGCGTGATACAGGTGACAAGAGCTGGCGGCCGCGCGGAAAGACAAACATGCAGCGCCTTTGGGATGTTTTCAGACACTTTTTTCTGCTGGGCCTGATGTCCTTTGGAGGGCCAGCCGCCCATCTGGGCTATTTCCACAAACGATTTGTCACACAGCTGGCCTGGCTGGATGATGCCGCTTATGCCCGCATGATCTCCCTAAGCCAGTTTCTGCCGGGACCGGGCAGCAGCCAGACCGGATTCGCGATCGGCTTGTATCACGCGGGTGCGCTGGGCGGTATCGCCGCGTTTATTGCATTCACCCTGCCATCCTTTCTATTGATGTGGCTGCTGGCTACGGCTGATGCTGCCTTTACCGACAATCCCTGGCTGCCGCTGATCATCAGGGGCTTGAAGCTGTTGGCGGTTGTGGTGGTAGCAGATGCAACCCTGGCCATGTGGCAGAAATTCTGCCTTAAGCGCCTTTATGCCGGACTGGCGCTGGGCACGGCACTCTTGCTGATAGCCTTTCCCGGAAACGGCATGCAGCTGATGGCGCTGGGTTTTTCCGCCTTGATGGCCTTCTGGCTGCGGGAAGCCGATAGCAGCACTGTTTCCGCCAGGTCTTTCTTTGAGGGTTTTCGCGGCCCGCCTTTGATTGTCTTTCTGGGCCTCTTCCTGCTTCTGCCGCTGCTGGCAAGCACTGGCCCGCTTTGGCAGCTCCTGGAAAGCTTCTACCATGCGGGTAGTCTTGTCTTTGGCGGCGGACATGTGGTGCTGCCACTGCTGCAGGAAGCCGTCGGTCAGCAGATGGGGCCGGATCGCTTCCTGACAGGCTATGCGGCGGCGCAGGCTGTGCCGGGGCCGATGTTCTCGCTGGCAGCCTTTTTAGGTGCTGAAATGTGGCCTTCATCTCCGTTTATGGGAGCACTGCTGGCTACACTGGCCATTTTTCTGCCCGGATTCCTGCTGCTGGCGGGCATTCGTGGTGGCTGGGAGCAGCTTGCCCAGCGTCCGGCCGTGGCAGCGGCCAGCGCCGGGATCAATGCATCGGTTGTCGGCCTGCTGATCGCGGCGCTCTACAAGCCGGTCTTCCTGAGCGCAGTGCACACAGCTGGCGAAATGGCCCTTGTGCTGGCAGGCTTTCTGCTTCTGAAAGTTCTGCGCCTGCCCATCGCGCTCCTTGTAGTGGCCTTCGGGCTTGCCGGGCTCTTTGTCTGAAGCATGCGCGCTGCTTTGCCATATTGGCCGACCAAACAAGCAATTACGGAAGCAGATGAGTACCCCCGTCGAACGAGATCCGGAACGACTGAGCCGCAGCACAGGACAGACGCGTAAACAGGGCGTCCGCGCCATGTTCAACAGCATTGCCGCCCGCTACGACCTGCTGAATCATCTGTTATCCGGCGGAATGGACATCCTCTGGCGCAGACGGGCCGTGCGCACGCTGGGCCTGAAGCCGGGTGGTCTCTATCTGGATCTGGCAACGGGAACGGGCGACTATGCCTTCACCATGCTCAAGCAGGAGCCTGCCTGCCGCGTGATTGCCCTTGATCTGGCTGAAGACATGCTCAGCTTGATGGAGCAGAAGCAGCTCGCCCGGGGGCTGGATGACCGGATTCAGCTGTTGCAGGGTGACGCGGAGAGGTTACCGCTGGCTGACAGGTCTGTTGACGGACTGACGATTGGCTATGGAATTCGAAACTTTCCGGATCGCCGCCAGGCCCTGCTGGAATGCGGGCGTGTTGTCAAGTCCGGTGGCAGGATTGCGATTCTGGAACTCGCCGGAATTCCCAACCCCTTGCTGGCCAAGGCCTTTGACCTATACTTCAAACTTGTTTTGCCGCTTCTGGGCCGCCTGATTTCCGGTGATCCCATGGCTTACACTTATTTGCCCGCTTCAGTCAGCCAGTTTCCGCCCCGAAACACGTTCCTCGGCTGGATGCGCGAAGCAGGTTTCAAGGATGTTCAGGCTGTTGACCTGAGCCTGGGGATTTCAACGCTCTTTCTGGGCGAAAAAGCCTGATTCCGGCCAAAATCCCTGCAAGCCTCTTTCCCTGCAAAGATTAATTCACCGAGAGTGTTCAGGCTGTTCAACATCCGGCAGGCCAGCTCTGGCATTGGTGGGTTCGCAATAGCGAAAGTATTGATGCTCAAGCAAGTGATTTTCGAGTTTCATTTGGTCTGATTTTTGCTCGGAAGTACCTTCAGCCCCCGATCCATCGGGATGCTTTTGACTTTCACACACGTTCTCATTTCAGGAGACACCTATGCGCAAGTATTTGATCTGGACCTCGCTTCTGGCGGTTTCGGCATCGGCCGCGGTCGTGTCCGCCCCCATGGAGCACCCCCAGAGCAGCCAGGGACACATTGTCCCCGTGACCGTGATCAACGCCGACACTGGCACTTCCAGCCGCGTTGATCGTGACGAAAGCTATGACTTTGAAGGCAGCGACCAGGGCTGGACCTCCCACGGTACCGGCATGGACACCGATGTCTGGCACGTGGAAGCCACTGGCTTCGGTGGCACCACCGATGTCTGGTGGGGCGCCGATGCCGCCAATGGTGGTTATGTCAACAGCACCTTTGCCTGGCTGCAGACCCCTGCACTGGACTTTTCCGCCGCAGCCGCTCCCTCGCTGAGCTTTGACCTGTTCTACGCCTGCGAAGCCCCGGGTGGTGAGCCCGCCGGCTACGACGGCTGGGATGGTTGCAACGTGTGGGTTTCCACCGATGGTGGTACCACGTTTAGCGTGATCAGCGGTAGCCCCGCCTACAACGTGACCAGCTCTTTCGCTTTCGGTGATGAGTTCGGCATGGGTACGGGCATCCCGGAGTGGGGTGGCGAGCAGGGTGGCTGGAGTGCTGCCAGTTTTGATCTTAGCGCCTACGCCGGCCTCGCCGATGTGCGCGTGCGCTGGGTCATGTGTTCCGATCCTGCCTATGATGTTGTGGACAACGCCAACATGCTCGGTATGCAGATCGACAACGTGGTCATCAGCGATGGTGGCACCCTCTGGGCCGACGATGGCACCAGCAACACCGGTGGCGCAGCCGAGCACGGCTACTACATCTTTGGTGATGCCTGGTGGTTCACCGGTTTCGACTGGAACTGCCCGAACGAAGTCAGCCTGGGTGGCTGGGTTGAGAGCCCCTGGATTGCCATGACCCCGCCCGCTCTGCTGCAGCTTTCGCAGGACATTCGCTGCGACCTGCCCGACAGTGATGGCAACGACGATGGTTTCCTCGAGGATTACTTCCACATCGAGTACACGGTGGATGGCGAAACCTGGGAAACCCTGACCTACGATTACGCCGGTGATACCCGTCCCGACTGGATGGCCGCGTACTACACCTACACCAACGCCGATGTCTTCAACGGCGCCCTGAACTTCACCGAATCTTCGGCCACACAGTTCAAGCTCCGCTACAAGATCACCACCGATGGTGATGACGATGGTGGACAGGGTACGGGTCTCTGGGTTGACAATGTCAACGTGATCATTGCCAGCGTGCCCCCGGTGGACATGGCTGTGACGAAGGCCTGGATTGATTATCCGCGCAACGTCAATGAGTTCCAGTTCCCGAAGGTCGAGCTGAGCAACCAGGGTGCCGACCCCGTCAGCAACCTGCGCGCCTACTGGCAGGTGAAGGACAGTCTGGGAACGGTTATCCGCGCTTCCCAGCCCGTCAACCTGACCGCCACGGCTGTGGATCCCCTGACCAGCGTTCGCGTTGAGCAGACGGCCACCGCCCCGGCAACCTGGAAGTGGATGCCCACCGCTGCCGGTACCTATTCCCTTGAATTCTACACCACTGCCGTGGGTGATGCTGACAACAGCAACGACACCCTCTATGTGGATGTCTTCGTCTTCAACGACAACGAAGGCCTGCTGCGCTACGACTACGATCTGTCCAGCGCCTGGACCCTTGCTGCCGGTGGTGACGATGGTGCCATGGTTCGCTTCGATCCCATCGACGAGCCCTGGACGGCCCAGTTCTTCGCTGCCACGCTTTACAACGTGGTTGCCGGTGATGTGGTTTCGATTGTGATCCACGACGAAGGTCCGGACGATATGACCCCTGGTCCCCTGCTGGCCCAGTACTACACCACGGTCATCGACGAGACTGAAATCTACCCGAACACCTTCTTCCGTTACATGGGTATTGCCAACGAGCTGCGCTGCATCGACCATCCCATCTGGATCGGTATCCGCACCACGGAATTCAATGCCATTGGCGTTGTGGGTCTTTCCGAAGAAAATGGCGGCCCCTACTGGGAGCAGCACACCTACGGTTATGACTACTCTGTGGACGAAGCTTACGCCTGGAACGGCGATCTGCGCATCTGGATGCAGGTCGACTGGGGTGTGGAATCCGCAATTCCCTACACCAGCGAAGTTGTCGCCGAGCTGACCGGCTCCACCTACAACCTGAGCTGGGACAGCCCCGGTCCGGTTGATGGTTACCTGATTTACCGCTCGACCAATGCCTACGATTTCACGGGTGCCACCGTTGTTGCCGATCTGCCGGCCTCAACGACCACCTTCTCGGACACCGTAACCAACGGCCCGAACTTCTATCGCGTCATTGGTTACAACGGCCTTTGCCCGGCTCCGGTTAACTAAGACCCGAGTACACGCACATTCAACCGCCGTCCCGATTGTTCGGGACGGCGGTTTTGTTTATAAGGATATGATGGGGCGTATGGTTGGTGTATGAATGGTGCCAGACACGTGCCAGACACGTGTCTGGCACCGACCATTCTCCCGCCTGGCCGCTTGCTTCCATCAATCTCTCTCTCTATCTTGGTCGCTTGCCTTCTCGGGGCGTGGCTCAGCCCGGTAGAGCGCTCGGTTCGGGACCGAGAGGTCGCTGGTTCGAATCCAGTCGCCCCGATTGCATGAATAGATCCGCCGCTGTTCCGAAACGCGGGACCCCGGCGGATTTCTTTTTCCGGCTATCGAGACGCTAAGGAGCCTTCGCCATGCCCGCATACAATCCAGCCGCCATGGAAGCCCGCTGGCAACAGTACTGGGACGAGCACAAGACCTTCAAGTGCGAAATCGATCACGATCGTCCCAAGTATTACGTGCTGGACATGTTTCCCTACCCGTCGGGCGACGGCCTGCATGTGGGGCACCCGGAAGGCTACACGGCCACCGACATCATCAGCCGCTGGAAGCGCATGTGCGGCTTCAATGTGCTGCATCCCATGGGCTGGGACGCCTTCGGTCTACCCGCCGAGCGTCACGCCGTGCGCACGGGCGAGCATCCTGCCCTGATCACAGGCCGCAACTGCGACAATTTCCGCCGCCAGATCAAGTCCCTTGGCCTTAGCTACGACTGGGATCGCGAGTTCTCGACCACCGACGAGAGCTATGTGAAGTGGACCCAGTGGATCTTCCTGCAGTTGTATCACAAAGGCCTGGCTTACCCGGCTGAGGCGCCCGTAAACTGGTGCCCGGCGCTGGGTACCGTTTTGGCCAACGAGGAAGTCAAGGACGGCCGTTATGTGGAAACGGGCGATCCGGTTGAAAAGCGCACCATGCGCCAGTGGATGCTCAAGATCACCGAGTATGCCGAACGCCTGCTGGTGGATCTGGACGAGCTTGACTGGCCGGAAGGCGTCAAGACCATGCAGCGCGAGTGGATCGGCAAGAGCGAGGGCGCGGAAGTCACCTTCAAGGTGGCCGATCACGATCTCGAATTCACGGTTTTCACCACACGCCCGGACACCCTTTTTGGTGCCACTTATTGTGTGCTCGCTCCCGAACACGCATTTGTATCACGCATCACGAGCGATGGTCAGCGCGAGGCGGTTGAAGCCTATGTGAAGGCCGCGCAGGCCAAGAGCGATGTGGACCGCGCAGTCGATGACCGCGAGAAGACAGGCGTCTTCACCGGCGCCTGGGCGATCAATCCGGTCAATGGCGAGCGTGTGCCGGTCTGGGTGGCGGACTATGTGCTCTCCGGATACGGCAGCGGCGCGATCATGGCTGTCCCCGGTCACGATCAGCGCGACTGGGATTTTGCCAACAAGTTCGAACTGCCCATTGTCGAAGTGGTCGCCGGCGGCGATGTATCACATGCTGCCTTCACCGACAATGCTGAAGGCATCATGGTCAACTCGGGCCTTCTCGATGGCCTCAAGGTCCCTGAAGCCAAGCGTTGTATCACGGACTGGCTGGAGGAGAAGGGGCTGGGCAAGGGCGCTGTCAATTACAAATTGCGCGACTGGCTCTTCAGCCGTCAGCGCTACTGGGGCGAGCCCTTCCCGCTTTTGAACAAGGACGATGGCACCGTTGTGGCCGTTCGCGTGCAGGATCTGCCCGTGCAGCTTCCGGTGATGGACAATTACAAGCCGACTGAAGATGGTCGTCCGCCGCTGGCTCGCGCCGAGGACTGGTGTCGTGTTACAGATCCCGAATCAGGCGAAGTTCTGCTGCGTGAGACAAATACCATGCCGCAGTGGGCGGGCAGCTGCTGGTATTACCTGCGCTTCTGTGATCCATCAAACGATCAGGCGGCCTGGTCCAGCGAAGCCGAGAACTACTGGATGCCCGTCGACCTTTATGTGGGCGGCGCCGAACACGCCGTGTTACACTTGCTCTATGCCCGCTTCTGGCACAAGGTGCTCTATGATCTGGGCCATGTGCACACGAAGGAGCCCTTCCAGAAGCTCTTTAATCAGGGCATGATCCTGGCCGAGAGCTATCGTGATCCGCGCGGCAAGTACCTCAAGAAAGAGGAGGTCGAGCGCGAGGGCAAAGGCTGGAAGCTCAAGACTACGGGCGAAGCCGTACAGGCCCAGATCGAAAAGATGAGCAAGTCGCGCCTGAATGTGACCAACCCCGATGACATGGTTCGCCAGTACGGGGCCGACGCCATGCGCCTCTACGAGATGTTCATGGGGCCGCTGGACCGTGACAAGCCCTGGTCGGAGGAAGGCATTCGCGGCTGCGCCAATTTCCTCAAGCGTGTCTGGAATGCCTTTACTGCGGAAGAGGGTGGTCTCGCTTCCCGTGTTACAGATCGCGAGGCGGGCAAGGAAGAGCTTGGTCTGCTGCATCGCACGATTAAGGCCATCAGCCACGATCTGGAAGAACTCAAATTCAACACGGCCATCGCCCGTCTGATGGAGTTCCTTAACGAAAGCCAGAAGCTGGAAACGGTTCCACGCGGACTGCTAGAACAGTATGTCCTGCTGCTTGCTCCTTTTGCCCCGCATCTGGGTGAAGAACTGTGGAATCTTCTTGGCCACAAGAACACGCTGGCCTATGAAGCCTGGCCCAAGTGGGACGAGGCCTTCTGTCAGGTGGAAGAGCTGCAGGTTGCGGTTCAGGTGAACGGCAAGGTCCGCGCCACCATCCAGGTGCCGGCCGACACAAGTGACGAAGCCGTGCTGGACATGGCGCTGGCCGACGAAAAAGTGCTGCCCTGGCTGGAAGGCAAGAGCGTCAAGTTCAAAAAACGTGTGGCGCCCCGGGTGGTTTCCATCGCCGTGAAGTAATTTACTGGCCAGCGTGCCGGACAAGGACACGGGCTGGCGATCAATCCTTTTGACAATCGACAGGAAGATTCCGGGCTACGCAAAATGCTCACGGGAGCTCTCCAGTGGCGGGGGAAGTGCTTGAAAAGGAGAGACTTCCTCTTGACATTGCCTCCAAGAGCGCTATATTTCCTGTTCTTGACTTTTTTGCAACCCGTCCCTTGTGCAGTCGCGGGGATTTGACGGGTTTTGACAGACGGTAGGGTGCCCGAGTGGTTAAAGGGAGCAGACTGTAAATCTGCCGGCGAACGCCTTCGAAGGTTCGAATCCTTCCCCTACCATTTTCTCGCGACTGCGGGAGTAGCTCATTTGGTAGAGCATCAGCCTTCCAAGCTGAGGGTAGCGAGTTCGAGCCTCGTCTCCCGCTTGTTTGCTCGCGTAGCTCAGCAGGTAGAGCGCATCCTTGGTAAGGATGAGGTCACCGGTTCAAGTCCGGTCGTGAGCTTTGTCAGTCAGTAGTGCATCCGCCGATTGGTGGATTTTTTTTGCCAGGCGACAGTTGAGCCTCGGCTTAACGGTCTAAGAGGGAGCGATCCGATGGCCAAGCAGAAATTCGAACGTACCAAGCCCCACGTGAACGTCGGCACGAT
>CAYFPS010000003.1:196934-202278 GCA_964345075.1 uncultured Bacteroidaceae bacterium | reverse complement strand
AGTAGTCCGACCAGTAGTCCGACCAGTGGTCCGCCACTAAATCCGGTAGCCCGCCGGAATCTCGGACTCACGCGGCACGACGATGATGCCGTCGTGGATTTCCACATGCTCGTCCGCGTACTCCTCATGGCCAGCTTCATTCAACAGATGAACATCAGGTCCGATGCGTGCACCCTTGTCGATGATCGCCCCACGAATATGCGTGTCCTGCCCGATGGCCTGCGGCAAACGGCCCTTTGGCGGCTGACGGAAATCGTAGCTGTCGGCACCCATCACAATCGAGTCTTCGATCACGCTACCGTTCCCGATCACACTGCGAATGCCGATCACACTGCGCTCGATGCGAGCACCGTTGATATAGCAGCCGTCGCAAATCATACTGTCGGTCACCTGGCAGCCGCCGAGGCGTGAGGGCGGCAGATAACGGGCATTGGTGTAGATCGGGCGAGTGGGGTCGTAAAGCTCCACATCGGGCACGCGCCGGGTCAGCATCAGGTTGGCTTCGTAGAAACTGCGAATAGTCCCGATGTCTTCCCAGTAGCCCTCATGACGATAGGCACGCACCTGCTCTTCGGAAAGCGATGCCGGAATGATCTCGCGACCGAAATCCGTGCAATCGGCATGTTCGCCCAGCATACGCTTCAAAACATCCCAATTGAAAACATAGATGCCCATCGAAGCCAGATAGCTGCCGTCGGGCTGCTGCAGACTGTCCAGAAGGCTTTCTTCTTTGGGCTTCTCCACGAACTCAGTGATTCTGCCCGATTCGGTCTTCATGATGCCGAATCCGGTCGCCTTGTCGCGGTCCACGGCCGTCGTCGCCACGGTGATGCTCTGGCCCGAATCCATGTGGCCGCGCACCAGTTCCTTCAGGTCCATCGTGTAAAGCTGATCGCCCGACAGGATCAGGACATGGCTGGGCTTGTAGGCGGCCAGGTGTGGAAGCACCTGACGCACGGCATCGGCCGTCCCCTGGAACCACTCCTGATTGTCCGGTGTCTGCTCCGCGGCGAAAATCTCCACGAAGCTGCCGCGGAAATCCCTCATCACATAACTGGACTGCACATGCCGATTGAGCGAATAGCTGTTGAACTGGGTCAGCACGAAGACCTTTGTCAGATCCGCATGCAAGCAGTTCGAAATGGGAATATCCACCAGCCGGTACTTGCCACCGAAACTGACTGCCGGCTTGCTGCGATTGCGGGTCAGGGGCATCAGGCGCGTTCCACGGCCTCCACCCAGAATAATTGTCAGGACACGATCAAAACGATCCATTGGATCTCCTAAAGAGCGGCCGCGAGGGCTTCGGCCAGACGATTGATACCTGTTTCCACCTGAGTTGCCCGCTGCGCGGCATTCCAGGCGGGAGTTGTATAAAGTCGGTTTTTCTCGTCAATACATATCTCTTCCGGGGAGCATGTTTTGTGGCGGGCCCCCCAGGATTCGATGGCCTCGATGGTGCCTGGATGATCGCCGATCGTGACCGTGGGTGAAAGTCCTGCCATGCCCAGAACGCGGGCCGGAATCACAGGTGAAATGCAGATGAAGCCCATGGGCAGCTCAAGGTGGTGGCCCTGTCGAACGAGAGCTTCGATCGCAGGCAGAACTGTCATGCCGGCACCATCAAAGGCAAAACTGCAGAGGTTTTTGGCCACCCCGAAACCACCGGGCATGACCAGTCCCTGATAGCCGGCAAGCTTCAAATCAGTCAAGGGGCGAATGGCCCCGCGAACGATGCGAGCGCTTTCGATCAGGACATTGCGCTCGCCACCATTGGGCTGCGTGGCTTTGTGATCGACTACATGATGCTGGGGTATGTCGGGAGCATACCAGTCGATGGCAATGTCCAAACGCTCAAAGGCCAGCAAGGTGATCACGGCTTCCTGAATCTCGGCACCGTCAAGAAAGCCGCAACCGGCAAGAATTCCGGCAAGTCGTTTCATTTTCGCCCCCTCAAGCTGAAATGAAAAGGGTCCCGAATGATCGGGACCCTGAAGGTTTTAGATTTCCTTCAACAGCGCCTCAACCTCAGCGACGTTCTTCTTGACGTGCTCAAGGCTGGCGTCAAAGAGCTTGCGCTCGTCCTCGTTCAAAGGCATTTCCATGATCTTGCCAACACCCGTCTTGTCGATCAGGGTGGGCACGCCCATGTAGACGTCCTTCTCGCCGAACTCACCGGTCAGCCAGCTGGCGCAGGGCAGAATGCGGCGACGGTTGAGCATGATGCTCTCGGCCATTTCGACGGCTGCTGCGCTGGGCGCATAGTAGGCGCTACCGGTCTTCAAGTACTTGACGATCTCGGCGCCGCCGTCGCGGGTACGCTGGACGATGGCTTCAATCTGATCGGCAGGCATCAGCTCGGGCAGGGGAATGCCACCAACGGTCGTGTAGCGGGGCAGCGGCACCATGGTGTCACCGTGGCCACCCAGCACCATGGCCTGCACGTCCTTGACGCTGACGTCCAGCGCCTCGGCGATAAAGCTGCGATAGCGGGCCGTGTCCAGAATACCGGCCATGCCGAAGACGCGCTTGGTCGGGAAACCGGAAGCCTTGAGGGCGACATAGGTCATGGCATCCAGCGGGTTGGAAACCACGATGATCACCGCATTGGGGCTCTGCTTGGCAGCGGCACTGATGCAGCTGTGGACGATCTGCGTGTTCATCTTCAGCAGGTCGTCGCGGCTCATGCCCGGCTTTCTGGCCAGACCGGCCGTCATGATGATGATGTCGCTGCCGGCGGTTTCCTCATAGGAATTGGTGCCAACGATGCGGGTATCATATCCCTCGATAGGAGCGGTTTCCCACATGTCGAGGGCCTTGCCCTGCGGAATTCCATCCAGGATGTCCACGAGGACGACGGTTTCAGCGAGCTGCTTTTCCGCGAGTCGCTGTGCACAGGTTGCGCCGACGTTTCCGGCGCCGATGACGGTAATCTTGCTCATGCATTCCTCCAGGAAGTGCGTTTCGGAACCTGACTGTCAATTGGGCAGGTCATAATGTTGAAGTCTTGACAAGATAGGGAATTCCTCAAATCGGTTCAAACCGATCTCATCCCTGAACTGTCCCTGAAGGCGTTTTTTTGCGAATCAGTTTTCGACTTCGGGATTCTGCTCAAGGCCCTCGTCAACCATGCGCTGCTGCAGCTCACAACGTTCCCAGCATTCTGCGCAGAACCAGGTATCGGGAATGAAGCGATCAGCGAAGTACTGAAGTTGTGGATCTTCGGTCAGGCACATGGAGCAGTAACGGCCTTCCTGCCAGGGTTTGGCATCCTTTGGATCAACGATGGGTTTCATTGATTTCCCCCTATTCTGGAACCTGGGCTGTGTCTTGTGCTATGGCAATAAGCAGTGTGTTCTGAATAGCGGGTGGTTGCGCCCTCCTCACCACCCCCCACCCACCCGGGGCATAGCCTTGCAGGCGCTCGCAAGTTCCCCGTATGGTGGTTCGATTTGCAAAAATCTTCAGATGCGTCAGCCTGGCTTGACTCAATACACCTGAAGGTGGCTCCAGTCGACCAGATTAGACGGCGGTGGCCACCGCACGGGATTCGCGGATCACCACCACCTTGATCGAACCAGGGAACTGCATGTCCTGACTGATCTTGGTTGCGATATCGCTTGAAAGCTTTTCGCTCATCACGTCATCGACCTTACCCGCTTCGGCGACCACACGAATTTCACGACCTGCGTAAAGCGCGTAAACACGGTGCACGCCATGGAAACCGCCTGCAATGCCTTCCAGCTGCTCGACACGTTTGGTGTAACTGTCGACGCTATCACGCCGGCTGCCCGGGCGGGCGCTGGAAATGATGTCAGCAGCCGTGACCAGCTCCGAAATCGGGTCGATCGGGGGCGCCTCATTGTGATGGGCCATCACCGAGTTGATCACGATGGGATGTTCCTTCACCCGCGTGCAGACATCCACACCGATGGCCACATGGCTACGCTCGCTGCCGTTGGAATCGGCCTTGCCAACGTCGTGCAACAGGCCCGCGCGCTTGGCCAGCATCACATCCAGCCCCAGTTCGGCGGCCATGGCACCAGCAATGCGCGCAACTTCCTTCGAATGATCCAGCACATTCTGGCCATAGGAAGTGCGGTAGCGCAGACGACCGATCATCTTTTTCAGGTCGGGATGAACATTCAGCTGCAGGTCCTTCAGCACCTTGGTGGCGGCTTCGTTCATAACACCATCCACCTGCCTGGTGGCCTTGGCCACGGCATCCTGAATTGTCCTGGGCGAGAAGTTACGCGTCTTGATCAGGCTTTCCAGGGCGATGCGAGCGACTTCGCGGCGCACGGGATCGAAGCAGGAAATCACGATGGTGTCGGGAGTTTCATCCACGATCATCTTGGTTCCCGTGATCGCCTCGAAGGATTTGATGTTGCGGCCTTCGCGGCCGATGACCATGCCCTTGATGCGGTTATTGGGAATCTCGACTTCCTTGATCGTGGCTTCCTGCGTGGAATCGGCCGCCATCTTTTCGATGGTAGTGATGATGACTTCGCGCGCTTCGCGGGCGGCAAGTTCACGGGCCTGACCACGAATCTCGGCGGCCAGTTCGGCGGCCTCGCGCTCGAACTGTTGACGGGCGTGTGACAGAACCTCGCGGCGGGCCTCCTCAACCGTCAAACCGGAAATCTGCTCGAGCTTGCCGCGCTGTTCTTCAATGCGCTCTTTAAGCTCTTCTTTCAGCTCGGCCTGCTCGGCTTCCTTGTGCTCGACCATGCGCTGCTTGACCTGCAGCTCGGTTTCCATGTCCTGCACGGCCTTTTGCATTCCGCGGATCTCGGCTTCGCGGCTGCGATTCTGCTGCTCGCGCTGCTGCAGCTTCTTCTCGCGCTGCTTCAGATCCTGCTTGCGGCGGTTTTCCTTGACGCGCCACTCTTCCCGGGCCTCCAGCTCGGCCTGCTTGCGAATGGAGTCTGCTTCCTGCCGGGCCATTTCCAGGAGATCCTGACCAGCTTCCTCATCCGCCTTGCGCCCCATGGAGCGCATCACAAATGTCACCGCGAGCCCGAGAATCAGGCCACCGGCGAGATACAAAAGCTTTTCTATCATCAGTCGTTCCTTTCGGGTTCATGCGCGGCGGCTTGGCCGCGCCAATTGGTGAAGGTAGCAAATGGGAAGGAGGAGGAAGGCAAGTGGGTGGTGGAGATTGACAAGGGAGTGGCGTCGGACGTAGCTTTGAATAACTTGTGGATAACCCATGCAGCGTCAAGATTGCCTGACAAAGGCGTTGATTCTGGACACTGCCCGACCAGCCGGGTGTCAAGGGGCGCAAACAACCGTGGGATGAGCGCGCCCGGAACAATGCCCGCTGAATGAAATCATCTCTCCC
>CAYFPS010000003.1:159486-196834 GCA_964345075.1 uncultured Bacteroidaceae bacterium | reverse complement strand
CGTTCTGGCCAAAACAAAAAATCCGCCTTAGCGGATTTTTTGTTTCGCCTGCGAAAGAATGGTCTGTCCAGAGAGTAACCGTGGGATGAGCGCGCCCGGAACAATGCCCGCTGAATGAAATCATCTCTCCCGGCGGGCGCACTGATCCAATCTGTGGCGGCCTAATACCGGCCGCACGATTATGCTTCTCCACCGTTCTGGCCAAAACAAAAAATCCGCCTTAGCGGATTTTTTGTTTCGCCTGCGAACGGAGGAGGTGGGATTCGAACCCACGGTACACGAAGTGTACAACGGTTTTCGAGACCGTCCCGTTCAGCCGCTCCGGCACTCCTCCTGAGAACCTTGAATGTAAGACACGCTGACTGAACTTGCAGCAGGCGAGCTTCAGCTTAGTGTTACTGCGGTTCCACTGATAGAAACCATCAACATTGCGCCGCGCTCGCCAACGACCTCATAGTCCAGGTCAATACCGACCACAGCGTCCGCTCCCAGTGCGCGGGCATGCTCTTCGAGCTCTGCAAAAGCAACCTGCCTGGCACTTTGCAATTCGCGCTCGTAGGCACCCGATCGACCACCTACGATATCACGGATTCCTGCAAACAGGTCCTTGAAGATGTTTGCACCCATGATCGCCTCACCAACGACGACTCCCTTGTATGAAGTGATCGTGCGGCCCTCAATGGTTGGAGTTGTTGTCAGAATCATGCATCCCCCCTTTGCTGCTTCTTCTCTTCACGAAGTTTCCTGAAAAACTGCTTGAGCTGAGCCGAACACTCAGCCTCACGTATACAGGGGAGGAGTTCCATTTGATGATTCAACTCGGGTCGCTGGATCACATTGTGAACGCTGCCGCAAGCCCCGGCCTTTGGATCCCAGGTGCCAAAGACAACCAGCGGAACCCGGGCCAGCACCATGGCACCGCCGCACATGGTGCAGGGCTCCAGCGTTACATAAAGCGTGCAGCCTTCCAGTCGCCAGTCGCCGACGGCATCAGCGGCGGCTGTAATCGCGAGCATTTCCGCATGAGCTGTCGGATCCTTCAGCTGAATCGTTTGATTGTGACCGCGACCGATCACATGGCCATCCTTCACAACCACGGCTCCAACCGGCACTTCGCCACGCTCTTCAGCCTTGCGCGCTTCAGCCAGCGCCATATCCATGAAGATTTCGTGCAGGTTCATTTCGGGCGACGCTTTTCCTCTGGCAGCTCGCCACGATGAACCCAGCCACTACTCCCGTCCAGCTGTCTGACGCGCAACATGCCTGCCTCATTTTCAGCCTCGAGCACAATCAGCTTCCTCTCACCAGGCAAGTAGCCATGTTCACCAAGTAAATCCGGCTGCTGAAAGAACACGCAGCCGATCAGACTCAGTGTATCACCGCTGGCAGGAAGCACAGGCAGGGCTTCCCGAAAGGCGTCGGAACCGCCGGCGGGGTATGGATCAGGCAGGTCGCGAGAAGGCCTGGCTTCTACTGCCAGCTCACTGCGATAAACCCAGCACTCCGTTCCCACCTCCTCCAGGCGAACGTGATAGAATCCCTGCCGTGCGCCCAGTACTGTGGCGGCTCCAATAGCCGTCCAGCCTTCAGAGCTCGTAAAGTCCGGCTTCTGAAAGGCTTGAGCCCGAAGCAGTCTTAGTGTATCACCGGCTTCAACCTCTCGCTCAAGGCCTGGAGGCAGGTGGCCGGGAATCAAGGCGGCCAGCAGGCTCTGCACGGCAAGCAGGCAGACGATCATCCATCTGATCATGTGGATTTCCCCAATTCTTGTGATGCAAACAGCTCGCTGATGGTGCGATTGCGATGCTCAAAGATGCGGCGGACCTTGGCCCTGACAAAGGGCAGGGCCAGCTTCCCCAGCGGGCCGAAGGGCAGCTCATAGTTGACAGTGTCTTCCATCAGGACACCATCAGGAGTTTGCGAAAAGCGGTGTTCGTGTTCCCACTTCGCATAAGGTCCTGTTTCCTGCAGGTCCATAAAGCGATGGGGTGGCTCCCAGATGGGGATCAGCGTACACCAGCGAAAAGGAATGCCCGAAAGGCTCAGCTTGTATTCAATCCTCGTTCCGGCCTTCATTTCGATCGGCAGCGGTGTTACAATTCGAAAGCTGAGCTCTGGCGGCGTGATACGTTCAAGATTGGAGGCATCACTGAAAAAGGCAAAGACCTTTTCCAGATCAGCCTGTATCACAAGTTCGGAATGATGTACCGGCATTTCAGCCATCCCCTTTCAGGACAGTGCGAATCGTAAAGACCAGAACCTTCAGATCGAGTCCAAGACTCATGTTTTCAAGATAAAAGAGATCAAGTCCGAGTTTGTCTTCCAGCTGCTTCAGACTCTGATCATAGCGCTGCCGTACCTGTGCCCAGCCGGTCAGGCCCGGGCGCACATTATGCCGACGTGCATAAAGCGGCCAGCGCCGAATGTAATCGTCAACCAGCGCTTTCTGCTCCGGACGGGGTCCGACAAAAGACATATCGCCCTTTAGAATATTCAGGAACTGCGGCCATTCATCCAGACGATAGCGGCGGATCCAGCGACCACAATTCAGCAGACGTTCTTCGTCTGTCTGTGATACAGCCGTGGCCGGACGCATGGTGCGAAACTTCAGTAGCATGAATTCGCGACCAGCGCGGCCAACCCGCTGCTGCCTGAAAATCAGTCCGTTGGCACGATCCTCCAGCATGATGAGCAGAGGCACGAGCAGCAGGATAGGCAGACCCAGTACCAACATGAAAAGGCTGACGACAATGTCCAGCAGGCGCTTGAGCAGAAACTGCCAGGGCGCCATCAGATGCGGAAACACCTGAATGACCGGCATTCCCCAGATATTGAAAGCCTTCACATTGCCCAGCACCAGATCGTAGAGATCGGGTACGATCAGTACATCAACACCGCGGCTGCTGGCCGAATGAATAACGCGAAAAAGCAGCTCGCGGCCGGGGTCGGTCACAACACACTCCATCACATCATGTGTATCACAAAGTTCGGCAAGTTGATCCAGCTGACCGATGGCATCCTCAAGCGGTTCAATGCTTGCAGGTGTTACATCCCCGGGATCTACTCTTCCCACAATATGATAGCCCATGCCCGGATGCCTGCGAAACTGGCTAATCAGTCGCGAGGCTGAGTCACTGGCACCCACAACAAGTGTCCTGCGCTGGCCGATTCCTCGTTCAAGCAAACGCTTCTGGACAGTGCGAAAGAAAACCCGTCCGAAGCCAGCACCGGCAACGAGCACTGCCCCGTAGGAGAGCAGCATCAGCCGGCCGGCACCCAGTGGGTCAGCAGGATTCGTCGTGATCAGAAAGAGAATTACCAGACCGACAAAAACACTTTTAACGACTTCCTGCAAGCTCTGGAATCGGCTGATGTGATACAACTTGCGATACTGGCCGCGCAGGGCGAAGATCGAAATCCAGAAGAGGCTGAAGACTGCGTACATCAGCCAGGGTTGGTCAAAGGGTTCAGCTTCGGCATATAGGCCGCTCCTGAAGCGCAGCCACCAGGTGAGTGCCGTCGAAGCCGTGATACTCAGGAAGTCGACCAGCAGGAGCAGGCTGCGTTCAATGCGTACGCGCCTGATACCCTCCTGCAGTTTCATGAATGGAGTCCTGACGCCTAGCGTGTCAGAAGGACGAGCGTAACAAGCTGAACAGTGACAGAGAGACCTTCCTTGAACTTCTGCCAGGCGGTTAACTCATCGCGGTAAGGAATCATCACAACATCGCCAGGTTGTAACACTGTGCCGTACTTGACGGTAACGAACTGTACCGAACCTGCGCGGCGCAGCTTGATCGTGGATTTGGGAACGCCCGGTTCCTTGCCACCAGCCTCCTCCAGGTAGTCCTTAAGGGTCCAGCCCTCTTGATAGATCTGCAGACCCGGATTTCGCACAGCGCCAATGAGCTCGACGAAGCGCTGCCGAATGGGTACGCGAATCTCGTCGCCGTCATGGAGGTAGAGGCAATCAACCTCGGTCGACGTGCCGCTTATCTCCCGGGCCATGCTGGATCCGCCGTGAATCGAGCGGCTTTTGGCAAAAGACCGTTCGAACCAGGTCAGACCGATCACCGGGCCCTCTTCTTCGATGAAAGCAAGCTCTGGATCGTCATCACTCTGCCTGATCAGGGTGATATGCTGCATGTCAGCCCGGCTACTGTCAATGCCAGCCTTTTCAAGGATTTCGCCCAAGGTGGTCGTGCCCTCTTCAATGGCATAGCTGCCCGGACGAAGAACCTCGCCGCTGACCACGGCTCGCTGCATGAATTCGCCCGAGCGATCTCCCCTCAGGAAAACCTGATCCCAGGGCTTAAGAGCGAACTCCGCCAGGCGTGGACTGGTCAGATCACAGGTGAAGGTGCTAAGAATGGCACCATCGGCCGCGCGGCGTGTCACCTCCACCTCGATGGCTTCGTATCCTTCCTGCACGCCACCAGCCAGCCTGATCAGATCAAGGGCTGTATCACCTGAGCGAAACTCAACTTCTCCAACAGGCATGCGCAGTGGGCCGGCAAGTTCCACGACTGGGCCGCGGCCCTGTGCCAGAATATGGTCGCCGTCCCTGAGAAGGGGATTACCAGCAGGGCTGCCTGCAAGGCTGAAGGAGAGGAAGTCAATATCCAGCGTGTCGGTTTCTCGTATCACCAGCACATGACGAAAGGAGAGCTCAGGCAGAACCTGCAATGCCTGTTGGCGTTCTTCATTTGGCTGCAACTCCATTTCCATGCTGCGAGCACGCATTTCGCGCTCTTCCAGTTTCGGCAGCAACCGATCGGCCAGTACTGCGTCCAGTCTGGCGGGATAAGCCAGCTCAATGGACTCAGGATTTGCTCCGTAACCGCTGTAGCGAACCCGGAATCGTCGTGGTTCTGTAACACGAATTGAAACGCTGTCACAGGAAAAGACTGCAGAAAGCTTCCCTGACCATGTATCACGGAAACGCTCAAGACTCAGACCGGCCGCTGCCACGCTACCCAGGCCTGGCAGTTCGATTCGCCCTTCGACATCCACCGACAGATCTTCTTCGCTGCGGCTGATGTTGTAGGCAAGGAGCTTCAACTTGTCGCCAGGACCCAGGATGTATTCGGCTGCTGGCACCGCACCATCAAGAATCAGGTTTCCGGAAGTCGTGGCCGGCTTGGCCAGCCGGGCAGCCTTCAGATCAAGCCCCTGTGGGAGCTGGCCCCAGACAAGGGTGACCAGCGTCAGCATCAAAACGAATGGTGTGCGCAACAGGTGCAGCATCAGGCGAGTTCCTCCACTCGGCGCCTGGCCGTGTTCATCCAGTCCGTGTTGTTCAGATACCAGCGAATGGTCAGCCGAATCCCTTCCTCGAAGGTGACAGCCGGCTTCCAGCCCAATTCGCGTTCAAGTTTGCTTGCATCGATTGCATAGCGCAGATCGTGTCCGGGTCGATCCGTCACATACTCGATCAGCTCCTCGCCCCGGCCCATTTCCCCAAGGATGAGGCGAACGATGTCGATGTTCTTCCACTCGTTGTTCCCGCCCACATTGTAGACGGATCCCGATTCGGCCCGGTTGTAGACTTCCCAGATTGCATCACAGTGATCTTCCACATAGAGCCAGTCGCGTACGTTCAGCCCTTTGCCGTAGACCGGCAACTTCTCGCCTCGGCTGGCTTTCCAGATCATCAAGGGAATCAGCTTCTCGGGAAACTGGTAGGGTCCGTAATTGTTGCTGCAGCGCGTGATGACTGCATCGACCCCAAAGGTCCGGCGCCAGGCATGCACCAGATGGTCGGCAGCTGTCTTGCTGGCGCTGTAGGGGCTGGACGGAGCCAGCGGCGTGTCCTCGCGAAAAAAGTCGCCTGTATCACCCAGATCGCCATAGACCTCGTCGGTCGAGACCTGGTGAAAGCGCAGTTTGCGTCCCGCCTTCATCTGGCTGCGGATGGCATCCAGCAGGACACGCACACCCAGAATGTTGCTGCGCAGAAAGAGCTCCGGATCCTCGATCGAGCGGTCCACATGGCTCTCTGCTGCAAAATTGATTACGCCGTCAACGCGTGATACAAGCCGATTAACCAGCTTCTCATCACAGATATTGCCGTGGACGAATTCATAGCGATCGGTCTTCTCCAGATCGGCCAGATTCTCACGCAGGCCCGCGTAACTAAGGACATCCAGATTGATGATGTTGAGGCCTGAGTGAGCGGCCAGCATGCGGCGCACAAAATTGCTACCGATGAAGCCCGCACCGCCCGTTACCAGCAAACGCACAATCAGCTCCCCTGCCTGGTCTTGCTGCGGCTCTCAAGCGCCAGCGCGACAATCAATACAATCAGGGCCGTACCGGCCATCAAGGGATAATGCAGCAGATCCTGAAAGCGACCAATCGCCAGACTGATGCGGCCCATTACCGTGTAGCCGAAACTGGCGCCGAAGCTCATCATGAGGAAGGCAATGCCGACCTTGGAAACCACACCCAGAGCGCCCGTGTGCTTCTTCGAGAAGAAGAAGTAAAAGACGCCAGCGCAGACACCGATCACAACCAGCAGGTTACTGAGGATTTCAACCAGCATGCCGCTGCGTAGTTTGCTGATGGTCATGCCATCACCCTCGACAGGCAGGAACTCTGCAGGTGCGGCACGCAGGGCGTCGCGCTGATCGCGCGTGAAGTCGCGGTTCCAGCCAGCCTTTGTGAAGGTTGATAGTGAAGATAGAATCCAGGCCTGCTTTGTATCACGCCATTCCTTGATCATGGCCTCTTGCCAGAATGCCATGACAGCCGCTGTGCCGCGTGCTTGTTCCAGCGAGTCAAGCTGGTCGAAGAAGCGCAGACGAAGCTTCAAGTCTTCCACGACTGTCAAGCCGGGTGCCGATGACTGCCTCTGCGCCAGATCCGCGAGCTGGGTGGAGTTCCATTCGTAGAAACGCGCAGGACGATTGCCCACTTGACTGAAAAGGCTGTCTGCAATGCGATTACTTACAGGCAGACTCCAGTCGGGCTGTGCCTCAGCCGGGAAAGCCTCGCGCTTTAGCAGCTCCGTCAGACCAGCGCGTCCTTCAGGCCGTGATACACTTTCCGCAGCAACCATTCCCAGACGGGGCAAGGCATCCACCAGTTTATCCACCAGTTTTTTGCGCTGCGCGGGCGACTCAAAAAGGACTCGCTGCATGGGCTGAAAGAGCTTCTCCTGCCATGGGCTCAGATTAAGCTGATCCAGATCGGCTACTGTCAATGGGCTGCTTTCAAGTGCTGCCAGTTGCAGATTCCAGACTGGCAGACTGTCTCGCGACTGTGGATTCCCAGCCAGCCAAAGCGCTGTATTGAAAGGGCGTCCACCCAGTTCCTGGCAGAGCGCTGTTTCCAGTTCGGCATCCTGTGATACAACCTGGTGAATCTGGGTCCTGGCCTGACGGAAGGTGTCACCCGGCTTGCCCGCAAGATCAGGCTGCGCTACATGAGCGATCAGACGGCTCTCAAGTTCGCCAGCCATCAAGGAGGCCGTGGCGCTTGCCTGACTTTCGGGCACAAGATTCCCCAGCCAGCCTTCCCACCAGCCAGTCAGCGACTGACGACGGCCTTCCAGTTCACCAGTAGGCGGAAATCCGGAAGCGTGCAGGGCTTCTTCAACTGTATCACCACCGGAAAAATCCTTCATGGTGGCGTGGATCTGCGGAATCAGCGATCCCTGTGTGGCCTGAATGATCTGAATTCCGGCAAAGGCACCAATCACATAGGCCAGGGGCCAGCGGCTGATCCAGTGGTAGTTCTTCGAAATCTTGAAGAGCATCATGATGCCCATGACAAGGAAGATGTAGTAGATCCACTCACCGTGATACAAACGCTGAGTGAAGCTGATTTCCGTGCTCTCGAAGAGTTCAGGCGAGAGCTGGCCGGCCGTCAGCAGCTTCTCCTTGACCTTGTCAACCGAGGGGATCAACCTGTCGATCAGGTTCGGCTTAAGGATCTGCACGCCCACCAGCACAATACCGTAGCCGGCCGAAGTGCCCACGAAAACGTGCTCAGCAAATTTGTAGAAAGGGTTGTCGCGATAAAGAAAGCTGAAAATCATCAGCGTCGCGAAGCAGATCAGAAAGGCCGACAGGGCCTCCATCGAGAAGAGCCAGTCCATCAGCGAACCCCCTTTCCGCGGGTCGTAAAGAAGGCGACATTGCCCAGCAGAATGAAGAGGATGATCAGCAGGTGGCCGAAGCTCTGCGCATCCATTCCCTTGGTTGCAGCGCCCGGGCGTCCCACCAGTGTCTCGTAATCGGCCGAGCCCTTCATGCCGCCCGCCAGCCCGCGCAGCTGACCGGATTCGTAATAGGGAATGTTGTCGGGTGCCATCACAGCCGTGCAGGAAGCCACCATGGTCAGGCCAAAACGCCCCTGGGCCGTCTCGACCCACTCCTTGGTGCCGGGACTGCCGCCGGAGACATTCACGAAGAGATCACAATCACCGAGTTTCTTGACCTGCTGCATCAGTGGAATCTGCGCCAGGGGGGTGCCATCGTAGCTGGTGGGGAAGGTCTGGAAGATGCTCTCGCCCATGCCCAGCATCACCAGCTGGCGACCATCCTTGTAGCCTAGGTTGATGTAATCCTGCTTCTCCGTCAGCTGGAACTGCGCAATGTCTTCATCCTCCAGCGCCTTGGCGATGGCCTCATTGACCAGCGGTGGCGCAGCCGGCCAGAGACAACTGACCACAACCTTCAGCTTCTTGCGGAAGAGATGCTGGAACAGGGCCTCGGTAAAGGGCTGAAGCTCAGGCTTGGAACCCGGATCGTAGTCGCAGGAAACAATCACGACACTGCCTTCATCCAGCTCCTCGATGGCATCGTAGAGCGCGACGACTGCGGGATCAGGGGTAAAGGGCAGCCCGAAGGGAACAATCAGGGGCGTCAAAATACACAGCGCCATGAAGAGGAAAATCCAGCGCCGATCAAGCTTCAGGAAGCGATTAAGCAGGTGAGCCAGCGTACGCATCATCACTCACCTCCCAGATAGCTGCGTTCCAGACCAAGGATCACGCGCAGGCCGGTGGAAATTGCACCCAGCGCTGCGCCGATCAGGATCGCGCGTTTGCCAGCCAGGTTCGGGAAGTTCATGATCCAGTCGCTGATGGAAGGAAAGGCGCTCCAGATTTTCTCGCCAACCGGAATGCGGCCGATCATCACCAGCGTGGCGCAGACCAGCAGCAGGGTGGCTTCCAGACTGCGTGCGCGAAAAGCACGAAAGGCCGCGCTGGCAATGTAGAAGGCCAGCAGACTGAACATGGTGGCCTGCAGCGGCACGTAAAGATTGAGATACATCCAGTTGAAGGGCGTGCCCTCTTCGTGTCCCATGGAAAAGCCCAGAACGACCATCAGGCCAAGGGCCACCAGCAGGGCGATCTTGTGTATCACATCCTGTCCGCGCTGGATGCGCTTCAGATTGACGGCAATGATGCTGTAAATGCCCAGCGCGTAGGTAAAGGCCATGATCACGATGCCACCATTGGTGATGACATTTTTCATCTCGCTGACCCACGCAATACCGGGCAGGAAGTTTTCGAGGATCATCCAGACGCCCAGCAGAAAGGCGATGATCAAGGGAATTTCTTTTTTCATTTCGCTTTCCTGTGGATCAGTGAATGAGGAACCAGTCGCGGAAGGAACTCGCGCCCGGCAGCCAACCCAGCGTATCGAAGGTAACCAGTAGCGATCCGGCCAGCATGGCCAGAATGCTGATGATCTTGAACATGTCCGTGGCCTTCAGATTCGAAAGCAGTTTTGGATCACGGCTGAGATAGGCCGAGGCGGCAAAGAGCTCCTCGCCGATCAGGGTGTAATCGCAGGCCGCAATAAAGAAGGGGAGCTGTGTCACCTCCGCGGTGCCGGCCACCTGAATGGCCTTGGCCTCAAAACCCGTCTCGGAGAGAATCAGCGACTCGGCAAAGAAGCGGCCCAGAAGCAGGTTGGCCGCTGGCTTTTCGCGCAGCATGATCCCGTTGACGCCGGCCGTATACGCGAACTGCTCGTCGGAGATAAAGCTCATGTTCTCCGGCTTGTGGTCTTCCGGCACGCCCGCATTGTAAAAGCCCTGGCGTACCATTTCCTCTGCGACACTCATCACAAAGGGAATGCGGCAGGGCACGAAGATCTCTGTCTTGTAGCGCGCGGCGGTTTCGGCGACCTTGCCCAGAATCAGCATGGAAGCGATGGTCTGAATATCCTGCATGTCCTCAATGCCGGGTACAAACAGAATCGGGCGGCCCATTTCCGTGCAGCGGCCGACGGCTTCCTCGATGGCATCAATACCCGCGATGCGGCGGATAAAGAGCGAATCCGGGTCCTTGCGAATGCGCTGGTAGTAGTACAGCAGCAGCGCCACCATCAAAAGAATGGTCAGTAGCACCGTGATCTGTCCAGCGCTCAACTGAACAGCGCCGATCGCGATGCTGGCGAAGTGCAGGGTCATGGAACCTCCGGGTTGATCCAGCGGGGGTTGCCGCGAACATTCAAACGCGCGCGGCATAAACGCTCAGTTTACCAAATCAGGGGCGGAGTCCCTTGCCCGATGGGGCAGAGGATTCAGATTGGCAGGTTTGGATCGGGGCCCTTAGCAGGGCTGGAAAGGTCATGGCATAAAGGCAGGAGCCGGGATCAGCAGGGGCTGCCGGCCTGCAAATGCTCGCGGGCTACCAGATAGAAGCGGCCAACCGTGGCTTCCAGCGAATCACCGTGCTCGTCAATGAAGCTGAAGCTGCCTTCCATGGTGCCGAAATCACTGTCAATCGGGCAGAAGCTTTCGTACTCAAAACTCTCGCCTGGAGCCAGTACCGGCTGCTGTCCGACCACACCAAGACCATTGACCTCTTCCCTGTGGCCGTCGTCGTTAATGATGATCCAGTGCCGGCTGATCAGCATGACCGTGCTCGTGCCCTCGTTGGTAATGCGAATGGAATAGCTGTAAACGAAACGACCGTTTTCCGGCTCGGAGTGTTCCGGCTGAAAACGTGGACGGGCATCAACCCGAATGCCGTCGGTCAATGTGCTGGAATGCGTGCTGCTCATGGTGGCTCCCCTTCTTCATCGGCGAAGTAAGGGTTCCCAAACTTTTTTTCCAAGGATTGGTGGTGTGAAAGGTGAAACAGGCGGGGTGCCAGACACGTGTCTGGCACGTGTCTGGCACCATGTGGATAACTCAAAGCTGATCGCCCCTTGACACTCTTACCCAGCGCCAAGTCCCGCTGACACTAGCCCAGTGGCTTCCCGGCCAGCAGCTCATCCAGATCAGGCGTGCGTTTCAGGGCAGTCCAGATGTGCTCTTCGCGCTTGATCTGGGCAATCTGATCAGCGAGTGAACGGGGCTTCCAGCCTGCGGCGAAGGCTTTGCGACTGTCAACCTTGTCAAGAGCCGATTGATCGTCGGGAAGCCAGAGCGGCATCTCCTGCCAGGGCACAATGCCTGCAGCCAGGAGCTTTTCGGGCTTTGTCCACTGAATCCCATCGCGGCCGTCGGGATGAAATGCGTCCGCCAGTTGGCCAAGCAGATCCACCAGCGCCATGCGTTTTTCGGGACCAGTCACGTTCCAGATCCCGCTCGCATTCTTTTCGGCCAGATCAAGCCCGAAAGCCGCATGGGCCTCGACATCCGTCCACTGCACGGGTTGGTCAGGCACATGGGGCGCAGGCACAGGCCCGCCCTTCAGCATCTGCCTGGCCCACCAGAGAAAACGATCCGTCGGATCCTCGGCACCCACAATCAGGCCGGGACGCAGGATAATGCTCTTTTCAGCAAATCCGTCCAGCAAGACCTGTTCGCAGGCCACCTTGAGCTTGCCGTAGTTCTCGTAGAGAAACTCACGGTCATGGCAGGCTGGCAGCAGTGGGGAATCCTCCGTAAAAGGATCGGCCGGTGGCATGCCGTAAACGGATACGGTGGAAATGAAGAGCAGGCGTCTGCTGACCGGCCCCAGCACCTTCACAAGCAATTCAACCTGATGCGGCAGGTAGGCGCAGGTGTCTACTACCAGATCCCACTTTTCCTCAGCCAGCGACTTCAGGAGGCCTTCATCCATGCGGTCGCCCTGAACAAGCTTTACACCCGCGGGCGGACCGGGCTTGCTGCGGCCACGACTAAGTGCGGTAAGCTGCCAGCCGCGCATAAGCGCATGGCACACGATGGCTCTGCCAACAAAAATGCCGCCGCCGATCATGAGGACTTTACGGGGCATGCCTGCCTCCCAGCTTCTTTGAATCGATCATTGATCTGTCTTGTACACGGGAATCAGCCCAGCACACGCCGTTTGACTGAAAGCACCAACAGGCGCCCATCGTCAATCCAGGTGTAAAGGATGGGCACGACGATCAGCGTAAAGAAAGTACTGGTAATCAGGCCACCAGCCATGGCCCGGCCCATCGGCGCGTATGGCATGCCGACCAGGGCAGCATTGCCGATGGCCATCGGAATCAGGCCGCAGACCGTGGTCAGGGCCGTCATCATCACGGGCCGATAGCGGCGGCTGATCGCTTCCAGCAGGGCCTCGCGGCGCTCGTGACCATCTCGCCTGAGGCGCACCACCAGATCCACCAGCACGATCGCATTGTTGACAACCACGCCGACCAGAATGATCAGGCCGATGCCGGCCATCAAGTCAAAAGGGGTACCTGTCAGGAAAAGCGCCCACCAGGCCCCGAAGAAGGCAAAAGGAATGGCGGCCAGCACCACCAGCGGTATGCTGAAGCTCTCAAAGAGCACGCCCATCAGCAGGAATACGAAGGAAATGGCCAGAATCATGGCGAACTGCTGTTCGGCTTCCTGTTCCATCATGCGATCGAAACTTCGACCCAGATTCCAGCTGTAGCCGGGCGGCATGTTCAGGCCATCCAGCGCTGCGCGGATCTGGCCATTCAAGGCTTCCTTGTCCTGCCCAGTGTCAAAGACCTTGATGCGCATGAAGGTTTTGCCCTGACTGCGACGGATCGTGCCCAGACTTTGACCATGTTCAACGGTGGTCAGATTTTCCAGCGGCACGGCAAGCTCACCGCCTCCTGTTTCCAGCTGCAGGAGTTCATGCAGCTGATCACGATCCTCGGGCGCAAGCCGCAGGTGAATGGGAATGTCGCGCTCTGCCTGTCTCAGGTGACCGATCTGGTTTCCCGCCAGGGCATAGCGCACAGTGCCGGCCGCGTCCGAAGCCCTGAGGCCGTGGCGACCAAGCGCATCGCGGTCCAGACGCAGCACCAGTTCCTCGTCACCGCGCTCCACGTCGAGTTCGGTGTCGATCACGTTCTCAAGGTCATCGATGCGGCGCCTGATTTCATCACTCAAAAGCTTGAGCCTGTCGGTGTCCGGTCCAAGAACCAGAATCGTTGTGCCTGTTTCCTGACTCCAGTCGTTCCAACCCATGCGCAGCTCCACACCCGGAACCTTGGGCAATCGTTTGCGCATATCTTCCAGCGCTTCATCCCGGGAAAGCCAGCTGCGCTCATGAAGACCCACGGCAATGCTCAGCTCGCGCCAGGCGTAGGCATACCAGGAGAGTCGACTCTCGTTTTCCAGCCAGGCATGCACGTTTCCCCAGGTGTTGCTGTAGCGGCTGGTCACCAGGCGCAGGCGATAGCTTTCGGCCTTTTCGTAAAGCAGATCTTCAATTTGATCAACCAGAGCACCTGCCTCCTCCATCGAATAGGAGGCCGGCATGTCGAGGATGATGCGGAAGTCGCCCACATTGCCCTCGCCGTCGCCACTCTTCTCCACGCGCTGCATGGGAATGGACATGGAGAAAAGCACCAGCAGGGCCAGCAGGGTCGCTTCGCCACGGTGTTTCAGGGCAAAGCCCAGGAGGCGCTGTGCGTGATTTCTTCCCATTTTCACCAGACGCGGTTCGCGGGCCTCCAGGTGCAGGGGAATGCGTGCGGCCAACTGCGGAATAAAGAGCAGGGCCACCAGCAGACTTGCCAGCAAGCTGCCCACCACCGGCATGCCAATGCGCATCAGGAAAAAGCTCAAACCGCCGTTTCCACCCATCAACATCAGGGGAAGAAAGACAACAATGCTGGTCAGCGTGGCCACAGTCACGGCCAGACTGACTTCAGCGGCGCCGGCAATTGCGCCCTCACGGCGCGCAGCAGTTGTATCACCGCCACCATTGCGGCTGATCGTGATACTTTCCATGACCACAATCGCATTGTCGACGACCATGCCGACACTGATCATCAGTCCCATCATGGTGATGATGTTGAGTGACCAGCCCAGGAAGTAGATCAGGGTGATAGCAATGAAAACGCAGAAGGGAATGGCCGCCGTGATCACAAGCGTGGATGTCCAGCGCCTGAGAAAGAAAAAGAGCACGACCAGCGCAAAGAAGCCACCCCAGAGTCCGCTTTCCTTCAGGTTGTCGATGGACTCGCGAATGTAGCGGCCCTGACTGAACAGCGTGTTCATCTGGAAGTCACCGGCCAGCGGTCCGGAGGCTGCCCGTGATACAGTCTCGTCGATGCGGCGGCAGAGCTCTTCGGCATTGGCCGTGCTCTCCCGTGATACACCGACCATCAATGAGGGCTGTTTGTCGATGCGCTGCGCCCAGTTCTCTTCGGGCACACCCATGTGCACATTGGCGACATTCGACAGGACCAGCCCATTGCCCAGTGGCAGTCGAGCCACATCCTCAAGGTTGTCCCAGCGTGCATCCACGCGCAGGCTCAAACGCCGACCGCCCTCAATGACCAGTCCACAGCTGCGCGCGAAATTGTCTCGTCCAAGCAGCGAGTTGATCTCCCAGGCGCTCAGGCTGTGCCGCTTCATTGCATCCAGGTCCAGGTCGATCAGGACATCTTTGCGGTCACTTCCCCAGACATCCACCTTGGCCACGCCATCCAGCCGCTCCAGAGGCTGCTGCAGATGCTCCTCGATCAGGGCGCGAGCCTCACCGGGATCCAGACTGGACGAGATGCCCATCCAGTAGACTTCTTCCTCGTCCATGCCCATGCGTCGCAGGACAACACGCTCGATGTCCACCGTGCTCTGGGCCAAACTGCGGTCGATGCGATCACGTACCTGACTCCAGGCCTGGTCCATGTCCGTGCCGTCACGCATCTGCATCCATACCCAGCAGCCATGACTCTGGGAATAGCCCTCCATGTACTTCAGGCCGTGTACGCTGCGCAGGTTTTCCTCGAAGGGGCGGGCGATGCGCTCTTCTACTTCAGCAGGAGTAGAGTTGGGATATGGCACCCAGAAGCCCATGTAGGGGCTCTCGAAACCCAGCGGCATCATTTCGTAAGGGATGCGGGAAAGGGCAATCAAGCCCAGCGCGCACAGGGCGATGAAGAGCATCAGGACCGTCACGGGACGGCGCAGACTGATCTCCGGCAGTGCGCGATCGAGTTTCATGCCTGCCCTCCCCGCCTGCCGGGCAGGATCAGGTCGAGCAGCCGCTCGAGGCGATCGTAGATCACGGGTATCACAATCAAGGTGAGCAGCGTGCTGGTGGCAAGGCCAAGGATCACGGTCAGGGCCATCGGTCGACGCATTTCGCTGCCCTCACCCAGCCCCAGCGCCAGAGGCAGCAGGCCCAGCACAGTGGTGGCCGTTGTCATCAGAATCGGACGCAGCCTGAGTTCGCCGGCCTTGAGAATGGCGGCATGTCGTTCCAGGCCGCGGGAACGCTGCAGGTTGATCGTGTCCACCAGAATGATCGCGTTGTTGACGACAATGCCCACTAGCATGATCGCCCCCAGAAAGACCAGCACCGAGACCGGCACATCAAGCAGCCAGAGGCCCGGCACCACGCCGACAAAGGCCAGCGGCACGGCTATCAGGATCACCAGCGGATGCATAAGGGACTCGAACTGGCTGGCCATTACGACGTAGACCAGAAAGATGGCCAGCGCCAGCGCCATGTAGAGCGAGTTCAGCGAGCGCTCCATTTCCTGACTCTGACCCACCAGCTCCCAGCTCTGATCACGCGTCCAGTTCATGCCCGAGAGCTCGGCCTTCAAATCGTCCAGCACAGTGCCCAGATCGCTGCCTGCCAGATTGGCGCGTATCACGCTGCAACGCTCCTGCTCCACACGGCGAATCTCGGCCGGCCCCTCGGCCAGCTTGACCTCGGCCACTGCCGAAAGTGGAATGGCGATCGGCTCGCCGGGGTTGATCACCAGCTGGCGAATATCATCCAGCCCCATCAGGTCCTGACTGCGCAGGCGAACGCGCAGGTCGATGCGCTGATCCACATCACGGTACTCGGTTTCCACATCACCCAGCACCATGTTGCGCAGGGTCTCGGCCACAGTCTGCAGGTTCAGGCCAAGGCGACCGAGTGCTTCCCGGTCAAACAGCACATGTATCTCCGGATTGCCGCTGGCTGCGCCGGCATGCAGGTCCGCCAGCCCGGGAAGTGCTTCCAGCCGCTCCAGCAGCTGGGCCGTGCGGTTCTTGAGCTCGTCCAGATCGTGTCCGAAAAGGTGAATCTCAATCGGTGTCTTGAAACTGAAAAGCACCGGCCAGGCAATGCGGCTGTCCACCTCGGGCAGGGTAGCCAGGAAGGGCCTGAGTCGGCCCTGCAGGGCTTCTTCCTGCCGGGCGGGATCGTCGCTTGCCTTCAGGCGTACCGTCAGGCGGGCCATGTGCTCGCCGCCCTCCGTGTCAATGCCGCCTTGTGTGTCCTTACCCGCAACCAGCGAATAACCGGCCACTTCAGGCTGTGTGGCGAGAAAGGCTTCCAGCGCTTCCAGCCGCTCGGCAGTAAGCTCCAGCGGCGTTCCCACCGGAAGCAGCGCCTCCACATGAAACTCACCCTGATGCATGGCGGGCATCAGCTCCCTGCCCAGACGCGGCGTCAGGACAAGCATCATTCCAAAAAAGAGCGCCACCAGCAATAGTGGCAGGGTCGGCCGGTAAAGACTAACCGAGAGCAGTTTGTGGTAGAGCTGCGGGACATGTCCCACAGGCCCAGAAGCCACCTTTTCGAGCAGACCGCTCAGCCAGCCGAGCAAAGCGCGGCCCAGCCAGCGCAATAGGCGCGCGATCTGCATCACAAGCAGCAGCGCCAGCAGCAGCAGGCGGGCATGCAGGTCGATCAGCAACTGCAGCAGAACGCGGAATAGAAGCAGCACAAGGGCAAGGATCACAGGCAGCAGTCGCAGCAGGCGACCGGCCTTCCACCACTCGATCAAAACCAGAAAGCGGCGTTTACCCATCAGCCAGAATTCAGGTGCAGCCAGCAAAATGGAGCGGCTGCGTGTAAAGGCCGGATGCCCTTCTTCACGCCTGCCTCGCGCGCCAAGGGCAGCAAGGGTCGGCAGAAAGGTCAGGGCCAGCAGCAGACTGGCACTCAAGGAAAAGACCACGACCAGTGCCAGATCGCCAAAGACCTGTCCGGCCACGCCCTCCACAAAGACCATGGGAAAGAAAACCGCCACAGTAGTCAGGGTGGAAGCGATTACGGCCTGTGCCACTTCACCCGTGCCCCGCACCGCCGCTCGCAGGCGATCATCGCCTTCTTCACGGCAGCGATGAATGCTCTCCAATACGACAATGGCGTTATCCACCAGCATACCGATGCCCAGAGCCAGCCCGCCCAGCGACATCACATTCAGCGACAGGCCTGCCAGCTGCATGGGACCAAAGGTCGCGATGATGCTAAGGGGAATGGCCAGAGCGACCATGGCAGTAGCGGCAACATTTCTCAGAAAGAGGAAGAGAATCAACACGGCCAGCAAGCCGCCTGTCAGGGCCGATCCGCGCAATTCGCGCAGGCTGGCATCAATAAAGGTGCTTTGATCGCTTAATAGATCAATCCGTGCGCCGGCTTCGGCAACGGTCGCGGCCAGCCACCAGGCCTTGCCCTGCCGGTTGCCGCCTCGTCCGCCAGCAGGCCCTGTCGCCCTTGCACTGTCCGTCAGTTGAGCAGGCTGACCGGAGGGCCCGAACAATCTCATCCTGAGCTGTTTGGCAACCTGCACGACATTGGCATCGGCTTCCTTGTGGATTTCCACTTCAACGGCCGGCCTGCCCTGCACGCGGGTCAGGGCATCCGGATCACGCCCGGCGCGGAGGATCTCGGCGATATCTGACAGACGAATCCAGGTGCCGTCGGCGGTCCTTAGTCGTGTATCACCGATGTCATCAAGGCTTCTGAATTCCGAGAGCACGCGCACGACATATTCCGTGCGGCCCTCCTTGAGATTACCGCCGGCCAGATTGACATTTTCCACAGCCAGCTGCCGGGTGATGGTTTGAATATCCAGACCGCGCAGACTGAGTTCACTTTCATTCAACTCAACGCGGATCTCCTCTTCCAGTCCGCCACGAACCTTGACGGCGGCAACACCGGGCAGCTTCTCCAGCTCGAACTTGATTTGATCTTCCGCCAGTCGCCTCAAGGAGCGCAGGGCCGCTTCATCACCGGCTGCATCCTTCCAGCTAAGGCCAAGACGCATCACGGGATCAAGCGAAGGATCGTAGCGCAGAATGAGCGGGCGATCGGCATCTTCCGGCAGGCGCACCATTTCCAACTTCTCGCGGCAGTCCTGAATGGCCAGATCCATGTCCGTATCCCAGCCGAACTCCACCACCACATCCGATTGGCCCGCCCGGCTCAGGCTGGTGATCGAGACTTTGCCTGAGACCACGCCCATGGCCTGCTCGATGGGTCGTGATACAAACTGCTCGACTTCTTCAGGGGCTGCGCCTTCCCATTCGCTTCTAAGGGTGATACTCGGATAGGAAATGTCCGGCATCAGCGTGAGCGGCAGGCGGCCCATGGAAATCAATCCAAAGACCATCACCGCCAGCACAAGCATGCTGACTGCCACCGGCCGCGAACTGATGAAGGCTACGATTTCGTGACGATCACGAATGGGCGGGTTCATGAGCCCAGGCTTTCCTTGCTGTCCGTGGAATCAGGCAGGGCCACTTCCACTCCGTCGGCTCGAATCACACGAATAGGGGTCGTGCTCTTCAGGCCGGCCTGGCCGATAATGATCAAGGCTTCGCCCTCATTCACACCCTTTAGTGCTTCCACGCGCCATTCATCCTCGAAGCCTTTTGTAACACGGCGCTTTTCGGCCAGACTGTCACCGGCAATCCAGACAAGCAGCTGATCGCGAT
This sequence comes from uncultured Bacteroidaceae bacterium, assembly GCA_964345075.1. Lineage (GTDB taxonomy): Bacteria > CAIWAD01 > CAIWAD01 > CAIWAD01 > CAIWAD01 > CAYFPS01. The sequence goes on along the minus strand of CAYFPS010000003.1, from coordinate 177,766 downwards.
CATAAATCAGGGCCTGCTTGGGCAGAACGATCGCATCCTGACGGGTGTCCGTGATGATGCCGAAGCGGGCATACATGCCGCTGCGCAGGCGCCCTTCGCTGTTTGGCAGGCCGATGGTAACACGCACCGTGCCACTGGAAGGATCCACCGTGGGGGCAATGCGCTTGATCCAGCCACGAATCTCGCTGTCGCCCGCAGCTGCCAGCGTGGCCAGCACCTCCTGGCCGGTTTTCAGACGCATCAGCTCGCGCTCGGGCACATCAACCACGGCGATCACCTCACGGTCATCGACCAGTGTATACAAGGGGCTGGAGCCGTTTACATAATCACCAACCTGCACATTGCGCAGACTGACCACGCCGGAGATTGGGGCGCGCAGGCGGGAACGCTCCACCTGCAGCTGGGCGCTCTCCCAACTCAGATGCGCCCGGTCCGCTGCATATGCGGCGGCTTCAACATCCTGCTGCGGCACCAGACTATCCTTGGCAAGCGCCTGCAGACGAAGCAGATCGGCCATGCTCTTGTCCCGCTCCAGACGCAGACGGCGCTCATTCAGCAGAAGCTCGGCATCATCCAGGCTGAGCAGCGTGTCGCCTTCCTGAACCCGGTCGCCCTCTTCCACCATGAGGGAAGCAACATGTCCGGGAACCAGACTGTAAACCTGCACACTGCGCTCTGTGGATAAGACTCCGCTTACATGCAGGCGGGCGCTCATCGCCATTCGACTGATGGTCTGGGTTTCCACGGGGACAGGCTGGACGCGCGTGCTGTCGGACTTGCCCATTTTACCATGGCCGGCCTGTGCCCCACCCTGGCAACCAGCCTGCAGCAGGATCAAAAGGAAAAGCGCCAGGGCGGTCAAGCGCCCAGCGCGTGCGGATTGTGTCATCAGGAACTCCAAGCTGTGTCAATCAGCGCCCGGCACTGCCACCTGCAGGAGGGTGCAGAGGGCGCCTTCAAGGTGCTTCATGTACTCGATTGATTCAAAAGGGTTTCATTCCACAGGACAGAATGTGCGAAGAGTTAAGAGAGCCTGTCAATCATGCGGGGCAATTGCCAATCGTCTTGTCTGATGATCAGGAAGTGCTGGAAATCAGGTTGAATTCGATTGGCATCAGGTTTGCAATGGTGCAGGCTGAGTTCAGGTTCCGGAAAAGTGCCGGGAGGTGCATGTCGCTGACCGGCCTTTTCCTTTTTTGCATCACACAGGCGCTGGTTCCCCCCCCTTACCGCGCCGTTCAGCCCCGGCCATGGTCGGGGCTTTTTAGTCAAGCACTTCGCGAATCTGGTAGTCAGGCTCCTTCTGTCCACGGGTGATCATTTCCCCGATCAGGCCGATGGAAACCAGCTGCAGGCCGACAATCATCAAAAGAATGCCCAGAAAGAGCAGGGGGCGATTGGACAGGCCCTGACCAAAAAAGAGCTTCTGCACGCTTAGCCAAAGATTGATCAAGGCTCCCAATGCGCCAAAGAAGAAACCCGGCGCGCCAAAAAAGTGCAGGGGCTTTTTCATGTAGCGAGTGGTAAAGACGACGGTGATCAAGTCCAGCATGCCGCTAAGCAGCCTGCCTGCGCCAAACTTGCTGTGACCATAGGGCCGGGCATGATGCTCGACGGTCATCTCTGTAACACGAAAGCCCTTCATGTGGGCGATGGCTGGCAGAAAGCGGTGCAGCTCGCCATAGACGCGCATGGCATCAACAACTTCGCGCCGGTAGCACTTGAATCCGCAGTTGAAGTCATGCAGGCGCACACCACTGGCCATGCTTGTAACACGGTTGAATAGCCGGGATGGCCAGCGCTTGCTGGCGGGATCGTGGCGCACCTTTTTCCAGCCGCTGATCAGGTCCCAGCCCTCATCCAGCATGCTCAGAAAGCGCGGGATCTCCTGTGGGTCGTCCTGCAGGTCCGCATCCATCGTGATGATGATCTGCCCGCGGGCATGGCGGAATCCAGCTTCGAGCGCGTCGGACTTGCCAAAGTTCCGCCTGAAGACGATCAGGCGCAGCCAGGGCCGATCGGCACGCAGCTTCTTCAGGACTTCCAGAGAGGCATCGGTCGATCCGTCGTCGATGGCCAGCACTTCAAACTCATGGCCACTTGCAGGCAGGACGGCCTCCAGCTTTCCGATCAGCTCGGGCAGAGACTGTTCCTCATTGAAAAGAGGGATGACAAGGGAAAGAGTGGGAGCCATGCTACTTCTCCAGCTTGAGGGAACGCTGTTGCAGGACCATTCTGTACTCGCCGTCAGCGCGCGTATAGATCAGCTTTTCCGGCAGCCAGCAATTCTGACGACGCCGGTAGTCTTGCAGATCGATCTGCCAATCATTCAGCGTGGCCTGTGCGACAAAACCGTGTTCTTCGAGCTGCCAGCGCGAATCCCCTTGAATGAAACAAAGTGAATCGGGCTGCCAGTGGGCTAAAGGATCGGGTTCGACGGCTCCCCAGAGCCATGGACCCAACTCCTCCCGGGAAAGCAGGCCGCGCCTCAGCCAGTCACCAGGCAGCTCCGGACCGGCCAGATCGAGAATGGGAGCCAGCATGGGATCGGCCAGTTCCACCTGAAAGACCTCGCTGCCTCTGTCCTTCAGCGCTTCCAGCCCGCGATCAAGCAATCCGTTAACGGCAGGATTGTCGATGGCCCGTGCCGCGCGCTCCAGCCAGCCGGGAAGCGAAGTGCCCGTGGCAGCGGCAAAACCCTCGGGTCTTCCCCGCAAGCGGGCCAGCTCTCCACCAAAAGGGCTTCGTATCACAAGCAGCAGACTGTCCTCAGTCCAGTCAAGATCAATTCTGCAGGGAACCTGTCCCAGCTTGCGGCTGCTGATGGACGCGCGCCAGCTGAGTTCGATGCGGCTGAAGGCACCAAAGTTTTCGGCCATGCGCAGCCTCAGCTGCTCTTCGCTGGCTTCCTCCACATGAAAGCGGCGACCGGCGCAGGAAGCAAGTAGCAGGAGTAGAACGAAGACAAGCTGTCTCACGCGCCTCTCCCCCGGTCACGGCCACGCTGATGAAAGCGCGCAGCAATACTTGTCGGCGAAGGAGCCCGCTCTTCGCGCCGTTCAGGACGGGCCTGGCGATTTCGGCGGGGCGCTTCTTCCAGAGCTTTCATCGACAAGCCGATCCTGCTCCGCTCAAGATCCACCTGTATCACCTGCACACGGATTTTCTGTCCGACCTGCAGCTTGTCCAGCGGATGATTGACGCGTTGATGGCTGATCTGTGATACATGGACCAGACCATCCTGCTTGAGGCCCAGATCCACAAAGGCACCAAAGTCGGTGACGTTGCGCACAACGCCTTCAAGCACCATGCCGGTCTGCAGATCACTCATGTCGGGCAGGGCTTCGCGCAGGACGGGCGCATCCAGCTCTTCGCGAGGATCGCGCCCGGGCTTCTCCAACTCGGCCAGAATGTCCTTCATGGTGGGCAGGCCCAGGCCCTGTTCGGCAGCAAAGGCCGCAAGGCTGGCCTCGTTGGGAAAGCGCTCACGCAGTGCAGTGGCCAGGCCACGCGGTTCGGCGGGATTCACGGAAAAGCCCTTGAAGAGTGTGGCCAGCACATCGTAACGCTCGGGATGAACGCCCGTGTTGTCCAATGCTTCTTCACCGTCGCGAATACGCAGGAATCCGGCACTTTGCAGAAATGCCGCCGGACCGATGCCATCGACATCCAGCAGCTGGCGGCGACTTTTGAAGACACCAATCCGTTCACGATGTGATACAATATTGCGCGAGGTGCGGCGCGTGATGCCGGAAACCCGCCTGAGCAGGCTGGCCGATGCCGTGTTCAGATCCACACCTACACTGTTCACACAGCTTTCCACAATCTGGTCCAGCTTTTCGCCCAGATGACGCTGATCCACATCATGCTGATACTGGCCCACGCCCAGACTGCGCGGATCAATCTTGACCAGCTCAGCCAGTGGATCCTGCAGTCGACGGGCAATGGAGATGTTGCCCCTTAAGCTTGCATCCAGCTCGGGAAATTCTTCGCGAGCTTCGTCACTGGCGGAATAAACGCTTGCGCCGGCCTCGCTGACCACCGTGAACTTCAGATTCAGGCGGTTTTCGCCAAGCCAGTCCGATACCAGTTCAACCGTTTCGCGGCTGGCCGTTCCGTTGCCGATGGCCACAAGCTCAACGCCGTGTGTCTGCGCAAGCCGAAGCAGGGTCTGGCGTGATCCAAGTTGATCGTTTCTGGGCGCATGCGGGTAGATCGTCGCGCCTTCCAGATATCGGCCGGTTCCGTCAACCACGGCCACCTTGCAGCCCGTGCGATAGCCGGGGTCGATCCCCATGACCACCCTGCCGGGCAGCGGTGGCTGCAGGAGCAGCTGCCGCAAGTTGCTGCCATAAAGGATCAGGCTGTGCTCTTCAGCGCGGCGGGTTGCCTCGGCGCGCAGTTCCCGTTCAAGTGCCGGTGCCAGCAGGCGCTTCAGGCAATCATGCAGGCAACGGTCGATCTCATCTTCAAAGGCGTGACCACGATTGAGTTTCAATTGCCTGGACATGACCGCTTCCAGAGCAAGTTCATCCCAATTGGCCTTTACGCTCAGGCAGCCCAGATTTTCTCCGCGGTTGACAGCCAGCACACGATGCGGGGGCATGGTGGCGACACTCTCGCTGTGTTCGGCATAGGTCGTAAAACGCGAGGCCTCCGGGTGCTCGCTCTTCAAGGTGCAGGCAAGGTTCAGGCTTGCTTCGGCCCGGCTGCGAAGAAGCGCACGAAGCTCAGCGCGCTCGCTGATCCACTCGGCCAGAACATCAATTGCACCCTCCAGCTGCTCGTCGGCAGAGAGTCCGGACAGCAGACTGGCTGCCCGCTCAAGCACGGATTCGCGATCCCGCGCTGTGATGGTCTGCCACTCTTCGGCCTGTGGATGCACCTTCAACTCGTTCTGCTCATCCTGTATCACAAGAAAATCCGGGTGAATGGCCGCATCGGATCTGGCCAGTTTCAGGATGATGCCGGCAAGTGGGGCAAGTCCTTTGCGGCGGGCCTCGCCAGCGCGGGTCTTGCGCCGGGGTCGCCAGGGCAGATAAAGATCCTCAAGCGCTGTCATTGTATCACAGGCAAGGAAGGCCTTGCGGATGTCATCGGTCAGCAAATCGCGCTCGGCCAGCGAATTCAGCATGGATTCGCGCCGTTCTTCCAGCTGCCTGATGCGCGACGCAGCCTCTTCAATCGCACGCAACTGCAGCTCGTCCAGGCCGCCGGTCTGCTCCTTGCGATAGCGTGTTACAAAGGGAATTGTATTACCGGTATCCAGTAGCTCCAGTGCTGCCTGCACCTGCGGAATCCGAATGCCGCACTCCGTTGATATCCGCTCGAAGATGGCTGCGCGATTTTCGCGCTCAATTGCACTTGTTTCGTCCATGTACCTTCCCTGCAAGAATTGAAAGTGCTAAGGTAGCAGAGCCGCGGCAGAGGACGCCGCAATTGGGAAGTGTGAAGGACTGCAATGAAATTCCTTAAGAAACTGATTGGTCTGGCTGACCGGCCGGAAGAGCTGCATGATGGCATGCTTCAGGAACTAGTAGCCAGCGAACGCAAGCCACTGATCGCCGAATTCTACACCAATACGTGAAGCGGATGTCGGACCGTGTCCGGTCTGCTCTATCAGCTGAGGGAAGATTATCCCGACCGCCTGCGCCTGGTGCGCGCCAACTCGCTGCACAATTTCTCCAGTGCCCTGCACTTTGGTGTCCGTTCTGCACCTACCGTCATGGTCTTCTACCGTGGAAAACAGGTGGGCCGCTGGAATGGCCAGATTCATGTCGAAGAGCTTTATGACCTGATTGACGGCCTGATTGAAAGAGAATCACCCGAGCTGGGCTGATTTTTCCAAAAGCTGCATTCAAGGATTTTCGCGCGCTGCCGATAGGTGAGCCGAAGGCCGAACCATCCGGGCCGGGATGGTCAATAAGATGTTTGCGGCAAGGCCAGCCGTAAGCGAAGCGCGAGATCCTCCACATTTCGCGCGGCACTCTGGGCGCGGCAGTCGCGACTGTCGCGCCTGGTTCTTTATAGTCAAGCTGTATTCGGTATTTTGAATTCCGGAAAGTCTTCCCTCCACTCCACCCCCCGCCCGCCCCGGGGTTTAGCTTTGCAGTCGCTTTTATGTTCCCTGAATAGCCGGCCATTTTCAAAAAAGGCACAAGCCCTGTCACGGCAGCCTGACTCTTCAGTCGGAATTCCTTTCCGTGTCAGGCGAAGCGAAAGATCAGTGGCAGGAAGAGTGTGACAAGTAGCGCCCACAGTGCATAAACCGGTAGCCATGCGCCGGCAGCCGCATGAATCCGCTCCATGCCTGCCCGCCCCCGCAGGAAGTTCAGGTGCCCCAGGGCCAGGGAAATCAGATGCGGCAGGATCACCAGATTCATCCCCAGAACGACCAGACGATTATGCGTAAAGCCCCAGGATGCCAGTCGAAAGGCGATGGAAGAGAGGGCCAGCAGGTCGATCAGCAAGGTCAAAATCAGCAAAGCGGTGTGAACCCAGTCCTGCCAGCGCACAGAGTCCCCTGCGTCGCGTTCAGCAATGGAAAGGAGCGTCATGGCCAGGACGATGAGCAAGAGCCCATTCACCACAATCAGAAAGTCCCGATCCAGAAAAGGGCTTTTTCCTGCAATCAGCGCGGCCAGCAGAAACAGGCTGCCCATGATGAAGAAGAGCGGGGCAAAAATCCGCACGAGCATTGTGGGAATGCCCGTTGAACGGGCAAAAACCTGATCGTAAAGCCAGCTTGCCGTTAGCGGCACCAGTACGATCAGGAAGACACCCACATTGTTGCCATACCAGTCGCCCGCCTGATCAAAGAGCAGCATGAAAAGCCCGATCGTCAGGGCGCTGAAGACAGCTGTGCCAAGCGCGACCAGACTTCCCAGAATCAGCAATTCGCCATTGAAGCGCAGATAGGAGAGGCGTTCGGCAGATTTCTGCCAGGCATGGCCGGCATGCGAGAGGCCAAGCAGGGACCACCAGACAAGTGGCAGATGGGCCAGTGCCAGATAAACGGAGTCGCCTTCACCCGGCAGCCAGAGCACCCAGACGGCTGAGATTCCTGCAGCGACCCCCAGCAAAAGGCCCTGTTTCTGGATCCTCTTTTCAAGCCAGAAATAGAGGGAGAGCGCAAGCAGGATCAACAGCGGAGCCAGGCGCGGCATGATCCAGTCGGGATCCTGCAACAGGGTAGCGATGCGCAGCAGCGAGCCGCCAGCAAGCGCCAGCAGAAGAACGCGCTTCAGGCCATCCAGTCCGTTTCGTGGCGCTGGCTTGTAGTCCAGACGCGCCTGCCAGACGGCAAGCACCGGCAGCACCGGCTGAATCTCATGGGCCTCCTGAAGCGCCTTTTGAAAGGCAGCGGGCTTCCTGCGGTACAGTGCTTCCAGCTCTTCGGGCTGATCAAGCAGGGCGAGGAGTTCATAGGCATTCATGGCAAGGCCTTTCTGTGAAGAATGATTCCCGGCTGTTACATGGGGGTGATTCGGCTTTCAAGCCCGGGCAAGCAGAACGACTGCCTGTGCGGCAATGCCTTCTTCCCGGCCGGTAAAGCCCAGCTTTTCCGTGGTGGTGGCCTTCAGGCTGATCTGTTCCGGCTGTGTAACAAGAGCCTGGCAAATCCGCTCGCGCATGGCATCGCGGTATGGCGCAAGCTTCGGGCGCTGACAGATTAGGGTCGCATCCAGGTTGACCACACGCCAGCCCTTACCCGCAAGCAGCCCGGCCACGGCCTTGAGGAGCTGCCAGCTGTCCGCGCCCTTCCAGGCGGGATCCGTGTCCGGAAAGTGCTGACCGATGTCACCCAGATTGGCTGCACCCAGCAGGGCGTCGCTGATTGCGTGCAGGAGCACGTCCGCATCGCTGTGTCCGGCCAGGCCGCGTTCAAAGGGAATCTCAATGCCACCAAGGATCAGGGGACGGCCTTCGCAAAAGGCGTGTACGTCAAAGCCCTGCCCTACTCGCAGTCCAAAGGCGTCATCCTGTATCACAGCCTGTTCCTTCCGAAGAAGCAGGGCCTCTGCCAGCAACAGATCCTGCGGTGTGGTCAGCTTGAGATTGGCCGGATCACCCTCAACGGCAAGCAGGCTTCCCGGTGAATAGTGTTCCACCAGCGAGGCATCATCGGTAGCGACAAAGCCATCGGCCGCTGCCCGCTCATGCAGCTCCAGCGCTTGCGGCAATCGAAGTAGCTGGGGTGTCTGCACCGCTCGAACCTGGCTTCTGTCCACCGTTCCGGTGATACAACCCGCTTGATCCAGTTGCTTGAGTGTATCAGTGGCCGGCAAAAGCGGAACGACGGCCAGAGTATTCTCGTCCGAATCCAGAGTTGTCAGAAGCCTGTGATACAGTTCCGGACTGGCAAAGGGGCGGGCACCATCGTGAATGTAGACGGCTTCAGCAGTGGAATTCAGGGATTGAAGCCCCAGTCGAACACTGTCCTGACGTGTATCACCGCCATTCGCCAAGTGCGTCTTCAGACGCCCCGCCAGCGCGGGACAGGCCATCAGACTGCCATCAAGAAGCTCGCGGGTCTCGCTTGCCGCATCCGCAGGATGGGTCAGAACAAGTTCCAACTCGAGCTCCGGCTGATCCTTCAACCAGGAAAAGAGCGCGTCCAGAGCATGGGCGAGCACGGGCTTCCCGGCAAGTTCGATGAACTGCTTGGGCGCGCTGGAAGACATGCGACTGCCACGCCCGCCGGCAGTCAGAATGACGGCCAGCCTGCGCACTACTTGATCAGCATGGCATCACCATAGGAGAAGAAGCGGTACTTCTCCTTGACGGCCTTCTTGTAAGCATCCATGATGTTGTCACGGGTCGAGAAGGCCGAAACCAGCATCAGGAGCGTGCTGGATGGCAGATGGAAATTGGTGATGAGGCGGTCGACAACCTTGAACTCATAGGGCGGATTGATGAACTTGTCCGTCCAGCCGCGGTCGGGATTGATTCCGCCATTGAAGCGAGCGACGGTTTCCAGCGTGCGGGCCACGGTCGTGCCCACTGCCCAGACCTTCCCGCCTTTCTTGATGGCCTCATTGACCGTGCGGGCCGTTTCCAGCGGCACGTGGTAATGCTCGCTGTCCATGCGGTGACGGGTCAGGTCTTCAACATTCACCGGGCGGAAGGTTCCCAGACTGACATGCAGTGTGACGGGAACTACCGGAATGCCCTTCTTCTCCAGACGACTCAGCAGGCGCTTGGTGAAGTGCAGGCCGGCAGTCGGCGCGGCAACGGCACCGACCTTATCGGGATCGGAGTAGATCGTCTGATAGTTCTTCTCGTCCTTCTTGTCCGGAGCGCGGTCGATATAGGGCGGCAGGGGAACGCTGCCGTACTTGTCGATGATCTTGTGAAAGTCACCATCGTAGTTGACGCGAACCACGCGCCCACCGGATGTGGTGTTATCGATGATGTCACACGTGATACCTTCATCGAGGGTAATGGTATTGCCCATGCGCACCTTGCGGGCGGGCTTGACCATGATCTCCCACATGTTTTCATTCAGCTCGCGCAGAAGGAAGACTTCGATTTCAGCATCGGTCTTTTCCTTGTAGCCAGTCATGCGAGCCTTGACCACGCGTGTGTCATTCACCACCAGCACATCGTTCTCGCCGAAGTAATCGACGATATCCTTGAAGAGCTTGTGCTCCACTTCGCCGCTTTCACGGTCCATCACCATCAGGCGGGACTTGTCGCGATCCTTGAGTGGCTCACTGGCAATCAACTTCTCGGGCAGCTGGTACTTGAAATCAGACAGACGCATGATCAGATCCTTCGTTGGCCCCCTTTTCGCCCGACATGGCGAAACAGGGCAGTTGATGATTATCGTTCCTGACGAACCGCGAAAGGTACGAATTCAGCTTGAATGGTGGGTCAGATTCCCAGACCGGGCTGTGTGCGCGGAGGGGTCAGTCCCATATGCTTCCAGGCCCTTGTGGCAGCGAGGCGACCACGGGGCGTGCGCTGCAGAAAGCCTTCCTTGACCAGAAAGGGCTCCACCACTTCTTCCAGCGTGTCCACCTCTTCACCCAGCGCCACGGCCAGTGTGCTTAAGCCCACCGGACCACCGTGGTGATGTTCCAGCAGGACCTTAAGGAAACTGCGATCCAGCCTGTCCAGACCACTGGCGTCCACTTCCAGACGATCCAGGCCATATTGGGCGATTTCCAGATTGACCTCGCCGTTGCCTTCCACCTCCGCAAAATCCCTCAGGCGCCTGAGCAGTCTGTTGGCGATGCGTGGCGTTCCCCGGCAGCGGCCGGCAAGTTCAAGCGAGGCATCCTCGCTCAGTTTGACTTCCAGCAGACTGGCCGATCGGCGTAAAATGGCCGCCAGCTCTTCGCGGCTGTAATGCTCCAGATGTGTCACAATGCCAAAGCGCGCCATCAGCGGACTGGTCAGAAGACCGGCTCGAGTTGTCGCGCCTACCAGCGTAAAGCGGGGCAGACTTAACTGCACACTACGCGCGGCCGCGCCCTTGTCCAGCATGATATCCAGCCGGAAATCTTCCATGGCCGGATAGAGGTATTCCTCAACCACACGATTCATGCGGTGGATTTCGTCAATGAAGAGGATATCACGGTCGCCCAGATTGGTCAGCAGTCCTGCCAGATCCGCTGGACGCTCAAGAACCGGGCCGCTTGTCACACGGATTTCGCTGTTCATTTCCTGCGCAAGAATATGGGCGAGAGTGGTTTTGCCCAGCCCGGGCGGGCCGTGGAACAGACAGTGATCAAGGGCCTCCCCGCGGTTGAGGGCCGCCTGAATGAAAACACGCAGATTGTCCTTGTGGCGCTCCTGACCGACAAAGTCCTCCAGTCGCTCGGGGCGAAGGGCGGATTCCATGCGGTCTTCGGGCGAAAAGTCCTGATCCAGAATGCGTGAATCGTCCATTGGCTCAGCCCTTCTTGCCCATCAGTACCATTCGAATCCACTCTTCAAGCGAAGGCAGTTCGTCCTTGTGATCCTTCTGCCACTGCTTGAGCGCCCGGGCCAGTTCCTGCTCGGCCTGCTGCGCCTTGTAGCCAAGCGCAACCAGCGCCTCAATCGCTTCACCCAGCTGTGATCCACTGCCCTCATCGCTGGAAGAGCCACCACCTACTGCGGCAGTGCCCGTGATACGCACTCCGCCCGCAGCCAGACCCAGTTTGTCCACGCGGCTTTTCAGCTCCAGCAGCAGCCTGTCAGCCGTCTTGCGACCAATGCCCGGCACCTGCTGCAGACGATCGGGCTGCTCGAGCCGGACCGCCTCGATCAACTGTTCTTCAGAGAGCGACGAAAGTACGGCCAGCGCCACCTTGGGCCCGACACCGCTGATCGCCACCAGCTCGCGAAAGAGGGCACGCTCGCCCTGATTGTGAAAGCCGTAAAGCGCCAGCAGATCCTCACGCACGACCAGATGCGTCCACAGGCGATGCTGAGCGCCACGCTGCATGCGGCGACTTGTCTGCAGGCTGCAGGCCAGCTCGTAGCCCACTCCACCCACCAGCAGGCTCAGGCGGGTCGGCGCAAGTTCTTCCACGCGGCCTTCAAGAAAATCGTACATGCTTTATCCCGTGATCGGCTTCGGTTGATTGAGATGGCAGATGGCTGTGGCCAACGCGTCAGTGGCATCCAGCGGTTTGGGTACTTCTTTCAGCCCCAGCAGACGAACCACCATGAACTGTACCTGGCTTTTGTCCGCGCCCCCACGCCCGGTAACGGCACGCTTGATCTGCATGGGCGTATACTCGGCAACAGGCAGCCCGCGCAAGGCTCCGGCCAGCATGGCGGCACTGCGGGCGTGGCTTAGCTTGACCAGCGACTGAACATTGGGCCCTTTGAAAACCTGTTCGATGGAAAGCAGATCGGGACTGTGTTCGGCTACAAGCTCGGAGAGACGACGATGTATCACGACCAGCCGCTCGGAAAATTCGCCCTTGGTGGCGACAGTTCCCCAGGCGATGGGGCGAAAGCGCCCGCCAAAGCCTTCAACAATGCCGTAACCCGTCACTGCAAGGCCGGGATCAATGCCCAGCACGCGCACAATCAGTCGCCCAGCTTGGCCAGCTCGGACTCGTCGGCATCGAAGTTGGAATAGACATTCTGCACATCGTCGTTGTCTTCCAGCGTCTCAATCAGCTTGAGGACACGAGCGATGTCGGCACCTTCCACCTTGCAGAGGGTCTTGGGCTTGAGCGTGGGCGTGTACTCCTGCACTTCCAGCTCATTGTCCAGCAGGGCACGGCGCACGGCTTCCATGGAATCCAGCGCGCTGTAGACTTCCCAGACATCGCCGCCGTCTTCGATGTTCTCGGCGCCGGCGTCCATGACCATCATCAGCAGGTCTTCTTCGTCCAGCTCGCCCTTGGGCACACTGACCAGACCCAGACGGTCGAAGTTCCAGGAGACGGCACCGTGTTCACCCAGATTGCCGCCATTGCGGCTGAAGGCATGTCGCACTTCACCCACCGTGCGGTTCTTGTTGTCCGTCATCGTCTCGACGATGAGGGCCACACCGGCCGGTCCGTAGCCTTCGTAGGTGATTTCTTCGTAGGTCACGCCGTCCATGTCGCCCGTACCCTTGGCGATGGCGCGCTCGATGTTGTTGGCAGGCATGTTGGCTGCCTTGGCCTTGATCAGAACCGTACGCAGACGTGGATTGGATGAATCATCACCGCCGCCCAGCCTGGCCGCTACGGTGATTTCCTTGATGATCTTGCCGAAGAGTTTGCCGCGCTTTGCATCCAGCGCGCCCTTCTTGCGCTTGATCGTCGACCATTTGGAATGACCGGACATGCCGCCTCCGCTAAGACTTGTTGGAAAAGGGCGAAGGTAGCAAATGACGGGCGGGAAAAGCGCTTCAGTTGTCGGAAGGCAGCCTGCGCAGGGCTTCAAGCAGCATGCGGGAAATGCGGCTGGCTGAATCACGGCTGAGGCGTATCACATAGGGATCGCAGTGGATGTAGGCGAGATCGCTTTCGGCAGGCGGAAGCTCACGGCCCAGCTTGCTGACCAGCTTTTCAAGCCGACCCAGACTGTTGCGATTCATCGGCAGCATCACGGAGCCCAGTCCAAGAACGACCTTGCCGCCGGAAAGGCGCAGCACTTGTTCGTTCTGATCTGTCTGTGCAAGGATGCTTCCGTGTTCCATGGGTCCTCCTGCCCAAGGATATCGGCAGCCTGTCAAATAGCTTGAAAAAGGCCCTGCGAATTTGCTGCGCAGGGCCTTTGTTGAATGGCTGTATTCGCACTTAGTCGATGAGCTTGAAGGGCCATTCCATACGCAGCTGCGTGGAGGGATCCAGCTCCAGGCTTCGCCCGGCTTCTTCCACAAGCTCTTCGGCCCTGCTGGCAAGACTTGCACCGGGCAGCAGGTCACGCGGATTGAGTTCGCCGGAGAAAATCTGGTCGAACAGATTCTTCTGCCGCGGGTAGTGTTCCACGGGAAGATCAGCCAGCTCCTTCTCCGTCTGGAAGGCCAGCAGGCAGTCTTCCAGCGTGCCCGCGCGGTCGGCAAGCTTGAGCTCGATTCCCTTCAGACCTGGGAAGACACGACCTTCTGCCCAGACCTTGTATTCATCCGGATTGACCGGACGATGGTCGGCCACATGTGCGCGGAACTCCTGATAAACATGGCCCATCGAGGCGCTGATCAGATCCAGCTGCGCGGGAGTAAAGGAATCAGCCGCCTGACTCAGGTTGCCCATTGGCGTCAGACCGAACTGCTGATAATGCAGGCCCAGCTTGTCGTAGAGTTCACCCAGTTCGGGAATCATGCCAACCACACCGATGCTGCCCACAACCGTCGACGGATTCAGGTAGATGGTCTCGGCGGGCAGGCTGATATAGTAACCGCCAGAAGCCGCGACACGGCCCATGGAAGTCCAGAGCGGCTTGGTTTCCGCCAGTTCACCAAGGGCCAGATAGATTTCTTCACATGCCAGCGCACTTCCGCCGGGGCTTTCCACGCGCAGAATCACGCCCTTGACGCTCTCGGCTTCCTTCAGCTCGCGAATCTGTTCCATCATGGTGATGGAGTGAATGGCTACCTGACCGCTTTTGTTTTTGCCGGGCTGAATGGCGCCTTCGGCCCAGAGCACGGCGATGTGGTCTTCCGGATTGATCTTCTTGTCCCGGGCGAAGGGATCCTGCGGGTTAAGGTGGCTCATCCACTTGGCAAGACTGATTCGTTTGGCATCAGGGAATTGCTCTTCCAGATTGCTCAGCCAGGAATCCCGTGATTCAAGCCGGTCCACCAGACCTGCTTCCAGTGCCTGTGAGGGAGTAAAGAAGAGGCGATCTTCACGCTCCAGTTCGGCCTTCAAGCGGGAAAGCTCCACATCGCGCATTTCGGACAGCCAGCGAAGATCCAGCTCGTAGTAAGCCTGCATCAGGGCCATCAGGTTTTCACGCACGGCCGGGCTCATTTCATTCAGCGTGTACTGTTCGCCATAGCCCTTGGCCTCGCCCTCATGCAGCACATGCATGCGAATGCCCAGCTTGTCCAGTGCTTCTTTCATGTAAAAGGAGCCGAGCACCGGGCCGGTGTAACTAAGGCCACCGGCGCTGGAAGCACTGATCGACAGCTGATCGGCAGCAGCTGCAAGCAGGTAACCGCTACCGGCTCCAAGTTCCAGATGAGCGAAAATCGGTTTGCCAGCCCGCTTCAGTTCCAAAAGGGGCTCCTTGAGTTCCTGCAAGTACTCGCGGCTGATCCCCAGATTTTTCTGGATGAGCACACCGGCGATCAGCGGATCCTTTGCCGCCTGACGCAAAGCCTCGGAAAGCGTGCTCAGCGCAACGGGGGCATCCATTCCGGCTTCAATCGGATCCACTTGATGACCGGGCAGCGTATCCGACCAGCCAAGCTCCAGCAGGTAAGTGCCAGAAAGCTCTTCACTGCCGCCGCCAATTTGTGATACAAGGGCAATTCCACCGCCGACAACAAGCATGATCAGCAGCAGGACTCCAACCAGGACTCCAAGGAGAAATTTCTTCATGATGCAGCCTCCAGTTCCAGCTTCGTACGCTCAAGTTCTTCCAGCGCCTGCTCCCAGGATTCATAAAGATCCGGCAAGGCATCGCGCAGTTTGGCGTACTCTGTGCTGTAGCGTTTCATTTTTTCTGCATTGGAATAAACTTCCTCACGAACCAGCTCTTCCTCAAGCACCTTCATGCGTGATTCCTGCTGGGCGATTTTCTCTTCCAGCTTGCCGGCGCGTGTCTCGATTTCGCGCAGAATGCGACCACGCCGGATCTTCTCCTCTGTGGCCCGCTTGCGATCCTCACGGCTGCGTGGCTTTTCGCTCCCTGTCTGGCTGGCCTGAATCACTTTCTGCGCGCCGGTTTCCAGGCGAGCTTTCTGCTCAAGCTCTTCGCGCCAGGCAAGGAATTCGCTGTAATTGCCCGGCCGGTCGATCAGGCCGCCCTCACGGAGCTCCAGCACGCGATCGACCACACCGTCCAGGAAGTAGCGATCGTGTGATACAACCAGTACCGTCCCGCCGAAATCAGCCAGCGCCCGCTGCAACATGTCCTTGGCTTTCAGATCCAGATGGTTGGTCGGCTCATCCAGAACCAGAAAATTGGATTTTTCCAGAAGCAGGCCCGCTACCGCCAGACGGCTTTTCTCGCCGCCACTCAGGACCTCCACCTTCTTGAAAACGGAGTCGCCGCTGAACAGAAAGCAGCCAAGCAGCCCGCGCAGTTCGGTCTGTCCCAGACCCTTGTTGTGGGTTGTCAGCTCATCCAGCACACTGTTCTGGCCGTTCATGCGGTCTTCCACTTCCTGCGTGTAGACATCCAGCTCGACCTTGTGACCAAGCTTGAGCTGCCCGGAAGTGGGCTGCATCAGGCCGGAAATCAGGCGCACCAGTGTGGACTTGCCTGCGCCATTGGGTCCGACAAGCGCAACGCGCTCGCCCCGCTTGATTGTAAGATCCAGTCCGCTGAAAACGGGGCCACGACCATAATCCATGGCCACATCCCTGGCTTCCAGCACGATGTCGCCGGATCTTTCACAGGCAGGAAAGTGAAACTGCAGACCCTTTGTCTCCTGCTCGATTTCGGGCAGTTGCATTTTCTCGAGCATCTTGACGCGGCTCTGCACCTGGCTGGCCTTGCTCGCCTTGTAGCGAAAGCGCTCGATGAAGCGCTCAAGCTCCTGCATGCGTTCCTTGATCTGCAGGTACTCGGCCTTGGCGCGCTCGCGGTCTTCTTCCTTGCGCCGCCGGTATTCACTGTAGCTGCCGGGGTATTCCTTCAGCCGTCCCAGCGCAATCTCGGCGATGCGCCCGACCACCCGATCCAGAAAGAAGCGGTCGTGGGAGATGACAATCACCGTGCCTTCGTAGCCCTTCAGGTAGCGCTCGAGCCACTCCAGCGCATCCACATCCAGATGGTTGGTGGGCTCGTCCAAAAGCAGCAGGTCTGGGCTGGATAGCAGCAGTCGGGCCATGGCGGCGCGCATCTGCCAGCCTCCGGAAAAGCTGCTGAGCGGCTCTTCCAGATCCTGCGGGCGAAAGCCCAGTCCCTGCAGAATCTGCTTGGCCTCTGCCTCCAGCCGGTAGCCATCCAGATGTTCAAAGCGGTCCTGCAAATGGCCCAGATGGGTCAGCAGCCCCTGCTGGTCTTCTGCCGAAAGGCCCTCGGCACCCAGTGCCTGCTGGGTTCGCTTGATTTCTTCTTCCATGGCGCGAATATCGCCGGCGGCTTCCAGCACAAGTTCGGTCAGAGGCTTGTCGGAGGAAAAGCTGAAGGTCTGCGAGAGGTAGCCGATGCTGATGCGCGGCGCCTTGTGGATGCTGCCCTCGCCCGCTTCCAGCTCGCCGGCCAGAATCTTCATCAGCGTGGTTTTGCCTACACCGTTGTCGCCAACAAGGCCGATGCGCTGCCCGGGCAGAATGCGCCAGTTCAGCTGGCTGAAAAGAACCTTGTCCGGAAAGCGGACTTCAAGATTGGAGCATTGTATCACGGCAGGATTCGCTCCCGTCCATCGGGCAGCAGGGCGACTACCCTGTATTGGCCCAGATTTGCTGTGGCCTGCAGCTGCAAGCTGTTCTCCAGCGTGAAGACAAGCGTCTGCCAGTTACCGTTCACCAGCTCTTCCACCCTGTACTCCGTTGCAGAGGGCATGGCTGTCCATTCAAGCAGCAATTGCCCGGCAGCCTGGCTGATGCCAAGAAAAGGGCGTGATACATGAAGCTGCAGTTCGCCCAGGTTGTTCCAGTCCACGCTGGGTGCAGGCAGATCCAGCAGCAGGCTCTCGCCATCTGTTGTTCGTGCTTCCAGCTGAAGGTCTGCAGCCTCAACCCATCCGGGCAGGTCCAGCGCCGGTCGCAAGTAAAACAGACCGCTTGTATCACAGTCTAGCCAGCTACCGGCGGGCAAGCCCTCCTGCAAAAGTCTTAACTCTACCTCCGGACCAGCCCAGCTACCGCTCGCGCGTTTCAGCCTGCCGGCAAAGGCAGCGATGGTTGCAGCCGGCATGCCTGTCTGATGCTCTTCCAGCAGCCAATCATTCGGATCAAGGGCCAGCCCCAGCGCTGCTTCGTCCAGTGCAACAAGAAGATTCTCCGAACGCAGGCTGTTTCGCACCGTGATCGCCTGTGTGCCGCCGCTCTGTGTGACAGCAAAGGGCAAGTACAGATCAAAGGCCGCCTGACTCTGCTGCTGCTCCAGCAGGATCTCGATGGCTGGCTGCCCGGCAATCTCGCGGGCATTCCAGTCGAAGACATAACTGGGACGATTGAGGCCGTAAAGGTAGCCGTTCCACAGGCCATCCAGCTCCCGCGCCGTATACAGTGCGACATGATCGATGAACTGCTGGCTGGTGGCGCTGGCATACTGGAACTCTGAAGTGCCCCAGTCGCTCAGCATTTGAAAAAATGCTGCATCCCCCAGCTGTCCACGCAGCATGTGCATCAGCCAGGCGCCCTTGCGGTAGACCGTGTTTGAATTGAAGGTCGAGGGCGGATCGTAGATCGGGCCTGAAGGATCCGTCACATAACAGCGGCTGTTCATGAAGCTGACCAGCGCGGCGTGTCCGCCCCCTGTGTACTCGGCCCAGAGAGCTTCGGAGTAGGTGGCAAAGCCTTCATTCAGCCAGATATCCTGCCAGGTGGCGCAGGTGATCATGTCGCCCCACCACTGATGGGCCAGCTCGTGAGCGACAATGCGATCGTAGGCGTGATCACCACGGATCAGCGGTGCACCATAGCTCGTGTTACACTGATGTTCCATACCGCCACCCCAGGGAAACTCGCTGTGGCCGTATTTCTCGTCCACAAAGGGGTAC
>CAYFPS010000003.1:154447-159476 GCA_964345075.1 uncultured Bacteroidaceae bacterium | reverse complement strand
GCCGGAATAAAAGTCCAGCATGGGCACGGTAACATCAAAATCAATCGCCGCATCAGCCGCATCTTCCGGAAAGACATAGTGCATGATGGGCATGATCGTCTGACCATCCTGTGATACATAGCTGTCTTCCAGCAGGACATAGTTGCTGATCGCCAGCGAAACCAGATAGGTTGTGATCGGATGACCTTCGAACCAGCTGTAGCGAAGGCCTGTGGCCAGCGTATCCACTGCCTCCAGCGCGCCATTGGATGTGCCGACAAAGCCCACAGGCACAGTAATCATGACGCGCAGACTGTCGGCCTTGTCCAGTGGTGTATCACGGCAGGGCCACCAGCTGCGGGCTCCCTCCGGCTCGGAAAGCGTGCTCAGAACCGGCGCACCGGCATGTTCGGAAAGATCCCAGGAGCCAAAACCAACCACCTGAGGGGTTCCATGATAATCCAGATTGAAGCAGACCAGCTCCAGACTGTCGGCGGGCTGCGAAAGCGTCAGGGTCAGAATATCGTTCTGGTGGGTCCAGCTCTCTGCCCCACTCAGATTGTCGATGATCATGTTGGAGAGAAAGTCGACTTCCAGCTGCTGCTGCCCATTTGCCATGGAACGAAAACAGAACTCGGCGCTGGCCACGAGCGAGGCGTCGCTCAGATCCGGCTCCAGGTCCAGCTCAGCCCAGACCCAGTCCCAGTTGCCGGAAAGGCGGCTGTCGCGACTCTCGAGTCTGGACCAGGCAGCGCTTAAGTGCTGCTTGTACCAGGCCTCAAGGTGCTCGTCTTCCGGCGCAGGTTGAACAGTGGGCTGGGCGCTTGCCGTCATAGCCGCAAGCAGCAGGGGGGCGAGAATCCGCATCATGGTCGTCTTTCCTTGCATCCAATTAAGCGATGACAGAACAGCGCAGGATTGTTAAGATTGCGCTTATGGAACGAGAACTGAGCATTCCATCCGAACCGGCGGCCATCCATCAGGTCGAGGGCTTTCTGACCGAGCTTGCTCGCGAGCTGGGGCTGGATGAGGACCTGACCGGCGATCTGATTATTGCCGGAACCGAGGCCGTCAACAATGCCATCTACCACGGCAACCGCCTGCAACGGGAGCTTCCCGTGCGTGTACTGGCGCGCCTGAAGCAGCTGGATGATGTCAGTGAACTCAGCCTTTCCATCAGCGACCGGGGGCATGATCGTTTTGCCGAAGAACACCCTGCCGGCGAATCGGACCTGCCCGAAAGCCTGCTGGCCGAATCAGGTCGCGGCATGTTGATCATTCGCCACCTGATGGACGAGGTGCAGGTGAATCACGACGAAAGCGGAACCCACGTGCTGCTCGTCAAACGAATCAAGCTCTCCGGCGCCGCCTGATCAGCGATCCACGTGATCGACAATTCCCACAATCGTCGCATCCACCGGGCTTAAGGCTTCCTTCAGGGGAAGGGCTGCTTCCTTGGAGCTTACGTAGTAAACCAGCTGCCCCTGCGTGCAGCCCGGCATGTCCACGGCTGCAAGGCGATCACCATTGGGCGTGTCGTCACCATCAACAGGCTGTATCACAAGAAAGCTCAGCTTCTCCAGCGTCGCTACCTTGCGGGTCGCCCAGACCTTGCCGACAACACGGGCCAGATTCACTGATCTCCCCCATGAACATCCACACGATCCACAATCGCCATGATCACGGTGTCCACGGGTGTGCCTTCGGTTGATTCCGTCAGGCGCGCCGAACTGCCGCTGGCGCAGAGCACGATTTCACCCGCTCCCGCACCCACACTGTCCACCGCTACGCTGAAGGCCTGCTTCTCACTCAGGTCAAAATCCAGATGTTTGACCAGGAGGAATTTGAGGCCCGTCAACTTGGGATCCTTGCGCGTGGCCCAGACAGTTCCCATCACTTTTCCCAGCAGCATGGCAGCCTCCTACTGTCCCATCACCAGTGCGAAAATCAGCGGTGCCACGGTGGTCGCATCGGATTCGACGATATGCCTGGGCGTGTCCTGTCCCAGCTTGCCCCAGGTGATCTTCTCATTGGGAACGGCGCCGCTGTATGAGCCGTAGCTGGTGGTGGAGTCGCTGATCTGGCAGAAATAGCCCCAGAGCGGCGTGTCGTGTTCTTCAAGATCCTGCTCCAGCATGGGCACGACACAGATCGGGAAGTCACCCGCGATGCCGCCGCCAATCTGGAAGAAGCCGATGGAGGAGGCGGGCGCTGTATCACGGTACCAGCCGGCAAATTCCATCATGTATTCAATGCCGCCACGCATCACGCGGGGATCCTTGACATCACCCTTGATGCAATGCGCGGCAAAGATGTTGCCCAGCGTGCTGTCTTCCCAGCCGGGAACCACCATCGGCAGGTTCTTTTCGCAGGCTGCGATCAGCCAGGAATCCTTTGGGTCGATCTGATAATGCTCGTCCAGCACGCCGCTGCGAATCAGCTTGTACATGAATTCGTGGGGCAGGTAACGCTGACCGGTGCGATCTGCTTCCTGCCAGAAGTCCAGCACGGCATGCTCCAGGCGGCGAATCGCTTCTTCCTCCGGAATGCAGGTGTCTGTAACACGGTTCAGGTGCCTTTCCAGCAGCGCCTGCTCATCGGCCGGCCCCAGATCGCGGTAGCCCGGAACACGCACATAGTGGTTGTGCGCAACCATGTTGAAGAGATCTTCTTCCAGATTGGCACCCGTGCAGGAGATGGCGTGCACCTTGTCACGGCGAATCATCTCGGCCAGCGACAATCCCAGTTCGGCCGTGCTCATGGCCCCGGCAAGGGTCACGAGCATTTTGCCGCCCTTTTCCAGATGGGCTGTGTAATCGTTGGCTGCGTCAATCAGGGCGGCGGCGTTGAAGTGCCTGTAGTGGTGCCGCAGAAAATCGGAAACCGGACTTGTGCTCATGTTCCTCCAGAGTGCTTTCCAGCAATGTGTCACAAGGCGAAAGGGCTCGCAAGCTGCCCAAGCCGCTTATGCTTCCAAAAAACTCCTGCCCGTGGATGGGCCTTCAAGACCGAATGCCTCGCAGATGGAAGTGGCCACATCCGCAAAACAGGCGCGTGTACCCAGGTCGCGTCCGGCCTGATCTTTCTGGTAAACCAGCAGCGGCACATATTCGCGACTGTGATCGGTACTGTTGCCGGTGGGATCATTGCCGTGATCGGCGGTCATGATCAGCAGTTCATCGCTTTCCAGCACCTTGAGCAGATCGGGCAGGCGCTTGTCAAAGGCCTCGAGTCCGCCCTTGAAACCGACGGGATCAAGCCGATGCCCCCAGAGCATGTCAAAGTCCACCAGATTCAGCAGAATCAGGCGGCGAGTATCATGGGGCTCCTGAAGCAGCTGAATCAGCATTTCCATGCCTTCAGCATTGCCCTTGCTCTTCAGGTGACGATGAATGCCGATGCCGGCAAAGAGGTCCTTGATCTTGCCGATCGCGATCACTTCAACGCCGGCCTGACCGACCATGTCCAGCGCGGTCGGGCCAAAGGGCTCCAGACTGAAGTCGCGCCGGTTGGTCGTGCGTTCAAAGGCGCCCTCACTGCCAATGAATGGGCGGGCGATGACACGCGCCACGGCGTGCTCGCCGACAAGCAGTTCACGGGCCACCTCGCAGAGGTGATACAAACGATCGAGCGGAATGACTTCTTCGTGCGCGGCAATCTGAAAGACACTGTCCGCGCTGGTGTAGACAATCGGCTTGCCGCTCTTCACATGCTCGCTGCCCAGATCACGAATAATATCCGTTCCCGATGCGGGCATGTTGCCCAGCCAGCCCGGCAGCTCGCAGCGCTTGCACCAGGCCTCGAGCAGCTCGAGCGGGAAGCCCTTCGGGTAGACGGGCAGGGCCTGTTCGGTGATCAGGCCGGCCAGTTCCCAGTGCCCGAGAGTCGAATCCTTGCCGCGGCTCTTTTCAGCCATGCGACCAAAAGAGGCCAGTGGACGATCGACTGGCGGAACACCCTCAAGTGGCAGAATATTGCCCAGTCCGAGACTCTGCAGCGTGGGAAGCTTAAGCCCTGACTGATGTCGCGCAAGGTTGCCCAGCGTATTGGCGCCAACATCGCCGAAATCGGCGGCATCGGGCAATTCGCCCGCACCAACGCCGTCCAGCACCAGAAGAATGACTGTGTTCATAATGCCCCTAAACAAAAAAAGGCCCGTTGCCAGGCCTGGATAGGTCGATTTGAAGCCGGGCTTAGCCCAATACTTCCTTCTCGTTGTCCTTCGTCACGTAGACGATTTCCTTCTTGACACGGAACGTGCCCTTGTCCGTCTTCTCCATGGTCACCTTCAGCACAGGACGGTCGTGCGAGACTTCCTTGGCGACGAATTTCTGGACCTTTGCCATTTATCAATCCTCCGTTTTCTTCATTGCCACCGGCGCTAAGCCGGTTTTGGGCGAACGCAAATGGTAAGGATTGCCAAGGAACTTTGCAAGATCAATCCTGCGCTGGCGCAAGCTCCAGAACGGGAATCAGCTGAAAGAAGGCCCTGCCGCCAAGCTCGCTCCAGTTCAGGCGCAAGGGACTGGCAGTGACGAACTGCACGCGATTCTCCTCCGTAGCGGCCTCCCAGGGGTCCTGCGTGACATGCAGCCACCATCCGGCAATGGCCAGACCTTCAACCGTGCAGGTGCTTTGCCAGGCCAGATCCAGCCAGGCGTCCTGCATGCCGATGACCTCCAGCTCCGTCTGGCAGAACTCTGGATTCCAGTAGGCAAAGGACATGTTTTCCGAGGCCGGGCCCGCGTTACCCGCCGCATCGATCACGCGCAGGCGCAGATTGAGCGTGCTGCCCGGCTGCCAGGTGCTGTCCAGGGTCAGCGAATGAATCGTCGGGTTGCCCAGGCTGAGCACATCGCGCCGATCGAGGATCATGCTGGCACTGTCGAAATCGAGAATCTCCTCTGCATCCAGCGCGACCTGATGGCTGAAGAAGGTGCTGTCGGCAGGCTGACCGTCCCATAAAATGCGCAGGCCACCATCGGTTGGAATCTGCACGGCAGGTGTTCCGGCAAAAGCCATGGGCGGATCAGGATCCACACCGATTTCC
>CAYFPS010000003.1:145054-154437 GCA_964345075.1 uncultured Bacteroidaceae bacterium | reverse complement strand
AGTCATCGTCAATGCCGCACTCATCATCGCTGCCGCTGCAGCCCCAGACAGGATGCTGATCGTCATGGGCGCGGAACTCGATCCGGCTGAAACTGGTAAAGCCGGGCGCGGGCAGGGCAATGTCCACCAGCACGCTTGCACCCGTGCCACTAATATCTGTTGTATGCCAGAACTCCAGGAAAGGATCGTAGGCCCCGTTCATGTTGACATCCATGCGCCATTCAAGACTGGAAAGATCCACCAGATGATCTTCATCCAGCACGCGAACGGTCACGGTTCCGCCATCGGGCCTGATCCAGAAGCGGCTGTGCCCATCGGGATAATCCGGAATGAAGCGCGGCGGCAGCAGGTCATCGGGCGTGGCCCTGAGCGTGTCACTCAAAGCGCCTCTTCTACCCTGACGATCCCGCCCACGCAGGGCGATGGCGTATTCCACCTGATAGTCGAGCCCATCCACATCAACCCATTTCAGGGCCGGCCAGCAGAGCTGATGGATATCGCCGAAGTCGAGGATCTGGGCATCGTCCGTCAGGTTGCCAGAGGGGTCCAGCAGAATCTCATAGCTCTCAAAAGAGCTTGATTTGAGGGGTGTCCAGGCCAGGCGCAGGCGATCCACATCGATTTCCGTCACCTGCAGATTCGTGACTTGAGTGGGTTCGGGGCCTGCGAGCCCTGCAGCCAGCGAGTCCTCGGCCGTGGCCAGCGCGTCAAAGAGCGGGCGGTAATACTGCCGTACCCGACCGAACTGACTCCAGTCGGCCACGCTGCCATCTATCTGGTACCAGAAGTTCTCGCCCAGATCGTGAACCAGCGTGGGCAGCTCGTCCATCTCAATATGTATCCAGTCTTCCACCGTGGTGCCGTCCTGCAGATCGTCATGACTGTAGAGCTCCTGACAACTGGTGGGATGGCCCCAGAGGCTGGCCGAAATGTAAAGCGGCAGGGACTGTCCGGGCGTTCCGCCATCAACCGTGAAGGTGTTCCAGGCCTGATGGGCGACATATTCCTGCAAATTGACGGCATCGTGGAAGAATCCGAAAGCGCCTGAGGGAAACATGGGCTGCGCCAGATTGTTGAAGAGCCCGGCGTGTCCGTCGCCTCCATCCAGCAGCGGCTGCGAATGCAGGCGGCGATAGCGCCCGTCGCTGACAACGCAGCTCTTCAGGTCACGGTGACTGGCATCGTCGTAGCTGTGTACCTGAATCGTACGCTCGATCTCGCCCTGTCCACGATAATGCTCGACCACACGCTCGTGTATCACGGCAAAGGGATGGCGACAATTACGCGTGGGGTCGCTAAGGCTTTCACCGTTGGTGTAATCGGCCGCGCCGCCTGTGTAGGCAACTTCCCGGCCGGCGCCATTGATCATCAGCAGGCCGGCGTCGTGTCTCTGGAACAGGTCAACGGCCATGTAAGGGCTGGGATAGTCGTCATTGGGGTGGGGCGCCTGCACCATCCAGTGCGGTCTGGCCGCAGCCGGGCTGAACACGAAGAGGCCCCAGCCGTGGTGGAAACTGCCATGGACATCGTCTTCCTCGGTATCCTCATCTCCTGGATCCGTGTAGGAAAGATCCAGTGTTTCACGCAGCATGAGAAGCTCGCGGCCACTGTCGCTGTCCTGAAAGCGGACCAGTTCATAATCAATCAACGGCCCTGTCTGCAGACGCGCCCAGGCACCATCGGCATTGCCGGCAAGCAGGCTGTCGGCCAGATCGGCAAAGAGCTGCAGGACTTCGTCGCCGGCCGCATTATCCGGGAGAACCTCAAAACTGCCAAAGCCGTTCAGCTGGGGATCCAGCGCCGGGGGCGCATAGACATTGTAGCCCGGTCGGGCAATCCCTTCGACAACATGACTGATCCAGTTGTCATAGGCGGCGGCATTTTCCTCGCCAGCCATGAATCCTTGAAAGCTTCCGCTCTCTTCGATGATCTGGGCACTTGCCGTGCCTGTCAGGAGCAGCAGAGAAAGAAATGGATAGAGGAACATGGGCCATCCAGTGGTGTATTGTGGGGGTGTGTGACAAACTTGCGATTGCGCTTCAGTGGATCAAGTAGAGAACAACTCACTTTGCAGAGAATCGCATCCCAGGCGGAAACTCTTGCGGTGTTCGAGTGTTGGGCCAAGCTCCCGAATCGCCTGCATGTGCGCGGCGGTGCCATAGCCCATATGCCGGGCGAAACCATAAGCCGGGTAGCGTTCGTCCAGCTCGCGCATATAGCGGTCGCGGGCTTCCTTGGCCAGAATGCTGGCCGCCGCGATGCTGGCGCTGGTGGCGTCACCCTTGATCTGGCTGCGTCCGGGCATCTCGCCAAAGGGGTAGTCACGGCCATCCACCAGGATGAAGTCGGGCTTGAGGTTCAAGCCAGCCAAGGCCCGACCCATGGCCAGAAAGGTCGCTTTCAGGATGTTCCGCTGATCGATTTCGGCCGCGCTTGCCCAGCCCAGAGCCCAGGCCAATGCCTCGTCTTGTATCACGGACTCAAGTTCCTGCCTCTTGCGGGCACTGAGCTTTTTTGAATCGTTGAGCCCGATCAGCGAGCTGTCCGGCGGCAGGATCACGGCAGCAGCCGTAACCGGACCAGCCAGCGGTCCGCGACCGGCTTCATCCACTCCGCAAAGCAGAGTGAAGGCCCCGGACTGGCGTAGTTCGTGATCGTAGGCGATCAGGCTGGATGGGTGGACCTGCAGGGTTCCTTACCTTTTCCCCCATGAGGGATCATTTATTCGATCAGATGGAAGCCACGCAGCGCGAGCACTTCTGGTTTCGCGCCCGCGCCCGGATTGTGCTTAAGCTGCTGAAGCCGCTGCTGAAGCCGGGCATGCGCGTCATGGACGCTGGCTGTGGCACCGGCCTGCTGCTCTCCCAGTTGCCGGGCAATGTACGGCTGGCAGGGCTGGATCCCTCCCCCAGAGCGCTGGAGCACGCGGGTCGCCTGCTGGGCGATGGGGCCGATCTGCGCCAGGGCAGCCTGCCAGACGAGATTCCTTTTGAAGAATCCTCGCAGGATCTGATTCTGCTGACCGATGTCCTTGAACATATCAAGGACGATCGTGCAACCCTGCAGGCGCTGATTGGCAGGCTGAAACCCGGGGGCCGCCTGCTCCTGACCGTACCGGCCTTCTCTTTTTTGTGGAGCCGCCACGATGAAGAGCACGAGCACTTCAGGCGCTACACCAAGGGCGAGCTGAACCGGCTCCTGAAGGATGCGGGCTTTGAGCTTGACTACTCCAGTTACTACAACAGCCTGCTCTTTCCCCTTGTACTGGGCATTCGGCTGCTCAAGAAGGCCTTTGGCGACAAGGGCGGAGACATGGATCTGCCGGCGGCTCCAGTCAATTCCCTGTTGTATCACATCTTCTCGCTGGAAAGGCTCTGGATCGGGCGGCTGGCCATGCCGCTGGGTGTCAGCCTGATTGTGCTGGCCAGAAGGCCGGACTAATCAGGGCCGCGGGTGATGGCTCTGGTATTGCCTGCGCAGGAATTCGCGATCCACATGAGTGTAAATCTGCGTGGTCCCGATATCCGCGTGACCCAGCATTTCCTGCACGGCGCGCAGACTGGCGCCCCCCTCCAGCAGGTGAGTGGCAAAACTGTGACGCAGGCTGTGTGGATGATACTCGCCGGAAAGACCAGACTGGTTCAGTCGCTTGCGCAGGATCTTCCAGAAGCCCATGCGTGTCAGCGGCCCGCCCAGATGATTCAGGAAAATGCGCCAGGCCCCATCCCGCCGCCGCTCGGCACTTTTGCAGCGATCCAGAATGCGCGGACGGCCCTCGCTCATCCAGGCTTCAAGGGCCTTCCAGCCGTGTTCGCCCAGCGGCACAACCCGCTCCTTTGAACCTTTGCCGATCACGCGAATGAGCCCCTCTTCCTTCAAGAGGTGCTGGAATCCCAAACCGATCAGTTCGCTGACGCGCAGCCCGCTGCCATAGGCTGTTTCAAGCAGGGCTGTATCACGCAGACGAAGGTAATGACCAAGGCTGCCCGGCTCCTCTGCTGGCAGCTCCAGCAGGCGCAGAATCTCCGGGCCGCTCAAGGTGCGTGGCAGGGGACGGATCAGTCGCGGCGTTTCCAGCAGGCGGGCAGGATCGGAAGGACGAAGCTCTTCGGCAGCCAGCCAGGCATGCAGGCCGCGTATCACACTGACCGCCCGGGATTGGCTGCGCACGGAGAGACCGTAATCGGCCAGCAGACCCATCAGGCGCTCAAGCCCGTGAATGTCCACTTCAAGGGCACTTGTGCCCAGTGTTTCCAGCCCGTCCAGATAGCGCAGCAGGTCGTGCTCGTAGGCACTCAGCGTATTTTCGGAAAGGCCGCGTTCATAGCGGCAATGGTCCAGATAACGGCTGAGCAGGTGCCTGTCTTCCATTTCAGGATGCCTTGTCAAAGGCACCGGCCGGGCGCAGGTCTTCCAGCACGAGCTGCAGGTTGGTCTTTCCGTTCCAGGTGTTGCTTTGCGGTGTGAAGACGCAGTCGGCCGCCTGCCTGTATTCCAGCCCTTCAGGCAGAGAACCGTGGTTCCACCAGACAGCCTCGAACTCCCGGCCATCCTTTTCAAGAATCAGCTTCAGGTGCTTGCCGCCCGACATGGAAAAGGTGCGGGTGATGGTCGCATTGGCCAGGCCCAGATTCACCGCCGGATTGCCCGTACCGCAGGGCTCGATTTCCTTCAGCTGGCGCAGCAGGTCCAGTTCCAGCTCTTCGGCGCGAACCAGCGTGTCAATTTCCAGTGCCGGCGGCTCCATCCCGGCCTCCCTCTCCAGGGCATCCCGGGTCAGGGCTCTTGCAAAGGCCTGGTAGTTATCAGGATGAACGGTCAGACCCGCTGCCTCGGCATGCCCGCCGAATTCATCGATATGTTCGCCACAGCGGACAAAGGCCTGTGTAATATGATAGCCCGGCAGACTGCGCGCGCTGCCCCGCAGGCGACCGTCCGGCGCGGCACCGCTCAAAACAACCGAAGGACGGCCGAATTCCTGCTGCATGCGCCCGGCAATCAGGCCGATCACGCCCAGATGCCAGCTGGCACCACGCATGATCAGTAGCGGTGGCAGTTTGCTCGCACCATTCAGGGCCTTGCGCACCTGATCCATCGCAATATCCTGCAGCTCGCGGCGTTTGACATTGAGCTTCTCCAGCCGATCGGCCAATTCACGAGCCTGGTTCCTGTCCTGTGCCATCAACAGTTCGGAGGCGAGCATGGGATCATCCAGCCGGCCGGAAGCATTCACCCTGGGCCCCAACTGCCAGCCCAGCGTCATGGCATCGGGTTCGCTGTGCTTGCACTGTTCCAGCATGGCCCGAATGCCGGGGGATGGATTGCTGCCCATGCGTTCCAGACCCAGCTTGACCATGTGGCGGTTTTCGCCCACCAGCTGCGCCATATCCGCGACCGTGCCCAGTGCCACCATGTCCAGCTGATCGTGCGCGCGCTTCCAGCCAAGGGCCTGCGTCAGTTTGAAGACAATTCCGACAGCTGCCAGAATGCGTTCAGGGTAGTGGGAATCCGGTCGATGGGGATTGACCAGCGCCAGACAGGGCGGGGACTCCCCATGCAGGCTGTGATGATCCAGAATGATTACATCCAGGCCAGCCCTGCGCGCGGCTTTCAGCGCATCGATCGCAGTGGTGCCGTTGTCGACGGTAATCAGCAGCTGAACGCCTTTGCTGGCCGCCTCTTCGGCATGTTTGACCTGCAAGCCATAACCGTCCCGCTCGCGGTGCGGCAGGCGAATGCCGACCCAGGCACCCATGTCCTTCAGGCAGGTGTAAAGCAGGGTGGAACCTGTGATCCCGTCGGCATCGTAGTCGCCAAAGATGAGGATTCTATCTTTGGCCTGAATCGCCTTTTGAATGCGCTCAACCGCGACGGTCATGTCCGGCATCAGAAAAGGATCGTGCAGCACTTCCAGGGCAGGGTCGAGCGAGCGCCTGCGGGCAACCCGTTCCAGAACTCCCACCTTTTCAGTTCCATCGTCCAGCAGTCGCCAGGCACGCTCCTTCATGCACGATCTCCAATTCTGGCCAGTAGCAGGTGCAGGCCGACCAGCGTCTTGCCATCGAGGATTTCACCGGCGGCCAGCATGCGGCGCAGTTCGGGCAGGGGGATTTCATGGACATCGAGAAATTCGCCGGCGTCCAGACAGCTTTCACCCTGACGAACAGGCTCCGTGTAATAGAGATGAATCACCTCGTCGGCGTAGCCCACACAGGGCATCAGATCCTGCAGGTGGATCAGCTCGCCTGCTTCCCACCCGGTCTCTTCCATCAGCTCGCGCCGCCCGCAGGCTTCGTGCGCTTCGCCAGCGTCGAGCTTGCCGGCGGGCAATTCCCACAGGACACGGCCGACGGGATAGCGAAACTGACGGACAAGCAGGACGGACTGCCGCTGGGGAAACCAGGGCACAAGCGCTACAGCGCCCGGATGACGAATCCATTCGCGCAGGCCCTCCCGGCCATCGGGCAGCTCCACGCGGTCTTCAAAAACATGCAGCAGCTTGCCTTTTAGAAGTTCCCGTGAGGCAATCCGCGTTTCCTGCAACTGCTCAGCCTTCATTTGCCGAAACCGCGCTCGGCCAGCTGGCGGCGAAAGCCCCCCGCATCCAGCGGGTAGCCCTTGAGCCATTCGTCCTCGATGCGCATGTAGGGAATGCCGCGCTTGCCGGTGGCTTCAATCAGCTCTTCGGCAGCCTTTGGCTCCGCGTCAATGTCGATTTCACGAAAGGCGATGCCTTCAGCACTGAGAAAACGTTTGAGGTTGGTACAGTCGGGACACCAGCTGGTACTGTAGACAATCAACTCGGCCATGGATTTCCTTTCTTGAACGATGGCAAGATATGCTGAGGTTGGGACAAAGGTAGCGAATGCCCCCCGCCGTCAGGATTTTCTTCCGCCCGGGGAATCAGAAAAGGAAATGCATCGTCCATTTCCCATGACACTAGCTCGAGCCGTCGTGGATACCGAACACGCCCTACCCAATCAAGCCGAATCACAGACACTGCTGGACAGGCAGGATCTGGCTCTGGCCAAAAAGGGGGATGATGCCGCCTTTCGCCGGCTGGTGGAGCGCCATCAGGATCGCGTGGCCGCCACCGTGATCGGCATGCTGGGGCCGGGCAATGCCGCCGAGGACGCAGCCCAGGAGACCTTCATCCGATTGCATGGGGCACTGGGCGCCTTTCGGCAGGAGGCGAAGCTCAGCACCTATCTGACACGCATCGCCATCAATCTCGCGCTGGACAAGCTGCGGCAGCGGCAGCGCGGACTGGCCCGCTTCATCGGCATTGAGCAGGACGACTTTCGTGATCTGGAACCCTGGAGCGATGGCGCAGAGCTGCTGGACGAGCGTGAACGGGCACGGCTGGTGCGAAGGGCCGTGCGCGGTCTGGGACCCTCAAGGCGTGCAGTGGTGGTGCTGCGCATGCTGCAGGGCTTTTCCACCGACGAGACGGCCCAGGCGCTGGGCATTCCCCGTGGCACGGTCATGTCGAGGCTGTCCAGAGGACTCAAGGAACTGAAGGGCGTACTTGCGCCCCTGATGAACGAAGGAGAGCTGCCATGAAGGACACGGATCAACTGCTCAAGCAGCTTGGCTGCATGGCAGCCGCCGCGGACGAAGGCGGCTTGCGGCACGGCTTTTCCGGCCGTGTGATGGCTCGCATTGATGCAGGCGAAGCTCTGGAATCCGGCTACGATCCCTGGCTCGAACGCCTGCTGCCCAGGGCCGCTCTGGCTGCCATCCTGCTCTGCCTCGTCGTGGCAGGCTGGAATGTAAGCAGCTCGAGCGAAGGCAGCCTGACCGAACGCCTTCTGAATCTGCCGGCCATCACCCTGAGCAATGGCCTTGTATCACAAGGAGAACTCTGATGAGCTCACGAAGCCGCAGCCTGCTGCTGGTACTGCTGACGCTTTGCGCAGGCATTCTGCTGGGCCTGCTGCTGGGCGGTCGCATTGCGGGGAAACGCTTTGATACCCTGCGCGAGATGGTACAGCCCGAGCGGGTCAAGCAGATGATGCAGCGCAGTCTGGGTCCCGATGCCGAGCTGAATCCGGAGCTCGATTCGCTTCTGGATGCTCACGCCCGTGAAAGCGCACGCATCCTGCACGAACACAGAATGCTGATGGAAGCGCGCATGGATTCGCTTTTGCTCAGTCTTAGGCCACATCTGAGCCCCGAGCAATATCAGCGCTTGCAGCGCCGCTTGAGCGCCCCTCCGCCGCCCCCTGTCGGTCGCTTCCGTGGTGAAGGCCCGCCTCCCCGTGTGCGCCGCGGACAGGGACGCATGCGCCGTCAACCACCGCCGGGGGCTGGTGAATGAAGCGCGCATTCTGGCTTTTCCTCCTCGTCTTTATCTCTTGCAACCAGATCAAGCTGCAGGTTCCAACCCTGATGCTTCCACCCGATGGCAGCTCGATCCCCACCGGAGCAACGCTGCTTGACCTGGGTACTGCGGGTCTGCGTCTGGCGGCCTGGCAGTACGCGGACAGCCTGCATCTTGTGTTAAGCAGTCGAGAAGCAGTCTTTGCCCGGCAGCTGATGCGCGGTGGAATCTGCCTGTGGCTGGATCCAACCGGCAAATCCGGGCGCGTGATCGGTCTGGACATGGCACTGGGCACCTCCAATGGGGCAGCGAGCAGCCAGCAACGGGGTTCGACATTCATTGATCGCCTGCCGGAGAGGCCAACTGTCCTGTTGCGCTTTGATGGTGAGGATGACACGCGCATGCCCGCTGCAGGTTCTCCGCTTAATCATGCACTGGCCCTTGACAGGAGTGGCGAAGACCCGGCGCTGCGTGTGACACTACCGCTAAATCAGGTGCTCGATGAGCGCAGCGGATTCAGTCTGCGGGAGAGCAGGCGCATCGGCCTGAGGCTTGAATCACAAGGTAGCCCGTCTGAGCGGCCTACAAAGGGCACAGCCAGTCCGCAGGGCCGCCCGGGTGGCGGGCGCGGTGGCGGCATGGGCGGTGGATCACGCGGCGGGGGCATGCGGCCGGAAGGCAAGACGGGAACAGGCATGACAGGCGCGCTGGATCTTAAACTGCGTCTGGATCTTGCCCGTCGGAATTAATCGGGAATCATTTGGAAGGCCCTTTCGTCCCATGAGCGAATTTGTATCACACGGAGGCTTGATCATGAAGACGACACATGCGAAGAAGGGAATCACCATCAGCGGCCTGCTGGCAATGCTCTTTGTCACACAGCTGGCAATCGCGGCCAGACCCGATCTGTCGGAGCTTACAGCCGAACAGCGCGCTGAACTCTACAGCAGCAGAGTGGAAATGCAGCTGGCTGGCGATGCGCCAACCTTCGTCCTCGCCGTAGTCTTCCATCAGGATGTGCTGCACGACGAAGAAGGCACCGCCGAAGATCAACCCGTCC
>CAYFPS010000003.1:79220-145044 GCA_964345075.1 uncultured Bacteroidaceae bacterium | reverse complement strand
CCATTCGCGATGCCCACTGCCAGCTGCTGAGCCAGTGGGGACAGCCCTGCCCGGCTGCTGACCGCCCCCTGCCCCCCCACCTGGCAGCACTGGAAGAACTAAGTCAGGAACAGCGGGCGGACTTTCACCGCCAGCTGCGGGAACTGGCAGCCGCTGGTAAAAGCCGCAGGGATGTCCGTGAAGCCGGGCGCGAGCTGCTGAAAAGCTGGGGAATCGAACTACCGGCTCCTCCTGCTGGACGAAAGGCTCTGCGTGGACAAGCGGAATGTGATGGAAAGGGGCCCGCTCCGGACAAGGCCTGCCGTCCTGGTCGGGGCCCGGGAAAGCGTGGCGCGAAGATGCGTCCGGCTTCCTTTGAGAGCAAACTGAGCGACGAGCAGCGGGCCAGCCTTTTTGAACTGCGCGAAAGCATGCTGGAAGCCGGGGCAAGTCGTCAGGAACTGCGGGAAGCACACCGCAATCTGTTAAGCGAGTGGGGCATTCGGACGCCAGCTGTAAGGCCGGAATCCATGGACAGGCCGGATGAGGAAATGGATGAAGGGCTGCTGCTTGATGATGGTCGCGAGTTGCGGCATGCCGTCAGCCCCAACCCCTTCAACCCGGCGACACATATCAGCTACGAGGCACTTGCCAGTGGCCCGGTTAACCTGGCCGTATACGACATGCGCGGTGCACTTGTTCGTCAACTGAGTCAGGAAGCCGTGGCCGGAACCAGGATCAGCTTCCGCTGGGACGGTTGTGATACAAATGGAAAACCCGCGGCATCCGGCACTTACATTTACAGAATCACGGCAGATGGCGATGTGCTGGAAGGAAGCATGAGCCTGATGCGCTGATCTCAAATCAACAGCAGAATTAATGAGGGCCATTCGTGGCCCTCATTCTTTTTTCATGATTCCTGAATCCAAATCGAAAAGGCCTTCTCCATTCTTGGCCCGACAAATGGAGAGGATCGCCCATGAGTCTGGACAACCTGATTGCTTACGATCGGCAGCTCTGCCAACGCGCCAGCGTCTGGATGCTCAGGCAGAATCTCTTGCGCTTTTTTCGCGGGCTTTCTTTTACTGCCGATGGCTGGTTTTATCCCCTCTGGCCGCTGATGCTGCTGTCTCGCGGACTGGATATGGCCGGGCTCTTCCTTCTTAAGGCACTGCTTGGCTTTCTGATGCTGATTCCGAGCTTCAAGCTGATCAAGCATCTCGTGCAGCGGGATCGTCCCTGTGATACAGTCAGCGGATTGATCAGCTCGGTTGTGCCTTCAGATGCCTGGAGTTTTCCCAGCGGGCACACGGCCTCGGCCTTTCTGATGGCCACGCTGATCTCGCTGGAGATTGCCGCACTGGCACCTGTCTTTCTTGGCTGGGCTGCCATGGTTGGACTGGGGCGTGTCGTGCTGGGCGTTCACTATCCAACCGATGTTGCCGCCGGAGCTGCACTGGGATCGGGACTGGCCCTCCTGGCCAGTCAGATGATCCTTTGATGAGGATTCTCTACGGAATCCAGGGAACGGGCAATGGTCACCTCAGCCGTTCGCGCATTCTGGCACGCCTGCTCAAGGAAGCCGGCCATGATGTGCATGTTTTGATTAGCGGCCGCGATCCTGCAAAGCTGCCGGGCCTGCCCGAGCTGGAGCCGATTGTAACTCGTGATGGCTTCACCTTTGTCACACAAAAGGGGCGGATCCAGCTGATAAAAACGGCGCAGGGTCTCTCTCCTTTGCGCTTTCTGAAAGACATTCGCGAGCAGGACAAGGAGCTTCCGGAAGTCGATCTGGTCATCAGCGACTTTGAACCGATCACGGCCCGGCTGGCGGGCAGACGATCGCTTCCTTCACTGGGCATCGGGCATCAATACGCTTTCAGCCACGATGTGCCTGTTCCACCCTTTGAGTGGATGGGCCGCACCATCCTGAGGAACTTTGCGCCATGCGATGTTCCCATCGGCCTGCACTGGTCGAGCTTCGGTCAGCCCGTGCTGCCGCCAATTGTTCCCATGCTCAAGCCCGCGGAAATCATCGATCCCGAATTGATTCTGGTCTATCTTCCCTTTGAATCACGGGAAAGTGTCAAGCTTGCGCTGGAAGGTCTTGACGGTGAGCGTTGCCGCATTTATGGCAATGTTGAATCACAGAAAGCAGATGGCCATCTGGAATGGATGCCTTTTTCACGCGAAGGATTTCTCGAGGATCTGAAGCGCTGCCGGGGTGTGATCTGCAATGCGGGTTTCGAGCTGCCCAGCGAAGCCCTGCATCTGGGCAAGATGCTCCTATGCAAGCCGCTGAAAGGTCAGGTGGAACAGACTGCCAATGGCCTTGCCCTTGAAAAACTCGGGCTGGCAACGGTGACAACAGGCCTGAACTCGCAGATTGTATCACAATGGCTGGAAAGACCACTTCAGCACAGTTGTACCTGGCCCAATGTTGCAGCCCACCTTGCAGAGTGGATCAGCGACAACCGCCGCGAAGCCCTGCCGGATCTGGTCCGGCGCGTCTGGCTGGAAAGTGGCTTTAACGGTCAGCCGCTGGATCGGTGACGGCTCTCAGTTCGCTTAAGGAGATGCTTGTTTCGCGGAAAACGCGGCCTGTTTCTGCATCCAGCAGCTCAAGCCTGATCAGGGGATCGGGGCGCTTCCAGTCGATGGTGATCATGCCGAAATTGTTTTCCTTGACCGCCGGCCCGCCCAGCTGAAAGCGATTGACTTCGTCCTCGCGCAGTCCACCATAGCAGCTGTTCATGCCGGAGCTGGTAATCTCGAGTAGTGGATAACCCACGCTGTTCCACTGGTCCACATCCAGTCTGGAAAGCTCGCAGTGGTGACGATCGCCACTGATTAAAAGCACACCGCCAGCCTGTGTATCGCGAATCAGCTGAAAGAGGCGCTCGCGCTCCAGCGGCAGGTTGCCCCAGCATTCCCAGCCGTGCTGGTCGGGGATCACCTGAATGCCCGAAACCACCAGTCGCAGATCCGCCGGCAGCTTCAGCTGCGCCTCAAGCCACTGCCACTGTGCTTCGCCCAAAAGCTCGCCACCACGCCAGTCGGGCAGGTAGCGGCCGGGCATGGCCTTCATCGATTCAGGCTTTTTTAAAAGGGGTCCGCGAAAACTGCGTCCATCCAGCAGGATCACCTGAATCCTGCGTCCCGCCGACTCGATCATCTCGCTGTGATACACGCCATCCCGCAGGCGACGCGGATCCTGCTTTTCCAGTTCCCAGAAATCGCAGAAGACACGCTGACTCATTTTGCGTGCAGGAAATTCGGCACCACCGTCATTCAGCCCATAGTCGTGATCGTCCCAGGTGGCAAGCAAGCGGCAGCCTGCCTTCAGCTGCTGAAAACCCGGATTGTCCGCCAGCATGCCGTAGGCCCGGCGCATTTCGGCTTCGTCCTCGGTGTCGGCGTAGACGTTGTCGCCATTAAAGAGGAAGAGCTCGGGCTCACAGGCCAGCACCTGCTCCCAGAAGGGCATGGGCTTGTCTTCCCAGATGCAGCCGCCAAGGGCTATCCGCTCAAGGGCTTTAAGCGGCGTGATACAAAGGACGATGAGGAGCAGCAAGCGAAACATGGTGGGCCTCCAGATTGACTTGCCAAGAGCTTACAAAAAGAAGCGGGGAGGCATGCCTCCCCGCCGAATCCTGTGTACAAGCAATTACTTCAACAAAACCAGCTTTTGTGTCTGAACCTGTCCTTCTGCCTGCAGACTGGCCAGATAAATACCCGCGGACAAGCCAATAGCATCAAATCGAATGGAATGCTCACCTCGCTCCAGCAGGCCCTCTTGCAGCAGGGCAACTTCACGCCCGCGCAGATCGTGTATCACGAGCCTGGCCTCCATGGTTTCCGGCAGGCTGAAGTTCAACCATGTGGAAGGATTAAAGGGATTGGGAGCGGCGGCCTTAAGCTCAAAGCCCGCCGGCTGCTCGCTGGCTCCCACAGTGATCTCGCATTCATCCGGCACGCCATTTCCGTTCTGGTCCTGGCTGAAGCCATAGGCGATATCGCACTCGTCGGGCATGCCATTTTCGTTGCAGTCCGCGCTAAAGCCGCTGGCCAGATCGCACTCATCGGGAACGCCGTTTCCATTGCAGTCCGGGCTTGTTCCCGCAGCCAGATCACACTCATCAGGGATGCCATTGCTGTTGCAATCCGCGCTGGTGCCTGATGCCAGATCACATTCATCGGGAATGCCATTCGTGTTGCAGTCTGCGCTGGTGCCGAAAGTCAGATCGCACTCATCGGGAATGCCATTGCCGTTGCAATCCAGTTCGCATTCATCGGGAATCAGGTTCTGATTGCAGTCGAGGCTGTAACCACTGGCCAGATCGCATTCATCGGCCAGGCCATTACCGTTGCAGTCATCCTCGCACTCGTCGGGGATCTCGTTCTGATTGCAGTCGAAGCTCGTCCCGTCATAGATATCACAGAAGTCGGGGCGATTGTTCTGGTTGCAATCGGGAATGCCATCGGGCACTTCTTCGCTGGTGATTGTCAGGGTGAAGGTCTCGTCCAGGTCCGTAAAGAGCATGCCGCCTTCCTGCGCGCAGGGATCGAAACTGATGAAGCGCAGGGTGTCCAGGCCAGCGTTGAAGGTAAAGTTCAGGCTTAGCGTGAAGTCGCTGCCCGTACCCAGCCGGTAGGCGGCGCCATCCGTGCAGCAGCTGACCCAGTTCCAGTTGCAGGTAGCGGTTCCGTCAAGCTGAACGCCGCCGGCCTCGCCGGGATCGTCGCTCTGCGCCAGGCTTGCACCGTCCGGGAAGCCGCTGATGGAAAGGCTGGCATTGCCGCCACCGCCACCGGGCCTGTCACACACCACAACCAGTCCGTATTCGCCCGTATCGTCCAGCGTCATGTAAACCAGGGCCGTGTCGTACTGCTCGAAGCCGGTATTGGCCGATGAGCCTACCGGGCTACCGTAGCTGTAAAGTCGACCACGTCATCACCGGGATCCAGAAAGAAGGGATCTACCGGAACGTTCTGCAGATCTCCACTGGAAAACGTGTAACGGGCTGCCGCATGCAGCGTAGCCGTTCCCAGCAGGAGAGCAAGCACGCAAAGCGCAATGCCATGTTTTCGCATGATTCCACCTTTTGAATGCTGTGTGCTGAGGAGCTTGATTTTGCTTTATAGGGCAAAGCAAGATGCATGCCAAGCTGAATCAAGGCTGCCTGAAGGGAAATCGGGGCTCATCAGGGCTGTTTTCAACGGGCGAACTGTTCAAAATCGGGCAGGATGAACAAAAGGGACCCCGAATTCGGGGCCCCTTTATACAAGCTCAGGAATTCACAAAAGCGTATCCAGTGCCGCCTTGAGATCGTCCAGCAGATCTTCCACGTGCTCGATGCCAGTGGAAATACGGATCAGGTTCGGCGTGATCGAGGCATCGGCCTTGGTCTCCTCGTCCAGATCGCTGTGGGTCATGGTGGAAGGATGCTGCACGAGGCTCTCGGTTCCGCCCAGAC
This sequence comes from uncultured Bacteroidaceae bacterium, assembly GCA_964345075.1. Classification (GTDB taxonomy): domain Bacteria; phylum CAIWAD01; class CAIWAD01; order CAIWAD01; family CAIWAD01; genus CAYFPS01. Next base: position 139,588 of record CAYFPS010000003.1, on the reverse strand, counting down.
TCACCGCAAGCTTGAAAATCTCCACGCTGTTCAGCACCTGAAAGGCCTCTTCTTCCCCACCTTTTACGGTAAAGGAAATCAGGCTGCCCGTGCCCGTGCACTGTTCTTTCCAGATGCGTGACTGTTCGCTGCCCAGTTCGCCCGGGTAGAAAATCTCGTCTACAGCCGCGTGTTCCTTCAGCATCTTGACCAGCTCGAGGGCGTTCTCCTGTTGACGCTGCATGCGTACGGAAAGGGTTTCCAGACTGCGCATCATCATCCAGCAGGTAAAGGGATCGGCCATGGAGCCCATGATTGTGCGGTGCACGGCGACCTTCTTCAAAAGCGTACTCGAACCCAGCATGGCCCCGGCCACGAGATCACTGTGGCCGCCAATGAACTTGGTGGCGCTGTAGACGGAAAGATCAACGCCCAGCTTGAGCGGCTGCTGAAAAACAGGCCCGAGGAAGGTGTTGTCCACCATAAGCAGGGGCGCCTCTTCCGGCGGCAGATCCCGGCGAAGTTCGGCAATCAGCCCGGCAAGGGCCTTCAGATCCACCATCTGATTGGTTGGGTTGCTGGGAGTTTCCACGAAAACCAGCCGGACCTTGCCCGCCCGCTCCTTTAGCAGCTTTCCAATCGCCTCAACCGCGCCGCTGCCGGTCGTCGTGCGGTGGACTTCAATCCCCTGCTCGGGGCAGATGTGCTCGAAGAAAAAGTCCGTGCCGCCGTAGACAGGATTGGTGCTGATGATCTCCTGCCCCGGCTTGACCAGCGCGAGCACGGCGGTGGTGATCGCGGCCATGCCAGAGCCAAAGACCAGACCCATTTCGGCGTCTTCCCAGGCGGCCAGTCGGTTTTCCAGGATTTCCAGATCGGGATTGTTCAGGCGCGAATAGATCAGGCCCATTTCGGGATCGGAAAGCGGATCGCGCTCTTTCAGGCCGTAGGCCCACTCGAAGAAGCGCTTGCCTTCCTGCGCATTGCGAAAGGCAAAGGTGCTCGTGAGAAAAACCGGCGGTTTGACGGCGCCTTCCGAAAGGAAAGGATCGTAGCCGTAGCCCATCATCAGGGTTTCCGGGCGAAAGGCCTTGCCCGTGCGTTTGGAGGTCTTGCTTTTGCTCATTGTGCTCTCTTTTCAGCCCTGATGGCTGTTGAAGGTGTGTTGAGTCGTGATACAAAGGAATTCAGGCTCAGGTCCGACCTGAACTTGACGGGGATGTATCACAGGCGGGCTCGTTCCTGACTCGCTGCCTTCATTGAGAGCATCCATCTGGGGATGGGTGATGGTGCCCGTGTCCTGCCAGAAGATTGTCGGCATCAGTCCAGCCTTCCATCTGGTCGGCGACCGTGTTCCAATTCGGCCAGAACCTTCTCCAGTACCATGGCTGGCTTCAGCTCGGACATGCAGGCCAGCGTACCCAGCGGACATTCGCGGTGACCGTGTCGTCCGCAGGGGACACAGTCCAGTCGCACCTGCAGCACCTGATCCCGCTCGCCGCGCGGGCCAAAGCCGAACTCGGGCACGGTGGAACCAAAGACTGCAAAGGTTGGAATGCCGGCCGCCTGCGCCAGATGCAGGGGCGCACTGTCATTGACCACGGCCAGACTGCAGAGTCTTAAAATTTGATAGCTCTCGCGCAGGCCCATTTTTCCAGCCAGCATGTGAATGCGGCTCTTGTGGCAGCCATGTACATGACTGGCGATGTGATTACAGAGCTCGACATCTCCCGGCCCGCCCAGCAGAACCACATCGGCCGGGCTGCGATCCAGTATCGCTTCAGCCAGCTCGCCAAAATAGGAAGGCAACCAGCGCTTGGTGGCCCAGACACTGGCGGGTGCCATGGCAACAGGCATGACCAGCTCCAGACCGCCCAGAAGTGCGCGTGCGCTGGCTTCTTCCGCTGGATCACGGTGCAGGGTCGGCATGCGCGGCTCGGCTGGACTGGCCCGGCCGATCAGGGCAAGGTTGCGATCCACTTCATGCAGGGCGCGGTTGTCCTGCCTGAGTTCCGTGTAACACAAACTGCCGATAGCACTGGAAAAGCCCACACGCTCCCAGGCGCCGGAAAACCAGGCCAGCAGCGCGCTGCGCAGACTGCGATGAGGTGAGATTACACGATCGGGCTTCTGGCTTCGCAGGTGGCGGATCATGCGGGCAAGTCCGCCCAGACCACGATCACGCACCTTTTTCTCGTAGAGAATCAGCTCATCCAGGCGCGGATCATCCTTGAAGAGATCTCGACAGGCGGGTGTGGTCAAAAGGCCAAGCCATTCGGTGTTGGGGTCGGCGCGCAGCTCGTCCAGCAGGGGAGTCAGCAGAACCAGGTCCCCGATGAAGGCCGTATGGATCACGAGCGTGCGCATGGACAAAGCCTGTTATTCAATTTGACGCTTGTGAACAAGCTAACAGTTGATGCGAGATCAGACCTGCTCTTTCGTCTTCCAGCGTCGGTGCATCCAGAACCACTGCTCCGGGTGACGGCGGATTTCGGCCTCGAGCATGGTCGTGTAACGGGCCGTCAGCGCCAGAATGTCTTCTTCGCACAGGGTCCAGTCCGGCTCAAGCGGCACCTGCCTGAATTCGACCTCAAAGAGGCCATCAGGGAGCCTTAAGCAGGAAACGAAAACCATGGGAAGCTTCATGCGCAGGGCGTATATGGCCGCACCTCGCGGTGTGGAAGTCGATTGCCCGAAAAAGGGCACAAAGACGCCCTTGCTGCGCGCATCCTGATCGGAAAGAAAAGCGATCATGCGGCCCCGGCGAAAGTGCTTGACCGCCCCGCGGCCGGCATCACGGGTGTAGATGATTTCCACACCGTGTGACATGCGCGCGCCGTTGATCCAGTCATCGAGGCTCGCCTCGTGAATGCGCTTGACGATGTAGCTAAGCGCAATGCCAGCCCGGCTGGTAGCCGCGCCCATCACTTCCCAGTTGCCAAAATGACCACCAACTCCGATCAGGCCTCGGCCTGCCTGCATCAGTTCCTTCAGGCCTTCAAGATTGTTGAAGCGGACGTGCTCGCTGATCCAGGCATCGTCCATGTGCTTCAGCCAGAGCAGCTCCAGACCCATGATGCAGTAGTGTTCCAGACATCTGGCGCGAACCTTGCGCCTCCAGCTGGCGGTAGAGTCGGGAAAGGCCAGTCTGAGATTGGCCTCGATCAGGCCGCGGCGAAAGGGCAGGATCCAGGTCCAGATCCAGCCCAGCAGCCGGCCCAGCCGACAAAGAGTCCTGTAGCTTCGGGAATCAACCCAGCCAAGCAGTCTGGCGAGCAGGAAGGCCTTCACCGGTCACTTTTCCTTCATGGTCTCGACACCATCCCAGTCGGCAGCGGGTGGCTCGGCCGTGTATGTGTCACAGCGGCGGGCGAAGACATCGGCAGGGCCGTCCTCCGGATAGCTCTCGCGAATGCTGCTGAAGGCACGTGCCGCGGCCTGCCATTGCCGTTTCAGATAGAGTTCGCGAGCGGCCTGCCATGCCGTGATACGATTCTCCAGTCGCTCAAGATCAGCGGATGCCAGGCCCTGGCGCATTTCAAGGACTTCCCAGATTTCCACAGCCTCGTCCTTGCCCTTGACTCGAATCAGATCCAGCGGGCGGCCGAGGAAGGCATCACCCAGCTGATTCCATGTATCACGGGAACACATGCACCAGGAACGGTAGAACTTGTTCACACCCTCAAGTCTGGAGGCCAGATTCATCGCGTCACCCATTGCCGTGTAATCGAAAATCTGGCGGCTGCCCATGTTGCCCACGACCATCGGCCCGCTGTTGATGCCGATTCGCGCCTTGAGCAGGGGCTTGCCTTCCTTTTCCCAGCCTTCCCGCAATCGGGCCAGGACACGCTGCATGCGAATGGCCGACTCGGCGGCACGCTTGGCGTGATCGGCTGCTGGCAGGGGCGCGCCAAACTCCGCGATGATCGCGTCGCCCTCGTACTTGTCGATGATTCCACCCATGGCCGTTATCTCTTCAGTCATGGCGGTCAGGTACTCGTTGAGCAGTTCGACCAGCTCACGCGGGCTTAGGCGCTCGCTGATGGACGTGAAGCCCTCCACATCGGAAAAGATCGCGCTCATCTCGCGCTCTTCTCCACCCAGCACAAGCTTCTCGGGGCTCTTGATCAGCTCGGCGACCACGGCCTCCGGAACATACTGGGCGAACATGCCGCGAATCTGTGCCCGCTCGCGGCGCGCGGCCAGGAATTGCTGCAGCAGGCCAAAGACCCAGGCGCCCACCAGAGCCACCAGCGTTGTGACAAGATCCAGCCAGATGTTTCCACGATTGAAGAGCAGCTGACCAAGACCCAGATAGGCAGCCATCATGGGTAGCAGCAAAAAGAGTGCACGGAAAGGCCCCATCAGGCCCGTGATCATCACGCCCAGCAAACTGGCAAGCGCCGGAAGGATGAGGGTAGCACCGCCACTGAAGGGTCGACGGATCCAGGCTCCATCCAGCAGCGTCTGCAGCGCATGGGCGTGTGTCTCGACTCCGGGCATGAGTCGTGTATCACCCTTGTAATGAAAATAGGGCGTGCGTTTGTTGTCGTGGAGGTCGGTAGCGCTTACACCCACCAGCGCAATCTTTCCGCGGAAAGGATGTTCTTCGCCCTCCCACAGCAGGTCGAAAAGCATGGAATCGGCAAACTGCTCGATGTAGTCGGTGTCGAAGTCTTCTTCTGCCAGCTGGAACTCAGCATCGTCCATGATGCTGCTGAAGGAGTAAGTGGGAAAGCTTCCGGCCGGTCCGTGGTAATTGATGCGAATGGCATTGCCGTAGCCCGGCTCCAGCAGCAGCTCACGATCCTTCAGCCTGAGGTAACCATCAGCGGGCTCGGGGATCGTGCTTTCGCCCAGCTCGTTCATGAGAACCTGCAGGCCAAGGCTGGGCAGGGGATCACCGTTGCCGGGGCTCGGCCAGTAAAGCGGGTAAAGACGGTTGACGCCGTCGCGATCATTCAGGTCGTTGATCAGGCCCCAGGGCTGACCGCTTGCCAGCAGTTCGGGCAGGGGCGGATCCAGCCGCGAATAGTGTCGCCTGTCCTGCACCAGTTCGCCACTTAAAATGACGATGCCTTCCCGGGCAAGTTCATCGGCCAGTGCCTCAAGGCCGGCCTCGTCTCCCGTGACCTTTTCCGTGAACTGGATATCCATGACGACCATGCCTACGCCCGCGCGGCGCAGATTGTGTATCACACGGGCATAATGTTCGCGGGGAAAGGGGAATCGCTCGTTCAGGTCCTTGTAACTGCGATTGTCCACCTCAATCAGAATGATCGGACTGTGTGATACATCCAGCGGTCCACGCAGTTGAAAGCGCAGATCGAGGCTGATGTCTTCCAGGCCGAAGAAGCTGTGATCCAGCAGACCGTAGACGATCGCAAGCAGAAAAGCGAAAAGCGCGCCGGGGATCAAACGGCGAATATGTCCGGAGAGCTTCAGGCGTTGCCCCTGCTGTCAATGGTATTGGTCAGATCGGGATCCTGATCGCGGTACTCATTCAGCTTGTTTCTAAGCGTGCGAATGGAAATGCCCAGAACTTCCGCGCTGCGCGTACGATTGTTGCTGTAGCGCTTGAGGGTAGCCAGAATCAGGCGTTTTTCCATTTCGTGTACCGTGATGTCGGCCGGCGGCAGATCCAGATCACCGCTGTCCTCGGCAAACTGATCCAGCGGGCGGAAGGAACTTGCGTCCAGCCAGCTGCCACTGGCCATCACCACGGCGCGCTCGATGGTGTTCTCCAGTTCGCGCACATTGCCTTCCCAGCGCCTGCCGACGAGGTACTTCATGCCGCTCTCATCGATGCCCAGGATCTGCCTGCCCATGCGATCGGCGTACTTCTTGAGGAAGTGTTCAGCCAGAAGGGGAATGTCATCCAGGCGATCACGCAGCGCGGGCAGCAGAATGGGGATCACATTCAGGCGGAAAAAGAGATCACGGCGGAAACGGCCTTCCTGTACTTCCTTGCCCATGTCACGGTTAGTTGAGCTGATCACGCGCACATCGACATTGGAAATCTCGTTGGAGCCGACACGCTGGATCTCGCCCTCCTGTAACACGCGCAGCAGTTTGCTCTGAAGATTCAGGGGCATCTCGGAGATCTCGTCCAGAAAGAGTGTGCCACCGTCAGCCTCTTCAAAGATGCCCTTGCGGTCACTGATCGCGCCAGTGAAGGCGCCCTTGACATGACCAAAAAGTTCGCTTTCCAGCAGAGCGTCGGGAATGGCCGCACAATTCTTGGCAACAAACTTTTTGTCGGAGCGATCACTGTAGTGATGCAGCGCGCGGGCCACCAGCTCCTTGCCGGTTCCGTTTTCGCCCTGAATCAGCACGCTGGAAGTAGAGGGTGCCACGGTGCGGATCATGTCGAAGATCTGCTTCATGCGGCGATTGCAGGCAACAATGCGGCCGAACTCTTCCCGGCCTTCCAGGCGTCCACGCAGCATGCGTGTCTCACTTAGGAGATCACGATGCTCAAAAGCCTTGCGCAGGCGGTGATCCACTTCCGCCACCATGCAGGGCTTCTGCAAGTAATCGTAAGCACCCAGTTTGATCGCCTTGATTGCGCTTTCCACGCTGCCGTAAGCGGTCATCATCAGGACAAGCATCTCGGGATAACGCTGACGGGCTTCTTCCAGAAAGCCGTAGCCGTCCATGCCATCCATTTTGATATCGCTTAGCGCCACTTCCGCTGGCTCTTCTTCCAGCAGTTGAAGGGCTTCCTGCGCGCTTGAGGCCGTCCGCACAATGTAGCCCAGCCGACTCAGGCCTTCATCGAGCAATTCACGGATCAGCTTTTCGTCGTCTACGACCAGTACCTGTCGATTCTTCATGCGCGCTCCTCGCGTGTCGTCCTGCCAGCAAGCGGCAAGCGTACTACAAACCGGCAGCCTGCTCCAGGTGCCGATTGTATCACGATACTGCCACCATGCAGTTCAATGTTCTTTCGTACGATGGCCAGTCCCAGACCCGTACCCTTGGCTCTGGTCGTGAAGAATGGGTTGAAAATCTTTGCGTGCAGGGCCGGATCAATTCCCGGGCCGGTGTCCCAGACCGTGATCTCGGCCACTTCGGCATCTTCGCCCGGACCGCGTACCTCAATTCCCACATGACCGGCCTGACCATCCATGGCCTGCACGGCATTCTTGAGCAGATTGAGGAAGCACTGCCGGAGCAGTTCCTGATCGGCCATCATCTCAAGCGGCTGGTTGCCCAGTTCGAGGGCAAGTTCAACAGGAAAGCGACCCTGCTCCACCTCGATCTGGACAAAGGCCATAACTTCACGCAGCAGGCCTTTCAGGTCCGTCGGCTGCATGCGGGGTTCCACCGGGCGCGTGTAAGCCAGCAGGTTGGTGGCCACCTTGTTCAGCCCTTCCACTCCCTCGATGATCTTGTCCACGTAACGGGCGGCATCACTGCCCGGCTCCAGCTGTTCACGCAGGAGGGCCGCAAAGCCACCGATTCCACCCAGCGGATTGCGCAGCTCGTGAGCCACGCTGGCAGCCATTTCGCCCAGCGCGACCAGCGTGCGTGACTGCTCCAGACGGTGTTCCATCTGCATCAGCTCGGTGCGATCATCGATGATCTGTAACACGCCAACCGGATGACCGGCATCATCGCGAACCAGCCGGCAGTCAACACGCAGGGTGCAGAGGCGGCCGCCGCTTTCCAGCAAAACTTCTTCCACCGCCACATGCCGGCCTTCACCCACGACCTCATCCAGAATGCTCAAAAGCGATTCCGGCAGGGCCCGGGAGGCAAGAACCGGCAGCTCGTTTTCAATGCCCAGCAGCTGCAGGGCGCGAGGATTGGCTTCGCTCAGATGGCCGTCCAGCTCGATCATCAAAACCGCACTGGACATGGACGCAAGAATCTGCCGCAGCTTGCCTGTAACACGCTCCATCTGCAGCAGGTTGCCAGTAAGCATGCGATCCTTCAACTCCAGCTCACGGCGCTGATCGTCCAGTCTGGCCAGCAGCCGCCGCTCTGTTGAAGTCCCCGGTGTGCCTTTCGTCTGCTCCCGGGATGAACTGTCCGCATGCGGATCGGTCATTTTGAAGCAGCTCCATTCAGGCGCGAAAGTTCGGCCTCCAGTTCTGTCACACGGCTGCGCAGCGCAGAAATCTCCTGTCGGCGCGCCAGACCCTTTTCAGCCAGCTCGACGAACTCGGATACCTTGAAAGGTTTGACCATGTAGCCTTCAGCTCCAAAGTGCAGCGAATCCAGACATGTCTCCAGCGAAGGGAAGCCTGTCATCACCAGCACAAGCGGATTTGATGGATGCTGACAGAAGTCACGAATGTGATCGGTACCGCGCGCACCGGGCAGGTGAATGTCTGTCAGCACCACATCCACCGGACGATTGTCCAGGCTGCGCAGGGCATCGTGGCGATCGGCTGTCGTGTGACATTCGATTCTCCTGTCCTGCAAATGATGCTCGAGGATCTCGCGACTGCCCCCGTCATCTTCCAGAATCAGAACCTTCATTCCTCTTCTTCCTCCGCAGCTTCTTCTTCAAAGAGCTCGCTGTAATGCTCACGCAGTTCCGGAATGCCGGCAACATAGTCCTTCCACTCGGTGAAGGCCTTTTCGCCATCCACACACTTGTGACACAAGACGATCGTGTTGTCCTGTGCAACGCCCGACCAGCCGCGGTCGTAACACTGATTGCAGCTGCGTCGCTTGCGGCTGCCCGCGGCGATTTCCTTGGCCTTTTCCAGGTGCTTGTCGTCAAGACGGAATTCTTCCTGTGTCACAGGGCATCTCCTTCAATTGGTGTGGGCTCTTCGGGATATTCGCCCGAGAAGCAGGCTGTACAAAAGGATTCAGCCGGCATGCCCGTGGCGGCCAGCATTCCATTCAGACTGAGGTACTTGAGACTGTCCGCGCCCAACAGGTCACGCACTTCTACAACCTCGCGGTTGTGGGCGATCAGCTCCTGATGCTGCGGAAAATCCATGCCGTAGTAACACGGAAAGCGCACGGGAGGACTTGCAATGCGCACGTGCACTTCGCTGGCACCAGCCCGGCGCAGCAGGTCGATCAGCTTGATCATGGTCGTGCCGCGAACCACGCTGTCGTCCACCAGCACGATCTTGCGATCCTTGAGCAGACCTTCGACCACATTGAACTTGAGGCGCACGCTGTCCACCCGGCTGCTCTGGCCGGGCTTGATGAAGGTGCGGCCCACATAGTGATTACGAATCAGCCCCAGCTCGAATTTGGCCTCGCTGCGGCGGCTGTAACCCAGTGCTGCCGTGTTGGAACTGTCCGGCACCGGCAAGGTGATGTCGCCATTTTCCACGGGATGCTCGATGGCCAGATTCTTGCCCAGCTTGCGCCGTGTCTTGTCCACATTTTCGCCGAAGATTTTCGAATCCGGCCGGCTGAAGTAGACAAATTCAAAAATGCAGTGTGCGCGACGCTTGCTCTCCGCAAAACGCAGACTGCGCAGCGGCTCGCCATTGACCAGCAGCAATTCGCCGGGCTCGACATCACGGACATAGTTTGCTCCGATGATGTCAAAGGCGCAGCTCTCGCTGGCGAAGACGGGTGCTCCATCAAGATCACCCATGGCCAGTGGGCGGAAGCCATGTGGATCACGCGCGACAGCCAGTCCTTCCGGACTCATGAAGAGCAGCGAGTAGGCACCCTTCAGTCGAACGAGCGCATCGCGAATGCGGTCTTCCCAGTGCTTCTCCTGGCTTCTTGCCATAAGGTGTAACACAACTTCGCTGTCTGTGCTGGTCTGAAAAATGGCACCGGCGGCCTCAAGCTCACGGCGCAGCAGATGGGCGTTGCTCAGGTTGCCGTTATGGGCCATTGCCAGCTCGCCATCTTTCGTAATCACCTGAATCGGCTGAATGTTGTGGTAGTCGCTCGAGCCGGTGGTGGAATAGCGCGTGTGACCGATTGCAGCGTGTCCATCCAGTTCGTCCAGATGCTCGGGACGATTAAAGACATCATGGACCAGGCCCATGCCGATACGGCGACTTAAACGCTTGCCGTCGGTGCTGACAATGCCGCAACTCTCCTGACCACGGTGCTGCAGGGCGTTAAGACCGAGCACAGTCAGGGCGGCCGCTTCCTTAGCGCCGTATACACCGAAGATGCCGCAGTACTCGCCAATATTTCTGTCCATCAGGACCCCAGGTTAAGCCCCAGCAACTCGAGCAAACCGATCTTGTGCAGGAAGACAAGCAGCACGAGCAGCGGAGCGATGTACTTCACCAGAATGTTGAAGACACGGTAGGCGATGGCAGGATGTTCGCTTTCGCCAAAGGCCTCGCGGCGATCCTCTTCCTTCATCACCCAGCCCACGAAAATGGAAATCAGCAGGCCGCCCAGCGGGAGCATCCAGTTGCTGGCCAGGTAATCCATCGTGTCGAAAAAATTGCGCCCGAAGAGTTCGGCCCAGCCACCCACCACCTTGCCGCTGCCCGAAAGCGCACTGGGCACGCCAAAGAGAAAGATCAGGCCACCCGTCACAAGGGTAGCACGCTTGCGCTGCCAGCCCAGACGGTCGATGACCGTGCTCGTCACGACTTCCTGCAGCGAGATCGCACTGGAAAGAGCGGCAAAGGCCAGCAGCAGGAAGAAAGACAGACTGATCAGCTGTCCACCGGGTAGCTGCGAGAAGAGCATGGGCAGGGAAATGAAAACCAGACCCGGCCCGGCCTGCGGCTCCATGCTGAAGGCAAACATCACAGGATAGATCATCATGCAGGCCAAAAGAGCGATCACGGTATCCAACAGACTGACCATCACGCCACTGCGCAAAATGTCCCTGCGCTTATCCATGTAGGAACCGTAGGTGAGCATGGCGCCCATGCCAAGGGAAAGTGTGAAGAAGGCGTGACCAAGAGCTTCCAGCACACCGTGTGCCGAGAATTTTTCGGCATGGGGAACGAAAATGAAATCCAGCGCCTTGCTGAAACCATCGTTAGGCAGAAAGACCGAGTACACGACCATGACCACAATGATCAGCATCAGCAGCGGCATCAGGATGTTGCAGGTCTTCTCGATTCCGGCCTTGACGCCACCCAGCACCACACCGATCGTGATACTCATGAAAATCAGATGCAAGGCCAGATTGGTTGAGGCCGAGCCATAGAGCTGCGTGAACAGGTCGCTTACCGCCTGATTTTCCAGACCGGCAAAACTGTTGTTGAGGGAATGAGCCACATATTGCAGCGACCAGCCGGCCACCACGCTGTAATACGAAAGAATCACAAAGCCCGCCGCGACGCCCAGCCAGCCCACGATCGTCCAGGCCGATCCTTTACCGCTGAAGCGTTCATAGGCGCCAACCGGGCTCTGGCGGCTGGCGTGTCCCAGCATGATCTCGGCAACCATGATGGGCAGACCGACCATGGCCACACAGGCGAGGTAAATCAGCACAAAGAGGCCACCGCCATTCTCGCCCGTGATGTAGGGAAACTTCCAGATGTTGCCCAGACCGACCGCGCTGCCGGCTGCTGCCAGAATGAAGCCCAGACGGCTGCCCCAGACGGGCCGGCTACTTTCCAGTGGCGTTGTCGTCCTTACACCATCCCTCATGCCGGTTACTTCCTTGCTGTGTGATTCAGTCCAGCGTGATACAAAGGCTGATTCCGTTTGCCCCGCCAGCCAGTGTTACAGGTTCAAGTCTGATTCGATCGGCCCATTGAACATCGAAATTGCTGATGGAGCCGGTGACATAGGCATCCAGCGAGCAAGCCAACTTGCTCCAGAGCCACCACCAGATCAGCTTGTTGCGATCACGCAGGTAAAGGTCTTCGCTTTTGATGTAGTAGGCCAGTGCCGCTTCCGATCCTGTGCCAGCCGCAATCAGCGCTCGCTCGCGGCTGCTCTTGTCCTTGTAGTCCTGCCATTGCTGATGTTGATGGTGAGCGGAGAGCACAATGCCCAGCTCAATCCCGGCGAAGACTGTGCCCTTGACCCATTCTCCATTATAGGCCTGCCCCCATCCGTTCACGGCCATCGAGCGAAGCAGGGCCTGCCTGCCTTTTGACAGCGAAAGGCTGTCGACCCTGGCCGTATCAGCCAGCGCGTTCTGTCCCAGACAGAAAATCAGCGCAAGCAGGGCAATGGAGCGAAGCATGTGATTCAGCGGCGATCGATCTCGACAATGGCGTCCATTTCCACCAGGACATCCTTGGGAAGTCGGTTGACTTCAACAGCGCTTCTTGCGGGTGGATTCTCGGGAAAATAGCTGCCGTAGATCTTGTTCAGGGCAGCATAGTCCTGGAGGTTCTTCACGTAGATCGTCACCTTCAGCACATTGGCCATGCTGGCACCTGCGTCTTCAATGATCGCGCGCAGGTTTTCCAGAACCTGCCGGGCCTGCTGCTCAACACCCGTTCCGACGATTTCCCCACTGACAGGATCCAGCGGAATCTGCCCAGCAGTAAAAAGCAGCGAACCGCTGCGACAGATGGTGGCCTGGCTGTAAGGACCAATCGCGGCCGGGGCATGAGGCGTGTTGATAATCGACTTCATGTGACTCCTCCTTGGATTGGGCTTAATCTACTAATAACCGAGCAAGCCCTGACCCTGATTCGGGCAGCTTTTTCCTCTTTTGACCATGCTATCGACAGTCCCTTGGTGAATTTTGCCTGTCAATCATCATGCGGAAGAAGCTGCCTACTTGCGCAGGGGCTTTTGACAGCGTATTTTGATCTGTTCAATTAATGTGGGAGAAACCATGCCAGGCAAAAAGACCAGCACGACAGCCTCAAAGGCAAAGAATAGCGAGGCAAAGCCGGCGTCAACCCGACGTCGCGCCGCTGGAGATAGCAAGGAAAAGGCATCATCGACCACAAAGAAAAAGGCCGCCGCCAGCCCAAAGGCGAAGGCGGAGGATGCAGGGGCCACAAAAAGGCCCGCTCGCGCCAGGAAGTCCGAGCCAGCGGCAAAGTCACCTGCCAAGGCCACAAGCAAAGCCTCGAGCAAAGCCGCAGCGAAAACAACCGGCAAGCCCGCGGCCAAATCTTCAGCGAAGGCGGCTGCCAAACCTGAGGCAAAACCGGCGGCAAAGCCGAAAGCCAAAGCTGCAACAAAACCTGCCAGTCCAAAAGCTGCCAAGAAGACGACTGAGAAAAGCGAGAGCCCTGCAAAAAAGCGTGTTACAGCAAAGGCCAAGAGCAAGACAGCAGAGGAAGTTGTAACACCACAGGTCGAAGAAAGTGAAGTCAAGCCCAAGCCAGCTGAAAAGCAGGCAAAGCCGAAAGCCGAGCCGAAAGAGAAATCCGGCAAGGGCGGCAAGGAAGACGACAAGAGCAATCCCCGTGAAAACGAGCTTGTTGAGATCATGCAGTTGATCGCCTTTCCGGAACCGGAAAAGTATCTGGATCTGATCAAGCAGATTTGCAACACGCAGAAGATCGATCGTCGCCGCGTGCACAAGATCGACTAAGCCCGAAACTGTCACACAAAAAAGCCCCCGGCATGCCGGGGGCTTTTTGTATACGCGGATCCAGAAGCTTAGACCTGCGACTCGAGCAGGGTGCGCACCCAGGCGCTCACGGCATTCTTGCCGGCCTTCTTCTGCAGCTTCTTCATCATGGCGTCGGTCAGACGGACATGAATCACCTGCGTCAGGGCCGGTGCGGCCTTCTTCGGGGCGGCCTTCTTCACGGCCGGCTTCTTGGCGGCGACCTTCTTCGGGGCGGCAGCCTTCTTCACGGCCGGCTTCTTGACAGCGACCTTCTTCGGGGCGGCGGCCTTCTTCGGGGCGGCAGCCTTCTTCACGGCCGGCTTCTTGGCAGCAGCCTTCTTGGCGGCGGGCTTGGCAGCCGTCTTCTTGGCGGCAGGCTTGGCAGCCGTCTTCTTGGCGGCAGGCTTCTTGGCAGCCGGCTTCTTGGCGGCCGGCTTCTTGGCAGCAGGCTTCTTCGCAGTTGTCTTCGCCATCATCTCCTCCTGAAAGATTTGTGATGCACACTGATTGATGCATCACGGTGATACGGTGATACTCGAAAACGTAGGAGGTGAAGGAGAGCTTGTCAAGTCAAAAAATGGATGAATCACAAGAAAAATGGATTGTATTACCGAATCACGGCTCCCGCCGCCAAAATTGGTCTCAGTCTGGCCTCCAGATCGTGTCCACTACCGGAAATCAGAAGCAGCTTTCCGTCTTCCTCGTCCTCACCTTCAATCACCTGAAAGTCCCTTCTTAAGCGTGATACAAGGTCGAAAGCACTCCAGGGAACGAAGAGTCGTATACGCCCGTGTCCGCTGCGACTCAGTTCGCCAACCCGCTCCAGCAGGTCTTCCAGACGGATTTCTTCAGTGGCCGAGACAACAATCGATGGCTCCCAGTTGCGCTGTGCTTCGGGTGCACGCGCTGGATCTTCCACCAGATCCACCTTGTTGAACACGTGCAACACGGGGCGATCTTCCGCACCGAGATCCGCCAGAACTTCCTTGACGGTTCTTATGTGTGCATCCATCTGAGGGTGTGACAAATCAGCTACAAGTAGTAGTAGATCTGCATCCGCAACTTCCTGAAGAGTCGAACGGAAGGAGGCGACCAGATGATGCGGCAACTTGCGAATAAAGCCGACTGTATCACTGATGACGCATTCCACGCCATGCTCGAGCTCAAGCCTGCGAACAGTGGGATCCAGCGTGGCAAAGAGGCGGTCTTCCTCCAGCACACGGGCGCCAGTCAGTCGATTAAGCAAGGTGGACTTGCCGGCATTGGTGTATCCAACCAGTGCAACCTTGAAGCAATTCGAACGGGAGCGGTTACGAGTATCACGGGCGCGGTTGATCCTTTCCAGCTCGAGCTTGAGTGCTCGAATGCGTGTCCGCACCATCCGCCGGTCGGTTTCCAGCTGCGTCTCACCCGGTCCGCGCAGGCCGATTCCACCGCGCTGCCTTTCCAGGTGAGTCCATGCCCCCGTGAGACGTGGCAGCAGGTACTGCAACTGTGCCAGCTCCACCTGCGTCCGAGCTTCGCGAGTCTGGGCCCGTGATGCAAAAATGTCCAGGATCAGTCCGCTGCGATCAATCACGCGCCTGCCCGAGAGCTTTTCCAGATTACGGGCCTGTGCGGGACTCAAGTCGTCGTCAATCAGAATCAGATCCGCATCCAGCTCATCGGCAACGGCCTTCAGCTGTTCGGCCTTGCCCTTGCCGATCCAGCAGGCTGCATCCGGACGTTCGCGCTGCTGGATCACCTGATCCACCACATCAACTCCGGCTGTGTCCGCCAGTCGCATCAGTTCGTCCAGGTGGTCAAAAACGGTGATACGGCTCTCAGGGAGCGCCAGCGCAACGGCTACCGCTCGCTCTCGAGTGGCTTCGGTTGCATCACGCTGTTTCGATCTACGATCAAAACTCTGATTCATGTGTCCTCCGGCCCGTTGACAGCCAGCTTTCCAGAAGCAACAGCAACAAGGCAAGTAATAGCAGCCATGGTGACAGATCCTTCAGGCCGGCATTCATCCTTTCGCTCTCATTTGTTTGAGCCCAGCGCGCATCGGCCTTGGCCCAATCATCAAGCGAATGCTGAATCTGGGTGCACTCCGCAAGCGGAACATTGGCCGAAACCAATGCAACCTGCGCCCCGTTCAACTGAAGCTCGTAGACACCCGGCTCAGACAAGGCCGGCAAGTTCAGTCCACGTTCCTGCTCCAGCTTCCAGCGTTTGTCGGACATCACCAGTTCCCAATCACGACTTTCCTCCTGTGTGACAGGAAGCTTAAGACGTGATGCACGGCCACAATCTACGGATGATCCGCTGCTTTCCCGTGATGCAAGCCAGGCGATGCCACCATGAACAAAGGGAGCAAAAAAGCCCTGTGCGGACAGCGCGGGATCACCGTCGAGGGGATTCAAACACAAAATCAGGGCGCGCCCACTCTCGTCCTCGATAGCCGCGATCAGCGGGAGCGTGCCAGACCTTGCAAGCGTACGTGATTGGGCTGAGCTGATTTCAAGCAGCGTGCCTGCACCGGGCATGCGCAGCCGGGCCTGCTTCTGCAGAATGCCGGCAAGAACAGGATGCTCAAGATCCAGATCCTTCATCTGAAGTAGCCCCTGCCCTGCCAGGCGCAGCGAATGCGCCCGGCCCAGTGCCAGTGCTTCAAGCTGCGCCGAGGCCATTTGCGCATCCGCGCCCGGCTCTACAAAAAGGAATAGTCCGCGGCCTTCGCGCCGCGCCAAAAGCAGCCGTGATCGATCTTCTGTTGACCATGCCCGGCCGAGTCCAGCCAGAATGACATCACCGGACTGAACAGCCTCGGTCCGGTCAAGCAGAAGAACAGCCTCCTCGCCCAGGGCGGCGCGGCTGGCAGCCAGCAAAACAGCCGCAAGGTCCCGGTCCTTTGCAGCAAGCAGGGCGCGATAGGGCTCATTCAGACGAGCCGTCCAGAATCTTCTTCCGCGCCACTCAGGGAGGCCTTCCAGAAAACTCTCGCCCTTTATCCATGTGCTGGACTGACTCAACTGCAGGTCAAGGTCAAGGGCAGAGCCGCTCAGGTCCCGCTCGTCCAGCATCCGTTGTATTACGCGCTCGCCATTGGCAAGCACATTCAGCTGCAGCCCCTGTCGACGTGTACTTTGTCCTTCAAAGGTCAGGTGCAGGCGCAGGTCCTGCGACCCTTCTGCCATGCTGCCGGTGAGCGCAATTGCATCACGGTCGCTACCTGCCTGATGCAACACGGATTCAAGTCCAGGATACTGTTCTGCAGCAAGTCCCAGCGCGAAGGGTTCGGCCTCCAGATCGCTAACCAGATGCAGGGCGCATCTGCTGCCCTTGTAGTTGTCAAGCAGCTTTTCGAGGACAGGCCATGCCTCATCAATCCGTAATCCGGACCAGCTTGCGGAAAGACCAGCCAGCTGCCGTGACACAGCGTCGGATGACATGGGTCCACGCAGGTCTTCAGGCCGGGAAAGCAGCAGGATTGCCTGCTCGGAAGACGCGTGTCTGCTGGAGATTTCTGCGGCCAGACTCCTGGCCTGATCCCAGCGCGACTGGCCCTTGCCATCGCCCTCACGCATGCTGGCCGTGTCATCCAGTAGCAGAATCAGCAGTTCCGGATCTTCGTCCGCAGCCAGAAATGTTCGGCTGATCGGACGGGCAAAGGCAAACACCAGCGCAGCGAGCAAGGCCATGCGCACGAGCAGCAGCAGGAGACGCGTCAGGTTGAGGCGCTTCAGGCGGTTCTGCTCAATCTCCTTAAGGAAGCGCAGGGTGGGCAGGTTTTGCGGCCGCCGTCGACGCAGGTGCAGGAGATGCAGCAGCAGCGGCAGTCCCAGCACCCCAAGGAAGGCAAGCAGGGCGCTGTTTAGCAGGATCATGGAAAGAGGATCTCCTCCACCAGATCAATCAGAATGTGACCAAAGGTGATGTGCATTTCCTGCACGCGGCCGGGATTGCCCGAAGCAACCAGGAGGGAATTGTCACACAGTTCCAGCAGCCGGCCACCGGTTCCGCCCAGCAGTCCGAGGACCTTCATACCCTTTGCGCTGGCGGCTTTTGCTGCGGCCACAACATTGGCCGAATTACCACTGGTGCTAAGGGCAACCAGCAAATCCTGAGGCTTGCCCAGGGCTTCCACCTGCCGGGCAAAGATCTGCTCGTAGCTGTAATCGTTGGAACAGGCTGTGATCAGGCTGCTGTCGGTGGTCAGAGCCAGTCCGGGCAGGGCACGACGCTCGCGCTCGGCGGAGAGGCGTACCACAAGCTCGGTGGCCAGATGCTGCGAGTCGGCCGCGCTGCCGCCATTGCCCGCAAAGAAAATCGTGCCACCGGCCTTGATGGCAGCGGCCCTCTCCCGGGCGCAGGCTTCCAGTGTATCCGTTTGCTCACGCCACGCGCCGCAGCTGAAGGCCTTCCTGCAAGGCCTTTTGAATGCGATCACGAAACATTCCGGGCTCCTTCGATTGCCCTGACAAATGACTGGACCAGTGCCTGCTCTTCGCCCTGGCTGCTACCCTCAAACCGATTACCGATCACAACGTAATCGGCTCCGGCAGCGGCAGCCTCTGCGGCAGCCTCGGGCGTGCGAATACCGCCACCAACAAGCAACGGTCCGTCGAAAACCTTGCGCACGGCGGCGATCATACGGGCCGGCACGGGCTGTCGCGCGCCGGAACCTGCTTCGAGATAGAGCTGACGAAGACCAAGAGCCTTTGCCGCCAGCGCATGCGCCACGGCGATGTCTGCCTTTTCCCGCGGCAGGGGCATGGAGGCACTCATGAAAAGCGCGCTGGTGTGCGTGCCGGATTCCACCAGCAGATAGGCCGTGGGGAGACATTCCATTCCACAGGCGGCAAGCATGGGAGCCGCCCTGACCTGCTCACCAATCAGATACTGTGGATTTCGCCCTGAAATCAGCGAAAGAAAAAGCAGGGCATCGGCCTCTGGCACGACCTGCGCCGCATCCCCGGGAAAGATAATGACCGGCAGACCACTTTTCTCCTTGAGGCGTGTCACCGTGTTACCCATCTCCGGATTCAGCATCAGACTGGTTCCGGCAAGAAAAGCGCGGGCACCCCCGGCAGCAGCGGCGGCAGCCAGACGATCCAGCTGCCCGGCATCACTTCGATCCGGATCGACCAGCATCAAGAGTCCGGGGCGATCGCGCTTCTGATGCAGCCAACTTTCCACAGGTCCCAGTTGGAAGTTCATGCTGAAACCTCCTCCACGGTGTTTTGCAGCTTGCCGATTCCCTCAATCTCGATGGTGATTGTATCACCGTGAGCCAGTGCTCCCACGCCAGCCGGTGTTCCCGTAAGAATCAGGTCACCCGGGCGCAGCGTGCAGAAGCTGGAGATAAAGGAGACAAGCTCAGGAACATCCCGGCTCATCGATGTTGTTCGATCCTCCTGAACAACCTTTCCATTCAGCGTGCTGCGAATCGCCAGATTCGAAGGATCCAGTCCGCAGACAATCCACGGACCAAGCGGGCAAAAGCCGTCAAAGCCCTTGGCGCGAATCCACTGTCCGTCACTCTTCTGCAAATCGCGGGCGCTCAGGTCATTGGCGATAGTCAGCCCCATGATTGAGGCTGCTGCTGTATCACGATCCATGTTGCGCCCGGCCTGACCTATGACAACGGCAAGCTCACCTTCGTAATCCACCCGGCCGATCCCGACGGGGAGAGGAATCACATCGCCATGGCCAATCAGGGCCGAGTCCGGCTTCATGAAAACCAGCGGCGAATCCTGTGTCCATCCGGGATTCAGTTCCTTGACATGTTCACTGTAATTGCGGCCGATCCCGAAGATGCGTGTTCCGGGACCCAGCGGGGCCAGCAGCCTGAAATCGGAAAGGTGTCCGGGCCTTGTCAGCTCCCGCGGCCTACTGGGCTCAGGCAGCTCGTAGACCAGATCCTGCTCGTCCAGCCGTGCGACAAATTCGCGCGTTCCGTCACTCAGGCGGCAGATTCTCATGCGCCCGAACCTTCGCGAATCGCAGTGCGGAAGGCTGCTTCCAACTCATCCAGTCCGCTGGCATCCTTGCCACCCGCGGTAGCCATATCCGGCTTGCCGCCACCGCCACCGCCAACCAGCGGGGCCAGCTGACGGACAAGATCACCTGCCTTGAGCTGCGTGGATTTGCGCAGGCCTTCGCTTAAGGCAACAGCCAGCACAACCTTGCCCTCATCCAGCAGGGAGCATACCAGCGCGGCAACAGGTTCTTCCAGCCCCCTGAAGCGGTCACACAGCCCTTTCAGCTCATTCATTTCCGCGCCCTCGATCCGCAGGGCAAAGCAGCGTGTATCACCGAGCATTTCCGCCTGCTGGAAGGCCTGCTCAATTTCCGCGCCTGCAGAGCGGGCTTTCAAGCTGCGCAGCTCCCTCTGCAGCTGCTTGCGATCATCCAGCACGCGGGCGAGGGCTTCCTGATCATCTTCGCCATGGCTCCCCAGCAGATCACGCAAGGCATGGAGCTGCCTGCGCTGCTGCTGAATCAGCTGCTGGGCCTGATGACCGGTTACGGCCTCGATGCGGCGAATGCCGGAAGCGATGCTGCTTTCGGCCACAATTGTGAACGCGCCGATCTGGCCCGTACGCTCAACGTGCGTGCCGCCGCAGAGCTCGGCGGAGAATTCACCCATGCGAATCACGCGTACCGTGTCACCGTACTTCTCGCCAAAGAGGGCTGTCACACCGGAATCGATGGCCTGCTGATAGCCCATTTCGCCGCACTGGACGGGGCTGTCGGCCAGAATCTGCTCGTATACGAGGCGCTCCACGCGATCAAGTTCGGTGGCATCGGGCTTGCCTGGATGACTGAAGTCAAAGCGCAGACGCCCGGGCTCAACCAGTGAACCTTCCTGCTGAACGTGATCGCCCAGCACATGGCGAAGAGCGGACTGCAGCAGATGGGTTGCACTGTGATTGCGCATAGTGCTGCGCCTCAGGTCCTGTTCCACGCGAGCCGAGACCATGTCCTCCGGGTTGAAAGTACCCTTCAGCTCGCCTACATGGACGATCAGGTCCTCTTCCTTGCGTGTGTCACCAATCAGGAGCTTCCAGCCCTCACCTTCGATCACGCCACGATCGCCAATCTGGCCACCGGATTCGGCATAGAAGGGAGTCTGCTCCAGCACCAGTTCCAGACTGCCCGCATCCTGACCTTCACGCCAGCGCAGCACGCGAGTCATGGTCTCCAGCACATCGTATCCCATGAAGCGGTTTGTATCACGGGAAAGCAGATTCCAGGCAGCCTTTTCACCATGGCCGGCCTGCTTGCGTGAATCACGGCTCTGACTGCGCTGCCGCTCCATCGCCGCGGCAAAGCCCGCCTCGTCCACGCTCAGACCATGCTCAGCAGCCATCTGCTGCGTCAGATCCAGCGGAAAACCGTAGGTATCATAAAGGCGGAAGGCTTCTTCCCCGGGCACCACCGTGCTACTCGTCTTGTCCAGTTCGGCCTTCAGATTGGCAAAGAGGTCCAGACCGCGACCCAGCGTGCGACCGAAGCTCTCCTCTTCGGCAGTCAGCACATGTTGCACGTGCTGTAGTTTGGCGGGCAGTTCCGGAAAGGCTTCACCCATGTGCGAGGCCAGTGTTGCCGCCACCTCACCCAGAAAGGGCTTCTCCAGCCCCAGTTCGCGTCCAAAGCGTGATGCACGGCGCAGAATGCGGCGCAGCACATAGCCACGTCCTTCGTTCCCGGGAATGGCCCCATCGGCAATGGCAAAGGCCATCGCACGGACGTGATCGGCAATCACGCGGTGCGGAGTGCCGGTGGCTTCGCTGTAAGCCACTCTCGAAAGCTCGGCCACTTTCTGAATCAGCGGCTGGAACACGTCCGTATCGTAATTGGAATCCTTGTTCTGTAACACGGCGCAGAGTCTTTCGAAACCGGCGCCCGTATCCACATGCTTGGAGGGCAATTCGCTCAGCTTGCCGGAGGCGTCCCGGTTGTACTGGATGAAGACCAGATTCCAGAGTTCGATGAAGCGATCCGCATCGGTGTTGACAAAACAGGTTTCGGGATCCAGCTTGCCGAAGCGCTCACCACGGTCGATGTGGATTTCGGTGCAGGGCCCGCAGGGACCTGTATCACCCATCTCCCAGAAATTGTCCTTGGCCCCGAACTTCAGCACGTGGTCGCGCGGAATGTCCGTTTCTTCCATCCAGATATCCCAGGCTTCCTGATCGAAAGGAACATCGTCATTGCCTTCAAAGACGGTGGCGTAGAGCTTGTCCTTGGGCAGTTTCCAGACTTCGGTCAGCAGCTTCCAGGCCCAGCGAATGGCATCGCGCTTGTAATAATCACCAAAGGACCAGTTGCCGAGCATCTCAAAAAGCGTGTGGTGATAGGTATCACGGCCGACTTCATCGAGATCGTTGTGCTTGCCTGAAACACGCAGGCATTTCTGTGTGGAAGCGGCGCGGGAATAGGCCCGCTCGCCCTGTCCGAGGAAGACATCCTTGAACTGGTTCATGCCGGCGTTTGCAAAGAGCAGGGTCGGATCCTCACGGGGCACGACCGGACTGCTGGGAACCACCTGGTGATTCAATTCCTCGAAAAAGCGCAGAAAATCTTCACGAATCTGTCTGGAGCTCAGCATGGCTTCCTCTGTGTTACAGTTTCCTTTAACGGGCGATGACGGATCCCAGACGGATCACGCTTTCGCCCTTTTCTTCAAGCCGTTTTACGGCGGCGGCCTCGTCGGCAGGATCCACCACCAGCACCATCCCCACCCCCAGATTGAAGGCGCGGTACATTTCGTCCTTTGTAATACGGCCGCGCTCCATGATCAGGCGGAAGATCAAGGGCCAGTCCCAGGACGATTCATCCACATCTATCCAGCAGTCTGCGGGCAGGATTCGTTTGGTGTTCCCGTAAAGTCCGCCGCCGGTGATATGGCTGATTCCCTTGACCGTGATACACTCCAGCAGTGCGCTGACGGGCGCCAGATAACTGCGATGCACGGCGAGCAGGGCCTCTGCCATTGTGCGTCCGTCTTCCAGCTTTTCCTGAAGGGCGTCGGGCGAATCGAGCAGAACCTTGCGTGCCAGGGAATAGCCATTGGTATGCAGGCCGGTTGAAGGCAGCGCCAGCAGCCGGTCGCCAGGCCTGATGGTGGAGCCATCAACAATGCGCGGACGATCTACCACACCGACGATTGTTCCGGACACGTCGTACTCGCTGCCCTGATAAAGTCCAGGCATCTCGGCAGTCTCGCCGCCCACCAGGGCCACACCGTTTTCGCGGCAGGCAACAGTAAATCCGCGTATCACATCGGCAGCCATGTCAACGTCAAGGGCGCCGGTTGCGAAGTAGTCGAGAAAGAAGAGTGGGCGGGCACCGCAACAGAGAATGTCGTTGACGCAGTGGTTAACCAGGCACTGACCGACCGTGTCGTGCACGCCGGCCATGAAGGCAACCTTCAGCTTGGTGCCGACACCATCCACGCTCGAGACCAGCACCGGCTCTTCCATGCCCGCAAAATCCGGTCGGAAAAAGCCGCCGAAAGCACCCAGCCGGCCGAGGCTTCCGCTGGTGCTGGTAGCTGCAACATGGGGCTTGATGCGATCGACAAGCGCTTCACCCGCGTCAATGTCAACGCCGGCGGCCTTGTAGCTGTTCATGGACTCTCTCCCGCTTCGCTTGATGTCGAACCGGGAAAAGTAATGAAGGAACGTGGGATCCCAAGGCGCAGGCTGGTCTCAGCCGGCCTGGCGATCCCGGTGATCGGAGGTCAGATACATGCCCTCGATGACTTCGGAGTACTTCTCCAGCACAAAGCTGCGCTTGATCTTGAGCGAGGGCGTCAGTTCACCCGACTCGATGCTGAATTCATTGCCCAGCAGACTGAACTTGCGGACACGCTCGTACTGGGCCAGATCCACTGAGAGGCGCTGGATTTCCTTGTCGATCAGCTGATAGACTTCCGGATGACGCGAAATCTCCTCGGTTGAGGGCGTGGGCGAACCATGCTTCAGGCCAAGCTGGTCCTCCAGCAGGGCGAAATTGGGCACGATCAGGGCGCTGATGAAGTTGCGGCGCTCGCCGACCAGCATCACCTGCTCGATGTAGGGACTGGCCAGCAGCAGGTTCTCGATGGGCTGCGGGGCAATGTTCTTGCCGCCGGAGGTCACAATCAGGTTCTTCTTGCGATCGGTGATCACAAGAAATTCTCCGTCGAAGTGGCCAATGTCACCGGTATGGAGCCAGCCGTCACGGATCACGCTCGCTGTCTCTTCGTCGCGACCGAAGTAACCGTGCATGACACTTTCACCCCGCATGAGGATTTCTCCATCGGGCGCGATCTCCACTTCCACTCCGGGGAAGATCGGACCGACCGAGCCAAAGCGCACATGGCCGGGATAGTTGGCCGTGATCACCGGACTGCATTCCGTCAGGCCGTAACCTTCGTAGATCTGCAAACCGACAGAAAGGAAGAACTCGCCAATATCCTTGCGCAGTGGCGCGCCACCAGAAACGGCGAAGCGAAGGCGGCCGCCGGTCTTCTCGCGAATTTTGCCAAAGACCAGCTTGTCTGCCATGCGCAGTTGCGGCGTAAGCAGCACGCCAGGATCCTTGCCTTCCAGCTGCTTCTGGGCGGCCTTGAGACCTACGCCCAGCGCCCAGTTGAAGATGTTCTGCTTGGTCTGCGGACCGGCAGCCACACCATTGCGGATCTTGTCGTGGATCTTTTCAAATAGACGCGGCACGCTGACCATGATGGTCGGATGGGCCTGCAGCAGGTCTTCGCCAACTGTGGTGATGTCGCGGGCGTAATACACGCTGGCGCCGACACTGATCGGAAAGTAGTAGCCGGCCATGCGCTCGAAAATGTGTGACAAGGGCAGAAAGGAGAGGAAAAGATCGTCCACGGTGATCTGAAAACGCTCCTGTGCTCCCAGAATATTGCTGATCACGTTTTTGTGACTCAGCATCACGCCCTTCTGGTCACCGGTGGTGCCTGAAGTGTAGATGTAGGTGAACACATCATCGGGTTGACGCTCGCCAGCCAGTCGATCGGCTTCACCCGGATGTTCGTCACACCAGTCACGGCCCCGCTCTTCCAGTTCATCAAAGGAATGACAGTCACCCTGGGGGCAGCCTTCACCCTCGATCAGATAAACCTGCTCGAGTTGCTTAAGGTCATCACAGACCTTGCGCAGCTTGTTCAGCTGGCGATCATTTTCAACCACGATGGCGCGCGCGCCGGAATCCTCAAGCACCTTGGCCACCTGCGGTGCCGGCAGATTGGGATAGACAGGCACAACGATCACGCCCGCGAACAAACAGGCCATGTCCGTCAGCATCCACTCGTATCGATTGCCGGAAAGGATGGCCAGGCGATCACCGGGCTTCAGCCCGCTGGTCATGATGCCGCCACAGACTGCCCGCACACGCTCGGCCGTTTCCGCCCAGTTCCGTGGCTCGTAACCCTTTTCCGTGCGAACGCCGTAGGCAGTACGCTGCGGGTAGCGGTGAACGGTCTTCAGGAACATTTCCGTAAGTGTGCGTGGTGTCGTGCTCATGGGGTCTCCTTGCAAATGCTGTTTGCAATATCACAATTCCCGTGGGATGTGAATGCAGTTCAATGCCTGTCGATGCCTGCGCCAGCCTGGTCGAGCTGTTTTCCCTGCTGGGCCATCAGGCTGGAGGCCAACAGTAGAAGGAAAAAGGCGAGGGCAAATGCGGCCGTCCAGCCCAGCCAACTCTTCACCAACCAGCCCAGCAGTGGTCCAACCATGCCGCGGAATCCGGTCAGTGTTACATGAATGCTCTGATATAGCGCGCCATCTTCCCCGCCAGCAAAGGCCAGGCTGGACATGGTCCAGGCCACCATCACGCCGCTCATCGCCATGCCCTGCAGAAAGAATCCCAGATAATAAGGCAGCAGGCGCAGGCTGCCGGCGGGTAGCCAGGAAGCCAGCATCATGAAGAGCGGAAAGAGCGCCAGAAAGGCAAAGATGCGTGCGCAGAAGGCAGCCGGGTTGTAGCGATCGTGGAACATGCCCATCGCAGGCAGCATCAGAATTCCGCCCAGACGCGATGCAGCCACCTGCCCTTGACTGATCTGACTGTAAGGCAAGCCAAGGCCGTCCACCAGAAAGCCCGGCAGCACGGTGATGATCACAAAAAAGGCCAGGCCGTAGAGCATGAATTGCATTTCCCAGCGAAAGAACTGGCGATTGCCGTCCAGCACGCCCTGCATGCGGCGAATCGGCTGTGCAAGCCGGTGCCAGAGCGGCAGTCCACCCATCCAGTCCGGGCTGGAGAGATTCTGTGATACAAGTCTGCCTCGCGTTGATCCGGGAACGCGACTCCAGATGACACGATCCACCAGTCCAGCCACTGCAATAAAGAGAAAGAGCCAGCGCCAGTTCTCTTCATTTAAATCCAGATACCAGCCATAGGCCAGTGAGGCCAGCAGAACGATGACAGAACTGAAAGCGGCAAAGCGACTGAAAATGCGGCTGCGCTGCCCGGCTGGATAATTGCCCTGCATCACGCGGTTGCGCAGGGGAATATTGAGCGAGTTGCTCAGTTCGTAAAGAAGCAGCAAGCCCAGAAGCACGGGTACACTGCCATAGGGATGCATCAGGGCCAGCGGTAACACGCCAAAAAGCCCGCCAGCAATGAAGAGCGGTCGCCAGGAAGGCAGCAGTCGAATCAGCTCCGCCCAGTAGATCGAGAGCAGAAAGCAGACTGGCGCCGTCATCATCAGAAGCGTGATCTGCAAATCGCTGGCGCCTAGACTCTTTTTGGCAATGGTAGCGACCATCATCATGCCCGCCATCAGAAGGCCTTCAAAAGGAGCGGCCATGCGCTGTGCGCGCAGGGTGCGTCGTATACGCTCCGCCCTGCCCGGGGCTCGTTCAGTCATCACGGACTCCCTGACCGGCAGAAAGGCCCAGGTGAGCGGCCAGCGCTGACAGTGAATGTTTGATCGCTGTATCACGGGAGGCGGGCAATTCATGCAGCTCCACGGGCAGCCAGATCGATTCGATTTTCTGCTGAAGCAGCTCGCGCAGCTCCTTTAACTGTGGCATCGAAAATCCTGTCTGCATTTCCAGCAGGAGCACGGGTCGATCCCCCAGACGCCTGTCCTGACGGGCGAGGACCATCGCCGCGCGAAGCCCCGGCACATGGCGCAGGACCAGTTTTTCCAGGCGCTCGGCCTGCAGCTTTTCTCCACCTGAAATAAGCAGTCTGCCACGGCGACCGATCACATGAAGCCTGCCTCCGGGTAGCCATTCCAGACGGTCATCCAGATTGACTTCAGCTCCGCCATCACGGCTAAGGGACCAGCTCTCATTCGTGAAGTGCTTCAAGCTGACTCCCGCAAGTGGCCTGCCGGAGCCCTCAGACGGGCATTCACTCAATTTGTCGATCACGCAGGCAGCCGCACTTTCGGTGGATCCATAGGAGAGATAAACGGGAAGATGCCTTGCGCGCTTAAGCAACTCGGGGGACACCGGGCCCCCGCCCAATAGCAGTGATTTCAGCGCGGGAGCCGCCTGAAAGCCGCAGTCGATCAAGTCATGCAGCTGGGCGCTAACGAGGCTGGCATGCTGCACGACTGCCAAACCTTCAAGAAGCGGGCGTTTGCCAGGTATCACAAGGGTACCGGCCGATACCAGGGCCCTGATCAGAATGGACTGACCGCTGATGTGATCCAGAGGCAGGCTTAGCAGCCAGCGATCCCCCTGTCTGGCGGCAAGCCTTGCGGCAACCGTGCCGGCAGCGCGACACAGGGCATGAAAGCCAAGTTCGATCCAGCGGGCCGGGCCTGTACTGCCCGAACTGGCCACAGCCAGTGTGGCTCCCAGGCTTGCGCTTGCAGCTGTATCACCGAATTGGATCTGAAAGCTTCTTGCATCGCCAGTGATTCTGGCAAAAGCCCGGGCAGCAAGTTCAAGCTCCTGCGCTTGCATTTTGCTGGCCCGCAAGGGCACAAGATTCAGACTGGCACCGATCTCAAGCAGCGCCAATTGCAGGACAATCGCATCTGACGAGGCTGTCGGCAGCCAGACAAGGCGTTTGAAGGCGAGGCCCTCTTCGGCAAGTCTGCCCGCTGTATCACGCACTCGCCTTGCAAGATCCGCCCGGCTGAATGATTGCCCATCTATCAGGGCATCCGCCCCGGGCATTCCGGAAAGCAGCTGCAGGGGTGTCGGGCCGTGATTCATTGGATATCGCCTTCGGCAAGCAGTTCACAATCACCGGTAAAAAGGCTGAAGGTGCCCAGCCCCGGAAGGCGGGCCGGCATCAGCCTCGCGGCCAGATCCAGCATCAGTGCCTGCTGTTCGGGGCTTTCGTAGCAGGAACTCAGAACGTGTTCCAGATTCGGCCATTGGGCCATGACTTCAATGCAGGCTCCCAGACCAAGTAGCTGGGGCTTCAGAACAAGGGCAGCAAGGCCGGCGTGCTCGCGCGGCGGAGAATCAGGACGCAGGTCCTGGGCCAGCTGCCAGTCACGGCCCGCTTGCCACTTAGAAAGCCAGGCTGCCGCTTCTGCGGTATTGCCAATTGGATCTTCAATCCAGACCGGCTGTGGGCACTCGGCGATCGCCTGCTCCAACTCCATGCGTGTCCAGCCGTGATTGCAATCGAGGCGCAGCTCAAGACCCTGTGATACACGGTCTGCCAGGCTGATCAATCCACGGCGCTCGCGCTCGGCCGAGACCCTGCCCAGTTTGATCTTGACGCAGCTTGCCTTTTTGGGCAGGACTTGGCTCCAGCGCTCCGGCTCTGCATCTAAAAGCAGGCAGGTTTTCAGCGGCTGATCGACAGGCTTGAGCAGGTGCTTCCACATTGCGGCCTCTGCAGCAAAACGCAGGCTGGCAGGAAGCGCGGCCCAGTCTTCTCTGGCTTGCAGCTTGAGCAAAAGCTCGCACAGCTGCGGCAGTGTTGTATCGGAGGGCAAGCCAACCCCGAAGAGTAGTGCCTGCAGTTGTGGCAACAAGTGAATCAGATCTCTGTGCCTTTCAGGGCTGAAGCCGGGCAAGGGCGCTGCCTCACAGTCCAGACGAACATCCTTAAGTGGAAGATCAAAGGCCAGCACTTCCCGGCCATCACGCCAGGGCCAGTGACTGGGGACCTGCGCGAGTTTCCAGTTCAGCAGACGCCAGTGTATCACGGACGATGGCATCAGGGCATTAGCCAGGCTGCGGCAAACAGGATGCCGTAAAGCAGTTCCAGCCTGCCAACCAGTGCCAGCAGCCGGTTCATGGCATCGCCGAAGTCTCTGTCTGCACGGGGTTCCACGGCAACGGCCCGCCAGAGCGGCACGAGCATGGCCGCCACGAGAATTGCCGGTGCCATCAGCGATTGTGGCCCATGGTACCGGTGAATCAACCAGAAGGGGACCAGCGCGGCCAGCAGCAAGGAAAAGCGGAATTCGGCCCGGGCAAATCCCGCCCCAAAGCGCACGGCAAGCGAGCGCTTACCCGTGCGTGTATCACTGACCATGTCGCGGAAATTGTTCACCGTCAAGAGTGCAAGCGAAAAGCCGCCAGCTGCCATGCCCGCCCAGAGCGAAGCCTTTGACCAGACAAGCGCCTGAACATAGTAGCTGCCGGCAACGGCCACCGGGCCGAAATAAAGAAAGGCGAAAAGATCCGAGCTGCCCGTGTAGCTCATGGGTGCCGGCCCGGCCGTATACAACCAGCCCAGCGCCACGCTGCTCAGGCCGATCAGCAAAATGGGCCAGCCGCCCCTGAAAAGCAGGTAGGCGCCCAGCAGGATTGCCAGCCCAAAACACAGAATAAAAGCACGCTTGACAGCTGCCGCCTCAAGCATGCCTGATTGTGTCACACGGGCGGGACCAATTCGCTCTGCCGTATCAATGCCCTTCTTCGCATCGTGATAGTCATTGGCCAGATTGGTTCCCACCTGGATCAACAGTGAGCAAACCAGTGCGGCTGCTGCGGCTGGCGCATGGAACAGCCCGTCAGCAGATGCCATGGCACTGCCCATCAGCACGGGAACCACACCGGCCCAAAGGGTTTTGGGTCTGGCCGCCAGCAGCCAGGCCTTGACTCTGCCTGCCATCTCAGGGCCTGCGCGGGAATCGAGTGAAATCCGGCTTGCGCTTTTCGACAAAGGCGTTGCGTCCTTCCTGGCCTTCTTCGCTCATGTAATACAGGAGGGTCGCGTTACCGGCCAGCTCCTGCAGTCCGGCCTGACCATCGCAGTCGGCATTCAGGCCAGCCTTCAGGCAACGCAAGGCCAGCGGGCTGTGCTGCAGCATTTCGCGGCACCATTCAAGGGTGGTCTCTTCCAGCTTGTCCAGCGGAACGACCGTGTTAACCAGACCCATGTCCAGCGCTTCCTGCGCATCATACTGCCTGCAAAGGAACCAGATTTCACGGGCCTTTTTCTGGCCGACAATTCTCGCCAGATAACTGGAACCATAGCCGCCATCAAAGGAGCCAACCTTGGGGCCGGTCTGTCCGAAGCGGGCATTGTCCGCTGCAATGGTCAGGTCGCAGATCACATGCAGCACGTGTCCGCCGCCAATGGCCCAGCCGGCCACCATCGCCACGACGGGCTTGGGGCAGGTGCGGATCTCGCGCTGAAAGTCGAGCACATTCAGGCGGTGAACACCGCCTTCATCCACGTATCCTGCATCACCGCGGATCTTCTGGTCACCGCCACTGCAAAAGGCCTTGCCGCCTTCGCCGGTCAGCACGATCACGCCCACTTCCGGGTCTTCACGGGCCATGTCCAGAGCACGGCGCATTTCCATTACCGTCAGCGGGCGAAAGGCATTGTGCACTTCCGGCCGGCAGATGGTGATCTTTGCCACATGGGCTGCTGGACCTGTCGCCTCGCCACGCTCGTAGCGGATATCCTTGAACTCGGCCATGTTTTGCCAGATGCTCATTGCCTGTTTTCTCCTCGTATTTGCATCATGAATTCATTCACTCTCGTAGCAGTCTCTTGTGCAGCCTCAAACAGCAGGGCATGCCCGGCATGCGGAATGCAAAAGGTGCTCGCTTGCGGAAGCAGGGTAGAGATTCTGTCGGCGTGCTTCAGACAGGCATCATCCCGCTCGCCGGCGATGTAACACACGGGCATCCTGAGGTTGTGCACTTCCGTCCAAAGGTCATCCAGCAGGCCAGTGCCAAAGCTCAGCATGGCCCGGGCCAGCTCTTTGCCCACGGCGCGACTCCTGCCGCTTGCCAGCTCAGCCAGCGGTACGCGCTCAATCAGCGGTGCAAAAAGCGGCTGGGAGTACCATGCCTGTATCACAGTCTGGATCTCTTCTTCCCGAAAGCGTGCGGCCCAGGCTTCTTCCCAGCTTCTGCGGGCAGATCTGGCCTCTGCAGGAATACCCGGATTGCCGCCCAGCATGATCAGGGCTTCCGGCTTTCGGCGGCCCTTAAGCGACTGCCACAGGGCAAGCCGCGCACCCATCGAGTAGCCGCCCAGCAGGTAGGGTTCCTGCGGCAGACAGGCATCAAGCCACTCCAGCCAGCCTGTCACATCCTCCGGTACAGCGTCGGGATTGGGTCCATGGCCCGGCAGCAGCAGACAGTGCTGCTCCAGTCCCTCCACGCCGCTTTCTGCCAGCGTCCGGCACAGCATGTCGAAGTCGGTCGGGCTGCCCAGAAAACCATGCAGCCAGACCAGTCGCCGGGAAGTCATGCTCTGATTTCCTTCAGTCGGGCCAACCAGCGCTTGTGTGTTCCGGCTTCCAGTTTTACATGCAGCAGACAGGGGGCAGGATTCTGCTTCCAGTCCTCAAGTCGCTGCTGAAGCTCTTCCTGATCTGTCAATCGGTGTGACTCAATCCCATGAGCACGCCCAAGCCGTGCAAAGTCAAGCGGTTGACTGAAACGGGCCCAGTCGCGTCCGTGTGAGGCTGCATGGAGCTCGAAAATCGCGCCCCCCAGATTGTCCAGCACTACGATGAGCAGTGGCCAGTCTTCCATGAATTGCAGACTGCCCAGATCATGCGCCATGCTCAGATCACCCAGCAGCAGGGCCGCCGGTCCATCAAGCGCGCGACACATGCCGATGGCGCCAGCCACATTTCCATCTATTCCGGCCAGACCTCGCTGTGTTACAAGTTTCAGGCTTTGTGCGTCTGCTGGTGCATACTGGTCCGCCAGCCGGACGCTCATGCTGTTGCCCAGCATCAAGGCACAATCCTCCGGCAACTGGCGCATCAGAGTGCGGGCAATGGCCGCCTCACTCCAGGGGATCTCCCTGCAGACTTCCTCGATTTGTGCTTCGCAGGCTTGATCGAGCTCTAACAGTCCGGTAGCTGCTGGCCCGGCGTGGACCGCCATTTCAGCAGCCAGATCCAGTGTATCACGCACGCGCGCCCGCAAGCGCAGGGCACCGGAAAAAGCAGGATCCCGCAAACCGGGATGGGGATCAATAACCAGGCGGGTCCTGCTGCTGAACTTTGCCGGCAGCCGCCGGGAGATGGGCATGGAGCCGAGCTGGATCACATGATCAGGCTGCTCAGCATCGCCCAGAAGCTCACCGTGGCGCAGGACCATCGAATGACCGGAACAGGCAAGGCCACTTCCCGCATCTGCAAGAATGGGCCAGCCGGTCAGTCGTGACCATTCCAGAGCCGCTTGACGGTCCGCCTCGTGAAGGAGTGTGCAGGCATAAAGCAGACCTCTTCCAGCAAGCTCCGGCAACTGCACGGAGAGCTGCTGCGGCTGATTGCCAGCCCGGGAAAGGGTCTGGGGCGGCGCCTGATCTTCATCCTCCACGTCATCATCTTCCAGTAGCGGCTCGCGAAAAGGCTGATTAAGATGAACGGGGCCCGACTCTGCCAGGGCCGTGTTACAAAGCCCATGCACCAGGCTGCCAACGCGCTCCAGCAGACCTTCCTCCGGAAGCGGCATTTCGCGGCGAGCACGCAGCATGGCCGGGGCAACCCAGTCGGCAGGCATGGTCTGATTGGCGCCGCAGGCCTGATCTTCCGCCGGTCTGTCCGCGCTGATCACCATCAGGGGCAGCCCGGCGGCTTCGGCCTCAGCCAGTGCAGGCCCGGCGTGCAAGAGTGCACTTCCGGAAGTACAGAGCACAGCGGCCAGCCCCTCACTCAGGCCGGCAGCGCGCCGACCGCGCAACCAGCCCAGCGCCTGAAAGGCTGCAGCAGCTTCATTCAAACACTCGACATCATCTACCTGAGTGGAACGCTTGAATGCATCCAGCAAGGGCAGATTGCGGGCGCCGGGACACAGCCAGACTGATTCCAGACCGGCAGCCGCCAGCTCACGCACCACCCGCTGCGACCAGCGCTGATTCAGATGCCCCTGCTTCATGCTTCGGCTCCTCCTGTCAGCAGGCTGTGAATGGCTGCCAGTTTGGCCTCGCCCTCCAGCCACTCATCCAGAGGCGAACTGCCAGCAACCAGCCCCGTTCCCGCAAAGAGTTGACTTTCCTGATTGCTGGTCAAAACGCCGCGAATCATCACATGGGCGCTGAGTCCTGTCTCGCTCATGCGACCGATCACGCCACCATATAGTCCGCGCTCAAGTTTCTCGTGCTCACGCAACCAATCAAGCGCGGCATTACGAGGCGATCCAAGCAAGGCGGGGCTGGGATGGAGGGCGCACAATAGCGCCAGGGCCTGTCCGGCTGTGGCCGGCGCGCTGACCCAACTCAACAAATGCTGCAAGCCGGCCAGTCGATGCAGGTTTCGCGCTCCAACAGTGGGGCCAAGCCCGCACTCACAAAAACGCTCTTCAATCCACCGTGTGACAATTCCCTGCTCGCGCAGATCCTTGTCCGATTGCAGCAACTCGCTGGCCAGCGCTTCGTCTTCTTCAGTTGTGATGCCGCGTCTTCTGGTTCCAGCCAGTGCCATGCTGCGAGCCTGCCCCGCCTGCCAATCCAGCAGAAGCTCCGGCGAGAGCCCCCACCAGCACTGGCCATCTGCCCAATCGACAAGCCAGGGCTGTGCGGCAGCTTCAACAGGCGCTGTCCGGGCCAGCCGCTCCATCGGGTCGAAGGCATCGTGTGTCACGCGAATTTTGCGCGCAAGGACGATCTTTTCAGCAGCACCCGCCGTGATACAGTCAACTGCCCGCGCTGCAATTGTCATCCAGCTTTCATGCGGAAGCTTTTCGGCAAGGCTGTGCGCCGAGGGAAGCCGGACAGGAGCCACGTCATGAGCCGTGTATTCCCGCTGTGGATAGAAGACACGAACAGCACCGAAGCCAGGCCAGTCAGCGCCAGCAGGGTCAAAGGCGATCGTGAACCAGGCACCCGGTCGCAGCAGCGACAAGGATAGTTCCGCCGGACTGCTCAGTTCGATTAGCTCACGGATGCCTTCGGCACAGCGGCTGCCATAGCGGAATCGGGCATCTTTGCTCACGCCGGGCGATCCACAAGATCCAGATAAACCTCGGGGTGAAGGGCGCGATGCAGGGTTTTCAGATCGGACATCAGCAGCTCGAAAGCCTCGAGGCTGAGGGCCTGATCGGCATCGGAAACGGAAGCCTCGGGATCGGGATGTACTTCAAACATCAAACCACTTGCACCCGCTGCCAGAGCGGCCCGTGCAACGGAAGGGACCAAGCGGGCCAGTCCCGTACCGTGTGATGGGTCGGCAATCACTGGCAGATGTGAAGCCTGGCGCATCAGCGGAATCGCGTTAATGTCGAAGGTAAAGCGTGTTCCCGACTCGAAGCTGCGAATGCCGCGTTCACAGAGCATCACATGGGGATTGCCGTGACTCATCACATACTCGGCCGCCAACAGGGTTTCTTCAACCGTGCAACCGAAACCACGTTTGAGCATCACCGGACGGCCCAGCTCGCCCAATGCCTTCAGCAGCGGGAAGTTCTGCGCATTGCGACTGCCCACCTGCAGAATGTCACTTGAAGCCGCTACCAGGTCCAGCTCACGCAGGCTGAGCACTTCCGTGATCACGCCAAGATTGTGGCGGTCGGCCGCCTGACGCAGGAGTTTGAGCCCCTTTTCTTCCAGTCCCTGAAACTGATAGGGATTGCTGCGCGGCTTCCAGGCGCCACCTCGCAGCCAGCGGGCACCGGCAGCGGCAACAGCAGAAGCGACACTCTCCATTTGGTCTTCCGATTCGACGCTGCAGGGTCCGGCAATGACCTCCAGTTCGCCCGATCCAAGCATGCGAGCGCCTGCTTCGATCAGGCTGTCCTCCGCCTGCCAGGCCCTGCCCGCCAAAACCAGCGACTCTTCCTGCATCCACGCGCGCCTAACGCCAGCGTGTGACAAAATCTTGGCGACAGGATCGGGATCTTCACTGCGACGAAGCGGGCGATGCCCCAGGTTCAGGCGCAGAAAACGCGCCCAGCCGGCATCCACCCAGCGCATGGCCGGATCCAGGCGATCCAGCTCCTGACCCAGCGGGCTATCTGCCGCTGGTTGTGTATCACATTCAATGATCAAGTACATGGTTTTCTCCTTCACTCGATCTGGCGCGAAGTCCATCCATCAACCAGTTTACCTGCCGGGCGAGGGCCTGTTTGAGGGCTTCCCGGTCCTTTGTAGACCAGCTGCCTCCGCTGGCAGGTTGCAGGTGTCCACGGGCTGCCAACAGGTGATCCAGCAGCGCATTCAGCACAAAAGCCACTTCATCGGCAGGCAGGTCACGACGCAGGTCGCCCCGGGCCTGCCCATCCTCCACCAGCTCCCGTAGAAACTCGCTGGCTTCTTCATTCATTTTTTTCAGCCAGGCCGCGCCAAAAGGGCTGTCCCCGGTGCGCAACAGCTGGTAGTAGATCCTGGCCAGCAGCGGGTGCTCGTCGATGAATTCGATTCCCGATTCCATGACCAGTAGCAGCCTCTCGGCAAAGGGACGATCGCTGCTTGTATCACGAACCTGTTTCAATCGGGAGCGGACACGATCCATGGCTGTCTGCACCACGGCATCAAAGAGTCCGGATTTGGAACGGAAATAGGAGAAAACGCTGCCCTTGGAAATTCCGGCGCGCTTGCTCAGCGAGTTCATACTGGCTGAAGAATAGCCCTTGTCGGCAAACTCGTCCAGCGCGGCCTGAAAGACCTGCTGCCGCTTCTCATCGGGCAGGCCCAGCCAAAGGCTGGTGCCTTTGAGGGATGGATCTTTTTCCTGCGCTTTCATGGCTCCTGCAGATTGATGACCACCCGGTCATTGACCAAGTGGTCAATCTAGCAGGATGCAGGCTTTTGTCCAATGTTGAGTGGCTCTGGAACCATAAAAAACGCGTAAGAGCGCCCAAGCGCCCTTACGCATCCCCATGTGCGATTCCGAAGAATCTGTTCGCCGAACCGCTATCGGCGTTGTCGCTGCCTACGACAAAAGCAATAAGGCAAGTTGCGTGCCATTTGCTAATCATTGCCAGTCAACAGCTTTTGGAATATGTCAATACTGTCATTTGAGTCAATCTCGGGGATATGCCCACTATTGGTCCATTTGACTGCTCCGCTTCAGGGCAATCAGCACGCTTGAGCCTCCCCGCTGCAAGCGCAGCCAGTTCGCACGTTCATATGCAGGCTGGACTTCCTTATCTGCAATGTTGGCCTTCACCCAACCCGTCCCGGGAAGAAAAAGCTCAGCACATTCCACCTCTTCTGCATCAAAGGGTGGCGCAAGCTCCGGCAAGGGGAAATCCAGCCAGCCCGTTTCGCCCGTCACGCGCAAGGTATCGCGAAAGAGATCCAGTTCACCGGTCATGGGCAGCTGCATGCTCCACTCGATACGTCGGGGTCGGCGCTCTTCCAGCCCAATCTGCTGCAAAAGGCCATCATCCCGCTGAATGAGCAGGTCCTCCACCCCACGGCGAATCATCCTGCGTCCCGGCGCGTGCAGCCAGGACCCAAGAGGCTCCTGAAAGCCCGTCTGTTCCACTTGCACCATGTGCAGATCATCCCGTGATACAAGCAGGAGATTCTCATCCACAAAGAGCTGATCCTGAAGGCCTTGCGGCACTGGCCGGCGATCGATCTCCTCCAGCAGGGCAGCGCGCGACTGAATAGCACAAGCTCATTCAACGTGCGGGCCAGCAGAAACTCCGGACTGCCCGTCAGAGCCAGAATACCGGGACAATAGAGCGACTGCTGCAGCCAGGGATCCTCTTCATTTGCCCAGAAGCTGTGGAGGCTGTCTTCCGATGCTATGGCGATATAGTCCTCAAATGCATAAGCACAGCGCAGTTCGCTGCCCTGCCAGCCGCCAATTTCGACTCCGGAATCGGTCCAGCAGCGAATGCCGCCTTCGTGCAGCAACCAGGGCCCAGCGCCGCCCCTTAACAGCGCCAGCCCATTTGGCTGACTGGCCAGGAATTCTTCTGCACGATAGAGTTCACCCGTCATGGCAAGGCGCCATTCAGCCGAAAGACGAAACAGCCGGTCCTGCAAGGCTTCTTCCCTGGCAGGGAGGGCGCTTGACTGCCAGATGCCCTGATGATGCTGCCAGAGTAGACAATGATGACGATCCACAACACGATGCCCATCTACGGGAAGCGCATTCAGGCCCCTGACGGGCGCTGGCTTCTGCAACTCCTGTAGGCCGCGATAGGGCAGGTAAAGCCAATCACCATTCCTGGACTCTAGCCAGACGCCATCCTGACACTGTTCAAGCCTTAGCAGTTCCAGCCCGCCAGCCAGTTCATGCTCCTTCCAGCTACCTTCAACGGGCTTCAGCAAGCGGCCGGCAGCACTGATGGCAAGGGCTGAAGCAGGCAGGGCAGCCCAGTCCCGGCATCCCGCTGGCAAAGAGATCACCTCCTGTGCTCCATCGGGCTCCAGCAAAAAGAGACTTCCAGCCTGCATCAGGTAGACACGTTCACCCGCAGCTCGAATCTGTGCAGGACGGCCCGGTAGCGGCAAGCTGAGCTCTGCCGTGATACAAGGATGCTCCGTATCCAGCTCCACACAAAGCAGTCGCTCCATGCCGGCAAGCCAGGCAAGCCCCTGCTGCTGGGCCGCGATCAGCGTGTCCAGTGGATGCCAGACCTGATTCTCACCTTTGGCATCCAGCCGTTTCAACCAACCCGCGCGCCCCAGAAGCCAAACAGATTCTGAAGTGCTGCCCAGCCCCAGCAGGCCCTGCGGGTAGCCTTCTGTCTCTTCGCCCTGCATGGTTTCTGTCAGGCGTGATACATGATGTTCGCCGGCAAGAAAGATCTCCTCAGCCAGGCCCGCCGCCTCACGCGGCAGTTCCGTGTACGCGGCCTGCGAGCTGCCAATCAGCACAGTCAGCAGGCAGATCAGGTGAATGATCATTCTGATACTCCCTTGAGGCTGGAGTCCGGCGGAAGGCCGTGGCGTCAGAAGTGCAAGCGTGGTCTTGAATGATGTGTCAGCCAGGCTTCCTGCTGTTCAGGAGGCCAGATCTTCCAGCCATCCTGATCACTGCGGTGAACACACATGGCCAGTTGCCTGGTGCGATCAAGGACTTCCTGATGGGGATGCCCGTAATGGTTGTCGGCCGAGGCAGAGATCCAGGCTTCCTGTGCCCCTACTGCTCGCATGAAGGGCAGACTGCTCGATCCCCGTGATCCATGGTGACCGAGTTTCAGGACATCGGCCTCGAGCCATTCCTTCCAGCCGAGCAGCCAGGCTTCCTCTTCAAATCCTGCATCGGCGGTGAGCAGCACCGACCGTTCACCCCAATCCAGACGCAGAACGATGCTTCGCTCATTGCCAAAGCTGCAGGGACCGTCGGCAGGCGGGGGCCCAAGCATTCTCAGGCGCCAGTCCTTTTCTGCCTGCAGGATCAGTCCCGGGCGGGCTTCCAGCAAGGGCATGTGGCGCAACTCTTCCTGCAGGACCCGCTGGCTCATATTGCTCTTCCACTCTCCGTTATAGAACACGCGGCCCACTTCGAGGGTGGCGAGGACATCGACCGCTCCACCCAGATGATCCTGATCCGGATGGCTCAAAATCAGCCAGTCCACCCGCCCGTCTGCAAAGCGTTCAAGCCCTGCCAGCAGCTGGCGGTGACTGCCTGCCGGGCGATCGGGTCGCGACCAGCCACAGTCGATCAGGCAACGTTCACCGGATGGTGATACAAGCAGGCAGGCGTCGCCCTGTCCCACATTGAAGAATAGCAGCCCTGCCGGATTTGCTTGAAGAGCCGGCAACAGCCCCCCGGCTGTTAGCAGTAGCAGGCAGGCCATGCTCAGGCGAAAGCGTCTGCGCAGCCAGTCGATTCCGACAAGTAGCACGGCCAGGGCAAGGAGCAGCAGCTGCAAGCCGGAGGGATGCCAGGCGACGAAGGGGGCCGGGCTCTTCTCCGCCAGCAAGGAAAGCGAAGTAGCAAGTGTATCACAGACCTGACCGAAGGGATCACCGGGAAGCGGCAGCAGCAGATGAAGCAGCCCGCCCGTTACCAGCAGCGAGGCCAGCGGAATGGCTACAAGATTAAGCAGCATACCGGACAAGGCAAAGCGCTGAAAATGAGCGAAGACAACCGGCGCCGTCAAAAGCTGCACGCGCCAACTGCTGTTAAGGGCCGCTCGAACCTTGCCCGGA
Organism: uncultured Bacteroidaceae bacterium; assembly: GCA_964345075.1. Taxonomy (GTDB): domain Bacteria; phylum CAIWAD01; class CAIWAD01; order CAIWAD01; family CAIWAD01; genus CAYFPS01. The sequence continues at coordinate 100,704 of CAYFPS010000003.1, read as the reverse complement.
AAGTTTGTGACAGACAACCGCGGCATGCTTGCCAGCGCCCCCACGGCAAGGACGCTTAACTGAAAGCCGGCCGAGGCCAGTTCATGCGGCCAGACGAGAAGAATGATTGTGGCTGCTGCCACCAGCAGACGCATGGCGCCAAGTCGTCGGTTCATCAGTCGACCCAGTGCCAGCAGCATGGCCATCAACCCGGCGCGTATCACGGAAAGACTGCCACCCGACAACCAGATGTAAGCTGGCAGCAAAAGAAGCAGCATAAGCCAGCGAATGCGCCCATCCATGGGCAACATACCCAGCAACAGCATCAGCGCGGCAAGCAGCAGCCCCACATGCAGGCCGCTCAGCGCAAGCAGGTGGGCCAGTCCCGTGGCCTGCATGGAGGCTCGTGTATCACCGTCCAGCTCCTGCCTTAACCCAAGGAGCATGGCCTTCAGCCAGGGCCCGGCGCTGCCGGTGCCTTCACCAAGCCTTTTCGCCAGGCTGCCAAGCAGTCGCTGGCGCAGCCGCTCCATTCTGGCAGGCAAAGCCCGGGATTGCTCGAGCAGCTTCAGCTTTTTTCCATTGAACTTTGTCACACGGCCCGAAAGCTCCTGACGAGTTTCCATGGCCGGCAGGGGATCCTCTGGGTGGACGGGCACGGTTGTGGAGGCAAGTTCCAGACCGCCTTCGGCTACCAGCCAGCGATCACCGGGCATGGGTGGCGGCAGGCCCGTCTTCTCCAGCTGGCGCTGAAAGCAGATCAGTCGGCGGCAATCGCCGGAAGCATCCGGATCTTCCAGTTCGAGCAGAGCCGGACGGCCGGCAGTGGCTGCACGTAGCCAGCTGATGACACCGTGATCGGGGGCAAAGGCGCTTTCCGGGCCAATTTGCTCAGGTTGCAGGCAGCCAGTCAGGCTTGCGGAAAGGGCCGCAACAAGCAGCAGTAGCTGCACGGCACTCGGCCAGCGACCTGCCTCCGGGCTACCAGACATCGGGAAGCTCGTCGTCCAGCAGGAATTCTGGCGGCAGTACATCCTTGACCCAGCGAACACGCGGTTCGCCCGTGCCAAGCTGCACCAGAAAGAGATCGACCTGCAAGGCCTGACCATCCAGATCATATTCGTCGTAAAAACTGGCCAGGGTCTGCATTATGCGGCGCAGCTTGCGCTCGTCAACGCGCATGGCCAATTCGGAAAGATCCGTTCGGCCGCATTTGACTTCAATCAGATGCAGGCGCCCGCGATATCTGACAAGAAGGTCGATTTCGCCCGTCCAGCGCTTGCGCAAATTGCGCGCAACAACAGGAATGCCCCGTGACCGGAACCAATCGCAGGCGATGTCTTCGCCCAGCTGGCCGCTGCCTGTTTTCGGCTGCAGCCTCTCGAAGTTGTCTTGTGTATTCATGTATCACAAACAACCCGTGCGGCTGATCGGTTGCAGCAAAAAGAAAAAAGCCGGCGTTTTCGCGCCGGCTTGTCCAGTCTGTCTTACAGGCTTACTCTTTTTCGGGTGCAGGTGGAACGGGCTCGACAACCTTCAAGCGCAAGGTGCTGGCCGGTCCACTCAGGCCTGTTTCGTCGATGGCGACAAGACTCAGAGTCCAGTCACCGGCCTCGAGCTGCAGGGTGGCCTGTGTCGCGCGCAGGTCCATCTCCTCGTGGCCCCGGCTGCTGTCAATGGAAAGGCGGTAAGCGGGCTTGGCCGATTCGGGATCCGCATCCTGCGCTTCCTTCCAGCGCACGGTGATTTCCCCCGGGCGATGGGTCGAGCCATTAGCCGGTGATACAAAGGGAGCGGCTGTGGGAGCCTCTTCCTGCGCATTGACCACCAGATGACGAACCGGCGACCACTCGGAACTGGCGCCCTCGACGTCGATGGCGCGGGCCCGAAAGTACCTGTGCTCGTTTTCACGCAGGTTCTGCTGATAGCTCAGTTCCCCACCCTTCACGCGCTTGGTTACCAGCACCTCCCTAAAACCAGCGTCGGCCGCGACCTGAATTTCGATCACGGCTGCCGTTGAGCCCGGATCGGGATCCAGCGGGGCAGGCCAGCTGATGGTGGCATCGTTGCTGCGCACAAATCCTTCAGCCGGTGACAGTTCACCCTGCCAGACAGGCGCTTCATTGCGCGCGTTCCAGACCAGGGAAAGGGCTTCCGACCAGGGACCACGAGCATCATGGGGATCCACCGCTCGAACACGGCTACTGAAGGCTTCGTTCTCGGGCAGTTCCGCCTTGCTCAGAGTCTGGCTCAGACTGTTGCTCTTCAGGAGCAGCGGCTCGGCAAGCCCCGGGCTGCTTAGCTGAATCTCGTAGCTTAAGCGATCAGCGGGATCCGGATCCGTGGCCTGTGTCCAGGTGAGCTCATGATCACGGCCGACGATCTGACCGGCTCGACCACTTTGTGTCACAGCACCGGGGGTCGTGTTGACGGTGAAGGCCCGCTCGACCACAGGACTGGAGAGGCCGTCTTCATCCAGCGCGCGCAGCCGCAGACGGTAAGAAGCTTCATTTTCGAACTTTGCCGTCAGACGGGCCGCCAGCTCCTTCAGGCGCAGGGAGGCCAGTACCTCACCAGCCTCGTTTTCAAGCATGGCCTCGTACTCAATGACAGCATCCACGTCAGGATCGCTTGAAGCCTCAAAGGCCAGCTGAATGCCCTTGAGATCATAGCAGGCCTGACCAAGGGAGGGCTGGCTGATCACGGGACTCGTCGGTGCTTCGTTTTCCAGATTGATCACAATGGAAACCGGCGTGCTCCATGCCGAGGCCAGCCCCTCGTCATCCAGCGTGCGCAGTCGCAGCCAGCTGCGGGTGTTGTCCGGCAGCTTAACACCCTGCAGGTTTGTCGCACCAGGGGCAACACGAACCGTGCGGGCACCTTGAAAGTCCTGCCTTAAAGCAATCTGCACTTCGTGATGCAAAAGTTCTGGCTTATCGCTGTGGTCAGGATCCTGGCCCGCAGTGAAGGGCAGCGTGGGATCCAGGCGCGCGACTTCCTGATCAGTGGCCAGCGAAGCATCCCAGGCCGGTGCCGATGGTGCATCGTTTCCATTGTTGAACCAGAAGACATGCTCGCTGCTTGTCGCGCTAAGCTTGTGCGGATCCACGGCCGTGACCGTCCAGGTAAGCTGGCTGTCATCGGGCAGCTTGTCCGCATTGTAAAGCTTGCCCAGCGTCGCCTCGGTACCGGGCCAGTCGGCCACATCCACCAGGGCGCGGCCAGCCTGATCCTTCAGTGTGATACGATAGAGCACACGATCATCGGGATCGGGATCGCTGCTGGCTTCCCAGCTCAGGCGATCGTCGGGGCCGTACTCTTCCAGCAGGCTCCTCAGGCGGGGTGCCACGGGATGACTGTCCACCAGGAAGCGCTGCTGGGGCAGGATCTGCTCCAGACCTGTTTCATCGTGCACCTTGAACTCAAGCAGGTACTCGTTTCCGCTACTAAGTGCAACCACAAGCTTGCGGGAGGTGCCTTCACGTGTACTGTCCGCCAGAAGCGGCCTCGCGGGATTCGCGGCATCGTAGAGCTTCCAGACATAGGTGAGCGAAGCATTCCAGTCCGGATCTTCCGCGGGAATCCAGTCCAGCATCAGGTGATCCAGCTTGACCCAGGGGCCACCGATGGCCGGGCTGTTCAACACGAGACCTTGCGGCGCATCTTCCTGGCGATTGTAGACCAGGCTCTGCGGCTTGCTCCACTCGGAATTGGCGTTCTCGTTGTCGCGAGCCATCACCCGCCAGAACCAGCGACTGTTGTCGGGAATCAGGGCGCCAAGATCCAGCTGTGTGACAGCCTTCGTCTGCTGCTCACGAACCTGTGTGGAAAAATCAGCGCTGGGGGCGATTTGTATCACATAGCTGAGGCTTTCAGCGGGATCGCTGTGATCGGGATCGCTGGAAGCCCCCCAGGAAAGGGCGGGCATTTCGCGGATTACGGCGCCATCGACCGGCAGCATGTCTGCAGACGGCGTTGTGGGCGCGCCATTGCGGCGATTGAACCAGAAGGCCTTGACCCGGCTCCACTCGGAAGCCGCAGTGTGATTGTCCACGGCACGCACCCGCCAGAAATAGCGCTTGTCGTCGCTCATCAGACGAGTGTCGGCATAGCCATCAATCCCCTGCGCCAGCAGCTGATCCATCTCGAGATCACGCCAGTAAAGCAGCGGCTTGCTGAAATCGCCATCGCCCGAGACCTGAATCTCGTAGACGATTTTGTCCTCCGGCCAGGGATCGCTGGAGGCCTCAATCCTGAAGGGCTCTTCCGCGCGGATCTCATCCTCGCCTTCCGGGAAGATGGCCACCGGCACGCTGGGCGTCGTGTCCACATGAATGCGCTCAACCGTCGCGCTGCGTGTGCTGCGACCGGTGTTGTCCACGGCCTCAACCGCCCAGTAGAGGGTGCTCAGGTTGGCGATCTCGCTGCGCTTGGTGTAGTTAAGGTCTTCAATGAAGGGGACGCGCTCGGCGTCGGAGAGATCCTGCCTGCTGCCAATCAGAAAGGTGTAAGTCAGGCGCGCGCCCGGATCGGGATCCACGGCGGCATGCCAGCTGAAATCGGGCAGCACATTGGCAATGTCACCGGCCGGCGCCATCAGGTTAAGCGGCAGCGGGGCTTCTTCAACAGGATTAAGCGCCAATTCACGCGCAGCCGTCCAGTCGGCCCATTCAAAACCGTCCCAGACACGGACACGCCACCAGTAGCGGCCATTGTCCTGAAGATCTTCCTGTGGCGTCCAGACAGGCTCGGCCAGAAGACTGGCATCGCTCTCGGCGATCACACGCTGGAACCACTGATCGGAAGCCAGCTGGAAGTGATAGCCAACCCGGTCACCCTCACGGTCCGCCACGGCCTGCACCTTGAGTTCCGGCTTGTATACGGGCAGAATGGCAGCGGCATCCGGTGATACAAGGCGCGGCAACTCGGGCAGTGAGTTCATCCGCACACTGAATTCGGGATTATCACTGCGCACCATGAAGGTCTGCCAGGCGGACCAGGCAGCCTCACCCTTCGAGCGCATGCGAATAAAGTAGCGCGCGCCATCTTCCAGCGGGCGACCGCCGTAGACAAGCTGCGACAAACCGGGACTTGCATCACGCGGGCCGGAATCCCAGATAAAGTCCCCTGCAAAACCCTCATTCTCGGCAACCTGCATCTGGACGCTGTTCTGTTGCCGCCCCAGCAGGTCGAAATACTTCCAGCTGACCTTCAGCTCGTGCTCGACAAGGTGCGTCGGGTCAGGATCGCTCAAAATGGCCAGGTCGTGAATCACGGGGCGGGCTTCATCCACTCGGTAGAGTCGTGTTACACGCTCGTCGGCCGAACTGCTGAAGAGCAGGTGCTCGCCCACAGCTACATCAATGGAAGGATGATCGTCGCTGTCGCGGTTTACGGACAGTCTGGCCCGAAAGATTCCACTGGCCTTCTCGCTTTCGCGGAAAATCAGCGTGTGTGATACATCGGGGCGCTCCAGCACACTTACTCTGGCTGAGGTCTGATCCACGGCGTAGGGATTACGGTCAACAGCATTGATCTGCAGCCTTGCCAGTACACCGTCGACAAGATCGAAGGCCAGCGTATCGCTCCAGTCGCTGGTGGTCATCACATGCAGCGAGTGAATCTCCACCGGCTGCGTAAGCAGGTTGTTCACGGGACGATCAAGCCAGGGATCGATGGTCAACTGGCGGTCGCGACCCCTGCCCCGCTGTTCGGTCTTTCCCAGGACGATGAACTCATCCGTGGTGCCCCACCAGTTGCCGGCAAGGTCCAGATCGTAGCTGAGATTAAGCCCAAGTACTTCCACACCGCCGGTCTGCAGACTGTTGCCACGTATCACGGGCTGACAGTCACTCTGCAGCGTGATACCCGTGCTGCGTTCTTCAGCCCTGTGCTCGAAGAAGGCGTTATCGAGAATCTGTGGTGAAGAGCTGGAAACATACATGGCCCCACCCCAGCGGGTGGCGCGGTTATCGATGAAAGCGTTTTCCCGAATGAGCGGATTGGAAACGCTCACGTAAAGGCCGCCACCATGGCGGGCGCTCTCATTGCCGACGATGAAGTTGCGCTCAATCAGGGCATCGCTGTAGAAGAAGCAGTAGATGGCTCCGCCATCGTCCAGCAGACTGGCGTTGCCTTCAAAGGTGCAGGCCTGAATCAGCGGCGTGGAAAAGTTGTAACACACCAGAGCCCCACCGCGTTCGGCGCGGTTGTTCTGAAAGGTGCAGTCGCGTACAATTGGAGCGCTGCCGTTAAGGTAGAGCGCGCCACCGTCGTATTCTTCATCCGGCACAAGACCGGCACCGCTGAACTCACAGAAAAGCAGACGGCTGCCCCCTGAATCCGGGATGTAGATCTGATCGCCATCGTAGGCGGGCAGGTCCTTGTCGCCCAAGATCTTCAGGTTGCCCCAGCGCTCGACGCCTTCATCGGGAAGAAAACGCACGGGCGAGTGCTTTTCGCCCAGGGCGTGCACTTCACCCTCAACAACCAGACAGGCACCGCTGCCAAAACGCAGCTCCACTCCGGCTTCGATGGTCAGAATGGCACCGTCCGGTACATGAATGGTCGCAGGCACATGCACGGGCGAATCAGCCAGCCGCAGAGCATGACGCCCCGGACTGAAATCAGCGCGCAGTTCCGCGGCGTGCAGAGTGCTCAGAATTGATAAGGAAACGGCTGCCAGACTGAATGATAGCAGGCGCGACATGTGTACCCCCCGGAATCTGTCCCCGCGAGCGAGGGCCCTCTTCTTTACCCTCGGCTGCAGACTGTACAATCTACTTTACAAGAAGCACAGGCTGAACCTGTGATCGGCCGTTCTGGCTGACTTCCACCAGATAACAACCACTGGCATAGGAATGCCCGTCAAGGCGGTGCTCCAGCTGCCCGGCCTGTTGCCAGCCCAGATGTTGCTGCAGCAGGCATCGACCGCCAAGATCATGAAGCAGCAGCGTCACCGGACCGGCTTCCGGCAACAGCATTCGAATCTGCGTTACCGGATTGAACGGATTGGGCGCAACTACAAGTTCGATCTGCCGGGGACGAAGGGGCTGAGGATCCACATCGTTAAGCCACCATTCCAAGACCTCATCGGCACATATCCGCAAATCTTCGACGCCATTGGCGCCCAGCAGCACCGCGCGGAAAACGCGGCTGGCTCCCGGTGAAAGGTCTTCAGCCCCCGCCGCGAGGCAAAGCTGGTAATCGTCCGGGCCGCTGCTGCTGCTCTGGCTGAAACCGGAATGCATGTAGTTCCAGAGTTCTTCGTCCTCCAGTCCTGCCCCCGTCCACTCGCCATAACTGCAAATGCGGAAATGCTCAACCGGCTCATCCAGCAGGCTTAGGCCAATATGCGCGGCCCCGCCATCGCCCATCCAGCCCAGCTCATCTTCGAATGACCATGCGCCTTCATCGTCACCCCAGCTGCCGGCAATGTCCAGATCCAGCCAAAGTCCCGGCTGCAGACCTGCAAATGTTTGCTGTCCGTTGTTGGAAATCGTCCACTCAAGCAGGATCCAGTTGGACTCAGCCAGACTGAGCGAACGCTGCTGAACCAGCAGACCCGGCAGTTCTGGAGCAAGAAATACGGCGTCGGCGATCCAGAGATCACCTTCTTGCCGCAGGTTGACGCCACCTTCTCCGGCTGCCACAAAGTCCGACTCCACACCCAGCAGATAGGAGGCGCCATGCTGAACGCTGCCGTCTTCCAGAGCAATGGCCAGGCTGCCGTGATACAAGTGACCGGGCGAGGTGGCCGGCCAGCGCAGACCTTCGCCCTGTGGCTGGTTGCTCATGAAATCGTGGAAACCGATACGGGCTCGACCGTCAAGGCTGAGCACCATGTTGCTGTTTCGGTGTGTTACAAACTGCGGCGCTACCGGAATCTGCAGGTAAAGCGTGCTGCTGAAGCCCTGTGCGCCAGCCAGCTCCAGTTCCAGTAGCAGATGGCTGCCGGGATCCGCAGTGGAAGCCACTTCAAGGATCAAGGCCTCCTGAAGCAGCAGTTGCTGCCCTTCAGCAAGGGACGGGAAGGAAGCGCTGGCCACCAATAGCTGCGCCTGGCCTTCCAGCAGGCTGGCTTCAAAGGAGAGTTCTGTCAAGCTGCCCAGCACGCCTTCCAGCAGCAGGGAAAGGCTGATGGTCTCACCGGGATCGGCCAGTCCGTTTCCGTCTTCATCCAGCAGTTGATAGTCCGCCAGGCGAAGGGCCAGCGGATTCACCTGCAGACTGGCTTCCGCATTGATGCGGCCATGTCCCAGCTGTCCGGCCCAGGCCGGGTTTTCAGCATCGATATTGTCTGCGCCCGAAGCCAGTCTGGCTGCGATCTGCCAGGCATTATCTGAAGGATTGTGGCTCCAGACAAGGGCTGCAAGAGAAGCTACGAGCGGCGTCGACATGGATGTACCGGTCTTGTAGCCGTATCCGCCGCCAATGACAGTCGACCAGATGCTGTTGCCGGGTGCAGCCAGATCCACCCACCAGCCGTACTGGCTGGAGCTGAGTTTGTGATCATCGGAGTCGGTGGAAGCCACGGCCAGCACGCCCTCGTAGGCGGCCGGATAGTGCAGGCTGGAACTGCCGTCGTTGCCAGCGGAAGCGACAATCAAGGCTCCCATTTCCTGGGCTGCCTGAATCACTTCCCGTTCGTAGCTGCTGTAGCTGTCGCCTCCGTAGGAACAGCTGATGATGTGCGCGCCATTTGATGCCGCGTACCAGATGCCTTCAACCCCGCGGCTGATCAGGGTTCCGTGTCCGGCGCGAACCGGCATCAGGCGTGCGTTCCATGCCGGGCAAGCGACTCCCAGTCCGTTGTTTGTAACACAGACAGCCGTTCCGGCCGTGTGGGTGCCGTGACTCAGGTCGCCGGCTTCAGCCTGCGGATCACCATCGCCGCCGTAAGGATCGGCTCCATGGAAGTCGTCGACCCAGCCATTGCCGTCGTCATCCACACCGGGGATGCCAGCCAGCTCGGCCACATTCTGCCAGAGCCCGGCTGTCAGGTCCGGGTGCTGCAGGTCCGCTCCCGTATCCACGACGGCGACGGTTATGGCTCCGCTGCCGGTGTGAAGATCCCAGGCGGCAGGCGCGTGAATCTGATCAAGCCCCCAGAGCAGGTTGTAATCGGGATCATTGGGCAGAAGGTCCGTCTCGCGAAGCGGAGCAGGTTCCATCCACAGCAGCTGGCCTGAATCAAAGCCGGGCAAACTGGCAAGCTTGTCCAGCTCCACTCCATCGTGGCTTGCCAGTCTGAGCAGGGAACGAATGGCTGCGGGATCCTTTTCCGTAAAGGGCAAGGCGGCTTCCAGCTGGAATCCGGGCAGGTTGCGGGTGGCCGCAATCAGGGCAGAGGCCTGCTCCGGGCCTGCTGCGCGGAGAATCCACTCTCGGGATTCGGCCCCGGCAAGCGAGGCTCCGGCCAGAAAAAGGGTCAGGAAAAGGACCCGGTTCCAGTCGGAAGCTGGGAGCATGTCGGTTTCGCTTTCAGCTGTGGTCGAACAGAACGGCGGCAAGCAGCTCAAGCAACTCCTCACGCCGTGCGACGGAAATCTGTCGTCCGCCGAGGGGGAAGGATTCCAGACTGCGCGCCAGCGCTCTCAGCTGTCGAACAGGCATGGATTCCAGCTCTGACAGAGTTTCCGGCAGATCAACCGGTTCTGTCAAGCCTGCAGGATTTGCAGGACGATCCGTCAATGGCTGAGCGGCCCGCTGCCAGCTGTCGTGATGAAGGCTTGCCGCCATCTCGACAATGCCCGGCGCGGGTCGGGGAATCAAATGGGTCGATAGCACCAGACCAACACGCTCAGCGGCACGAGCACCCGCATCAAGGGCACTGCGCACGGCAGCCGTTTCGCCCGTGATACAAAGTGTGACCAGTGCCGGGGAGATGATTTGCCGCCTGAGCAGCCGAACCTGTGCGGATTTGAGCATGGCATCGCAGGCTTCAATTGCCGCAACGAGGCCCCGCGTTTCAAGCAGGCCGAGTGCCTCTTCGCCCATCGGATTCCGCCCTTTACCTTGAAAGGGGCTGATTGAATCAGCCCTTCTTCGGCAGAATCAGCTCCACTTCGGAATGCGGCCTGGGGATGACATGGACGCTGACCACTTCACCCACCTTTTCGGCAGCGGTGGCACCAGCATCTGTGGCGGCCTTGACGGCACCAACATCACCACGGACCAGAACGGTCACATAACCGCCACCGACCTGCTCACGACCGATGAGTTCAACCTTGGCTGCTTTGACCATGGCGTCGGCTGCTTCAATAGCGCCGACCAGGCCGCGGGTTTCGACCATGCCGAGGGCTTCCAATGACATTCCAAGCTCCTGAAAGGTTGCGGAACACTACACTTGCAAAGGCTGCCAACCCATGCTGACAGTCCCTTGCTGCAAGGTCACAAGGTAGAAAAGAGGTCCTGTCCGGACAAACGGAAGCAGGGGTGGAATCTAGTCCAGGATGTGATAATAGTCGCGGAAATAGGCGACGACCTCTTCCGGATCATCAATCAGCTTGAAGAGCTTCAGGTCTTTCTCCGAGATCAGCCCCTGACCCAGCAGTTGATCTTCGATCCAGCCAAGCAGCGGCTTCCAGAAGGACGAATCATAAAGCACAATCGGCACCCGCTCGATCTTGCGCGTTTGCACCAGCGTCAGGACTTCGAACATTTCATCCAGCGTGCCAAAGCCGCCCGGCATCATCACAAAGCCACTGGCAAACTTGACGAACATCACCTTGCGCACAAAGAAGTAGCGGAAGTCCAGCGATGTATCCAGATAGGGGTTGGCATGCTGCTCGTGAGGCAGGTCGATATTCAGGCCGATCGACTCGGCCGGACTCTCAAAACCACCCTTGTTGGCAGCTTCCATCACGCCCGGGCCGCCGCCGGTGATGATGTCAAAGCCCAGATGCCCCAGTCCGCAGGCAATGCTCGAGGCGTCCTTGTAGGCCTGATCGTCTTCCTTCAGGCGGGCGGAGCCGAAAATGGCGATGGCATTGTTGATGTGCCAAAGACTCTCAAAGCCGTCGACAAACTCACTCATGATGCGAAAGATGCGCCAGGTCTGGCTGGACATCTTTTCGTCCTTGTTGAAGAGATTGTCGTTGAGTTTTGCGCCGTGTTGAATCTTGCGGGTGGGGTTCATTCCGTCCATGTCCTTGTCAATTGCGCCGGAGCTTGGCCAGGCAGGCCTCAACCAGACGCTGAATGTAGTCCAGGCGAATCGGCTTCCTGACGAAGTCGGTTGCACCGGCCAGCAGCAATTCGCGGGCGATCTCCGGGTTGTCGTAGCCGGTAATCATCACCACCGGAACCAGTGGATCCAGCTCGCGAATTTTGCGAATGGCCTGCAGCCCGTCCATGCCGGGCATTAGAATGTCGAGGAAGAGCAGGCTGGGGCGCCGCTCTTTTAGCTTTTCCAGGCCAACATGGGCGTTTTCCGCCAGCTCAACCTCGTAGCCAAGGTCCGATAGAAAACTGGCCATGGTTTCACGCACGGCCTGCTGGTCATCAATGATCAGGATCGAGCCCTTCAAGACTCTTCTTCTCCTGCTTCAGCGTCATCAGCAAGCAGCTGTCGAATTTGAGCAACAAGCTCCAGCAGCTTGAATGGCTTCATGAAAACAGCGTCAACTCCCAGTGCATGAACACGATCCACCCCATGCGGGACGCCGGTCACCACGATGATCGGCATCTCGCGCTTTTCTTCACGCAGCCGCTGCACCAGACCGATGCCACTCAAACGCGGCATGTTGATATCCGTAATCAGCAGATCGATCTCGTTTTCGCAGATACGCTGATGGGCCTCTTCGCCGTCATCGGCAACCAGGATCGTACCCAGTGCGCTTGCAGTCAGGACTTCCGCCAGTGCATCGCGAAAGGCACGATCGTCATCAACGAGGAGGAGAGTTGCTTCCATTTCACCGGGAATTTAAACGCTTGAACAGGACTGGTATCGGTTGATTCCGTGTCAGGATTGAGTTTAGGGCATTCGGAATCAAGAGACAAACCCCTCTGGCGGATCAGTCTGCAGTCTTCTTGACCGCCTTTTTTTCCTTGACCGTCTTTTTGCGGCGGGCGGGTGGCGGGTTTTCCCCGTCCTGACGATTGGAGGCGTCCAGATCGTACATGGTGAGCTCCGGCAGGGCGTAGTCCTTGATCGCGTTCTGATCCAGGTGATTCAGCTGATCCAGAATGCTCTTGATCACCGAGATCTGCTCCTCGATCACATCCAGCGAATCCTTGCTCTGCCTTCCCAGCTGGCCTTCGATCATGCGAATGAGCTCAACCTTGAGCAGAATCGCGGAGAGCGGCGAATTGATCCGGTCCGAAACCGTAACGGCCATGCGCTCGATGCCACTCAGACGCTCGGCCTCTAGACGGGCCGCTTCCAGTTTGCGCAGCTCGCTTACATCCTTGGCTACACCCAGCACGCCCGTGATACGTCCACGCGCATTGCGCATCCAGTTCAGAGAAAGCTGCACGGGAACCAGTTGTCCATCCTTGCGGCGCAGCTCGGTTTCCAGTGATACATGCTCCGAGCCGTCCTTAAGCCCCTTGCGAAGATCCGTGATCACATCGGTGGCCTCGGGATAAAGGCTTTCGACGGTCTTACCGAGCATATTGCCGGACTCTTGCAGAAGCATTCGCTCGGCACCGGAGTTGAAAAGACTGATCCTGCCGCGGCGATCCGTCACGATGATGGCGTCGTTTGCACTGCTCACCACACTGGAGAGGAAATCACGAGCGGTCAGGTTTTCCTGAAAGAGCGTCTGCATACGAATGCTGGAAGCGGCCTGATAGGCCAGCAGGCTGATAAAGCTCTCGTCTTCCTCTTCCGACAGATGCCATTCGTCGTGATACAAAACCAGCAGACCATAAACTTTCTGCTCGTCCACCACCGGAACCACCAGCAGGGCGATGTTCTCCCCCCTGGCAGCCGGCGCCCAGGGCGGCAGCATTTCCGGCATGGGATTCAGGCGCAGGCGCCGCTCCCTGTGACTAAGCAGGTAGTGGAGCTGATCGTCTTCCGGCAGATGCGAACTCAGCACCTGTTTTCCGGCATCCAGCTCCAGGCCCTGACAGAGCGTACAGGCCCTTCTTAGCTGCTGCTCCTCGGGCCTGATTTCCCAGGCGACAACAGCCTGGGCATCGGTCAGTTCCAGCACGCTGCTGGCAAAAAGCTGTAACACGGCCTGCGGCGAACGGGCACTGCTCGTTTTGGTAGAAAGGTCCAGCAGGCCGCGCAATCGACTGCTCTCAAGCCGGGTGGTCGAGTATAAGCGGGAGTTCTCCAGGGCCAGAGCGGCCTGTGTGGCAAAGGTGCTGGAGAGGCGCAGGTCCTGAAAGGTGAAGCAGCGCGCCGGATTGTGGCTGTCCATACGCAGCACGCCGAGCACATGATCCTGCACTTTGAGCGGCACCATGATGCAGCTCTGCAGACGCCTGCCCGCCTCGGGCAGGAATTGTCTCACTGCGGCAGGCTCCGCCAGTAGTAAGGGTCGCTGCTGTTGTATCACAACACCCTCGGGGCAGTTGGCCAGCTCCTTGTGGATGCGGGTTTCAGGGTCGGAGAGACTCTGGCAGATCAGATGACGTCTGTCGGGCCCAAGCAGCAGAATGGTTGCCTCGTCAGCATCAATCAGGCCACTGATCCAGCCAAGCGCGCGGGTGATCACCTGATTGCGGTCCAGACTGGAGCTGATGTCAACGGCACTTTCGAAAAGGTTGTTGAGGCGCGTGTTCAGGCGTGTCAGCTCCTGATGAATGCGCACACGGCGCTCGATGGAGCGGAAAATGCAAAGGTAGCCCAGATTATCCTTGCCCTGAGAGCGGATTGGACTGGCGTTGAGGCTTACGTGGATCTGCCTGCCTTCGGCATGAAGCAGCTGAATGTCGCGGTCGCGAATGACTTCGCCCCGCCCCAGCAGTTCCTTCAGCTCTGCTGCATCCCGTGGTTCCAGCAGGTAACCGTCCGGCTCGCGATTGATAAAACCATCCACATGATGGCCCAGCAGGCTTTCCAGGACCGTCGAGACCAGAATCATCTCGAAGTCCGGACTCAAAACGACAATAAGGTCGTCACTGGAATTGACAATGCTCTGGAAGAAATCACGCACATCTTCCAGCTCGCGTGTCTGCTCCTGCACGCGGCGATGAAAACTCTCATAAAGCCGGGCACGGTTGATGGCCAGCGCAATCGGCTCGGCCAGCAGATTAAGCAGGTTTTCTTCGTCATCGGAAAAGGCGCCGGCCTGACGGCTGCTCAGATTGAGCACACCAAAGACCTTGCCCGCGCTTTTAAGTGGGGCACAGAGCAGGCTGCCCTGAGCAGCCTCGCCTTCGATCAGCCTGAACTGGGGATCAATGGAAACATCGGGACAGAGATAACTGCGGCCCTGCTGCAAGACCCAGCCGGCCAGCCCTTCTCCGGGCTTCAGGCGCAAGTTGGAGCCGGCACGGGGCATCTGTCCGCCAGCCCCGACGATTTCCAGGCGCTCGACTTCAGGGTCAAGCAGCATCAGCGAGGCCTGCTCGGCGGCAAAGCTACCCAGCAGGAATTCCGGCAACAGATCAAAAATCTCGTCACTGCCACCGTGGGTGGCCAGGAACTCGCTCAAGGCGCGGACCGAACCCAGCTGGTCCAGCCGGCGCTGCAGCTCTTTCAGGTGAAGGCAAAGGGAAGCGCGCGTTCTGCCCAGCCGCTCTTCCTGGCTCCGCAGGGCGTGATCTGCCTTGAGCAGAAGGTCCGGAAGATCCGGCGGCGGGGCCGAGCCCAGCTCCAGATGATCCAGCAGGCGCATCAGGCGAGCGCGCAGTTCCTTCAGCCGGGCATCAGTCATTGATGAGTTCCCCGCTGCCAATCTGCCAGGGCTTCAGGTCCAGACGCGAACAGACCTCGGCCAGCTCTTCATTATCCAGACCCTGCCCCTCGATCAATTTGATGGCGAGGCCGAGCGCAGTGGCCAGGCGAATCTGTTCATCGCTGATCGATGTCGTATGCTGGCCAGCCAGGAACTTCAAGGGATTCACCAGATCTTCGTGATACAAATGCGGGCGCTCCATCATGCTCAGAAGGCGCGTGGCCCAGGCTCGCTGCTCGCCCTTCTCCACTTCATCGGGAATTGCGAGCACGATCTCCAGCAGGCTGAGCAATGTACGCGCCACAGGGTCCGAGAGTCCGCACTGAATCAGCAGATCGGAGCCTGTCTGACGAAGCTTCTTGCGGCGCGCCTCTCGAACAGGATCTTCCAGCCGGCGGGGAGCAATCAGAATAAGCGCTTCCAGCAAAGCACGGGATCGGCGCGAACCCAGTTGCCGCCAGGCACTAAGCAAGTCACGCGAGCGTGGAACGGGCTGCAGGCGGCTGCCGGAAGCATGGCGAAGAATGACCAGCAAAAGCAGGCCTTCCGTCTGCACGGTCTCAATCAGGGCCGTATCGTCGCCACTGGCCAGCCCTTCCTCCAGAGCAGAGATCACCGTCCCCGGCAGGCCGAATTCTTCAAGGCTATCGAGCGGTCCATGAAGCGATTGGCGATCCATTGTTTCCGCTAGTAAGGTTTGTCAGCAAGTTTACGGGCAAAGCTGAATAAAGCGGTTTCGCAGCAATTCGACAAGGCAAAACAGCTTTGCGCAAAGCAAAGTAGGGCCGATTGGGGGGAGAAAAAAGGGCCCGCAAAACGGGCCCAAGGCGGCGACCAGATTCGAACTGGTGATGGAGCTTTTGCAGAGCTCTGCCTTACCACTTGGCTACGCCGCCGCAAGAAAAAATCCGCCGAAGCGGATTTCGCGTCCGGCTGCCGGACGAAGCGAGAGACGGGATTCGAACCCGCGACCATCACATTGGCAACGTGATGCTCTACCAACTGAGCTACTCTCGCGTCAGATGAGGCCCCAATCTATCACTTCCGTGAGTCAGGGTCAAGTGGAGCATAGCGGGATCGAACCGCTGACCTCTTGACTGCCAGTCAAGCGCTCTTCCAGCTGAGCTAATGCCCCGTGATGTCAAGACCATGAAACTAACACTGCCAAAGGACTGTGTCAAGCCTCGCTCTCATTCGAAGCCGGCAAGTCTGCCCCAAGCTCGCCCAGAATGTGGGAAATTCGCCGGGCGGCCTGCTGGACATCTTCCAGTTTGCTGGCCGTTTCATCCCCCAGCTGCAGGCTCAACAGGTCGATTCGACCATGAATGACCTGCAGATCCTGGGCAATGCGGCCGTGAATCTCCTGCGCCAGACGCATGCGCAGCTTGCGTGCTTCCTCTTCCAGACGCTGCTGGTTGAGCAGGTTCTCCATCAAAAGGAAGATGGCCTGACTCCCGTCTTCGAGATCAAGCGGCTGCATTTGCAATTTGAAAAGCGCGCTGGCATCGGAGCCTTCGGCCCTAAGCCAAAGGTCATTGATGCTCAAGCCTTCGCCCGTCTGCTTGACGTGAGTCAGGGCATTAGCAATGCGTGGATTGTCCAGTGAGGAGGCCACCATGAAGAGGCTCTGGCCCTTCAACTTGTCTCTGGGAATTCCCAGCATGTCGGTGGCCAGCTGATTGACTTGTAACACGGTGCTGGAAGCGCTCAGCATCAGAATACCCAGCGAAGGATGCTCGAGGCTGCGCTGGTTGAAAGCCTGCAGGACACGCAGCTCACGCGCATTGTCAGCCAGCTCCTGCCTGACTTCGCTGTTGACGCGCGTCAGATCCGCCTTGACCTCCGATGGCCGCGCGCTGGCGCCTTTCAGCATGCGAAAGCGCTTGCTGAAGGCCTTCTCCACACAGGCCCGCATTTCCTTGGCGCCAAATGGCTTGAGCAGATAATCGTCCGCACCCAGACGAATGGCCTCGACGGCCTTTTCGATGCCCAGTTGGCCAGTCAGCACAATAACTGGCAGCATTGGATCACGGGCCTTCAGGCGACGCAGGCGTCCCAGATTGTCATAGTGACCGGCAACAGGGTCCAGATCCAGGATCGCCAGATCCGGCAGATGTCCGCCCAGCGGATCGCTGCCTGCAGCCAGCGGATTGACCAGAGTGCGGTAACCCATGCTGTCAAAGAGGTGCGAAAGCGGCATGTGTTCGCCTTCCACACCGCCGATGATCAGGATCTGAAAACCCAGCTGCGGACGGATCTCGCTTGGCTGGCGGGCTCGTCCCAGATTTTCCGCCATCTGGAAAAGGAAATCGCTGGATGAGCTCAAGCGCGCCGTGGGGTCCGCTTCGGACTGCTCGCCCAGCGGCACCACCTGACCGGGTGTGACACCTTCTTCCGAGTAGACGCTGATGCGGTTGCGGCCTTCTTCCTTGGAAACAAAGAGCGCCGTGTCCGCCTGACCAATGTGCTCTTCAACCGTGGTGCGACGGCCATAGGTGCAGGCCAGACCAATGCTGATGGTCAGTCCACCCGCCTTTGAAGCCGGCCGCCCCAGATCCAGTTGTTCGACCATCAGGCGCACACGTTCGGCTACATAGGTCGCGCCCGCTTCATCGGTATCGGGCAGCAGAACACCGAACTCTTCGCCGCCAAAACGGCCCAGCACATCAACCTCACGCAGGCAGGAACGAACCACCTGCGCAACCATGCGCAGCACTTCATCACCGACCAGATGCCCATAGGTATCGTTGTAGGCCTTGAAATGGTCGATGTCGATCATCAGCAAGCTCAGGGGCTGGGCGCGTCTTTCGCTGCGCACCAGCTCCTCTTCAAAGCGCTGTATCCAGTAATTGCGATTGAATACACGCGTCAGGGGATCGACGAAGGCAAGTTCCTGCAATTCACGCATGCTGCGCGCCTGATCAATGGCAATTGAGGCTTCGTGCGCCAGCAAGAGGAGCAGCCGCAGTGTCTCACGATGCAGGCGCTCATCGGCCGTGTTCAGCAGGTAGAGCCTGCCCAGAATGCGATAGCCGAAAACCAGGGGCACAACCACCGCGTGATCGGCCGCTCCCTCGGCATGTAACACACTCAAGGGATGACTCTTTGGTAATTCGGAGAGCGCCGAATGCAGTTGCGGCTTGGCGTAGGCGAAGAACTCGTGGTCGAAACTGGCTTGCAGGCCCTTCATCACACGCTCGAGCAGGGCCGAGTCCAGGCTGTGTCCGGCCCAGGCCTCAAAGGGATCACCCGACTGCGTATACAGTGTGACAAAAGATCGCGCACAGCCGGTCAATTCGCGGGAGCAGGAAAGCAGCAGTTCGAGAATCTTTGAGAGCTCGCGTGTGGAGCCGAAAATGCGGGAAAATGCGAGCACGCGATCCAGCTCGATCATGCGCTGATCACGCTCGCCATCACGATGGATGACATCGATCACCTGGCCCAGACTGTCGGCGAAATGTATCACCCTTTCGCGCATTTGCGGACCCCAGGGTGCGCCTGTATCACGGCTCAGGTTGATCGTCCCTCTGGCACCGGACTTGTCCTTGAGGGGCAGGATCAGCGACTCGGCCAGATTGCGGCCACCACCCACCGGTCCTTCCAGATGAAGCGGGTGGCCACTGCGCAGCGCCTGCCCGGCAGGCCCGGAACTGAAATCCGCTGAAAGGTCTACGTCGGAGGGAAGCCCGCGCTGGGCCAACATGCGCAGTCGCTGTCGTTCATCCAGCAGCATGACGGATCCACGGTGTGCATCAACCAGACCGAGAGCCGCATCAAGCATGCCGCCCAGCAGTTGCCGGCGCCGCTCGAGGCTTCCCTCGTTGATTGTGTCACGGTGATCCATCTACATTCCTAGTCTTCTTCTTCCATGTCTTCACTGTCGCGAAGACCCAGCTTGACCATTTTCGAATAGAGCGTGCCGCGGGAAATCTCCAGAAGCTTGGCCGTCTTGGAGAGGTTCCACTTGGTCATGGTCAGGCAGTGGTTGATCAGGTTGGCTTCCGCGTCTTGCAGGCTGAAGCTCTTCAGCTGCAGGGTGTGATCTTCTTCGGCCTCCGGGGCTCTGGGCTCGGAATGCAGATCATCTACGTGCAGCTGCAGGCCTTCGCAGAAGACAACGGCGCGCTCGACAACATTGCGCAACTCACGAATATTGCCCGGCCAGTCGTAGTTGACCAGCTCGTCCATGGCCGAGGGAGCAACCGTGTCGATCTTCTTGCCCATTTCCCGTGCAAAGATCTCCAGAAAGTGCTCGACCAGCAGCGGAATGTCCTCGCGCCTTTCGCGCAAGCTGGGCAGATGCACGGGGATCACATTCAGGCGGTAATACAAGTCCTCGCGGAAACGACCTTCCTTGATCTGATCCATGATTCGGCGATGGGTGGCGGCAATCACACGCACATCCACCTTGAGGCTTTCCGTACCGCCGACACGCTCGAATTCCTTGGTCTGTAACACACGAACCAGCTTGGTCTGCGTGTGGATGGGAATATCACCGACCTCGTCAAGAAAAAGCGTACCTTTGTCCGCCAGTTCGAAGCGGCCCTTGCGCTGTTCCACCGCGTGGGTGAATGCGCCGCGTTCATGGCCAAAGAGCTCGCTTTCCAGCACACCTTCGCCAAAGGCCGCGCAGCTCGTCTTGATAAAGGGCTTGCTGGCACGGTTGCTGAAGTAATGAATCACATGGGCAGCCAGTTCCTTACCGGTTCCGGACTCACCCGTGATCAAAATGCTCGCATTGGATTTGGCTGCAGTTGCCACCTTTTTGAAGACATCCATGATCGCCGGACTGTTGCCGATGATGGAATCGAAGCCATAGGTCCTTGAGAGCTCGCTCATGATCTGGCTGTCATCCTGGAAGCGATGCTTTTTCTCGTCCAGACGGCCGATGATCTGCAGAGCTTCTTCCGGCTCAAAGGGCTTGAGCAGGAAGTCCCAGGCACCGCGGCGCATGGCTTCCACAGCGCTCTCCACGCTGCCGTGTCCGGTGAGCACAATGACTTCCACACGCGGGAAACGCTCACGAACGTGACTCAAAAGCTCCAGTCCGTTCATCTTCGGCATCTTGAGATCCGTGATCACAAGATCGAAGTCCTGTTCCTTCTCCAGGCGCTGCAGGGCCTCTTCACCCGAACTTGCCGATGCCACCTGGTAGCGCTCCTCGCGTAGCACATCACCCAGGGTCTCCAGCATGTTGATTTCGTCGTCGACCAGCAGAATTCGCATGCGCTGGGACATTCCTACTCCTGTCTTGGGACGGGCAGTAATACACGCACCGTCGTACCAACTCCGACTTCGCTTTCCAGAATCAGTTCACCACCGGCACGCTTGATGAAGCTGTGCGTGAGTGACAGACCCAGGCCGGTTCCGATGCCCGGATCCTTGGTGGTGAAGAAGGGGTTGAGGACATTGGCCAGGTTATCCTTGCTGATGCCGTGTCCGGTGTCCTCAAAAATGATCTGCACCCGCTTCTTCTCCACGCGTGCCAAGACGCGCAGCTGGCCGCCGTCGGGCATGGCCTGGGTGCTGTTGAGAATAATGTTGAGAAAGGCCTGCTTGAGCTCATCCAGATTCAGATGCACGCGCGGCACCTCTTCCAGCTCCATCACCAGGCGAATGTTGTTGACCAGGAGCTCCTTCTTGACGAGATCCATCGTCTGAACAATCAGCTCTTTCAGGTCCACCAGTTCGCGATCGTGGCTGGAAACACGCGAGAAGGAGAGCAGGTTTTCGATGATCTTGCGCGAGCGCTCCACTTCCGTGCGCAGAATGCCCAGATGCTTGTGCACCTGATCCGGCACATGAATTTCGTCCTTGCTCAGGACCGTGTTCAGGTAGAAGAGTGAAGAGCCCATGATGCCCAGCGGATTGCGCAGCTCGTGGGCGATGCCCGCCGAGAGCTGACCCAGCCCGGCCAGTTTCTGGCTCTGGATCAGGGTAAATTCCAGAGCCTGCCGCTCCGTCACATCCCGGTAGAAGCTCTGCACCACGGGTCGGCCATCCAGCTCGGAAAACATGCAGTCGTACTCGACATAGACCAGACTGCCATCCCGCCTGCGCAGCGGGACATTGTCAAAGGACATCTGCTCGCGCTTGAGGGTTTTCATCCAGTTCTGCCGGGCATCGGACTGAAAAGCATCGTCACGAATCTCCCAGATCCGTTTGCTGATGAGCTCTTCCCGCTGATAGCCGGTGAGTTGCTCGGCTTCCTTGTTCAAGTCAAGAATGCGGCCCGTTTCCGTGTCCGTGATCAGAATCGAATAGCGCGCGTTCTCGTAGAGTTCGCGATAACGGGCTTCAGAGCGGGCAACCTGCCGCTCCAGTTCCAGCTCGTCCATGCTGTGTGCTACATGACGCAGTACCAGCTCGATCAGATTCAAACGGTCGGCAGAAGGACATTCCTGGTTCGTGGGTGCCTCGAGCCTTAACCAACCCACCGTAATACCTTCGCGGCTGGCAACAGGAATCAGCAGGTAACTGCCGGACTTCCATTCGCCCGAAAGGGGCAGGCTGCCATCCTCGTGATACAAACGGGCAGGTCCGGATTCGGTGCCTTCGCCATCGCCACTGATCAGATCATCCAGATGATGTGGCTCACGGCCAAGTAGGGCAAGCTCGTCTTCGCTGTAACCGGCAGCGCCCCAGCC
>CAYFPS010000003.1:0-79210 GCA_964345075.1 uncultured Bacteroidaceae bacterium | reverse complement strand
TTCACCCGGGGCCAGAACAAGCAGAGCCCGCCCGAAGTCACCAGACTTGACCAATCTACCCGCGATATCAGCCAGTCGCTCCTGCAGGCGCTCCGCATCGGAAGAACCGGCAGCGCTCAGCAGGTGACTCAGCAGGCTTGAAGCACGCTTCAGCTGAACTTTCTGGTGTTCGATGGAAAGGGCCACTGGCTCGGTGTCAACGGCCTGAAACTCAAGCAGCAGGCCATCGGGCAGCTGCTGCTCGCCCATGGGAATCAGGCGCAGGTCGTTGCCGCCTTCGAGCTTGATCTCCTTGCCATCGCGGCCGGATTCCACCAGCAGCTCCGGGCGTGTTCGCCCCAGCAGCAGACTGGAAGCAATGCCCGACTCCCGCAACAAGGCCTGGCTGACCCAGTTGCAGGCACCACGGGCATCAAAGCGCATCTGCAGAAGGCTCTCTGCCGCCTGCGCACTGCGGTCGTGACCCAGTTCGGCCGGGAAGGGACGCCAGACACAAACGCGCAGAATCCAGGCAATGCGCCGATCCTGTTCGTCAATCAGGGGATTCAGGACAACCCGCACGCGCCGAATCATGCCCGCCAGTTCAAGCTCACCGTCCCAGTCCCTGCGAAGCGTGGAAGGTGTGTTTGAATTGAGCACATCAAGAATCGATGCAGCAAGCGGGCCGTGCAAAAGCGAGCTAAGCAGATGATGTTCCGCTTCGTCCAGCCCCAGCACTTCAGTGGCGCGGGGATTGCCCCAGAGAACAAGCCCGCCCTCGGAAAGGGCCAGTGCAAGTTCGTCGTCGGAATGGTCGCTTTCCTCGCCCTCGGGCTGGACGGGCTCGCCGATCAGCAGAAATTCCTCCGAGCCCGGAACCTTGCGGGCAACCAGTTCGATAATGCGGTCTTCCCCACCGGGGCAGGCCAGCATGATACTGCGTTCGGGATCACCCTCGCTGATCAGCCGTTGTATACGCGCGCGCTGCCGATCGTTCAGCATGCGCGGCCCACGAAAGTCGATTTCGCCGCAGATGTCTACAAAGGCCTGATTCCAGAAGTGCCAGTCGCCCGAGGGCAAAAGCAGCGCGCAGGGCAGGTGCAGGGCTTCAATCAGACTACCCTGACTGGCGGCGATGCTCCTGTCCTCGGCCTCTACCAGTCGCTCTTCAATTTCGATCTGGCGTTCGGCCTTGCCGAGGCTGAGTTTGAGAATTTCCAGCAGGTAGGGTTTGACCAGATAATCAACAGCCCCCTTGTGCAGGGCTTCCAGTACGGTCTCGATGGTGCCGTATCCGGTTACGACCATGATCTGGACCTGCGGGTAATTCTTGCGCACGATCTCGATCACGTCCATGCCGGTCAGGCCGGGCATGTTCAGGTCGGTGATGACAAGCTGAACGTCTTCCTGCGCCAGCATCTGGATTCCGCTGGCACCGTCGGGCGCAGCAACGACCTCGTAACCCTCCAGACGCAGATATTCACACAGGACGCGCAAGGCGTCCGGATCATCGTCAATGCAGAGGATGCGGCGAATGTAAGGCATGAATCCCGCCAATCTCGACCTGATTGCTGCTCGGCTTTCCGGCTTGGGCCATCTGAGAGCAGTTCGTCAATGTTGCACCTTCCTGCGGGATGGTGCAAGCTAAATCTGCTTTCGTCTAAAGCAAGTGCCTGTTTTTTGTACAAAGATGGAGGCGTAAATGCGATCTGAAGCACCGCGACTGGCTTCCACCAGCTTACTGGCAGCAGCAGCCATTTTCGCGTGCTGCTCCGGCTTGTCAAGCAGCTCGCGCAGACATGCACCAAGCGCCTGCGGCCCAGCGAAGCTTGCAGCCGCTCCGGCCTCAAGCAAATCCTGCGCTTCCTGCGCCACATGATGCCGCGGACCAAAGAGCACGGGCAGCCCGTGGGCGGCTGGCTCGATTACGCTGTGAACGCCCGTGGTAAGTCCGCCACCCACCCAGGCCAGCCAGGCTCCCCGGTAAAGACCCGCCAGCAGGCCTACACGGTCGATGATGATGGCCTGTGGCAGGGCATCGCCCTCAGCCAGCGGTAATTCGGCAAGCCTGCGGCTGTTGATGCCAAGGCGCGCCAGCAGGCCCTCGAGGCGCTCCAGCGCGGCATTCGACGGTTCGTGAGGCACAAGCAGCACACGAAGATCAGCGAATTCCCGGGAGAGCGCGGCCAGTTCAGGCAGGACAAGCTCTTCATCCGGTTGCCAGCAGCTACCTAGCACAAGGACTCTGCCGCCCCGCATGAAGTCGGCCGGCAAGAGCTGATCGGAATCGGCTGCGAGGGCCCGTTCAACCACACGGTCAAAGCGGCTGTCGCCGGTATTGATAACCTTGACCCGGCCCTGAAGCAGGCGGTTGAAGCGATCGGCCATGGCATCGCTGACAGTGCAGATCAGATCGAAATGGCCCAGTAGCGCGCGATGAAAGGCAGCGAGCAAGGGCTTGGCCAGCCGGCTCTTCTCGTGAAAATTGGCATTGATGAAGGCCAGTCTGGCACCGGAAGCCCTGGCCGCCAGCAAGTGATTGGGCCACAAGTCATGCTTGCTGACAAGCGCGTTTGCCGGTTTTGTGATACGAATGAAATCCCTGGCCGCGCGAGGCGTATCAAAAGGCAGATAGCAGAAGTGATCGGCCTCCGGAATCTGTGATACATGCCTGGGGCCACTGGTCGAGAAGAAACTGATCAGGACCGGACGGCCTTCGCTCTTAAGCAGTCTGGCCAGGGGTCGCACTGCTTCAAATTCTCCCATGCTGGCGCAGTGGATCCAGACGCGATCCTTCTCCGGCAGCTGCCGCATGGCTTCGGCAAGTTCTTTTCGCCAGCCTTGACGAGCCTCCAGATTCTCGCGTATCCGGCTATGAAAGCGTGAGACAAACCAGAGTAGCAGCCAGGCGGGTCCGCTCAGCAGGCGGTAAGCGAGCAGACTGATCATGCCATCACCCCAAGCATCTCCTCCAGAACCCTGGCCGGCTCCAGCTGCCTGGCACAGTTGAAGTGGCCTTGCGGGCAGCTCTTTCTGCCTACATGGGAGCAAGGTCGGCAGTTGATGTCCACCTCCAGCACGCGCAGGCTCTTTCCGGAAGGCCAGAAGCCAAGGCGCTTGTGGGAGCTGCAGGCCAGCACACATCCGGGCAAATCAGCGGCATCGGCCATGTGCATCAGGCCTGTATCACCACACAATACGGCCCGGCACTCTGCCAGCAGGCGCGCGCTTCGGCCGAGACTCAAGCGCCCGCAATAGTTTGTAACACGATCCGGATCAAGCTCTGCCAGCTGCTGGCCAAGCTCTGCTTCTGCCTTTCCACCCAGGATCACAGCCGGTCTGGAATCGGCTTCAAGAAAGCGCCTGAGAAAATCCAGCCATAAATCGGCCGGCCATGTTTTAGTGGCCCTGCCACTGCCCGGAATCAGGCAAAGCGCATTGCCCGAACCCGCGATCAGCCGCTCGCCCTCAATGACAAGTCGGGGTCGCGTCGCTTCGTCTGACAGGTCTTCCAGTCCGGCCAGCTGCAAATAGCGCTGCCAGACAGGTGGAGGAGCCGTTAACAGACCCAGCAGGGGCCTGGCATGCACAAGCAGCAGTTTGTCGAGGCGGTGTTTGGGAAGTCTGGGCGCAAAAGGCGCCAGATAGCGGCTGCGCAGATTATTGTGCAAATCGAGGATGCGATCCAGGCGGGCAGCCTTCAAGCGACTGGAGAAATCGGCTAGTGATTCTCCTGACTCAAGGGCCAGAACCTCATCCACAGCCGGCCAGCCAGCGGGCAGTTCGGCCCACTGATCTTTGGTGATGTAGGTGATATGCAGGTCGGACTGCCGGGCCTTCAGCAAGCGCGGAATCGCCTCCGTCAGCTGGATGTCACCCAGCGCGGAAAAGCGGATCAGCCCGATCCGTTGCATGGCGCCTGCCTATTGGCCGCCAGCAAGCAGCTGGGCAGAAGGCGCAGCCAGCGGGAAAGCGCGGGTGGCTTGCCAGACCGGCCCCTTCTCTGCCTTTTCAATCACCGCAGCCTCAAAACCGGCTTTTGATTCAATGAGGGGCAGGCCCTTTTCTGCACCGAGAATGGCGCATGCATAGGCCCAGGCGTGAGCGGCTTCAGCCGTGGGCGCAATCACCCAGGCGGCCAAAACCTGTGTGACAGGCATGCCGCTTTGCGGATCAACCAGCGAGCTGGCGGCCCTGCCTCCCAGTTGCGTTGCCTGCTGACCGGCATGAACCAGCGCCAAAGACTGCTCCTTCAGCGGAATTCGGCCCAGCTCCTGCTGGCTGGCGGGGTGCTTGAGGGCAACATTCCACTCCTTGCCATCGGCAGCCTTGCCAATGGCCCTCCATGTATCCTCTACCCGGATCAGCTGATCCATGTAACCCAGCTTGCGCAGGCTGTCCAGACTGCGATCGGCCATGGTGCCTACCAGTACGGGATCCAGATCGATCTCCATGCCGGGCAGCCGCAAGAGAACGCTCAGGTCGACAAAATAGGTGCCGCCTTCATGCACGAGCGCCAGCACCGAGTCCACATCGGCCTGTCCCGGCCAGGGGCGATCGCCGCCGCCATCATGTGCACCCCACAGCCTGCGGAGTGGCCCGGCCAGCATTTCGATCCGTTCCTGACTTTCCTTTTTGTACTGCAGCATGCGCAGGATCAAATCGTAATTGGGGCGACTCAGGCGGCCACTGCGTGATCCAGCCAGTGAGTTAATCTGGGCGATCTGCGAAGCCTGACCCAGCACCTGCAGCTCGCGGGCATTCGTTTCCAGAAGTGTCCCCGAGAGCGCAAGATCGCTGTTTGTATCACGCGTTTCGGGCCCGCCAACCAGCTCGTGTTGCCAGGTGTAACCTGCAGTCTCACCTTCCTGCAGACTGGACTTCTGCCTGTTACCGCAAGCCTGCAGCAGCAAAAGACTGAGAATCAGAATGGACCCGTACTTCATGATGCCTCCGTCAAATCGTCGCTAGTGTTCACGTTCAATGGCAAAGGCGCCCAGTGCTTCCAGACGCTCGCGTACTTCGCTTTCCGGAAAGAGAGACAGGCAATCCAGCGCCTGTCGCGAGTAGTCGCGCGCCTTGCCCCGGGCATAGTCCACGCCACCCTTTTCAATGGCAAACTCCACCACGCGCTTGAGATCACCACGAGCTGGCTTGACCACCAGTCGTTTGATTCGCTTGACCTCGGAAGACGGACTCTGCTGAAAGGCGAAAAGCAGGGGAAGCGTGATCTTGCGCTCCTTCAAGTCACCCCCGACCGGCTTGCCGATAAGGGCTTCGCGTCCGGTGTAATCCAGCAGATCGTCCTGAATCTGAAAGGCAATCCCGATGGCCTCGCCAAAGCCCTGCAGTGCCTCAAGCTGCTCGTCGGTCGCGCCGGTGGAAAGCCCGCCCAGCAGGCAGGAAGCGCTAAGCAGGGCACCCGTCTTGTTGGAAACCATGCGGTAATAGGTTTCCTCATCCATGTTCAGATTACGGCTGCGCGCGGCCTGATCCAGCTCGCCCTTGGCCAGTCGCCGCGCGGTTTTGGCCAGGATCGCAAAGACCCGCTGGTCCTCGCATTCCAGCATGGCCAGCAGACTGGAAGCCAGCAGGTAATCACCAAAGAGCACGCTGATCTTGTTGCCGAAAACCGCATTCAGACTGGGCTTGCCACGCCGCTTCAGGCTGGCATCGACCACATCGTCATGCATCAGGGTGGCATTGTGCAAAAGCTCCACGACCATGGCTGCAAAGTGTGTGGCCTCTCCGGGTTTGCCCAGAAGGCGCGCGCACAGATAGGTAAGCGTGGGGCGCAGCAATTTGCCACGACGGCCGCCCAGAAAGCGTATCACCTGATCGACAATCGGCATGCGGCCGGTTTTGATCCAGTCATCGTAACGGCCGCGGAAAACCTTCAGGTCATCCGTGACCAGATCCTGAATCGACGAGAGCTGAATCATGCACCCGCCACGAGCTTGAGAAACCGGCGCTTGCCTACCTTGAGCACAGCGCCAGCATGGGCGGAACTGAGCGTGAAGGTCTCGTCGCTAATCTTTTCGCCATCCAGACTGACAGCCCCCTGACGAACCAGTTTGCGGGCTTCACCCTTGCTCTTTACCAGATCGGCGGCAGTCAAAAGGTCTGGCAGGTTTGTATCACCGCTCAAGGGAAACTCGGGCATGTCTTCAGGCAGGCCACCCTGCTTGAACATTTCGTTGAATTCCTGCTCGGCCGCTTCACCCTGTGATACATCATGATAGATGCGGACCAGCTCGCGGCCCAGACGGCGTTTGAGGTGCGATGGATTGACTTCCTGCGCCTCAAGCTGACGACGGATCTCGCGCACCTCGGCAGCGGGCAGATCGGTGGCCAATTCGTACCAGCGGGCGATCAGCTCGTCGGGAATGCTCATCGTGCGGCCGAAGATCTCGCGCGGATTGTCCGTGATACCGATGTAGTTGTCGAGGCTCTTGGACATTTTGTTGACGCCGTCGGTGCCTTCCAGAATCGGCATGGTCAGAATGACCTGCGGCTCCTGGGCATAATGCTCCTGTAACACGCGACCGACCAGCAAATTGAAGGTCTGGTCCGTGCCGCCCAGTTCTACATCGGCCTCAAGCGCCACGCTGTCGTAGCCCTGAATCAGCGGATAGAGGAATTCGATGACGGCAATCGGCTGGCCTGTCTTGTAGCGTCTGCTGAAGTCTTCGCGCTCCAGCAGACGGGCCACCGTGTAGCGACTGGTCAGCTCAAGGAACTGCGAGATCGGCATTTTCTCGAACCACTCGCTGTTGAAGCGGATCTGGGTCTTCTCCGGGTCCAGCAGTTTGAAGATCTGGCTCTTGTAGGTTTCGGCATTGGCCAGAACCTGCTCGCGGGTCAGGCGCGGACGGGTTTTCGATTTGCCCGTGGGGTCGCCCACCATGCCTGTAAAATCCCCGATCAGAAAGATGACCTGGTGGCCCAGCTGCTGAAAGGTCTTGAGCTTGTTGATGACGACGGCGTGTCCAATGTGCAGGTCGGGAGCGCTGGGATCCGCGCCGAATTTGATCTGCAGCGGCTTGCCAGTGGAAAGCGAACGACTGATCTTCTTCTCCAGAAGATCCTCAGGCAGAATCTCGGCCGCGCCTTTCCTGATCTCGTCCATCTGTTCATTGAGTCCGGGGAAACTCATCGCTGATTGACCTCCTTGAACACCCGCTTCAGGGTGCGTTCATTTTCCCGCTTGGCAATATCCGCGCGCTTGTCTGCCTTGCGCTTGCCCGCTGCCAGCGCCAGTCGGCACTTGACCAGATGCTTTTTCCAGTAAAGGGCCAGCGGAACAAGCGTGCGTCCGCCCGATTCAAGCTCGCGCGTGATCTTGCGAATCTCGGCGGCGTGCAGCAACAGTTTGCGCTGCCGGGTTTCCTCGTGCGCGCCAAAGCGGCCGTGAGCATAGGGTGAGATATGCATGCCGATGATGAAGATTTCGCCATCGATCACCTTGGCCCAGCTCTCCTTCAGACTGGCAAGGCCCTCGCGACAGGCCTTGACCTCGGTGCCGCAGAGCTGAATGCCCGCTTCCCAGGTCTGCTCGATGTGGTAATCGTGCCGAGCCTTGCGGTTTTGCGCGATGTAGCGCGTGTTGTCTTTTGCGGGTTTCTTCGCTGCCATGGTTCAGGGGCGAGCGCTAGCGCTCGGGCATCTCCCAGCCGAAAAGCGCATTGATCTGCGTGACACAATCCTTGTAATCCACCGCCTCAATCAGGGGAATCCCCGTCTCGGTGGAAATGGTGCTGAAGAGACCGTCGGCATTGCCGCCTTCCAGCACCAGAATCTGGGCCGCGCGACTGGCGACAGGGGTGATGAAGGGATCCGAAACCGCGCCACGACGGGCTTCACGACCCACATGCAGACACAGGACCTGCACCTGAAGCTCGGCCGCACGCGTCATCAAGGCCTCAACACGGGCCAGCTCCTGCTCGCCGGCATCCTTGGCCTGACCCAGGCCCTTGGTGCTGCCGCCGACCACGACCACCAGCGTCTCAACGCCCTCCAGACTGTCAGCACTCAGCTGGGCCTCCAGCCGGGGTTGTTCCAGACCGGCCTTCAGGAAAAACTGTCGGGAAAGCAGCAGGTCGGAACTCTGTCCGGCACTGGTAATCACCAAGGGCTCGGCCAGCCTTGCGGCCTGGCTTGTCAAGGGTAGAAGGAGGCCGATGAGCAGCAGGCTCATCAGCAGGCGTGCATATCGCTTTGCGTTCACGGGTACCTCGCGTTTGTTCGAACTTTGCAAGGTAGGAATTTGGGAGGGTCAGGTTTTCTTGACCTTTTTCGAAACGCAGTTCCCGATCGAGTTCCCGAAGGCAATTCTGAAAAAGGTCAAAGCTCCCTGACACTTTCAGCCAGCGATAAAGCTGATGCGCGTTCAGGGCCTTCAGCCGGGTCACGGTTTGAAGTGGGCGGTGATGCGGGAGAGTCAGGTTTTCCTGACCTTTTTCAAAACTCAGTTCCCGATTGAGTTCCCGAAAGCAACTCTCGATAAAGCCCCAGCGTCTTCTCCGCCATGCGCCCTGCAGTAAAGTGGGCAGCAATATGAGCGGGGCCGGCTGCAGCCAGCCGCTGGCGCAGGTCATGGTCGGTGGCCAGCAGCTGAATGGCTTTGGCCAGCGCCTGCGGGTCTTCGGGCGAAACCAGCCAGCCACCCTGATCGTGAGTCACGGCCTCGGGAATGCCGCCAGCCCGACAGCCCAGAACGGGCGTGCCCAGCGACTGTGCCTGCAATGCAACGCTTCCCAGCCCCTCACTGCGGGAGGGCAAAAGCAAAAGATCAATCGCCTTCAACCAGGGGCAGGGCTTCGGCTGAAAGGGCAGAAAGCGGACGCGATCGCCCAGCTTCAGGCTCGCCGCCTGTGCCTTCAGTGCCTGCTCTTCCGGACCCTGGCCGATCAGCAAAATCGTCAGCTTGAGCTTGTTCAAATCAAGCAGCGCCAGCGCATCCAGCAGCAGATCCAGCCCCTTGTGCCGCCTGAAATAGCCAAGGTAGGCAAAGACCGGTCCATCGCACTCTGGCAGCGGTCCGGCTTTGCAAGCCAGCTCTTCGACACTGCTGTGAACCAGGTGAAGGCGCTGGGTGCTCAGACCCTGAGCTTCAAGCTGATGGAAGATTGCCTGGCTGATGGCAATCACGGCATTGGCGCGGCGGGCTCTGGAAAGGCCGCGGGCAGAAAGTGCTTCCGGAATGCGCCGATGCATCACGCTGTGCACCTCTGCAGGCAGCCAGCTGAAAGCAAGCGTGGCTTTGCCAGTGTGAGCATGGACAAGATCAGGCTTCAAGCGATGGGCGAGCTGTCGTGATACAAAGGGAAGGCTCAGCGCGGGCGGAAATGGCGGCAGTTGATGAAAACGCTCAGCGGGCAGAAGATCCGCCAATTGCGCCTTAAGCCAGGCTCCGCGGGCATGCAGCAGGTGATTCTCGACACCCAGCGCCTCCAGCTCGCGGATCAGCAGTCGAGTCTGGTTTTCACCGCCTCCCGAAGCAGCCTGATCATTCACATGCAGAACGCGCAGAGCTTGTATCACGAATCCTGGTCCTGCGACAGATAGCGTTCCCAGAGCTTGGCGTACTTGTAGAAGACGTATACGGCTGCGCTGGCCGAGAGCACAAAACCCCGCGCGCCCATGCGCCAGCCACCTTCAAGAAGCCAGTTGCGCAGGAACTTCCAGACCGGATCCAGCACCAGTTTGATCAGCGAGGGCCTGCGCCCCTCTTCCGCCATCTCCCGCGCCAGATGATCCGTGTAGCGATTGATCTTTTCCAGATGATGGGCCAGATCACGATAGGGCCAGTGCTTGATGCGAAGGGAACTCAGCCGCTTTGTATCACAGCCATTACCCTTTACGCTGTCATGCACCCAGCTGCCCCCAAAACGGGCCCGCTGGCGATTGAAGAGCCTGATACTGGAGTCCCGCCTCCAGCTGGTGCCCGTGATCCAGGCACCCAGATAGTAATTGCGCCGGGCCAGCCGCCAGATGATTGTATCACGGCTGAAATCGACCATGGCCAGCGGATTCGGCGCCGTGGCTTCCAGTACCTCGTCGGCATCCAGCGCCAGCAGCCAGTCGTGCGCGGCCAGATCAACAGCCACATTCTTCTGCTTGACGTGTGATTCAAAATCGTGCTCGACCACACGGGCACCGGCCTTTTCAGCCAGCTCACGAGTGCGATCGGTCGAATGACTGTCCACAACCAGCAATTCAGCGCAGTAGGGCCTGAGGCTATCCAGACAGGCCGTGATCCTCGCCTCCTCGTTGAAGGTGATCACAATGCCACTGATCGCTGCTTGTGGAGTGCCGGTCATTACTCCTGTGTCCGCTCCTTCTTGCTGCGACGACGGGCGTGTTCGTCCAGCAGGTTCTTGCGCAGCCTGAGGCTCTTGGGCGTGATCTCCAGACACTCGTCCTCAGCCAGAAACTCCAGGCATTCTTCCATGCTGAAGATGACAGGCGGAGCGATGCGCAGGCTCTTGTCACTGCCGGAAGCGCGCATGTTCGTCAGCTTCTTGCCCTTGAGCGGATTCACTTCCAGATCGTCCTCGCGAATGTGCTCGCCTACCACCTGACCCTTGTAGACCTTGTCGCCGGGCTTGATGAAGAAGCGGCCGCGGTCCTGCAGGGCGTCCAGCGCGTAGCCAACCACATCACCCGTTCCATTGGAAATGATGCTGCCCGACTGGCGTCCGGGAAGGCTGCCCTTGAAGTATTCGTACTGATGAAAACGGTGATACAGGACGATCTCACCGCCGGTGGCGCGCAGCATGCGGCTGCGGAAGCCGATCAGCCCGCGACTGGGCATGTGGAATTCCATGCGCGTGCGTGTTTCACCCTGCTCCATCTTGAGCAGATCACCGCGGCGCGTGGCCACGTGTTCAATCACGGCACCGGTAAAGGCATTGGCCACGTCAACGGTCAGAATTTCCACTGGCTCGGCCTTGCGGTTGTTGATCTCCTGAAAGATCACGCGCGGCTGGCCGACCATGAACTCATAGCCTTCGCGGCGCATTGTCTCCATCAGGATCGACAGGTGCAGGATTCCGCTACCGGAAACACGAAAGGTATCCGAGCTCTGCGTGTCCTCCACGCGGAGCGCCATGTCACGCTCCAGCTCCTTGTAAAGGCGATCCCGCAGCTGGCGACTGGTGACGAACTTGCCTTCCTGTCCAAAGAAGGGGCTGTCATTGGCCATGAACTGCAGGGTCAGCGTGGGCTCGTCGACGGCGATCAGGGGCAGCGGCTCGGGTTGTTCGGGCGCGGAGACGGTATCACCGATATCCACTCCTTCCAGGCCGACCACGGCGCAGATATCGCCGCAGTGCACCTCTTCGGTTTCCTGCCGCCCAAGATTCTCAAAAGTGTAAAGACGGCGAATCGTGTGATCCTCACTGGAACCATCACGCTTGAGCAGCGCAATGCGCGCGCCTGACTTCAAGGTTCCGCGGAAGACGCGGCCGATGCCGATGCGTCCCACATAGTCGCTGTGATCCAGCGCCGTAACCAGGAACTGCAGCGGACCGTCCTGCACGACCGGCGGCGGCACATTTTCGAGAATGGCATCAAGCAGCGGATCGAGGCTTTCGCGAGGATCATCGAGATCGCGCACGGCCCAGCCATCACGGCCGGCCGCAAAAACATGGGGGAAGTCCAGCTGTTCCTCGCTGGCGCCCAGATCCATGAAGAGCTCGAAGACCTCGTCCAGCACTTCGCTGGGCCTGGCACCGTCGCGGTCCATCTTGTTGATGATGACCAGCGGCTTCAAGTGCAATTGCAGAGCCTTCTGCAGCACAAAGCGGGTCTGTGGCATGGGCCCCTCAAAGGCATCCACCAGCAGCAAAACGCCATCGGCCATCTTCAGAACTCGCTCGACCTCGCCACCAAAATCGGCGTGACCGGGCGTATCCACCAGGTTGATCCTGACACCCTTCCAGCCGACTGCCAGGCTCTTGGAGGTGATGGTAATGCCGCGCTCCCGCTCGAGATCCCTCGAGTCCATGACGCGTTCCTGCACCTGCTGTCCTTTGCGGAAAACGCTGCAGTGTTTGAGAATGGTGTCAACCAGCGTCGTCTTGCCGTGGTCGACGTGGGCGATGATCGCCACGTTTCTGATTTCCATGATCGTCCTGATTGAGAATGATGCCGCTGTGCGGATTGCGCCCAAATGTAGGAATTCCGCTTCGTCCCGGCTTTGTCTGGCTCAGCTTTGTATCTTGCCTGATTGAATTTTTGGGAGGCCCCCGATGAAACACCTCGCGCACTTGATCGAAACCAGCTGCAAGGCCCACGCCGCACGCCCCGCCATGCGTGTGGAACGCAAGGGAGAATGGCAGCGCTGGAGCTATGCCGACCTGGGCAATCAGATCGAGCGACTGGCACAGGCCCTTTACCGGCGCGGCCTCAGGGCTGGCGACCGGGCGGCGATCTGCTCGCCGAATCGGCCGGAATGGAGCCTGACCTGTCTGGCTCTCTATCGCCTGCGCGTCCTGCCCGTGCCGATCTATGCCACCAGCACGGCAGCCCAGATCATCGAAATCGTGCGCGACTCGGGCTCTTCCATGATTTTTCTGGGTGGCGAGCAGCCCTTGAGCCGCATTCCCGAGCTGAAGGAGCTCGATGCACCCCAGCTGATCTCGCTGGAGGGCGGTCACGGAAACGAAGAGCTGCCGCATCTGGCCGATCTGCTTTCGGCCGGTGATGATCCGGAAAGCGAAGTCCAGATTCAGGCGCAACTGGCGCTGGCCGCCGACGACGACACGGCGGTGCTGATCTACACTTCCGGCACAACCGGCGCGCCCAAGGGTGTGATGCTCAGTCACGCCAATTTCTTCCATCAGTACAAGGTCCTCGAAGACTCCTTCGAGTTCACCCACTCCGATCGCAGCCTCTGCTTCCTGCCCTTAAGCCACATCTTCGAGCACAGCTGGTCGCTCTACGTGCTGGCCAAGGGCGCGGAAAACGTCTACCTGGAAGATCCGCGTGAGGTGGCCACTGCTCTGAAGCGCGTGCGCCCGACCGTCCTTTGCAGCGTGCCCAGGCTTTATGAAAAGGTGATGCAGACCGTCTACGAAAAGGTCGGGCAGGCCCCGCCCATACTGCAGAAACTTTTTCCCTGGGCGATGAAAACCGGTCACAGCGTAGCTCAGATGAAGATTCGTGGCGAGGCGCCTTCCTTCACGCTGGGCGTGCAGCACAAGCTGGCCGACAAGCTCGTGCTCTCCAAACTGCGCGAGGCAATGGGTGGCGACAAGAAGTTCATGTCCAGTGGTGGCGCGGCGCTTCTGCAGGAAGTCGAGGAGTTCTTCCACGCCATCGGTTTTTTCCTCTGTCAAGGTTATGGCCTGACCGAAACCAGTCCAATGGTCACCTGCAACAGGCCGCGGGAATACTGCACGGGCTCCGTCGGCCGTGTGATCTCCGATGTCAGTGTGCGCATCGATGGGAAGAGCGGTGAAGTTCTGGTCAAGGGCCCGAATGTCTTTCAGGGCTACTGGAACAAGCCTGAGGCTACTGACAGGGTGCTTAAGGAGGGCTGGTTCCACACGGGCGATGTGGGGACGCTGGACGCCGATGGCTACCTGCGTATCACGGACCGCATCAAGGATCTGATCATCACAAGTCAGGGCAAGAATGTGGCCCCGCAGCGGGTAGAAGCCCTGCTGGTTCGCGACAGTTACATCGAGCAGGTGGCTGCCGTGGGTGACGGGCGCAAATGTATCACGGCCCTGGTTGTTCCGGTTTTCGAGAAGCTCGAAGCCTTCGCCCGCGAACACGGACTTAACTTCGATGGTCGCGAAAGTCTGCTTAAACTGCCGGAAGTGATGGAGCTGATCCGGCAGCGCATCGCGGCGCAATCCCGTGAATTGGCCAGTTACGAGATGGTCAAGCGTTTCGCCCTGCTGCCTGAGATGTTCAGTGAAGCCACCGGCACGCTGACACCTACGCTCAAGCTGCGCCGGCAGGCCATCCAGCAGCGATATCACGAGATGATTGAGCAGATGTATCACGCAATCGACGAAGCCGTCATCGGTGCCGATCGCCTCATGCGTGGCGGTCAGAAGGCCTGATCAGAAGAGCGAGCCCTGCCCGCCTTCCCAGGCCTCAATCAGTCCGGGGTGGTCGTTTGTCACACGACCGACCTCCTGTGATACGCGGTGACGCGAGATCGTCTGCTGCCACGAGCCCTCAAGCAGCTGCTCAGGCAGAAGTCCCTCAGCCAGCCAGAGCTTGAACGAGTCCGCATCGAGCAGAACGGGCATGCGCTCGTGCAGCTCCTTAAGGTCCTGCGAAGCCGCGCAGGTCAGGATCGTGCAGGTGCCGGGGTGATCGGCGCCCAGACAGGCCGCCGGCGGGCTCCACAAACCTGCGAAAAGGGCAAGTTCCCCATCGGCTCGTTGCATGAACCAGGGCTCGCTGCCCGCCCGTGATTTGCGCCATTCAAACCAGCCATCCGCCGGCAGCAGACAACGGCCATGTCGCCAGGCCTCGCGAAAGGCTGGCTTCTCCGCGGCTGTTTCCACGCGGGCATTGATCGTGCGTGCAGCAATCGCCGTGTCCTTTGCCCACTCGGGAACAAGTCCCCAGCTGGGCAGGATCATTTTCGGCTTTGCCTCATCGGCAAGCATCACGGGAACCCGCTGCCCGGGAGCCAGATTGTAGCGCGGCTTAAGCCCACTCGGCAGCGGCTTCAAGCCCAGGCGTTCGATCAGCTGTTTTTCCACGCGACTGAAGGCGTAACGACCGCACATGTGGCCCTCTTTTTTTCGAAAGATAGAATTCGCGCTTGTCTCGGCTGCTCTTTTTGTTCATATTCTTGTGAACAAAGGAACAGACTCATGCAAACACGCTTTCTGGCTCTTCGTATTCCCCGGCTGCGCGCGCAGCTGGCCCTGCGCATCTTTCCCGTGCTGGCTGATCGGCCCTTTGCCCTTGTGGCTTCCGTGGGTGAGCGCGCCCAGCTGCTGGGCCTTTCCGACAAGGCCGCACTGGCCGGGCTGCGTACGGGCATGAATGTGCAGCAGGCCCGCCGGCGTCTGCCCGATCTGCAATTGGTTGAAGAGGCGCCCGGCCTGCTGGAAAGCACAACCGGGCGTCTGCGCGAAGTGCTGGAAAGCCACAGCCCGCAGATTCAGGCCGCGGGTCCGGCCGACTGGCTGCTGGACATCAGCGGACTTGGCCTCCTGCACCCCGACGAAATGCGGCAGGCACGCGAACTGCTCGATCTCCTGCGCGAGGGCGAAGGCCTGGAGGCCGCTGCCGGAATCGGCAGTACAGCACTTGCGGCACGCCTGCTGGCCCGCAGGGCAAGCATCGGAAGTGTCCACAGCGTAAGCGGAGCCCAGGAGCGCGACGTGCTGGACGGCTTTCCGCTGGCCGGGCTGCCCGATCTTCCCGCCGCGCTGGTACACGAGCTTGCGGAAAGCGGGATTCGTCGGGTGGCCGAGGCCCGTGCGCTGGATGCGCGGGAAGTTCTGCGTGTCTTTGGAAGCCAGGGCCAGCGCCTGCTTGACTGCCTTCATCGGCTGCAGCCCACACCGCTCGCCGGCAGCGCTGAGGCATCCGGATCGTGGAGCCTGCGTCGCCGACTGGTCAGGGACAGTTCCGATCCTCTCGAACTCCAGGGTCTCTTGACAGAGATGGTCGAAGAGCTTGTGCTGCGCTGCCGTCAGGAAGAGCGTCGCCCCAAACGCCTGATGCTGCGTCTGGGCTGGAGTGACGGCTACAGCCATCTGCGTGGAATCAGGCCCGCCGGGCGACCGGGTGAAAGCCTGCGCAGCAGCCTGCGTGCCGCCGCCCGCGAACTGCTCAGTCAGGGACTTGAAGCCCGACGCTACCGCATTCGCACCCTTGAACTGAACATGCAAACAGAGGCCGATGCCGCTCAGATCAGTCTGTTCAGCGTCGTACAGCAGCAGCAGGAAAGCCGCCTAGACAGCTGCATTCGGCAGCTGCGCGGGCGCTACGGACGGGAGGCGCTCAGTGTGGGCATGGCGGGCTGGAATCGTGCCGGCTGATGCTCGAAATCCGCTCCCACTTCAGCTTCGGACGCGGCTGCCACAGCCTGGAGGAGCTGGCAGAGGGTCTGCTCTCCGCGGGCTGGGATCATCTGCCCCTTTGCGACATACGCGGGCTCTACGGCATGGTCGAGCTCAAGCGGGCCTGCGAGGCTGAGGGCCGTAGTGCTCTGAAGCCGATCCTCGGCGCCAGCTTCCCGGCAATGGGCGGCACACTGGTCTTCGCCCGCAATGGCGAAGGCCTGAAAGAACTGAACCGGCTGGTAAGCCTCGATCAATTGGGAGAGGGTTGGGAAGCCCGCCCTCCGGAGGGCTGGGCCGAGCGGGATCTTCCCTTTGAAAACGAGCCCTTCGAACAGGACAGGCAGCCAAGGCTGGCAGGCGCGGAAGCGCAGGCCCTGCGAGAGGCGATGCTCACGCTCAAGCACTGCGAGCTGGTCCTGCCCGGCACTCAGGCGCTGGACGCGCTCCTGCCAATGGGCAGCTCCTCACCGCGTCCGGATGGTGATCGTCTGAGTATCGGGCTGGATCCGTTTCAGGGGCGTAGCGCGGCCAATCTTCTCTGGCGGCGTGCGCGTGAGCTTGAACTGCCGGTCTGTCCCCATCGCTGCGTGGAATACCTGCAGGCCTGCGAGCGCCCGCTGCATCTGCGCATTCAGGCCATTCATCAAAATCGCAGCATCGAGCAGCTTGAGCGCCAGAGCCTGCCCGATCGCTCGCTGCCTGCCCGCGCAGAGCTTGAGCGGGCATTCTCGCGTCTGCCCGAAGCTCTGAGGCGCCAGCGTGAACTTGTCGAGCGCTGCGGACTGGAGCTGGAAACCGGCCGCTTCCATCTGCCAACACTGCCGGGAACCGTTCCGGGCAGCGAGAGCGCGAGTCTGCGACGGCTCTGCGAGGCCGGCCTCAAACGGCGCTATCCTGCTCCCGGCCTCTGGCGCAGACGCGGACCGGCGGGCCGCGCCGGAACGACTGGCACGAGCAGCATTGCGGAGGCCAGGCGCAGGCTCGAAGAAGAGCTGGCTGTCATCGAGAGGCTTGGCTTCAGCGGCTACTTTCTGGTTGTGCGCGAAATCGTCGAACACGTGCGCCTGCGCGGCATGCCCATGATCGGCCGTGGTAGCGCGGCAAACTCGCTGGTGGCCTACTGTCTGGGCTTTACTGAAGTAGACCCCATTCGCCACAGGCTTTCCTTTGAGCGCTTTCTCAATCCCTGGCGCAGCACGCCTCCGGATATTGACCTCGATTTTTCCTGGACCGACCGGGATGAGGTTTTCCGGCATGTCTTTCGCCGCTTCGGGGCCGATCATGTCGCAATGCTGTGTACAACCGTGACGCTGGGTCCACGGGGCGCGCTGCGTGAACTGGCCAAGGCCGAGGGCCTGAGCGGGGCGGAGCTGGACGCGCTCAGCCGGACCTTTCCGCGCGGAAGGCACGACTGGGAAGAGGAAATCAGCCAGCACCCTGCGCGCTACGGTCTGCAGCCCGAAGCCGAGCCGCTGCGCTCGCTGCTGCCCTGGGTCAAGCGCCTCTGCGGCCTGCCGCGCCACCTGGGCATTCATGTGGGCGGCATCCTGATCACGCCGGGCCCCATCACCGACTACCTGCCGCTGGAGCGCGCTGGCCGCGGAATCACGGTCAGCCAGCTGGACATGCATCCGGTTGAAGAACTCGGCCTGCTCAAAATCGACCTGCTTGCCCAGCGCGGACTGGGGGATTACAAGGAGCTGCTGCGTCTGGAACGGATCGAGGCCCGCGCGGAGCGCGAAGGCGGGCCGCCCGCACCGCCCCGCTGCCCGGAAAGCGTCTACGAGCTCGAAGTGGAACCAGCCACGGCCGCCCTTCTGCGGGAAGGTCGCAGCATGGGCTGTTTCTATGTGGAATCCCCCGGCATGCAGTCGCTTCTGCGCAAGCTTAAGCCCGACTGCTTCGAGGATCTGATTGCCGCCAGCTCGATCATTCGTCCCGGCGTCTCGGAATCGGGCATGATGCAGGCCTACATTCAGCGCCACCGGGCGGTGGCCGCACTGGCTGAAGGCGCGGAATGGCCGATCGACTTCCTTCACCCGCTGCTGCGTGAACTGCTGGAAGACACCTACGGCGTGATGGTCTATCAGGAAGACGTGATGCATGTAGCCAGCGGTCTGGCCGGCATGAGCCTCTCCGAAGGCGATCTGCTTCGTCGTGCGATGAGCGGCAAGGGCGCGACACCCGCGACCCTGCGGGCCATGCAGGGCCGATTCCTCTCCGGCTGTGCCGGGCTTGATGTTCCACAGGAAGTCGCGGAAGAGATCTGGCGCCAGATTGCCAGCTTCGCCGGCTATGCCTTTTGCAAGGCCCACAGCGCGAGTTTTGCCGTCCTCAGCTACCGCATGGCCTGGTACAAGGCGCACCGGCCCGGTCCTTTCATGGCGGCGGTACTGAACAACGGGGGCGGCTTCTTCAGCCCTGCGGCCTATGTGCAGGAAGCGCGGCGCATCGGGCTCAAGCTGCGTCAGCCCTGCCTCCTGCGCGGCAACGACAGCTGGCAGGCCGAGGGGCAGGAACTGCGGGCCGGACTCAGGGCCGTCGCCGGTCTCTCCCGGGCCGGGCGGCTCAGATTGGTCAGCGAAGGTGCAGGTACTCCCTGGCGCAGTTTCAGCGATCTGCGGGAACGCTCCAGGCTAAGCCGTGAAGAGCTGGAGCAACTAATCTTCGCCGGCGCCTGTGACGGACTGGCAGGCAGCCAGGATCCACGCACGCTAAGGCCTGCCCTCCTCTGGCAACTCAAGTGCCAGGCCAGCCCGGAGCGGAAGCGGCAGAATCTGGGGCTGGCTCTCGACTTCGGTCGGGAAGATACACCGGGCAGCGCCGGCCAGTGGAGCTGGATCGACTGCTGGCGTCACGAGCGGCAGGCGCTGGGATTCGGCCTTTGCAGGCATCCGCTGGAGCTCTTTGACTTCGGTGAGCTGCACAAGACCTGCACCCCTTCATCCCGACTTGGCCAGTATGAAGGGCAGCGTGTGCGCATGATCGGCTGGAAGTTTGCCATGAAACCCATTCGCACGCGAAACGAGCGCCGACGAATGGCCTTTCTCTCGCTGGAAGATCTGGATGGCACCTGGGAAGCCGTGCTCTTCCCTGATGTCTGGGAACGCCACGCGATGTTGCTGCGGCAGTCAGGCCCTTTCCTGCTGGAAGGACGCGTTGAGTTCGAGGCCGATGAAGCCATGCTGCACGTGGAGCACATGGAGCTGACAGGCAGACTGTCCGAGCGTATGGCGCGGCAGGCGGTCTAAGCTTCCAGGAACAGGCAGGGAAATCCTGCATCTCTGCCCGGCTTTCGTGACACACAATGAAATTCTTCAGAGATTCCCCGACATACGGGGAACTTCAGAAGCAGCACAAAGCTATACCCCGGGTGGGTGGGGGGTGGCGAGGAGGGCACACCTGCCAAAAGACAGAACTTCTGTACTGATCATAAAAACAAGATCAAGCCACCGTAGAGCAATGCCTCATCCCCCCGGCAGTTCGATCCTGCCTTTCGCCCCGGGTCCCATCCACTTGAGGATGACCCCTGCCTCGCGCCTGAAGCGCAGCCATTCAAGCCGGAGCCGATGTCTGCCCTTCTCCAGTAGAAACTCCGCGCTGGAGCGGTCAGCAGGCTGAAAACCGTCATGATCTATCAGCAACTGACCATCCACATGAAGGCGGGCCAGCCCCATGCTGGCTGTCTCAAAGACAACCGATCCGCCAATGGGAAGCTCAATGGAGCGATCCAGACGCAGGCCGAAGGGCTCGGGCCAGGGTGAAATTCGCGGCAGGTCGGGAGTGGCTGCGGCATGCAGTTCCATTTTGTTCCAGGCCCCTTCTCCAGCCTGTTGCGCGATCAACTCAAGGAAGCGATCTGTATCACGGGGGAGCTGCTTCAGACTCAGCTCGCGGCCATGCACCCGCTGCCAGTCCGGCTCGGATGCCTTCAGCAGAAAGAGCCTGTCGCTTGATTCCGCAAGCGCCGGCAAGGCCTTCATCCAGCCAAGCCGCAGCTGAATGTGGCCAAGCTCACGGCCTTTGGCGAAGGTCTTCAGCTCCAGTGTGTGCATGCCGGGTTGGCCCGGGGACGCTATGTGCAGCTCCCGCACGCCGGCCTCCTGCCTGCTGCTCAGGCCAAGAGTTGAAGATTCGATCCTGAGCTCTTCAGCCAATGGCGGGCAGGAGACATGCACATGCAGGGCTCGATCCATCGGGGCCAGCGCTGTGCCATGTATCACAACAGCTCGCTCGTGGGCTTTCCAGGCACTTGCCCGGCAAAGTGTGCGGTGAAGATCATCAAGCCCTGCTGGCACTGCCTCTCGATCGTCCCAGAGTTTCTCGAGCGCCATCGCCAGTCGCGGCTGAAGCCGCTCCATCAGCAGATCCGTGTCTGCAAGATATTCGCTCCACAGATTCGCCTGTCCGCCAGCAGCACCGGTGGAAAGGGGACGCCAGGCGGCGATGTCCTCAACCCGGTTCAGGCCCATGATCGCACGGCGCTGTGCGCTCTGCTCAGATGGATAGTGATCCAGATAGCAGGGCTTCAGCGGGCAGGCAATGGTCTCGAAACCATCGGCAATCGACTGCCGAACGGCTTGATCGCCCCGCCAGGCAAAGAGGAGGCTCCCAGCTGGCGCGCCAAGACTTCTTGCTTCATCCCAGAAGGCAGCCCGTCGCCCCGCCTGCTCCAATCGCGCCGTGACCCACGGGGTCCACCAGCGCTGCAGCTCACGGCTACCAGCCAGCCCCGCACTTCTTGCAAGCTGATCACAGCGCGGACAGCCATCCCAACTCTCTTCACGGACCTCATCTCCACCCAGATGTATCACATCGAAGGGAAAGATCGAGACAAGGCAATCCAGCAGTTCCTCAACAAAGGCGGGAAGCTTGTCGCCACCCAGGCAAAAGGGGCTGGGATAGCCGCCCCAGGCCGTGGGCACTTGCCGCTTATTGCCATCACAGGACAGTTCCCGGCGAAGCGCCAACAGTGCCATGGAATGACCGGGCAGGTCAACTTCAGGCATGATTTCAACGCCCAGGGCCCGCGCATGTGATACAAAACCATCAAGCTCTGCCCGTGTGTAGCAGGCCTGACCGGTTTGGCCCGCCAGCGGACGATTCCGGTCCATCGCTGGAATGGATGACAGCGGCAAACGCCAGCCCTGATCATCCGTCAGGTGCAGGTGAAGGCGATTACCCCCGAACAGGGCAACCTGCTCGATCACCCTTTCAACCAGCTCGGGTGGCCACCAACGCCGGGCGAGATCCAGCATCAAACCGCGCCAGGCCATGCGGGGCGCAGCTTCGATCGCGGCTTCCTGCGGAAGACAGCCCAGCAGACTGAAGCGCCATAGCAGGTTCAGGCCTTGCTGCCAGCCGGCCGGTCTGGAGGCTAAAAGGCGAATCTCGCCCTCAGTGATCTCCAGTCGAAAAGCCTCTGCGCCGGCCACGCCCTCAAGCTGCACACAGCTGAGTGCGGGCCCTTCCGGAGAAATCAGTTTGCGGCTTTGGCAGGCAGCTTCAAGCGATGGACCAACACTGGAAAATCCATGAAAGGGCCTCCACAGTGTCCGGCCATTCGCACTGATGCTGCCTGTCTGCTTCAGCCTTTCCAGCAACTGGCTGGCAAAATGAGTGTTCATGAGCCTGAAGATACCAAAAGCCCCTTCCAGTCAAGGAAGGGGCTTGCCAACGGTGGTACAGGAGGAGGGGCTTTCGTCAGTGTGAATCTGCTTCTGATGAATGCAAGCGTCATGCCAGAATTGCAGCTTTGAAACAGGCCTGAAATGGCCCTTGCGGCAAACCAGCTTTGCTCATATCAACCAGGGATGAGCATTCCAACCAGCCAGACCTTGACAGCAAGGCATGGGCAATTGATAGATTGGCCCCATGAAAAAGAGCCAAACCCGACAAGGCTTAAGGCCAAGTTTCGAGATTGAAACGCGCAGTCAGCGCACTGAGCTGGTCAGCCGTGCCCGCGACATTTTGCGTCGTGGTGATTGCCCTCTGGATGGCGAAGCGCTGGATGATCACATGCGCGTAACCCTGCCTGCGCCTGAGCGCAAGGCCTGGACACCCGTGCTGGATGTTCGCCTGGAGGAAGAGGCCTCCGGTCTGCGTCTGCGTTGCCAGTACGGACCTGCACCCGGCGCCTGGACAGCTTTCATGGCCGTGTACATCGGCGCGGTCTTCATGGCCTTTACCGGACTGATGTTCGGCAGCAGCCAGATGGCCGTGGATCAGCAGCCATGGGCCTTCTGGTTTGTGCCGCTGGCTGTTCTCATTGTGCTTCTGCTCCACCTTGTTGCCCGTCGCGGTCAGGCTGCCACACAGGATCAGATGGAAAAGCTGTGCAGTTGTCTGACCCATCTGGTTGAGGAAGCCGAGTCCCCCGCCCAGACTGATTCCGCAAAATGAACAGCGCGATGCCTGAATTGTTAAGCTTCTGATTAGTGCTTTTTTTATTGCCTATCCCCCTGCCGCTGCCGATACTTGCAGCATTCTGAAGCTTTGCCCGGAACGCCGAGCTTCGGCTTGTCTGAAACCAACCACGCAATGAGGTAGCATGAAACACCGCTCTTTGTCGCTCAAGGCGGCACTGCACGGACTTGCCTTGCTTGGCTTGTCCCTCCCCGTCATGGCATCCACCCAGTGGCGCAGTCAGGCGCTGGATGTTGAATGGAATACTCGCCAGGCCACCTTGCCCGTTCAGATTGAGCTGAACCAGGTACCGACAAGCGCTTCCGGCCCGCAACTCGGGCTGATCAGCGATCGCTCGCGCCTCCTCCCCGCCACCACGGGAAGACTGCAGATCCCCGTGAGCTGGAGGCTTTCCGGTAGCACTGACAGCCTTAGGGGCGAGGAGATGAGTCTGGTGGACGCCAGTTCGGACACGGTCGAAGACTGGCTGCTGCTGAGCCGCGAAGGACAGGTTCTGGCCCATCTGGCGGAACTGAAGCTCGCCCTGATTCCCGGCATGGACCTGTTGGTCATGCATGCCAATCAGGTGCTGCTGGATGACAAGCTCGCGGCTGATCTGGGACTGGATGCTGATGGCAATCACAGTCT
This sequence comes from uncultured Bacteroidaceae bacterium, assembly GCA_964345075.1. GTDB lineage: Bacteria > CAIWAD01 > CAIWAD01 > CAIWAD01 > CAIWAD01 > CAYFPS01. The sequence goes on along the minus strand of CAYFPS010000003.1, from coordinate 56,129 downwards.
GGGCAGCCTCCACCTGGAGCTTGAACTGGCCTGGACGGGCGGCGACGCGCCCTCAGCTCTGCCACCCCTTGAAGCCGACTTCGAGCTGAGCTCCGATCGTGTATCACAGGGCGCGGACATGACCTTCTGCCAGCTCTACGGGCTCTATCAGCACGCCCGCAGTGGCGATTACGCGCGCATGGCGCTGGGAACAACTTCATGGAACATCGGTGATACAGACCTGCAGTGGACCAGCGGTCTGGGTAACCGTCATCCCTACATTGTGCAGAACCTGTTCCGCCTTGAAAACGACCGCTTTGAACAAGTGGCCGTATCCTGGATCAAGCATGGTTTCTATGCTCTTTCCAGTTTCCAGTGCGACCTGCCTGATCTGCCCAACTGTGTTTTCGAAAGTGGACACAGCGCCGGTGGTTGGCTGGGACAGGGGTGCACGGACACCTACAGTCCCGGGCTGAATGCCAGCGGACTGCGTCCCCGCTCGGAAATCGACCCCTGGACCGGCGAATGGACGGGTGTGACCTATTCGGGCGATTACAGCCTCTGGGTCAATGACAACGACATCGATCCAGCACAGCATCCTTCGGCTCTGTATTACAGCGAAGGTGTCTACAACATTGCTGACGACGTGAATCCGGTTAACAGCATCGGCTGGAAGCCCGTCACCTTCAGTGGCAGCCCGGGCAGCACCTGGTCCGTTGGCATGACAGGATCATCGACGTTGCCTGAAATCGGCCTCGCGCTTGATGCATGGGGTGGCAGCATGACACTGGTGGCTGAAGAAATTCCCGTGATACACGAAAATGCTGGCGGCCCCGGCGACAGCCCTGATGGCCGCGCCTATCTGGCGGTCAAGAGTCAGGATCTGGGCAATGGCATGTGGCACTACGAATACTGCCTCTACAATGTGGACATGGCCCGCGCCATTGACAGCTTCGAGGTTCCGCTTTCTGCCGGAACCCTCATTCAGAACGCCGGCTTTCACGCCCCCCTGCAGTATGACCCTGGCTATTCAAATGATGCCTGGACGATTACACAGGGCATGAACTCGATCAGCTGGAACACCAGTGACAATCCCATTCGCTGGGGTGTGATGTACACCTTCCGCTTTGATGCCAATCAGCCGCCGGAAGCTGTCACGGCCCAGGTAGGCATGTATACGGGCACGGGTCCGGCCAGCCTCGCCGCAGCGACAACGGGTCCGGCACAGGGTCCGGCCGACTGCAATGGCAATGGAACACCGGATGATCAGGACATCGCCAACGGCAACAGCCAGGACTGTAATGGTAATGGCGTGCCTGATGAGTGCGAAGTCGACTGCAACGCCAATGGTGTTCCCGACGACTGTGACATCGCCAGTGGCAGCAGCACAGACTGTAACACGAATGGCGTTCCCGATGAGTGCGAAACCGACTGTAATGGCAATGGCATTGCCGATGCCTGCGACATCGCCGGTGGTTTCAGTCAGGATTGTAATGGAAACGGCGTTCCCGACGAATGTGAAACACCCACCGACTGCAACGGGAATGGAATTGACGATGCCTGCGACATTGCAGCGGGCAGCAGCCAGGACTGCAATGAAAACGGCATCCCTGATGAGTGTGACATTGCCAGTGGATCTTCGCTGGATGCAGATGGCAATGGTATTCCCGATGAATGTGAAGGTGTCTGCGGCCAGATCATCTGTCCCTCGGCCGACCCTGTCTTTGGAACCACCAGCGGCAAGCAGCCCGGCGAGAACCATGGTTCCAGCAGCTGCGGATCCAGCGGAACCAGCCCGGATGTCTTCTTCCGCTATACACCTGCCACCAGCGGTACAGCAACTGTCCAGACCTGTGACATGGGCAACTACGACACGGTGCTCTCGATCCACACCGACTGTCCTGGTACAGCGGCTAACGAGATTGAGTGCAACGATGACAACTGCGCCAACTACCGAAGTTCCATCACCTGGTCCGTGACTGCCGGGCAGAGCTACACGATTCGCGTAAGCGGCTACAGCAATGCCTCTGGCGACTTCGGCCTGCTACTTGATGGTCCGGCCTGCGATGTCAACTTTCCGGATTGCAACACGAATGGCATTGATGATGCAGTGGACATCTCCAGCGGCAGCAGTCTGGATTGTAACACGAACGGCATCCCCGATGAATGTGATATCGCCAGTGGAACCAGTCTGGACTGCAACCTGAACGGCATTCCTGATGAATGTGATATCGCCAGCGGCTTCAGTCAGGACTGCAACAACAACGGTTATCCGGACGAGTGTGAATTCGTCGGTGGCGGCAATGGCTGGCTGGATCTGGACAGTGGCACCCTCGCGCTGGACATTCCGGACAACGATCCGGCCGGTGTATCACACAGCATGACTGTCAGTCAGGATCTTGCGATCAGCGGCATGGAACTGAGCCTTGAGATTGGTCATTCCTACAATGGCGACCTGATCGTCACCCTTGAGCATGTCTCCTCCGGGGTCAGTGCCACAGTGATCGATCGTCCCGGCTACACGGGATCCGGCTTTGGCAGTGGTGCTGACGGCTTCTCTGTTCGACTGGGTGATTCCTACGTGGACAGCATCGAAGACTCGGGCGCAAGCGGATCCGGTCTGGTCAGCGGCGACTTCCTGCCTTTCCCCGACCCCTTAAGCAGTTTTGACGGCCTGAGTTCTGCTTCTGACTGGCGTATCACGGTCAGCGATAATGCAAGCTCCGACACGGGACAGCTGACAGGCTGGACCCTGCACTTCTTCCAGCTGGGCAATCCGGACAACGACTGCAACGGCAACGGTGTGCTGGATGACTGCGACATCGCCTCGGGCAGCAGTTTTGACCTGAACGGAAACGGCATTCCCGATGAATGCGATGACCAGGATCCTGCCGTCTGGGCCACCGACCACTTCCGGGCCGCGGTTGTCTGCAACAAGTGCCACAACCACGATCCAGGCGCGGGTGTTTTCGATCACAACGGCGAAAACGTCAGCCCCATGCATCTCTGGGAAGCCACAATGATGGCCAACTCCAGCCGCGATCCCTACTGGCGGGCCAAGGTCGCTTACGAAATGAGTGAGTTCCCTTCGGCTGCGGGACTGATTGAGAGCACCTGCCTCAGCTGCCATGCGCCGATGGGCCATCTGGAAGATCAGCTGAGTGGCGACGGCAGCTATTCTTTTGCCGAACTGGACAGCGATCCTGCCGGGCAGGAAGGCGTCAGTTGCACGCTGTGTCACCAGCTGGATCCCGCCAATCTTGGTCAGTCAGCCTGGTCGGGCAACTTCTCGATTGAGGGCAACAACAGCATCTATGGCCCCTTTGCCGAGCCGCAGGGAGAAAGCATGATTGCCTCTACGGGCTTTGTCCCGCTGGAAGGCGCGCACATGCAGGACTCCAATCTCTGCGCCAGTTGTCACACACTGTTCACGCCGACTCTGGACGCTTCAGGACAGATTGTCGGCAGTTTCCCCGAGCAGACTCCGCTGCTGGAGAACGCCAATTCGAGCCTGTCCGATGTCAGTTGCCAGAGCTGCCATATGCGCGAGTTCGCCGATGGTGATGTGCTTTCAACCTTCCCGCCGCAGGGCCTGGGATTAAGGGCACCAACACGTGGCCATGACATTGTGGGTGGCAACACCATGATGCTCGAACTGATGCGTGACAACATCACGGCCCTCGACATCAAGGCGGATGCGGCACAGTATGACATCCTGATTGCCAACACCGAGCGCTTCCTTGCCGGTGGCATCAGTCTGGATGCAGGCCTGACTGATGCAGGCAGCCACGCCGAGCTGCGTGTCAGTGTGCAGAATCATGCCGGTCACAAATTCCCCACGGGCATTCCCGTCAGGCGCGCCTGGCTGGAAGTGGTCGCACTGGATGCCCAGAGTCAGGTGCTCTTTCATAGTGGCGCGGTTGATCAGGCAGGTCACATTACCGGACACGATGCGGGCATCGAGCCCCATCACAGCACGATCACGGATCCGTCTCAGGTGCAGATCTGGGAAGGGCGCTTCGTGGATACGGCAGGCAATCCGACCTGGAGCCTGATGTCTGCGGATGTTTTCCAGAAGGACAATCGCCTGCTGCCTGCCGGCTGGTCGGCCACCGGACCCAACGCCGCGGACACGGCCCCGCAGGGCGCCTGCCTTGCCGACACCGACCTCCACGAAAACAGTGGCGGAGGCGACCGTGTCTTCTACCAGCTGCCGGCTGCGACGGCCAGTGTGCTGGTTCGCCTCCACTTCCAGAGCGTCAACCCGCAGGTTGTTGATGCCATGCGCGGCCTGAGCGATCCCGCCGTAACCGAGTTCATTGCGATGTGGGATGCTGCTGATCGCAGCGGTACCGTCATCCATGAGATGAACCTGCTGCCGGGAGCGCTGGGCGATGTATCACGCGGCGGTCGCCTCTACGATCGCTGGTGGATCGAAAGCGGCCAGACTGCGCCTGCAGGCGATCATCCGCTGTGGAGCCAGGGGACGGATACGGTTCCGGGCGCCGGTGCAGAAAGCTGGAGCTGCGCATCCTGTCACGGCTTTGATTATGCCGGAGATCACGGCTTCCCGTCCGTCCATGACAGCGCGCTGGACAGCCAGGGCATTCTCAGTCTGCTAAGTGGAAGTCACGGCTTTGGAAGTCTGCTGGACAATCAGGACATGCTGGATCTCGCCGCATTTGTTCTGGGGGGCGCCATGGACATGAGCGCCGGCATCAGCCCGGAAGGTGTGATACAAGGTGATTGGGTAATCGGCATGGGCTACTATCAGGCAGCAACAACACCAAGCTGCGCCGCCTGTCATGGCAGCGATGGTCGCGCGATTCCCTTTGCCCCCGGTGAGCATCTGGGTGAACGCGCCCGTGATCTGCCCTGGCAGACCATGCACCGCATGCGCTTTGGTCCGGCAGCCCAGCAAGCCATGCCGCGCTGGCACGAGCTCTTTGGCACCGATGGCATGTACGATATGGGCGCATGGCTCCAGCAATTGCCGGTTGAGATTCCGGTCAGCGAAATCAGCTGGACGGCTCTTGATGGTATTACGGTCAGCTGGACACCGGTGGCGGGTGTTACTGGATATCGTCTGGAACTGACCGATGCCAGCGGCCAGAGTCAGGTTCTGGATGTGCCAGGTGCCGACACAGCCAGCGTCTCGCTGGATGCCGGCTTGAGTGATCCCGGCAACACCTGGAGCATTCGCGTGGTTGCTGTCTGGAACCCTCTCGCACCGCCAGCAGCTGCCTCAGCAAGGGTGACGGGCGCCACCAACTAAAGCCGCAAAGCCTTAAGAGAAGGGCCGGTCATGACCGGCCCTTTTTTTATCCCTTCTTCGGCATGTCGAAGAACTGCAGCTGGGCAAGTTCTCCTTCCAGTTCGCGAAGCTCGGCTGGTCGCTCATCCAGTCGATCCGCCATTTCTTCGGCGTCACGCAGATAGTCGTGATACAAGCGACTGCGAATCTCGCCTTCCAGCTCCCGGCAGGGTTCGCAAGCGGTTTTCAGCGCTTGGTCCAGGCAAAGCGCTTCCCATGTGCTCTCGCCTGTTTTGTGCTCCCAGCTGCTGCTCTCCAGATCAAAGGTGTAGTCAGCCATGAAGCTTGCCCCGCGGCGCGCGACAAAATCAACTGCGTCAATCAGGTAATCGGCCTCGGCGTCATCCATGGTGTAGTGAAAGCCGACCCGGCACCAGCCGGGCTTCAGGCCCGTGTATCCGGCAAGAATGCTGCTACGGTAGCGCTCGGAACGTTCTTCATCAATGCCCAGCAGCGTGTGTCCGTAGGGTCCGGCACAGCTGCAGCCGGCACGGCTCTGAATGCCGAAAAGATCGTTCAGCAGCACGGTCACAAAGCGGGGATGCAGATAGCGGCCATTCGGCTGTTTCACGTTGAAGCTCAAAATTCCGATCTGTCTTGCGGCATCGGCTTTGCCCAGTATTTCAATTGCCGGATTCCCGGCCCAGCGCCTTAGAGCACGCTCCAGCAGGTCCTTTTCGCGTGCCTCGATTTCGGGAATGCCGACAGCGGCCTTGACCATGAAGGCCAGCGCGGCCTTGAGAGTTTGTAACACGGCAGGCGTTCCGGCCTTCTCGCGCTCCTCGATGTCCAGCACAAAATCGTGTGCGCGCGGACTCACATAGGACACGGTTCCTCCACCAGCGACGCTGGGCGGAAGATCCCGGCGGTAGATGCGTTCGTTAAACACCAGCACACCGGCACTGCCGGGGCCACCCAGAAACTTGTGCGGCGAAAGAAAGACGGCATCAATCGAAGCATCTTCACCGTCTGCAGATCCAGGATTCATGTCAATCGGCACATAGGGTCCACTTGCTGCAAAGTCGAAACAGGCCAGCGCCCCGTACTTGTGAAGGATCACGGCCAGCTCGCGTACCGGACTGATCCGCCCGGTTACGTTGGAGGCGGCACTGAAGCTGCCAATTCGCAGCCGGTTCCTGTACTCGGGCTTCTGCAGCAGTTCTTCCAGATGGGGCAGATCAATGTCGCCGTTTTCGTCCAGCCTGACTTCCACAACCGTTGCCAGACCCTGCCGCCAGGTGACTTCATTGCTGTGGTGTTCATAAGGGCCAACAAAAACGACCGGCTGCTTTTCTGCCAGAACCTGCCGCATCCGCTCGCGACCGCCTTCCCCGAATTCATTCGACAAAAGCTCTGTAAGCAGATGGCGTGTCACAGCGGGAATCATCACACCCACCAGCTGCTGAAACTTGTCGATGGCCCCCGTACTGCCGCTGCCGCAGGCAATGATCCTGCCGGCATCACCTGCATTCACCTGCTGCTTGATCACAGCCTCCGCCTCGTGCAGCAGGCGCGTCATGTTGCGGCCGGTGATGTCATCCTCGGTGTGCGTGTTTGCGTAATTGCGCTGCAGGCGCATCATGTAATGTTCCACGAAGTTCAGACAGCGTCCGCTTGCTGTGTAATCGCAGTAGACCATCAGACGCTCGCCATAGGGTGTATCAATGGGCGCATCCACACCGACGATGTGTCCACGAAGTTCAGCAGTGCTCAGACGGGGCAGCTTGATCATGGCTTCTCCAGTACCTGTGACACATCAAGATGAGAATCGAGAGCGGAAGGGTAAAGGTGCGAGAAGTAGCTGTCCGCCAAAAACGAAATGAGCCCGCCAGCTTGGCTGACGGGCTCATGACCCCAAGGGGAATCGAACCCCTGTTGCCAGGATGAAAACCTGGAGTCCTGACCGCTAGACGATGGGGCCATCAATCTAAAGCAGGGTGGAAGATGGGACTTGAACCCACGACCTCCTGGGCCACAACCAGGCGCTCTAACCGACTGAGCTACATCCACCATCAAGAGCCGACCGCGCCCGGAAGGACTCGAACCTTCAACCTACGGCTTAGAAGGCCGGTGCTCTATCCATTGAGCTACGAGCGCATTGACCCTGGCTGCGCCACGGAGTCGGGGCGACTGGATTCGAACCAGCGACCTCCTGCTCCCAAAGCAGGCGCGCTACCGGACTGCGCAACGCCCCGCTGCAATGAACAGACCCCCATTTTAGCAAGGGAGAAAGTTGAAATCAAGTCCGAAGCCCATTTGCCGGGCAAAGAAAAATCCCCGCCGTGAAGCGGGGATTCATTTCCATTGGGCAGTCGGGACTAGATGGTGTCCTTGAAACCCTGGCCCGGACGGAACTTGACCGTCTTCGAAGCCTTGATCTTGATCTTTTCCTTGGTCTGCGGATTGAAGCCGGTACGGGCCTTCCGCTTCACAACGGAGAAGCTGCCGAAGCCCACCAGGCGGACGTCGCGCTTGGCGTTCTTCTTGATTCCCTCAAGCACAGCCTCAACAGCGGTCTTGGCCTGTGCCTTGGGCAGCTTGGCTTCCTTGGCGACATGTTCGATGAGGTCACCCTTGTTGAAAGGCGGCTTGGGTGCAGGGGTCTTGGCCATCAGGTCCTCCATGTAACTGATTGTGTGACAAACAGCCGATCGGCATTGTGCCGGTAGGTTGGATGCAAGGTAGAAAGCGCAATTCCTTGCAGTCAAGCGAAAAATGAAAAAAATGAAAATTGTGAGACACTCTCGCGCCGCCAGAGAAGCGGGTTGCGGGAAGCTCGATCTTCGAGATTCGCCTGATCAGCAGGATTCCGCGCGCTCAGTCTCTCCGGTCCAGGCCCCTGCGCCTGTCAACAGGCCCCTGGCGCCGGTCTTCCCCGGATCGTATTCGCTGCAGGGCCTCGCGATCGACGAGATCCCAGATGCCGTCCTTCAGAACGCCGACCTTGCCGACGAAGTTGCCGTTGCCGTAGACCTTTTCTCCGGACTGCAGACGGAAGCGGCCGTCCATGGACTCACAATCATGGATAACGGTGTAATTCAACATGCAGTTCTCCTGCTGAAGGTGTTGCTGGTGATGAAAGGAAATGGCGCGCCGGGGCTGTGTACTACAGGGAAGTCCTGAAGGACGTGTGATACATTCATGCGTTGGTTCATGAAAAGAGCAGCCTGTTTGTCTGACCTGAGGTCCTTGACGACGCGTGAGTCAGAATATCAGATTCAGGCAGCTTGTGCAAGCACAGAATGGGCCTTCAGCCGGAATTCCTCAGCAGGAGTTTGCCCGCTCATCGCGCTTGACCGCCTCCCAGAGCCGGTCCATCTCTTCCAGACTGCTCTCACCAAGCGAGCCGCCCTCCGCCTTGAGCCTTTCCTCCAGTTGGCTGAAACGCCGGCAGAATTTGTCATTGGTCCTGCGCAGGGCATCTTCAGGTTGCACTTTGAGGTAGCGCGCAATGTTGACAATCGAGAAAAGAAAATCGCCGAACTCGGCTTCCTGCTCCCTGTGATCTCCAGATTCGAGCGCTTCAAGAAACTCGCCGTATTCTTCCTTCAGCTTGTCAATGGCACCGCTGACATCCTTCCACTCAAAACCCACACCCGCGACCTTCTCCTGAATCCGTTGCGCGCGCAGAAGCCCGGGAAGCGCGGCAGGCAGGCCATCCAGGATGCTCGCCCGCTCGGCCTTTTCCTTCGTCTTGATGCGTTCCCAGTTACGCTCCACCTCTTCGGGCGTGCTGGCACTTGTATCACCAAAGACATGCGGATGCCGACGAATCAGTTTTTCGCTGATTTCATCCAGGCTATCGGCAAGGCGGAACTCCCCGCGCTCTTCAGCCAGTTCGGCCTGAAAGGCCACATGCAGACTAAGGTCGCCAAGTTCCTCGCGCAGGTCATTCATGTCCTCGCGATCGATGGCGTCCAGGACTTCGTAACACTCTTCGAGCAGGTAGGGACGCAGGCTGCGATGAGTCTGCTCGCGATCCCAGGGACAGCCATCGGGTGCGCGCAGAATCTTCAAAATCTTGAGCAGGCGGCTCATGGCGCGGCCGTCAGCCTCGGCATCCTTCAATTGCTCCGCACTCAGTCGCTTGTCCAGATCCTGGGATTGGCTCATTGACCGATTCGCTCCATGTTGAGCTGATAGAGTGTAACACCGGCGGCGACCGATGCATTCAGGCTGCCCACATGCCCCTGCATGGGCAGGCGCAGCTCTACATCCAGCTGCTCGCGGACACGCTGCGAAAGGCCACGGCCCTCGCCGCCCAGAACGACAACCAGCGGGTAGCCGGGTTCTACGTGCTGCAGCAGTCGTTCAGCCTTTTCGCTCAGGCCAACCCGTGTTACACCGGCCTTGCCCATAAGCAGGAGGGCGCTTTCCGGGTTTTGGGCTTCCCAGACCGGCAGCCAGGCCAGTGCACCGGCTGAAGCCCGAAAGGCCGCATCACCCAGCGGGGCCTGTGCGCTTTCACCCAGAATGATCGCGTCAACGCCCACTGCCTCGGCTGTCCGCGCCACACTTCCCAGATTCTGCGGATCCTGCAGGCCGTCCAGCAGAAGGAGCAAGGCCTGCGGCTTTTCCTTCAGAAGGCCGGGCAACTCAACGTCAAGGCGGCCCAGCGCCTGTGGCTTCAGTTTCAGCGCCACGCCGCGATGATCCGTGTGACGCATGGTTTTGTCGAGGATTCGATTGTCGCAGGCTTCGGGCTTAAGGCCCGCTGCCAGGGCGAGCTTGCGAATTTCCTTACCGAAACCGGATTCGAGGCTGTCCCTTAACAGCAGCCTTTCTGCGGGCAGGCCGGCCTTCAGGGCTTCGCGCACCGGGTGACGACCACTGATCCAGCCACCCATTCCCCGCTCGCTGGCGGGTCGTTCTGCCCGGGACGGGCGATGTTGTTTGTGATTCATGCCGCTCAATGTAGTGCTTCATGGCTTCCGGATCGCTTGCCTTTCCTATCTTGTCTGATTCTTGACACTGACAAGGGCCCTCTGTTCGCGACAGAGCCGCGGGCAGGTCGTCTCCAAGACACATATCGGGAGGATCATGGCTATCCAACGCAATCTGCTGGGCACACGCGACCGCTTCAACACCGGCGCCGGTGATGCCTGGATCTATCGACTCGAGACCCTCGAAAAGCAGGGTCTCGGACGGGTGAACCGCCTGCCCTTCTCCATCAAGATTCTGCTGGAGAGCGTTCTGCGTCACTGCGACGGACACGTGGTAAACAAGGAAGATGTGGCGCGCATCGCCGGCTGGAATCCCGCCGCTCCCACCGCCGAGGAGATTCCTTATCGCCCGGCGCGTGTGGTGCTGCAGGACTTTACAGGCGTGCCGGCGGTGGTGGATCTGGCGGCGCTCAGAAGCGCCATGAAGCGCATGGGCGGTGATCCAAAAAAGATCAATCCGATTGTGCCGGTGGATCTGGTCATCGATCACAGCATTCAGGTGGATCGCTACGGCGACCCGCAGGCGCTGGCCGATAACACGCGCCTTGAGTTCAGCCGCAACCGCGAGCGCTACGAATTTCTGCGCTGGGGCCAGCAGGCCTTCGACAACTTCGGCGTGGTGCCGCCTGCCGTGGGCATCATCCATCAGGTGAATCTGGAATACCTCGCCCGCGGCGTGCTTGCCACCAGCGAGGACGGCATGGATGTGGTCTTCCCCGATTCCTGCGTGGGCACCGACAGCCATACCACCATGATCAACGGTCTGGGCATTGCAGGCTGGGGCGTGGGTGGTATCGAGGCTGAGGCCGTGATGCTGGGCCAGCCGATCTACATGTTGATTCCTGAAGTGGTCGGATTCCGCCTGACAGGTGCCGCCCGTGAAGGTGTCACAGCCACGGACGTGACCCTGACCTGCGTAGAGATGCTGCGCAAGAAGGGTGTTGTGGGCAAGTTCGTCGAGTATTTTGGTCCCGGCCTTTCCAGCATGAGTCTGGCCGATCGCGCCACGCTGGCCAACATGGCTCCCGAGTATGGCGCCACCATGGGCTTCTGTCCGATGGATGCTGAAAGCATGAATTACATGCGTCGTACGGGCCGTGACGAGGTGCTTGTCACACGCGTCGAACGCTACATGAAGGAGCAGGGCCTCTTCCGCACCGACGACACGCCCGATCCGGTCTTCACGGACACGCTCGAGCTGGACCTTTCAACCGTCGAGCCTTCGCTCTCCGGCCCCAAGCGCCCGCAGGACCGTGTATCACTTGCCGGTTTGAAGAGCGACTTCATTGAATCCCTGACGGCTCCCGCCGGTGCCAAGGGCTTTGGCCTGAATGAGGAACAGCTGCGCCAGACCGGCACAGCCAAGTTCGCCGATGGCGAGCGCGAATTGAATCACGGTGATGTTGTGCTGACGGCTATCACCAGCTGCACCAACACCTCCAATCCCGGTGTGTTGATCGCTGCAGGACTGGTGGCCAAGAAGGCCGTGGAAAAGGGCCTGACGGTTCCCAAAACGGTCAAGACCAGCCTGGCCCCCGGCAGCCGCGTTGTCACACGCTACCTGACGGACGCCGGCCTTCTCGAGCCGCTCGAGAAGCTGGGCTTCCATGTGGTCGGCTATGGCTGCACGACTTGCATCGGTAACTCCGGTCCGCTGCTGGACGAGATGGAAGAAGCGATCGACGGTACGGATCTGATCGTCGCCGGCGTGCTCTCTGGCAACCGCAACTTCGAAGGCCGCGTGCATCCGCGAATCAAGGCCAACTATCTGGCCTCCCCGCCGCTGGTCGTTGCTTACGCGCTGGCTGGCAGTGTCACACGGGACCTGACCACCGAACCCATCGGCACGGATCCCGCTGGCAATCCCTTCTTCCTGCGCGACATCTGGCCCAGCAATCAGGAGATTCTTGATCTGCTGGATCTGGCCATGCGGCCGGAGGTTTTCCGTGAGCTCTACGAAGGTGTCGGCCAGTCCAATGAGGACTGGAACGCGATTCCGGTCAAGGCCGGCGAGCTCTACGAGTGGAATGCCGCCAGCACCTACATCCAGGAGCCGGATTTCTTCAAGGACATGGGCACCGATGTCGCGCCGATCACATCCATCAAGGGCGCGCGCGTCCTGGTCAAGGTGGCCGATTCGGTCACGACCGATCACATCAGCCCCGCCGGCAAGATTCCGCTCATGATGCCTGCTGCCCGCTATCTGAATGAGAATGGTGTGGACGAGGCCGACTTCAACAGTTTCGGCAGCCGCCGAGGCAACGACCGCGTGATGACACGCGGCACCTTCGGCAACATTCGCCTGCGCAACCAGATGGCTCCGGGCACGGAAGGTGGCTGGACCACCTGGCTCGAAAACGGAGAAGTCATGCCGATCTACGACGCCAGCGTCAAGTACCAGGAAGCGGGAACCCCGCTGATGGTGCTGGCAGGCAAGGAATACGGCACAGGCTCCAGTCGTGACTGGGCTGCCAAGGGTACAAACCTTCTTGGTGTCCGAGTTGTTCTGGCCGAAAGCTTCGAGCGCATTCACCGCGCCAATCTGGTCGGAATGGGCGTGCTGCCCCTGCAGTTCAAGGCCGGTGATACAGCCCAATCGATGGGCCTGACAGGTCAGGAGCATTTCGACATCGAGCTGGATGATTCGCTGAAGGCCCGTCAGGAAGTAACCGTACGCTGGTCTCGGGAAGACGGCAGCAAGGGTCAGTTCGACACGGTTTGTCGAGTGGACACGCCTGTTGAGGTTGATTACTACCGGAACGGTGGCATTCTGCACACGGTTCTGCGTCAGTTCCTGGCCAGTTGAGCTTGATCTCAGTCAGTCAAGGGTCGGCCATTGGCCGGCCCTTTTTTATTGCCCGAAAGGACTGCACCAGTCAGCAGGAAGGGCAGAGCCAGCCATTCATGTATCACGGGTTTGCTACCCACAAAAACAAAGGCAAGAAGCAGCCCGTAGAATGGTTCCAGCGCCGCCACCCGGGCACTTAGCGCCAGTGACACTTTTGGAAGGGCCGAGATAAAGAGCGAGTGCCCGATGGCTGTAGAAAACAGGGCCAGCGCCAGAAGCACGGGCCATTCCGGAAGAGGCAGATGCAGGAGTGGCTTCCAACTGAAGGGCAATAGAAGGAGACCAGCAACAAGCAGCTGGGCCAGGCTCTTTTCCATGGCTGGAACAGCCGAGAGCCATCTGCCATTGACGGCCGCCAAAAGCGCAAAGAGCACGCCACTTGCGATCCCGCTGATCAGTCCTCTCCAGGATGCATCCTGTGATACACCCTGACCACCAGCCAGCAGCAGCACACCGGCAAGGGTCAGGCACATGGCCAGCCATTCCACCCGCGGCGCAGGGACAGGGCTGCTCAGGCGATCCAGCAGAAAACTTGCCAGAGGAAAACTCGCATAGGCCATCAGCGCCAGAGGAATACCTCCCTGTATGACAGCATCAAAAAAGAGAATCCAGTGCAGGGCGAGCAGGCTTCCGCTCAACAGGTAAATGGCAAGGCCCGGCCTGCGCGAAAGGCCGCCTGCTCTACTCCGGTTGAAAACAAAAGCCGGGAGCAGAAACAGCGCGCCCAGCAGACTGCGACCCATGGTGATGGCCCCGGCACCCAGACTCAACCGATCGGCCAGCAGAGCGGCAAGGCTGAACAGAAAAACGGACAAATGAAGACGAATCTGTCCCTGATTGACGCTGCAGGTTCCTCTTCCAACTACTCTTCTATCAGTGTGTGTCACGTTGTTTGTGCTTTTCCTCATTGCTAGTTTGATCGCGGGGGAAAGACATGCGCAAACTACTTGTTTGCCTGCTCATGGCAGGCGGACTTTCCGCAGAATTGGTGCTGGAACCGGCCGAGATCGACTGGCTGGAAGCGCATCCCGTAATCACCACTGTCAGCCAAAGCAATTACGCCCCTTTCGAGTTTCGAGATACAGACGGAAACCTCAAGGGCATGGCGCTGGATCTTCTTGAATGGATCGCACTGGAAGCAGGCCTGCAGGTTGTCAGTCTGGACACGACTTTTTTTGAAGCACAGAGCATGGTGCTGGATGGCCGTGCCGATGTGCTGACCAGCCTCTTCAAGAGTCCCGGACGCAGCCGCAAGTTTGCCTTTACCGAAACAGCCTTCATTGTTCCCGCCCACGTGTTCGCCAAGCCCGGCACGTTCAGCATGGGTACTTTGGAGGATCTGAAGGGCAAGCGCATTGCCATTCAGCGGGGCGATTACGGACTCGAGTTCCTGAGCGATCACGACATCAGTTATCACTGGATTTCCTGTTCCTCCTTTGGTGATGCGGCTGACCGTGTGATCGGGGGCGAGGCCGACATGATGATCGGCGACTGGCAGATCACTGTCTGGCATCTGGAGCAGACTCACCAGCAGACTCGTCTGGCCGCGCTGGACGAAGTGCTCTATGCCGGTGACTGCGCCTTTGCGCTAAGATCCGACCACGCAGTGCTCAAAGGCATTCTGGATCGTGGCATCATCGAGGCTCGTGATACAGGCATGCTGGACAAGATCAAGCACAAGTGGCTTGGCCTGCATCTACCAGAGCGCAATCCGTTTATCCCTTACCTGAAAGAGATTCTCTGGACAACGGGACTGCTTGCTGCTGGCTTGCTGCTGTTTCTGGGCTGGAGCCTGGTTCTGCGCCGGCAGGTTGCTCTTCGCACTGGAGAACTGCGCGAAAGCAAGGAACATTACCGCGGACTCTTTGAGCAGCCGGCAACACCTCAGCTGCTGATCGATCTGGATACCGGCAAGATCGTGGAGGCCAATCCCGCGGCAGCCAGCTACCTGGGCATTGGACAGGAAAGACTGACGGGGGCCTCCATCAGGAAGTTCCTGCTGGATGATGACGAACGAACAATCAGCTTCAAGTCCGTCCTGGAAGAGAACAAGCCCGTGACGCTGGATCTCAAGCTCAGGCACGCCAATGGAGAGTTACTCGATGCGCGAATCAATGCAGTTCGTGTTACATCCGGCGGCAAGCGCTTCATCTTTGCCCAGGTTCACGACATCTCGCTGCAGATTGCCGAGCGGCAAGAACGCGTGCGCATTGAAGAGCAGATGCTGAAGAGCCAGAAGCTCGAGAGCCTGGGCGTCATGGCCGGCGGCATCGCCCATGATTTCAACAATCTGCTGGTCGGCGTACTGGGCAATGCAGATCTCATGCAGCGCGATCCGTCCCTGCCCGCCGAACTCAAGCCCTTGACCGAGGACATTCGCTCGGCAAGCCTCAAGGCAGCCGAGCTCTGCAAACAGATGCTCGTATACGCTGGTCAGACTGAACTGGCCAGGCGTTCCTTTGCCCTGAACGAACTGGTACTGGAAATGGAGTACCTGTTTCAGAGTGCAGTGGGCAGCAAGGCCTTGCTCCTGATGGATACCGTCCACGATCCCTTGCTGGTAACTGGTGATCCATCGCGCATTCGACAGGTCATGCTCAACCTGCTGACCAATGCGGCCGAAGCCCTGCCGGGGCGGTGAGGGCACAATCTCTGTCAAATGTGGGCGCAGCCGCTGGTTGGAACCGCGTGAGAACTGCTGGAGCTATCTGCCCGCCAATACCCTGGAAACCACTTGGGTCGAAGTGGACGATGACGGTGAGGGCATTCATCAGAAGGACATGGAACGCATTTTCGATCCCTTCTTCTCCACGCGCTTCACGGGCAGGGGTCTTGGATTGAGCGCCGTAATGGGAATCGTTCGTGCCCACCACGGGGCCGTGCATATTGTATCACGGCGCGGGTCGGGCACACGCTTCACGATACATCTGGCACCGACCGAAGTCATGAGCGCCGTGCCCGGACATTCGCTGGGTATTCGGCGCATGGTCCTGATTGTGGATGAAGATCTTGCTCATCTGCGAAGCGTGCAGCAGCAGGTCAGTGGTCTGGGTCATCAGGTGCTGGCAATTTCCAGCGCTGCCAAGGCCCGGGAACTTCTGGAAGAAGGGCTGGAACCGGATGTGGCCATGATCAGTGATCATCTGCCCGATCTGCCGGCGGCACAACTTGCCAGCCAACTGAAAGAGCTGCATCCGGGCCTGATGCTGGTTCTACTTGGATCAGCTGTGGGCAAAGAACAGGAAGACTTCTGGCAGGAATGCCTCAAGCTTCCCGAAGAATCAAGCCATCTGAGCGAAGTCCTGGAAAACCTGCAGGCTTAATCCACGGTAATGCTCTTGGAAACATTCTTGGGTGCGTCAGGATGCACGCCATGTTCACGCACACCCAGACTGTCCAGCAACTCCAGCTTCCGCTCGCACATCCTCAGAGCCAGGCGCTGCAGCACCATGATGCTTGTGAAGGTGGTGATCAACAAATCACCTGACTCAGGTAGCGGAATGAACACTCCCTTGTAATCCCTGTGACCCATCGGCGCATCCAGCGCAGCGGCTTCCAGTCGGGGATCGGGCTCTGCAATCACAATGGTCATTGCACCACGAATCTTGTGAGTGTTGATCTGTGAAATGGTCAGTTCGACATCTCGCGATCCGGGACCCGTGATGTATACAAGCGGATAATCCCGGTAGAGACTGTCAAAAGCGCCGTGTCCGCCCGAGTCGTGTGATACTGTGCTTAATGGAGCACAACCCTGTCCGGGCGGGCAAGCTGCATGCAAGCCCATACCACCATTGCCAAAAAGACGCGCGGAAAGATTCTCCAGCCAGCGACAAACCTCAGCCGTGCTCATTGAGGGTCCGGCTTCTGCAAACTCCCGCGAGAGCTGCTCGCCAACGGCACGCGTATAATCTTTGACCTGATCCAGTCCGAAACCTGTGTTCAGCCCCAGAATGGTATTGGGCCCATGTTTGAACTCTGTGGCTTCGATACCCTCGGCGTGATTCAACACGACTTCGCGCACCTTCAGCGCGCCTTCGCGCGCGACACCCCACATTCGAGTGGCAAGAATGTGCATGCTGGGCGCCTGATAGAGCAGCCCGGCCGCCTCCTCGACTTTTTCCGCCGTGGACTCAAGTGCCTGCTGCAGCATTCCGGGAATCTGCTCCAGACGCTCACGACGGTCAAGAATCGTGCGGAAACTGCTCTCGCCATCCCGCTTGCGCCCGCCCAGTGCAGCCGCCAGATAAAGGGCCATTCCGTAGAGCAGAGTCAGCTGGTTGATGAAACTCTTGGTGGCGGGCACGGCAATTTCGGGACCACAGCGCAGTGGCAGGGCCTCATGGGCCTTTTCCTGCGCCAGTGTGGAATTCATGTTGTTGACGATGCAGTAGTGCTTGACAGTCGGGCAATTACGCATGATGTCATCAACCACATCGATCACGTCCTTGGTCTCGCCGCTCTGTGAAATGGTAATCAGAAGATCACGCGCGGAAAAGCTGTGATTCAACTGACCGCGGTATTCTCCCGGCAGCAGCGGCATGAACTTGACACCGGCCAGATCATTGAAGAAAATCGCAGCGGTCTTGGCAGCGTTATAGCTCGTTCCCGAGCAGATGGCAATCAGACTACCGCCCTGCTCAACGGCCTTCTTGGCATCTTCCACAAATCGATAGATCTGCGTTGTCAACTGATTGATTTCATCGGTCTCGTGATACAAATCGACAAGTTTGAGCAGATTGCGCCGGTCGTTTCCCGCGCTCTGTTCCCAGGCCCAGGCCAGCACGGCACCGGCATCGGAGTAGAACTCGTCGCTCTCAAAAACACCCGCTGGCAGTTCAGCGCACATTTCCCACAGCGCTTCATCGGCAAACAGTCTGTCACAGGCGGCAGCGACACTGTCCGGGCTTTCCGCAGCCGTTATTGATCCCAGCAGATCTTCTGCCCCCGCCAGCACCCGCCTCCCGGCGAATCCAGCCTGATGATAGGCCTGCAGGCGCGGACTGCCCTTGGCCAGATAGCGCACCAGCCGGCGAGAGCTATCAACTTCGTCGGCAATCTCCTGCTCCATGAAGTAGCGGAAGGGCTCGCGTAATTTGATGTCATCAACCCGAAGCCGACTCAGGCGGGAGGGCACGTCCATTTCCTCGCCAGCCTTGATCAGCCGTGGTTCCTGCCCGTCCTCTTTCAGCTCCAGATCCTCAAAAGCGAAGACGCGATAGCTCTGGGCCGTGTACTCGACAAACTGTCCGCGCCGCAAGGGCACAAGCTGGCGTGTCTGGCCCAGCACGGCGGTCAGGTCGCTGGATGCCAGAAAGAAAGGGTTGGCCCCGTCTTCATCTTCCAGTGTGCCCAGCCCGGCGTAGAGGCTGCTCCCCGCCTTGATTGCATAGCTGATTCCAGGTCCGGGAAGCACAATAATGGCCGCATAGCTGCCTTCCAGACGCCGGGCGGCTTCAACAATTGCGCGTCGCATGGCAAGGGCCTGATCCGCTTCCCCGGCTTCGATCTCATCGTGATACAAATGCTCAACCAGATGAACGAGCATCTCTCCATCGTTATCGGAAAGCACGCGATGACCACGGTCAAGCAGCCAGCGCTTGAGCTCCGGGCTGTTGGAAATATTGCCGTTGTGTGCCCCATAAATGTGGCTGTGACACGAGACTTCGTGGGGCTGGGCATTCAGCTCATCCACAGCTCCATAGGTTGCCCAGCGCACCTGCCCGCAAAAGAGATTTCCCGCATGGGCAGGCATTCCCAGCTTCTCGCAGATCTCACTGGGTGCGCCCGGAGCCTTCAGGAGAGTGATCGACTCGCCGTCCTGGAAAACACCACCGGTAGAATCGTAGCCCCTGTATTCGAGCACGCGCAGCAGATTACTCGCAAGCCGTCCAAGGCGCACGCTACGCCTGGCCGTCACAAGTCCGATAACGCCGCAGCCGAGCGCCATGCGCGGGCGAGGAATGGGCAGATTCGCAAGCAGTCTGACACTGGCGGCAAGCAGCTTCAAAAGCAGGCCATTGGGGCTCATTTATTGTTCTCCTGTCGGGACACGGTTGATGGCGGATTCGAGCTCTCCGCCAAAGCCGAAAAGTACAAATGTGGACCAGCTTGCGGGAACTTCCCCAGCTTTGATCATGGCAAGGCTCGCGGCCTGCCAGGCAGCACCCGGATCATTCCCCAATGCCAGTTGACGGCTCAGGTGCTTGGTGAATTGTCCGGCGGCGTGATCACGCACCGGCCAGCGCGCGGCAATAACCTGCCGGCTTCCCGCCGCCAGCAACCCGGCGGCAAGCAGATGATCCTTGCGTGCGGAAGAAGCCAACTCCACAGGTCCACACGTTGCCAGCAGGGCCAGCTCGCAGGCAGGGCCATGCTCTGCCAGTTCAATGGCTGTCAGTGGCTGGTGGGAATCGGCGAGCAGCAAGCTGCGCCCACCGCTGAAGCAATCAGCATCGCTGGCGTGTGCTGCTAGCAGCAGAAAACTCACAGGCGCAGCATCAAGCAAGGCCTTGCGTTCTGCCTGGGGCCCGCGAAGGTGCCGGGCATCAGGCCAGAGGCAGCTGAGTTCGGCGGCTGCCAATTCGGCATAGGGCAGGCCAGCGCCTTCAGGATTCAGACTGAGAATGCCGTTAACAGAGGAAGTATCTGCTGTCAGGCTTGCTGCAAGCATGGAAAAGCTGTCCGCCTCATGAATGATTGACTGCTCAATCAGGAGCTCGCCTGCAGGCAGCTGAAGGCTGGCAAAAGGCAGGGCGGAAAGCTCATCATCCACAATCAAGAGCAGGCGCCGCGGAGGTTCTGACTGCAGTGATTCCGGCAGCAGTGCGCGCCCCAGCTCCTGCGCTGTGACACGCCATACATCCTGTTGATCCAGTCGCTCGAGGTGACTTTTGATCAGTGTTTCGACAACAGAAAGCGGCTCTGGCAACAGCCCCGTACTCAGCTGCCCCGCATGCCAGTGTATCCAGCGAAGCCGGTCCTGTGTGCCGGAAATGCTAAGCAGGTCCGTGTCGATGGGCAGTGACTCAAGCAGTGCCCTGATCCGCGTTGTATCACAGGCAGCAGGACTGGCATCGCTACCCGCAAGGAACAAGAACTCGCGAAAGGCCACCTGACGCCTGTTTTCAAGTGCTGCCAGTGCGGCGAGTGCGTTTCCCGAAGCGGCCTGGCTCTCAGCCATCAGGCTCGACGCCTCCTGAATCAACAGTTCGAAGGACTTTGTCGGCCGTGGATTTCCCAGCAGGGCAAGGTATCGTCCATTTTCTTCCAGTAGATTCGTCCAGCGATCACGCGCCGCAGCTTGTCGTCCGCTTCGCTCTTCTATCCGCGCCAGCATCAGCTGTATTCTGCCTGCGGCAAGCAGACTGTTCGCCCTGGCACCCAGCTGGCCAAGCGATTCCTCGACCCACTTAAGGCCCGCCTCATCATCAAGCACCAGATGCAATTCGCCCAAAGCCAGCAACAGATCAAGACCCGCTTCGACACCAAGCACGGGGGCTGTATCACGGAGCAGTTCCATCGCACCATCGCCCAGCTCTTCCAGCCTTCTGCGAAGCTCAAACTTCTGAAGCGCCTCACCGGCAAATCCAAAGAGAGTGCCTTCAGCCTGAGCGCGCGTGTGATACAACTCAACTTCCGCCAGAATGCGCAACCTTGAAGCCTTAAGGTCCAGAGCCGCGCCACCGCCCGGCAGCGCGCCCGCACGATCCAGCCACTGCACTGCCTGAACAGGGTGACCGTCAAGCAGGTGATAACGAGCGAGCTCAATGGTGCACTCAACCAGCAGGTCCGAACCAGAAAGTCCTTCGGCTTCCCGCAGGGCAACATCCAGCGCATCCAGCGCCCTGGCCGCTTCGCAGCTTTCACTCAGTGCCCGGGCCTTGACGCGCAGCCAGTCGATTCGCGCCTCTCCTGTCTGCTGCGCGCCGAGTGTATCACCAAGCTGAATCAGTCTGGCCAGTTCAGTGCGGTCAGCCAGTTCCAGATTGCAATCCAGCTCACGCGTTAGCCATTGAAGCATGCGTTCGGGCTTGAATGAGTTCCTTTCAGCCAGCGCGCGCGCCATGGCCAGATGACGGCGACTGCTTGCCAGATCGCCCCTGCGTGCTGCATTCAGTGCCGCAAGCTCATTCAGATCCAGCTGCACCTGCTGCGGGAGCTGCTGCCACTGATTCCTGTCTTCACCCAGGCAGCGCTCGGCCAGATCGATCATGCCCACCCGGTGATACACGTCCGCCAGGAAAAGAATCTGTCTGGGATCGGATCCCTGCGGAAGGATCTGGCTCTCTTTGCCAAGCCAGGCGGCCCGGTGCAGGCGACCGTGGTTGACAAGATCCTCCATGCGATCCAGCTCTAGCTTGCGAGCCTTTGCCGGATCCGTATCAATCAGCATCGCCTGCAAACTGTCTGCAGCAGCAGGATCACCGGCCAGCTCAGCCAGGAGGACAAAATCAGGAGCAAACTGCTTGAGGTCCAGCGTGGCCAGATCCAGTCCTTCAATGCACCTTGCCAGATCCGGCCAGGCACTTTCAGGCAGGCCGCCACGCAGCGCCGATTGCGCGGAAAAGCGCAGGAGACGGGGGAGTTCATCAAAGGTGCTGTCAACCAGAGCATGCTCCAGTCCCAGCCGAAATGCCCGCCATGCCTGTTGCCAGTTCTCGTCGCGCATGGCCTGTCGGCCTTCGCTCACGCAATCCGCAATACTCAACTTTTCCTGGGACGTATCACCGTCATTGAAGGCTACGGCTCCAACATAATCCCAGAAGGCCCCGCGGGGTGCATGGGCTAGCAGCAGCCGCGCTTCCTCTACAACGGAAGCGGGTGAAGCGTCTTCAGCAGGCCAGAGAAATGCCTGCAAGCCCATCTGCGGCAAGAGCAGTTCCAGACAGGCCTTGAATCGAATCAGCTCTTCAGGCGTGGTTTTTTCAAGATGCTGCACGACCAGAAACTGTGCATTCAAGCGCCGTGCAGCCAGATCACGCAGATCGATGCGAAGCTCTCCCACCTGAATCCAGCTGGCTGAAGCAAGTCCATCCTGCAAGTGGAGGCTTCCTTCAATCAGCAAACAGGAATGGTCAAGCCCCATCGGCGTTTCAGCCAGAAGTTCACGCGCGCCGGGAGCGCCATCCCTTTCGTCTTCAGCCAGTAGCCTGAGTCCCAGTGGTGCCCGGCGCAGGGCTGCCTCGGGAACCGTTGGATACTGCCAGCGCAGCCAGATATGGTCGGCCGGACCCAGCTTTTCCGCCAGAAGATCGAGTTCCTGGCCCAGGGGCATCGCCAGGGCAATCAGCGAATCTGGATCACGCTCCATTGTCTGCTGGGCCAGCTTAAGCAGGCTCTCGCGCCTTTGTCCGACAGCGATAGATGCCTGCCATGTATCACGAAGATCACCGGAGGCAAAGTGTGGGCTGGTCTGATCCCAATCCCGTCTGGCGAGCCACCAGCTCAGCCAGCTGTCAAACTGCAAGGTATCCGCGGGCATGCCCGACTGCTGTGGAGTCAGTCCACGCTCATAAGCCTGACGAAGCCCCTTAAGCAGCGACTCCTGCTGCCTGAGCCGGGCAAGACCTGTCTGTCCGGGCGGCATCCAGTCAAGCCGCTGAAAAAGCTCCTCGAGAAGCGAAGCGCCCGTGATACGATCCTCAGCCATCAGCGCCAGATCGATTCGCAGCCGCGCAAGCATGAGTGCCTGATCAACAGGTAGATGGGCAATCTGCCATGAAGCGAGCAGCGCATCCGCCGCATGCACCATCCCGATTAACAGCAGGAAATCAGCCTCAGCCATATCCAGCGCGAGGCGCTCTTCACCCGAAAGCAGCCAGCCCTTATTGTTGATCTGACGGCGCGCGGCCGCGATCTTGAGCAGGCCTTCACCTGCCTGCAGCAACTCTGCGCCGGGGCCGGCTGCGCGGATCCGCAGGCTGCGCATTCTTAACTCGAGCGTCAATCCGGCAAGCAATTGCGAGGCGCTTTCGGCCTCTGCAAGCGCAGGAGCAAGCATCGCTTCGCACTGCGCGAGGGCCGTCAGTGAGCTTTCCAGCTCCATGCCGCCGGGCAGGGCCAGAATTCCGAGGGCGAGTTCAACGGCCCGTCGCATCAGACCTGGAGCATCCAGTTCATCACGGGCACGGCGCGCCAGCATCAGCGCGCTCTTCAAGCCCTCCGCACGATTCCCCTGAAGAGCCTTCAGGCTCGCGCGATCCAGCTCCAGCTGAAACTGACCCAGCGGATCGCCATCACCGCGAATTCTGCGTATACGTTCGTCCAGCCCTTCGGCCACCTGATCCAGCCGTCCGGCACGCAAATCGAGGCCATCGCGAAACGCTTGACGAAGTAGCTTCTCCTCGCTCCGTCCCCAGTCGAGCCGACCCTCGCCCGTATACAGGCCGGTGAAATTCCAGACCGGCACGCTCAGGCCAAGAATCTGCATGCGCAGCCAGTTCTGCTCCGGCTTGAAAGGCAAATCGCCCTTGGCGAGCTGGTGATCCGCTTCCAGCAGAAGAGCGCGTGCTTCATCCTCTTCTCCGGACTGAAGTGCCAGCAGCACAAGATCCCTGAGCAGCAAGGATCGTTGCCCGGGATCCGTTTCCAGGAGCAGGGCTTGCTCAAAGAGCTCCCGGGCCCTTTCGGGCTCAGCAGATTCCAGCTCAAGCAGGGCACGCCTTCCGAGCAGGGCAATCCGTAGTTCATCCTCACCCAGCAGTGCCGCCAGATTTTCCGCCTGGGCAAGATGCTCGCGGGCAATCTCCACGGACCCGTCCCAATGGGCGGCAATCCCCAGTTTTGCGCGGAAAAGCAGCTCGTCCTGCCGACTTGGGAAATCGCTGCTCAGGCGCAGACGTTCCAGCCAGGCCAGTCTGGCTCGCCTTGCGCCAAACTCACCCAGCGAGAAATAGAGGTTGCCGCGATTCTGATGAATGGCGAGCAGCAGATCCTGCCCGTCCGCAGGTGAATAGTGACGCTCTGCCTGAATGAGCAGGTTCAGGGCCGTGTTACGCAATTGCTCTTCATCTTGATCCTCGAGCCGCGTCAAGCCAAGATGTTTCAGCCTGCCAAAGGCTTCCCGTCCGCGCTCGAGCTCACGCAAAAGGCCGGCAAGACCACCCTTGCGGCCTTCAACCTGCGCAAGAAGCCGCGAGAGATTCCAGCTCTGTGTTACAGCCGCTGCTGCCATGGTCGGGTCCAGATTCAGGGCAGCGTCCAGCAGGGTCTGTGATTCAGCCAGCGCTGCAGGATCTTCTTCGGCCTTCCAGGAAAGCAGCAAGCCAAGAGCATAAAGATCGAAGGCATGTGGATTTCCACTGGCGCCATTGAGCCGCTGACGCAGACTGTCCTCATCGCGGGAAAGCTCACCGGCAGCGGCCAGACCTTGCAGGCGGAGACGCAGTGCAGCAATCGAGCCTTCATCTTCCGCAAGCGCCTGCCCTGCCAACACGGATGCGAGCAGAGGATCACGGCCGATCACGCGCCGGGCCTCTTCCAGCAGCAGCTGAAGTCGGTTTGCGGCCAGCCAGCGCGAAAGTGCGGCATCGGAGCCAGCTTGTATCACGCTCAGCTCCAGAAGATCCAGCGCATCATCCAGGCGGTCGGCAGATTCCAGAATCTGTGATTCAACGACCCGCGCCTCACACCAGACCATGCGATCGAAAGGATGAAGCTCTTCAAATTGGCGACGACCAAGCAAGGCCAGATCAGCCTGGGCAAGTTCAGCTGGAAGCAGGCCCTGACCCAGTGCATGACGAATGTACTCCAACCAGACGGCGTCACGTAGGGGCGGGAAAGCAGCCAGCTCACGGTGCAGCCCAAGCAGCCCCGCACCAGGCTCTTCCGCCGATTGAAGCACCTTCAGCCTGCGGGCAAGCCATGGGGATGGCGCCTGAGGATGCAGCTGGCAGAGGGCCAGCAGCTCATTTAGCGCCTCATTACGAGCGGCTTTGTTTTCCACAGCGTCTGCTGCAGCGGCAGCGAGCAGCCAGGCACGCATGCTGCTCTGCGAATCGAGCAAGCTGTGATCGACTCTTTGCAGAAGCTCAAGCTGTCGAGAAGGGTCAGACTCAGCCTGTTCAGCAGCCAGCAGCAGGAGGCCTGCATGTGCCGCACCAGAGCGCCACGCCCGATTAAGCGAGTCCGCGCGCTGGGTGTTCAATTCACCGGCCTGGCGCATGCGACGCATGGCCAGTTGCCTGCTCCACTCGTCACCCTTGCGCAAATCGGCAGCGCGCTTGAACAGTCCATCCAGCACGGTGGCCTCGTAGCCCCGCCTTAGTGCCAGGTCCAGCCAATCCAGCATGGCAAGCGCGGCCAGACTGTCATTCGGCCAGCCAGTTACCAGCCGCGCAAGACAGCCCTCCTCTTCCGGCTCTCCCTTCAGACTGGCGGCAAGCGAGCTCCATTCTTCAGCATTGCCCTTTGGCGTAAAACTCCCACCTGCACTGCGCAAGCGTAGTTCACCGCCATCCATGGCCAGCACCATTCGATTCTGCGTGATACTCAGTTGCCGCAGTCCGGGCATGGGCGCCAGGAGCGGAACAGCTGCAGGACTATTCATCTCACGGACGTCAATAGCCATACTCGACCAGCCTGGCAGTCCGCCACGACTATAGTCGCTGCGGTCGCGGATCCAGACAATGCGCCCGTCTGTATCACATGCCAGGTCGGCAAAGCCCTCTGCAGCAGTAGTAATCTCATGCGCTTCAGGCAAGGAATCGCCAGCCTGCAGCAGGCTGTCAGGCACCTGAAGCACAGCTTCCCGGCCATCCTCCAGAATGGAGATGTAACACAGGCCTACTGCCGACAGGCGAGGGCGGGTGGCCGATGATCCTATTTCCTTGATATCGCCATTGGGCCGCTGCTGCATAATGCGGCGCCCCTCAGGGCTTTCCTCATCCCAGTAAAGGCAGCCATGGCTGTCAAGACAGGGCCACGCCTGTTCTCCTCTTCTCTCCAGACGCCTTGATGCTTTGAAGCTGCTCTTCAATCCCAATCGGGAGAACAAGGTTAACTGCCAGATATCGCCGCGCACATCTTCCCGCTCGGAAATGAAAAGCAGGCTACGCCCTGTCGGATCAAAAGAGGGGGCATAGTCGGCGGCAACATGCCGTGTTACACGCAGGGGCGCAGCAGCGGGATCATCCAGGTCCAGCAGCCAGATATCACGATTGCCATCCATGCTGCGCGACCAGGCCAGCCAGCGACCGTCAGGGCTAAGAGCTGGATCCTGATCCTCGTGACCGCCCGTCAGCAGGCGTTCGGCCCGGTCCAGAAGCTGCATGTCCACTTCACGCGGAGGATCCATCCAGAGTGGATTATCAGCGTGTGCAATGGACAGCAGGCCCAGAAGCAGCAGGATCAGTTCTTTCATTTGCTGCGCCAATTCCCGGTATCATCTTCCAGCAGGCACTTCTTTGGAGCTTCCTGTCTAAGCAAGTCCGCCAACAGTCGCCGGCTCTCTTCCGCAGACAGTTCAGGATAAAGCAGTTCGATTCGCTCAAGCAGAATCGCACGATCCTCTGCTTCCTGTGTGACAAGCCGCTCGACCATCGAACGCTGATCAGCGGGGATTGGAGCAGCAGGAATCAGCACGAGCTCGCCCAGCCAGCTTTCACCCAGCCAGCCAGCACTGCACCAGGCAAGGCGATCGTCTGCATTGAAGTGTCGACGCCTGAGCGCACGCATCAGGGCATTGTCTTCTTCAGGCGTGGCCAGTGTATCACCGGCAGCTCGCAGACTTCCCTGCATCCACAATTCCTGCTGAAAGGCCTGATAGCGGCCGAGCATCTGGCGCTCAAGCAGACTGCGACTTCCGGTAACCTTGATTTCCGGGGCCTGAATACTGCAGCCAAGCAGCAGCAAAGTGAAAAGGAAAAGCTGTTTGATGCTCATGGTGTGTCTTCTCCAGTACTGGTCACGTCCAGTTCTTCCAGCAGATAGCGTACGGGCAGTGGACTCATGGGGATGGCCACGTCCGGCAAAGGTGATAGCAGACCCTTGCGCAGGGCAACCTGTGGTCTTACGAAACCGTGATCCACATCAAAGTCCACGCTCTCCACGCGATAGCGGAAGCCGGGCAAGCCAAGCAGCTTTCGTAAACGACCGATGGAGGGGTCGATGCCCTGCTCGTCCAATGCTCTTAGCAGATTCAGCGTTACTGGCGCGGCCAGATCGGGCATGCGAATCCGTCCGCGTACCTGCTCCCACTCATCGGCCGTCCAGCCGCCGCCGCTGAAGGAGAGGACAATGTCCAGGCGCTCGGCCTGTGCCCCTTCGGCCGTGCTGGCAAAATCAAAGCGCTGGCTGTCAAGATGGATCAGCGATGCCTGCATTTCCGCAAAGGGTGCATCATCCTTCAGCATCAGCTGAAAAGAGCCACGCGCGCCACCACCCAGTAGTTCAGCGCGGAACTCAGGGCAGACCAGCCGGCCAGGCGCCATCACCAGGTCCGCGCAGAGATCCTCCAGTACAAGGCCGGATGCTTCCACGCGCTTCAGCCCAAGGGACCAGCCGCCCAGATTGCTTGGCGACTGATCAAAGGCAATCTCCTCCCGCTGGCGCGCACGCAGGCGATTCCAGTCATAGCTGGGATCGCCGGGATGAACCTGAAGCAGCCGCTCACCATCAAGCCGCAATTCCTGTATCACGGGAAGTCGCAGATGGAGGCCCGACAATTCCAGATCCGGTGCTTCAAGACGGCTCAGATCCAGCGAAATCATGCCCTCAAGCTTTCGCCAGCTCCCGCTTTCGCCGGGTGGCAATTGCAGATGAATGGCCACCCGCCCATCCACATGGTTAGCGGGCCAGGGCTGCACGAGCATGGGTGTATCCAGCAGGAGGTCGACTTGCCCGCTGGCAGTAAAGGGATCAAGCAGGGATGGCAGCTCAATCGCGGCCGCTACTTCGAAACCGCTGGCTCCGTGTGACAGGCTCAAATGCTGGCTGGCGGAAGCATCAGCTCCTTCGGAGAGAAGAATCAGCGCATCCTGTAAAGTCGCTGCAGCAGGAAGCCGAAGACCCATATCCAGATCCAGAGCAATTTCCTCCCAGCTCCAGACAGGGCGTGTGCAAATCAGCTGGCGCAGATTACTTTGTATCACCGTGTGCAGGCTGTCTTTGTCTGCCTTAAGATCGGTGGTCAACTGCAGGCCATTGCCCCGCCAACGCGCATCGTGTGCTTCTGCCTCGGCCAGACGTAGCTGCATGTCCATTTCGCTTACCTGGAAATCCTGGTCGAGTGTAATGGCGCCTTCAGCCCAAAGTAGCCCACGATCGATGCCCACATCTGCAGGTAGAATTCCGTTTGGAAGCTGTGATACAAGCTCGGCAATGCGCAGACGCCTTAGTTTGTAATCCACTTTATGCAGGCCATCAACCTGATGCCAGAACATGTCCAGCTCACCCAGTTCGGCCATAACCAGCTCAAGGGTCAGGGGTCCCGGTGGCATGGCCTGAGGATCCAGCACCGGCAAGTGAAAATCTGCCTGTATCACGGGAAGCTGAAAGGCTAGATCATCCATCAGCCAGATGCCATCAGGGCCAAGCATGAAGGATCCGGCGATTTCGGAGCCATGATCCAGCGCAAGTTCCATACGGGCACTTCCACTGGCTGCCGTGTCCACAAGGGACAGATCGGGAAACATTGCCCTCAGGGAAATGGAGCCCGTCGGGTATTGCGCCATCGCCAGTGCAGGATTCTCGAGCCAGGGTTCCAGCTCTCTTAAAGCAGGCAGCCCTGCCCGCGAGATCAGCTCAAACTCGGCGACTTCCGGGAATGATCCATTAAAGCGTGTGCTAACGCGCAGGCTATCCTCAAGGCTTCCCGTGCTTTCCAGCTCAAGGGCAATGGTGCCAGTGGTATTGCTCAGTCCTGTCAACTCTGAAGACAACTCGAGCTGCATGTCCCCCGCAAGATTCTGGCTGAAGGTGATTGGCCAATATCCGGCTGCAGGGTCCAGCTGGGTAGTGGTGCTGGATTGCAGCCGCAGCTTCTCTAAATGCAGACCTTCTTCGGGAAGGGCGAGTTCCTCAATGGCAAGATGAAGCTCCTGTGTCAGCTCAAGCTTCAAGGGATCGCCGCCGGAACTAGTTAGTAGCCGGAAGTTTGTATCACCATCAAGCTCGCCCTCGAGGCTGGTCAGCGGTAAGAGCAGCGACTGACTCCTTGCGGGCAGTAGGTCCAGATTCACTTTCAGGTGCTGCTCGGCCATGCCTTCCAGCTTCCACAAGCTGTCCTGCGGAGACAGCGTGGACTGTGTGACAAAACCAAGCTCAAGCCCTTCAAGCGGAAGACGCAGGGCGGCCTGCAGCCTGACCTGTGGCGTCGAGGTGATCACAGGAAGTGACGCCGACAATTCAACCTGCAGGCTGTCAAAGAGTTCGATTCTTTGACCGGCATAGCTCAGATGCAGCTCCGATGGCTTGTAGCCAATCGAGAGAGAGGCATTCAGTGTATCACGCGCCAGACTCATGCCAGCGCTCAGGTGCTGACTGAGTTTCCCCGACGAGTTAATGTCAAGGGACGCATCAGCCAGACTATTGACGAGTTCGGGCATCAAGGGCAGGGGGCTATCGGCCATTGCATACGCTGCATCCTGCCAGCTGCCAGCCCAATCCAGCTGAATGCCAGCAGCCAGCTCTTTCGGCAAGCGGGCTTCTGACAGCTCAAGGAAATCAATGGCGGAAAGCGCAGGACTGTGGATGGTCAGGCCAAGGGGCGGGCTGAGGTAGTGGAGGGCCCTTCCCTGCTGTGTCCCGGCGAGACTGACGCGTGTATCACGCAGGCAAATCATGGCCGGGGCGAGTCCGAGTTTGCGCTGGGCCAGCATCTTCAGCGGTGCCAGAAGTTCCGTCAACTCTGTGCTTGCACTGCTGTCGACTTCTTCTGATGAGCTGAGATTCAGCAGCCAGTCGGGCAGGAGCAGATTGTCCCGCCATTCGAAAGAAAGTTCAAGCCCTTCCACGACCAGGGAGTCGAGAGCAATTTCCCGCTTGAAGAGTCTGGAAGGTCGCGCGTACAGGTGAATTGCCTTGCAAGAGAGCAGGGCTGCATGAAGTGAATCCTTACCCAGCTCGATGTCATTCAGTTGGAAGTGATTCAGTCCTTCGCGCTGAAACTCAAGTGTAGCAGTCGTCTGAAGCTGTGAACTGAGTTGGCTTGCAAGCAGAGCTTCAAGCGCAGGCGTTGAAAGATTCCGGAGCAGATAGAGGGCAAGCAGCAACACCACGGACAGGAAGAGCAGGCTGTAGACAAGACATCCACGGCGGGACTTCCTGCCGCTTTCAGGCTTGGCCGCCTCGCTGTCCGGTGATACAGGCCCTTTCTCCAAAGTGGATCATGCCCCCAATAATGCATCCAGACCATGCCACCAGGCACGGGACAGCTGATCAAGCGGAAGATCCAGACAACCATTGATCGTCAGTCGATCCCCACCAGACTGCCCCAGACGCTGACAATCAATGCCGTGTTGCTCTGCCAGCTCGCGCAGAGCCGTTTCATTTTCGGGAAGAAGGCTGATCAGGACCAAACCGGGTGTTTCGGCAAAGAGGTAATCCGGGCGATTCCATTCCGCAGGCAGCTCGACGCTTGCGCCCACTTGTACTTCAGCATGCATGATGCAGCTTTCTGCCAGACAGACCGCCAGGCCTCCCTCGGCGACATCATGGGCGCTGCGCAACACTTTCTGTTCGGCTGCGGCAGCCAGAAGCTTCTGCAATCGCAGCTCGTGATCCATATCCACAGCGGGAACCGCTCCAGTCAGTTCGCCCAGCCGGCGCTCCAGATAGAGGCTTCCGCCCAATGCGTTGGCGGGCTTGCCCAATAGAAGGATCAGCTCGCCTTCACCCTGTAGCGTGGATTGCACGGGGCTTGCTCCTTCAAGCAGGCCGACCATGCCGATCACGGGCGTCGGGTAGACGGCAGCATGAGGGCTTTCGTTATAGAAGCTGACATTGCCACCGGTCACGGGCGTATCAAAAGCGCGGCAGGCTTCGCCCATGCCATCAATCGCCTCACGGAACTGCCAGTAAACCTCGGGATCGTAAGGATTGCCGAAGTTCAGGCAGTTGGTGATGGCCAGCGGCAGGGCGCCCGAACAGGCAATATTGCGTGCGGCCTCTGCCACTGCAGCGCGGCCACCCATGCGCGGATCCAGCTGCACAAGCCTGCTGTTGCAGTCGGTGGTAACCGCCAGACGCTTTTCCGTCCCCTTGACGCGCACCACGGCCGCATCACCACCGGGGCGGATCTCCGTTGCTGTGCCGATCATGTGATCGTACTGGCGATAAACAGGCAGTCGGCTGCAGATGTTGGGATGCGCCATCAGTTCAAGCAGCTCGCCGGCAATGTCCGTTACATGTGATACATCATCCAGCTTGCGTTGGCGGTGCAGTTGAAAGGCAGCGGGTTCGCGCCACTCGCGGTGATACACAGGCGCGCCGCCACCCAGCACCAGACTTTCCGCAGGAACATTGACCTGGACTTCACCGTGATGCAAAACTTCGAAGTTTCCGCTGTCTGTTACCTCACCGATCTCGGCACAGTGAATGTCCCAGCGATTGCAGATACGGCGGACGGTCTCCTCGCGGCCCTTCTTTACAACAACGAGCATGCGCTCCTGTGATTCAGAGAGCAGCACCTCGTAGGCATTCATGTTGCTTTCACGCTGCGGCACTTTCTCGATATGAATGCGAATGCCCGCATTGCCCTTGGCGCTCATTTCGGAGCTGGAACAGGTGATGCCGGCCGCGCCCATATCCTGGATGCCGACCAGATCGCCACTTGCGATCATCTCCAGGGTGGCTTCCAGCAGGAGCTTCTCCATGAATGGATCGCCCACCTGGACGCTCGAGCGCTTTTCCTCGCTCTCCTCCGAGAGCTCCACGCTGGCAAAGGTCGCACCGTGGATTCCATCGCGCCCGGTTGAGGCACCCACCAGAAAGACAGGATTGCCTGCGCCTTCAGCAATGGCGCTGGCCGTATCACTGTGCTTGACAATCCCAACGGTCATGGCGTTGACCAGCGGGTTGCCATTGTAACACGCGTCAAAAGCAACTTCACCACCCACGGTAGGAATGCCCAGACAGTTGCCGTAATCGCCAATGCCACGAACAATGCCATCCATCAACCAGCGGGTGCTTTCGTGTGATACAGCCGGGAAGCGCAGGCTGTTCAAGCTGCAAATGGGCCGCGCGCCCATGGTAAAGATGTCACGCATGATGCCGCCAACACCGGTGGCCGCCCCCTGGTAGGGTTCCACCGCGCTGGGGTGATTGTGTGATTCAATCTTGAAGGCGACCGCCAGACCATCGCCGATGTCCACCAGTCCGGCATTTTCCTCGCCGGCATCCACCAACAGACGGCCGCCACTCCGGGGCAGGGTCTTCAATCGTGCGATCGAATTCTTGTAGGAGCAGTGTTCAGACCACATCACGCTGTAAACACCCAATTCAGGCCAACTCGGCAGCCTTCCCAGGATTTCCTGAATGCGTTCGTATTCTTCCTGATTAAGGCCATACTCCAGGGCCAGATCAAGCGTGACTTCAGGCTGCATGCGGGCTTGCTCCATCCACTTGTTGAAAGGTCTAAAAAGGTAGCAAAGGGCAGGCGGGGCCGCAGACTGAAAAGGTTATTTCTGTCCAGCAAATCAATTACTACCTTCACGTATTGTTTAGTGAGGCCCCCTATGCGCTTGTCCAAAACCTCCGAGTACGCTGTACGAGTCATGGCCTATCTGGCTCGCGAAAAGGATCGTCTGCATTCTGTCAACTTCCTGTCTGATGAATTGGGAATACCCTACAAGTATCTGGCTCGACTGATGACCCAGCTCTCACAGGCAGGTCTTCTGCGCTCCACACAGGGAAAACGGGGTGGATATCAACTGGCACGCCCCCTTGAGGAAATTCGAATCAGCGATATCATTGGCGTGGTGGAAGGGCTGGGTGATTATCATCGCTGCGTGCTGGGTTTTCGCGAGTGCAGTGACTCGGATCCCTGCAGCATGCATCACCTGTGGGAACCACATCTCATCAGCATTCGCAACATGGTCTACGATAACACGCTGGCGGATTTAAAGCTTGATGGAAAGTTCAGGCAGGATGAGCCTGACGCTGACGAAACCAGCTGAATCTGGCCCGCTCGTCACTGGCCTGAAGGCCATCCAGCAGATCGAAGTCAGCGCCAACCTGATGAGGCCTGTGAGCGTCGGCCGCACTGCTTAACAGAAACTCCCGCTTCAGCACTTCTTCCAACAGCCAGTCCTGCGGATAAAAGCTGCCGCCGCCTTTTCGCACCAGGCTTGTATTACACTCGATGGCTACGCCAGTTTCACGGGCCCGATCCAGCGCACGGCAGGCCAGATCGTACTCACCCGGCAGCGGCGGACGGGTTGTGCGGCGATAAATGTCGGGATGACTCATCACCTGAAAGAGGCCGCTCTCCGCGGCTTCCACCCAGTGTTTCCAGTAGGCCTCCAGAATCACCGGTTCTCGTGATGGATCACAACGGATGATAAACTCACGCATGTCCGCCGGACCGACAAAGTGCACGCTGCCCAGCACCAGATCCCAGTCCGCGGCTTCCGTGATACGCCGATTGAAATCGGCCAGCTCCGGAATCCAGTCGATCTCGATACCAAGGCCCACAGTGAGCTTGTCCTTCAAGGTCTCGGCCAGCTCGAGCACATCCTCGATGTAGGCAGGCAGCTCGGCAAGCGCCATGCGATTCCCCGGGTCGAAACCACCCAGCGGGCCGTGATCGGTAAATGTGATACGATCAAGTCCAACGGCAATTGCATGTTCTGCGTACTCGTGCGGCAAACCATGGGCATGCTGGCAGCGGGCTGTGTGCATATGCTGATCAGGGAGCAAAGGGGGCCTCCAGGTCTTTGACAAGGGCAAGCCTGTCAAGACCCACCAATCGTTCGATTTCCGCTTCGACCCGTGCCAGATCCATCTCCAGTCTGAGTCGATTGAGCCGCGCTGCCGAAAGCGTCTGGTCGGCATCAATCAGATCACGGCTGTTGACCTGGCCCGCCTCGAAACGCTCAAGGGTGATGGCGGCGTCCCGCTCGGCCAGTTCCGTCTGACGCTGCCTGAGCGGCAGGGTGCGCAGCAGTTCACCGCGGCGATTCCACAATTCGTCCAGCTGCGCTTCCATATCCTCCAGCAGCGCTTCGCGGTCGAGCAGATTGCGCCTTAAGGCGATGCGTGAGCGTTCGTGCGCCCGCCTCGCGGCAAAACCATCAAAGAGGGCCCAGGCCAGATTCAGGCGCAGGCTGCGATTGAGCACGGTTCCATCCGGGTTCCAGTCCCAGTCATCTCCTTCACGCACCCAGGACCAGGAAGCGCTCAGTTCAAGTTCGGGTAGACGGTCGATCAGGGCCTCGCGGCGAGCACGCTCCAACTGTGCGCGGCGGTGTTCCTGTCTTAGCAGGCGTGTGTTCTGCCGGCGAAGAAGTTCTTCCAGCTCGTCAAGTGACCAGCTGCGCTCCTCCAGCGCGGGCAGCGCTTTCAGCTTGGGAAGCCCGTCCTCAGGAAAACCCGTCAGGCGGGCGAAGGACTCCTCCTGACGCCGCACGCGGATTGAATCGGAAACAAAGGTTGCTTCACGCCCCAGCTGTTCGACCTCCACCCGCAGGTATTCACTTTCAGCAATCAGGCCTGCATTGAAGCGACTGGCAGTGCTCTCCATGTTCATGCGGCCGGCATCAAGCTCGGCACGGCCCAGCGCCAGCGAGCGCTGACCGAGCAGCAGATCACGATAACCGGCGGCGACTTCATGCCTGAAAGCCGCCAGCTCGTCCAGAGCTTCAAGCTTCAACAAACGCAGCTCTCGACCGCTCTCTTCCAGATCACCCAGCAGCGTCCTGCGCGGAATCATATCCTGTGTCACCCAGGCCGTCCAGCTGTTCCCGTATTCTTCCGGGAAACTTCCCGTGTCCGATTTACGATGGTAGGCAGAAGAGCCGAGGCCAGCGCGTGCGCCCAGCGGAAGTTCGGTGGAAAGGGCAAGATCCGCACTTTCCCGCCGCTGATTCCAGTCCACCCAGACCAGCTGCTGCAGGCTGTCGCCGACCCAGACTTCGTTGCGACTGTCATCAATGGAAGGCGCGGTAAGGTTGAGGCTCAAGCGAGGCGCCAACGTCATCAGGCGCTCCTGTGCGTAAAGATCGGCCTCGCGCAAAAGCAGGCGGGCACGCTCTGCATCACGGTGACTGCTCAAGGCCTGCTGAATGGCATCATCCATGGAAATGGAATCCGGCAGAATGGTCGCTGCCATGCCGCAGAGAGGCAGGCTAACAAGAGCAAGGAGGCTTGCAAGGCACTTCATCATTCAGTCCTATTCGTGACGCAAGGCAACAATCGGGTCCAGTGCGGCGGCGCGGCGCGCGGGCCAGATGCCGAAAAGCAGGCCTGTCAGCACCGAAACGCCAAAGGCCAGCAGGACAAAAATCGGCCGGACTGCCGTAGACCAGCCGGCAAAACTGCTCACGGCGAAGCTCAAGGCAAGCCCCAGCAGGACTCCGAGCAGTCCTCCGCCCACGGCAATCAAAATGGCTTCCAGCACAAACTGCAGCAGCACTTCGGCGGACATTGCGCCAACCGCCCGGCGAATGCCGATCTCGCGTGTCCGCTCCAGCACACTGGAGAGCATGATGTTCATGATGCCGATACCGCCCACCAGCAGGGATATGGAAGCAATCGTGCCCATCACCAGATTGAACATGCGCTGGGTTTCCTGCTCCTGACGAATGAGTTCAAAGGGCACGGTGATACGCACATCGCGCGCGCCGTGGTGCCTGCGTTGTATCACGGCCTTCACCCGCTCCAGCCCTTCGAGTACGGCGTCGGTATTGGGGGCACGCAGAACAAGCTCGTCCAGGCGTCCATCACGACGAGCCGGCACAATTCGCGAGCGCATGGTTTCAAAGGGGATGTAAACACGCGCACGTGTATCACCGCTCTCCAGCTGATCGCCCCCGCTTCCACTGGATGAATTTGTATCACCCAGAATGCCGACCACACTGTACCAGTCGTCCTGCAGCTTGACCAGACGGCCAAGCAAATTCTGGCCCGGTGCCAGCAGGTTGGCGGCCTCGGCGGAGAGCACACAGACGCGCTGGCTGCGATGTTCATCGCTGGGCATGATCCAGCGCCCCAACAAGGACAGGCGGGGGAAAAGCTCCAGATAGCCCGGCCCGACGCCAAGCGCTTCAACCTTGACCAGGCTTCGATCAAGCCTCAGGCGGCTATCCGCCTTGAGCATGGCTTCAATCCGGTAGTCGGGGAGCAGGCCCTTCAGGGCCTGTGCATCACGGACATGCAGGCCCATGGATTTGAGTTCAAGATCCTCAGCGGGCATCTCGCCTGCTTCAAGTGCGCTGACGATGATGTTCTCCGGCCCCAGCCTGCTGATGCGGCCCAGGGCTTCCTGTCTGGCGCCTTCGCCGATGGCCAGCATGGCAATCACGGCGCCGACACCGAAGATCATCCCCAGCATGGTCAGAAAGGTGCGCATTTTGCGGCTGGCCAGCGAACGCAGGCTTTCCCGCCAGGCTTCCAGCAGGGCCCCGCCCTCGGCGTGTATCACAGAAAGCAGTTCACGCACGCTCTAGGGCCTTCCTCGACTCGCTTCGGCTTCGCGTCTGGCGGCCAGGCTTCCCGGATTGAGCAGACTGACACGCTCACCGGCATCAAGCCCCGAGCGGATCAGCACACGATCCCCATTGCTGGGGCCCGGTTCCACATTGCGCCGCAGCAGATTCTGACCGTCCGGCAACCAGACATGCCAGCTCTCTTCATCCTGATTGAGCGCTTCAACCGGCAGCGACAGAGCATTTTCTTCACGGTAGCCGAAAATCGATACACGGGCATTCATGCCCGGTTTGAAACTGGGATCCGATTCATGCAGCAGGACGGTCACATCAAAGGCCTTCAAGCCGCTGTCGTCCTCACGCTCGCGGGCCAGCACACCTACGTCGCGTATCACACCGTGAAAGCGCTTGTCCGGCCAGGCGTCCAGCACGATTTCGCAGCTGTCATTCAGGGCAATCAGGTTGTAATCCACTTCACTGACGGAGAGATCGACCAGCATGGTATCGAAGTCGGGCAGCTCCAGAATGCTGGCGCCTCGCCAGGGGCTGTCACCCGCCTTGACCTTGCCCATGCGATCGCCCTTCCAGATGGGCAGGTAGACGACCATGCCGCGCTGCGGGGCCGTGATCACCATTTGCTTGCGATACTTCATGGCCTTGTCGAGCTCGGTCTGGGCCTGATCCACTTTCAGCTCCAGCTGGTTGAGCTGCTCGGCTCCAATGGCCAACTGTGCTTCATGCTGGGCCTGACTCTTCTCCAGACTGAGAGTGGACTGATGAAAGGCCAGCTCGGCTTCCTGCTTGGCAACCTCGCTCTCATAGCGTGTCCGCTCGGCCCTTAAACGGGAAAGTTTCCACGAGATGCTGTCGTAGGTCAGGGTGCTGCGCAGGGTTGCCATCTGGGATTCATGCTCGGCCTTTCCCTTGCGCAGGGCGGCAATCGCGATCTCCAGATCGGCCTCGCGCTCTTCCACCTGCTTGTCAGTGTCGGCGGGATCGAAACGTACAAGTGTATCACCGCTCTCGACCAGCGTGCCCTCATCCACCAGCCAGAGAATCTGGAAGCTCATACGAATCTGCGGCACACTGATGGTGGTGCTGTGCAGGGCGCTCAGCACTCCTGCTTCCACCAGACGCACCTGAAACTCGCCCTGATCAACTGTAACCGTGGGGATTTCTTCCCGCGAGCAGGAGAGGGCCATCATCCAGCCGAAGAGAATCAGGGCAGCGGCAAGTCTCTTCACGCGCCAGCCCCTTTCATGAATTCGGGCAGCAGGGTGTAAAACCAGAGAGCGCTGCGAATGCCGCCGAAGATGTTCTCAACCGCAAGGTTTTCATTGGGACTGTGGCAGCGGGAGTCCGGCAGACCAAAGCCCATCAGCACCGTTTTCTGGCCAAGGATACGGTCGAAGGAGCCGACGATGGGAATCGAACCGCCTTCACGCTGATAAACCGCCGGTACGCCAAAACCTTTTTCCAGAGCGGCCATACCGGCCTTGACAGCGGGATGATCAATGGGGGTAAGCGCAGGCGGACCTCCGTGGTGGCGTGTCACACGAAGTTTGAGGCCAGCCGGCAGATGCTTCTTCAAATGTGTTTCAACCAGGTCGGCGATCCGCTCGGGATCCTGATCGGGCACCAGGCGGAAACTGAACTTGGCAGCAGCCTGCGAGGGTAGCACGGTCTTGGCACCCTTGCCCGTAAAGCCTCCGATCATGCCATTAATATCGCAGGTCGGGCGCGCCCAAAGGTGCTCGAGGGGCGTGTAACCAGCCTCCGGCCGCAGCTCATCCACATCCAGACTCTGCTTGAAAGCGGCCTCATCAAAATTCAGCCCGGCAAATGCCTTGCGCTCAAGATCGCTCAGCGGTAATACATCATCGTAGAAACCCGCGACCAGAATGCGGCCATCGGCATCCATCAGCGATGCCAGCAGTTCGGCCATGGCATTCAGCGGATTGCGCACGGGTCCGCCGAAACTGCCGGAATGCAGGTCGTGGGAAGGGCCTGTCACTTCCACTTCCATGTAACACAGCCCCTTCAATCCATAGGTGATACTCGGACGACCACGATCGAACATGGCTGTATCACTGATCACGGCGCAGTCGGCCTTGAGCAGGTCGCGATTGGCTTCAAGAAAGGGCACAAGATTGGGACTGCCGATTTCCTCTTCACCTTCGAAGAGCAGCACCACATTGCAGGGCAGTTCGCCCGTCTCGGCCAGCAATGCCTCGATCGCCTTGACATGGGCGAAGAGCTGGCCCTTGTCATCAGCCACGCCACGCGCTACCAGCTTGTCGCCATCCATGACCGGCTCGAAGGGTGGCGCTTTCCACAGATCAAGCGGGTCCACAGGCTGCACATCATAGTGTCCGTAGATCATGACCGTAGGCGCTTCGGGCTTTTCGCGCCAGCAGGCGGTCAGAATCGGATGGCCGGGAGTCTCGTGCAATTGCACGTCCTTCAGCCCGGCCTGCTTCAGACTGGCCATCAAATGCTGGGCGCAGTCACGCAGATCCTGCTTGTGCTCGGGCGCGGTGGAAACGGATGGAAAACGCAGCAGGGTCTTGAGTTCTTCAAGGTGCTCCTGCTCGCTGTTTTTCAGTCGGGCGATGATCTTGTCCATATGCTTGCCGGCCTTTCAAGGCTTCGTCGTGTTGTGTAGGTTGATGGATAAGGAATCAAGGTAGGATTCCACGCTGAACGGTGTCACATGATTGGATTGGCGAAAATGTTGACTGGCAAGGCAACAGCTAAGGCAATGGGTGCGGGACAGGCCCCGGCGCTCAAGGGCGACGCAACACGACTGGGTGGTTTGCCCGTGGGCACGCTGGGTTGGGGCACGCAGAGCGGTGAAGTGAAGAACATCGTCGATTCCAAGTTTGAGCGCGCACTGCCCGCCGTGCTGGATGCAGGCATTCGCATTGTGGACACCAGTCCATCCTACCGCTGCAGGCGCAGCATGAAGGCCATTGGCAATGCACTGAAGAGTCAGGTTGCCCAGGGACATGTATCACGGGAAGAGCTTCTGTTGATCAGCCATGTCGGCTGGCTGGCCTTTGACCGCAAGGAAGAAAATCCCGCGCAGTTTCTTAGTCGCGAGATCAAGCGATTGGGCTTGCAGCTTGCCGACTTTGTGGGCGGAGTCTGGAGCCTGCATCCCGCCTGGATTCGCGATCAGGTCGAATTGGGCAGAGAGCTGGCTGGAGTTGAACACATCGACCTGCTGATGCTGGATGCGCCGGAGCTGGGTCGGCGGGTCTGGAGTGTTGAAGAATGGCGCGTTCGCCTGACCGAAGCCTTCGCCACCTGTGAAGAGCTGGCCGCCGAGGGCTTGATCGGCCACTACGGCCTTTGCTCGATGGACGGTTTTCGCCCGCCGGAAAAACAGGTGCTGGCGCTCGATCCAATCGAGCTATCAAGTCTGGCAAAACAGGCTGCCGGCGGCGAGAGCCGCTTGGCCGCCGTGCAGGCTCCTTTCAATCTGGCCATGCTGGAGAGCCTCAATGCGAAGAATCGCGGCGGAGCGGGACTGTTTGATCTGCTGGAAGAGCTGGGATTGTGGCGGATCGGCTGCTTGCCGCTGGGTCAAGGTCAGTTGTGTCATAGCATCCCCAGCGCCCTAAAGCCGCTGATGGCCGGCCTGAGTGCAGCTCAGGCCAGTCTGGAGTTCGCCCGCAGCGCGCCCATGCTGGACACGGTACTGGTTGGAATGAAGACGCGCGAGCATCTTGAAGAAAATCTTGAGCTGACAAAACGTAAGGCGCTGCAAAAAGATGATTGGCTCTCGCTCTTTGTCGAGGAGAGCTCCTGAATTGCTCGACAAATTGTGTACAGTAAAATCAGAGAGTATTTGACTACTCTATATGCAAGGACTTATCTAAAACCTCTCATCAAAATTTCTAGTCTCTTGAAGATCAAATGTGAGGGGCAGAGCTCTATCTTTTCAAAATCTACTCCGCCTTTGCAGCTCTTGACATGAGCTTCGAGCTTACTTACTTTTCAAACGTTTGCTAAGAATTGATGTGCTCAACACGTCATCAACAGAGGTAACCTGTTTGCATTTGCCGGCATTCGCAGCATTCTGGCATTGCGATGAACCTGATCACCGACCCGATGGGACGCGGTCACTCGTATCCCCATCGGGTTTTGTCGTTTTTGCACACAACCCCACTTCAATTACTGGAGGAACCATGAAGAAGGGACTTATTCTTTCCGTGATGATGCTCGGTGCCGTGGCCGCACAGGCCACCGACGTGACCTTTGATGGTCAGGTCCGCATGCGTACGGAGAGCAGCAACTATGCCTTTGATTCGGACATGGATGCCTACAACATGACGGCCCTGCGTACTCGCATCGGCCTGAGTGTGAAGCCGCAGGACGGCCTGAGCATCTATGTGCAGGCGCAGGATTCCCG
This sequence comes from uncultured Bacteroidaceae bacterium, assembly GCA_964345075.1. Classification (GTDB taxonomy): domain Bacteria; phylum CAIWAD01; class CAIWAD01; order CAIWAD01; family CAIWAD01; genus CAYFPS01. The sequence continues at coordinate 15,046 of CAYFPS010000003.1, read as the reverse complement.
CACGCTGGGTGGCGAGGCTGCTGGCACGAGTGCCGGCCTGACCGATGATGCCGGCCTGGGTCTGCATCAGGCCTACTTTGCCTGGAACTGTCTGCTGGTAGATCAGCTGACGATTCTGGGTGGCCGTTTTGAGTATGCCAAGGCCGACCACCGCTTCTTCGGCAATGTTGGCTGGCACAATGTCGGTCGCAGCCACGAAGGTTGGGCCCTGCTCTATCGCGGTCTAAGCTTCGCTGAAGTCGATGTCTTCGGTGTCAAGGCTGCTGAAGCTTATGCCCCCAATCAGGATGTCACCAATCTCGGCTTCTACTTCGGCAACCTCTTCGGCAAGAAGATTGATGTCTTCTACAACATGCTCGACTTCGGCGAGGATGTAAACGAAGATGCCAACGTCATGAACACCATCGGTGTCCACTATGACAACAAGTACTTCGACAAGCTGGGTGTCAACTTCAACTTCGGTACCCAGATGGGCACCAACGAGTGGGGTGGCGCGGACGTCGATTACGCCGGCAGCCTGCTGGATCTCGACCTGTGCTATGGTCTGGACATGGGCATCCTGAACAAGGTTGGCTTCGGTTACGAAAGCCGCAGCGGCTGGGATGGATCCGCCGACGAGTGGGGAGCCTGGATCGAGCTCTTCCCGACGGCCCACAAGTTCAATGGTTACATGGATCTGGCCCCGGGTCTGGTTGGCTCCGCCGGTCTGAACGACATCGAGCTGAACTTCTGGGGTGACCTGCCCTTTGGCGGCCTGAGCTACAAGCTCGACTACCACATGTTCAGCAGTGTTGAAGACTTCGGCGCCGAAGACAACACGGATGTCGGTAGTGAAATCGACCTGACCCTGAAGAAGAGCGTTGACAATTTCAGCGTGGATCTGGGTTACAGCATGTTCACGCCCGCTGACAACGTTGCGCCGGGTGGCGATTCCATGAGCTGGATGTACCTGATGTTCACGGCTGGCTTCTAAGTCGGCTTCTCAGGCAGATTGAAGGCCCCGCTTCGGCGGGGTCTTTTTTTGTGGTTGGACGGGGGGTCCGACCAGTAGTCCGACCAGTAGTCCGACCAGTAGTCCGACCAGTAGTCCGACCAGTGGTCCGACCAGTAGTCCGACCAGATTCGGTTTTCCTTCAACCTTTTCACAACGTTCGTCCGACCCTTCGTCCGAATGCAACTCAGGGCGATCTGTCCAGGCAGCCATACACTGCTAAGCGAGCAAACTGCTGTTCTATCCGTCTGCGCCAGCAGCAAATCGAATGACGGTGGGAATTTCATGCTTTGGAAGGGCCGGGTTCGCAAGGCGGTGGGAAGATTGAGGATTGTAGTCCGAGCAGTGGTCCGACCAGTGGTCCGACCAGTGGTCCGACCAGTAGTCCGACCAGTAGTCCGACCAGTAGTCCGACCAGTAGTCCGACCACTGGTCCAACCAAAAGAATCAGATCTCCCGCCTCAGCCGCCTTACAGGAAAGCGCAGTTGTTCGCGGTACTTCTGCACCGTACGGCGCGCCACCAGGAAACCGTCTTCCTTCAGGATCTCGGAAATCGCCTGATCTGAGAGGGGTTTGCGCTTGTCTTCGGCTTCGATGATCACCTTCATGCGGTCCTTGATGATCTTCGTCGAGACATCCTCGCCTGCATCGGTCACCATGCGCTCACTGAAGAAATACTTCAGCTCGAAAACGCCCCATTCGGCCTGCACATACTTGCGGTTGGTCACGCGGCTGATCGTCGAGATGTCCATCTCGATGTCTTCGGCAACATCACGCAGAATCAGCGGCTTGATGTGATCCTTGCCATAGAGGAAGAAGTCTTCCTGCAGTTTGACAATCGAGCGCATCACGCGCAGCATGGTCTCGCGCCGCTGATGAATGGCCGACAGGAACCAGCGCGCGCTTTCCACCTTACGGATGACAAACTCGCGCACGGATTTGTCCATGGTGCGCCTGCTGCGAATCATCTCCTCGTAGGCGCGACTGATCCGCACAGTAGGTATGCTGCCGTCCACCAGGGTGATCACGAATTCTTCTTCCATGGATCCGTCATCCTGCTCGCGCTCAATGCGCTCAACGATCAGATCCGGAATGACGTAGTTTTCCTTGTCCTTCATGTCGCCCTGTCCGGGGCGCGGATTCAGGCGGCCGACAAACTGGAAGGCTTCACTCACCTGATCCAGCGAAGCTCCCAGATCACGCGCCAGTAGTTCGTAGCGCTTGGCCGTGAAGTCCTCGTAACGGTCGCGCACGATGGTCATGGCCAGCTTGTGACCATGCCCGGCCTCACGCAGCACCTCCAGCTGGACCAGCAAGCATTCGCGCAGATCGCGGGCGCAGACGCCAACGGGATCATAGCGCTGAACACTCTGCAGAACGCGTTCGGCCTCCTCCAGGGGCACTTCCATCAACAGGGCGATATAATCCAGCCCGCATTCCAGGTAACCATTGTCGCTCATGTTGCCAATGATCTCGATACCGATGCGCTGGTCTTCATAGCTCAGCGCAGGATCAATCTGCAACTGCTCGATCAGGCGTTCCTGCAGGGTCTGAATTTGCGGGCGGGGAATTTCGGAAAGCTCAACGCTGTTGGCCATATTCTCGCGGCCGTAGGGCGTCATGTTGTCGTCATTGATGAATTCATCCCAGTTCTCTTCATCGTCGAGGGCTCGCTCTTCCTCGACCTGATCCCGGGCATCATCATCACTGCCGTCTTCGTCTTCGTGACCCGGCTCGCGCAGGTCCTCCACATCGAGTTCGCCTTCGCTGAACTCCAGAGCCGGATTATCCTCCACTTCAAGTTTGAGTCTGGCCTCTAGCAGCATGATCGGAAGCTGAAGCAGCTCGCTGCGCAAAATCTGCTGCGGCGTCTGCACCATCTCCTGGCGCATGCTGACTTCCTGACGGAGGTACATCATAGGCTTGTCGTTCAGGTTCCTTTGCTGAAAGGGCTCAAGCTATCGATTCAGGCGGAAATTATCACCCAGATAAACCTTGCGCACTTTTTCATCGGCTGCCAGCTCTTCGGCGGTCCCGGACTTCAGAATCCTTCCCTCAAAGAGCAGATAGGCCCTGTCCGTGATGGACAGCGTCTCATGCACGTTATGATCGGTTATCAAGACCCCAATCTTGCGCTCCTTCAGATCATGCACAATAGATTGAATGTCGCCAACCGCAATCGGGTCCACACCAGCGAAAGGTTCGTCAAGCAGCATGAAAGAAGGTTCACTGGCGAGGGCACGGGCGATTTCCACTCGCCGCCGCTCGCCACCGGAAAGCGTGTAGGCCAGACTCTTTTTCAAATGTGACACGCGAAGATCGGCCAGCAGCTCTTCCAGCCGCTCGCGCCTTTCGCTGCGATTGTAGGGCATGGTTTCCAGAATCGACATCACATTGTCTTCCACCGTCATCTTGCGAAAAATGCTGGCTTCCTGGGCCAGGTAGCCCACTCCCAGCCGTGCGCGCTTGAACATGGGCAGGCGGGTCAGTTCCTGCTCGCCCAGCCAGATACTGCCAGCGCTGGGCCGAACCATGCCGGTCATCATGTAAAAGGTGGTGGTCTTGCCAGCGCCATTCGGGCCAAGCAGCCCCACGATCTCGCCGGTCATCACCTGGATGGAAACCCCGTCCACCACCGTGCGCCGGCCATAGGTCTTGACCAGCTCGCTGCTCTTCAGCACTCGTTCCTGGGCAGTGGTCATTCGGCTTCCTCGATTTCCTTTTCATCTCTTCCCGGCGGGGCGATCAATGGAACCCAGCGCGCACTGACCGAACCACTCATGCTCAGGGTTTCAAGCTTCTGATCCTTCATTCGAAACCACATGCGCCGAGCATCGGCTACATTCATACCGGGCTTCTGGGCTTCGTCCTTCAGGAAAATCACGCTGCGGGCATTGCCGTCCACATACACTGTGCTTAAGCGTCCGTCCACAAAGTCCATTTCCAGACGATCCCCTTCCAGCACGTCCTTCAACAGCACGTCAACAGAATCGGAGGGGCTGTCCATGCGGGCCTGTCCGACCACCAGCAGCGAATCAAGCCGGCGTTCCTCTGTCAGCAAAGCCTCAATGCGGCTACCACTTATTCGGCGTCCCTCCCGGGAGAGCTCGGGCCCCTCAAGAAACTCCACGCGCTGCCGGGCGTCGTGCCAGACCATGCTGTCGCAACTCGCGGTAAAATCCTCTCTTTCCAGCGTGACCTTGTGCAGGGCCATGGCCAGACTGTCACCGCGACTCCAGCGTATCACATTACCCTTGAGCACTGTTTGCGGCTCGGAAAGCACTGTCAGAACGGGGCCGCGGGTAGCCCGGTAGAAACCAGCCTCATGGTCGGCCTCAATCTCGCCAGCTGTCAACTCAATCTGCTGCCTGTGATCCAGCAGTCTGGCCTGAATGTTCAGCGTGCCGTGTGACAGGCCCTGATTCCAGTTGCCCTTCTCGGCCCAGCTTTCCATGCTGTCGCCAACGGCGTGAATATTGCCCCTTGCCTGCAATTGCTCACGCGCTTCATCGTAGACAAGCTCATCTGCAGCCAGCGTGCGGCCCGCCTCCTCCACCAGCACATCCTTGACACAATAGAGCATGCCACTGGCCTGATTGTAACGGCCAAGTTCAAATCGTATACGGCGCTCGCCATGTATCACAAGGACATCGCCTTCCAGCTCGCGCACCTGGTTCTCACCCAGCTGCACCGTGCGCATGCGATCTGCATGCTCCAGCACAATGCGCTCTGCGGCACTTGCGGTTAGTGAAAGCAGCAACAGCAGGAGATGGATCACGGCGCTTCTCCGGAGCGGCGATGACTCACGCCCTCAGCACTGTCGATTTCCCAGTTGCGCAGATTGCGATCGCTGCGAAAACCCGTGCCCCTTAAGGTATCCAGCGGCGTGTAGAACACGACTTTCTTTTCACTTCTGATTTTTTGAATGCGCTGTACCCATTCCAACTCTGTGGTCAGCAAGAGGAAAGGCGGGCGAGCCAGTAGTTCGGCCTCCTCGCGGGCTGTGTCACGCCCTGTATCCAGACGGCGACCTTCAGGATCGCTGGCGGCGTGTACCCGCACGTGGCCGATGGCCTGCATGTCCATGCGATTCCGGTTGTAATGAAGTGTGTCACAGGCAAGAATGCTCTCGACCCTGCCCAGACTGTCCCATGTTGTCACACGAACCGAGTCCATCATGCGGACGATGGCCTCGCGCCTGAACTGTTCCATCCGCCCGGCGGAAAGACGGACACGCACCAGCTCCTTCTCCAGCACCGTGATCGTTCCCTCCCAGAAAACCTGATCCGGGCGGTCCTGCAGCTCATCAATCGGATCATCTTCCGGTATGGGCGTACAGGCAGCGAACACAAACAGGAGTAGAAGCAGCAGACGCATCAGCGAATTCCCTGACTCAGCAGATCATGCAGGTGAAGTACGCCAACGGGCCGGCCTGAGGCATCCAGCACAACCAGCTGTTGAATCTTGTGCTCATTCAACAGGCGCAAGGCTTCCACAGCCAACTTTTCAGCGCGAATGCTGCGCGGCTTGTCACACATCAGCTCGGCAGCGGTCAGGTCTGCCGGCCGTGAACCTTCCATCAGATGGCGGCGAAGATCGCCATCGGTGATCAGACCTTTAAGCTGATTGCCTTCCATGACCAGCGTTGCCCCGACGCGGGATCCTGTGATCGCCAGAATCACGGCCGAGAGATTCTCATCGGGAGCGACACTGGCCAGCGGACGATCGGGCGGCAGGACATCGGCAGCTGTCAGCAGCAGTTTCCGGCCTAGCGCCCCCGCTGGATGGAACTGAGCAAAATCTTCCCGTGTAAAGCCCCTGCGCCGCATCAGGGCGACAGCAAGCGCATCACCAATCACCAGGGCCAGCGTGCTGCTGGTGGTGGGTGCAACATCATTGGGGCAAGCTTCCACCTCGATGCTGCCGTCCAGCAGCACCTCCGCGTACCGGGCCAGGGGGCTTTCCAGATCGTGGGTAATGGCGATTACCGGAACTCCACGCCGCTTCAGGAAAGGCAGCAGAATGTTCAGCTCTTCACCGGCCCCGGATTTGGAGATGACCAGCGCGCAGTCCTGAGGCTGAATCAGGCCGAAGTCTCCGTGCGCTCCCTCAATCGGGTGAACATAAATGGCCGGTGTTCCCGTGCTGGTCATGGTGGCGGCAATCTTGCGCGCGATGAAGCCGCTCTTGCCCAGGCCACAGACAATCAGGCGGCCGCTGCAGGCACTCTTGCCGTCGCCCGAAACGCGCAGGATCAAATCAACGGCATCAAGAAAGGCTACGTTCATCCGCGCTTCAAGCTTCTCGAGAGCCTCTCGCTCAATCCGCACGACATCCAGCATTACCTGCAGCTCGGCCTTGCGATCCCTATTGTCCGGCACTTGCAGCCTCCCCCCTTCCCTGACGATAGCCTTCAAGAATGCGCTCGAAGTCACTGCGGGCCTTGAGCATGGCCTCGACAAGCTCGCGTACAGCTCCGTTCCCACCATTTTCCCGTGATACAAAATGACAGACCGCTGCGACTTCCGGCCTTGCATCCTGTGGACAGGCAGCAAGCCCGACGCGCTCGAGCATGGCCAGGTCGATCCAGTCATCGCCCATATAGGCGCATTCTTCGGCAGTTATCCCTGTATCACGCGCAAGCTCTTCAAAGGCCCGCCACTTGTCGGGGCGGCCCTGCACCAGATAATCCAGTTTGAGCTCTGCTGCGCGTCTGGCCACGCTGGCCGAGCGGCGGCCAGTAATAATGCCCACCTTGATTCCAGCAACACGGGCAAGCGTGATCCCCAGCCCGTCCTTGGCCGAATAGGATTTCAGCTCTTCCTTCTCGCCCAGCGTGATACGACCGTCGGTCAGGACGCCGTCCACATCCAGTAGCAAAAGCCTGATCCTCCGTGCCCGCTCTTCAAAATCAGCCGAGTGGGACATCAGGCCGGACCGCAACTGTCAAAAGGACGGCTGTCTGCATCACGGGCGATTCCATGAATGCGGACACAGTCACTCAGCAGGGCTTCCAGTCGGGACAAGGGCAGCATGCTTGCAGCATCGCACAGCGCGCTGGGCGGATCGGGATGTGTCTCGATGAAGAGCACGTCCACACCAGCAGCCACACCCGCACGGGTCAGGTGCGGAATGTACTGGGGTTCGCCACCGGCCGGATCTGCACTGGAAACGCCGTACTTGCGCACGGTGTGGGTTGGATCAAATACCACCGGGTAGCCAAGACTGCGCATCATCGGCAGACTGCGCATGTCGGCCACCAGATTGTGATAGCCGAGGCATGTACCGCGCTCGGTCAGCATGATGTTGCGATTGCCACAGGCCTCAATCTTGCCCACGACATTCTTCATGTCCAGCGGATGCAGGAACTGCCCCTTCTTGACATTGATCGCCTTGCCGGTTTTCGCTGCCGCAATCACCAGACTGCTCTGCATGGAGAGGTAGGCCGGAATCTGCAGCACATCCAGCACTTCGGCCGCGGGCGCGCATTCTTCGGGCACGTGTACGTCGGAGAGCACGGGCAGGGCAAACTGCTCTTTGACTTCCTGCAGAATATTGAGGCCTTCTTCGATGCCCGGCCCCTGATAGCTGTTGATCGTCGAGCGGTTGTCCTTGGTGTAGCTACTCTTGAAAATCATGGGCATGCCCAGGCGATCGGCGATGGCTTTTGCCTTCTCGGCCACATGCATCACGACATCGCGGCTCTCGATCACGCAGGGACCGGCAATCAGCACCAGCGGTCCACCGGGCTGAATGTGTGTATCACCAACATGAATACTGTGTGTCACTATTAGTCCTTTCTTGCAGTTCTGTCAGCGCGTCTCGGAGGCGTGGCGTGTGGCCGCGCGCACGAATTCGCGAAACAGAGGATGCGGTTTCATCAGACGGCTTTTCAGTTCAGGATGGAACTGGCAACCGAGATAGAAGGGGTGATCGGGAACTTCTGCCATCTCCACCAGATGTTCATCGGGAGACAGGCCGGAGAGCAGCAGGCCACCCTCGGCAAGTTGATCACGGAATTTGTTGTTGACTTCGTAGCGATGCCGGTGGCGTTCCTGGATCACCTCGCGCCTATAGGCCTTCCAGGCGCGGCTCTCACGATCCAGCACGCAAGGCCAGGCGCCCAGACGCATGGTGGCTCCCTTGACCTTGACGCCACGCTGATCAAGCATCAGGTCCACAACCGGATAACGCAGCTTCTTGACGAACTCGGTCGAGTTGGCATTCTTCATGCCGCAGACATGACGCGCGTATTCGATGACCATGACCTGCATGCCCAGACAGATGCCGAAATAGGGAATCTGATTTTCCCTGGTGTGGCGCGCGGCCAGAATCTTGCCTTCAATACCCCGCTCACCAAAACCACCTGGAATCAGGATGCCAGCAACTCCTGCAAAGAGTTCATCCACATTGCCTGCATCCACTTTTTCCGAGTCCACCCAGCGAATCTTCACTTTCAGTTTCTGTTCGAAACCGGCGTGATACAAGGCTTCGCTGATCGACTTGTAGGCATCAGTCAGCTGCACATACTTGCCGCAAACGGCGATCTGCAGTTCCTCATCCAGACCGCGAATGGTCTGCACGAGCTTCTCCAGCTTATCCAGCTGGGGTTCACGGGCCTTCAGACCCAGCTTCTCCAGAACCGTGTCCGCCAGACCCTGGCGCTCGTAATCCAGCGGCACTTCGTAGACGCTATCGTGATCCCGTGCGTCAATAACATCGTCGGTGCGCACATTGCAGAAGAGGGCGATCTTGGCCCGCTCTTCGCGCCCGATGCCCTGATCATTGCGGCAGACCAGCACATCCGGCTGGATACCGATCTCCCGCAGGCGCATCACACTGTGCTGGGTCGGCTTTGTCTTCAGTTCGCCCGCGCTGGGCACATAGGGCAGGAGCGTCAGATGCACAAAGAGGCTGTTGCGCCGGCCGACATCCAGTGCGAACTGGCGAATGGCTTCCATGAAGGGCAGACTCTCAATGTCACCCACCGTGCCACCCACTTCCACCAGCACAACATCCGTACCCTTTTCGGAGAGGGCCAGGTCGCGTATACGGCGCTTGATTTCATCGGTGATATGCGGAATCACCTGTACGGTGGCCCCCAGATAATCGCCGGCCCGTTCGCGACGTATCACGGCATCGTAAATCTGACCGGTGGTGGCATTGGAAAGGCGGCTGGTATTGATGTCCAGAAAGCGCTCGTAATGGCCCAGATCCAGATCCGTTTCCGCGCCATCATCGGTCACATAGACCTCCCCGTGCTGATAGGGACTCATTGTGCCGGGGTCAACATTGATGTAGGGATCGAGCTTGATCACATTGACCTTCAGCCCGCGGCTCTTCAGCAGAATGCCCAGCGACGCGATGGTGACTCCCTTGCCCAGCGAGGAAACCACACCTCCCGTGATAAAGATGAACTTGCAGCGCATGCGGCGGCTTCTGCTCATGCTCTCCCCTGTGTCATTTGTTTGAGCAGGCTTTCTGCCTGCAGCAGGTCCTCGGGCCGGTCCACACCCAGCGGCTGATAGTCCACGTGTATGGTGCGTATACGATGTCCGTTTTCCAACAGCCGCAGCTGCTCGAGCTTTTCAATGTGTTCAAGCCGCCCTTCCAGCCGCGTGAACTCAAGCAGGGCCTCGCGCCGAAAGACATAAAGGCCGACATGCTTGTGATACATGTCCAGCGGCATCTCGCCATCGCGGGAGAAAGGTATCACGCTGCGTGAGAAGTAAAGTGCGCAGGCCTGATGATCGAGCACCACTTTGGCCGTGTCCGCACTTGCCAGTTCTTCGCGGTTTCTGAAGGATGTGACCGGAGTGCTGACCATGGCGTCCGGGTCGTCCAACAGCGCCTGAATGGCGGCGTCCACCACTTCGGCGCGCATCAGTGGCTCATCGCCCTGCACGTTCACCAGAATCTCTGCGCTTTCACTGGCGGCAATTTCCGCCATGCGGTCCGTACCGGAGGGATGGTCGGCCCGCGTCATGCGAACCTCCGCGCCAAAGCCCTCGGCCGCCAGCCGAATACGCTCGTCATCGGTGGCCACAATCACCCTTTCGGCCAGTGTTGAAGCACTGACGGCACGCCAGACCCATTCAAGCATGGGCCTTCCATCAAGGAGAGCGAGGGGTTTACCTGGAAAGCGGGAGCTGTTCCAGCGTGCGGGGATGACAGCCAGTATTCGGCCGTCCTGAACTGCGGAGCCTGGATGGTGCATGTCTGACACGGTCCTGGGATTTCCGGATCAATCTGACAATGTGATGAAAGCGTGTCAGAAAAGCTCGGCCGGATGAAGATCAACAGCCTGCGGATTCAGGCCTTTGTGGATGGCATGGCCAGGCTGCGAAGTATCCACCAGCTCAATGCCGAACTCCCGCTGGACGGCAACCAGCGGCCTTTCGGGAGACGTTTCGCGGCTGACAACCTTGCCCTGGCGGCCATCGGCCAGGAGGACACAAGCGCCCAGCGGATAGGGGCCATGGGCCTGCAGGAAGGCCTCAACATGTCTGACGGGATACTCGCGACCGGCCCAACCGCGCATCAGATTGAGGGCCACCACCGGCGAGAGACCGGCGCGGTAGCCGGAGGCCTGAATCAGTCGATCGTGGCGATCACACAGGCCAAGCAGCAGTGACCAGGGATGAATTTCATCGCCGGACAGGCTATTGGGGTAACCCTGGCCGCTTAAGACCTCATGATGCTCAACCACCATGCGCCGCACCATGCCCGGCAGCTCAAGCGGCTGCAGAAGCTGGTCGGCAAAGACAGGATGCAATTGATGGCTGTCGAGATCCTCGCTCAACTCTTTCAAATCCGTTGAGCGAATCTCCAGACAGTGAACCAGGCCGATATCGTGCAGGAGCCCGGCCAGATAGATGCGGCGAAGCTCCTCATCCGGGCAATCGGGGTCCAGAATCCGGGCAGTGCGCAGCGCCCGCTGTGATACATTCAGGCTGTGCCTGTAGAGAAGCGGTGCGTCCTCGCGCAAAAGGCAAAGCACATCGGAAAGGTCGGGGGCCTGCCTGGTCTGCTCCAGACGCAGCGCGAAATCCTCGCCCACATTTTCAAGATCAACATCCAGCCTGGTGCGCGCCTGCTCGTGAATCTGATGCTGCCGGCTCATGGCCTGATGCTCAACAGGTCGGAATTCATCCACCGCATGGCGCATTTTTTGCACGCGCTCCACATGCAGGGACTGCCCCTCGATCTGTTCAAGGCCGATTCGCATGGATTCCGGACGAACGGGAACTGTGCTCAACCCTGCATCGAGCAGTCGCTTCAGCTGCACCTGTGAGCGAATCTCCTGCCCGGCAGCGAAAAGCAGGACACGACTGCCATCTTCCCGAATGTCATTGACATCCGTGGCCAGTCTGCTGCCCAGCTTGAGGCTTTCGATGCGAATGGTTTGCGCCATGGTCAGGTTCATGCTACACCCGGTTCTGATCATCCGGGCGGCGGGGGGTACCGCCTTGCGATTCCTTTAGGTTATGCCATCATCGGCATTTCACAAAGCTGATTAAAGCCGAACTTCCACATTTTTTCGGCCGAAATTGACTCCCATGCGCTCGGCAAATCGCACGGTCTGTCCATCGGGATCAACGTTCTTTTCGCGACCGACCACTTCACTGAAGGGTCTGGCCAGAATCCGGACGCCTTCCAGCACCGTCAGGTGATTGAAGCGGCCCTCGGCGATCAGGTCAGCTGCCATGACGCCGAACTTGGTGGCCAGAATGCGGTCGAAAGCAATCGGGCTGCCGCCTCGCTGAATGTGACCCAGAACCGTGCTGCGGCATTCCAGACCCGTTTTCTCGTGCATCTGCTCGGCCAGCCATTCGCCCACACCTCCCAGACGCTCATTGGCATAGGTCCCTTCTGTGGCGTGGCGCATCACATGCAGCTCGCCTTCCTTTGAGCGGGCACCTTCAGCCACCACGATGATCGAGAAGCTGGCTCCACGGCGATTGCGCCGAAGCACGGCATCTACGACCTCGTTCAGGTCAAAGGGAATCTCAGGGATCAGGATCACGTCTGCGTCACCGGCCATGCCGGCCAGGAGGGCGATCCAGCCAGCGTAGCGACCCATCAGCTCGAGAATCATCACACGGTGATGGGAGGCTGCCGTGGTCTGCAGGCGGTCGAGGGCTTCCATGGCTGTCTGCACGGCAGTGTGGAAGCCGAAGGTCAATTCGGTACCGGCCAGATCGTTGTCGATCGTCTTGGGAACCCCGACAACCGGGATGCCCAGCTCGCTAAGGTCAGCCGCAATCTTCATGGTGCCTTCACCACCAATGCAAACCAGCGCATCCAGTCCCAGGTAGTGGAAGTTCTTCACCATCACGGGGCGAAGGTCTTCTTCTACTGCCTGTCCTTCACGCACAACATGGCGGGCAAAGGGGTTGCCATGACTGGCAGCGCCCAGCATGGTACCACCGCGGCTAAGCAGGCCGCGCACTTCATCTAGCCCAAGGTGGATGACCTTGGACGTATCAATCAGGCCTTCGAGGCCATTGACCAGACCGACAACCTCCCAGCGATACTTGAGTACAGCTGTTTTGGTCAGGCCGCGAATCACGGCATTCAGTCCAGGTGCATCACCGCCACTGGTCGAGACGGCAATGCGCCTTATTTCAGGTCCTTTGGGATCACAATCGGGGCACATGGATCTTCCCTTGATCTGGGAACACGCTACTTGTTAACGAGGAGTCAAAGTACCACTTGCGCCGAGATTCCCCAAAAATTCCCACCTTCTCGGCTGCCCATGACAGCTGCCAGTGTGGTTTCTGTCCCGGGGCGCGTCCAAAAGCGAAAGGCGAGACATGTATCTCGGCAATCGACTTCGTCCACGCCGCTTCCCCACGCGCGAAGTCCGCATCGGTAATCTCATCGTGGGTGGAAACCAGCCTATCCGCGTGCAGAGCATGACGACAACCGACACACTTGATGTAGACGCAACTGTGAAGCAGACCAGGTCACTTGCAGAGAACGGCTGCGAACTGGTTCGTATCACAGCTCCCACCGTCAAGGAAGCCGAAGCCCTCAAGGAAATCCGTGCTCGCTTGAATGCCGAAGATGTGCAGATTCCGCTTTGCGCGGACATCCACTTCAGCCCACGCGCGGCCATGGAAGCGGCTCGCCATGTAGAGAAGGTCCGCATCAATCCGGGCAACTTCTCGGGCAGACCGGGTCGCGAGGATGCTGAAATCAGTGACGATGATTTTCGTTTCGGCCGGGATGAAGCGCGTGAGGCCTTTCGCCCACTGCTCCACATTTTGAAGGAAGAAGGGCGTGCGCTGCGCATCGGTGTGAATCACGGATCGCTCAGTCAGCGTATGGTTTACAGATTTGGTGATACAACCACCGGCATGGTGGAAAGTGCTTTCGAGTACATTCGCTTTTGCGAGGAAGAGCAGTTTCGCGACATCATCATTTCGATGAAGAGCTCCAATGTGCGCGTCATGATCTACGCCTACCGTGAGCTGGTTGATCGCATGCGTGACGCAGGCATGAACTACCCGCTACATCTGGGTGTTACCGAAGCCGGTGGCGGGATCGAAGGCATTTTGAAAAGCGCGCAGGGCATCGGCGCACTTCTGGAAGACGGCCTGGGTGATACAATCCGCGTCTCGCTGACCGATCCTCCGGAGATGGAGATCGGCCCGGCAAGTGCGCTGGCAGGGCACTTTCGCAGGCGTCTGGATCGCGAAGGCTTGAGTTATCCGGAGTGCGGACACGACTATCTTTCCTGGAATCCTCGCGATGTATCACAGGTATACGACAAGCGGCGCTCCTTTGTGATTGGCGACGGCAGTCCCTTCCCCGTAAGCCTGAAGGAAAATGCGCAGGATGTTCCCGGAATCAGCGCTCTGCTTGATCAGCTGCCCGGGCCGGACAGTATCCTGCCCGAATCACCCGGTTCGGCAAGTCTGTGCTGCCGTGAGGCCGGCGACCGCCCTGTCAGTCTCTACCAGTCGGAAGTGGTGGCTGACAATGTATCACGGCGCATCATGCCCGTCGAGGTGATACAGGATGATGTCAGCAGCTGGGAGGCGCTTGCCTCTGAGTGTGACGAGATCCTTCAGTTCCACATCACCAGCCGAGATGTCCCGCAGATTCAAAGTCTCGTGCGTCACATCCACGAGAAGTTTCCGGCCAACCGAACCATGCTGAGCATCTCGGGCAATGGTCCCGACCTGCTCAGTCGCTATCGCCTGCTGGATCTGATGCTCAGGCGTCTGGGCTCAGCCATTCCGCTGGATGCGCTGATTCAGCCGGAAGAATGCCGTGATCCAATTCGGCTGGCCAGTCTGCTTGGGGCTTTGTTGAGTGACGGGCTGGTGCATTCGCTGACGATTCAGGCCGATGTGGCCATGACAGGCTCGCGGCTCTTTGCCTTTACCATCCTGCAGGGCGCGGGTGCCCGAATCTTTGCAACCGAGTACATCAGCTGCCCGGGCTGCGGTCGAACCCTCTTTGCCCTGGATGAAACCACTGCCAAAATACAGGCGGCCACCAGTCACCTGAAGGGGCTGAAGATTGCCGTGATGGGCTGTATTGTAAACGGGCCGGGCGAGATGGCCGACGCCGATTTCGGTTATGTGGGCAGCGCTCCAGGCAAGATCAACCTCTATCGGGGCCGTGATGTGGTCAGGAAAAATGTCGACTCCGCGGATGCCGTCGATGCCCTCATCGAACTGATCCGGGAACACGGGATGTGGCAGGAGCCTCTAACCAGTGGCCAGTAGCCAGTTGCCAGTGGCCAGGCGTTAGGCGTTAGGCGTTAGCCAGAAGAAGTGGCCAGCAGCCAGTAACTAGTTTCCAGCCAGAGGAAGTCGTCGGCCTGTTCCCGACCAGTCGGAAACATGGTGTCGGACGTGGTGTCGGACGTAGTGTCGGACGTAGCTTTGCAAAAACGTCAAGCAATCCACACAGTGTCAAGCGGCTGGAACAGCAATCAGCAGCCAGTAGCCAGTAGCCAGCCAGAGTAGTCAGGCGTCAGTCATTAGCAGGCCAGTGGGTCAGTTGTCGACGCAGTCGGCAAATGGCCCCTGGCGAAG
>CAYFPS010000002.1:118613-279155 GCA_964345075.1 uncultured Bacteroidaceae bacterium | reverse complement strand
TGAAGCTCCGGTGGCGGCAGCGTCAGCTACATGCTGAAGCGTTCTATCCCCGGTGTTACAGCCGGGGCTCCATTGAAGTCTGGAGTACTGGCAGGAGCATGTTGGCTACCTGCGTCTATCCCCGGTGTTACAGCCGGGGCTCCATTGAAGTTAGGTCTCCAGGTGATTCAGTCCAGGTTCCGTAGCCAGGACTATCCCCGGTGTTACAGCCGGGGCTCCATTGAAGTAACTGCTGCTTCAGCATTGGGAAGAACATTGGGAACCTATCCCCGGTGTTACAGCCGGGGCTCCATTGAAGTGAACGGCAAGTCACTCTTCTTCCCCGGTGTTACAGCCGGGGCTCCATTGAAGCGCGGATACGGCGGGAGTTCAGGCGGCTACGGCCTGCCTCCTATCCCCGGTGTTACAGCCGGGGCTCCATTGAAGCCCGACACGCAGCGTATCGAACGCCTGCGCCTCCCATGTACTATCCCCGGTGTTACAGCCGGGGCTCCATTGAAGCCGCACGCTGGCGCAGCGACTTGGCGGAATATTCCACTATCCCCGGTGTTACAGCCGGGGCTCCATTGAAGCGCCCTTTCCTCGGCTGTAGGAATCCAGACGGTCCTGACAACCTGCAGGGTTTCCATGTCCGCCACCGCATAGGGAAGCTCAAGTGGCCAGCCATCCGCGTCCATGGGTATCTCGGAGATACAGCCCGTGTCCCAGGCATTTACGCCCCCGGGAATGTGTGACATGTTGTGCGGGATCCAGTTGCGTGCCTGCTTCATGATGTCCACAAAGGGCCACTCGGCACTCCAGTCCGACAGGCTGGAGATGTTGGTGCCAATCTGTAGCGGCGGCGGCGAAAGCTGGGCAAAGGCCAGACTGCTTCCGAAAAGCAGAATCAGCAGAAAGCGCAGGGGGATGCCATTCTGTTTATCTCCACGATTGAGCAATTCAGGGGAGAGTATGAATTCCCTTCGATAATTCAACTCAATCGCGCAGCCCAATCACCTTTTTGATAATGGACACGAGGCCCGGGCTTTTTGCGCTCCCTTCTGCAGCAGTGGCTTCGTGGCCCTCCCATTCTGCGTTCAGCTCCTCTGCTGCCTGTTCGAAAGCGGCCTTCAGGTCGGCATCCTTGTTTGAGCGAAAGCGGCGGGTGAGTCGATCCCAGATAGCCGGCCCAAGATCCACGGTCAGACGCCGGCGCATGTCCCGCGTGTAGCGGCGCATGGCCTTGCGCAGGGTCTCGGCAGCTTCTGCCTCCTGCCAGGGACCCAATGCCCGGCAGCGTTCCCGCGCCGCCCAGCCAGCCAGATTGATGTAGAAACCCGCACCCAGCCCCTGCAGGAGATCGTCCACAACGCGCCCGGCAACAGGCAGATGTCCGGCCAGGCCTTCCATCAGCTTCTGTCCGGCACCAATCAGGCCGACGCTGGCCACCGACTTGCCAATGTCCCGCAGGATCTCATAGTGTTCGCGCAGGGTGGGGCGACTACCGTAGATGGCGGAAATTGAAAGCACCATGCGCAGGCCGCGCCCGACGACAATCAGCACATCCATGCTGCGCCACGGGCTCAAGGCCACGGCGGAAGTGACTTCCAGCGTTGCCGCGCGGATCTCCCGCTCGGCCTCCTCGTCCAGTCGAGCAAGCAGGGGCGTGACTTCTTCGTTCAGAATGCTCTTCAGCTGCGAACCGTCCAGCGCAGGGCCATCCAGACTGGCAGCAAGGCTCTCTTCCAGTCGGCGGCGATCCTCATCGGGCAGTGCCGGGCTTTTCAGCATGCGAAGGCTCTGTTGAAGGAGCGATTGCTGCCAGGCCGCGCGATCTGCTGCGGGCAGGCCCTCCGGATCCAGATCGGGCAGGGGCGGCAGGCGGCGAGGCCTGGCAAGCCAGAATTGTGATGCGCCAAGCGCACCCCAGGCGATCAGGAGTAACAGACAGGCAGCATAGGTCCAGCCAAGCCAGGGATGGAGCCCGACCAGCAATTGACCCAGTCGCACGAGTTCCGCCAGCGCAACCAGAGCCAGAAAAAGCCCGCCAAAAAAGAAGCCTCGCTTGAGGAGTGTCAGCCACCAGCGTAGATCATTCATGTGCAGTTCCCGATTAAATTCCCGATGCGCAAAATCAAATCTGACAACCCACCTCGACACTTTCACCCCCTTCGGCGAGTATTACCTTGCCCCTCATGCCAAGAACACATCAACTCAACTTTCCTGCCGGTGCGCCGGCCACGGTCTTCGATCAGGTGAATGCCATGATCGATCGCGTCGGCGGTCCCGGTCTGGTGCGCCTGGATATGGGCGACACCTGTCTCAAGCCACCGGCTGAAGGCTGCCCGAACGGGCTTGACCAGAAGCGCTGGCCGGAATTCAACCTGTACACGGCCACAGCAGGCATTCCTGACCTGGTGGATCTGTTGATCAAGCGGCTAAATGAGCGGAATGGCCTGCAGATTGCCGGACGCAAGCAGCTGCAGGTGACCTGTGGCGCCATCCATGCACTCTTTTGCGCCTTCAAGGTTCTCACCCGCCCGGGCGAAGAAGTGCTGGTGCTGGCTCCGCGCTGGCCGCTGGTCAGTGGCCTGGTCCGGCAGACGGGCGCAGTGCCCGTGGATCTGCCCTTTTACACCAGACTGGATGATCTTGATGAGGCGGGGATTGAAAGCCTGCTGGAAAGCTCGATCAGCGAAAAGACAGCAGCCCTCTACCTGAACACGCCCAACAACCCCAGCGGGCGTGTGCTGAATGTATCACAGCTGGAAGCGATTGGCCGCGTGGCCAGAAGATACGGTCTGTGGGTTGTCAGCGACGAAGCCTACGAGAACTTCATTTACACCGAACTGCCTCATCTGAGCCCGGCCAGCCTCGAGATCTTTCAGACGAACACGGTGAGCATTTTCACTTTCAGCAAATGTCTGGCTGCGGCAGGTTACCGGGTTGGCTACGCAGTGGCTTCAGAGCCCATTATTGAGGCGATGAATCGCGTCAGCGCTCAGACCATTTACAATGCGCCGAGCAACAATCAGCAGCTGGCGGCGCAGGCGATTGTCAGTTGGGACAAGTGGTTTCCACCGCTCAAACAGCAGTATCAGGATTTTCGCAACCTCTTTGTATCACAGTGCAGGGCAGATTTCAGAGCCCCCGATGGTGGCTTCTACGCCTTTCTTGATCTTAAGCAGGCCCTGAACAAGCGCGGTGTAGAACCGCAGGATTACGTTGCCGGGGCACTTAAGATCCTTGAAGACTTGATCCGGGCCGGTGTGGCCCTGCTGCCCGGTGAAGCCTTCGGGACAGGCTATGAGGGCTGGCTAAGGGCGTGCTTCATCGCCGAAGAAGAATCACGGCTGCTGGCCGGAATTGAGGCCATCAACGAGGTGCTGGCATGATTGCCTCCGTGATACAAACACAACCGGAATTTGGCCGGGTCAGTCACAACCTTGAGCAGGCCGCGGAGCTGCTTCAACCTGTCAAGTCGGATCTTTTCGTTTTGCCCGAGCTCTTTGCCTCGGGCTATCTCTTTGAGGATCGCGCGGAACTGCTCTCGCTGGCCGAGGACCTTGAGGGGCCGACCGCTCGCCAGTTGAAGCAGCTTAGCCAGTCGAAAGCTTGTGCTATTGCCGCGGGTTTCCCCGAACTTGCGGGTGATCGCGTATACAATTCGATGATGCTGGTCGAGGCCGGCGAACTGAAGGCCGTCTACCGCAAGGCGCATCTCTTTGCCGCCGAAACCACCCTTTTCGACAAGGCTGATGGGGATTTTCAGGTTGTGCAGGCCGCTGGCGCAAAGCTCGGTCTGATGGTCTGCTTCGACTGGGTTTTTCCAGAGGCCGCAAGAAGCCTGGCGCTCAAGGGCGCGCAGGTGCTAGTGCATTCGGCGAATCTGGTACTGCCCTTTTGCCAAAAGGCCATGGTGACCCGCTCGATTGAGAACGGGGTCTTCACCCTGCTGGCAAACCGTGTCGGTAGTGATCATCGCGCAGGTGCTGAGCTGACCTTTACCGGTGGTAGCGAGATTGTATCACCCAAGGGCGAACTGCTGGCGACAGCCCCCCTTGATCGACCGGCCTGTATCACGGCTGAGTTTGACCCGAGGCAGGCTGACAACAAGTGGATTACGAAACACAATCACCTGTTCAATGACCGCCGCCCGGAGCTCTACCATCTGGGCAAAGCGGAACAAGATGAATAGCTGGAGCTTCTGATGAAACACATTCTGCTGACCCTGCTTGTGGCACTGACTGCCTTTGCAGAATCATTGGTGATTGGCCCGGCGGAGCTGGAAGCGTGGACACCGGATGAATGGCTGAACAAGACTGTCCGCTTTGATGTGCCCTTGACGGTTTGTGATACATACAACTGGGAGAGGTACGGCGAGGTTATTCTCAGCCTGGATGGCCGTCTCTATTCCGGAGGCAACTGGAAATCCGAAAGCAGTTATGCCAATCGCGCAACGGCCCGGCTGATCACCCTTTCGGATGGGTCCTCTGCAGAAAACCCTCGCCCCTTGCCCTTTCTTGCCTGGGGTAGAGCGCTCAGGGTGGGCGATCGTCTGCTTGGGCTTGAAGGCGTGTTGAAGCAGGGCGAGTACGGATACGAGCTGCTTCCAGATGACGGCCTGCCCGTCATCGAAGCCGCCAGTCGCCCGGCCACTTTGGCGGATCACCCCGAACTGCGCGTGGCCAGCTTTAATCTGCTGAATTACTTCACCACGCTGGACAAGCGCGGGGCCGACAGCGAGTTTGAGCTCGCCCGCCAGCAGGCCAAGCTGCTGGTGGCCATTGAAGGGCTCAACCCCGATGTGCTGGCCATGATCGAGGTTGAAAACGACAAGGGTGCGGCGGTCAACCGTCTGCTTGAGGCGCTGAACAGCTACGAGCGCAGTCTGGGCAAAAAGGGCGACTGGGTGCTTGTCACACGACCGGGCAATCTTGGCGACGACGCTATTCGTGTGGACATGGCTTACCGAACAGGCAGGCTCAGGCAGCAGGGCGCGAGCATTGCATCCC
Organism: uncultured Bacteroidaceae bacterium; assembly: GCA_964345075.1. Classification (GTDB taxonomy): domain Bacteria; phylum CAIWAD01; class CAIWAD01; order CAIWAD01; family CAIWAD01; genus CAYFPS01. The sequence continues at coordinate 274,161 of CAYFPS010000002.1, read as the reverse complement.
CCGATCCTGTGCACAGCCGACCCCCGCTGGGTGCAAGCTTTTCGTCGATCAAGGATGGTGAAGTCTTCAGCGTGATTGTATCACACTTCAAGTCCAAAGGCTGTCGTGGAGCAGAGGGTGCAGAAGCTGATCAGGGTCAGGGCTGCTGGAATGCCAAGCGTACAAGACAGGCGCAATCCCTGCTCGTTCTGGCAGACAGCCTGAGAGCGCTTAGTCAGGATCCCGACATCATGCTGGTGGGCGACTTCAACGCCTGCGCGGGTGAGGATCCGGCTCTGGAGATTCAGCGCGGTGGTTATGTGCAGCTCCTGGACAGGCTGGACCCTGCGGATCGTTACAGCTATGTCTACAAGGGCGAAGCCTGCGCCCTGGATCACGCTTATGTATCACCGGAATTCGATCTGAAAATCCTGCGCAGCGGGATCTGGCATATCAACTGTGATGAGCCCAGACTGCTGGACTACAATATGGAAAGGCGAGATCCGCTGATCTTCCAGGAAGATCCTTACCGAAGCAGCGATCACGATCCTGTCTGGGTTGATATTCGAAAGGCGGAGGCTTCAGCGCCCGCTGGAGGAGCCACGAACTAAGTCCAGACCGCGACTGGCTGTCAGGCGCAGAATGTCCATCCATTCGACCTTGCCGATTTCGGGCAGTTCCAGCAGGCTCTCGAGCAGCAGGCGCTGTCTGCCCGTACTGTGAAAGATCGGCCTGAACAGACGCGATGCCTGAAGCTGCCTGAGGATGAAGCCCACACGCCCACTGTATTCGCGTCCGGCAATCCAGGGGGCATGTCGCGGGCTTTCATCCTGCGCAATAGCCAGACTGAAAGCTGCCTGCTGGCCACTTCGTAGCGCGTAATACAGACCCTCGCCGCTTACCGGATCACAAAGGCCAGCTGCATCACCCAGAAAGAGCAGTCGCCCGTGATTCAGCGGTCGAAGCGGGAGGTCGGGCAGCGGCCAACCCTTGATCTGCGTATCACGAGCCGAAATGCCAAGCATGTTCATGTATTCATCGAGGCTGTATCTCGGATCCTCGAAGTAGCCCTGCTGACCAAAGACACCGATCGTCGCGCAGCCCCGCTTGGGGAAGGACCAGCCGTAACCACGCCGGATTCCACCAAAGTCAATTCGGGGAATGCCCGGGTCCTGCATCGGGACCTGAACTTCCAGGGCTTTTCCGCCGGGTTTGTAGCCGGGCTGAACCTGCCGCCGCAGCGGACTGAGGGCGCCATCGGCGGCCAGGGCCCACTCAGCTTCGAAGGTACGGCCATCAATGGCTGTCAGCCGGATCTGTCGATCATCCTGTTCGAATGATGTAACACGACAGTCTACAACAACCGTTACGCCAGCCTTTCTGGCGGCGTCAAGCAGGAAGGCATCGAATTCCATCCTCTGGACAAAGGCCATCGGCATGCCAAGCCTCGCCCGATGTATGACTTCCCCCGCATGGAAGATTTCGTACTCATCATCCTGGACGTGATACAATTGCTTGTCCAGAGAAGGTCCGTGCAATTCCTCGAGGATTCCCAGGGTGCGACTGGAAAGGAAACCGCCACATAGTTTGTCTCTGGGAAAGCGGGCCTTGTCGAGCAGCAGACAGTCGAGACCGGCCCGTGCAACGCAAAGGGCGGCCGTACTTCCGGCAGGACCTGCTCCAGCAATGACAACCTGATGCATGGCTTCTCCTTCAGGTGAGCTCGCGGACGAACTCCGACCAACCTGCTGTCCGGCCCTGTGTATCACGAGACCAGGCAACTCCTGTGAAACTCTTCCGCGCACGGGTGATGGCCACATACATCAGTCGCCGCTCCTCGGTCAGGCTGTCACCCTTGCTCTTCCAATCCGGAAATACGCCCTTCACCAGTCCATAGACAAAGACATGATCGAATTCCATGCCCTTGGAGGCGTGAACGGTAATAACGGGAATACCCGATTCCTGCAGAGCGTCACTGGCCAGATTCAGCGCACTGCGATGCATCACACGGGTCAGCGCTTCCATCTGACCGGGCTTAAGGCCTTCCTCGGCCTCCTGCTGGTCAATCCAGTTCATGAATCGCCTAAGAGATGAACTTGTGCGCCCGCGCTCGTCGCCAAACCAGTCCTGATCGGAAATATGCCGTGCCAGTTCGCCAGCGCCCATCACCCGGGCGTATTCGCGCAGGCGTGTGATACGCGCTTCCCATATGGAAAAACTGCTTGCGTGGCGCCTGCAGAAATCAACACGATCCTCGCGTGAATCGAGGTAGTCCGAAACCAGTCGCTGAAAAAGTTCGGCAGTGGTCGTCACATCGTCCATTGCCCTGTGCGTCGGGCGGCTTTCCAGTTTAAGCCTTTCTGCCAGATCTCCCAGTTTCATGCTCCCCGAGCGCAGAGAGCGCCGGGCCAGAAGGAGTGTGTCGCTCCATTTCCAATCGGGAATGTTGACCCCAAGCCGACTGGCGTGGCCCTGTATGATGGAAAGATCAAAGGTGATGTTGTGGCCGACAATGCGGCTGTCACCTATGTAGTCACGCAGCTCACGAAAGGCTTCGGCAGGATCCATGCCTTCCCGGGCCAGCATCTCCGGATCAATCTTGTGGACGTGATACGAGGCGGCCGTGTCCACGGTTGGCCTTAGCAGCAGATGCAGGCGATCCAGTTCCATGTCACGGGACCAGCGCTGACAGGCGATTTCAATAACCTCGTCACGCGCACTGTCCAACCCCGTGCTTTCTACATCCAGCACCACATAATCACTGTTTTCCCAGCTATCCAGCATCCCGCTGAAGGGATCACCTGACTGCTGTGTATCACGCTCAAGCAGGTCCGGTGGCTCCATCAACAGTTCCTGTCGCACGGGCATCAATTCGGCCAGCGCCTGACTCTGCTCGTGTGTTCTGCCACAGTAGCGCAAAAGTTGCCCGAAGCCCGCCGTGTCGCCCTTACCGGCAGCCAGTCGCAACAGGCCTTGCATGGCCCGCACATCGGGCTTGCGTCCCAGTTTAAGGTCGTCCTCCAGCAGCGGATTCTGGCCCCGCTTTCGCAGTAGTTCCGCCGCTTGCTTGCAGGTTTTATTGATTCTGGCAAGCACGGCAATGCTGGCCTTCTCATCGTCCTGTCTGATTCTTGCAATGGCATCGCTCATGGCTGTCGCAGCAGCAATTGGCGAATCACACAGGATCCAGGCAGCCTCCTCGCCCTCTTCCAGGTGAGCGGCAGGCTTGATTCGTGTGTGACGTTTGGGGAGCCCCAGCGCAATGTGATCCGCCAGGGCAAGGATCTGCCTGGTTCCACGCTGATTGGTGTCGAGCGAAATGCAATCAGGTTCACCGAAGCGATTCTTGAAGCGATCCAGCAATTGTCGCGGCGTGGATCCACGCCAGCCGTAAATGGTCTGGTCCAGATCACCAAAGAGGGCCAGGTTGCTGTGACGGTCGGCGAGCACTTCCAGCAGATGCCATTCACTCAGGTGCGTGTCCTGAACTTCGTCCACCTGAATCCAGTCAAAGCGCTGGCTCCACCGATCACGCAGGGCCTTGTCGTCTTCCAGAAGGCCGCGAACCGTGTAAACCAGCAAAGGAAAGTCGACTGTATCACGCTGACGCAATTCGGCGATGTAGGCCTTGAGCCATTTCAGCTCGTAGTCCTTCCACGTTTTGAGAAAACTGGCTGGAAAGCGGTTGAGGTGACAGTCTTCCATGGCAATGTCGGAGACAGCCTTGCCCCAGCGGTAGAAGAATGAGAGGGCTTTATTTTCCGGGGGCAGATCGGCCGGACGAAGACGATCAAGCAGGTATTCGCTTTCTACATCGTCACAGATCTGAAAGCGATTGCTCAGGCCTGCGTGATCGCACTCTTCGCGCAAAAGGGCGGCGCAAAAACCGTGGAAGGTGCTGACTGTGCCTGTTTCCAGTGGGGGCTGCATGCCGCTGAGCCGGCTCTTCAGCTCGCGGGCCGCGCGGTTGGTAAAGGTCATTGTGAGACAGCGGGCAGGATCGTGTCCGGAGGCAACGGCTGCAGCAAGGCGTCGAGCGAGTACGGTTGTTTTGCCGCTGCCCACCGGAGCCATCACCAGCAGGGGGCCCTGCCTGTGATCGACGACCGCTTTCTGTTCGGCCGTCAGCTCAAGCTCACGGACCTGCTCGCTCACTTGTCCTGTCGAATCTCGACGACCTTGCCGTCCTTCAGGAGCACTTCGTTGCCCATGGCATAGCGCCACAGGCTGCCTGCGCCGGTATCAACCACTTCAGAGGCTTCACCCAGACTTTCCCGCAGCATCTCTTCGCTCATGCCCTTCCAGGCCAAGCCCTGCATGATGCGGTCGACGATCTTGAGCTCCCAGCGCTTAAGCAGCTGATAGCGACGGGCGGCCTTGTAGCGTTCTTCCAGTTCCCGTGCAAAGGAGCTGAGTCCGGGATAACGTGTATCACGAAACTCGCCGGGCATGATGTAGTAGAGCTCGCCCGTGGCATCCTTCAACTGCCAGACATCACCCTCGGATGATTGGAAAAACAGCACGATGGCTTCATCCGGGACAGCGCGATCATAACCCCAGGCCTGATCGCTTGCCGGCAGCTGGCCCTGCCACGCAAATGGCAGATGCTGGCCGATCTCGTCAGCGCCGGGGGCAGCCAGTCCGCGCAGCAGGGCGACCGGGTCCATCTGTTGATGTGGGCCGTCCTGTTTGCGATAACGGTTGGTCCATTCCTTGATATTCGCCAGCTCGCGATGGGCCTGTTCCTGACGGAAGGCATTCATGCCGGACTGTCGTATCACATCCAGACTGTCGTTCATCCAATCAAGCCGATGATTCGTCCAGACCTTTTGGAGCAGGCTGGCTCGTTCGCCCTTGGCTGGCAACCAGGCTTCTTCTTCACCCAGTTTGACAATCCAGCCGGACGATTTACTGAAGAGGCCGGTTTTCCTTGGAACAGGATCAGGCTTGATCAGCTCCAGGCTCTGGCCGCTGCTGAGCTTCTGCTTTTTGCCGGCTGTGTCCAGCAGCCACCAGCCCGACTCTGCCTTCGTGATACACGCGGTGGCTTCGGGCATGACAGGCTGAGGTGCCTGCTTGAGTTCCTCAGCCAAAGCTTTCAGGTCTGCCTTGTAGGCAAGCAGCAGGTTGACGGCGCGTGAATCACGCGGGGCGGCCTGTGCGGACAGACTTAATGCCAACAGTGCTGAAAGCAGTCGAATAATCATGAAGCGTTTCCTTCACCACCTCCGTCATGGCGACGACCTCCACTACGACGGCGGCTGCCTGATTTCGCCTTGCGTTCGGGGATGTCTTCGAAGCGGACCTTTTCTTCCGGCAGCTGGGGCGGCAGGTGCAGGCTGCGATGATAGAACTCATCCAGCAGCATGGCCAACAGGCGCATATTGTCCGGCGCGGCTGACAGCTCTTCGGCCAGCGGGACAAATCGATCGATTCGCTCATTGGAGACAGAACCTGCATCACGCAGCTGCTCTTCAAGCAGGACGGTTGTACGCTCGCAGACACGCCGTGATACATCGTCCAGGCCCGGCAGCTCCTTCTGCTCAAGATTCAGATGAAATTTGGAGCGAATCTGCTTTAGCTGTCCTTCGTCACGGTAGGTGGCCAGCGTGATACAACGGCCTGACTTGCCGGCGCGCGCCGTACGGCCTGCACGGTGCACATAGACTTCGTGATCCAGCGGCACATCGTACTGGAAGACCAGATCCAGATCCTTGATGTCAATCCCGCGGGCGGCAACATCCGTGGCAATCAGGAAGCGCACCTTGCGATCACGAATCAGCTTCATCACTGTTTCGCGGGCGCGCTGACTAAGGTCTCCCGAGATGCGATCCACATCATAGCCTGCATTCTGCAGAAACTGATAGAGATATTCGACATCGCTCTTGCGGTTGCAGAAGATCAGGGCCGAGCCCGGATTTTCCATTTCCAGCAGTCGCACCAGCGCCCGGTCCTTTTCCATTGGATCAACCAGGAAGTACTCGTGTGACAAGGTCTCTACACCGACATTGTCGCCACTGAGGGTCAGGAACTCGGGATGATCGAGGAACTCGCGCGAGAGCATGCGAACGGCGCGCGGCATGGTGGCCGAGAACATCAGGCTTTGCCGCTTTTCCGGCAGGTAGCGGCGCAATTTGCGCATGGCCGGGTAGAAGCCCATCGAAAGCATTTCATCCGCCTCGTCGAGCACCAGATATTCCAGCTCGCTCAGTTTTAGCGTGCCTCTGGATAGGTGGTCGAGCACACGGCCGGGCGTTCCCACAACAATCTGCGCGCCGCCCTCCAGATCCTTCAGCTGCTTGCCGTAACCCACGCCGCCATAGAGCAGGGCAATGCGCATGGGGTCCTTTTCGCTTAAGCGCTCCAGCTCGTTGAAGACCTGGATTGCCAACTCGCGCGTGGGTACCAGCACCAGCGCCCGGCAGCCGGGAACACTTGAATTGATTCGCATCATCAGGGGAAGCAGGAAAGCACCTGTCTTCCCGCTGCCGGTGCGGCTTTGTGTGATGAGGTCTGTGCCGGTACGAATGATGGGGATGGCCCGTGCCTGCACGTCCATCGCCTTTTGCCAGCCCATCTCGGCAACCTGGGCCGCAAGGCCCTCAGGCAGATCAGCAAAAGTGAAGAGCCCGGTATCAGCTTGTGTGTCGCTCATGTAGCTTCCTGATTTTCCGGCTGATTCAGTGCTTGCAGCCGGTTGCGTGCTGGCGGCCCGTTGCCGCCTTTCGAATTTTCGTGATCCGTCAAGGTAGCATTAGGCGTTCAGGCCGTGATTGCGCGCGTATCCAGTAAGTGGTTCACCTATTCAACCGTTTGGAAGATGAACAAGCGTATACAGTGAACAGTGCTGACATCGAAAAAATGCAATGACTTATTTCTCGCTATTGTGAAAATCTAAACAACTGTTATTTTGGCGGGGCCTGAACGAGCCAAGCGAGGAGCCCATCATGGCACACATTCTGATCGTCGACGACGATATCGATATCATCGAAGCCAGCCGCGTACTGCTGGAGCTGGACGGACACAAGGTTGAAGCTGCCCACACGCGTGAGAGCGGTTTGAAATCGGCAGTAGAAAGCAAGCCGGACCTGATCATTCTTGATGTGATGATGGATGAGCCCGATGACGGCTTCGCCCTGGCGCAGGATCTGCGCTCTCGAGGTATGTCCATGCCCATCATCATGATGACCAGCGTCAGTCATGTTAGTGGCTATGCCTTTGGCGTGGACAGCGACCTGCTGCCGGTGGACGATTTTCTGCAAAAGCCGGTGGATCCCACCCTGCTGCGCGAAAAAGTGCTCGCGCTGTTGCCTGCATAGCCTTCCCTTCTTCGGAGGCGGCCTCAACGGACCGTCATCCGCGGACCCTTTCTGTCAATGGCCGAACCCCGCCTTCGCGGGGTTCTGTCATTTTGGGGGGCAATTTTACCTTGTGGCATGAAAGCGAAGGATCGAAGCCGTGAAGCACTGGCTCTGCTTGAGGGCCGCAGCCTGAAGGGCATCGCCCGCCTGCTGCTTCAACTTGGAGGGGCAAAGGGGGTGGTCCCCGATCGGCTTCAGCAGCTGCTGGCTGAACGCTTTCCCACTCTTCCGCTTGCCGGGCAGGATTCAATGGCTGCGGATACAAAGCTGCCCGTCCGCCTTGATTTGCAGGCCGAGTGTTTCGAACTCCTTGTCAAACAATACGATGCTCGGGCTTCGCGGGAAGGTCAGGTCTTTACGCCTCCGGCACTTGCCGCACACCTTGTCAAGCTGCTTGAGCCTTCAGCCGGTCAGCGTTGGCTGGATCCCGCCGCCGGGCTGGGCGCCTTTCTGCATGCTGCTGCGGCTGTGGGAATTCGGTCCGATCAGCTCCACGGCCTTGAGCTGGACCCACTGACCGCCTCCCTTTTGGCCCACACCGCCCCCGCCATGAAGATCATGCAGGGTGATGGTCTGGCTCCCGTGAAGGAGCTGCCTGCTGGATGGCATGAAGGCTTTGACCGCGTGGTGCTCAATCCGCCCTATCGCAATGCCATCGAGGCCCGTGATCCGGACTGGCTGGCAGCGCGGCAGCGCCTGAAGGCGCAGTTCCAAAGCTGCGAGGGCAGCTTCGACCTGTACATTCCCTTCATCGAACGCGGTCTGGAGCTGCTGGTGCCCGGTGGTCAGCTGGGGCTGCTGGTTCCGGACAAATGGCTCTCCGCTCGCTACGGCGAGGCACTGCGCCGCCTGCTGCCGGAAAAGGCCCGACTGAAGCGCATGCAGCATGCTTCGGCGCGCAGGCTCTTTCCGCGGGTGGATTTCGAAATGCTCCTGCTCGTCCTTGAAAAGCGCAAGCAGCCCGCGCCCTTTTTTGTTGATGGCTTGAAGCTGGAAGCCCTCGATCACAAGCTGCAGCTGAAAGATCAGCTGAGTCCGCCGCCGGAAGAGCTGCTGCAGACCGGGCGGGGCTGGGGCTGTCTGCTGGCGCCCAAAGGTCGCCGCCGCTTTGCAAGCCCTGCTTCTTCCCGGCTGGGGGATCATCACGAGGTGCAGGCTTCGCTCTCCACCGATGAGTTTTACACCATCCGCATTCACGAAGCCCGGGATCAGGCGCAAACCGGCCTTCGCCTGCTCAGTTCGGGTGCCATCGACCCATTTCGCTCCTGGTGGGGCCAGCGCCAGCAGCGGGTTCGCGGCCAGCGTTGGCTTTGTCCGGTGGTGGATGAAACTAGCCTGAAGGCCAGGAGAATCGAACAGAGCGCCAGGCACCGGGTGCTGCTTGCCAACATGAGCAAGCGGCTTGAGGCCCTGCCGGTAAAGCCGGGGCAGGCGCTTGGCGTGGTCAAGGTGATGCAGGTTTTCTGCAGGGATGAAGCCGAGACTCTGCGCCTTGCCGCCTGGCTGAATGCCGGACCGCTGGATGACTGGCTGGCCAGCTGGTTCAGTCCCTTGCGGCTTTCCGGGCAGCTATCGCTAAGCCGCGATCTGGTGGCCAGCCTGCCACTTCCGCCGCCTGATGCCGCCCTGGAGCAGGAACTGGAAGAGCTGGCCAGGCGCCTTGCCGCCACTCCGGGCGCGGAAGCTGCCAGCCTTTTTGCCAGACTGGACGAATGCGTCAGGCCCTGGCTTCCCCTCTTCGATTGAGTGAAAAACTTGCTTTTCTTCTGACAACTGAGCATATTCCCACCAGCAGGTAGAATATAGATCGGAGGGCAGCATGAGCGCCTTTCTCGGACCCATTCATCACATCATGTTCGAGCGGATTCGTCTGGTGGACCAGCGGCAGCAGGATCTGCTGGCATTCGCCCGCGAAGCCATGAGTCCCACTCAGGCCGCGGCATTGCCACAGCTGAAGAGCCTGCCCGAGGGTGATCTTGAGGAGTTGATCGCCGACGCGCCCATTCACGCCTGGCTTCAAGCACAGATGGAATCGGTCATGCACAGCGAATTCCAGCTTTGGGCTGTCCTGAGCGACACCCCCGACCGACTGCGCCGGGTGGCACAGCGCCTGCAGGCCCATGGACGCAAGACTGGCTTGAAACTGCTGGAAGACAGGCCGGAGATTGCAGGCGACGCGAGGCTGATTCTTCAGGAAGTGAACCGGATCCTCTTGACCAGCATGCCCTGCGATCACGTTTCGGAGGTGATCGCCGCCTCGCCCAAAGCCTACATCGAGCGGCGGGACCTGCTTTTTCATGAAAGGATCTGGCAGCGCGCGGGCCTGGATGAAAGCAAGGCCCTGCAGCTTCAGGAAGCCTGGATGGTGGGCCTCTATGCCGCCTTTGAAAAGCTTCGTTACACGCGGGTAGAAATGAGCATTGGCGGCCAGCGTTACTTCGATGACCGGGTCAGCCTGCAGCTGGAAGAGGCCCTGCATGGATAAGTCGGTCAAGGCTTTCATCCTGGCCAGCCTGATCTACCTCTTTCTGGGAGCCTGCTTTGGAACCATGCTGACCATGAACATCGGTCAGCCTGTGCTTTTCCGCTTTGCGCACATGCACCTTCTGCTGCTGGGCTTCATGGCCATGATGGTCTACGGTGTGGGCTACTTCATTCTGCCGCGCTTCAACGGCACGGAACTGATCTGGCCCTGGATGGTTCCGGTTCATTTCTGGATCAGCAATCTGGGCCTGCTGGGTCTTTGCTTTGCAGATCTGAACTTCCGGCCGGTTTTTGCCCTGATCAGCCTGCTGGGCGTGGGGCTCTTTTCGCTTAACCTGATCGTAACTCTGGTGAAAGCGCCAACGGTCAGCGAACGCCTTGCCAAACAAGCACATTCACCAGAACAAAGCGCTACTGCGCCTTCGATGCCTTCACCGACCAAAGCCGCGCCACCTGCTGATGGAGTTAAAACCACCGGCCATGAGACAATCGGCGAACTGCTCAGCGCCCATCCTCAGCTTGATCCCGTGATTCGCACCTTCTTTGGCGACGGCTGTTTCAGCTGTCCGGGGCAGGCAACGGAAAGCGTGATCCAGGCGGCCCAGATGCATAACATCGAGCCGGAACTCCTGATCGACAAGCTGAAGGAAGCCATCAGGCAAGCTTAACCACCACCAGAATCCCCCCCTCTTGAATTCGGTGCCGGCATTGCTGGTGCCGAATTCATTCTTTTTGGCAATAAATCCGGTTTTGCAGATAGAGCAGAAAAGATGACACCAGCACTTGCATTTGCATGTTTGTCTGTTAATATTTTAACCCAGTAGGATTCAGAAGTGATTCCTTCAAATACAACCCGGCCGCCTTTCAGCGGCTTTTGAATCGGGAGACCGGCATGCTTGTTCTTGAGCGTCAGGAACTCAGTCGCAGGATTGCCGAACTGTGTGACAAACACGGACGACATCGTGGTGCCCTGTTGCCCATCCTGCGGGAAATCCAGGAGAAGGAGGGATGGATTCCCGACTTCGTGATGCAGGAAATCGCCCAGCATCTGGGCATTCACCCGGTAGAAGTCTACAGCGTAGTCAGTTTCTACGCATTCCTCCACGCGGAGAAGCGCGGGCGCTTTATCATCAGGCTCTGCCGGACCATCTCGTGTGACATGCAGAACAAGGATCGCGTGGCGCGCACTCTGGAGAAGGAGCTGGGCATTCACTTTGGTGAGACAAGTGAGGATGGCCGCTTCTCGCTGGAGTGGACCAACTGCATGGGCATGTGTGATCAGGGCCCGGCGCTGATGGTCAACAGTCAGGTCTTTACCCGTGTTACACCGGAACGGGTGCTGGACATTCTTGAGGGTTGCCGGCGCGCCTTCGCCCTGTATCCGGAGCGCGATGAACACAAGGCCATGATCGAAGCGGGAGCCCTGAGCTTTCCCGGAGGAGAGCGGGCATGAAGAGCAAGAATTATGCATCGGTGCTTTCACGGCCAATCGAAAATGAGTCCGGCCTGAAGCGTGCGCTGGAAATGAAGCGTCTGGACATTCTGGGCGAAATGCGGGAAAGCGGGCTGCGCGGCCGTGGTGGCGCGGGTTTTCCTACTGGTGCCAAGTGGAACTTCGCGGCACTGGCTCAGGATCCTGAAAAACTGGTGATCTGTAATGCGGATGAGGGCGAGCCCGGAACCTTCAAGGATCGTGTCCTGCTCTCCGATCAATGTGATCTGGTTATCGAAGGCATGACCATTGCCGCCAGAGCCATTGGCGCCTCACAGGGTGTCATCTATTTGCGTGGCGAATATGAGTACCTGCGCAGGCATATCGAAATTGTGATACAAGCCCGCCGTGATGCAGGCCTGCTGGGGCCGGATATTCTGGGAAGGGAGAACTTTTCCTTTGACGTGCGACTGCACATGGGCGCGGGTGCTTATGTCTGTGGTGAAGAGACAGCCCTGATCGAAAGCATGGACGGACATCGTGGCGAGCCGCGCAACCGTCCGCCCTTCCCTGTCAACACCGGCTACATGGGGCATCCGACGGTTGTCAACAATGTTGAAACCTATGCGCTGGCAGCCAGGGTACTGGCCATGGGTGCGGAAACCTTCTCGGCTATCGGGCCTTCCAGCTCAACCGGCACCAAGCTTTTTTCAGTTTCCGGAGACTGCACTCAGCCGGGCGTATACGAGCTGCCACTGGGCATCAGCATCGAAGAACTGCTCGAAGAAGTGGGTGGAACAGGCGCAAAGGCGGTGCAGGTGGGTGGTGCAAGCGGTGTCTGCCTGCCACAGAGCCAATTCAAGCGCAAACTTGCCTTCAACGATATCAGTACGGGCGGATCGGTGATTGTCTTTGGTCAACACCGTGACATGCTGAAGGTCGCGCTCAACTTCATGGAGTTCTTTGAAGAAGAATCCTGCGGTCAGTGTTCGCCCTGCCGGATTGGCAACCGCGTATTGCTGGAAGGTATTCACAGTCTGGATGCTGGCACCTGCACTCTGGCCCACCTGGAAGACCTCAAGGCTCTGGGCGAGACCATGCAGCAGGCATCCAAGTGCGGGCTCGGGCAGTCCAGCCCCAATGCCTTCCTGTCGACAGTCGAGCACTTCAAGGACGAAATTCTGGCCAGGCGAACCGGCCTTGCGGAGGCGAAATGAAAAACGAAAGCCGCATGAATCCCGATACAAGTCGTGCGCCCGTATCACAGCGCGCACAGGTAATTCACCCGGACAAGAAAGAGGGAGCGATCGGATCGCTTGTCCGTGTTACAATTGACGGCCGCGAAGTCAAAGTCCCTTTGGGCACAACCATTCTTGAAGCAGCCAGCAAACTGGGCGTGCATATTCCGACGCTCTGCCATCATCCTGACCTGTGCAATGCAGGGCTTTGCCGCATTTGTGTTGTCGAGATTGAGGGCATGCGGACGCTGCAGGCCTCTTGCGCCTACCCGATCAGCAGCCCGCTGGAGATCCGGACACACACGCGCAAAGTCCGGCAGGCCCGCCGCCATATTGTTGAGCTTCTACTGAGCGAACATGTCGGCGAGTGTTACACCTGCTTTCGCAACAACAATTGCGAGCTGCAGGCATTGGCCAAGGAAACGGGCGTGTCGGACTTCCGCTTTGGCAGGCGCACCGAGCCGCATCACAAGGTGGATCGCTCCAGTCACTCGGTCGTGAGGGACATGGACAAGTGCGTGCTCTGCCGCCGCTGTGTCAGAACCTGCATCGACTTGCAGGAAGTCGGCGTGCTGGAAGCCTGCGGACGAGGCGGTGATACAACCATCACCACCTACATGGACAAGCCGCTCTCCGATGTTGTCTGCATCAATTGTGGACAATGCATCAATCGCTGCCCGACGGGTGCCCTTCGGGCCAATGATCCCACCGAGCAGATCTGGCGCTTGATTGACGATCCTACCAAGCATGTTGTGATACAGACGGCACCCGCCCCGCGAGCGGCAATCGGTGAGTGCTTCAACTGTGAGCCCGGCACGCCTCTGACCATGGAGATGAACTCGGCGCTCAGGCTCTGCGGCTTCGACAAGATCTTTGACACCAACTTCTCGGCGGACCTGACAATCATTGAAGAGGGTACCGAACTGTTGCTGCGACTGCACAAGGCACTTGTGGATGGCGACAAGGATGTGGCCTTTCCGCAGTTCACCAGCTGTTCGCCGGGCTGGGTGAAGTTTCTCGAGCACTTCTATCCAGAGTACATCCCCAATCTCTCCACAGCCAAAAGTCCGCAGCAGATGTTTGGCTCGGTTATCAAGACATACTACGCGGAGCGCAAGGGGCTGGATCCAAAGGACATCGTCACCGTTGCCCTCATGCCCTGTTCGGCCAAGAAGTATGAATGCAATCGGCCTGAGATGTGTGACAGTGGATTCAAGGATGTGGACTTCGGACTGACCACACGCGAGCTGGCGCAAATGTTCCACGAGGCTGGCATTGATCTGCCCAGATTGCCGAAGTCTGACTTTGATGATCCCTTTGGAACCGCCACCGGCTCCGGCGTTGTCTTTGGCGCAACCGGCGGTGTTATGGAGGCTGCCCTGCGCAGCGTGATCGAGCTGGTCTGCGGAGTGCAGGTGGAGCGTCTCTTCGACCACGCGGATATCGTTCCCGTGCGCGGCTTCGATGGTATTCGCTACATGGAACTGCCGATTCGCGATGTCGGCCCGGTGCCGGGCATGCTGAAAGGTCTGGTCGATTCCTGGGACTGGCTGAAGGGCGCGACGCTCAAGGTTGCTGTCGCCCACGGAACGGCCAATGCCAAGAAGGTGATGGAAGACATCAAGGCTGGCGGCAGGTTCAGCGAGTGTCACTTCATTGAATTCATGGCCTGCCCGGGCGGCTGTCTGGGCGGTGGTGGCCAACCTATTCCGACCACGACGGAAATCCGTTCCGCCAGGGCGAAGGCCATCTACGCTGAAGACACATCCAGCAAGGTGCGCAAGTCACACGAGAATCCTGCTGTGCTTGAGCTTTACAGCAAGTTCCTGACCGACGGCCCCTGCGGGCACTTGAGTCACCGGCTGCTGCACACGCACTACACGCCGCGCGGCCGCCATATCGTCTGAAAGGAGAGCATCCGTGCAGACGAAGATTGACGATAAGCGAATCGAACACTGTCTCGAGCAGGGCAAGGCCTGTGATACAGTCAGGGTTCGCGAAGTACTGGCCAAGGCCTTGCTGAAAACGGGCCTTACCGACAGTGAAATGGCTGTTCTTGCTGGAATCAGTGACCCGGATCTGCTGGCTGAACTCTTCCATGCGGCCGCTCAGGTCAAGCAGGAGATCTATGGCCGGCGGCTGGTGATCTTTGCTCCGCTTTACATCTCCAATCTCTGTCGTAACGATTGTGCCTACTGCGCCTTTCGTGTACGTAACACGGAGCTTAAGCGGCGTGCCCTCAGCATGGACGAGATCGCCGAGGAAACGCGGCAGCTGATCAGGCAGGGCCACAAACGCCTGCTGCTGGTTGCCGGTGAAAGCTATCCCAAAGAAGGCTTTCGATATGTGATCGACGCGATCAACACCGTCTACCGGGTGCATGAAGGCAAGGGTGAGATTCGCCGGGTCAACGTGAATATTGCCCCGCTTGGCACCAATGAGTTTCGCGAGTTGGGTCAGGCTGGCATTGGCACCTACCAGATTTTCCAGGAGACCTATCACCGTCCGACCTATGCCCGCGTGCATACCCGCGGCCCGAAGAGCGATTACGATTACCGCCTGGCCGCGATGGACCGCGCGATGGAGGCCGGAATTGACGATGTGGGTGTCGGTGTGCTTTTCGGACTCTTTGACTGGCGCTGGGAAATGCTGGCCCTTAAACAGCATGTGGAGCACCTGGAGCAGCGCTTCGGCTGCGGTCCGCACACAATCAGCGTTCCCAGACTGGAGCCGGCTTCCGGCTCCGATCTTGCCGGACATCCTCCCATGCCGGTCAGTGATGTGGACTTTCGCAAGCTGATCGCCATTCTGCGTCTGGCCGTGCCGTATACGGGCATCATCATGAGTACCCGTGAGACAGCGAACATCAGGCGGGAGAGTTTTGCGCTTGGTGTATCACAGATCAGTGCGGGCAGCCGGACAAATCCGGGTGGATACGAAGAGGATGATGGTGATGCCGGCTGTCAGTTCTCGCTGGGTGATCATCGCTCGCTGGAAGAAGTCGTGGCCGATCTTGTCCGGCTCAAGTATATCCCCAGCTTCTGCACGGGTTGCTATCGCCTGGGACGTACTGGCGCGGACTTCATGGATCTGGCCAAGCCGGGCGAGATTCGCGCTCACTGTGATCCAAATGCCGTCAGCACCTTTGTCGAGTATCTGCAAGACTACGCGGGTGATGCACTGCGCGAAAGTGGCAATGCGCTTATTCCGGAGCTTCTGGCGGAAATGGAGCCGGGCCCCCGCAGGACCAGTCTCGATCTCATGCAACGGGTGGTCGCCGGATCACGCGATGTCTTCTGCTAAAGAACAGGGAGGGCGATCATGCATGTCAGACG
Organism: uncultured Bacteroidaceae bacterium; assembly: GCA_964345075.1. GTDB lineage: Bacteria > CAIWAD01 > CAIWAD01 > CAIWAD01 > CAIWAD01 > CAYFPS01. Next base: position 258,332 of record CAYFPS010000002.1, on the reverse strand, counting down.
CAGCGGACGATTGCATATCGGCATTTTCGGTCGCCGCAATGTGGGCAAGTCCAGCCTGCTGAATCAGCTTTGCAGGCAGGAAGTGTCGATTGTATCACCCGATGCCGGTACAACCACCGATCCGGTCGAGAAGCCGATGGAGCTGCAACCGATTGGCCCCGTGATTTTCATTGACACAGCGGGTGTGGATGATGTAGGAGCATTAGGAGAAAAACGTATCACACGCACGCGGCAGGTGATCAACCGGGTGGATGTCGGCCTGATCGTCTGTGATGCTCCTGTCTGGACAGCTTACGAACACGGCCTGTTTGCCGAGCTTTCCCGGCGAGGTATTCCTGTTGTCGCCGTGTTCAGCAAGGCCGACCTTAACCAGCCAACAGCCGGCGAGTGCAGCAGGCTGGAAGCGCTCTCCTGTCCTGTAATCAGCCTGCACACCTTTCGGCGTGTGCTTGAAGAAATCCTGTCGCTCAAGCATGCTATTCATCAGGCGACGCAGGGAAAAAAGGCGACCCCTGATCCAATCCTGCTGGATATTGTTCCTCCTGGCGAGCTGGTGGTGATGGTCGTGCCCGTCGATTCGGGCGCGCCGGTTGGTCGCTTGATTCTGCCCCAGCAGCAAGTGCTGCGAGAAGTCATTGACAATGGTAGGATGGCCTTCGTCTGCCGCGAACATGAACTTGAGCAGGCGCTCGATCGCCTTGCTCGCCCACCGGCGCTGGTGGTGACAGATTCCCAGGCCTTCGAGATTGTATCACGCATAGTGCCTGATTCTGTTCCGCTGACAGGCTTCTCGGTGCTCTTTGCCCGCAGACAGGGTGATCTGGCTGCGCTGCTGAAAGGAGCTAATCGAATCATGAGTCTGGCCCCAGGCGATCGCGTTCTGATCGCGGAAGCCTGCAGTCACCATCCGGGCAGCGACGATATCGGCCGGGTCAAGCTGCCGCGCTGGCTGCGTGAAAGGTTCGGCCAGGAGCTTGTCGTTGAGCACACACAGGGTCACGACTTTCCGGAAAATCTGGCGAGCTATGATCTGGTGATACATTGCGGTGCCTGCATGTGGAATCGCCGTGAAATGCTCAGCCGCATCATGCTTTGTGAAGAAGTTGCTGTGCCCATAACCAACTACGGTCTGTGTATCGCACAGCTAAAGGGTATTCTCGCCAGGGCCGTCAGGCCCTTTGAGATGGACCTTTCCCGGCCGGCAGCACCCGTGTCCGGTCCACCGAGCGCTCTGGAGTTCAGGCCATGAAGCATGCCCGGATTGTGGCCTGGCTCAAGGAAGAGCGCGCGGAAGCGCTGATGGAACTATGGCAGCAGGCCGACCGGTTGCGTCACGACAGGGTGGGCGATGAAGTCCACCTGCGAGGGCTGATCGAATTCAGCAATCACTGCCGGCGTGGTTGCGCCTATTGCGGGCTCAGATCAGCCAGGGAGCAGGTCGAGCGCTACCGCATGAGTCGGCGCGAAATCATGAGCTGTGCCCGCGAAGCCGTTAGACGTGGCTATGGCAGTCTCGTGCTGCAATCCGGCGAGGACGATGGCATCCCGGCTGAGTGGATCGCGTCACTTGTATCACAGATCAAGCATGAGACACCGCTGGCGGTTACGCTTTCGCTGGGAGAGCGACGGCCTGATGATTACGAACTATGGTTTAAGGCCGGGGCTGATCGCTACCTGCTTCGTTTTGAAACCTCCAGCAAGCCCCTGTATCACCGGATTAATCCAGAGTTGAAAGGCCTGGCTGATCGAATCAGCCTGTTGAAGGCCCTTAAACAGATGGGCTACGAGACTGGATCGGGCATCATGGTGGGTATTCCCGGTCAGGATTATGAAAGTGTCGCCCGTGATCTTGAGCTCATGCGGGAGCTGGATCTGGACATGATCGGGCTCGGGCCTTACGTGGCGCATGGTGATACACCGCTTGCCAGGCAGCCGGAGCTCTTTCCAGCAGCGCTTGAGCAGGTTCCGGCAACGGGGTTGATGGCCTGCAAGGCTCTGGCCCTGGCCCGCCTGCTAAGGCCAGACGCGAACATCCCCTCAACCACAGCCCTTGCTACGCTTGATGGTGAAAAGGGGCGAGCTGCCGGACTTCAGCGGGGCGCCAACGTGCTCATGCCCAACCTCACGCCGGAACGCTATCGCCAAGCCTATCAGATCTACCCGGAAAAGGCCTTTCTGGCTGATGAAGGCGATTCGGGGGGCTTAAGCCTCTGGCTGGAAACTTTGGGAAGAGTTGCCGGAAAGGGACCGGGTGGCCGCTGCAAGCTGGCGCGCCGCGCATCCTGAATGTGTGATACAAAAAGGGCCCCGCAGAAGCGGAGCCCTTTTGTTTGATGTGTCCAGTGTTTACTTCAGCAGCATCATCTTGCCGCTGGCCTGATGCTGACCGGCACTCAGGCGATAGATGTACATGCCGCTGGCCAGACTTTCGGCGTGCACGGATTCTTCATGCAGGCCAGACGGCAGATTGCGGCCATCGATCACATTCATCACCAGTCGTCCGCTCAGGTCGTAGATGCTCAAGGTCACGCTTGCAGCCTGCTCAAGCTGGAAGGGAATGACCGTGGCATTGTTGAAGGGGTTGGGATAGCAGGCGCCCAGCCAGAAGCGTCCCGGCAGCGGCATGGCATCCACATCGTTGAAGACAGGATCACCCTCATAACCAAGAGTCAGCCAGGGCAGTCCGTTGCCGTCCGGGTCGTGGCACTGTACACAGGAAAGGGCTCCCATGACGCCGTGATCCACGGAGAAGAGCATGTCCTCGCTGCCCCAGTGGTAGCTACCATCGTAGACGCCATCCTCATTGACGATGTCGCCGTAGATGTCGGGGTAAGCTGTGGCGGCAAGCGCCGCGCCCGTACGAATGGCCTTGTCAACAAGCGCCATTGTATCACCGGGCTGCTCGACCATATTGCTCATGTCTTCCGATGCGTTGAAAATGATGCCGAGTTTCAGCGGCAGCGTAAGCCCGCTGGCATCATCCACCGGAATGTGGCTGGTCATGCGGCGGAAGGGATGAATCCTGCTATCCGGATCAGCCATGAATCCGCGAGGTCTTACATCGCTGAAAATGGTTCCGTTGTACCAGTGGTATTCGGGTCTTTCCGGCGAGTTGTTCAGGCTTGTTCCCTGGAAGGTCCACTGAATGAAGTTGCCATCGCCATCGACAACCTTTTTCAAACGGTCGAACCATTTCTCGCTCAGGCCCTTGTTGGTCGGAATGTGGCAGGTCTGGCAAGCCAGAACATCCAGGTGGTTCCCCGGAAGGAAGTTGTGCTCGGGCACGGGAACATTCCATTCGGGGTGCTCGGCAACACCCGCCGCGCTGTGACACCAGTCGCAGCTGACGTGATCGCCCTGGCTCTCACCATAGAGTTCAGCCGGCCACATGGCGGGCTTGGGGCGACCCATGGCAATCTTGTGACCGTGAGTTTCGTGGCAATCCACGCAGCTAAGTGCGGAAGCATGCAGATCGTCCTGCATGAAGTCGTGACCGCGCTTGTTCATGTAACCGCCACCGGCAAAGAGATGGCAGCGCTGGCAGGATTCGGTCGTCGGGCTGGCCGTGATACTCGCGCTGCTGATGTCCAGATCGTCGCCTGAAGGCAGCGGCATGCGGAAACCGGTGGGGCTGCTGGTGTCAGCAATCGGCACACGGCTGGCGTAATTGATGATCTCTTCGCCATTCACGCGGTATTCGGCAGCGTGGCAGGCCAGACAGTCAATTGTGCCCCAGTTGTCCTCAATCAGGCCAGTGGGCGGCAGGGTTCCATTGCCGGCGTGGCAGCGTGCGCAGCCACCGGGCAAACCGCCATCCACATTGGGGTTGGAGGCCTGAAGCACGCCCAGCCAGTTGAAAGCTGTCATGGTGCCGGGCAGGCCGCAGTAGCGATTGAGCTTCCCATATTCGCCGCTGACCGTCGTGCCATCGTGATTGAAAATGACGTCTTCAGGAACCGGTCCCTTGAAGCGGAAATGCAGGCTTCCCGCCATTTCCCGGCCCATGTTTTCCATTGTCCAGTCCCCGGAGACGTGGCAGGGGCTTTGGCAGGAGGCCGCCCCCGTATAATCAATCCAGCCGGTTTCAGGATGCTCGGCGAAAAGGGGGCCGGCAAGCATCAGTAAAGCAAGTAGAGACCCAAACATGCATTCCTCCCGTGGAAGATCTCTTTCGACATTTCACATTAGTGCAAGATAGGAGCTGGGAAGCAATTGTCAAGAAAAAAACAACAAAGAGAAAACCATTCATCAGTGGAATCGTTTTCATTTCATATTAGTTGTTAGTATGAAATAAGGGACAAAAGCAGAACCGTAGCATCAAAGATGCAGGAATTTTCTATCTTGGGCCCATGCCGAAGTGGCGGAATTGGTAGACGCGACAGACTCAAAATCTGTTGGGCTTTGCGCTCGTGTGGGTTCGAGTCCCACCTTCGGTACTGAAAAGGGGGCCAATTGGCCCCCTTTATCGTAGCTCCAGATGTGCGATCGGCCCGCCCAGCGCCCCTGCCCACAGCATCAGGCCCATGCCCGCCATTGCCAGAACAGGAAGAATCAGCTGCTGCCAGCGGGCAGGTTCGGTGCCCTTCAGCCTTGAGAGCAGGATCTGGCCGATGAAGGCCGTAATCAGAACCATCAGCATGAAGGCCGCCCGGCCAATCACCGCGTGATCCTCGGCGAGCAGGCGTGCGGCTTCACCCGCATCACCTTGCCAGGTGCTGGCGCGCAGTTCCTCAAAAGCGCTGCCGCCTGTGTAGTAAGCGGCAATACTCAAAAGCCCGCAAAGAAAGAGCAGGCCTTCAAAGAGGCGCAGCCAGAAGCTTTCAGCCCGCTTGAGGGCAAGGCCATAGCCCAGAGCACCCACTGGCAGCAGAACCATCGGCAGGTGAACCAGCAGCAAATGGGCGTGAGCCATCAATGCTCGCTGGTTCCAATGGCATCATGCACGGGAACGCCTTCTTCCAGCTTGGAATAGTCAAGCTCGGAACCGCGCATGGAATGGGGAATCAGGTAGACGGCGCTCATCACCAGCGCGGCAATGATCACAACAATGCGATTGACCGTTTCCTTCTTCTGCGGCTTGAAGCCGATCACGCTGCAGGCGAAGATCCAGCTGAGCCACATGATGAGCATCTTGTTATCTGTCAGGTCCATGCCCCAGGGAAAGCCCGTCCAGTAAGCGCCAAAGGCATACTTCTGCACAATGGGACCCAGCACCATGCCGCCCAGGCTCATGCCGGCCAGCGAAATCCAGGCATGACGGCGCATGGTCCAGACATCGCCGATGGCGGAGATGCCGGCACGCATGCCGAAGAGCACGGCGAAGAACATCATGAAGACATGGGGCCAGAGCACTGCGCCGGGCACGGGATCCTTGAAACGGATCACAATCTGCTCATCGGCTTCAGCGGGAATGCGGCTTTCGCCCGCTGGCGTAGTCACCGTCAGGTAATATTCCAGCTTGCCTGCAGCCGGCTGGCGGGGCAGGAGCGCAACCTGGCTTCCTTCGTGATCCGCGGCTTCTTCAGCGTCCAGCAGTTGATCCACGGGAACAAGTTCGATGCTCGAATAGGGATCATCGGTCTTGAAGCGCTTCCAGTGAAGGGTGGCGGAAATCTTGCCATCGGCCTTCGGCAGCAATACGCGCGCGTCCTTGTTGGAATATTCGCTGCGGACCAGCTTGTAACGATGGTCCTGCTGCTCCACTTGTATCACGCCGCGCTTGGGGTAGGTTGGCCCTGTACGCCGCTGATAGACGATGGCGGCAAACATGATCATCAGGGCCAGCAGCCACAAGATGGCCGACCGGAGCAGAGTGCCGAAAGAACGCTTGGATGTGCTGCTCATGTTTCTCCCGATTGCTGATAAAGAGATCAAGGTAGAAGAATCACGGGGAGAAATGTCGCGGAAATGCCCCGCACTTGGCCTGACTTTATTTCCGAGATTGTGCCCATGAACGTGCTGATTGCCCTGAAGTTGCCATGCCTGATCGGCGCTCAGACTGGAAAGCCTGCATGCGTCTGAAGCTCATCGCGGGCCTCGGCCTTTCGCTGGTGGCTCTGGCCATGGCTCCCAATCTGATCCGTGTCGCTGAAGAAGCTCCGCCCGCCGCCATGGCTTTCTGGCGCTTGCTGGTTGGTACGGCTGTCTTTCTGCCGATCTCGCTGGGCAGGGGCGGAGTTGCGGTTCTGCGCACGATGCCTTCCCGCGCCCCAGCCTTTGCCCTGCTTTCCGGCATGCTGCTCAGCCTGCATTACATCATCTGGGCGCTGGCCGTGGAGCGCACAACCATTGGGCAGGCAGCCTTCCTCCTTTTGATTCAGCCACTGATGACTGCCATTGCCGCGCACGTTCTACTGAAAGAGCGGCTGCATGTCTGGAATCACTTCGCACTGGCCATCTCGCTGGTGGGCGCATGGCTAATCAGTCGCGCCGACTTTCTGGGAGAAGGCCTGCACATGGCCGGGAATCTGCTGGCGCTGGTGGCGGCCTTCTTCAACATGGCTTACCTGCTGGGCGGCCGCTTTGCCAGACGGGACGGGCGCGGCGGCAGCCTGGCCGTTCTGCACTACCTGCCACAGCTCTATTTCTGGGCCGCGCTTGCATCGTTCCTTGCCGCACTGCTCATGGGCGAGCAGATGACAGGCTATCGCCCGGAAACCTGGCTGGCGCTGCTTGGCCTCGGTCTGATTCCAACGGTGATCGGCCACAGCCTGCTGAACTGGGCCATGCGTCACACAACAGCGCTCTCGGTGAATATGGGCGTCAGCCTGGGACCGGTTGTCGCCACCATCATTGCCTGGCTCTGGCTGGGTGAAGAACCGGCCAAGGGCCTGATGCAGGGCGCGCCACTGCTGATTGCCGGCGCCTGGCTATGCGGGATTAGGCCGCCAATAAGCGAGGGCAGCAAGTGATTCCGCTGGAGCTCCCCGCGTATTTCTTTCTCGCGGCAGCCGGGCTTTTAGCTGGCTGGGTGGACAGCATTGCTGGCGGCGGTGGCATTATCACTCTGCCAGCGCTTCTGGCGGTAGGCCTGCCGCCCCATCTTGCACTGGGAACCAACAAGCTGCAATCGACCTTTGGCAGTATGACGGCGGCCTTCAGTTACCACAAGGGCGGGCTGATTCGCTTTCGTCAACTGTGGTGGGGTGTCCTCTGCACGGCAATTGGCGCGGGGTCGGGAACCTGGCTGGTTCAGCAGATGGATCCGGGCTTTCTTTCTGTGCTGATTCCGGTCATGCTGACGGCGATTCTGGTTTACATGCTGCGAGCGCCCAAACTGGGCGATGTGGATCAGCAGGCCCGCATGGGAAGCGGCGCGTTTCATCTTGCAGCCGGGCTGGGGATTGGCTTTTACGATGGTTTTTTTGGTCCCGGCGCAGGCGCTTTCTGGACCATCGCACTGGTGGCGCTGCTGGGGCTCAATCTTAAGCGAGCCACCGCGCATTCCAAGGTCATGAATGCCACCTCCAATTTTCTGGCGCTGACGACCTTTGCCCTGGGTGGAAAGGTGCTTATCCTGCCCGGTCTGGTAATGGGCTTTTCACAGCTTGCGGGAGCCCTGATCGGCTCGCGCATGATGATTGCCCGCCCGCCAGCCTGGATCAGAGTTCTGCTTGTTCTGGTGGTCAGTCTGACATTGCTCAAAAGCATCCATTCGCTGATCGAAACGGGCTGGTTGTAGTCTGGAACAGTATTCAATGCATTAAGCAAACGCGTTTTCGAACACCAGCTGAGAAAACATTCCCCCTCGCGTATGCTGGGCTTGAACCTGGACAGAACATGCGACTTAGCCGGGAGGAGCGCAGGCTCCAGATCAAGCAGGTGACCCTTGGCCTGACCGGGAGTAAACCGCTCAGTACACTTCGCTCTGCGGAGATTGCCTCTTGTTGCGGCATTTCCGAGGCCGCGCTTTACAAGTGCTTCCGGAGCAAGGATGCTCTGGTTGAATCGTTGATTGAGGATCTGAGCAAACTGCGGCCGCCCCTTCCTACTGCGTGTGACATGGCCAGCCCCGCTGAGTTCAGGCAGGATCTGGAAAATGTCTTCAATGCCCTTTCCAGACCGAGCCCACAACGTGTAGCACATCTTCGTCTGCTGCTGCAGATTTCACTGGACAGGCACCCACTTGCCCGGGAGAAGTACGAGCACGTCCGCGACGGCATCTGGACCTTCATCGAGAATTGCATTCAACATGGGCAGAAGCACTGGGGCTTCAAGAAAGGGCCGGATGCCGCCAGTCTGGCGCGAACCGTCTATCTGGGTGTATTGATGAATTTTGTGGAGCAGGAAGTCTTTGGCGCGGCCGAATACGATCCCATGCAACCCGAGCGATACATCCAGACCGCCCTCGATATGATGTTTGCCCTGCTGGCGATCGGCTGACCGGCTATAGATTGCCAGCCCCGGCGCTCGGCCGTTTTGCTCTCACGCCAGCGACTTCAGTCAATCCACCACCACAGGCAGCAGCAAGGTCATGTCTTTGCCCGGCAGCAAGCGATCCACATGGCCCGCCAGTTTTCCGTCGCCGCCAAGCACATGCATGTGCATGAAGCTCGTGTGATGTGTGAAGACTGCCTTGTGATGGCGGGAATAAAAGCCCAGAATCTCTCCGCTGATGTTTTCAAAGCTGCCATGCGGCCCGGACTCTACATGCTTGGCGTGTGTGTGCAGGCTGTCGGCCCTGTCCCATTGTATCACATGCCAATCGATGGCGCTTGCTGTTCCCCTTAAAAGAAAGGGTGTGATAGCATTTGTATCACGGCCTTGACGCAGCAGTTCCTCAGCAAACCACTTCTCAAAAGCGCCCGAATCACTCAGCGTGTCGGGTACAGCCGATTCCTCCCATGCCGCAACTTGCGTGTAAACCAGCAGACTGGCCCGGTGCTGGAAGTCCTGGCTGATGCGCACGCTGTCACCCGCAGCCCGTGATACAAATGCTGTCCCGTCGAGGATCAGAATCTCACCCTGCAGCTCTTCCAGTGCGCCCAGCGCGTATACGTGCGGCAGAGCTTCCAGTTCGCGCAGATCATACTTCGCGGAGATGTCCCCCTTGTGCATGAAGTTCTTCAGCGCGCCGTGGTGGTGGACTTCCTGTGCCAGCGACAGGCTGCTTAAAAGGGCGAGTGTCAGGAGGGTCAGACATTTGCGGGGGTAGCAGTTCCCGACAGAGTTCCCGACTGCACTTTTCGATTTGTCAGCCCCGCTTGACAATTGCGGGGGTAGCAGTTCCCGATTGAGTTCCCGATTGCAAAAGCCCAACCTGTCCACCTCCCTTTACAAAAAGCCGCCCCGTGACCGGGACGGCTTGAATGGCAATCCACTTGCGAATCCGCGAGCCATCAGGCCCGCTTCGACGCGTCCACAGCCTTGAGAATCTTGAGGTTGAGCACCACAAAACGCAGCAGCTGAAAGAGTTTGCAGTTCATCCAGAACTTGTCCGACTTGGTGATTTCCATGCTTCGCTCCTATTCCGGAATGAACTGCCAGCCGATACGGCCGCGCAGCTTGTGCATAAAGGTTGTGTGAATCATCCGCTTCATCCAGGCCCCTGCCAGACCCATCTCAAGATGTGTCACAAAGCCGTCGCGTCCGTCTTCGTTGGGATAGCGGCGATAATTGGGTACGACCGGGTAGATCATGATTGTGGCCGCGCTACCGTCCCACAGGCTGTCACCCATGGAGGCGATGCAGGCTGCCGGCATCTCGGTCATGCGCTCGGAGTGGGTCATGCGTCCCTTCTCGACCAGGTCGATGATGTTCAGGGCGCAAAGTCGTCCGATAATGCCGCTGACCATGCCCGTTCTGGGCGGCGCGGCGGAGATGCTCATGCCCGCCGGCGTCGTGTGCGGAATTGAAATCGGTCCGGGCGGGGCAAAGGCGATTCCGGCAGCGAAAATCTCTGTAAAATCAGGGTTCTGATAGACGCCCGGCCAGGCATCGGGGTTCTTCTCGAGCTTGTCATAGGGCAGCCCGTATACGCCGTCAACCTTTACAAAACCGGCAGGGTTGAAGAGCTTGGCGTCATTGGCTTCGTCGCCCAGAACCTTCATCCGCTGACCCGTGAACTGAGGAATCAGCATGGAGAAGTCAAAGGCCGTTTCGCCCTTTTCATCCGTGTAGTCGGTCCAGCTGATGCGGCCAGGCTCAATGCCCGTGACGCCTTTCTGCACTTCCCAGGTGATACCTGCATCACGGAAGACGGCTTCCATGAAATCCTTGCTGTTGGTGCGGGTTTTCTTGACCGGCATCTGAATGCCGCGAATCCCGAAGTCACCCAGTTCGCGCTCGTTGGAGATCCAGTGTAGATCAACCTTGTCGCGCAGCCCCTTGGCCAGCAGATCCTTGTGGATGTTGCTGATGTACTCAAAGGCCGCGCCCTGGCAAGTGGCGCCCGGATGGCCGGTTCCGATCACGATCTTCTGCCGCTCACCCTTTTTCAGTCGCTCGACGACTTCCAGATAGTTGTCGCGGCTCTCCTGCGCGTGGGGCAGGGTGCAGATCGACTGCGTGAAACCATCCTTGGGACCCAGACCGGGCGTGCCTTCAAAATTGAGCTTCGGACCGGTTGCCACCAGCAGGTAATCATAGTCGATGCGCAGGTCGCCCGAAGCGTCACCCCGCTGTTCGGCGATGATGTACTTCTCCACCGGATCAATCGAATGGGCCCAGCCCTGCACGAACTTGACCCCGAAGCGATCGAAAACCGGCTTCAGTGGAAAACGGGTCTTTTCCGGTGCCATGCGCCCTGTACCCACCCAGACAAAGGAAGGGATGAAGTAGAAGTTTTCGTTGGCGTTGACAACGGTGACGGAATGTTTGCTGCCCAGGGCCTTGCCCAGATACAGCGCTGCAGTCTGGCCGGCGAACCCGGCACCAATGACGACCACTTTGGCCATGCTACCTCCCTGACGAATACGTCCGTTCAAGATGGGGGGGCCTGATCACTCGTGCAAGAAAAAATTTGCTGATGTGAAATTTTTTCAGGCGAAGTAATTTGCGCTGACAATAATAGTTCTGAAAAGAGGCTGAAAGTGTTCTGTTTACGACATCAGCCGCCCGATGCTGAACAGTCAGAATCGAAAAGAGTGACATTTTCTGTCAGATTAAAGCTGTGCAAATGCAAGCACAAACTGGCATGACACTTGCAATCACTTCTACTGTCCTCAGGGGGCTAGAGGACGCTTGCGAACACACAGGGGGGATCAGGATTTCCTGAACCAGTAAAGGGTCCGTTGAATGGCGGGCCCTTTGCCGTTTTTAGCCGGCACGCCCGAAGTCATCCTCGGAACGCTCAATATCGTCCTCACCGAAATAGCTGCCTGTCTGCACTTCGATGAAACAAAGAGTGGCAGTGCCGGGATTCTCTATCCGGTGCCAGCTCCCCAGCGGACTGTCCACCGCCTGGCCAGCCTCCAGCAGAATCTCGCGTCCGTCCAGAGTTACCTTTGCCTGCCCACTGACCATGTACCAGTGTTCGGCACGCTTCTGATGACGCTGATAGCTCAAGCGCTTGCCCGGAGTCACTTCAATTCGCTTGACCTTGTGGGTGTCTTCATCGGAAAGTACGGTGTAACGGCCCCAGGGGCGCTCTTCTGTAAGGAAAGCACTCATGGCCAGAACATAATGAAGATGCCGGCGAATGCCGGCATCTTCAAAGAACAGTTTCATCCTCCGGTGCGGGACGGGCTGAAATCCGGACTTCATTCGACGCCACTGGATCTACCAGAAGGCCGACCCCCGAGTGTCCTGGCTGCACCTCGCCTGGGCCGCATCGGGACGGGACAGGCTGAAAGACGAAAACCGCCATATGTGTTGTGATTCGCTTTTGTGCGAACCGGAATGCCGGCATTGCACCAGCAGGTTTAAGGACACCAAAGGCACAGCAACTTTCATACCAAAGACAAGTCTGTTGATTATCAACAAGAAGACCATTTCTCGACTCCTTAACATGCGTCAGCACTGTCTAAAATCGGGCACATGCATTCCCTTTGATTCACTTATTTTCACTTCATGGAATATGAACCAATCAAAGGCCGCATGGCCAGAATCTTTCTGCGCAGTCTCTGGCTGAAGAAGCTGATGTTCTTTCTGGCCCGGCAGGTTTTCTTAAGAGAGCTGGAAGTCAGGGCCGGGCTAAGGGCAATCAGAAGGGATGGCAGGAAGCCGCAGAGAATCCTGGATGCCGGAACGGGCTATGGACAGTACGCCCTGCAGCTGCATGAGCTTTTTCCCGATGCCCAGGTTGAAAGCGTGGATATCAATCCGGCCTGTATCACACAGTTGAATGAACTCTGCTCGGCTGCCGGCATCAACAGTATTCAGGCTCGCGTTGCCGATCTGCTCACACTTGCGGACCAGGAGCGTTTTGACCTGGTGCTCAACGTGGATGTCATCGAACACATACATGATGATCAAGCTGTCCTGAATTCCTTTGGGCGCGCACTGAAGCCCGGAGGCCTGCTGCTCCTGCACACGCCGGCTGTCGCCGAAAGCATGCCCATGGATAAGGTCGAGTTCGGTGAACACAATGTGGGCGAACACGCGCGGGAAGGTTACAAGCACAGCATGATTCGCGAGCGCCTTGAGAAGGCCGGATTCAGCGAGATTGTGATACGCCCGACCTATGGCTTCTTTGGAGGCATTGGCTGGCGGCTGGGTGTGCGCTTTCCCATGTGGCTGCTCTCCAAAGGCAACTGGACTCTGCCCATTGTCCTTGTCTGGATGCCACTGCTTATTCTGCCGGTCCGGCTGCTCAATCAGATCGACCTGATGCTGCCCAGGGCCTATGGCGGCTGCCTGCTGGTCCGGGCGCAAAGAAGGGCGGAGGACACATTGTGAGACGCGAGCACTTAAGGCATCGCGGCACGATCAAGGGGCTGATTTTCCTTCTGGGAATTTTCACCGCTATCGGCATTCTGGTCTATGCGCGAGTGCTGGTGGATGATCTTCGCAAGGAAGCGCGCAGCAACCTGACGGTTCGCGTGGAACAGTATCGACTGCTGGCAACTTACTCTCCCCAGGAAGTACTTGACTTCACCAAGACCATCGACTTTCCGCTGATCTACACGGATTCGAAAGGCGAGCCAAAATTCTGGAAGAATCTGGATCCGGCTCTTGACGAACCCACGGAAGAGAACCTTGCCGTGATACGTGAAGAGCTGCGCCGCATGGATGCCCTGCACGCGCCCATTCCCTTTCAGTACGACACACTCACCGATTACTTCCATTACGGCGACAGTGATCTGGTCCGCCGTGTTCAGCTCTTTCCCGTATTCACGCTGATCGCCTCGATCATTGTCGGACTGCTTGGATATCTGGGATTTCGCGTGATACGTCGAGCCGAGGAGAGCGGCGTCTGGGTGGGGATGGCCCGTGAGACAGCCCATCAGCTGGGAACGCCCATTTCTTCAATAATGGGCTGGATCGAAGTGCTGGAGTCGGACCCGGGCATGACAGAAGCGCTGGAGCAGATGAAACTGGACACGCAGCGTCTGGAAAAGATCGCCTACCGCTTCAACAAGATTGGCAGCGAGGTGGATCTTTCCGCCCAGAATCTGAAAGAGCTGCTCGAGCGGGTGGTGGACTACTTCTCGCACCGGCTCCCGCGCGGTGGCAGAGACATTCATTTTGTGATCGATGCGGAAGAGGGCCTGCCACTGGCCCAGCTCAACCTCTTTTTGTTTGAGTGGGTAATTGAAAACCTGATCCGCAATGCGCTTGATTCCATTAGCCGCGATGGTGGAACCATTCGACTGGAGGCGCGCAGCATCAAGCAAGGCACGCGCGTCCTGCTGGATGTTTCGGATACGGGCAAGGGTGTGGATCCGTCCATGCGTGAAGAGATCTTCCGACCAGGCTACACAACCAAAAGCCGTGGCTGGGGCCTTGGTCTCTCGCTGGCCAGACGTATTGTCGAAGACTATCATCAGGGCAGGATCTTTGTCCGTGATACAAAGCCCGGTCATGGCATCACCTTTCGCATTCTGCTGAAAGCCGCATCGAAGGAAGGAAAACAGGCATGATGAGACATGGAACAGTGCTGGCCTTTGAAGGCATTGGGCCGACCATTGCTGATGATGCCGTGCTGATGCACGGGTCCATTGTTTTAGGAGATGTGGAGATCGGTGCAGGATCCAGCATCTGGTTCAATACGGTCGTGCGCGGAGATGTCAATTTCATCCGCATTGGAAGCCGCACCAACGTGCAGGACGGCAGCATGCTGCATGTAACACACGATACCGCCCCCCTGCGTATTGGCAATGGCGTGACCATTGGCCACATGGCCATGCTGCACGGCTGCACGGTCGAGGACTTCTGCCTGATCGGCATGCAGGCCACCCTGCTGGATCACGTGATCGTCGGTGCGGAAAGCCTGGTGGCTGCCGGTTCCACCGTGCTCGAGGGCACCATTATTCCGCCGCGCTCGCTGGTGGCGGGCAGCCCGGCCAAGGTCAAGCGCAGCCTGCGCGACGAAGAAGTTGAAGCCCTGCATCTGAGTGCGGCCAATTACGAAGCCTACGTGCGGCGTTTCCGCAGTTCCGGGTATTGAGCCATGCTGCGCCCCCTGCTGATATTTCTTCTTGCCTTCTTTCTTGCCTGTAGTAGCAACCCCCGATACCGGCCGGATCCGGCCAGTGGCAAGACAAGCAGACCTGGCAGTGAAGTAAAGGCAGAAAGCCGCCAGCCGGCCCGGGGCGCACAGCTTGTCCATGCGGCAAGCACTTTTCTGGGGACTCCCTATCGCTATGGCGGTGAAGATGCCGCCGGCATGGACTGTTCCGGCCTTGTCTGGAAGGCGGCCAGACAGGCCTGGGGCATGAAGCTGCCGCGTGTATCACGGGAGCAGGCAGGCGTGGGCATGCCTGTCAGCCGGGAAGAGCTGAAGCCCGATGATCTGGTTTTCTTTGCAACCTCAGGCGGAGGCATCAACCATGTGGGCATCTATGCCGGTGGCGGCCGTTTCATTCATGCCTCCAGCAGCAAGGGGGTCAGCTGGGCTTCGCTTGACGATCGCTACTGGCGTCGAAGCTTCAGGCAAGGCCGCCGGTTAAGACCCTGACAATTCCCTTTGCCATATTTTCGTTCGATGCGGCCCGAAATCGAACGGTTCGGGCATTTTTCTTTCCCAATGGGAGAAAGCGACACGTCTGATGAACCTTCTGAAGCGGATCTATCGAATCCTGTCCTCGCTGGGCCTTGGTGTGGCCCTTTTGGCCATTATTGCCGCCATTCTGGCAGTGGCCACCAAATTCGAAAGCAACACCAGCACCCATCTGGTGCAGGCCTACATCTACAGGACCGGCTGGTTTGACTTTCTGCTTGGCCTCTTTGGCATCAACCTGACGCTGGCAACCTGGAACCTGCGCCCCTTCAAACTGCGCCATATCGGCGTCATCACCATTCATGCATCCTTGCTGATCATTCTGGTGGGCGCCTGGATGACACGGAACCTCGGTTTCGAAGGCAACATGGTGATCAGCGAGGGCGAAACGTCGGACTACATCACCCTGCGTGACATGGTGCTGACGGTTTACAGCCCGGAGAACACCGCGCTCCCGCTCAAGGTCTTCCCGACCTTGTATCACAACAGCCCGCCGCGGGAGTTTCTGAAAGATCACTACGAGCTTTCCGAAACGGAGATTCTGACGGTAGACCGCTTCTACACGGACGCCCAGCCCTTTGCCGAAGTGCGTGACGACGGTTCCAGCGAGAATCCGGCTCTCCACTTCACCTTTACCTCATCCATGTTTGATCAGGATGGCTGGCTCTTCCCGCGTCGTGAGCGCGAGCGTGTTCACAGCTTTGGCGGCTTGCTGCAGTTTGAGTCCGTCGAGTTCGCTGACCTGGCTGCCTGGCAGGAGGCGCTGACCATCGCCAGTCCTGGAACGCTGACCTTGAAGCACGGTGGTCGCAGTTATACGCTGGAGCCGGGTGCAGTCGGTGATACACTGGAAGTCAACCAGGGCTGCTCGCTTGTTGTGGAGCGCTGTTTCCGCAACTTCAGCATGGGTGAAGACAACAGCTACCGCGACCTGCCCGGAGCCGCCGACAATCCTGCGATCCTGTTCAGCGTGATCAAGGGCGGCAAGGCCGATGACTATCTCTTCTTCAGCAAGATGCCGGCTTTCGATCCGCTGCTCGGGCAGCAGGCTGCCTTGCCGCTTGTCTCGGCAATCGAGTGGCAGCCAGCTTTTTCGGCTACAGATCTGGCGGAAAAGCAGGTGCGCATCGGTCTGGTTGGCGATGGTCTGCAGGTCGCCTGGTACAAGGATGGCGAGCTGCATCAGCAGCCGATGACCATCGGCGAGGCCGTGACCCTGCCCTGGATGGCCTTTCAGCTGGCTGTCGACAAGGTTTACAAGCGGGCCTGGCGCGCGGAAGACATGCGCAATGTGGATGTCGCGGGTAACGGACCGGCCCTGCGCGTTCGCGTTGGTGATGGTGATCTTGTCACACAAAAGTGGTTGCGGCTGGGCGATCGCAAGCCTTTCAAAATCAACGGTAAGAATTATCTGATCGCCTTCGAGCAGCAGCGCGTGCCGGTTGGCTTTGAACTGAAACTGATCGATTTCATCGAGGACCGCTATCCGGGCTCAATGATGGCTTCCGGCTATGCCAGCTTTGTGGAGATGACCGACCATCGCACGGGTGATGTGGCTGTACCCATCGAGATCAGCATGAACAACACGCTTGTCCATGGCGGGTTCAAGTTCTTCCAGTCCAGCTTCCGCAGGCCGGGAACGCCCGGTGGAGTGGAGACGACCATCCTTTCGGTCAATCATGATCCGGGGCATGTGGTGGTCTACATCGGCAGCCTGACACTGGTGATCGGACTCTTTGTCGTCTTCTTCTTTAAGAAGAAGCTCATCAAGCTGGAGCGTCGCAGAGCCTGAATGTTTCAGCTTTACAGCTTTCGCTTGACGATTGGGGACAAATTCCTTTATTTCTGAAAGTTCCACAGTTGGAGGTCTCATGTCACACACTGGCTACTGCATGCGTTGTCGCGCCCACAAGGAAATGAAGGAAGTCGTAAAGCTGTCCATGAAGAATGGCCGTAATGCCGTCAAGGGCACTTGCGAATCCTGTGGTGCGGGAATGTACAAGATTCTGCCTACGGAGAAGAAGGAAAAGTAGCTTCGGGCTGCTTGCCGTTGACAGAATCGCGTGACGCCCGCGGTCATGCATCGAAACTCCGCCGCCAAGCCCTTCAGGGGCCTGGCGGTCTTTTTTTGGGGGACTCATGTCGCTTTTGACAGTTGATTCCAGCTACATGCTGGGCGCGGCCCTTGGGGGCGAGGGACTTGCCGCCGATTACGCCCTTGGGCTCGTGCCTGAGCTTGAAAGCTGCCAGCAGGCGCTGGGCCGAATGGTCAACGACAAGGAAACCGGCACCTTTGCCAACACCTTCCGGCGACCAGAGGTCGAGCAGGTCCGCCAATTGGCGGCAAGCCTGAAAGGACGCTTCGAGGATTTTGTGCTGATCGGCATCGGCGGCAGCACCTGGGGAACCATCGCTCTGCAGGCGGCCTTGTGTCACGGCTGGTGGAATGACAACGCCGATCTTCGCAAGGGCCATCCGCGCTTTCATGTGCTGGATAACTCCGATCCTGATGCCCTGCGCGAGTTGCTGGAGCAGATTGATCCGGCCAGGACGCTGGTGAATGTGGTTTCCAAGTCGGGCACCACGGCCGAGACAGCGGCCAATTTCCTCAGTCTGGCTGAACGGTTCCGTCAGGAACTGGGCGAAGGCTGGAAAGACCATTTTGTGCTGACCACCGACCATGGCGATGGCCTTCTGCAGCGTATCGGGCGTGAAGAGAGCCTGGCCGTGCTGCCCATTCCGCCCAAGACTGGCGGGCGCTTTTCGCTCCTGAGTGCCGTTGGGCTTTTCCCCTGCGAAATGCTCGGCATCGACACGGCCGAACTGCTGGCCGGCGCGGAGGCCATCACACTTGACGCGATGAATGCGCCCCTTGCGGAGAACCGCACTCTTCAGGCTGCCGCCGCCAGTTACAGCTTCTTCAAAAGTGGTCCCAACATCAATGTGCTCATGCCCTATGCAAGGCGTTTGCGTCATGTGGCCGACTGGTATGTGCAGCTCTGGGGCGAAAGCCTGGGCAAGAAGTTCAACAAGGCCGCCCAGGTGGTGCACAGTGGCTCCACGCCGCTTGGCGCGCTGGGCGCGGCCGATCAGCATTCACTCCTGCAGCTCTTCATGGAAGGGCCCAAAGACAAGCTGGTCACATTCATTCGCCTTGAGGCCTTTGGCGGAGCGGCTCCCATCGGGCGTGCCTTCGAGCAGCACGAAGCCATCGCCTATCTGGCCGGGCAGGACATGTCCCGCCTGATCAATGCCGAGCAGGAATCGACGGCTGAAGCACTTAAAGTCGAAGGTCGTGCCTCACGCACAATCAGCCTGCCGAAACTTGACGCCTACTGGCTCGGGCAGCTCTTCCAGTTCTTCATGCTGGAGACCTTTTTCAATGGCGAACTGATGGGGATCAACACTTTTGATCAGCCAGGAGTGGAAGCCGGCAAGATTCTGACTTACGGCCGCATGGGCCGCGAGGGATTCAGCGCCTGAAAACCAGCACCTCCGCTTCGGCATATCCATCATGCCGGTGGAGGGTCCAGTTAACAGACAGAACCACGCCAAGCTCTTCGGGCAGGCGCGGTTTTTCATTCAGCAGAACTTCGATGGAAGCGGGCGTCAGGGCTTTCAGCTCCCAGCAGGCCTTGATAAGAGCTTCCTTCAGCGTGAACTGGCAAAGGGCGTGATACAAGGGATCTTCTGCCTGACTCTGCTCTTTGCGTTCGGCGGCACTGTACCAGCGCTTAAGAAAGCCCGGGCTGCGCTCAAGGGTTTGCCGAAAGCGATCCAGGTCCTCTGTGTCACAGCCGATCCCGATTAGCTGTTTAGCGCTGGTAGCCATGACCGATTTCGTCAAGATTGTCCTTCATCCAGGCAAGAGTGCGCTCAAGGCCCTGTTCGATCGAGACTTCGGGCTTCCAGCCTAGCAGTTCGGCAGCTGGTGCTGGATCACAGCAAAGGCGATCCACTTCCGATTGCTCGGGTCGCATGCGATCCTTCTGCTGATTCACCTCGAGAGCTCTGCCCGTCAGCTGGCCAGCCAGCTCAACCAGTCGTCCAATCGATGTCTCGACGCCGGTGCCACATGTGCAGGTTTGGCCGATCATCTCCTTGCGCGAAGCCGCCAGCAGAAAGGCGCGGGCTGTATCACCAACCCAGGTGAAGTCGCGCGTGCTGTCCAGATTGCCAAGCTGAATCTTCTGACCACGCAAGGCCTGCGAGAGAATCACGGGTATCACGGCACGACTGCTCTGGCCCGGGCCATAGGTGTTGAAGGGCCTCAGAATCGAAACCGGTAGCCCGAAGGATCTTTGATAGGAGAGCCCCAGTTGATCGGCTGCGATCTTGGATGCGGCATAGGGGCTTTGCGCATTCAGGGGATGATCAAGCGGCATCGGCACTCTTTGCGCACTGCCGTAAACTTCACTGGTGGAGGTGATCACCACGCGAGGTGTTTCTGCCTCTCTGGCCCTCTCCAGCACATTCTGCGTGCCGGACACATTCACGCGCACAACTTCTTCAGGAGACTCGTAACTGTAGGGGATGCCGATCAGGGCTGCCAGATGGAAGATTGTATCACAGCCATCAAACGCACGCCTTAAGGCTGCGGGGTCAGCAATATCTCCTCGTGTGACACGGCAATGTTCCAGGGTTTCGGCGGGCAGCAGTTCGTGATCGGGGCGGGATGTGTAACGCAGCAGCAGGCTGGGATGCGCGCCTTCTTCAATCAGTCGGGCAAGCAGGTGCCGTCCAATGAAACCTGAAGCACCCGTGATACAGACTCTGCGTCCTTTCCACTCCATCTGCGGCCTCCGTTATGCTGCAAGCGGTTTTCCAGCGGCGGGGTGAAACTGTTGAAAGCAGTCACGCGGTATTGTCCCAGTGATTGCCTGAGTTCGCCCATGCGAGTCCAGCAGTTGCTCTCTGTCCACCACGAAGCGGTAACAAGACCGTCATCCATCGCTTCAACAAGGTAGCGATCAGCATCTTCCACGTGCGGCCAGCTCAATTTGATGCCGGTTCCCCAGGGCCGGATGCTCACCGCAGGCGCAATCAGGGCGTGATGCAAAATCAGCTCGACATCATCGATGTACCAGGAATCCTGCGGGTAAGCACCGCTGAAAAGAAAGCCCAGCTCGAATCCTTCCGTTGGAGGAATCGGGCCCAGCATCAGGCGCGGGGTCAGGTGCCAGGTGTTTTCTTGGCCGGTCCAGGGATCCTGTGAAAGATCGGGCTCGGCCAGCTCGTGCCAGTCTTCATGTTCCGATCCACGCCAGACAAGGGCATGATGCTGCATGTCGTCAATTCGTCGCTGCAGGTGTGTCCAGCGCAGCTCGATCCAGCTTTCAGCCGGAAGATCGAAAGGAAAGAGGGCCAGCACATCCTGCACATTCGGCGAGTTCAAACTGAAACCATGACCGGCAAATGGTGCGGGTCGCCCCAGGCCGCTGTAAAGCGCCCAGGGGTTGCTGACCTGCCCCGTGTCCGCCAGTTGCAGGCTGCGCACGCCCCACTCGGTCCAGTCGGCAATCAACAGCTCTGCCGAACTGCTGCCGGCTTTTAGCTCGATATCCGTTTCCGCCATGTTGATCGCGTTGGTTTCCAGATGCAGGTTGGCCAGCGAAAGTGTGTCACCATTCTGGGCTTGCCATTCGATCTGAATCATTGTGGTGTCCGCACTTTGCAGCGAGTCCGGACCTATGGCCAAAACGGTCCAGTCCGCCTGATCCACGCTTATCTGATGAATGACCAGCGCGGCCGTGCCCTGATTCGTCAGTGGAATCCGGACCAGATTTCCCGTGTTTTCCGGGGAAAGCCCAAGGTCAATCTGCGGCCAGGGGAAATGCGCCACGGCTTCTTCATCATTCAGCCAGGTCTGGGCGCAGAGGTGCATGTCCCCATAGGGCGTGCCGGCATTATTGCCCCACCACATGATCTGGTCATCCAGAAAGTAGAAGCTGTGCCCCGTGTACTGACCAATATCGGCCAGCACCATGGCAATGGTGTCCTGCGGACTTTCAGGGAAATAGGAAAGGCTCAGGTAGAAGACTTCCCCCGCTGCAAAGCTGAACTCATCCAGCAGGGGATAATCGACAATTGCATTGCCGATGGTGTCCGTCTCGGCGCTGATGGTCAACTCGGGCAGGCCGGGCAGGCCGGCTGACTGTCGGTGCAGGCTGAACTCGACGGTGCCATGATGAAAATGATTGTTGCCGAAGCTGTTGTAGTAGCGAAACTGAAGCCCTTCCACATGCCCGGAAGCGCCGGGCGTGATCCGCTGAAAATAGGGGTGTGGATTGCCGTAGCCCGGGTGCGGAACCTTCATGTAGTAGGCCGCGCCGGTGTGATAGCAGAGCAGGGCTTCGTCGCGGCTTTCCTGCCAGGGCTGCGCGGCATTCGGGTCGACAGAGACAGGTCTGGCCCCACCCGGATCAAGGGCGTAGACCAAGTTTGCCAGTAAAGTGGCAAGAAGGGCTAATCGAATCAGGAATCTGTGCGAAGTCATAACTGTTGTTTAGCAGTAATCATGCCAATACGATAGGGCCTTGATCAGGCCGAAAATGTTCTTGCCAATTGACCTGTTGAAAAGAAATCAAGACAGCCGTTGCTGAGCCTTGTTGCTGATCAATGTGACATGCTTTAGTCACTTGCACAAGAAGCCGCAGAAAGTCCATGAATATCAACCGTTACGCCCGACAGCTTGCTGGATGGTTCAGGCACTGTACCTGACAGGGCCTTGTCGCAATTCTGGCGCGATTTATGCTAGGTTGATCGGCTTGTGAGCTGCCCCCTCTCGCTTCGACATGAAGCCGGGGCGGCGACCGGCATTAGGAGGCGCGTTCCCGAAGCATGTTCATCATCGCGATACTGGTGGCCCTGGCAATCATCCTGGGCATTCTGGAGTTCCGCAGACATCAGGCCAACCTGCTGCGCATTCCCATTCGCATTCACATCAACGGTACCCGCGGCAAAAGCAGCGTGACCCGTCTGATTGCCGGCGCGCTAAGGGCTGGCGGACTGGCCACCATTGCCAAGACGACGGGCAGCGCTCCCCGCGTCATCCTTGAGGACGGCGAAGAGCTGCCGATTGTTCGCCCGCGCGGCGCCAACATCATCGAGCAGATTCGTGTGATCGCTTTTGCGGTCAAGCGCAAGCCAGAAGTGCTGGTGATTGAATGCATGGCCGTACAGCCCGAATATCAGTGGATTGCCGAGCACAAAATGGTGCGCTCGACCATTGGCGTAATCACCAATGCCCGCCCGGATCATTTGCGTGAAATGGGTCCGACCGTTGAAAATGTGGCCAAAAGCCTGTGTAATTCACTGCCCAATGGCAAAGTTGCTTTCACCTGCGAACACAAGCTCTTCGGTCTGATGCGCGATGTGGCGGCGAGTCGCAAGACCGTGTTACACGAAGTCACTGACGAGCTGGTCACCGAAGACGACATGCGCCCCTTCCAGCATATCGAGCACAAGGAAAATGTGGCGCTGGCCCTGCGCGTGGCGGCCGAGCTGGGAATCGGCCGCGAGGTGGCACTGGAGGGCATGTACCGCGCAGCGCCGGATGTGGGTGCGCTCAAGCGCTACACGGTTGAAGACTCGGGCAAGCGCGCGACCTTTGTCAATGCGCTGGCGGCCAACGACCCGGAAAGCACGCTCGCCATCTGGGAGCGCGTGATCGGTTTAAGCGAGGATCCGGGCGCTACAATCTTCATTCTCAACACAAGGCAGGATCGCTTCGAGCGTTCCGTTCAGCTGGTGGAAATGGTGCACGAGGACACACAGTTCGACCACCTGATCCTGATTGGCGAAAGCACCGAGCGACTGCTTGGTGTGTGTTACAGACTTGGATTGCCGCAGGAAAAGGTGATACAACTGGGCATGGCTTCGCCGGAGGCAACCTTCAAGGCTGTCCTCGGGCTTGATCATCCCGTGATGACTGTCTTCGGCATTGGCAATGTGCATGGCGGTGGGCACGAAGTGGCTCATTACTTCCGCGACAGGAGTGTTGCATGATTGAGATAAGCGTCGGCCTGGGGGTTATCCTCAGCATGATTTTTCAGGAAGTGGTCGGTGTCTCCGCCGGCGGCATCGTGGTGCCGGGCTATGTGGCCCTGCAGATGCACGAGCCGCTCAGGCTGCTGGGTACCTTCCTTGTTTCCTTTATCACCTTCGGCATCATTCGCGTGCTGGGTCAGTTCATGTTCATCTACGGCCGCAGGCGGCTGGTCCTGTCGATCCTGCTGGGATTTGTGCTGGGCTACTTCTCCCGTCAGTCGACCTTTTACGAGCTCTTCGGCGTGGATCTGCAGATGCAGGCTGTGGGCTTCATTATTCCCGGCCTGATCGCCAACTGGATGGACAAGCAGGGTGTGGTCAAGACGCTGCTCGCGCTTTTGCTGGTTTCCAGCTGTGTCCGCCTTTTGATGATGCTTGTCACCGGAGGGGAGTTGATCGCTCATGTTTAAGCCCAGTCTCAAATCCACCTGGACCCTGCTGGTTCTTGCCATCTGCGCTTACGGACTTTACCTCTGGGCGGAGAACAGCCGCGTTGAACATCGTCAGGCCTGGTACGAGGAAAAGATCGAGGCCGCCGAGCTGATGAGCCACTGGATGGATATGCTCAGAGATGCCAAGGCGCCCGATGCGGCCTTCATTGATGAGGTCAACGATCCGGCCCGCACCATGCTGATCGGCCAGAAGCACACGCTGATCACAAGTACCGAAGGCAATCATCAGGCCAAGCTGGCCACGCTCAATCCCAATGTTGCCGCCATGATGATCCAGATGTATCACGAGGCGGGTCTGGAAGAAGGCGATCGAATTGCCATGGGCGTAACGGGCTCATTCCCCGGTTTGAACCTGGCGGCCTATGCTGCGGCGCGCGTGATGAAGCTGGATCCCGTCATCATCACCAGTGTCAGCAGCTCGTGGTACGGCGCCAACGATCCTGATTTCACCTGGCTGGACATGGAGAAGGTGCTTTTCGATTCCGGCGAAATCACGTTTCATACCCGTGCCGCTTCCATCGGTGGTGCCGACGATCGCGGTCAGAGCCTGCCGCCGGAAGGACGCGAGCTGATTCGTGAGTCCATTCGCCGGGCAGGTGTTGAGTTTCTCAATCCGGGAAATGTTGAAGAAGCCGTGCGCATCCGTACCCAGATCTTCACGGATGAAGTTCGCGAAAGCCTGCGCGGTTACAGCGCCTATATCAACATTGGCGGTGGTGTGGCCAGTATCGGTCATCCGGAGAATGCAAAACTGCTGCCGGTGGGTTATGCCCGTCATCTGGATGCGCGCAATTACCCGGCCCGTGGCGTGATTCACTACTTTTCAGACAATGGCGTGCCGCTGATCAACTTCAAGTATGTATCACGGCGCTTCTCTTCCATGCTGAAGAGTTACGGACTGCCCTGGCGTCCCGGACAGGATATTGAAACCGGTCGCGGCGAAATCTTCGTCAGCGAGCGCTACGATCTGCGCATCGTGGGCCTGGCCGTTTTCATCATGACCATTCTGGTTGCCGTCGTGATTCGCTTCGATCTCAAGCTGCAACAGCTGGGAAGCGGTAACGGCAGCCTTGACGATATGCACTAGCCAGAATCTGGCTGAAGGAGTTAGCATGAGTTCCCATACGGCGCAGTTCACGAAGCTTCGGTATTCGATCGTGATACAACTGCTCGCCCTCCTTCTGGTTGCCCTGCCCGCGATGGCAAACTGGAGCACCGTTCGACAGGTTGAAGGCGCGAGTCGCGTGCTGGCCGAAGTCGATGGTAATAAGCGCGCCTACTGGTCGCTGGATCTCGGCGCGAGCATGAGCATGATGGTGACAGGCCCCGCCGAGATTCGGGTGATCAGCCGCTCGATCTACAAGAGCTCCTACAAGGGTGATCCCTACACGCTTTCCTGGAGCCTGGACGGCGATGAGGGTGGCACCATGGAGCACAAGATCATCAAGTCCCGCGCTGCCCGGATTGCGGACGGTGGCAAGAAGCTGAGTGCTTCGCAGACGGACATGATCGAAGTCCCGCCCGGCACGCATCGCCTGGAACTGACTGCCGACAGCTGTCCGGATGATGCTGTCATCATTCGGCTGCGCAAGAAGTTCATCCATCCGATTCCCCGTGGCGGGAACATTGACATCTTGCCCCTTTCGGTCTGCCCGGCCCGTGATGTTGTCGTTCGCGAAACGATCAACACCTACCATGTGCTGAAAAGTGGCGAAGAGCTGGAGCTGGATGTGATCGGCCCGACCTTCATGAAGGTGATCAGCCGTCTGGACTGGAACAGCTCGATGAGCGGTCGTCAGAAGTACATGCTGAAGGTCTATGAGGACGATGCCTTCAAGAATACCTGGGTTTTGCAGGGTCGCCAGAGCGACCTGGCCGTATACACGGGCAAGACGGATAGCGTTCCGGCCAGGGGCGAAGTGATCTACGTCGAGGTCCCCGAAGGTCGTCACAAGTACAAGATTCGTTTTCAGGATAGCGGTCGGGAGCTCAATCTGCGCTTCCTGATTCCGCGGGAAAGTCTGCGTAATGAAGAGTAGCCTGCTGCTGGCCTGCACGCTGCTGGCGTGTACCTGTGCAGCCAATGGACTCAAGCCCGAAATCTCCTTCGACCTGGAGGATCGAATCCTGCTGGATTCTAATGTCCTGCGGCTCTCCGATGCCGATCGTGAGCGCCTGGATGATGATCCTCTCTTTCAAACAGATGTAGAAGGCGTGGCCGGTGTCAAGGCCGAGCATCGTCTGGGCATGGACCTGACCTGGCGCCTTTCCACTCGAAAGGGCCTTGTCGATCGGCTGCAGAAGCTGGTGGGCGGACGCAGCGGTCGTGGCCGCCTGCGCCTAGGCTACGACGGCAAGTGGTCCCAGTACGAATCATCCAGCGCCAACGGCTACAACAGCCATGCCCTGCGCCTGCAGTGGCTTCCTCGAGCAGGGTGGGGTTTTCAGCTTAACTGGCGCCTGCTGGACAACTTTTACCTGCGTCAGTTCACGGATCGTGATACAGGGCTTTTGCGCGGTGCCACCTTTGATGGCGAGCTGCTGGAGGCCACGCTGCGGTTCCGTCTGCCCGACTGGGGCGGCATGGAGCGCATCGGTGTATCACTTGACGCCTTTTCGGATGTGAACTACTACAACGGCTGGTTCACCGAGTACGACACCGAGGCTGTTGGTTTCGGTCTCGGCCTGTCTGCCGATCTGCCGCTGGATCTGCGCGCCACGCTGGGTTACACCTTTGTTGACACGGACAATGTCGGCTTTTCCGGAGCCGCCAGCAGCTATCTTCCAGCTGCCGGAAGTGACGATGAAGGTGGTGATGGCAGTCATCAGGAAGACCAGTATCGAATGGGCCTTTCGCGCGACTTCCGCCTGCCCATGGACCTGCCCGACCTGGATCTGGATGCAGGCTTCCTTGTGCGTGATCGCTTTTACACCAGTTCGCTGGGCGAGATCGATGACCCCTTTCACTATGGCCGTCACGATCGCCGCTACAACTGGGATCTGCGGGCAAGTGTATCACCGCTGAAGGATCTTCGCCTGCAGTTGATTGTGGAGCGTGAATGGCGGCGGACGACCGCGTCTTACGGTGAGATTGGTCGCGTTAAGGATTACAATCTGACGCGGATCGGTCTGGGGCTGCGCTGGTCGACGGATATCAGTCTGGACGACTGACCGGCTCCGCGGTAAAGTTCCTGCCTGCTCCCGTAGCCCAGCCGATGACCATCACCGCCGGGATCCATGCAATCATGGCAGCCAGCAGTGTATCACGCGTGTAGGCCCAGCCGAAGTACCACTGATTCATGTGATTCAAAAGGACATAGCTTACGCCTGCAAGCATGGCGCCTGCGAGGATCGTTGTGCGCTCGCGCCAGCTCATTTCCCGCAGTTTCCAGCCGAGCACAGTCAGGCCGCTTGCTAACCCCAGATGAATCAGCAGGCTCAGGTAAAAGCGGGCTTGCAGGGGTGTGTGGTCCTCGCCCGGCCGAATGGCAACAAAGGCGACAGGGCCTTTGGCAATGCGTTCCGTCAGTGCGTTCACGTGCTCTTCAATCGAGACACCTTCAGCAGGCGGCGTGCGGCTGTCTGGTAGCAGGTAGACTCCTGCCACGCCAGTGGACGCCTTAAGTTGTGCCGCAAGCGCATCTTCCTGCTCAAACGATCGCAGACTGTCCTGATGCAGGTGAAAAACAGCAGATGCCATGAAGCTGCCGATCAGAGCGACCAGCCCGCCAATAAAGCCGCCACGAAACATGGCGCGGAAAAGTTGAACGAAGCGATCCTGTGACACAGCCTAGGGAATCTCCCGTTCTTCAGGGCCCGTGTATTCGCCGCCAATGGGGCCAAGCTTGCGCATGGGCTTCTGGGTCGTCCACTCTTCAAAGACATGCGCCACCAGGCCCGGTGTGCGCGCAATAATGAAAAATCCCTTGCCAAGGCGCCAGTCAAAGCCCATTTCCGAAATGATGGCTGCGATTGCCCCATCCACATTCAGCGGCAGCTTCTTGTCTGTGCCTTGCTCAAGCTCTTCCATGACAGCAGCGGCCAGATGAATGTGCGGGCCGGTAAAACCGCAGCGATCGGCCAGCTCCAACAGCTCGCTTGTGCGAGGATCACGGGCGTGAATGCGATGACCGTATCCGGGAATCCGCTTGCCGGCAGCCTTCATTTCGGCCACCAGCGTTTCAGCGTCCTTGCCTGCGCTGACGGCTTCCTGCAAAATGCGCGCGCACTGCTCGATGGCACCACCATGGCTGTCCCCGATGGTCAGAATGCCAGCCGCCACGGAAGCATTAAGGCTGTTGCCGCCACTCATCACCGTACGAGCCGCAAGGTTCGAAGGTGGTGTGATACCGTGATCGATGCTGGAGGCCAGCAGGCCTTCCATCATGCGTGCTTCGGCTTCTGTAGGAAGTTCACCCTTCAGAATCAGGTAGATCGTCTGGGCAAAACTGAGCTTCGAAATGATGTCCGTGATACGATAGCCACGGACATTCAGCTCTCCCGCGCCGGTTTCCGTGATACGTGTCTGCCAGGTCGGTGTATTCATGAGTCGATTCCTCAACTAAGCGTGGCAAAGGCCTGTGTCAGGTCCGCAATCAGATCTTCGACATCTTCAACACCCACAGAGAGGCGCAGCAGGCTGTCGGTCAGGCCATAGGCTTCCCGTTCGGCCCTCGGCACGGAAGCGTGTGTCATTCCAACCGGATGATTGATCAGGCTTTCCACGCCGCCCAACGATTCAGCCAGTTTGAAAATCCTCAAGGAAAGCGCGACCCGCCGGGCCCGCTCGAAATTATCGAGCTCAAAGGAAAGCATGCCACCGAATCCACGCATCTGGCGCATTGCCAATTCGTACTGCGGATGGGAGCTCAGGCCGGGGTAGAAGACCCTGTTGACGGCCGGATGCTCTTCCAGAAAGTGCGCTACTCGCAGGGCGTTTTCGTAGTGGCGCTCCATGCGCAGGCCCAGTGTCTTGACCGAACGCAGCATCATGTAACACTCGAAGGGGCTGGGAACGGCTCCCGCGCTCTTTTGCACAAAGGCGAGTTGCTCATGAAGGCTCGCGTTGTTGGTGGCCAACGCTCCCATGATAAGGTCGCTGTGACCGCCCAGATACTTTGTGCAGGAGTGGAGGACAATGTCCGCGCCAAGGTCCAGCGGGTTCTGGAAGTAGGGCGTGAGAAAAGTATTGTCCACCACAAGAGTCAGGTCCTGCGTTTCAGTGATACCCGCCAGTCCGCGAATGTCACACAGCTTCATCATGGGATTGGTCGGTGTCTCCACAAAGACCATGCGGGTTTCAGGCCTTAGAGCTTCGGTGACCGTGTCCAGATTCGTGCTGTCAACAAAACTCACCTTCAGGCCCCATGGCTCCATCACTTTCGTCAGGAAGCGCCAGGTGCCGCCGTATACACCGGCCGTGCAGATCAGGTGATCGCCGGCCTTCAGCAGGTGCATGAGCGCCTGGAGAGCTGCAAGCCCTGAAGCGAAGACGAGGCCATGCTGCGCGTTTTCCAGAGCCGCAATATTCATTTCCAGTGAATCACGGGTCGGGTTTCCAGCGCGTGAATAATCCCATCCGCGTGTTACCCCAATATCATCCTGCACAAAAGTGCTACTAAGGACGATGGGCTTGTTGACCGCGCCGGTGGATTCGTCAATCTGATTACCGGCATGAATGGCTCTGGTGTTGAATCGCATGTTTCCTCGTTCCTGACTGCCTCGGCTGAAGTTGCTAAATGCCGTAGCCTATCTCTCATTCACCAACATCACGCCAGCCTGCTGCAATGAATGAAGGACCTGGTGAAAATCTTCAAAGGCGGTAAAGGCCCGCCCTTCTTCCTGTAATTGTCTGGCAAGAGTCCCGCGGGCGAAAACCATGTCTGCTTCGCGAGCCGGGCAAAAGTCCGTGCTGCCATCGCCAATGTAGATGCTCTCGATTTGCAGGCTGGCCGCCTGCTTCAAATGCTGGGTTTTGCAGTGGTTGCAGCGCTCGCGAATGCGGGGAGTGCTGTTGGCCCTTACCTGCCAGCCTGTATCACCGATCAGCTGATTCGCCTCCAGCCTGAGTCCGCTTCCGGCAAAGTCAGCAAGGCTTTGCTCGATAATTGGAAGGAGTCCACCAGAAAGGATGTGCAGGCAGCCGGATTCTTGACGAATCCATTTAAGGAGATCCGCGAAGCCATCTCTGATCCGGACTGTATCACGAAGAAATTCCAGAGCCTGCTCGCGCGAACAATCGAGCAGATCCATTTCGGCTTGCAGTTTGACCTCTTCATTCAGCGAATCATCAAACTCGATGGCGCGCCAGTCACGCCCGTCTGGCAGGCACTTCCCAAAGCGATCAAGCAGGAGGACCAGCGTGTCGTCGCAGGTTATGGTTCCGTCAAAGTCGCAGAAAATCCGGCTTGTCTTCAATTGAGCTCACCTGTGGCTGATTCCAGCAGGCTGGAGTATTCGTCCTGCCCATCAGTATTAAGCAGCTCGTTTGCCTTCATGAATGCTGTATCACGAGTAAGGGCCAGCCGTGTGCGGGCATCGCTGCCGGAGCGAAGATTGCTCAGCTCCAGCTGCAGGCGATGCTTAAGCTCATCTTCGTGCGCTGTAAACTGCTGATCAAGATCCTGTGCCATGTCCTGACGCAATTCTTCAAGATCCTTGAGGAGTTTGTCGGACTTCTCTTCTTCAAGGATGGTTTTGAGCTCGTCAAGGGCCGAACTGCCCCGCGGCTTGTATTCAAAGCCCTGATCCTTTGCGTACTGCGCAAAATCCTTCAGGTCCCGCTTGCTTATGCTGGCATCCGCCGGGCCCTCTGCACCAAAGTGATCGCTGATGAAGTTGACGAACATACCTTCGCGCCAGAGTTCGCTAACCAGCCAGCTGGACTTTTCAGCCTTGACTTCCAGATCCGGTGTGATCCCACGTCCGGCCAGCACTTCCCGGCCCTTGCCCGTGTGAAAGAGTGTATCACGGACGACTGCGTCATCAACATGATTGAGGACTTCATTGTCCTGAAAGTAGTCGACCTTCTGGATCAGACGACCGGAGGGCAGATAGTAACGGCCGGTAGTCAATTTGACCTTGGCCTCTTCGTCAATGTCGATCACACTTTGCACCAGGCCCTTGCCAAAACTGGGCTCTCCCAGCACAACAGCCCGATCGTAATCCTGTAACACGCCAGCCACGATTTCGCTGGCCGAGGCGGAACCTCCATTGACCAGAACGATCATTTCACCCTTGAAAAGCGCTCGTTCGGTGGTGGTCCAGCGCTGCTTGACTTCATCATCGCGAACGCGTGTTACAACCACATCAAGACCCGGATCAAGGAAGAGATCACAAATGGCCACAGCCTCGCGCAGCATTCCACCGGGATTGCCACGCAAATCGAGCACAAGCTTTTGCATGCCGGCCTGCTTAAGAGTGCTGACGGCCTCAAACATGTTGTCACCAGCCTTGCCGGAGAAGCGAGTCAGCCGGATGTAGCCGATCTTTGCTTCTTCGTCAACGATACCGGCAAAGCGCACATCGTGTATCGTGATCAGTTCCCGGGTAAGACGGTACTGGCTCTCTTCCTTGCCTCTGGCTATGCGCAGCAGCAAGTCCGTACCGGGTTTGCCCTTGATCTTTCCCACCACATCCTGAAGCTTCCAGCCGCGCACGTCTACACTGTCCACACCAATGATCTCGTCACCGGCAAGCAGACCAGCATCCCAGGATGGCGTGCCTTCAAAAGGACTGATCACTGTAACACGCTTGTCGCTGCCACGCAGACCCACTTCCATGCCGATTCCACCGTACTGCCCGCGGCTCATGTCTTCCAGGTCCTGCGCGCTTTCTTCGATGAAGTAGTCGGAATAGGGGTCCAGTTCTTCCATCATTCCGTGAATGGCAGCCTCAATGGCCGCCTCCGGATTGATTCTGTCCACATAGCGGTTGGAGATGTTGCGATAGACATCGCCAAAGCGATTGAGGCTTTCGCGGAGCTCCATCTGATAGGCATCCTGCTCGGCACCGCCCATCAGGACAGCCAGTACCAGGGCTGTCAGCAGAGTTGTTGCAAGTCGCTTCATGGTTTTGCCTTTCTGCCTTCCAGCAGTCTTTCAAGGTCGGAGCTGATTGCGGCAAAGACAGCATCGGGACTTCCCGCTGCATCGATTTGTATCACGCGATCAGGCTCCTCATGCTGAATCTTTCCATAGCCTGCTGCCACGCGTCTGAAGAAATCCCGCGGCGCCTGTTCAAGGCGATCATCACCGCCAACCCGGCTTGCCGCCAACTCAGGATCCAGTTCCAGCCACCAGGTTCTGTCAGGCCAGGCGAGCTTCCTGACCAGCCCGTTGAGAGTTTTCAGCATGGCCATGTCCAGTTGACGGCCATAACCCTGATAAGCCGTGCTCGAGTCGGCAAAGCGGTCAAGCAGCAGCGTGTTTCCCGCATCCAGCCAGGGCAGCATCAGTTCGCGAATGATCTGCATGCGAGAAGCCGTGTAGAGCAGCAGCTCTGTTTCGCTGCACATGCTGTGGTTTCCAGGGTCAAGCAGCACGCTGCGAATCTGCTCGGAGACATGGCTACCTCCCGGCTCCCGCAAGACCAGCACCTGATGGCCGCGCCCTTCCAGCCACTGCTTGATGCGAAGCGCTTGAGTGCTCTTGCCCGTGCCGTCAATTCCTTCCAGACTGAGGAAAAGGCCTTTCATGCCCTTGCCTCCGAATTCAGCCCCGCAGCCTTCTGCCAGTAGCGGTAGAGTGCGATTCCCACGGCAAACATGCCGGCGGTCAGAAGTTGGCTGGTAGTGACATGCCAGCCGCCCAGGTCGGCCAGGATCATCGAGGGCTCGTAGTCGCGCAGGAATTCAACAATGAATCGGCCGGGCGAATAGAGAATCAGAAAGAGGGCGAAAATCTGCCCGGGAAATTGCCGTCTGGTGGCCACCTTGAGCAGGATGCCCATCACGATCAGATTGGCCAGAATGGAGTAGAGCTGGGTCGGGTGCACGGGGCCAAGATGGTGCAGATGGCTGGAAAGTGGATATGTGACGGCCCAGGGCAGGTCGCATGTATCACCATAGCAGCAGCCATTCATCAGGCAGCCGACACGACCGATGGCAATGCCCAGCGCCAGCGAAGGTGCCAGCAGATCGAAGACATCGGGAATGCTGTGGCCTTTTTTTCTGGTGTAATACACGCTGAAGGCGATGGCGGCCAGCACACCACCCAGGAGAACCAATCCGGCAATGCCGAAGCGCCCGTCTGGCTGAAAAGGGCTGATGACGGATATCCAGTTGCCCCTGAACTCATCCAGATGGGTAAGCGCGTAAAGCCCGCGAGCGCCAACCAGACTGCTGAGCAGGATCATTGTGCTCAGGTCCTGAATGAAGTCCTTGGGGATATTCCTACTCTTTCCTCGTGATACAGCCAGGCTGATACCGGCCAGGAAGGCCAGCATCATCATCAGGCCATAAGTGGAAAGCTGAAAGGAACCGATTTCAAAAATCGTCGGAAACATCAGGACTCCTTTTCCTCGTCCAGTTTGCGCAGCCGTTTGTCTGCTGCCGACAGCCCTTCAACCAGCAAAACCATTTCGCCATTAAGTGGGCTTTCTGTAACACGGGCGGCAAGTTCCTCGGCCGGGCCCCGCAGAAACTCTTCATGGATTTTGCTCAGTTCCCGCGCGATGCAGACCTGCCTTCTGGGGGCAATTACAGCAATCCGCTTCAGGCTGTCCGTGATACGATGGGGCGACTCCAGCGCCACAACCGTGCAGGGCGATTCGAGCATATCCCTGATTGCCGATTCGCGACCCTTCTTTCGCGGCAGGAAGCCGATGTAAAGAAAGCTGTCGGTTGGCATGCCGCTGCCCGTCAGCGCTGGAATGATGCTGGTTGCGCCGGGCAGGGCTGTAACACGAATCTTCAGTTCAATAGCGTCCTGCACCAGTCGATAGGCCGGATCGGAAATTCCCGGTGATCCAGCATCACTAACCAGCGCAAGCACCTGTCCCTCTTCCAGCCGTGATACAAGCCTGCGTCGGGCCGCTGGTGTGCTGAAATCGTGATAGGCACTTAAGGGAGTGGTGATGCCATAGTGATCAAAAAGCCTGCGCGTTGTGCGAGTGTCCTCGGCGGCCACATGATCGGCTTCTTTCAAAATACGCAGCGCGCGCAAGGTCAGGTCTTCCAGATTGCCAATGGGAGTCGGCACCAGAATCAGTTCACCACGATGTGTCATCAGCGACTGTCCCGCTGATAGAGCCAGTCCGCGCCGATTGCCCGCGGCGATACCTTGGCGATGACGGGCAGATTGCGCTTGAAATGAAAACGCTTCATCCGCTTCAGGATGCCTTCAACATCCTCGCGCGGCAGGCCATCCTGCACAATGCGCTCAGGACTGTGGCGCAAGTCCACATGGCGCACGAGCACATCGTCGATGCGTGAGTAGCTCCAGCCAAGGTCCGCCTCATCGGTCTGGCCGCTTTCCAGATCCGCGCTGGGGGCCTTGTCGATGACGGCGGAAGGCAGGCCCAGGTGCCGGCTTAAGGCGAAAACCTGTGTCTTGTAGAGGTCACCAATTGGATTGACTGCGCTGGCCAGGTCCCCGTACCAGGTCCCATAGCCCAAAAGCAGCTCGCTCTTGTTGGATGTTCCCAGCGGCAGCGCGCCGATGCGCGCGCTCTCATCGAAAATGCAGATCATGCGGCAGCGGGCCATGATATTGCCCATGCGTAGTGCATCAGGCGCATCAAGCCCGGCCGCAAAAGCCTCGACCATGGCAGTAATCGGCACTTCACGGTGCTGAATCCCCAGGTGTTCGGCCACTGCGTATGCGTCATCCAGCGAGGCCTGTGAACTGCTTTTCCAGGGCATCAACAGCCCCGTGATACAATCCGGCCCCAGCGCTTCCGCAGCCAGAGCGGCCACCAGAGCAGAGTCAATGCCCCCGGAAAGGCCCAGCACGGCGCGGTCAAAGCCCGCCCCCTGCACACTCTCCTTCAGGAAGCGCAGCAAATGGCCATGCACGGCCTCAAGATCAAGATCCAGCAAATTCATCCTTGGAAGGTCGCTTTTTCAGGGCAGAAGAGGGGCAGGAGGCGCAGCGCTTGCCGCGCCTCCCTGATTGTTCTTCGATATCAGGCAAATGCCTTGACAGCCGCCTTTTCCAGAACCTCGAGGGTCTGGTCGATTTCGGCGGGCAGAACCGCCAGCTGCGGGCGCAGCCGAATGCTGTCATCCCCGCAGGGAAGCAGAATCACGCCGTTTTCGTAACACGCGCCCAGCATGGCCTGCCTTCGCGAAACGGGCAGATCAAAGGCGCACATCAGGCCCTTGCCGCGTGCATTGTGCAGCTCCTGATGCTTCGTCTGCAGGGCTTCCAGGCCGGCAAGCAGCCGGTCACCCATTTGCCGCGCGTTTTCCAGCAGCTTCTCGTCGCGAATGGTTTCAAGAATGCGGCGGAAGCGGACCATGTCCACCAGATTGCCGCCCCAGGTGCTGTTGATGCGGCTTGACTCGCTGAAAACATTGTGTTCTACCTCGTCCACGCGCGGCCCCGCCAGCATGCCGCAGACCTGCGACTTTTTGCCGAAGCTGATCGCATCGGGCTTGACCTCGTAGTGTTCATGCGCCCAGAAGCGCCCGGTCAGGCCGATGCCGCTTTGCACTTCATCCACGATGAAAAAGAGCTCCAGTTCGTCACACAGATGGCGCAGACGCTGGAAGAACTCCGGACGGAAATGGCGATCGCCGCCTTCACCCATCACACCCTCAACAATCAGGCCGGCCACATGGTTGGGCGCGTCAGCCACCGCCGCGCGAATCTGGTTTTCGCATTCCTGCTCGGCCAGCTGAACTTCCTCCAGCACTTTCTGTGTTACAGGAAATCTGAGACAGGCCGGGTCCACGCGCGGCCAGTCGAAAAGCGGGAAGTACATGTATTTGCGCGGATCGCTGGTGTTGGTCATGGACAGCGTGTAGCCGGATCGGCCATGGAAAGCTCCACGGAAATGAATCACGGAAAGCTGATTGATTTGCGTTTTGCGACCAGCCGCCATGTTCTTGCGAACCTTCCAGTCGAAGGCGGTCTTCAAGGTGTTTTCCACCGCCAGCGCGCCACCTTCAATGAAAAAGAGGTGAGGCAGATAGTCGGGAATTCCCACCTCGGCAAAGACCTCAACACATTCGGCCATTTCCCTGGTGTAGAAATCGCTGTTGGTCACCTTGTTGATGGCGGCTGCCATCAAACTGGCGCGGAACTCGCTGTCTTCCATCGCGGGCGGATTAAGACCCAGAGGGCTGGAAGCGAAAAAGCTGGTCATGTCCAGAAAGTCGCGGCCGGACCTTGCGTCGTGCAGGTGGCTTCCGCGGCTTTTTTCCAGATCAACAACCAGATCAAGGCCATCGGCAAGCATATGGCTGCCAATGATTTTATGCACATCCTGTGCGTTGATGCGGCTCATGGACTCTCCAATTCGCTTTTGTCAATTGGTCAACAGGTCAAGGTCGCGAATCCCTTCTCCCCCGACAAGCCTTGAGCAAAGCAAAGGAGTAGGATTTCCAGCGGATCGGGCGCTTTTGTTTACTTGTTTCGCCAAGGGAAAAACGAAAGCCGTCCAATGATCGATGTGGTTTTTCTGGGGACATCGTCTGCCACGCCCACGCCCAGACGAAATGTCTCCTCGCTATTTGTGCAGCTCGAATCGGAAAGCCTGCTGATTGACGCCGGTGAAGGCACCCAGCGGCAGATTCTGCTAAGTGGTATGCGCCGCGGGCGCATCGATCGCATCCTGATTACCCACCTGCACGGCGACCACTTCTACGGCCTGATTGGTCTGCTAAACAGCTATCAACTGAATCAGCGTGAAGATCCGCTTCACATCATCGGGCCGCCCGGGCTGAAGGCCTATCTGGACTTCATGCGTGGCATGTCCCGCACCCAGTTCGGCTACGAGATTACAGTGGAGGAAGTCCACGACCTGACGGAAAATCGCCTGCTCTACGAAACTCCCGACTACCGGGTGATCGCCGGACCGCTCAAGCACCGCATCACGACCATCGGCTACCGGATTGAGGAGATCGATCGTCCGGGTCGCTTCGATGCTGACGAGGCGGATCGTCTGGGCGTGCCCTTCGGACCGGAGCGAGGCAGGCTGATTCGTGGTGAAGATATTGTGCTGGAAGACGGTACCCATGTGGAAAGTGCCCGCCTGGTGGGCAAGCCGCGCCCGGGGCTGAAGCTGGCTGTCTGCACGGATACGGCGCGCTGTCAGGGGGCGATTGATCTGGCGCAAGGAGTGGATTTGCTGATTCACGAGAGCACCTTTCAGAATGCCGATCAAAGCCAGGCCCGAAAGACGCAGCATTCAACCGTGGCCGACGCCGTGCACACCGCCCGTAGTGCGGGTGTTTCCAAGCTTGCCTTGACGCATTTCAGTACCCGCTACATGGGGAATCTGAAAGCCCTCTTTGCTGAAGCGCGCAGCGCCTGGCCAAATGTGATCACGGCTCGTGATTTTCTGATGCTCAGTATGAAGGAAGGCGAGGATCTACGTCTGCTGGATTCACGAAATCGCAAAGACAGGCAAGAAGGCTCAGATACAGAAACCGAATAGCCGCTCCCTTTGATAATAGCGAATCAATTATTGTGGATAAGTCGTTGAAATCTGCAATGTCAAGGTCGTTTTTAAAAAAACATTCTAGTGCTTGAGTTTTCATCTTGTTGATATGTAATGATATACGAGTAAGTATGACTCACTGCAGGTCCTATTGAGTCATTGAATTTAAGCGGTTGGTGAACTGTGGATAACTTTTGCAGGAGTGCCGATGGAGGCCCTGAAACAATGCTATTTGATTGACCTTCGGGGACTTAAGGTCGAAGTCGATAAGCAAGGCCCTGAAGCCCCCGGACTCGCCCAAAGGCCATCGCAAGATCTGAACAAGGCAAGGCAGATTGTGGCACAATTCCGTGCCGAGTTTGTCCTGTTTGGAAACGAGGCGGATCAGGCCTGGGCACAGAAAGACCTTGCGCTTCTGATTTCCGCTGCCTCGACGCAAGAGGAGTTCGGGGTCCAGTCACTGGCCGGCTGGCTGCGCAAACGAGCGGCACGGCAGGACGCGGCCTTCCTTTTTACCCTTGTCAGTGCAGCTGAAGGGCTGCTGGAGGAGGCCAGGGGGCTTGGTCTGGGCGTTGAGCGTCCGCACACTTTTCTGGCAACCTGGACACGCCGCATGAAGGCTGCGCTGCCTTATATAGCCCAAAAGCCCGAGGCTGCCGGCTCAGGACGAGTGAGGATTCGCAAGGGAGGAAGCGGCATGTCCGCCGGTGAGCTGGATTGGTGGAAGCAGACCTTTGAGGGCGAAACGGCTACACCTGAAACAGAGCCTTTCGGCAGTGAAGAGACCCAGCCTCGCGAAGCCCATGAGCCCGACAACCGTGATCTCTTTGAACGCCACCTGGGCGTCAGGCCTGGTGACGGCAGGTTGATGAAACGAGAAGAGGACGATGACTGGCTGGATGAGGACACTCCCGCGAGCTGAGTCAGGTTTGAAATGCCGGAGTGAAACCCTAACTTGATCGGCTTGCATGGGGGTGTAGCTCAGTGGTAGAGCAGCGCCCTTTTAAGGCGTCGGCCGAAGGTTCGAGTCCTTCCACCCTCATTGCGGACCGCAAGGTCCACCCCGCAAGCGGCCTGGCCGCTTTTCTTTTTCAAGGAGTCCGCATGGACGAGGTACGCAGTCTGCCAAAGCCGGATTGGCTCAAGGTTCGCCTGCCTTCCGGTGATCAGGTGAAGCAGCTCAACCAGCTGCTTAAAAGCAAGAAGCTGGTAACGGTCTGCGAAGAAGCCCGCTGTCCCAACATGCACGAATGCTGGAACAAGGGGACTGCCACCTTCATGATTCTGGGCGACACCTGTACGCGCAGCTGCGGATTCTGCAATGTCAAGACGGGCCGTCCGGGTACGGTCGATTGGGACGAGGCCGATCGCGTTGCGGAAGCTGCCGCCCGCATGCAGCTGAAGCATGTGGTGGTAACCAGCGTGGATCGCGACGAGCTGCCCGATCGCGGTTCCGGCCTCTTCGCTCTGACCATTCGCAAGCTGAAGCAGGCGCTGCCCGAGGCGACAATCGAAGTGCTGATCCCTGATTTCAAGGGCGATCCCGCTTGCCTGCGTCTGGTGCTGGCTGAAAAGCCCGATGTGCTCAATCACAATGTGGAAACCATCGAGCGTCTCTACTCCCGTGTGCGTCCACAGGCAGATTACAAGCAGAGTCTGGAGCTGATCAACCGCGCACACAAGGCCGGCTTCTTTACCAAAAGCGGCTTCATGGTCGGGCTGGGCGAAACGGATGAAGAGATTTATCAGCTGATTCGTGACCTGAAGGAATGGAACACCAACTTCATCACCATCGGTCAGTACATGCAGCCGACCAAACGCCACCTGCCCGTTGAGCGCTATGTCCACCCGGATCAGTTCATGGCCTGGGCCGAATATGCGCGATCCATTGGCGTTGAAAAGGTTCAGTCCGGACCGCTCGTGCGCTCATCCTATCATGCCGAGGAAGAACTGAGCGAGGTTGGTGGTGTCAGCGTCAAGCGTGGCGCCAGCTTCGGTTGATACAGCCTTCAGCAGAAAAGAACAGGGTCCCGATTTCCCGGGACCCTTTTTTACCCGCTTATTCTTCGTCCTTTGCGTGCAGGATATCATAGATCACACCTGCCGCTGAGGCGATCCCGACCATGCTGGGTTCGGGACAGGTAACGGCCATGGCCAGATCCGCAGAAACGCCAATGCTCTGAGTCATTTGCCCGTCCTGCACAGCATCATGCCACCAGCTGACCGTTGCAGCCATCAGCGAGCTGGCCCATTTTTCCCGGCTTGATCCGTCTTCGCAGGCTCGCTTGAACTCTTCAAAGGCGGCCACTTCCTCGCTGCTGATCCCGTCTTCCAGCGAGGCCAGCAAATCGCCCAGTTGTTCATCCGTAGCAAAAGCACCCTTGGCAGGGCGGTGGCTAAAGAGCTCGAGCACATCGGCAATGGTGGGCTGCTGCTTGCTGCTCAGGCGGTCGCCCAGGGAAGCCTTGAGGAAGCTCTCCACCTCGCTGTTCATCTCTGGATCGTCATTCCAGATTACGCCGTGTTCCTTGAAGATCTGTCGAATATCTTCAAGAAATGGACCGGCCTCCTCGGGCATGGGCTTGTAGCAGTCAAGCTCCAGCGCCCGGTCCAGGATTGCGTTGTGCAGGCTGGCATGAGCTTCGACATCTTCAGGGTCGATATCGAAAAAAGGCCCGCCCCACCACCAGTCTTCATCACTGTGATCAAATTCGCCCGGGCAGTGGTGAGGAAAGAGGACACACCAGGTGAAGGGGCTTCGGTCGTTTTGGGTGGCATCGACAGCTTGGGGCTCGGCTTCAATAAGTGGTTGAAGTCCGGTGTCAGCTGAACCGGTCGGACTTTCGCAGCCCTGACTCACAAGAAAGAAAATGGCCATGTAGACAAGCAGTGCGCTGGCAAGCAGCGGCAGGGATTCGCGTCGTCGGGAATACATGTCAACCTCCTGGTTTGGACAGCCGG
Source organism: uncultured Bacteroidaceae bacterium (assembly GCA_964345075.1). Lineage (GTDB taxonomy): Bacteria > CAIWAD01 > CAIWAD01 > CAIWAD01 > CAIWAD01 > CAYFPS01. Next base: position 218,165 of record CAYFPS010000002.1, on the reverse strand, counting down.
AAGCCCCCGCGGGAGCGGTCCGGCTGCTTGTCACTGAATAAGGAAAGTGCCGCGTGAGCGGCGAGGAGGTTGGTCAATTCGGTGTCGGCGGTTCCGTTTGGTCGCGACCCAATTGATACCTTCAGATCCGCAAAAGGTTCCAAGGGGATCAGGGATATGACGAAAAAAATTCGACAGGCATTCCCGCTGCTTTTCACATTGCTGCTTGTGGCCTGCTCCGGCAAGCAGGCGGCGCAGGAAGAACTGCTGCTTGTCCTTCATACCAACGACATGCACAGCTGGTTTGCGCCCAGGCCTGGCCGGCTCTTCGGTGGCGAAAAGGTTGAGCTGGGCGGCGCGGCTGTTCTGGGCGGCATGATCGACCGCTGCAGGGCCGACAATCCCGATCGTTGTCTTTATCTGGAAGCAGGCGACCTGCTGCAGGGCACACCGATCAGCAGCCTGACCGAAGGCCGTGGACCGATTGAAGTGATGAATCTGCTCGCGCCGGATGCCTTTGAGCTGGGCAATCACGAATACGACTACGGACTGGATGCACAGCGCGAGGCCTTTCAGTTGGCCAACTTTCCCGTGTTACAAGGCAATGTACGCTGGCAGAACGACCAGACACCTTTCTTCACGGATGAAATTCGCTTTGAGCGCGCCGGGCTTGAGATTGCCGTACTGGGCCTCAATAGCGACGAGCTCTTTGAGCTTTGTGATCGCAGCGCGCTGGGTGAGATTGAGCTGAGCAGCTCTGAAGCGCGTGCTCGCGAATGGATCGTGGATTGTGATGCCGATGTGAAAATTTGCCTGAGCCACCGCGGCTTTCTGGCAGACAGCCTGCTGGCGGTCAATGTACCGGGCTTCGATCTGATTATTGGCGGCCACTCGCACACCACGCTGCTTGGGCCGATGAAAGTCGGGCAGAGCTGGATTAGCCAGGCGGGCGACTTCGGCCGCTACCTGGGTGTTGATTCGCTCTGGGTCGTGCCCGGCAAAGGCTTGAGTCGCCTTTCCGGGGGCCTGCTTCCCGTGCTGAAGGATGCGGCACCTGCCCGCGAAGACATCACGGCGGTGGTTGCCAGGCAGGAAGAGCGTGTCAATCGGGAACTGGCTGAGAAAATTGCCGAGCTGAGTATTACCTGGCCGCTGGATTACCATGGAGAGTCTGCCATTGGCAACTGGCTGGCCTCGGCGCTGCGCATTGAGAGCGGCGCGGATGTTGGTCTCTGGAACAGCGGCGGCATTCGCAAGGCGATGGAAGCCGGTGATATCACCCTGAGAGACATCTGGGAGATCGCGCCCTTTGGTAACGAAGTGCTGGTTGCCGAACTGCGACCTTCACAGCTTCGTTTTGTCTTTGAAGATCAGCTGGCCCGCGATCAGCTGCACATGCAGTTCGACGGCATTTGTATCACGGAAGCACCTGATGGTGGAATTGGTGAGATTCTGCTGGATGGCGAGCCTGTCGAGAAACGTGATACAATCCGTGTCGCGCTGGGTGATTATGTCTGGGGGCAGCTGCTTGTGCTCGAGGGCTTTGCCGGAACCCCTGACCAGGCTCGCCATACCGGCTGGATCGATCGTGATGTGCTGATTCGTCGAGCGCGCGCCGAAGGGCGTGTTACAATGGACAGGGACGGACGCTGGGGACTTCAGGGAAAGGCAAACTGATGAAGGCAAGAAACTTTGCGCCGGGACCTTCCGAGCTGCTGGATGGCGTCAGTCAGGCAGCGCTCAAAGCCTTTGAACAAGGGCTTCCCGGCTGGAGTCATCGCTCGCCGGAATTCGTTTCCGTTGTGGCATCGCTAAACGAAAAGCTGCGCCGCTATCTTGACTTGCCTGCCGACTGGTCCGTGTATTACGTGGCCAGTGGATCACAGGCGATGGACCTGTGCGTGCGCAATCTGGTTCGCGAGCGTTGTGCGGGAGTTGATCTTGGCGCCTTCTGGTGGCGCTTTCTTGATATCGCTGCGCAGTCAGGCCGTACCGTAAATCGTCTGGTGCTTAGGCCCGGCGAAGGCTTTTACTCCCGGGCGGCGAGTATGGGAGTTGAAGCGCTTGAACTGCTGAATGATGCCGACTGGCAGAATGCCGAAGCCTGGCTGATCTGTCACAACGAGACGGCTACAGGAGTCAGCCTTCCGCTGATGGAGATGGACGAAGCCAGCGGTGATCGCCCGTTACGCATTGTTGACTGTGTCTCCTCGGCTGGTGCCCTGCGCTTTGACTGGTCGCGCGCCGATGCCTGGTTCTTTGGTGTGCAGAAGGCCTTTGGCTGCCCGCCCGGACTGGGTGTGATTCTGGTCGGGCCCCGTGCCCGGAAAAGAGCGCAAGAGCTGGAGGCCGAGGGTCGTGATACAGGTGGCTGGTATTCCTTCAGCCAACTGGAAGAAAACGCAGTGATCGACCAGACACCCTGCACGCCCAATACCCTGGGTCTGGCCATGTTTGAAGGGGCGGTATCCACACTGCTGGAAAAAGGCATCGATGCAGTCCACTCGGAAACCCTTGCAAAGCGCGAACTGCTGCTTGACTGGCTGAAGGACCATCCCTTGTTGATGCCGGCAATTTCGGAAGAGCGCGACCGTAGCGCAACCGTGATGGCAATACGCTTTCGCGGGGAAGGCGACCCGCCGGCACTGCTGAAGGCCCTTAAGACGAAGGGGATTTTGCTGGGCGGCGGCTACGGTGAATGGAAGCAGACTTCCTTTCGCATTGCCTGCTTTCCGGCGCAGAACGAAGCGTCGCTCAGCGAGCTATGCAGCATGATCGATCGGGAACTGGGACTCTAGATCCTGCGCAGCGTCAGCAGTGTGATTTCAGGAGCTGTGCCGATGCGGATCGGCGGACCCCAGAAGCCCGTTCCGGTACTGACATAAACCCACATCTTTTCATGGCGATGAAGGCCGCGTCCGTAGGTGTTGGCCTTGTCGGCCATCCAGTTGAAAGGGTAATACTGCCCGCCATGAGTGTGTCCGCTCAGCATCAGATCACAAGCCGTTTCAGCAGCATGAAAAGCGCTGCGGGGCTGATGAGCCAGTAGCAGATTGAAATCAGCTGCCGGTCCGGCCATCGCCAGTTTCGGGTGATGAGTGTGCCCCGGCAGCATGCGGCCGGCCCCCAGATCGGGAACTCCCCCCACGCGCAGTTTTGCCTCGCCCACGCTGAGCAGCTCGGATTCATTCAACAGCAGGCGAAGCCCCAGCTGCGGGATCAACTGCATCCAGCCGGCCGGATCCGAATAGTATTCGTGATTGCCCGTGACAGCCCATACGCCGTGCTGCGCGTTCAGGCGCTTTAGCGGTGCCACATCAGCGGCAAGATCACGCGCAACGCCGTCGGCCAGGTCGCCAGTAAACACAATCAGGTCTGCATTCAGCTCCGTGATTTGTGATACAACCGACTCCACTTGATTCCGCCCGATGCTGCTGCCTACATGAAGGTCGCTGAACTGGGCAATGCGCAAGCCGTCGAGATCCGGGTGCAGGTCTTCAATCGGGACCTCCACCTCTACCGTGCGCTGCATGTCATAGGCATTGAAGTGACCGAAAATGGTCAGCACAGTTCCCAGAGAGAGCAGGATCAGGCTTGCCTGCCTGCCAGCAAGGCTCTTTGCTGCAAGTTCCAGAGCTGATCCCTCAGCGGAAAAGCGTGATACAATCAGATCGCCCAGTTTGACAAGAACGAGCACCAGATCACGGGCAAGCAGCATCACCAGGAGCAGAGAGAAGAGACCGACGAGGACCCAGGTCATGTGCAGCAGAAAATCAGGAAGCCTGCTGCCGGCGCGCCGCATCACAATGGCAATGAGGGGCAGATAGAGCATCAGCTGTGCGGCCACCCAGAGAAGGGCCAGCAGGGGTTGCTCCAGTTTAAGGGGAATCAGCAGGCGAAAACCGATCACGCTGCCGAGCAGGATCAGCATCAGGGATGCAACGATAAGGAAGGGAAGCATGTGTCCTTTCAGGGCACCTTAGTCGATAACGCGACGAATGGAAGCGCCCAGACCTGCCAGGCGCTCTTCAATGCGCTCGTAGCCGCGGTCAATCTGCTGGATGTTGTGTATCACGGTTTCGCCCTCAGCGACCAGCCCCGCTATCAACAGGGCCATGCCGGCGCGAATATCCGGGCTATGCAGGAGTGTTCCGTAGAGCGGATGACCACCCGAAACCAGCACTCGATGCGGATCACACTGTGTGATACGTGCACCCATGGAGATCAGACTGTCCACCCAGTAAAGCCTGCTCTCGAACATCCATTCGTGGATCATCACGCTGCCTTCAGCACAGGCAGCCAGCGTTACGGCTATGGATGTAAGGTCCGCCGGAAAACCCGGCCAGGGAGCATCATGAATGCGCGGAATGCTGCCGCCATGATCATATTCGACCACAAGCCTCTGTCCGGCAGGCACTTCAATGCTTGTATCACCGACGCGCATCTTCAGGCCAAGGCGTGCGAAGACACGCTCAATCATCAGGTAGTTTTCCGGCGTGATTCCCGGAATCTGCACTTCGCTGTCGGTAACGGCAGCCAGGGCAATCAGGCTGCCCACTTCAATGTGATCTTCCAGCACACGGTGGTGAACTTCGCCCAGCTGATCAGCCGGTCGACCCTGCACGAGAATGCGATTGCTGCCTTCACCTTCAATCTGGACGCCCATGCCTTTCAGCAGGCGGGCAAGCTGCTGGACATGCGGCTCGCAGGCTGCGTTCTCGATGAGCGTTTCGCCATTTGCTGTGGCTGCTGCAATCAGCGCGTTTTCAGTTGCCATCACACTGGCTTCATCAAGAAAAATGCGGCCACCCTTCAGGCCGCCAGGTGCTTCCAGCAGGACATTCTGCTGGCTTTCACTCAAGCTTGCGCCCAGCTGGCGGAAGACCGAAAGATGTGTGTCGATGCGTCGTCTGCCAATGCGGTCACCGCCTGGCCTCTGGATCAAGGCCTTGCCGCTGCGGGCCAGCAGCGGAGCGGCCAGCAGCAGACTGCCGCGAATCCGACCGGCCATTTCCGGGTCCGGCGTACTCGTTTCCAGTTCAGCAGCATTGATGCAGGCGGTGTGACCTTGCTGCGACATCTCCACACTGGCACCGAGCGCGCCTGCCAGATCGAGCATCACACGCACATCGATGATGTCGGGCAGGTTGCTTAAATGACAGGGTTTGGAGCTCAAAAGCGAGGCAGCGATTACGGGCAGGGCTTCGTTCTTGTTTCCCTGCGGCGTGTAGCTGCCCTTCAGATTGCGGCTTTTTTCAATCAGGAAGTGCATGTTTTAGGATATTCTCCACTGATTCACATTCGTGAATGTACCATCTCGGGGCAATCGACTGGGAGTTGCCATGACACCGTTTGAATCACCCGCCGAACTCGGAAGCCATTTCGATCATCTGGCGAGGGCCTGGTCCGGCTGCGAGTACCTTGAGGCAAAGGGCGAAGCAGAACATATTCTGCGGCTGATCAAGCCACTTTCCGGCGAGACCGGTCTGGATCTGGCCTGTGGCAGCGGACAATTGACCGCCGAACTTGCCGCATCCGGCAGCAGGATTCTTGCCGCCGATTTAAGTGATCGCATGCTCAAGGTGGCGGCCACGCGCTTTGTCGATCGCATGCTGAGCAATGTTGTGATCACGGTGCAGGACGCGCATCACATGGAATTCACGCCCGGCCTCTTTGACTGGGTGGTCTGCCGTTATGGATTTCGGCATTTCGCGGATCCGGACGCTGTGCTTGAAGAAATCGCCCGTGTGACACATGCGGGTTCGCGCATTCTCCTCAGCGATTGGTCAGCGCCGGCCAAGGAGCTAGACGCCTGCTTCAAGCGTCTCGACGCGGCCCACAGACAGGTTCTGGACGAGGCCTGGTGGAAGGAGGCCATTGAGCGACACGGCTTCAAACTGATGGCCTCACGCGCAAGGCCCGATCGGCTGGATCCGTTGATCTGGGGCGAGCTGGGCGGCATGGGCAGGGATGATGCGCTGGCGGCCTTTGCCGATTTCAAGACTGGCGAAGGGGCCGCAGCACGCTTCATGGAACTGGACGGCCATGCAGTTCTGGTTGGCCAGCGTCTGGAGCTCTTTCTTGTCCGCTAAGTCAGGCACATCTCAGCGTCCCGGAGGCTACGAGAGCTATCGCCGAACACTGGCCGCCGGCCAGCAGCTGAAAATGGAAATCCATCCGCTGGCTGATTTCGATCGGGAGCTTGCAGGTTTTGCCGTGCACCTGGCCCTGCACCCTGAGGGCTGGGCCTTTGTCCGCAACCGGGAGCGTCGCTGCTGGGAACTTCCCGGTGGACGCCGCGACCCGGGCGAGTCCATTGATGAGACGGCCCGGCGCGAGCTGCTCGAGGAAACTGGCTGCCAGATTCTCAGCATGACAGCCCTCACCGCTTATTCCGTTCTACTTGCTGGTCGGCGCACATGGGGCTTGCTCTTTGTATCACAGATTGATGGCAGGCCTGATCTGAAGCCGGAACATGAAATCGCTCAGGTTCAATTCCTGCAGCAGGTTCCGCAGGATCTGTGTTACGAGGAGGTACAGGGACCGCTGCTTTGCCTCCTGAATGACTGGAATTCCTGCTGTCCGGACCCGGGAATCGACCGACTGTCAATCCAGCGCAACACCATCGCCGATTTTCTGCCATTCTTTCATCCAGCGGTAGAACCTGACTGGCTCCTTTCCCGTTAGAGCAGCGCGGGAATACTACCTTCAGGAGCTGGAAATGAATCAAATCTCCCTTCCCCGGGAACGCTTGCGCACACTTGGTCCGGAAGCTCTGGGACTGAATGAGCTGCTGGCCGTGGTGCTGCAAAGCGGCAACCGGCGGGAATCGATCTTCGAAATCAGCGAACGGATCATTGAAGACTTCGGCAATCGCTCACTGGTGGCCTGTCGCCGTGTGAACGAGGTGATGGATCACTTCGGGCTGGGCGAGGCGAAGGCGGCTCAGCTTGTTGCCTGTGTGGAACTGGGGCGACGCCTGCACGATGGTGGAGCACGTGAGTTCCCGCTCTTGCTGGGACCGGCGCAGGCCGCGCGCTTTCTGGAGCCGATGGGCCGCCAGATGAGGGAGGTCTTTCGCTGCCTCTATCTGGATACGACCAATCGACTGGTGCGTGATGAAGTGATCAGCATGGGAAGCCTGAATTCCAGCCTGGTCCACCCCAGAGAAGTCTTTCATTTTGCCGTGCAGTACAGTGCCGCCAGTCTGCTGCTGGCGCACAATCACCCTTCGGGTACGCTGGAACCCAGTCCCGAGGACCTTGCGCTGACCAGGCAGCTGGTTGAGGCAGGTGAGATCATGGGCATTCCCGTGCTGGATCACCTGATCATAACGGCCAATGGCTGGTACAGCCTTCGCGAAAACGGCCAGCTTCCGGGCCGCGGCTTGAAACCCGCCATGCCGCTGGCGGCTGCAACCCAGGAAAGGAATGGCGCCTGTGTGGATCGATTCCCACGCCCATCTGGACGGAGCGGATTTTGACGAGGATCGCCGCGAGGTGCTTGAACGCGCCCGCGCCGGTGGGCTTGAGGCCATCATTCAGATTGGCTACAACCGGGAAACCATCGAACGGGGCATGCGGATTTTTCGTGATGAACCGGACGTGCACTTCGCTGTTGGCCTGCATCCCCACGACTCCGCCGATTGGAGCGAGGAACTCGAGGCATGGATCGAAGAGCGTTCCATGGAAGAGCGGGTTGTGGCCATTGGCGAAGTGGGTCTGGACTGGTTTCGGGACTATGCCCCGCGCGAGGTGCAGATTCACGCATTCCGCCGAATGATTGCACTGGCACGCCGCCGGGGATTGCCGCTTGTGATACACAGCCGCGCCGCAGAGGAAGACACGCTGCGCATCATGGAGGAAGAAGGCGCTGCCGACGTTGGCGGCGTGATGCATTGCTTCTCCTATGGTGTGGAAGCGGCCGGGCGCCTGAAGGCCATGGGCTTTCTGGTGGGCTTTCCCTGCTTTGTGACCTATCCCAAGCGCAACAGCCACGATGTTATCGAGGCGCTGCAGGTGGAGCAGATGCTGGTGGAGACCGACGCTCCCTTCCTTCCGCCACAGAAGATTCGTGGCAAGCGAAATGAATCCCTGCATGTGATTGAGGCAGGCGAAGCGATCGCCCGTGTGAAAGGCCTGCGAGTTGAAGATGTCGCGCGTATCACAACCCGCAATGCCCGCGAGCTCTTCGGGCTGGGGCTGGCCGAGGAGCGTGTGATCGCTTATCCCATCCGCGACAGCCTTTATGTGAATCTGACCAATCGCTGCACGGCTGATTGTGTTTTCTGCACGCGCCTGAGCAGGCCGGTGGTCAAGGGTCACAACCTGGCGATGCGCCGTGAGCAGGAGCCGACGGCTGCCGAGTGCCTTGCCTCGATCGATGAGCACGGTGGTGTTGCCGCCTGGAAGGAGATCGTCTTTTGCGGTTATGGCGAGCCGATGATGAGGCTCGATGTCCTGCTGGAAGTGGCGCGAGAAGTCAAGCGTCAAGGGGGCAGGGTCCGCATCAACACCAATGGACATGCCGACCTGTGGAATCGCCGGCGAACAGCGCCGGAACTTGAGGGTCTGGTGGATACCGTCAGTGTATCACTGAACGCGCCCACGGCCCTTGAATACAATCAAATCGTCAAACCTGCCTGGGGCGAAAAGACCTTTCAGTCCCTGCTTGAGTTCAGCCGTGATGCAACAGCTTTCGTGCCGGAAGTGGTCTTCACGGTTGTGGACGATGGCAAACTTGATGTGGAAGCCTGCCGCAGGCTGGCTGAAGAGTACGGTGTCAACCTTCGAGTACGCATTCTGGATGAGACGGGCTGATGGCCAAGAGTTACAAGAGTCTTGCACCCAAGAAATCGCTGGGGCAGAATTTCCTGAGCGATCCCTGGTGGATTCAGCGGATCGTGCAGGTGATCGCTCCCGGCGCTGATGATACAGTGCTGGAAATCGGGCCCGGCAAGGGCGTGCTGACCGAGCAGCTGCTTCCTGCGGCCGGCAAGGTTGTGGCCGTTGAGATCGATGGGCGCATGGTCGAGCATCTGGGTGAGCGCTTTCAGGCGGAAAGCCGGCTGGAGCTTGTCCACGCGGACTTCCTGAAGTTTGATCTTAACCAGCGTTTCAAGGGCGGCCGCCTGCGCATCGTGGGCAACCTGCCTTACCACGTGACCAGCGCGATCCTCTTTCGCGTGCTGGATGAAGTTCGCAGGTATCACGAAGATGCCGCACTGGGCGCTTGTATCACGGATTTCACCATCATGATCCAGAAAGAAGTTGCACAGCGGATCCTCTCCGGTCCGGGGGAGAGCGATTACGGCATTCTTTCTGTTTTCGTACACCAGCTCTGCAATGGCCGTGCTTTGCTGGATGTGCCGCCAGCCGCCTTTTTCCCGCGGCCCAAGGTCATGAGTACCATTCTTCAACTTAGCCCGCTGGATCGTCCGCGCTATCCACTTAAGGACTGGGATACCTTCCGGCGACTGGTCAGAGGAAGTTTCAACCAGCGGCGCAAAATGCTCAGGCGCTCACTGCGTGATCTGCCGGGCATTCCGGATTTGTCCACGGTTGATGGCCTTGAACCCTGGCTGGACAAACGGCCTGATTCCATAAGCCCCGAAGATTTTGTGACCATGGCCAATCTATTGGCCGATCATCAGCCGCCAAGCACTGGGGAGAGTGACCATGGCGAATCCTGATCAGCGCATTAGCGTGGACATGCTTCCGGAAGATTCCGGCGAGCTTCAGGCATTTTTCCGTGATACACACCCGGCGGATCTTGCGGATCTGATGCATCGCGTGGATCCTGCTGCGGGCTTGGCGCTATTCACCAGCATGGAAGCCGAGAAGCAGGCTGAGATTCTACCCGAGCTGAATGAAAGTCTGCGCGACAAGATTCTGGAAAACCTGCCGCATGAGGATCTGGCTCCCATGCTGGAGGAAATGGAATCTGACGATGCTGTAGACGTGGTGCAGGACCTTCAGGAGCTGGACGAAGAGCGGGCAGAAGGTCTGCTGGCCGGTCTTGACAGCGAGCTGCGCGAGGAAATCGAGCAGCTGCTCGAGTATCCCGACGACACAGCCGGTGGTGTCATGGCCAGCGAAGTTGTGGCCGTCGCCCCGGAAATGTCGCTGGATGAAGCCATCCACGAAGTGCGCCGCGTGGTGGAAGAGCGCGAAATCGAAGACATCTACGCCCTTTACGTGGTGGACGAGCACGGTCACCTGAAGGGCATGGTCAGCATGCAGGACTTGCTGCTGGCCAGGCGTGGACAGAAGGTGCGGGACATCCTTGATGAGGATGTGATCTCGGTCGAAGCCATGACCGATCAGGAAGAACTGGCCTCGATCGCCCGCAAATACGATCTGGCCTCGATTCCGGTCGTGGATGATGCCGGTCGCCTGCTTGGCCGTGTTACAATGGACGATGTATACGACATCGCCATGGAAGAGGCTGAGGAAGACATTGCCCACATGGCCGGTACGGATGAAGAAGTGCTTGAGCAATCTTCTTTCGTGATCGTTCGTGAGCGACTTCCCTGGCTGCTGGTGGGCCTGGCCGGCGGACTCTTCAGTGCCGCAGTGATGAGCGTTTTCGAGGGTGACTTGAAGATCGCCCTCCAGGCCAGTTTTTTTGTTCCCGTGATCATGGGCATGGGCGGAAATGTGGGAATCCAGAGTTCCACGATTGTCGTACGCGGTCTGGCCACCGGTGAACTGGACCTGACCGATACCTGGTCGCGCCTCTTTCGTGAGACACGGGTCAGCCTGATGGTTGGTCTTGTCTGCAGCCTGATTCTGCTGGGTGTCATCTGGATCTGGATGGGCGATCCGCGCACGGCTTCCGTGATTGCCGTCAGCCTGAGTGCCGTGATTCTGCAGGCTTCCATTGTCGGCGCGATGGTTCCCCTGATGCTGAAAAAATGGGGGATCGATCCCGCGTTGGCTACCGGGCCTTTCATTACAACTACCAACGACATTCTTGGACTGTCGGTCTACCTGCTGCTGATCAGCTATTTCCTGGTGTGATTCATGCAGGAGCTGCGTGTTACGGCGCTGCTTCTTCGCGCCATCCCCTACTCCGAGACCAGTGCCGTGTTACATGTGTTCACGCTGGAACGTGGACGCATGGCCCTGATGGCCCGTGGGCTTAGACGGAAAGGGAGCAAGCTTGCACCACTCCTGCAAATCGGGCATCTGCTGGAGCTGCAGGTTCTGGAAAAGGAAGGCCGAGATCTGCAACTCCTCAAGGATGCGGATCTGCTTGATGCCTTCAGCGGCGCGCGCGAACGCTACACGGCCATGCTTTGCCGCAGCGCAGTGATCGAGTGTCTCGAGCGCAGCCTGCTGGATGGCCAGCCTGAGGCCAGTCTCTTCCATGCTGCCCGTCGTGTTCTGGAGCTGGGGGCGCGTTCAGATTGTCCCCGCCCGCTGAACCTGATATATTGGTTTCTTCTTTGCCTGCTGAGCGAATCGGGCTACGGACTCAGCTTGAATGAATGTGCTCATTGCGGGCAGGAAGTCGCCGGGTTCTGGCAGAAGCCGGGATCTCGTCTGGATCACGCGCAGGGACAATTGCTTTGCCCTGACTGCCCTTCAAAAGCCGGATCCGACGAGATGACGCCTGCGCTGATTCGTGTGTTACGATTTCTCAACCGTGCTGCGCTGGAAGATGTGGCCGCGCGTGAGATCACAGCGAGCACCCGGCGAGCACTGGGTCACCTGCTGGGTGGCCTCTTTCGCGAACATGTCAATGCAAACGCCGACCTGCTTTCCCTGAAGGAAGCAGACGGCCTCAAGGATGAATAACGAGGTGAATCATGGCCAAAGCGCCGGACACGATGGACAAGCTGGTTGGTCTCTGCAAGCGCAGGGGTTTCGTTTTTCAGAGCAGTGAGATTTACGGTGGACTGGGCAGCTGCTGGGATTACGGACCGCTGGGAGTTGAACTGAAGAACAATCTGCATCAGGCCTGGTGGCGCGAAATGACCCGTCGCCATGACAACATCGTCGGTCTGGATGCCTCGATCCTGATGCGTCCCGAAGTCTGGAAGGCTTCCGGCCATGTTGATGGATTCGTCGACCCGCTGGTGGACTGCAAGGAATGCCGCGGCCGCTTCCGTGCTGACCAGATCGACGCCAGCAAGCCCTGCCCCAATTGTGGCGGCGCGCTGACTGAGCCGCGTGAATTCAACCTGATGTTCAAAACGCACATTGGCCCGCTGCAGGACACGGCCAGTCAGATCTACATTCGCCCCGAGACGGCGCAGGGCATTTATGTGGACTATTTGCTGGTGCAAAATGCTTCCCGCCTTCAGGTGCCTTTTGGCATCGCCCAGGTCGGCAAGGCCTTTCGAAATGAGATCAAGCCGGGCAACTTCATTTTCCGCACCTGCGAATTCGAGCAGATGGAGATGCAGTTCTTCGTCAAGCCGGGCGACGACGACCAGTACATGAACTACTGGAAAGAGAGCCGCATGGAGTACTACAAGCGAATGGGTATTCGTGAGGAGAACCTGCGCTTTCATCAGCACGGCGAAGGCGAGCTGGCGCACTACGCCAAGGACGCCTGGGATATCGAGTTCCAGTTCCCCTTTGGCTGGCAGGAGATTGAAGGCATTCACAATCGCACGGATTTCGACCTGACCGCCCACCAGCAGCTTTCCGGCAAGAAGATGGAGTACATCGACTCGGGCAAGGGTGAGCGCTTTCTGCCCTACATCGTTGAGTGCTCGTCGGGCCTCAACCGCACGCTGCTGATGTTCCTGTGCGACGCGTATCACGAGGACGAGGTGGATGGCGAGGCGCGTGTCCTGATGCGCTTTCCGGAAAAGGTGGCTCCCATCAAGTATGCTGTGTTGCCGCTGGTGAAGAAGGACGGCATTGCCGACATGGCAAAGGAGCTGCACAAGGATCTGAGTGGCCGCTGGAATGGCTTCTACGATCAGTCCGGCGCGATTGGCCGTCGCTATCGCCGCATGGATGAAGTGGGCACGCCCTACTGTATCACGCTTGATTATGACACCAAGGAAGATGGAACGGTAACGGTCCGTCACCGTGATACCTGTCAGCAGGAGCGCGTCAAAATGGATCAGCTGAAAAACTGGCTTTTCGACAAGTTGGAAGGCTGATTGTCCAGGTGTTGTCCAGTAATATGACCAGAAAATCACGGCCCTGTCCAGAAATGGCGGGCCGTTTTTTATGAACCCGAATCAAATACGGTGCTGAACATTACTCTGGAGCGGCCTCAGGGAAGTTGATTGCCTGTTTGGGTGTAAAAGTGAACCGTCCAAAAAGGTGTAGGAATATCAACACTTTTTTGTTAATTCTATGGACGAGTGAGTCCAGACTCACTTTGAGAAAGTAAAAGCAGGCGCATTTTGCCTTTGAGCTTCAGGCCCAAGAAAAGTTGGCGGCTTCCAAAAGAAGCTTGCGAGTTCCTTGACAGGTCAACATATTTAAATCCTAACAAGTTGATCCTGTCATGGTTCTGATTTTGTGGAGAAACAGAATGTCTGAAGAAGCCATTTTCAAGAACATTCCTCAGTTCACGGTACTGCGTTTCGCGCGCTACCTGAATTTTTTAATCACCCTGCCTGCCGTCGTGGAGGAGATTTCATCCTCGGAGATGGCTGGAATCATCGGTATCAAGCCGACGCAGCTCAGGCAGGATTTCTTCACGCTGGGCGGCTTTGGTCGTCAGGGCAAGAAGTACAACGTGAAGTTCCTGATTCAGCGAATCAGCGAAGTTCTGGCACTGACCAAGCCGCAGTCGATGGTGCTGGCTGGCGCAGGACATCTGGGCCAGGCCATTGCCAACTACAGCGGCTTCGAGCGCTATAATCTGCAGCTGCTGGGGATCTTTGATGTGAACCCCAAGCTGATCGGCCTGAGCATTCGCGACATTCGCATTCGCGATCTGGACGAGATGCAGGACATGATCAAGAACGAGGACATTCAGATCGGCATCATCTGCACACCGCACAACATGGCGCAGACAGTCTGTGACCAGATGGTTGATGCGGGTGTCAAGGCCATCTGGAATTTCAGTCCGGAAAATGTGCTGGTGCCGGAAGGTGTCGTGGTGCAGAACGAGAACCTGAGTGTCGGCATCATGAACCTCAGTTACAAGCTCAACCGCGAACTGGTCTGAGAGAGAAAACATGTCACACACGGGCCCCGCTAGTCGGGGCCTTTTTGTATCACGAATATCCAGGGGGCCGGTCGCCCATGCTATATTGCAGGGCGACAAGCGCAAGGAGAAGCCATGAAGCTGGTGAAGAATGCACTGGGACGTCTGGTGCCTGATGAAGTGAACGGCAAAAGCGTCAAGGCCTTTGCCGGGTGTGGCAAAACACCGCCCACTGGTAACAAGGTCGGCCCGCCGATTCGCAATGGCGCCGGATATGAAAACAAGCTGCTGGGCAGCCTAGAGCAGGCTGTTGAGGATGCCGGCTTGAAGAATGGCAGCGTGATCAGTTTTCACCATCACCTGCGCAATGGCGACTTCGTGCTCAATCAGGTGCTGGATATCATCGCACGAAAAGGGCTAAAAGACATTGTCGTTGCGCCCAGTGCGCTTTTCCCGTGTCACGAACCGCTCTGTGATCACATCAAGAGCGGTGTGGTCAGCCATGTGGAGGGCTCGATGAACGGGCCCGTCGGCAAGCTCTGCACGCTGGGCGGCTTTTCAAAGACGGCCATCCTGCGCAGTCATGGTGGACGCTACCGGGCCATTCAGGACGGTGATCTGCATGTCGATGCAGCCTTCATAAGTGCTCCCACAGCCGATTCACACGGCAACGCCACGGGTGATCGCGGACGCAGCGCATGTGGACCGCTGGGCTTTGCACTGGCAGACAGCCTTTACGCGGACTGGGTCACCGTGATCACCGACAACCTTGAGCCTTTTCCTGTTTTTCCCTGGATGATTGAGGGTGGAAATGTGGATCGCGTCGTTCAGGTGGACGCGATCGGTGATCCGGCGCAGATCATCAGCGGCACGACTCGTGTTACAGAAGAGCCCGATCGCATCCGGATTGCGGAGATGGCTGCGCAGGTGGTGCGCGAATCCGGCGTGATGGAAGATCCCGACTTCAGTTTTCAGGCAGGAGCCGGCGGCGTCAGCCTCAAGTTTGTCGAGTTCATGGGCCACTACATGCGCGAGAAAGGTGTGACGGCGGCCTTTGCGCGCGGCGGCAGCACGCAGCTGCTGGTTGACCTGCTGAAGGAAGGGCTGGTCAGGTTTATCCTTGACGGGCAGAGTTTCGATCTGGCCGGTGTGAAGAGTCTGCGCGAAGATCCCAGGCATATTAACACCAACCCCTTCGTGTCTTACAACTATCACACGAAGGGCTGCTTTGCGCCGCGGGTCAAGGCCAGCGTGCTGGGCGCAACGGAAATCGATTTCGATTTCAATGTGAATGTGAACACCCATTCCGATGGCTGGCTCCTGCACGGGATTGGCGGATTCACGGATGCTGCCGATGCCGAGATCACCATCATCACCGCGCCGCTGACGCGCAAGATCCATCCTGTAGTCGTGCCCCGTGTTACAACCGTTACCGCGCCCGGCGAGACCATTGACGTGCTGGTAACCGATCACGGTGTTGCCGTCAATCCGCGCCGGCAGGATCTGCTGGATCGCCTGAAAGGGAGCGGTCTGCCGCTTGTCTCCATCGAAGACCTGCACCGGAAGGCGCTTCAATTGACCGACGGCCACATGGCCACTGCCAGGACCACCGACGAGATCGTTGCCGTAATCGAATACCGGGACGGCACGATTATTGATGCGGTAAGGAAGTTGGACATTTAGGCAAAGGGGGTTCCCGAGTGAGTTCCCGACTGCGAGTTGCCTAATCGTCCAGCAGCCCTGATACAAACAAAAAAGACCCCGCATTTGCGGGGTCTTTCATTTCGAACAGAGTCAGGGCTTAGCGGCTGTAGTACTCCACAACCAGCTGCTCGTTGAACTCGCCCGGGAAAGGCACTTCGTGCTTTTCGGGGAAGTGCAGGAGCTTGCCGGAGAAGGTGTCCGCATCCAGCTCGACATAGGAAGGCGGCGTGATCTTGCTGCCCAGGAACTGGTGGAAGACCATCGGGATCTTGCGGCTCTTCTCGCGAACGCTGACCACATCACCGGGCTTCACGCGGGCGCTGGGAATGTCGCAGCGCTTGCCGTTGACCATGATGTGACCGTGGTTCACAACCTGACGGGCGGCCCAGATGTTGGGCGCGAAGTTCATGCGCTGAACCATGCAGTCCAGACGGCACTCTAGCAGGCCGACGAAGACTTCACCCGTGACGCCGCGCATACGGCGCGCCGTCTCGAAGGTCTTGCGGAACTGCTTCTCGGAGATCATTCCGTAATAGGCACGGAACTTCTGCTTTTCGTCGAGATGAATCGCGTATTCACTCTTCTTGGCACGACGACCACGACCATGCTGCCCGGGGGGTGCATTCTTCTTGTCCAGAGGATTGCGCTTGGCGCCGAACAGGTTGATCCCGAAGCGGCGAGACAAACGATCCTTCGGACCACGGTAACGAGACATATGCTCCTCCAAAGTGATTGTTCACCGGAGCCCTCACCTTCGCGTGAGGGAGTTCCATCCGA
This sequence comes from uncultured Bacteroidaceae bacterium, assembly GCA_964345075.1. Lineage (GTDB taxonomy): Bacteria > CAIWAD01 > CAIWAD01 > CAIWAD01 > CAIWAD01 > CAYFPS01. The sequence goes on along the minus strand of CAYFPS010000002.1, from coordinate 201,581 downwards.
AGTGAAAATGAACCCGCTAAAATAGAGGAGCTGGAGCAAAGATGCAAACGAACTCGACTTGACCGATCCTTGTGAATTCGTGCTTATATAAACTAAGTTCATGACCAAGTTTAATAAGGAGTCGAATGATGAGAGTTGGCATCCACGAAGCCAAAACGCATCTCTCGCGATTGATTCCAGTGGTGCTGGCGGGAGAAGAGGTTATCATCACCAAGTCCGGTAAGGCATTGGTGAAGCTGGTTCCGGTTGAGGAAATCCCTCCGGCGCGGCCACTGGGAATCTTTCGCGAAAAGATCCAGATCTATGGCGACTTGATGGACGAGCTGCCCGCAGAAGAGCTCGACTCCTTTGATCCGGAAGAATCATGAAGCTGCTGCTGGATACTCATGTCCTGCTCTGGATGGTGGCCCGGCCGGAGGAACTCAGTTCGCGTGTGCGGGGACTGCTGGAGGATTCGCGCAATCAGCTCTTTCTCTCTGCGGCCAGCGCCTGGGAGATAGCACTGTTGTGGAAGCTGAAGAGGATCAGTCTGCCCACCGCCCCGGGGCGATTTCTTCCGGAATTGATGACGCGGACGGGTGTGCTATCCATACCGATCACACAGGATCTGGCGATCGATGCCGCCTGCCTGCCCCTTCATCACCGGGATCCCTTCGACAGGCTGCTGGTGGCAACAGCCAGACGGGAAAAGCTGCCGCTCCTTTCCCGTGATACAAAGCTCGATGCATACTCCGTCAATCGCCTGTGGCAGTAGTCAGGGAGCACGCCCACAAAAAAAGGCGACCCACACAAAGCGGATCGCCCCAATTTCCTGCCGCTAATAAGGCTTAGCCGAGCTCGATCTTGGCGATGGTCATCAGCTGCATGTTGCTGGTGCCTTCGTAGATGGTCCCGATCTTGGCATCGCGGTAGAACTTCTCCACCGGATATTCCTTGGTAAAGCCGTAACCACCCAGCAGGTCGACGCAGAGGCTCGTTACCATCTGGGCCGTCTGGCTGGAGAAGAACTTGGCCATGGCGGCTTCGCGCACAAAGGGCTTGCCATTTTCGCGCAGGCGGGCGGCATTCCAGACCATGAGGCGCGCGGCTTCAAGCTGGATGGCGGCTTCGGCAAACTGGAACTGCACACCCTGGAAGGCGGCCAGCGGCTTGCCGAACTGCTTGCGTTCGTTCAGGTAATTGCGCGTGTAATCCAGACAGCCCTGGGCCAGTCCGACCATCTGCGCGCCAATGCCGATGCGACCTTCGTTCAGGGTCTCGATGGCAACCTTGTAGCCCTTGCCCACTTCGCCCAGCACATTTTCCTTGGGGACCTTCACATCCTTCAGCACCAGTTCGCAGGTGGAAGAAGCGCGAATGCCCAGCTTGTCTTCCTTCTTGCCGATGCTGAAGCCTTCGTAGCCGCGTTCGACGAGGAAGGCCGTGATACCCTTGTGCCCGGCTTCGGGATTCACATTGGCAAAGACCAGGAAAAGATTGGCTTCGCCGGCATTGGTGATCCACAGCTTCTGGCCATTAAGCAGGTAGTGATCGCCCTTGTCTTCGGCCTTGCAGCTGAGCGCGAAAGCGTCACTGCCGCTGCCCGCTTCTGAAAGTGCGTAGGCACCCAGCCATTCCTCGGCCAGCTTCGGCAGATAGGTCTGCTTGATATGATCGCTGCCCCAGCGCACCAGAGCGTTGATCACCAGCGTGTTCTGCACATCCACAACCACGGCAACGGAAGCGTCAACCATGGAAATGGCTTCGATTGCCAGACAGCTCATGAAGAAGCTGCCGCCCGCGCCGCCCAGATCCTCCGGGATTTCGATACCCATCAAGCCCATTTCCCACAGGCTCTTCATCAGGGCAGAATCCATCTTTGCATCGTGATCCATTTTCTCGCGCAGGGGTGTCACCTGTTCGCGGGCAAAATCCCGCACAGTTTCAAAGAAGAACTGTTCTTCTTCGCGCAGCATGGTAAGGGCGCTAGCTTCGGACATGGTGCTATCTCTCAGATTTATGGGTTGAAAAAGGCGAAGCAGCCTTGACCACTTCGCCTTCCGATTTCAGTCCTGCACCCAGAGGGTGCCAGCAGATTACTTGTACTCGATGGAGGTGGCGAAGAAGGTCAGGTCCTTCAGTTCCTTCTTTGCCTCGGTCGTCTCGGCAGCCTTTTCGGCCTTCTTGCCGTCGACGGGCGTTTCGCACTCATCCATCTTGCCTTCCTGCTCCTTGCCGCTCTCAGCACAGTAATCAAGGTACTGGGCAACGACATAGCCCTTCATCACGGCCTTCTTGCCGGTTGAACGGACATCGAACTTGAAGGCATCGTCCTTGGCGCGAACCAGGCTGAAAAGATCACCATCCTGATATTCGCCTTCAGCCACCCAGAGCTTGCAGCCGCTCTTGCAGGTGCCGATGATCGTACCCTCGAGCACGACTTCCTTCTTTTCCAGATCGCCCACATGGCTGGCCAGCTCGCCCAGCGTATAGACCTTTTCCTCAGCCTTCAGGCCGGAAGCCAGACCCAGCACGAGCAGAGCGATCAGGATGCGAATCGTCTTCATTTTTATCCCCTTTCTTGCGTTACCAACGCGCTTTCTTGCGGATTTTGAAGTACATGTAGATGCCGGTCACGGAAAGAATTCCCAGCGCGCCCGCCATCAGATCGTAGAAGAGCCTCCCTGGCAGCCCTCCGAAGAATTCACCATTGTGCAGATCGATCACCAGCCACATCAGCGGCACGCTTTTCGACTCTTCAGGAAAGAGATCCTCCATTCCCTGAGCCCGTCTCGTCGTGTCCAGCCTCTCCTGATAATGATCAGGCAGTAGCCAGGTCGGTACTCTGCTGTGCCTTAAGAAATCGAAATCATGCTGATGGTTGTAAAGAATGCCCGTCAGGGCGATCACCAGCAAGATCATACTGCTGAAAAGGCTCAGCAGTTTGTAGTATCCGAAGCTGTAAATGTGGACCTTGCGCCACTTCTTCATCGCGATTCCCAAATTGTCAGCAGATTGACAATGTGTCTTTTCCCCTCAAGATTCTCCAGCTTTCCACAAAGACAGGGGTATTCATATGAGCATCGTGATAAAGGGCCTTAAGGGCCTCATTCTGATGATACTGCTGGCTGCAACATTCCAAAACCAGGCTCTGGCTGCCAGCTGGCTGCGCTATCCGGCCATTTCGCCTGATGGTAACACGATTGCCTTTTCCGCTCTGGGCGAGCTCTGGCTGGTGGATGCGGCGGGTGGGGCTGCCAGACAGCTTACCCGCAGTGATGCGCTTGACACCCGGCCCGTCTGGTTTCCCGATGGCAGGATCGCCTTTGCCAGCGACCGCCATGGCAATTTCGATCTCTTCGTGCTCAGCCCGGCCGGTGGCACTCCCGAGCGCTGGACCTGGCACAGTTCCCATGACCTGCCCTGGGCCGTGACACAGGAAGGCAGGCTGCTTTTTTCCAGCGGGCGAACTGACCCTGCTGAGTCCCGACTTTTTCCCGGCGGCTTTCCGGCCGAGCTCTATTCGCTGGCTGGTCCCGATGAGAACCCGCGCTGGGAAGCCCTGCCCCAGGTGGATGAAGTCAGTCTCGCCGCTGACGGGGCGATCTACTACGAGCGTGTCAAGGCCGTTGAAGACGAATTCCGCAAGCATCAGCAAAGTTCAGCAGCGCGGGAAATCTGGATCAAGCATCCCGACGGCAGCCACGAACAACTGACCAACACGCTGGAGGATAATCGTGAGGCCGTGCCGGAGCCCTTTGGCGAAGGCTGGTACTGGCTTTCCGAGCGATCGGGCAACCTGAATATCTGGTATCACGCCGCGGACGGAAGCAGTGTCCAATTGAGTTTTCACGAAGACTTTCCCGTTCGGCACTTGTCTGTATCACAAAAAGGTGAGCTGTGTTACAGCTGGAAAGGCGAACTCTATCGCCTGATGCCCGGGCAAGAGCCGCAGCGGGTGGATGTTCAGCTTGATGCCGAGCGCCTGGCTGATGGTTCGCGCACACTGATCAAGCGGGATGATGCCAGCGAGGCTGCCATCTCGCCTGATGGCCGGGAAGTGGCCTTTATCGTTCGAGGTGAAGTCTTTGTTGCTTCAGTAGAGTACGGGACAACGCGCCGCGTGACAAACACGCCCGAGCAGGAGCGTAATCTGGCTTTCTCGCCCAACGGCCGGGAGCTCTACTACAGTTCCGAGCGTCAGGATGGCTGGGATATTTATCGTAGCGTGATGCCCGACTCGAGCGATCACCACTTTTACTGTGCCACTCGCTTGAGCGAGGAAGCTGTGCTGATCAGCCCTGAGGATACTTTCCTGCCCCGTGTATCACCGGATGGCAGGGAACTGGCCTTTCTGGCCAATCGGACCGAGCTCAGAGTCATGGATCTGAAGAGTCGCAAGCAAAGGGTGGTCGTGCCCGAAACCGTGAATTATTCCTACAGCGACGGTGATCAGCACTACGCCTGGTCGCCCGATGGCAAGTGGTTCAGTCTGCACTTCCTGACCAAGGCGCGCTGGATGGACGAGATCGGGCTGGTCAGCGCTGAGGGTGGCGAGATCATCAACCTGACTGAAAGCGGATACAGTGATTACCTGCCTGTCTGGTCCACTGATGGCAGCGCAATTTTCTTTCGCAGTGATCGCTACGGCCTCAGGACCCATGCCAGCTGGGGTAGCGAGGAAGATATTTCGGCGGTCTTTCTAAACCGGAAGAGCTGGGAGGAGTATCAGCTTAGTGCCGAAGAATTCAAGGCCCTTCAGCCGGAAGTGGATGAAGATGATGAGCGGCAGGAAGAGCGCAAGTCCAGGGGCTTCTTTGGCTGGTTCAAGCGCGGTCGTGATACAGGTAAACTGGCCGATGAACTGCTGGTTGAGCCGGATCAGATTGAGCGGCGCCGCGCCAGGATTACAGAGGAATCTGGCAGCATCAGTGATTTCACGCCAAGCCTGAAAGGTGATTGCCTTTACAGTCTGATTGACAGCGACCAGGGGCTGGTACTTGTATCACACGATTTGCGCGAGAAGGAGCAGGAAGTCCTGATGGAGCTGGGAGAGGGCCATGCCAGCCTGCTGCCACAAGTCCGGGAAGATGAGCTGGTTATCCTCAAGGGCAATGGTCAGCTGCACTGGCTCAAGCTGAATGAGCGCGAGCAGCAGGCAATTCCCTGGCGGGCAGAGATTACACTGAAGGATGGCCTGGAGTGGGACTACTTCTTCCGGCATATCTGGCGACAGGTTCGGGAGGAGTTCTATCTGCCTGATCTTCACAATGCGCAGTGGGACCAGCTGCACTCAGACTACGCGGCCTTTCTGCCCCATATCGATCACAAGCGCGATTTCGCCGAATGCATGAGCGAGATGCTGGGTGAACTCAATGCCTCGCATACGGGCTGCTTTGTGGGTGCCTGGCGTGAGGAAAACGACTCTACGGCAGACTTGGGACTGCTTTTCGACCCCGCATGGCCGGGCCCCGGTCTGCGTGTTCAGGAGGTGCTGGCAGAAGGGCCCTTCGATCGAAGCGACAGCCGCATGAAGCCCGGCATGATCCTTTCCGCCATTGCCGGTGAAGACCTGAGCGGCATCAATCCCTGGCGGCTGCTTAATCGCCTGGCCAATGATCCCGTTTCGGTGAGCTTTGGTGATACAAAAGATCCTGGAAAGTTCGTTGAAAAGGTGAAGCCGGTTTCAGCTGGCAAGCTGCGTGAACTGCTCTATCAGCGCTGGGTGCGACGCAATGCCGACGAAGTCGAGCGTCTTTCGAACGGGCGGCTGGGATACGTACACGTGCGCAGTATGGATGATGGCAGTTTTCGGGTCGTGTATCACGAAGCGCTTGGAAAGCATGCGGACAAAGAGGGACTGGTGGTTGACACGCGTCACAACGGCGGTGGGTGGCTCACCGATGATCTGGTTACTTTCCTTCAGGGGCGTCGCACTTACCGGACAGTTGTCCGGCCCGGCCATCGCGTGATTGGCGAAGAGCCTTACAAGACCTGGAACAGGCCGTCGATTGTTCTGATGAACGAGAGCAATTATTCCGACGCCCACCTCTTTCCCTATTCCTACAAGGACAACAAGGTGGGCAGCCTGGTCGGCATGCCCGTGGCAGGCACCGGCACGGCTGTCTGGTGGGAGCGGCTGATGGACGGCGAGCTGGTCTTTGGCATTCCCGAGGTAGGCATTCTTGATGAATACGGGAACTTCCTTGAAAACCAGCAGCTGGAGCCCGACTTCGAAGTGGACAATACACCGGCAGAAGTGCTGGAAGGGCGTGATCAGCAGCTCAAAGAAGCCGTGCGCATCCTGCAGATTCAGATTGATGCCCCGCGCTGAGCAACTGGATATCCTGCTCGCCGAGTGCGAAGTGCAGCGCGCCAGAGGCAGTGGCCCTGGCGGGCAGCATCGCAACAAGACCGAGAGCCGGATTGTACTGGTTCACCTGCCGAGTGGCCTACGTGTTACATGTGATGAGACACGCAGCCAGCATCGCAATCTCGAACTGGCGCTTGTTCGGCTGGAGGCGCGCCTGGAAGCAGCCAATCATGTGGAGAAGCCGCGACGGCTTCGTAGTACACGCCCGAAGCGCACCAAGGAGAAGATCCTCAAGGAAAAACGCCAGCGCTCAGAGCTGAAGAGCATGCGCCGAAATCCGGGAAGAGAGGGATGAGAGAACTCAAGCAGGACTGGGAACTGGAACTGCATGTTGATGGCAGGCGCGACTGGTTTGCGCTGGTCATTGCGCTACTACTCTTCGTCTTTTGCATGGCACTCTGTTTTGCCGGCTTCACCTGGCTGGTTGTGTTATCGCACCCCACCAGGAGCAAACTACTGGCGATAGCCGCGCTCTTTGTCTTGATGGTTGGTACGGGTGCCAGTGGCGGACTTGCCTTCTCCGTGTATCACAAGATTCGCCTGAAGAGGCTTGGCGGCAGAATGCCGACGCTTGATCCGCACAATCAGGTTTTCATGGACAAGTCCGGAGAGGCCTGATGCGCGTGCATCTGCTGGGCGCTTCTGGTACTGGAACGACGACACTTGCTGCCTCACTTGCCCAGAAGCTCAATATCAAGCATCTGGATTCTGATGACTACTTCTGGCTTCCGGAAGATCCGCCCTACACACACATCCGGGATCGTGACGAGCGAATCCTTCTGCTTGACCGTGATACAGCTGTGAATTCATCCTGGGTCCTTTCCGGCAGTTTGGTCGGCTGGGGGGATTTCCTGATTGATCGGCTGGACGCGGTTGTCTTTTTGCAACTGGAGCCAGCAGAGCGCATGAGACGGCTTCTCCAGCGGGAGCGTCAGCGCTATGGCGATTCCATCTTTCTTGTATCACATCCCGAACATGCCAGACATCAGGCCTTTCTTGAGTGGGCGCGCCGTAATGACACGGCCGGGCCTGAACAGAGAAGTCTTGTATCACACAAGACCTGGATCAGTCAGCTTGAATGCCCGGTTCTTCATTTGGACACAGGGCCAGAGCTGCAGCAATGCCTTGATGAAGTTCTTGAGTGGCTTAAAGCGCTTTCTGTCTGAATTCGGGGTGAGCTTTCAGGAATTGGCCTTGGCCGGGATTTCTGTTAAGGCTGGTCTGTAATCCAGCTATGCCCGAAGGCAGGAATGCTCTGTTTTCCGGGGGTGCCCACCCCGAGCATCTGGTGTGACGATCATCCGTTTTGTGACGGGATATTCTCTATTGCAGGAGCGCCCTCCATCCACCCCCGACCGCCCAGGGGAATACCCCGCGTGAAAGCCGAAAATCGGCAGCCAGGTTCCTGGATTCTTCTACACTTTTCAGAAATCTCATCAGCGTGTCAGGGTGCGTGATCACGATTGCGGTTGTGATACAGGTTGTCATTTTCCTGGAAGCTGGCGGCCGCGAGCGCCCTCCATCCACCCCCGACCACCCAGGGGAATACCCCGCGTGAAAGCCGAAAATCGGCAGCCAGGTTCCCGGATTTCCCAATCATTCTCAAAAAACAATCTCCAGTGTCATGTCGCTCTGACAGCGGCTCGCCGCCGATTTCAGGATTCTGGAAATCTACCATGAATCCTCATTCAAATTGAAACAAGTCCTTGACCATCAACGGCCATTTTCTGGCATGCCTCTTGCCTTTTCCCGCCTCGAGGTTGGAGCTGTTCGGAAGAACGGCGGGGGCGGCCGCAAAAGGCGCGGTCGCCCTACCATCAACCACAAGCGATTTAGATAGAGGTCGCGACATGCAGGATGGAGGGCGCGACCCGCCCCGGGGCAAATCAAACAACCGGGTCGGAGTCAGGATGAAAGGGGGTGGCAACACCCCCGTGATCAAGGAGGAATCATGAAAGGCGTATTGTTGATGATGCTGGCGGCCAGGGTCGCCCTTGGACAGATTCAAATTCAGGAAGTCTGCTACGATCCCGAGGGCACAGATACGGCGGCCGAGTGGGTCGAGCTTGTCAATGCCGGCGGGGAGACGCAGAATCTGGAGGGCTGGCTGGTGGACCTCTCCGGACCCAATCTGGAGCTGCCACCGTTGGAACTTGGAGCGGGCGAAACTCTGGTGATCCATTCCAATGCCGTGGCCGGAAGCGGTCCCAATGGCCTTGAGATCTGGTTTGAGGGCGACAACATGGGCAACACTCATGGCTTCGTAGGCCTGTGGAGTCCAGGCGGTCAGCTGACAGAAAATCTGGTGGACTACATGGAGTATGGAACGGCCGGTCACAGCTGGGAGGCGCAAGCTGTCGAAACCGAGCTCTGGCCCGCCGGGGAATTTCTGCCCGATGTGGAGAGCGGCCACAGCCTTTTGCGAAAGGACCAGGGGCAGGGCCCGGGCAGCTGGATGGACGAGGCAAGTCCCGTGCCTGGAACGGGCGAGACCACGGTCGGCGCAGTGGATGCGCCCCTGCCAGCAAGCGCTCGCATTTCAGGCGTCTGGCCCAATCCCTTCAATCCTTCAACACAGGTCGAGGTGGAGCTTGCTGAAATCTCTCATGTCGAACTGTCGGTATACAATCTGCTTGGACGAAATGTGGCGCGGGTTAGCCAGGAACGGATGGCCGCGGGTAGCCATCAGATCGAATTCAACCTGGAGGGGCTCAGCAGCGGACCCTACCTGGTTGAGCTCAGGGCTGGCGAGAGTCGTGATACTCGCAAGATCCTCTTGCTGCGCTGAGACTTCAGGGCCCGGAGCATGTCTCCGGGCCTTGTTGCTGGGGGGGATTCGCCGTATCTTTCAGGCATGCAGCTTCCCCGTCACAACGGCCGGCTTTTGCTGGCGGCACTTATGTTCCTAAGCCTGTTTGCCTCAGCTCGATCGCTTCGAGCCGGGGTTACAGCCATGCCTGCAGGCGAGCCTGCGCCGCGCATCGGTCTTGTGCTTAGCGGAGGGGGCAGTCGCGGGCACGCGCATGTGGGGGTGTTAGCGGCGCTTGAGGAGGCCGGGGTGCCGGTTTATTGCATCGTCGGCAGTTCAGTCGGTGCCGTGGTCGGTGGGCTTTATGCCAGTGGATATTCGCCCGCTGAACTGGACAGCCTGCTTAGAGCCTTTTCCTGGGCGGAGATCGTCAACTCCCGGCCGGACAGGCGCTACATGTATACGGGCCGCAAGGAAATCTCGGATCACCACCAGCTGCAGGTGCGCTTTGACGGAATGAAGCCCGATCTGGCTGCGGGCCTGTCAACCGGCCAGCGTGTCAGTCAACTCTTAAGTGAGATGGTCTGGCGCGCGCCCGTGCAGTGCTTTGGGGATTTCGATCAACTGGCCTGCCGCTTTCGTGCTATCTCACCAGATCTGATCACGTGCGAGCGTGTGGAACTTGCCGATGGTGATCTGGCCGAGGCCATGCGCGCCTCCACCAGTCTTCCCATTCTGTTTGAACCAGTCCAGTGGCAGGGCCGCCTGCTGGTTGATGGCGGGATCAGCGCCAATATTCCTGTGGAAACGGCGCGGGCATTGGGCGCAGATTATGTGATTGCCGTTGATGTAACCAGCCCCTTGCGCGGGCCCGATGATCTGGATCAGCCCTGGGAGGTTGCAGATCAGGTGGCCGGTATCATGCAAACTCGCTTGAATGCAGAAAGCAGGCTGAAGGCTGATCTTCTGGTAGTACCCGAGCTGCCGGAGATTTTGCTCAGTCAGGACGGCAACCCCGATGAGCTGCGCGAGGCTGGCTATCTGGCCATGGGTGAAGCGCTTGCCGATCTGGATTTGCAGCTGGATCCGCAGCAATCAGGCGAGCAGCATCCGCCTGAGGACAACTGGCCAAAGGAGTTTGACAGTGTCCGGCTTGTTGGGCTGGAACAGCTTCCCCGGGGACTGCGCAATCAGCAGTTGGCCGATCTGGAGATCTTCGAGAAGGAGCACGAGCTGTGGCTCGCCACTTCTGAAGCGGGTCTGGGCGAGGCAGCCGTACACCGTCTTGTCACACGGCTGAAAGCCGCCGGCTACACCTTTGCCCGCCTGGAAGAAATCAGCGTCGAAGGTAGCACGGCCACAGCCCGGATCAATCCGGGGCGTGTGGATGAACTTCGTGTGACAGGTCTGGACAAGCTCCATCCCAGTCTTGTATCACGTGAGTTCAGGCCCCGCAAGGGCGAACCTTTCCGTGTGGATGTGGTGGAGGCCTCGATCAGCCGAATCTATGCGCTGGGCATGTTTCGCACGGTGACCGTACACATGAAGCAGGAAGACGGGCAGAGCATTGCGGAAGTCCATGTAGCCGAACTCAGCTATCCCCTGTTGAGGGCGGGCCTGCATTATTCAACGCCGCGTCAAGGTGAGATTTTTGGCCAGCTCATCTGGGAGAGCCTGTTCGGCCGCAGCCTGCGCGGCGAACTCAGCTGGCTCTACGGCACCTGGCGGCAGGAGCAGAAGGCCGTGCTGGAAAGCGATCGCATCTGGCGCACATGGCTGACCACACGCTTCTGTATTGGCGTGGAGGAAGAAGAGCTCTGGCTTGGAGCCCATGAGTGGGATCCTGCAGAGTCAGGCAAACACCTGCTGGAACGCCGCCGTCTGCGCCTGGAAGCAAGGGTCGGGCAGCAGATCAATCGACTTGGAACGGTTTATGCCAGCATGGCTGCCGAGCAGGCGGATATTGAAGGCTATGCCAGCGTGCCGTCCTGGAATTCGGTTCGCTTCAGCCTGGAGAGCATCGTTGACAGCCGTGATCGTCTGGGCCTGACCCGGCAGGGCGAGTATCACATTGTAAGTGCGGAAGAGCTGGTGGAAGAAGGCATCGATCGCAGCCACCGCTTTCAGGCGCGCTTCGACTCCTGGCGCACATGGGGCGCGTGGACGGGACATTCTACCTTTTACGGCGGTTGGAGTGACAGTCCGCGTCGCTGGGACAGGCTGGAATTTGGCGGAGAGGACTGGCTACGCAGTCTGAATCAACTGGAGCTTGTTGCATCACAAGCGGCAGGAGTCCGGCTGGAGGCACGCCGCCACCTTGGGGGCGATTGGTTTGCCGCGGCAGCCTGGACCCTGATGCTGATGAATGACGACACGGGAAGGCGCCTGCAGCACGAAGACCTGTTGCAGGAACTTGGCCTTTGTATTCAATATGAAAGTCTTGCCGGCCCACTCTGCGCAAGTGTATCACGCCTGACGGAGCAGAATCGCGGGCTGTCTTCAGGATGGAAGGCGCGCGTCGCACTGGGCGTGCCTTTTTAGAAAGTGACCCCGATGGAATCGCTTCTGGTGAATGAGCCGCTCCTTGATCGCGAACTGCGCATCGGGAAGCTCTCCATTCGCAATGCACTGCTGCTGGCCCCGATGGAAGGCTACAGCGATCAACCGTTCAGGCGGATCTGCAAACGCATGGGTGCAGATCTTGTCTACACCGAGTTCACCAGCTCGGAAGGTCTGGTGAGGCTTGCCGGCAAAACGGCGCGCAAGATTTCGCTGGCAGAGGACGAGCGTCCTGCGGGCGTGCAGATTTTCGGCCGTGATCCCGATCGAATGGAAGCCGCCGCGCGCCGTGTGGCGGTGGAAGAAGAGCCTGATCTGATTGACATCAATTTCGGTTGTCCGGCACGCAAGGTCTGTGGACACGGCGCGGGCTCGCAGCTGATGCGCGAACCGGATATTCTGGTGGAGATTGGTCGCCGTGTGGTCGAGGCAGTTGAACTTCCGGTTACGGCCAAAATTCGACTGGGCTGGGATTGGGACAATATCAATGTGATCGAAATCGGTCTCAAGCTGCAGGAAGCAGGTATACAAGCCCTGACCGTACACGGACGCACACGTAATCAGAAGTATGAGGGCGAGGCGGATCTGGACTGGATCGCCCGCGTTAAGCAGGCCCTGGATATTCCTGTGATCGGTAATGGCGATGTGCGCACGGCCGAAGATGCCGAGCGCATGTTTCGTCACACAGGAGTTGATGCCGTGATGATCGGCCGCGGCGCCATGCATCATCCCTGGATCTTCCGCGAGGCACGGGCCTGGATCGATCATCATGAAGTCCTGCCTGCGCCCCGTCTGCTGGACAGGGTCAACCTTTTGCTGGATCATCTGGCTCTTTCGATCGAGCACAAGGGCGAAGAGCGCGCCGTGTTGGAAATGCGCAAGATGTACTCGGCCTATCTGAAGGAGTATCGCGGTGTTCGCCAGCTAAGGAGCGAGCTGGTACGCATCCTGGATGCCGGGGAAGTTCGCAGCCGGCTGCTGCAATTGCGCGACGAACTGGAGGAGCAGGACGAATGAGCCAGCAAGCAGGCGAAGCCCCCCGGCTATTTCTTAGCTGTGGTGATCCCGCCGGAATTGGGCCGATTGTTCTGCTTAAGGCAGCCGAGCGCGCCTTTCGTGAACGGCTGCCCCTTCGCCTTGCCAGCTGCGCGCCCCTGGAATTCACGCAAAGACTCGCGGCCAGAATCTGCCCCGGGCTTGAGCTCCTTCCTGTAAGCGCCCAAGACCTTCACACCCTTCCACGGAATGTGCTCGGAGTTCTTCCTGCTCCCGTGCGTCAGCGAACCCCCAGTGCTGATCAGCTGATGGCAAATCTTGTATCACGGCCAGGTAGAGCCACCTCCCAGAATGGCCGCATTGCCTGGGACAGCCTGGAAGAAATGCGGAATCAGGTGGCGGCCGATCCTGAAAACAGTGCGCTGGTGACGGCACCCATCAACAAGGAGAGCATGTGGCTGGCTGGTTTCGCCTGGCCCGGTCACACCGAATTTCTTGAGGCGCGTGACCCCGGATCCAGCAGTCTGCTCTTCATGCACAGTGATACAATCAGCGTTGGCCTGGTGACCAATCACGAGGCGCTCAGGCTCACGGCCGCGCGTATCACGCCGGATCTTGTCGAAGGTCGGGTTCGCCGAATCTGCGCTCACCTTGAGGCTACCGGCTGCGCGGATTCACTTCAGGTGCTGGGAATCAATCCCCATGCCGGTGATGGCGGTGCTCTGGGCGACGAAGAAGCGGAATGGCTGAAGCGGCTGATTGAAAAGCTCTCCGCCAATGGTCTGCGGGTTAGCGGCCCGCATCCTGCAGATGCCGCACTGGCCAGGGGCCGTGGGCGTTTTCTGGCCATGTATCACGATCAGGGACTTCCCGTTTTCAAACTTGTGGCAGGCATGAAGGGCGTGAACATTACGCTGGGATTGAGTCATGTGCGTGTATCACCCGATCACGGCACTGCCTATGATCTACCGGATCCTTTTGCGGCTGATGAAACCAGCATGTTTGAAGCCATGCGGCATGCCCTGAAGCTGCTGGAGGTGCGCGGGGCATGAGCGGTGGCATCAATCAGCCCTACTCCCGCATCGCGGCCTTTTACGATCGGCTGATGGATCATGTGGATTACCCGCTCTGGGCAGATTTTGTGCGCGAGTGCTGGTTTCGCCATTGTGAAGGATTGTATCACAGCATGCATGACGCGGCCTGTGGAACCGGACGCTTTCTGGAATGCATGAGGGAAGACGGGGTCAAGCGCTCCGGCAGTGACGCAAGCAAGGCCATGCTTCAGATTGCCCGCAATCGCCTGCCGGAGGATGTTCTGCTTGAGCGCCGTGATTTGCGTGATCCAGCCGAAGGTCTGGCCTTCGACCTTGTAACCTGTCTTTACGACTCCGTCAATTATCTGCTGAAGGATGACGACCTGCTGCTGGCCTTCAAGCGACTTGCCGGTCAGCTGGCAGGGGGTGGACTGCTGGTTTTTGATATCTGCACCGAGCGCAACAGCCTGGATCACTTCCTTGATTACGAAGACGAAGGTGTTGTTGATCGCTGGGATTATCGCCGTCGCAGCTGGTATGATGGCAAGCGGCGGCTCCACTACAATCGTTTTGATGTGCAGGATCTGGAATCAGGCGAGCGCTTCACGGAACTTCATACTCAGCGCATTTACCTGATTCGTGAAATCGAAGCCATGCTGCCTGCCGCAGGGCTTAAGCTTGTAGGCTGCTACCGTGAGTTCGGCTTCGAGCGGGGCAGCGAGCGCGCCGACCGTGTTCACTTTGTCTGCAAGATGGAGGATCGGACATGAGTCAGCTTCTGGCCACTCCCGTGCTGGAATCCATCGACCTGTGTTACAACTGGCCGGGTGGTCTTGCGCTAAGGAACATCAGCTTCAAGCTGCGTCCGGGCGAACTGGTGCTGCTGACCGGTGATCCCGGCGCGGGGAAGAGTACGCTGTTGAAGCTTTTGTCGGCCCGCCTGATCCCGGCATCCGGCAGCATTCTCTTCAAGCGCGACAAGCTCGATGCGCGGCGGGCATCAGCTCGTTCCGCCTGGCGTCGCCGTCTGGGTCTGCTTGATCAGGAACAGCAGTTGCCGGCGGATCGGACAGCCAGAGAACTGCTTCAACTTGTGCTGGCCGCCAGAGGGACAGAAAAGAGCCTGCGGATTCGTGATACAACCAACCTTCTGGCAGAAACCGGCCAGCTGGCTCTGGCAGACAGGCCGGTGGGTGAGCTGAGCGCCGGGCAGAAGCGCTGGGTGCAAGTCGCCCTGATGCTGGCAACCCGCCCCGAGTTGCTGCTGCTGGATGAGCCCTTTCACCATCTGGGTGAGGAGATGCGCGCTGGGTTATGGGAATGGCTGAAACGCCTGCCAGAGACGGGCACGGCCGTCCTGCTCAGCACGCACCAGCCTCAGGATGCGCCAGCCGGTCAGCGCACGCTTGTGCTTGCTGGTGGCAGGCTGGAGGAGCGCGCATGATCTGGTTGAAGGAAGGTTTCCGGCTGCTTGGGCAATCCGGACTGCGGGCAATCCTGCTGATTGTTGTCACCACAGTTCTGATGCTGCTGGCCCGTGTTACAGAATGGGCCTGGCTGAACAGCCGCGAGCTAAGGCGCGCCTGGCAGGAGAACCTGATTGTGGAACTCTATCTGACAGGGAGTGCCGAGGTCGAAGCGATTGAAGAGCTGGTGAGCGCCGGCAGGGCCTTCGACTGGGACGGGCTGCTGAATGAAGCAACAGCAGCCGAGGAATTCGAAGAGGGCTTCGGCCTGGATGTCGTCGAGCTGCTGGGACACAATCCTTTTCCCCGGACCGTACGCCTCAGCCTGAAGCCGGAAGGCTCCCGTGACACATGGGAGGCTGAGCTCGAAGCGCTTTCCAATCTGCCGGGAGTTGAGTCCGTCTATGCGGATCCTCTTCTGCTGCAGGCAGGGGGCAGAGGCTTGCGGCTGGCACTCGGTGGCAGCATCCTGCTGCTGTTTCTCCTGCTTGGGCTGTCGCTGGTAGTCCTGCGTGCGCTTGGCCGTAGCATCGAGAGGCGCTGGCGTGATACAGCCCTGTTGCTGGACTTGCAGGGTTGTCAACCCCTTCTGGCACGGGTTCCGCCCGCAATGGCAATCAGTCTGCCGATTGTTCTTGCTGCACTTGTATCACTGCTGATTCCGGAAGGCCTGGCAAGGTTATTCGATTTGCCGGCCTATGAAGGCCTGCTTCCGCTCAGCCTGCTGCTGGGGCTGGCACCGCTGCTTCTGCTGCTTCGTCTTCTGCTTGCTGATCCACATGACGATCGAGGCAGGCCAAGAGGGCCCAGTAGAAGAGGGTCCATTCGGGTAAATAGAAAATAGAGTCAATCGCACCTGATAGCAGCCAGATTGAAAGAGACCAGAACAAGGCCCTGCCCAGACCGTCTTTCGTTTTTTTCAGCCCTGCCAACAGCCGCCTTCCGATAAAGCTCAGGTAGATCAAAGCGCCGGGAATCCCCAGATCCATGATCAACTGAAGCAAAGCGTTGTGAGCATGTCTCAGTTCAATCAGAGGGAAGGCCGTGATCTTCAAATATGCCTCGCTGAATTCGCCCAGACCGATGCCCATCAGAGGGTTGGACAAAAGCAGTTTTAACCCGGACATCCATGCGATTGCTCTGGCTGCGGTACTGTAATCAATGGCTGACTCGGCCATGTTGGTGTAACGGGTGAAAACCAGACCGACGCCCAGTACAGCAATCAAGCCGCCAATAATCATCACTGGCAACATGAAGCGCTTCAATTGATCACGACCGATGAAGAGGCCGATTGCTGCCATTGGCAAAGCCATCCGGGAGTTCGTCAACAACAGGCAGATCATAATCAGAAAGAGCAGCATGCCTTCGATTCGTACTTGCTGATTGACTCGCAGGTAGTGGAGGGCAACAGGGATCAGCGTTGCCGCGCTGTAGCCAATCATCGTGACAGCCAGTGGGACGAATCCGGCAACCCGTTCGGCATCCAGATGCATGGCCTTGTAAAGCAGGCTTCCTACGCCGATCAGGGCCCAGGAAAGAATGAAGCTGCGCGGCAGGATTTTCTCTATTCCTGCCTCTCGCGGCAGCATGCGAATTCCAAGATAGACGAGGAGGGGAAGCAGGTAGTTGCCGATCATCAGATACCAGGCATCCCGTCCCCCCGAACTCCTGCCAAAGCCAAGGAACACAAAGGCCAGAATGGCTGTCATGTGAAGCAGCTCTACTGAGCCAAGCCTCTTCTTGAGTCGTGTGCCAAACAGCTCCAGAATCAGAAGGATGACAAAAATCACCATCCAGCCTATGTGGACATAGCTCTTTAGAAAGACCGTGCTGTACTGATAGGTGAAGGGCAGGATTGCCACCCATATATTCATCACAGATCGCGATGTGAACGCAAGAAAGAAGGCAAGGGGAAGCATCGACAAAGCAAGAAAGAACAGGCTGGTCTCGCGGCTTTGCCCCAGCAAATCAACACCCTTTGCAGCCGAAAGTGCACACAGTGCTGCAAGCAGAATTGCAGGCAGTTGCCAGAATTTGCTGATCAGGGCTTTCACTTGCCTCTATCCGGATTCCATGTGTGGATGTTTCGACCTCGAATCCAGTTGAACCATGCAACCAGAGCAGCCAGGTTGGCCGCAGTGAAATAGTAGGGAATGCGCAAAAGGGGAGTGCATTGCTTGTTTCTGGACTCGGCAATCCACCCCGCCAGTGAGACCAGCAGGAAAACGCCTGCTGCCGACAGCATGAGTCGACTGGCTAATTGATCATAGCCTGCCGCGGCCGAAAGCAGCATGACGATGGCAACCACGGGTACGAGCCAGCGAAGCAGACGATGAGACCAGATCTGGACAGCAAAGAACCCTGCACGAAATGGTGACAGCAGGCCTGGCACACTCGTTATGCTGTTCAGGCACCGCGTAATGATCCTGACCTTTCGCTGGAACTCGTTACCCATCTTGTCCAGAACTTCTTCGCGGGAAATGGCCTGCGGCTCATAGAGATGCCGCAATCCAGCATTGAAGCGAATCATCAAAGGTTCCATCAAGTCGCTGATCATGGACTCGGGTAGTTCGATAAATGCACTGCGTCGAATTGCGTAAATCGGACCTGTTGCACCGGTGCATGATCCGCAGCGACTTTCCAGCACTTTGATCCAGGACTCGTAATCCCTGTAGCTCAGCTCACTTTTTGCGGCACCAGAGTCGTGCGGGCTGTAATCAAGGCGGCGCCCTTCAACACATCCCACATCCTTTTGTTCAAAAGGTCTTACCAGTTGCTTGATGGCATCCGAATCATACATGGCATTTGCATCAGAAAAAACCAGGATCTCTCCCACCGTTGCCCGCACCGCTGCGTTTTGGGCGCTGGTTTTTCCCTTTCGCCCTTCGACCCTCAGTAGCTTGACGCCTCTATCCTGCCAGGCCATTACCAGCCTGTCGGTGTCATCATTCGAGGCATCGCTGACAACGACGATTTCGAGCTTGTCTTTGGGGTAGTCAAGCTTGCACGAATTCTGCAGCTTCGCCTCAATGACTTGCTCTTCATTAAAAGCCGCAATGATCAAGGAAACAGTCGGAAGGTCGTGTTCGCCAGGATCTTCCTTGACAGATTTATCAGGCAGCAGCATCAGCAGTAGCGGATAACCCAGATAGGTGTAAAGAATCAGCAGCAGGCAAATCCAGAAAAGGGCAAGCATGATCATGTGCGAATGCCCCCGAAAGAGATTCGACAGCATTCCAAGTCAGATGCAATAAGCCACGCCTGCCAGCAAGCCATGGGGCGTCCATCCACTCCAATCAAAGGGCCATTTCGCTTGATCCACAATATATTACCTCATTTGGTTCACTCGATGCTGAAATGAGGAGGCTAATGGCCCGGCTGGCGTATATCATGTCTCGTTTTCCCGTAGTGACGGAGACTTTTATACTGTATGAGTTGCGGCAGATTGAGGCTGCCGGGCTAAAGGTAGATGTCTATCCTTTGCGTCGTGTCAAATACAAGGCCATCCACGCCGAAGCAGAACAGCTTTTGGATCAGATTAAGGTCTTGCCCCACATATCATTTGATGTGCTGAGGGATTCGTTTGCAATGCTGGCAAAAGCTCCCCTGCTTTTCTTTAGTACCTGGTTTCACGCCATCATCAGCAATGCAGGTAGAATGAAGTTTCTTGCTGCCGCGCTGCTTTACTTCCCAAAATTCGCCGCCATGGCTTTGCGCATGCAGCGTGATGGCATCAGGCATGTTCATGCACATTTTGCAGGTCATCCTGCGCTTGCTGCCTGGGTGATCAACAGGCTGACGGGAATTGGCTACAGCTTCACGGCGCATGGATCGGATATTCATGTTCAGCAGGAGATGCTGGAGGAAAAGCTCGACGCTGCCGCTTTTGCAATTACAGTGTCGGACTACAATCGCACCTTCATGGCTGAAAAGACAAGAGCAGATTTAGCCGACAAAATTCGTGTGATACGCTGCGGCGTGGATCTGAAAGTCTTTGCAGGCGGAGAGGCCCTTTGCAGCACGGACCATACCTTCACCTTGCTGTGTGTCGGGGCCTTGAGAGAGGTCAAAGGACACCGCTACCTGATTGAAGCCCTGCGCCTTTTGAAAGCAGAAGGAACCACGGTTCAATGTCTGCTGATCGGCGAAGGGCCTCAGGAAAAAGCACTAAAGCGACAGGTTCAGAGTGCCGGTCTTCTCAATCAGGTCTCCTTTTTGGGGGCACAATCCCGCGAGCAGGTTGTCAAGCACTTGAAGGAAGCAGATGCCTTCATCCTTAGCAGCATTGAAACTGCATCCGGGTCCCGGGAGGGCATTCCGGTTGCGTTGATGGAAGCAATGGCTTGCGGCATTGCTGTCATTTCCAGCAGGCTTTCCGGTATTCCCGAATTGGTGATCCATGAACAGACCGGGTTACTGGCGGACCCTGGCGATGCGTCCATGATCGCCGATTGCATTCAGCGACTGATTGTTGATGTTGAATTGCGTCAAAGGCTTGCAGCTTCTGGAAAGTCATTTGTGGCCAGCCACTATGACCTTGAGAAAAATGCCGCTGAACTGGCCGAATTGTTAAACCAGCATAGCTATCCGGAAGCTGGCTAAATGAAGCTGTTACATCTGATAGATAGCTTTGCGATGGGCGGTGCCGAAGTTTTCGTTCGGGATCTCGCAATCGAGCAGGCCGCAGAAGGACATCAGGTACATGTCTGCAGCATGATGAAAAGCCATGATGCAGTGTCGGAATCATTGTTTTGTTCACAACTGGAGAATGCCCGGGTAACGGTTCACAAGCTTGAGAAGATTCGCTATCAGGCAAATCCTGCACTTCTTTTCACAATGCGAAGGCTGCTAACATCGCTGGATCTGGATATCGTTCATAGCCATACGATCTCACCGGACTTGCATGCTGCCATTGCCATGACGGGCTTGTCCAGGCCAGTTCTGATGAGGACCCTGCACAGTACGGCATTTGCCCCGGGAAAACTTAAACAACTGGCCGAGCGCATCCTGCGCCATAAATTCAAGGTCAGCGTTGTCATTTCTGACGGTGTTGAGGATTGGGCTTTGGCGCAAGGTTTTCATCCATCGAGCCTTGCGAAAGTTTATAACGGCATCAATCTCAGGACCTTTGACGCTGCACCGAAACTTGACCGCGCATCCATTCCCGGCTGTGAAGACCCATCGATTCCACTTCTGATTTCGGTTGGGCGCATGAACCAGGATGAGGTTAAAGGCTGGCCTTATTTGCTTGAAGCCTGCGCTATTCTGGCCAGCCATGCCATTTCATTTCGTCTATTGCTTGTTGGTGATGGGGAGATGCGTAGCCAATACATGCAGTGGGTCGAAGAACATGGGCTTGCAGCACATGTTTACTTCACTGGGTTGCGGCATGATGTTGCATCCTTGCTAAAAGCTGCAGATCTCTTCGTCCTTGCTTCGCTACGAGAAGGCTTTTCGCTTTCGGTCTTGGAAGCAGGCGCGGCCTCACTTCCTATTATTGCCAGTCGAATCCCGACAATCGAAAGTGTTCTGCGTGAAGGAGTTGATGGCCTTCTTGTACCTGTTCGATCACCCAAAGCAATTGCCGCGGCCATTGAACAGGTGCTGCAGGATGACGAGCTGCGCCAGCGGCTTGGTCGCTCTTTTGCTGGTCGCGTTCGCGAAGCCTTCAGCATGAAGAGGGTGGCGCTTGATTACATGGCCCTTTACCGCAGCTTGACAAATCAATGATTCGAACCATCGCGCAGATATTCGGCACCAGGGTATGGGTTAGCCTTAGTGGACTGGCTCTCTATGTTGCTTTGGCCCGGCTGATGGGGCCCGAACTGCAAGGACTCGTCAGCTTTTCCATCATGCTTGTCGCGCTTCTTGTGATGGGGACAAATCTGGGCCTGGAGAGCTCTGCCGTCTACTTCATCAATCGCAAGGGAATGAGTGTCAAAGGCTATTTAAAGCTGATCATACCCGCGCTTTTGTCTGGTGCCCTGTTAAGTGCATTGGTGCTGCTGATTTTGAGTAGATCGGGTCTGGTAGGGCTGGATGACACAGGCACGCTGTTTTTGATCCTGATCCTCTTTCCACTCGATGCCGTGATACATATGTCGCGCTATCTTTTTCTATCGCGCCAGAGATTCAAGGAATACAACGGAATCGACCGGGTACAATCAGCGGCCTTGATCATTTTTGTCGGAACCATGCTTGCCTTATGGCCAGACTCCGTCGTCATGGTTCTGTCCGGTTACCTTATGGCCCGACTCGTCGCATTGCTTTATATCGCAGTTCATTCACGCAAGGGCGAAGGGCAAGCGACAGCATCGGATGTGAGCATCAGGCTGAAAGAGATTCTTGGCTTTTCCATGTTTCCCTGGCTGGGCAATTTCTTTGCCGTTCTGGGTGTTCGACTGGATACGATACTGGTGGCCTGGTTTGTTTCGAACAGCCAAGCGCTGAGTGCGGCTGATCTTGGCTATTACACCGTGTGCATGATGGCACTGTCGCGATTGCAAGATCTGCAGATGTCGATTCAAAATGCATATTTCCCGAAGGTTGCTTCACTTCCAATGGAAGAAGCCAGATCTCTCGCCGCACAATTTTATCGCTTGACATGGCTGCTCTATTTTGGAGTGTTTCTGGTCGTTGTTGCGTTGGGATATCCTGTGCTGGCCATTTTTGGAAGTGAATACACAACCGCGTTCCCTGCCTTTTCAGTTATGGCTTTCGGCATGCTGGTTATCCGGGCAAACACGGGCGTGATTGCATTGTTTTTCACATCAACCGGCAGGCCACAGATTCCTGCCTTTGTGAATGCTGCCGGAACGGTGGCAAGTCTGCTTGCTGGGCTGGTTTTCATTCCGCGCTTCGGTTTGCTTGGCGCAGCATCGGGCTTGCTGGCTGCTGCCTTGATGAACAAGATTCTGCTAGCCATCCTCTTCAGTCGATCTTTCAGGACTTACCAGTCGATGTTGCTCCTTGGAAGGAGCGATTTGAGGCTTGTCAGAAATTGGCTCAGGGAAAAGCTGCGCAGCACCAACTGGACAGATTACTTGAAAGTGAGAAGGTCATGAGGCGGCTTTTTCGTCAATCACATTGCCTGATTTCTCTCCTGCTGATTTTTGCGGGCTGTGGAAATGAATCTGTTCCAGACCAACAAGTTTCCACCCCCGCCCCTTCCCCCGTTGTCGCCAGCGTGGGTGACTCCACATTCACTCTGGCACGCCTCGAGGCCTGGCTGGAGGCCACGCCGGAAAGCCTTTCCCGTGGCGAGATTGAGAGCTTTCTGACCGGCTGGGTTGAAGGCCAGGTTTATTTGCAGGCAGCCCATCAGGCCGGGCTTTTGGAAGATGCCCGCATTCGCGAGCAGATGGCCGCACAGCTCAGGTTGTTTGCCCGTGGCCTGCTTGAGGAGTCCATCCTGGCGCGTCCGATCGAGATCAGCGAGCGCGAAATGAAGCGCTGGGCCAGGGCCAACCCCGCGCGTCTGACCCTTGAAGAGCGTCAGATCAAGCTCGCCTGGTATGCTTCGGAGGACAGTCTGCAGCTTGCCGATATTGCGGCATCCCTTGCCAGGAATGCCCTCAGGGGCGATCAGCTGAGCAACGAAGGTCTGGCTTACGGCAAGACGCCCTTTATCACGGAGGGCGATCTGGACGCCCGCATCAGTGCCCGGGTTTTTTCCATGGAATACCTCGACATCAGCCCCGTGATCCTGCTGGACGGTCAATTCATCCTCTATCAGGTTGTGGGCAACCGCCCCAAAGGTTATCTGCTGCCCGTGGATAGCGCGGAAGGCGAAGTCCTGCAATGGATGGAAGATGAACGCCGGGCCGCACTCCTCAAGGAAGAGCTGGTGGGGCTGCGAGAAGCCGCCCGCTGGTCGATCAATCTGGATGCGCTGGATGCCGCGGACACAGCCCGCTGAATCGCTTTTTCTACCTTTGAAGCTTTGCCAATAACCGTGGCGGCCACTGCTGCCCGATAGCGGAGAAACGCATGCTGATTCGTCTCATCATTCTTGCCCTTCTGCTGGGCCTTCCCCTGAAGGCGCTGGCGCAGGAAACCCTGGACCGCGTGATGGTGGTTGTGGGCAAGGAGCTCATTCTGGAAAGCGAAGTCGGTCAGGAAGTCCAGCGCTACTTCATGGAGCGGGGCGAGAATCCTGCGGGCTGGGATGAGGAGCGGCTGGTTGATCTCAAGCTGGAAATTGTCCAGGCAATGATCGACTCCAAGGTTCTTTATGCCGCTGCCCAGCGTGATACAAATATTGTGATTCAGGATCGTGACATCGACGATGCCGTACAGGGCCGGCTGGACGAGATCCTGCGTCGCGTAGGCACCGAACGCCGACTTGAAGAAGCGATGGGCCTGCCGATGAAGGCCATTCGCCGCAATCTCAAGCAGGGCATGCGTGAAAAGATGTTCGTGGAGCAGGCCCAGCAGCGACACCTGATGGGCATCAGTGTATCACGGCAGGAAGTTGAGCAGTTCTTTACTGCATGGCACGACAGCATTCCCGACATCGGCGAGTCGGTGCGTTTGTCACACATCTTCCTTGAATACAAGCCTTCAAAGAAGAGCGAAGAACGCGCCAAGGCTTTGGCGGACAGCGTGCGTAGCGAGATTCTGGCTGGCAGGCTGGCCTTTGCCGATGCCGCCATGACCTTCAGCCAGGACCCGGCAAGCGGCTCCACCGGCGGTAGCATTGGCCGTACCAAGCGCGGCAATCTGGTCAGGAGCTACGAGGAAGTCGCTTATCGAATGGAGCCGGGCGAATTGAGTCAGCCCGTTCGCAGCGAGTACGGCTGGCACCTGATTCGTCTGGATGATCGCCAGGGCGAGTACATTGAGACTAGCCACGTGCTCTTTTTGATGGAGCCCACCAGCGAAGATCGTCAGTCCGTATACGACACAGCCGATTCACTTTATCGTCAGCTGAAGGCGGGCACGGACTTTGCCACGCTTGCCCGCAAGCGATCCGATCACAAACTGACCCGCGAGGCTGGCGGTGATCTCGGCTGGCTTGAACTCAGCCAGTTGGAGCCGCTGGTGCGCAGCCGTGTCCGCGATCTTGCGCTGGGTGAGTTCTGCAGGCCCTTCCGTAGCAAGGTTGAGGGTAAGGACGGCATGCAGATCATTCGTTTGATGGAGCAGCACGAAGCGCGGCCTGCCTCGCTTGAAGAGGATTGGGGTGAGCTGAATCAGATGGCCCTGAACTTCAAGAAGCAGGAAGAGCTGGCCCGCTGGACGCAGGAGCTGCGCGACAAGGTCTACATCCACATCGTTGACTGATGCGCCTGTTTGCCCTGTTCATTCTCTGCGCCGCCAGTCTGGCAAATGCGCTCGTGATCGGCAGGGTGAAGTACGAGGGCGGTGGCGACTGGTACAGTGACCCCGGCAGCCTGCAGAATCTGGCTGCCTATACCGCCCGTGTTACAGGCATGGAACTGGATGCCGATGAGCGGGTTGTCGAGCTGGACGATCCACAGCTGAACGCGCTGCCCCTTTTGTATCTCACCGGACATGGCCGCATCAGCCTGAGCGATATGCAGGCGGATAGACTTCGCGCCTACCTGGAAACAGGCGGCTTTCTGCATGTGGACGACAATTACGGCCTGGACGAGCACATTCGGCGCGAGCTGAAGCGCGTCTTTCCGGAAAAGGACCTGCTGCTGGTTCCGCTGGATCACCCCGTGTATCACAGCTGGTTTTCCTTTCCCGAAGGGCTACCCAAGATTCACGAACACGACAACAAGCCCCCTGCCGGTTACGGTATTTTCATTGGAAACAGGCTGGCCATCTTCTATACCCATGAATGCGACCTGGGTGACGGCTGGGAAGATGCCAGCGTACACAACGATCCTGAGTGGCTGCGCGAAAAGGCGCTGCAGATGGGGACGAATATCCTCGTATACGCCCTGGGTGGCGGTCCGGACCACATTGAACCCTGACGCCTTCGGCAAGAAAGTGGACCTGTGAGACAAATAGCAGACAGCCGGGTTCTTGGCCTGATTGAGCGGACACGCCGGCGTGCCCTCTTCATGCGCCTGCAGGGTGAATGGCTACTGGTTTCCGCCTTGTTGCCTCTGCTTGTTTGGCTCTTCCTCCTGCTGGAGCATTTCACCGACCACGAGCCCGCAACGCGCTTGACACTTCAGCTGCTGCTTTATTCTACAGTTGGGCTAGTGCTGCTGACGCTTCTTTTGCTGGCTGGCTGGAGGCTGCTTTTGAAAAAGGGGCGCCTGTCCCTGCGTGATACAGCACTGGCCATCGGCTGGGGGTCTGATGGTGTCAAGGATCGTCTGCTCAACGGCCTGCAAGTAATTGAACGCGGCGCTGATGGCGATAATGGCTTCGATCCCGATCTGGTGGCTGCCAGTCTGGACCATGTGGTGCCACACCTTGATCAGGTTGATTTCCGGCGCGTTCTGCCCTACAAGGCGCGGGGGCGCTCGCTCAAGCGGGCGAGTGTCGTTTGGCTCATCGGGCTTTGCCTGCTCCTGCTGGGTCGTGATCACGCACTGCTTGCCGCCGGCCGCCTGCTGGAGCCGCAGCGGGATTTTCTTGGAGCACCAGCCTTTGCCCTGAATCTGGAGGCTCAGTCTGCAGACAGCCTGGGGCTGGGGCGGCTGGTCGATCAACAGTCAGTAGATCTTGTGATTGACGTTGCCGGTGATGTGCAGCCGGCGAAAGTGCTGCTGGAGGCTTTTGCCGGTGATTCACGGCTGCGCGAGTGGGAGCTGCCTGTATCACGGGGACAGGCCAGGCTTCGTGCCTTTATCCCCGGGCGGGCGATGAGCTTCACTGCAAGTGCCATGGAGCGCCGACTGGATCGCGAACGCACCATTACCAGCAATCAGTTGTCGCTTGACTGGAGCGCCACGCCGCGTATCACGAATCTACACGTCGAGCTGCTTCCGCCTGCCTATACACGCCTGCCAGCAAAGGAGCTTGTATCCAGTGACGCCTTGTGGACAGTCCCTGTGGGCAGTCGCATTCGCCTTGAACTGGAAAGCGACAAGGACCTTGATGCAGCCTGGATTCAAGCGGTGAAGGCAAGCGGTGACAGCCTGCTGCTTTCACTGGACAGCCTGGACAGCCGCAGGAAGGGCCTGACCTTTCGCGCAAGACAGGATCTGGACTTTACGCTCTGTGTGACAGACGACGAAGCCCTGATGAATCAAAACCCGCTCAAACGTCGCCTGCGCGTGATACAGGATGAAGCGCCACGCCTTCGTGTGATCCGTCCGCGGGAGGTCGAGGGACGTCTGGATCAGGGAATGGAAATCCCGCTGGCCGCGCTTGCTGAGGACGACTACGGCTTTTCGGCTTGCCGACTGGCCATGCGCCGTGTCTCCGGACGCTTTGGTGAACCGGACACGCCCGATCCTCAACAGGTGGATAGCCTGGCCGATGGCTGGATCTGGCAGGACCTGAATCTCGCCTCACTGCCCGACCCTGAAGGACGCGGTCGTCGCCATGCGGGTGTTGAGGTGCTGATTTCGCTCCTTCAACTGGATCTACTCCCCGATGATGAAGCACAGTTTTTTGTTGAACTTTGGGACAACAACGGCTGGAACGGAGCGCGCCGTGTGACAAGCGCGCTCTATCGCTGGACGCTGCCTGGCATGGATGATCTTTTTGCCGAAGCTGAGGCCGGGCAGGAAGAACTGGCAGAGGAAAGCTCGCGGCTGCTGGACCGGGCAAGAGAAAATCAGCAGCGCCTTCAGGAGCTGAATGAGGAAATGCGCCGCGATCCGGAGATGACCTGGGAGAAGGAGCAGAAGCTCAAACAGGTTCTGACTGAGCAGCAGGAGATTGTGGAAGAGGCCGCCCAGCTGGCGGAAAAGCTCGAAGAGCTTCAGCAGAAGGCCGAGCGCAATCAGTTGATCAGCCCCGAGCTGCAGGAGAAAATGGCCCGGCTGAAGGAGCTGCTGAATGAGGCTATCTCGCCCGAGCTGCTTGAACAGCTGAAGAAGACGGCCGAAGAGGCCATGAAGCCAGAGAGTCAGGCCGGGCAGAAGCCACGCCAGGACATGGAAGAGGCGCTCAAGAAGATGGAAGAGCAGCTGGATCGTTTTCTGGCTGTGCTGGAGGAGATGCGCCTGGAGCAGAAGCTGGAAGAGCTGGCCCGCCGCGCCGAAGCCCTGCTGGAGAACCAGCGGCAGCTGCATCAACAGCTGAGTCAGACAAAGGAAGAACAGAGCCTGGCCCGGCAGCAGGATGCCCAGCGCCAGGAGGCGGAAAGCCTGGCAAATGAAATCGATCAGCTGCAGCAGGACTTCGCTGATAAGAGCACGCTTCCCAGGGAGCAGCTCGACAGCAGCAGTCAGTTGATGGAAGAACGCAGGATCGCGCCACGCATGGGCGAGTTCAGCGATCAGATGCAGCAGTCGTCCTCGCCCGAAAAGGCGGAGCAGGAGAAGCTGGATCAGGATCTGAATGAGTTGGCGGCCATGCTGCAGCAGTCCCTTGAGCAGATGCGCCAGCAACAAAAGGAGGAGCTGGGCCGCGAGCTGGATGCCCTCGCCCAGGCGCTGCTACTGCTTAGCCTTTCGCAGGAGGAAATTGATCACAACATCAATGGCTTGAGTGTCCGTTCCCCCTTGGTGCCCGAGCTTGCCGAGCGCAGCCTGGAAATTCAACTGGGTCTGCGTGCCGGTGCGGAAGAAGCCTGGCAGCTTTCGCGCAAGAGCTTTCACGTGCCCAAAGCGCTGCTGCCTGAACTGGGCCAGGCCGATCGCAAGTTGGAGCAGATTCTGGGCGACTTCCACGAGCGGCGCTTGGGGCAGATGAAGGGGCTGGGCCCGGAAGTGATGGCGCATTTGAATCGCGCCGTGCTTCTGCTTAAGGAAGCCGGTCGTCAAATGCAGCAGGGAGCCAGTTCAAGCGGCTTCGAAGAGATGATGGAGAAGCTGAGTCAGGCCAGTGCCAAGCAGCAATGCCTGAACGGCCAGTGCAACAACCTGATGGCCATGAAGCCGGGGCAAAGTCAGAAGCCCTTGAGCATTTCCTTTTCTGAAGCAGCCCAGCAGCAGGCGGGTATTCGGCAGGATATGGAGAGCCTTCAGGAGAAGCTGGGCGAAGAGGGCAAGCCCACGCTGGGGGATATGGGGCAGGTTGCGGCAGACATGAAGGAAGTCGAGCAGGATCTGGAAAACAAGAGCTTCACTGAGCGCACGCAGCGCCTGCAGGAGCGGATTTTAAGCCGGCTGCTGGATGCCCAGCGCAGCGTTCGCAGGCAGGATGAAGAGAAGAAGCGCGAGTCCAGAAGCGCCAGTGGCCTGAAGGCGCTTGCCGGCGAGGAGCTTCCGGCTGAAGAAGTAAACGCCATGCGGCAGGAGCTGCTCAAGGCACTTGAAGAGGGCTTTACGCCCGAATCCCGCGAGCTGATCCGCCGCTACCTGCAGGAACTGGAGCAGGTTGATTCCGAAAATCCCTGACCCTTCCAGGTCCATTGTTTATGCTTTGGCAACCACCCGGGGCTGTTGCCTGAACGGTTTTGCTTTCCTACCCTTGATCCAATGAAAACGCTTCGATCCAATCGGCATCTGCTGCTTCTGATGCTGCCCGTTCTTCTGATGGGTTGGCTGCTGACTCCCTTGAGCGAGCTTAAGGCGGAGTCCATTCAGGAGCTGGCCAAAGTTGCTGATATGGATTGCTGCTCGAGTGATGAAGGCTGCTGTTGTGCGCCGGACAAGCCAGCAGTTGAAGTGGAAAAAGCGGGCGCCCTGCCCTTTGCTGACAACTGCTGCGCCGATGAAGCACCCGCCTGCGCCGATGACGATAATGCCTGCGCGTGCTGTGTGAAAGTCACGATCCACGGTATTGGCCCGGTACTGCAGGTGAAAAGCACGAGCATGCTGCTGCCGCTTGCCAGTAGTGATCATCTTGCCGAATGCAGGAGTCTCTTCACACAGAGACAGGTCTTCGAGATTTTTCATCCACCCACGCACTCCATCTGACGCCCGGCTCTTCAAGGGGAAGAGCCATTCCAAAGTCAGATAGGAGATTTCCATGAAATACTTATCGCTGGGAGCCACATTGGCTCTCGCCGCCGGACTTCAGGCGGCAATGCTGCACGGCCATGTACAGGACACGGCGGGTAAGCCCCTGGCCAATGCAAATGTGGTCATGCTGAACAGCAAATTGGGCGCAGCCACGGATCTGGACGGCAAGTTCATGCTGCACCATGTCCCGCCCGGCAGCCATTCCTTTGAAATCAGCAGCCTTGGCTTTACAACGCTGGTGGTTGAGCTCGAATTCGAGCCGACAAGTGTGCTGGAACCGACCATTACGCTGGTTCCTGGCAGCCTGAAATTGCAGGAGCTGACCGTTCAGGTCGAAGGTCCCTCAGGCATTCGGCAAGCGGGCAGCCAGCTGGTTGAACACATCGGTACCGATGAAATCCAGTCCGTCACCGGTGGTGGCGGCGCGCTGGAACTGCTGGGTGGGGTGACTGGCGTTGACAGCAAGCCTTGCGCGCTTTGCGGAAGTGCGGGCGTCGGCCTGCAGGGCCTGGACCCCGGCTACACGGAGATTCAGCTGGACGGGTTGCCGGTGATGAGCGGACTGGGTTCGCTTTACGGCATGGAGGCCATTCGCGGGCAAGGCCTTGCTGCGGCCCAGCTCAAGCGAGGCACCAGTGATAGCGGGCAGGCGGGTGATGCCGTTGCCGGCTCGGTCAATCTGCTCTCGCGAGAGCTGACCGGCGCGGACACGCTGGCGCTGGCACTGTCGCTGGGTGATGGCCTGCGAAACGAGATTTTACTGATGGCCGAACGCAGGCTTCTTGCTTTGCCCAGCCGGCTGGAACTTGGCTGGTCGGGGGATCCGCAGCGGCTGGATCGCAATCATGATGACCTGACCGACGCGCCCCAGCAGGGTCGCTTCAATCTTCGCTTCAGCCAGCAGGCTACCCTCGGAAAGGCAAGCTGGATCTGGAATCTGCGTATGCTGGATGAACACCGCTTTGCCGGCGATGTGGACTGGAAGGATGAGGATCAGGGTTCCAGCACGGTATACGGGCGCGATATCGCCGTGCGCCGCGGGGAAGCCATGCTTCGAGGCAGCTGGAATGACAGTCGCGGGCGTCTGTGGAATCTGGCACAAGCCTTCACCGATCATCATCAGGACAGCTGGTACGGTGCCACGCATTTTGATGCGACGCAGCGTCGTTACCTGCTGCGGGCTTCTGTTGAAGATTGGGCCGGTGCCTGGCAGCGCAAGGCGGAGCTGGGCTATACCCATGATGATTACGCGGATAACCTGAATCTCCCTGTTGAGACCGATCGACTGGACAAGGTGCCGCACCTGGCTTTAAGTGCGGGACGGGAGCTCGGAAAGCTGCGCCTTGATGGTGGACTTCGTGTTGAGCATCATCAGGATGATGGGGCAATTCCATTAGGAAGGGCGAGCGTTCGCTGGCAGGCAAACGATGAGCTTTCGTTGCTGGCGGGTGCCGGTCAGGCCTACAGGCCAGTAACGCTCTTTTCGCTGGACAAGGCCGTGCACGCCGGATTTGATGGTGTCCAGCTTGGCCGCGAGCTTCAGCCGGAGAAGGCCTTAAGCCTGCAGCTTGCCTTGAACCATGAACGTGTTGGCGAGTGGGCTCGCTTCCAGTCCAGCCTGCGCTTTTTTGCCACAGAGTTCCGTGACAAAGCGATTCTGGCCTATGTGGAAGAGCTTGGCCTGACCGAGTACAGCAACGCCAGCAAGGCCTTTTCCCGCGGGATCAGCTTGAGTCACAGCCAGATCTGGTTTAGCGGCTGGCGTTTTGATGCCAGTGGCAGCTTCAATCATGTGCGCTATCAGGACGAAATGGGCTGGCATGAGGAGCACATGGTGAACCGCTGGACGGCGGCACTTGGGGTGGCCAGGGCTTTTGAATCAACTCAGCTGAGTGCCAAGCTCCGCGTCAACGGACCACAGGCTCTGCCCACCGGCAGGAGCCGCAGCGAAAGCCCTGTTTGGAGCGTGCTGGATCTTGGCGCGAGCCACACGATCGGGCGCGTGGGTCTGGGCCTCTACATTGACAATGCACTCGACTACGTGCAGCCGGATGATCCATTTGTCATGGGCGACAGCGGGGAACTGCTGGACTCGGCCATGATCTATGGGCCGCTGGTTGGACGCAGGTTTCGGGTGCAGGTGCAGGTGGGGTGGTGACGGGAGGGGGGCGGTGCCAGACACGTGCCAGACACGTGTCTGGCACTTTTGATACACGCCCAGTACGACAAGCTATCCTGACATAGCTCTCATCTTTATCTGATTTTCAGAAATTTCTTGGAACGCAACACCTGCTCTTCGGAGTACTCCTGATAAACAAGCAGGAGGAATAATGCCAAGGCCCATACGACTCACCGCCGCAGATTTGACATTTCATGTTACAGTCCATGCAATTGGTCGCAGCAGGTGCTTTCCCAAAGATCATTTTCGCTACAGTTTCAAGAGATTGATGGCTGAACTCGTCAGGCAGATTCCCATTGAGATTCACGCCTTTGCTTTGATGGACAATCACTTACATCTGATGCTAACACCCAGAGAAGAAGGTGCAATGCCCCGGTTTATGCAGCTCCTGTTGTCTCAGCACGCAAGATCTGTCAATAGAGCAAATAGCACTGCCGGGCATCTCTGGGCTTCGCGTTATCATTCCACCTTGATTGAAAGCAGACGACATGCGCTGAACACTTCATTGTACATTGATGCCAATCCCTGGCGAGCTTTTCTCGTGAATCATCCCGAGCGTTCCACCTGGACGTCTTACCGAGAGCTTGCCTTTGGTGAGGATGCGAGCTTCATTGTGGCGCCAAGTCATATTTTTGCGCAAGCTTCTTATCCAGAATGGAAAGAGATTTA
Organism: uncultured Bacteroidaceae bacterium; assembly: GCA_964345075.1. Lineage (GTDB taxonomy): Bacteria > CAIWAD01 > CAIWAD01 > CAIWAD01 > CAIWAD01 > CAYFPS01. The sequence goes on along the minus strand of CAYFPS010000002.1, from coordinate 169,574 downwards.
TCGCGACTTGATGAAAGAGTACATCGAGAGAGGCCCACGTAGCTGTATTACCGGGCGTGCGAGAATGACTTCTGATCCATTAGCCGGAATGCGACTTGTTAGTCAAGAGTTAATTTGACGTATGATTGGTGCCAGACACGTGCCAGACACGTGTCTGGCAACCCCCCCCCCCCCCCCACCCACCCACCCACCCCCCCCACCAAAAAGAAAGACCCCGCATTGCGGGGCCTTTTGGGCTTCTTGTTGATAGCGGCGAACTCGACCTCAGGCGGCGAATTAGCAAAATCAAACGGTGGTGTCGAGAAGGGGGTAACAGAAACTGCCATGGGGAGCGGCAATTCCTGGGGGTTGCCTGCGTCAAGTCCTTCTCAACAAGAAACCCATTCACCAGAAAGACCCGGCAAACTGCGTGCCAAGTCCACCCTGGTGAACGGGTTTCTTGAAAGTATAGAAATAACAAGCACTTCCGAAATGACGGGGAAGGAGAATCCGTCACTCTGATTTTGCCACTTGTTCAACTTCGGTCACTCTGAACAATTCAGGCCCACCGGATACCCTCATAACCCCTGAAAGGCATCCATAGAAACCGCACTCGGCCGCTACGCAGGTTCGGCTTCGATGAGCAGATCGAAGGACAAGCTTTGCTTGTTGGTTCTAGTTGAAAAATAGCTGATGCCGGGAATTATCGCGGCATTGGTTCTCCAAAACGAGGACGGGTCCTTCAGAAAAAGATAGCGGCTTGGTTCCGGTTACATGCCGAACAGACAGAGAACCAATAGCAAAATCAGAAATACGGGTGAGGAAATGAGGAGGTTTGAATGGAAGGCAATCCTGCGCGCCATCTGCCTAATGGCGGGGGAACTACCTGCCGCGAAGTTGTGAACTTCGAAAATCTTTTCCATTCTGCACCCAGAACCAATCTTTTCTGAAGGACCCATTTGTCCTCAGTGCCCAGTCTGTGCAAGAGGCGTGCCAGAATGGCTGAAAAGGCAAAACACTTGATTGTCATAGATTTAAGGTTTGGTCGATTTTGCCACCTTCCTCAAAAGTGTTCAAGTCCCGACAGTCCTGCTCGATCTTGAACACTCTCAGGCAGCGGGGCCGTGGCTCTTTTGCCAGGAATAGGCGAATTCGGCAATCCGCTCAAAGGCCTTCCGCAGAATCTCATCATCCGGCAGGGTGACAATCCTGAAGTGCTGCGTGCCGGCTTTCTGCCCGAAACCACTGCCGGGCACAACAAGCACGCCGGTTTCCAGAATCAGCTCGCGCACGAAATCCGTGTCTGTGCCGGCAATGTGCAGTTGAGGATAAGCATAGAATGCGCCCCCCGGTTTAACCAGACTGATCCCGGCATCATGATTCAGCATGCGAAAGGCCAGATCCGCACGTCGGGCCAGTGTGGCATTCATGCTGTCAAGGTGAGACTGATCGCCCTCGAGGGCGGGGCGAATCGCATGCTGCTCAGGGTGATTGGCGCAAAGCCTGGCCCGGGTCAGCTTGAGCATCGCGTCAAGATAATCGCGAATCATGGCATCGGGGCCAGAGACAATCGCCCAGCCCAGCCGGAATCCCGGCGCGATCCAGTTCTTGCTCAGACCATTGAAGGTCAGAACGCAAATATCGTCACACATGCTGGCCGTGGAAACATGATCCTCCCCGTTGAAGATCAGGCGATCGTAGATCTCGTCGCTGAAGAGCACCAGATTGTGCTTGCGGCAAAGCTCAATCACCCCCTCCAGAATCTCGCGATCAAAGACGCTGCCGGTGGGATTGTTCGGGTTGATCAGGACAATCGCCCGCGTCTTTTCGTCAATGCAGGCTTCCATGTGTTCAAGATCCGGCACCCAGCCACGCTCCTCGTCCAGGTAGTAGGGACGGCCTTCGCATTCGAGCTTGGCGGTGAGGGCGGTGTAGAGCGGATAGCCCGGAAAGGGAAGCAGCACGTTTTCGCCAGGATTGACCAGCGCACTCAGAGCGATTTCAATGCACTCCGAAGCACCGGTCCCGATGAAGACGTCCTGAATTGCCTTCAGGCCACGGCCTTCGGCATCCCGGCGAATGGCCTCGACGGCCTCGGGAATGCCACTTGAAGGGCTGTAGCCGTTTTGATTGTCGCGCATTGCCTTGACGGTTGCTTCCAGAATGTGTTCGGGAGTCCGGAAGCTGTAGGGGTTGGGGTCCCCTATATTAAGGTAGAGGAGTTCCCGCCCCCGCCTTTTGGCTTCATCGGCGATCAGAATGATGTCCCTGACTGCGTACTTGATGTCGCGGGTGCGTGCAGCTGCTTTTATCATGTTGAACCTCAATGGCTTGAATGCAGAACGATGGCTCTGCGATCCTTCAAGATAGGAATGATCCAAGTGAAGCGGCAGCTTTGCATGACCTTCAGTGCCCCAGAAAGGGCAATTTGTTCAGCATCCGGCCCCGGATGCCCGTCTCTCTGTTCAGAGTGTGCAGAATCGGGCAGGGAGAACAGCGTGTTCAGATCATGTGAAGGCAGAGTGGAAACAATTATTATGAATATCAATGACTTCCCATTTCATTCCCAATTGGCACGGCTCTTGCGCTGAGCTTCGCGTCCTAAAACTGAAAACAATCATCATTTGCCCTAAACGAAAAAAGGAGTCACTCCATGAAGCGTCAATTGCTTTGTAGCGCTGCGATGCTTGGCCTTCTGGCCGGATCCGGTCTTGCCGCCGTGCAGATGGATGCCCAGAACCTGCCCAGCGAACGCCGCGAGCACCACCCCTACGTCATGAACAGCCGCGTCGCCGACTGCGCCAGCGCCGTCGATGTTTTCGCCAGCGGCCTGCCCTTTGACGAGACCTACACGGCTCAGGTGGTAACCTGGTTCTACCTGGCCCCGCAGCCCAGCGACTACTTCCTGGCTGCCAGCAGCTGCTATCCCGAGTCCGTCGTGGCCGGTGACACCAACATTGCCATTCTGACGGGAACGGGCTGTACGGATGCTGCAGCTGTTTTCGATGAGGATTCCCCGCACTACCCCTGCCAGGGTGGTGGTGGCGGTTTCCCGAGCTGGTATGCCAGCATCAACAATACGGACTTCTTGTTTTCGGCCAACACGGCTTACTGGCTGGTATTCTACGATTATGATGGAATTGGCGGCGACTATCGCATCACCATCGCCGACGATACTCCCCAGGTCTTTGAGTGCCCGCAAGACGCCGCCATTCCAGTCGAGCCCGACACCTGCGGTGACTTCATGAACGCCCTCGACTGTGGTAGCTACTACTGCGGCGATCTGAATAACACTGATGACCTTTCTGACCACTACTGGATGACCGTGCCCGATCTGGGCGGCCCACTTGGTGGCGCTCTGGTTACCCTGAATGTCTATGCTGATGACACTCCCGGCCAGGCGGCCTACACCTGGGGTCTTGATCCTGCTATCACTGTCTACGGTCAGGATACATACGTCTGTGATACGGCTCTTGGTTACGACGACGACGGTGGCGAAGGCTACGACAGCTTCCTGCAGCTCGCCCTTCAGCCCGGTATCTACATGGTCGAAGTGTCAAATCCCAATAACACGGGCGGCCCCTACCTGCTGACCATGGACTGCGCCGTGAATTGCTGGGAAGACAATGGCCCGAGCAATGCATCCGCCACCACTTCAGCTGCCAACTACATGGATTACATGGGTGAAGCCAATGCTTACTCCTTTGCCATGTCCGGCAACTTCTGCAACATCGAATCCGCTGGCCCCGGCACCTTCTCCAACGGTCACACGATTGCCGACCTCGATGGTGGCGAGCAGTGGTTCGATGTCTATCAGCCCCTTGATGACTGTATTGCCATGCTGATGAGCGTCAGCCCGGCCTACTACCCGCAGCCCGAAGCCACCTGCACGCCCCTCATCGGTGTTGCGCAGGACGGTACCCTGCTGGGTTGGTTCGCGCTGGATGCCTCTGAAGGCCTCTACCCGAGCAATTACAACAACACCGGCAGTGACCTGACCACCTTCGTGATCGACGCCCCCGCTTCCTGTGAGGCTGAGGTCATGGTCAACATCTGGTACGAGAACCTCTGCGTCGAGGCCGAAGAGCTGCCCGTCAGCTTCAGCCTGGCCCAGAACCACCCGAACCCCTTCAACCCGACCACGACCATCGAGTTCAGCCTGAGCGACGCTGCCCAGGCCAGCCTGACGGTCTTCAACATGGCCGGTGAAAAGGTTGCCACCCTGGTGAACGGCATGACCGAGCGCGGCGCCCACAGCGTCACCTTCGATGCCTCCAACCTGTCCAGTGGCGTCTACTTCTACACCCTGAGCGCCAATGGTGTCCAGGAGACGAAGAAGATGGTCCTGATGAAGTAAGCTTCATCGCACCAGACGACTTCAAGGGGCTGTTCCGAATCTCGGGACAGCCCTTTTTCCTCTCTTTAGCCCAGCTTTGTGACTCTTGAATGACGCGAGTGTGCAAAATCCGACACTCTGCTGCGGCTATACGGTAAGTTCGAGTAAATTAAAGTTCATCATCACGAATCAGGCTCAACTTCTCTGTTGTTAACAAAGCTGGCCAGAACTGGCATTAGCTTTGCAGTAGCTGCCTTCAGCAAAACAAACTGTCGGTACATCATCAACGAGAAGGATTCTTCCCATGAATCGTAGTATGCTGCTTCGTGCGGTTATGCTGGGCCTGCTTTCTGTGTCCGTCAAGGCCATGGTGCCGGTCCAGGCTGAGCCTTTTCTCAGGATCTTCGCCGCGCCCCCGGCTCGCTGGATCTGACTGCCCGCGACACGGCCTGTGAAAACGCTACCTGGCTGACCGATTGTTCCACCAGCGGTACTTATTCCTTTGGTGCCGGTGAGGCTTTCTGGTTTATCTATCAGGGTGAAGGTTATGGGCTGGAATTGACCACCTGTCACGATGGAACGAATGTGGATTCCGACCTCTACATCTTCAGTGGCGATTGCGCCAACCTGACGCAGGAATTCTATCGCGATGGCAACCATAACAACTGCAACTGGAAGACTTTCCTGCGCTGCGAAGACTTCGTCTTTGAAGCCGGACAGACCTATTATATCGCCCTTACAGATTATTACGACAATGCCGGCAGCATCGAGGCGCACTTCGGCTGCTGCGCGCCTCAGCCCTTTGAGTGCCCGCCCGAGGCCAGCCTGCATCAGGAACCCGACAGCTGCGGCGACTTCCTGAACGCACTCGATTGTGGTTCCCTTGTTTGCGGTGCCGTGGATGATGGCGAAGATGTCGATCACTACTGGATGACCGTCAGCGAAGCCTCGCTGGTGGAGCTTAATGTCTTTGCCAATGACACACCCGGTCAGGCGGCATTTGGCTATGGCTGTGACCCCTTCATTCAGGTCTTCAGCGCCGACAGTTACGGCTGCGATGCAATGATTGCCCAGAACGATGACGGTGGCGTAGGCTATGACAGCTACCTGGCCCTGGAGCTAAATCCGGGCATCTACATGGTTTCGGTCTTCACCGGCTGGAATGCACCCGGCCCCTACCTGCTTGACATGACCTGCACGGTGGCCTGTAACGAGAACAACACGGAAGTCAATCCCGATGTGCTGGTGACTGCCGCCAATTACAATCAGTACATGGGTGAAGCCAATGCGCTGAGCTTCGCCATGGCCGGCGAATACTGCAATATCGAATCCGTGGGCCCCGGCTGCTTCAGCAACGGTCACTGCATTGCGGATCTGGATGGCGGCGAGTACTGGTTCCAGGTTTATCAGCCGGAAAGCGACTGCATCGCCATGATGATGAGCGTCAGCCCGGCCTACTACCCGCAGCCCGAAGCCACCTGCACGCCTCTGATTGGCGTGGCACAGGGCGGCAGCCTGCTTGGCTGGTTTGCGCTGGATGCCTCGCAGGGACTCTACCCCAGCGTCTACAATGAGCCCGGCAGCGAGCAGACGACCTTCGTGATTGATGCGCCTGCTTCCTGCGAAGGCGAAGTCATGGTCAGCGTCTGGTACGAGAACCTCTGCGTCGAGGCCGAGGAGCTGCCCTTGAGCTTCAGCCTGGCCCAGAACCACCCGAACCCCTTCAATCCGGTGACCACCATTGCTTTCAGCCTGAGCGAAGCCTCCATGGCGAATCTTTCGGTCTTCAATCTGGCCGGTGAGCGCGTGGCCACTCTGGTTGACGGCATGACCGAGCGTGGCGAGCACAGCCTGCGCTTTGATGCAACAGAGCTGTCCAGTGGTGTTTACTTCTATACCCTGACAGCAAATGGTATGCAGCAATCACATAAGATGGTGCTAATGAAGTAGTTCCAGCCTGTCATTTACGTATCAAAAGGGTCGTCCATAGGCAGTGGACGGCCCTTTTTATGGACGGGACGATAATCGAACAAAATCAATTCTTTAACAGTAATGCTTGCGGATTTGAGCCAAATTGGCCATCATGAAAGGGTTGAATTCTGATCCCGAGGTGAGTCATGGATACACGTGAATGGGGCATGCTTGAGCAAGTTTTGAAGCTGACTTGCGGCGTGACCAGTCGAATTACAGCCCTTGCCAAGCGCGAGAAGCTTCCAGCGACTGCACTGAAGATTCTGATACTGACCAGCTATTCACCCTTTACATGTGTCAGCACCTTAACAGAGTGCACGGGCCTGCAGAAGGGTCGCATCAGTCCGCTGGTTCAGGAGCTGGTCGAGCGCGATCTGATCAGCCGTCACGAAGGCACGGATCGACGCTACAGCCTGCTGCGCCTTACGGAAAAGGGACAGGCCTTCCTGCAGGAATTGATGAGCGATGAGATCCACCGCATCGAGCGTCTTTTCAACCGTGAAGGCAACCATGGAGCAGAGCTGGTTGACTCCATGGCGCAGGTTGCCCGGCATCTTGGTTTTGATGGCGACATCAACGCCTGATTTCTCTGGCCTGACAAATCACGAATCGCACTCTTCATGCTGAAAGAGTGCGATTCTTTGCTTTTTGGAAAGCGCTTGCCGCTTGCTGCCGCAGCATGGCTTCCTTAATTTGACAGGATGAAATTTTTACCATCCCAGATCCTCCTGCTGGCCACGATCCCCTTTCTGGCCGGCTGTACGATCGACGAAGCTGAAGAAGCCCAGCCGATCCCGGCTCAGCTCGCTTTTCGCGCGCAAAGCGTGGAATCGGCCGCCGTCACCATTCCCGGAACACTTGGCATTGAAGGACGTGAAGGTGGTTACGCCTACAATGGCGACTACCTGATCGTGCCCGAGATCTTCGTCGACAGCATGTACGTGATGACCTTTACACCAACGGTCAGCGAAGATTGGCTGAGTAGTGGCAGCATCGTATACCAGATGCAGTCGCCACAGGTCAGTGATACACTCGTTCACGAACTGACACCACGGGACGAGACAATGATCGCGCTGAATGTCAGGTTGATGCGCGGTGATACAGAGCTGACGGGCTATCCGCTGCGCGTGGATGGCGAGCTCTGGCCACAGAATCTGCCCTGCCAGATTCAGGTGGCGGGCGGTGTATCACACGAGCTTCAGGCGGGTGAGGACTGTGAGCTGGCCTGGGGCTCTGTCCCGGCCTATGACGAGCAGCCCTTCCCGGTTCCCACGGAAAGCCTCTACATGCCTCAGCTGGAAGGCTACAGCTTCTCGCTGGTCAATGCTGCTGAAGGCTTCGTCATGGTCGATGGCGATGTGCAGCCCGATGTCTGGTTCCCGGCTAATGCAGGTGTATCACACCATCTGGCAGCTTTTGCACCCGGCCAGGTTTTCAGTCCTTCGTATTACAGCATAGCCGGTGGCTGCCCAGAGGAGCTTGTCTTTACAGCTTCGGCCATGGACGAAGGCTATGAAGCGGGGCAGGTTTTCACCGATTTCACCTTGCCGGAAGTTGAGCCCGGCAGCGGTACGGACCTGGGCGAGCTCAGCCTGCATCAACTGCGCGGCCGTATCACGCTGATCAGTTTCTGGTCGCTTACCTGTGTGCCGTGTCTGGAAGAGATGCCCTTCATCAATCAGCTGGTGAACGAGTACGGCCGTGATACATTCCGTGTGCTGGCCGTGAATTCCTATCCCAATGAGAATGGCGAAGACTTCCCCGAATACGATTTCCACTTCCTGCTGGATCGCGGATCACCGCCCCTGGCCGCTCTCGTCGGGCTGGGTGCCCTTCCACAGAACTTCATTCTGCGCCGCGACGGCAGTATTCGCAGCCTGCATGGCTCCCTGAGCGAAGAACTCCTCAGGGAAATTCTCGACGAGCTTGAATAGAAAAACGGAGGATAGAGAAATGAAATTGGCACTCATCGCCCTTGCAGGCACATTCGTGATACAGTCGAATCTTCATGCACAGTGCATGGATGTGGCTCTGCCCGAGGTCACGGACTCAACACAAACGGTTGACGAGATTCCAGGTCTTGGTGTGTCACAGAAGTTCTTTTATCATGTGTCCAACACCGGCTTTTTCGATGAGAACCTCTCTGTCACACTGAGGCATCTTGACGGACCCGCGCCCGGTGACTGGGGATATCAGTTCTGCGATGCGGAAGAGTTCTGTCGCCCGATTCAGCCCTGGGAGACCGAGTTCACCATCGATCTGCTGGTCCCCAGTGATACATCCATCGAATACGATGTTGAATTTCTGGCTCGCAGCTTCGATACTGGCTCTGTGGAGCTGACCCTGCTTCGCGAACTTTGCCCTGAAGAGCCGATTGTTGTCACACACACCTTTACCCTGGATGATGCAACCGGCGTTGAGCCACGACCGATCGCGATCACGCTGGCCCAGCCCTGGCCCAATCCCTTCAACCCTGTAACACACCTGCCTTTCCGGCTGGCGGCAGCGGGTGAAGTCAGCGGCTATGTGACGGATCTCGCTGGTCGTGAAGTGGCCCAGCTGGCTGGTGGCAGCTTTCCCGCCGGTGATCACGAGCTGGTTTTTGATGCTGCCGGCCTTTCCAGCGGCGTGTACCTGTATCACATTCAAACGGCTGATGCCCGCATTAGTGGTCGTGTCACCCTTCAGAAGTAAGGCGAAACCATGAAACACATTCTGCGCGTATTCCTGCTTCTGCTTAGCCTGGGCACGCTCTATGCCGCAAAGGTCGACTTTACGCTGAAGGATCTGGACGGCAAGGTCGTCGAGCTGGCCGCCATGCTGGAGGAGGGCCCGGTTCTGATCTCCTTCTGGGCCACCTATTGTGAACCCTGCAAGGTCGAGATCCCCCATCTGATCGAGCTGCTGCCAGAATTCGAGGCGCAGAAGCTGCAGCTCTTGCTTGTGGCCGTGGACAGCCCGCGTAGCCAGAAGAAGCTCAAGCCCTATGTCAAGGGCAAGGGCTGGGAAGTGCCGGTTTTGCTGGATACCAACGGCAAGGTGATGAAGCGCTACAAGGGCTCGAATCCGCCCTACATGATGCTGGTCGACCCTTCCGGCGAAGTGCTCTATCAGCACAGTGGCTACAAGCCCGGCGACGAAACAGAACTGAAGAAAACCCTGGCGAAGCTGCTGGGTGGCCAAGCCCATGAGTAGTTCCTTGCGCGGACGTGTCCTGCTTTTGGCCCTGCTTGTTTCAAGTGGCAGCAGCCTGGCGCTCGAAATCGGATTGGCTGGTACCAATACCTTCCGCTATGGCTGGGGCAGCATTCGCGAGAGCACGACAGGCGAAGACATTGACCGCATCTACCGTGAAGACATGCTGGATGTGGACTTCACCTGGAACAGCTTTCGACTGAACACGGCAGCCGCCATGCTGCATCCGGCCGAATTGCCGGACACCCGCGCGGAGGCGGATCGCATCAAGGAACTGGCGCTCCTTCGGCGCTCGCTCAGCTGGAGTGGGCCGGTTGCTGTCAGTCTGGGTCATGTCTGGACCACCTTCGGCAGCGGCATGGCCCTGGATCTTTACCGGGATGACGCGCTGCAGAATCCACTTCTGCTCAACAATCAATCGAATGAAACGCCCACCACCTGGGATTCCCGCGTGGATGGTGCTCTGGTTACCTGGTACGGCGATCTGGCTTCGGTCAAGGCCGTATACGGTGAGTCCGATTATGTGGGCACGGTGACGGGCCTGAATCTGGAAAGCCAGTTTTCCTTCATGATGCTGGGCGGAAGCCTGGTGCGCGCCGAAGAGATTCCTTCGGACATGGCCACTTCCACGCCCGAGCTGATGGATCTTGTATCACGCGAGCTCTATGCAGAGACTTCGCTTGCCGGCTTCGATCTGGGATTCACCCATGTGGATCAGGTGCGCAAGGATGATGGTCCGGTCAATGCAGGGCAGGGTGGACTGGCCAGCTATGCTACCCTTGGAATCAGTTTGTTCGACTGGTACGTGCAGGCGGAGTACAAGTATTACCGCTTCGCTCAAAAAGATTTGTATCACCACAATCCTCCCATCGTTCAGCAGGAAATTCCAACCAGACTGATCGCCCGCAAGCGACGCCTGAACGACTACTCCGACGAGGTCGGCTTTCAGTTGATGCTGGATCGCTACTTCGATGGCGGGCAGGAGCTGAGCTTTTCTGCTGCCGTTGCCTCACGCATTGATGATTCCCTCATGCCGAAGTTCGAGGAACGCCTTGCCGCCTATCAGGAGTACGTTGCCGGCCTCAAGCTGGAAAGCGAATCCGGTCGTCACACCAGGCTGGCAGCGGCCTACACGGAAGAGACCAGTGGACAGATTCTTTCCTCGGGCCAGGAAGTGGGTGGCGGACACTGGTACCGCAAGCTCGGTTTTGGCTTCGCACATTTCCGCGAGCTGCCTGTTGTCGGTCCCTTTGACTTCAATATTGAAGTAATGAACAAGGAAGACCTGGAAGCCGATGAAAGCCACAAGGCCCTGCTCGTCTACATGGACCTCGTACCCTTCAGGGATCTTTCGCTTAACCTGACCATGGACTACGAAGAAGAGAGCGAAGACCAGCAGGACTGGATCGCCTCGACTGAACTCCGCTACGATTTCGACACAGCCGGCAGCATGCATCACGCACTGACGCTCTTTGCCGGTCGCCTGCGCAAGGGGCTGGTCTGCTCATCAGGCAATTGCCGCGAGGTGCCGGCCTTTGACGGGCTTAAGCTGACCCTGATCAGTCAATTCTGAGTTGCCCATGAGCCGACGAAGCGCCACAGGAAAAGACAATACGGCAGACGGCGGGGATCCCCGCCGTTTGTTGTCTGCCATTCCATCGGTTGATCATCTTTTGTCACACAGCCTGCTGGAAAATGCCCGCAGGCAGCTGCGCCGCGATGTGCTCGTTCGCCTGATTCGCGAAGAGCTGGATGGCTGGCGCACCAGGCTACTGGACGGCCGCGGCAAGCGTTTGCCGGAGGAAGCCGAGCTTGCAAGGCGAATTGCTGAGCGGGCGGGTCGGCTGCTTGATGGTGGAATGCGCCGCGTGATTAACGGTAGCGGCGTAATCCTGCACACGGGCCTGGGCCGCGCGGTTCTGGCCGAGTCTGCGCTGGAACGTATCACAGAGATCGCCAGCGGCAATACGGATCTGGAATTTCGTCTGGAGTCAGGCAGCCGCGGACAGCGCGAGGAGCGTGCCGCGGAAATGCTCAGTCTGCTGACCGGATCGGAAGATGCCCTTGTCTGCAACAACAACGCTGCAGCTGTCAGCCTGATGCTCTCTGCTCTTTGCAATCGTAAAGAGGTGATTGTATCACGCGGACAACAGGTAGAGATCGGTGGCGGCTTTCGCATTCCCGATGTGATCCGTCGCAGTGGCGCCAGGCTGGTGGAAGTCGGGTGTACCAATCGCAGCCATCTCTCCGACTTTGCAGAGGCGATCACACCGCGAACAACAGCCATCCTTCGTGTCCATCCCAGCAATTACCGTGTGATCGGTTTTACCGGGATGCCGGAGCTGAATGAACTTTCCGCCCTCTGTCGCGAAAGGGGCATCCTGCTGCTGGACGACCTGGGCAGTGGCGCGCTGGTGGACTATCCCGGCGTTCCCGAGGCGGAGCCGGTCGTGCAGCGCAGTCTGGAGCAGGGGGCAGACCTGGTCACTTTCAGTGGCGACAAGATGCTGGGTGGCCCACAAGCGGGTCTGGTCATTGGCAGGCGGGAGCTTGTTCGCAAGCTGGCACGCCATCCCATGATGCGCGCCTTTCGCTGCGACAAACTGGTGCTGGCCGCGCTTGAGGCAACCCTTAAGCTCTATCTGGGCACCGATGGTCCTGAGCCGCGACAGATTCCAACCTGGCGGGCCTGCAACGAAGGCCGCGAGGCAAGTCGTGCACGCGCACGGACTCTGATGCACAGCCTGCTGGAAGTCCTTGGAATGAAGCAGCCTGAAGATGCCTGGCCGCAGATTGCTGTCAGCGATGCCGGATTGAGGCTTGAAGCGCGCGACAGCGAAGCCCGCACCGGATCAGGCGCCCTGCCTGAGCAGGATATTCCCAGCGCGGCTCTTTGTATCACATCACCCGTCAAAAGTGCCGAGCGCCTGCACCGGGCCATGCGGAAATCGACGCCATCCCTTGTGGCACAGGTTCATGGCGAAGAAGTCATCATTGATGTCAAAATGCTGCGTGATCACGAGCTCGGTCTCGTGTCACAGATCATCAAACAGGTAGCAGGGAGCTGACATGGGCTGGACGGGGAAACTGATCGGCGGCGGCATTGGCTGGGCTTTGTTCGGCCCTCTGGGCGCGCTTTTCGGCGGCATGCTGGGCAATCAGTTTGACAAGCGCGCCGCCAGCGAAGTCCCACCCGACTACTACGAGCGCGGTCCTTATAGCGATCCACGCTTCAACCAGAACCCCGCCGGCAGCTTCATGGCTGCCTTGATGGCGCTCTGCGCCCATGTGATACGTGCCGATGGCGAGGTCAAGGGAGCCGAAGTCAGAGCCGTGCGCGAGTTCGTTCAGCGCCAGTTCCCCTCGGACGCCAACGACCTGATGCAGCTCCTGAAGGAACTGCTCGAGAAGGACATTCCGGTAGACGCCATCTGCGTGCAGATTGCCTGGCACCTGGGCTACGAAGAACGCATGGAGCTGATGACCTTGCTGATCGGCATAGCACTGGCCGATGGCGAGCTTCATCCGGGCGAGCTGCAGGCCATTACGCGCATTGCCGCATTGCTTCGTATCACACCTGCCGACCTGCGAGCCCTCTTTGGCGCCGCTGGAGCCCATCGCACACAGGATGGCCGCTGGCAACCGCAGGAAGAAGCTGAAGATCCCTATGAAGTAATGGGTCTTGATTCTACTGCCAGCAACGAAGAGCTGCGCAAGACCTGGCGCGAGCTGGCCAGGAAGTTTCACCCCGATCGTGTGATGCATCTTGGCGAGGATGTGCGCCGCCACTCGGAAGAGCAGTTCAAGCGCCTGCAGAATGCATGGAGCACCATCAAGCGCGAGCGTAATCTCTAATGTCACACAGGGTCATTGGAACTGCCGGACACATTGATCACGGCAAAACCTCTCTGGTCCGCGCGCTTACCGGGCAGAACACGGACACGCTGCGCGACGAGCAGGAACGCGGTATCACCATCGATATCGGTTTCGCCTTTCTGGGTGACGACATCACCATCATCGATGTGCCCGGCCACGAACGCTTCATCAAGAACATGGTCTCGGGTGTTTCCACCATCGATTATGTGATGCTGGTGATTGCGGCCGATGACGGCATCATGCCGCAAACCCGTGAGCATCTGGACATTCTCAGGCTACTGGGGCTGAAGCGGGGCATGGTGGTCATCAGCAAGGCCGCCATGGTCGATGAAGACTGGCTGATGCTGGTTGAAGAAGATGTGCGCGAGTTCCTGAAAGGGAGTTTTCTGGAAGACGCGCCTGTGATGATTGTGGACAGTCTTTCCGGGCACGGCATTCCCGAGCTGCGTGAGCAGCTGGATCGCGAGTTGGAGGATCTTCCCCCCCGCGCAGGCAGCGGAGTCTTTCGCGAAGTGGTGGACCGTGTCTTCAATGTACACGGACACGGAACCGTCATCACGGGCACGGTGCTGGGCGGCGAGCTTGCTATGGGCGATGAAGTTGAAGTACAACCCGGCGGTCATCGCGGCCGAGTTCGCAGTCTGCAGGTGCATGGCAGCCCTGTATCACGGGTTCAGCTGGGTGACCGTGCGGCGATCAACCTGCAGGGCATTCAGCTGGATCAGGTGGAGAGAGGCTGCTGGATTGCCACTCCCGATGCGCTGCGTCCCGGGCGCCTGCTGGATGTCAAGTTTATCCTGTTGACGGATGCGCCAATACTCAAGCATCGCGATCGTGTTCGCGTGCACGTGGGCACTGCCGAGCTGCTGGCCCGTGTCTCCCTGATGGGCACCAAAGCCCTGGCCCCTGGATCGGAGGGCTATGGTCAGCTGCTGCTTGAGGAGGAGACGGCCGTGTTACAGGGCGATCGATTCGTTCTTCGCCGCTACAGTCCACTGGAGACCATTGGCGGCGGCGAGATCCTCGATCCTCACCCGGCGCGTCACAGGCCCAGCTCGGAACAGGCACTCGAACGTCTGCAGCATCTGGATCACGAAGAAGTCCGCGAACGCCTGCTGGTGCTGGCCTCGGATCCTGCTCATCCAGTCATGGAACTGAAGGACTTGCAGGAGCGCACAGGTTTTTCGCTCGAAGAACTGCAGGAAGTTCTGGCTGGATTGGTTGAATCACAGGATATGGTGCAGCTAAGCCCGGGCAAGCGGCGCTACTGGCTGAGTTACACGCTCTGGAAAAGTCTGCGTCAACAGCTGTGTGACAAACTTGAAGCCCTGCACAAGAGCCGTCCCGAGCTGAAGCATCACGGATCTGCGCCACTCAGGCAGGAGCTTTTTCGCCAGAAGCGTTGGCTCGGCTTCGACAGCATGCTCTTTGAACAGCTGGTGGATCAGTTGAAGCAGGAAGCGCTACTGGAAAGCGAGGCCGGGCAGCTGCGACTTCTTTCCCACAATGTGGAACTCTCCTCTGCTATCAAGCAGCAGCTTGCAAGCTTTGAGGCCTGGCTGAAAGCAGAGGCCTGCAACGCCCCCAAGGTTGAAGAAATGGCTCAGGCCATGAACTGCCCGCTTCCCGACATGAAGCGACTCTTGTCGCTGGCTCTGGATGCCAATAGTGTGCTGCAGCCCGCGCGCGGTATTTTCATGCATCGTGATGTTTATCAAGATGTTCTGGCCAGTCTGCGCAAACTGGGCGAGGAGCTGGAGGAAGGCTTCACGGTCAGTCAGGCAAACACCGCTGTGGGCGCCAGCAGGCGCTTCATGGTACCTTTTCTGGAAGCGCTGGATGAAAAGGGAGTCAGCCAGCGTAGCGGGAATTTTCGGCGCATTTCTGGCTGAAAGTCCTTGTTTACAGCTTTGATTCAGGATGAGAGTGCCGCTTTCATTCATTATGTTTGCAAGCCCGTCCGCCCGATAAATGAAGTGTGAAATGAGTCTTTTCAAGCTGATTTTGCCAGTCCTGTTTGCCCCCATGCTGCAGGCGGCCATCATTTCTGTGACGCCCCAGCCCGGAACGGTGCTGGAGCCGGGCCAGTACATTCAGCTTGAATTCGATCCCCCGCTGGAGCAGGAAGAGTTCAGTCTGATCCAGTCAGGCAGTTCCTTTTCACTGCGTGACGAGGCGCGTGGCAAGCTGCTCTGGACAGCGGCACCCATTGGTGGGGCCCCCTACGAATCGATTTTTCTGATTCCGCAGGGCGAAGACTGGCCGGCTTCCGCCTGGGTTCGACTGGAAAGTCGCGTGGATTCCAGCCTGGCAGTTCCTGTCACCCTCGAAAACACCCATTTCACATGGCCCCTTGTCTGTGCAGACTGCGAATGGATTGGTACCCGCGAAGCCTGGCCTTTTGCCGTCAGTGGACCGGGATCTGAAGCCATCGAGCTATTCCCGCTGGATTTGAATCGAGACCGTCTGCTTGACCTGGCCCTGCCCAGACTTGAGTTGATGGCTTTTCTGGGCATCGACAGCTGTGCTTCAGACCTGAGTACCTATGGATTGGGCGGCCAGCTGCTGTCCGATTTCAGTCAGGAGCGCCGACTTTCCGCCATTACGCTTGGAACCAATGTTTCCGGCAACCTCCATCCCGGTAGCGGACTGCTGCTGAAGAGTAGTGGTCAGGACGACAACCTCTTTCTGCTTGCGCGGACCGGCAGTGATATTGTGCCGCAGTTCCAAACCGAGCAGCTTGCCGAAGGTGATTACGAGGGACTACCCGAACTTGCGCTTGCGTTGCGCATGCAGCCAGATCTGCTCTGTCAGGACCTGCTGGTGGCTACCCGCGGCGGTGATCTTGTCCACTTTCTGGCCGCTGATAACTGCGATGGCCTTTCGGACTCGACCGTCGTGCTCCAGTCCGGGCTGGGCTTTCCACTGGACATGGCAATCCGGCAGGGCAACAGCCTGAATGGCCTTGAGGATCTGCTGGTACTGCTGGATGTATCACCGGAACCGGTCAGCTTCCTTCGCTGGAATGGTCAGAGCCTCGAAGCGGTTTTCAATGCAGATCCTGCTTTTACCGCCAACCTGCAGCGGCTGCATGACTGGACAGATCACGATGCATCTGCACTGCCCGATGTCATTGCCTGGAACGATGCCGGACATGTGCTGGCCATTGCCAATATCGATCTAAGCAATGAGCGTGCCGATTACTCGCGCTGGCAGTTTCCCCAGGCGCTCAGGGATGTGGCCAGCACGCCGAACGGCGGACTGCTGCTGGCCGGTTACAGCAGCATTGCCTGGTCGGCCGATCCTTTCAGTGGTGAATGGGAAACGATCATCGAAGATTTGCCGGGCGTTCCCGAGCGCATCGAGGCAGCGGATTTTGACGCGGACGGTGATACCGATTTTGTCGTGCTCTTTGATGATGGAAGCATAGTCATCTGGCGTGATACACCTTCAGGGGCCGAGCGACTGGCCGCCCCCGACAGCCTTGTTGTCAGCAACCTGAGCCTGGGTGATAGCCTGATTGTCAACCTGCCGCTCTTCCATGCGGGCGAATCCATGTCCATGCATGTGAGCCTGCCTCCAGACACATTTGATTTTCCCTTTCACTGGCAGGCCATCGATACCCTGATTGATCCCGGTGACAGCTTGATCCTGCAGTTGGGTTTTCAAGCCACGGCAGAGCTGGATGAGTGTTACGATGGCGGCGAGTTTCCGCTGGCCTGGGCCTTTGATAACTGCATCGGTGATGAGGGCACAAAGCCTGTCACCATTTGTATTACGGCGGGAACGGCTTTGGCTGAGAGCAGTCTTGACTCCCTGTTCATTGGGGAGAGCTGTGGTGGCAGTGCCGGCTGTGTGGACGAGTTCTGCGTAGAAGCATCCTTCTGGCTCCACAATCGTGGTGGCGCCCTGCTTCGTGTTACAGAGATGGAACTTGCCGCGCATCCCGATCCGGAGCAGAGCCAACCGGAGAGTTTCTGTCTTTTGACGGAATCACCTTTGCTGATCGGTGTGGGTGACAGCAGCCTGATTGAACTGGCCTTCTGTCCTCAAATGACCGAGCCCTGGCCCTGGCTGCAGGCCAGCCTGCTGACGATACACTCGGCCACTCCGGCAGCTGATTCGCTGCTTGTGATCCCGCTTGGCGGGCTTCTTAGCTGCCCCTGGCCGCCGGTTTTTACCGGCGAGCTACCATGGATCACGGAGGACACGCCCGGCTGGGTTGATCTGGCTGATCTGATCAGTGATCCGGATGACCTGATCGAAGATCTGCAGATGCGCGTTCTGGGGGTCACGGGTTTTACTGCGCTGGAGCCGGACAGCGCGCTCCGTGTGTTGGCGCAGGATGTGTTCAGGCTGAATCTTGCGCCGGGCAGCCATGTGAACAGTGAGTTTTTCCCTGAGCTTGGTCTGGATCTTGAACTGGAAGATCCATCGGGCAACATTACTCGTGATACACTTCAGGTCCGCATTATCGCCGTGGACGATCCACCCAGATTGCCGCTGGCGCCACCCGCTCAGCTTGCTGTGCGCGAAGGACGCGACCTGCAGCTAACCTTCGACTACGCGGAAGTGGATGGCGACCAACTCGCGGGCCGTTTTGAGCTTGCGGAGGATGCAGCTTTCAGCCAGCTGCTGGAAGATCTGGATCCGGTAAGCCCCGATGCCAGCTTCCTTTTCTCAATGCCTCTTGCCGAGGGTGACAGCCTGCTCCATGGCGGCGATCTCTTTTGGCGCTTCAGCCTTGAGGATGTAGACGGCGTTCAGGGCTTTTCGCTTGTATCACAGGGTGAAATTGCCCTCTACTCGCAGCGCGACAGCCTTTTCATGGTGGAGGATATTCCGCTGCTGCTCGATCTGGCGGGCTGGCTGTTGAATCCGGGCGAGGATGACAGCGGCTGGAATGCCAACTGGCTGGGAGTTCTGAGTGAAGGGGCCACACAGCCCGATGAGCTCTGCACGGTTGAGCAGCTGTCCTCCATGCTATTTGAGATCACTCCCGGCGCAGATGTCAATTCAACCCGGGAGCCGGGTCTGGGGCTGCTCTTTGAACTTGAATTGAACAGCGCCTTTGTCCGTCGTGATACACTGGCGCTGGCCATTGCAGCCATCGATGATGCTCCGCGCATCCTTGATGCACCAGCTTTCGGGCTTGGAATTCGAGAAGGCGAAAGTGGCCTGCTAAGCTGGGAGCTGGGCGAAGTGGATGGTGATGCCTGGTCCGGCCTCCTTCACTTGTCACACAGTCCTGATTACGCCCTCCTGATTGATACCATTCAACTGGATGAAGCCAGTCCTGAGGCCAGCTGGCTCCTGGCACCTCTGCCCGGTGATTCACTGCGAACAGGGGGCCATGTCTATTGGCGTGTTACAGCCAGTGATGCAGCACCGGGAGCAGGTCAGTTGAATGCAGAAGGTGAGGTCTACATTCTGCAGGGTCCGCAGAATCTTGAACTCACCTTGCTGGAGGCCCTGCCTTTTGAGGCCGCTCGCGGCGACAGCCTGCGTCTGGATGCCCTGATTCGAGCCGAAACAGGCTATGTGGGCGCTTTGGAGCTCAGGCTCTATCAGGATCAGGTTCTGCGCGATGGTTTCAGTTGGGAGTGGCAGGATCTGCTGGCCGGCGACGAGCTGTCAGCCGGGCTAAGCCTTGTGATGCCGCTTGATGCCGATGAATCCTGCTGGGAACTTCGCCTGGTTGCGGCAAATCCCGCGGAAAGTCCTAGCGGAAATGCGCTTGAAGGCTGTATCACACTGAGCCAGGCCTTGCGAGGCCCCGAAAAGCGAGCCTTTACCCCCAACGCTGATGGCGTCAACGATGAGCTTGTTTTCAACTTTGGCAATCAACTGGCGCGCAGTGCTTACCGGGTTGAAGTTTACGATGCCAATGGACGCCGCGTACTTGGGCACACCCTGTCCAGCTCTCAGACCAGCTACAGCTGGAAGGGCAAAATGGATGGCGAGCGTCTGCTGCCCGGCGTTTATGTTTATGTGATGCTAGACGGATCGTCGATTGTATCACGCGGCCAGATTGGACTCGTCAAATGAGAGTCTTCCTTTTGCTGCTGGCCGCCCTGCCCGTTATGGCCGAAATGAATTGGGAAGCCAATCCTTCCTTTGTGGATCGCATGGAGGCTGTGCGCATCAACCCTGCACTGGCGGCCTGGCAGCCTTTGGCCTTCAGCGCGGACTGGGAGGCCCTTTACCCGGGACTGCTGGCCAGTCCGGTTGCACTGAATCAGGGTGGAGTGCACGTTACCCTTCCGCGCTACAATCTGGCCCTCTTGATCGATCACCGTGATACAGAGCTGCTGGCCGAGTCCGAATTGATGGTTGACTGGGCATGGCGTCCTCTTGGCAACATGTCGCTTGGCCTCGAACTGGGTCTCAGACATTTCAGCTGGAACCGGGATCTGTTGGGCGATGAGCTGCTGCAGGACCCTGTGTTCAGTGCTGGAACCAGCCGCTGGCAACCGCTACTGGGTCTGGGCGCTTACTGGAGTCCGGCAACCGGCGTTCATGCCGCTGTCAGTCTGAAGCGGCTCAATCAGCCCTCGCTTGCTCTTTCGGGGGATGAGGCCCGTGCGCCAGTCCGCTTTCATTCGGGCGTTTCCTGGCGCGGCGATCACCTGCGCGTGGGCTTTTCCATCGACAACCTGCGCCATGTCAGCGACAATCACGACTGGGCGGAAGCCTTCAATTCACAGCTCGAGCTCTCCAATTTCGGTTGGCGTCTGCCCCTCTGGCTGCCCCGTGTTGCCATGAAGGCCCTTGATGTCAAGCCCTCACTGCAGGTGGGCTGGCGCGCACTCGATGATCTTGAAGTGATGATGCGCCTAAGACAGGGCGGCCTTTCGTTTGATGCCGATCTCAAGCTGGCTGGCGGACACGAAATCGGCTACCTGTGGGATCTGCCGCTGGGCGATGTTCTGGAGTACAGCCGTGGATCACACATGCTGCGCTACCGTTACAGCCTGGGAGGTGCCCTCGTTCCCGGTGGTTTGCGGCCCGGAGCGCCCCGTACTCTGCCCGCCGACCGTCGCAGCGCCAGTGACTTCGCCAATCGTTTCGGCCGGCGCTGGAAGCCCGAGGAGACACCCATTCAGCTGCGCTCAATGGCTTCGCACCTTGAGCTGCTGGAGCTTCATGTTGAAGTCAGCGAGCGACTTGCCAAAGTGCTTGAAGCAGAGGGCCACAATCCGCTTGATCTTGCCATGGCCGGTGTGATACAGGGTGGTCGACAGATTGACCCGACCCGTAGTGGTGTTGTGGAAGAAACCTACAGTCCGGCCTGGTGGCAACTGGCGGGACTGATCGAAGAACTGGCCTGGGATCAGGGCCTGGATCCTGTGATTCACGTTGGTGAAGAGAGCCTGCGCGCAACGCAGCTGGCAAACTTGCTGGGAGCGCCGCTGGAACTTCCCGGAGGCGGTGCGCTGAGCCTGCCATCGGGAAGCCGTCTGCTTTTGCCGGACACGCTGAGTGTGCGCTGCGAGCTGGAACCCGAAATTGAGCGCCTCTGTGGTGACTGGAGCCTTTCACTGGAATTGCCCGGCGGTGCCCGCGCAGAATCCGGCGGACGGGGTGTTCCGCCAGCGCTCTTGCAGCTGGCACTGCCATCGGTTGAACTGGAACGCGGTTACGCGATCCTGACCTTGGATGTTAACGATGAAGACGAGCGCCTGATGATTCACCGCGTGATGGAACTGCCGGTTCTTTTGCGTGTGCGTAATACGCACCTGGATCTGGGCGACGATGTGGACGTGGATGATGTGGATTCCATCCACCTGCACCTGAGCAAGTAAGAAACCACCAGGAGATAGTCATGAGATTGGCATGGACTGGCAGAGTAGCGTTGCTTCTGATGCTGGCTGGAGGACTGCGCGCGGAGGAGGCTGCTGATACCACGCTGCCCGTACTGGACATTCTGGCAATGGGTGGATGGATCACATGGCCGATTTACGCGCTGCTTCTGATAGGCGTTGCCATGAGCATTAACCGCTTCCTGCATTTGCGCATGGATGCCGGCAAGGATGCAGGCATTCGCGGCATGAAGGTCGCCGGGCTGGACACGAAGGAAATGCGCCGCAAGCTCCAGGCGATGAGCCCCGGCAGCCTGACCATGGCCGCCCGCGACATGATCAGCCAGTACGAGCAGACTCGTAATGCCGAGAGCCTGCAATCTGCCATTGAGCATCACATCACCGTGAGACAGGATGGTTTCAAGCCCTACAAGAACTGGATGGACTTTCTGAGTGAGTCCGCCGGAGCGCTTGGTCTGCTGGGTACGGTGCTGGGCATGTTCCAGACCTTTTTTGGTGGCACGCTGGACAAGGACAAGATTCTGCACGGTATGGGCGTTGCCCTTATCACCACGCTGGTCGGTATTATTGTCAGCCTGCTGCTCAATCTGCTTCTGACCGTGTTACGCAACCACTTTGACAAGATGCTTGATGGTCATTATCACAAGCTCAGCGAGCTGCGCCAGGCAGTGCTTGAGCAGGCTGGCAGCGGGGACTAATCGGTGCTTCGATTAATCGACATCGTGCTGATACTGCTCTTCGGGTTTATCTCGATCAGCCATATCGATCGCTCCATTGCAGGTGAGCTTCCTCAGGCCAGCTACCTGCCCGAGCTGCCTCCGGATTTTGAAAACTGGGCTGTCGTGGCCGTGAACGAATCCGGAGCCTGGATCTGCGGTTTCGACAAGCTCGTTATGCAGGATTCCGCTGGTCTGGAGAACTGGCTGCTTGGTGAAAGAGATGCTGGCGTGACACATGTCAGACTGCGCATGGAAAAGACCAGGCCCTCTGCCGAAGTCGCAGAGCTCAAGTCTCTCTGCGAAAAGCTGGATCTGGCGCTTGCCCTGGAAGTTCTGGTCAACCGGGAGAGTGTCGAATGAAACTCGAACGGGGACCGATCACACGCCTGATTGACGTAACCCTGATCATCCTGATCGGCTTTCTGGCGATTGCCGACCTGGGTGAGCGCACCAGTCTCGAACTGCCCCGTGAGGTAAATGCCATGCTGGATACCCTTCAGCTGGATCAGCGCCGTCTCACCTTGCATGGTTCAGCTGATGGCGCGTATCACATGGAACTTGTCTCGGCTTCAGGGCTCCGCCGCCCCCTGGGGATGGTGCAGGGTGCCGACACGCTGCAGGCCGTACTCGGTCGTTTGAAAGACGAGCACGGGCTTGGCGGTGTCGACATCGAGATTGAAGGCGCAGCCATTGTGCAGTACGCCGTAGGTGCTGTAGACGCCTGTGACCTTTACGAAATCCCGCGAGAAATTCGCTTTCTGGACGAAGCGGGAGCAGGTCGATGAACATCCACGCCGGCAGCGAGCGTAATCTGAACCTGATCAGCTGGGGCATCAGCAGTGCTTTCATGCTGCTGCTCTTTCTGGTGCTGAGTCTTTTTCATGTGGCGCGCCCTCGTCAGGATGATGTTCCCGCCGAAACTCTATTGCGCTGGGTCCGCACCATTGTCCCAACGAACACAAGCGAAGCTGTCAGGCGTGTTCGAGTTCGCGAACGTTTAAGCGAGCGTATCCCCTTTGTGCAACCGAAACTTCGAGAGACAAGCAGACGGGCGCTTGCTCCCATGCCGGCCCCGGCCTCGCCAGCCCAGAGCGAATCGCGGCAGCCGGAAAGTCTTGAGCGCCGCCTGCCGGAGCGAGGTCGACGCAGCGCTCGTGTTACAGCCATTGAAGAGTTCAAAGCAACCGGTCAGGGAAACCGCACAGGTAGCGCGCTAGATCTGGGAAGTGACCTGACAGGCATTGACCGATCAGGCAGTAGCCGCGGCAGCGATGAGGCCACAGGACAAAAGCTGGCCAGCAGGGCAATAGAAGGGGTTCTGGCCCGTTATCTGGGCTGCGAAGGATCCTCCTTTCCTGCCGGGCAGGTCACTGTAGAGGGCAGGCTCTGGGATTTCTGGCTCTGCGAAAGTGAATCTGTAACACGGGTTCTGCTGAAGTCAGGTAGCGATCTTCATCAGCTGGTACTGGGCGAAGGGATGCTGCTGCAAGGTCATCGCCGAGGAGTGCTTGAAGGCTCAGGCTCAGGAATCGTGCGCTCTCTGCATGCGACAGTCGAAGAAGCCAGGCCCTTCAGCAGTGCGCTCACAGCCTTTCTGGGAGGACAGCCATGAAACGGACCCTGCTCTTGGCCCTGCTGCTGATCGCCTCCGCCTTGCAATCGGCGGAAGTGAGCAATCAGGTTGACGAGACCCTTCAGGCTCGTGATACAGCACAGGTTCCGCTTGTTGGCAAGAGTCAGCGTGATGCAGCCACTTCCGGTCTGGAAGACGCCAGAGTTTTGCGCGACCGTGTTACAGACAAGGCCTGGGTGATCTTCTCGCTTGACTCGCTCAGGCGTGCTGGTACCGCCGACTCAACGGCCTGGTATGAATTGTATGATCAGGCGCTGGTCAAGCTGCAGGGAGCCCTCGCGCTCACCGGTGATCGCTATCCCGGCGAAATGAACCCCGCAGAGCTGGCAGCCCTTAGAGAAAACCTGCGAACGCAGGCGGCTGAAGGCTATCTGGAGGTCCTGGATCTGCTGGAGCGGGCCCTCAAGGCCAACCCCTGGGATGACAGCATTCTGGAGGCCATTTCAGGCGTGCTTGACGATCTGGGCAGGCTCTATACTTCACTCGAATACCGTGAGCGGGCCATCCAGGTCGGTTACAAGCGGCTGGCCGTAGACGCCAGCAATTACCTGGTCCACTGGGATCTGGCCGATCTTCTGAAGGGCACCAAGCGCAAGCGCGAATCACTCGAGAGATACGCCGTTGCCTGCCAGCGACTGCGAGAGTATGCGTGGGAGGATGATGGCGGCAGCGCTGAGCGTCCTGTGGGCAGGCGTCGTGACCATCTTGCCATGCTGCTTCGCGAGCGGATCAATCTGGCAATGGAGCTGCAGGATGAAGGCGCATTTCGCTCTGCCGTAAATGAGTGGGAGCCCCTGGCCAGTCCTTCCGAGGCCAAGGAAATCGCCGAGCTGGGCAAATGGCTCAAGCGTGGCGGAGGTAATCTTGGGCAGGCCATGCGGATAGACCGGGCCTGGAAGCTTATTGAACAGGGCCGGGAAATTGAAGCGCGCGAACTGTTGATCAAGGCCGTTGAGGAAAGTGCAGACGCGCGCAGCAAGGCCCTTAATCAGATGAGTCTGGCAGAGTTGGAGTTCTATCGGCTGGACTTGAAAGATGTGGCGATTGACCGCATTCGCGAAACCTTGAGCGTGGATCTGCCCGGCGAAGACCGTGCAAAGGCCCTGGAACTTCGTGCAGGCATGCTGCTTGACATGGGTTCCAGCATCGAGTTGGATGACCCTGCGCGTGCCTGGGACTTGTATCACGAAGCCATGGATGATCCAGCCGGGTCCGAAGTAGAGCTCTGCATGCGATTGGGAAACCTTATGCTGAATCGCCCCTCCGAGGCCATTGTATGGCTGGAGCGGGCGCGGAGTGCCTGTCTGAGCAAGGGCTGTGACCCATCGGAAGAGCGGGATTTGCAGCGCCTGCTGGCTCTCGCCTATCGCCGGCTGGACCGTCCTGCTGATGCTCGTCGGGCGATAGAACGTGCCCGGGAGTTGGAACGATGAAGCGGGCAGTACTGGCCACTCTTCTTTTCGCCGCTGTGCTGAATGCACAGGAGGAAACCCGCATTGCCGCCAGCATGTGCCTTGTTGCGGAAAACAGCGATCAGGATCTGATTCGGCAGCTGCTGGATCAGCAATTGATTATCGCCGCTGATGTCGAACGGATTCGTGTTACAGATATCGCCTCCGATGGATTTGGCGAAGGCGATCTGCTGCAGCTCTTTCCCAGTGGTGAATCACATGTTTTGCGTCAGCTGAGCGGCGACATGCAGGTGCTGCTTGCGGGCTGGACCTTTGCCAGTAACCATGAGGTGCTTGCTCCCGTGGATGTAACTGCCAGCGAGCTGCGCAGTCTGGATCTGCCCGCAGCCGAGCTGCTGGGTGATGTGATGCAGGCCGCTCGCAAGCATCTGGGCATGGCCGCCTTTGAAATGGCCGTGGACTATGGCCCGCAGGGCCTTCAGCTGCGCATCTGGGATTATCCCGGCGACAGCCTTTATCATCGACCAGGCTTTGACAGTGCTGGTGGCAGGCTGGTGGATGTAGTGCAGATCCTGCGCAGTGATACAACCTATGTTGTCGACAAGGTGCTGCGCGATCTGATCATTATTGAGAGCAGGGTGGAGGACACGGTCTATCCACCTGATCCGCGTCCATGAATCACGCCCGGGCATGGTTCGGGGCCTGTGCCCTTCTATTTGCCTTGAGCGCTGCCGGCAGCCTGCCTGCGCAGCCGCTCTTTCTTCCTCAAGGCTGCGACAGCCTGCTGATCCAGACAAATACTCCAGCAGAATCCAGGGCCGAACTGGACCAGGGTGATGGCTTTGCTCCGCTACCAGGCGGCACGCAGATGCTGGAAATGCCTCCACATGGAACAAGCCTGGCGCTACGCTACAGGTTGCCAGACTCGGAAAAGGGCCTGCCTGCCTATTCACGCGAGTGGAACTGGACACGAGCATTTCCCGCGTTTTCAGCCAGCCTTTCCGGGAGCCAGCTGCATCTTGGATCACAGGAAATTGATCAATGCCCGCCGGAAGCCTGGCTGCTTAAGGTGATTGCCCGGGACCGTGTCGTGGACCTGCTGCGACTCCCTGTTTCAGCCGACACGCTTTTGCTGCTTGAAGCCGATGGCCTGACGGGTGTGGAAGTCGCCTGGGCCGGTCAGCGGGACTGGCTTGAGCTGGGTCTTTCCACCATGCGCCCTGCTCAGGTCGAACTGTCTGACGTTGACGCGATCAGGCCGTCCGCCCCCTGGCTCGTAGCGCTTTCCGGTGATACACTGACCCTTGCCGCCAGTGACAGCCTCTGTTTCAGCGAGCAACCGGCATGGCTCATGTCTGATGCCGCAGGTATACGTTTGCTACCGGCTGGGGCCGACCTGGAGATCTGGACGAATCTGAATGGAATGGAATCAGCCAGTCTCGTCTGGAAGCAGCAGCGCCAGACAGCCGGACTTGATTTCAAGCGAAGTCCGGGCAACATGCTGGCCGTGACAGCCGGGCAGGCGAGCACTCTGCGTTGGCTGGATGCCGGCGGCCGTTCCGGCAGCCTGCAGGTTTCCGGTGATACACTGCTTGGCCCCTTTCCAACAGGATCGCTCAGGCTTGAATCATTTACGGCGGATGTCGAGTCGCCTGAGCATATACTTGACCTGCTTGTTGGCGACCCTGCTCCCGGCGAGCTGAGCAGTGTGTATCACAGTGACTCCATGCTCAGCCTTGCACCGCTTGATGAATCCATCAAGAACTGGGAAGTACAGTGGCGTAATGCGGTGGAATCATCTTTGCAGAGTGCATCAGGCTCGCTTGAACTTGATGTAGCAGGAAATTCCATGATCCGGCTGCGCTGGCGCGCAGGGCGTGTTCCCTGGCAGAGTGCCTGGAGCAGCTGGCAAGGAATTTCGCTGGTCCCGGACACTCCACAGAATCCTGCCATCACTCCCGCTGAAATGGGTGCCCGGCTTGCCTGGCTTGAAAGTAGTGGGCCGGTTGAGAGGATTGAATATGAGCGCCTTGAAGGTGGTGACACTCTGCGTGTGATTGCCGCTGAACTCGATGCCGAGCTTGTGGATCTTGACGTAGTCCCGGGCGGTCACTATCGCTATCGCCTGCGCCGTGTTACAGAATCCAACGCAAGTGCCTGGACCAGCTGGATCGGGCATCATCAACCCGATGCCTCCAGACCATTTCTTCTTAGCATCCGTGATCTGCGCGCATCCGGTCAGGCCTTTGGATCGGGGCCAGCCTCTGACAGCCCGGCGAAGGGCCTTTCACCGACTGAAGCCATGGCCTACTGCAACTGGCTGAATACTCGCATGGGCTTTGCGGGCAGCTACGATCTTCAGCTCGCCAGCTGGCAGGGAAGCGGTTACAGGCTTCCCGCAAGCAAGGCTGAAGCAAATCGTGATGATGGACATGATTGCCGTGTCTGGATGATTGAATCCGGTGAGGCGCGTCTTGTGGGAAGCAGCACCCTGCGCAAGCGTGGATCCAGCAAGCGCAGTTACAGTCTGGCCGCCCGTCCTCCGGACGCGGCAGCTCTGCTTGTCTTTGATGCGGGCGAGTAAGTCTTAAGGCAGACGCAGGATGACCAGGCCCTTCTTTCTTCCCGCGTAATCGCTAAGCGGCTCCATCACGACCCGGCCTTGGTTGCTTGAAGCGTGCACCAGCATCAACTCGCCTGCCTGCCAGACAAGAAGTCCGGTATGTGTTACATCAAGGCCAGCCTGTGATGCGCGGAATCCAACAAGATCCCCGGAGCGAATGCTGCTCCTGTCCAGCAGATCATGCTCAATGACGGCAACGTGCGAGTGTTTGGGTGTTACACCTTCAAGCCACAAGCTGTCTTCTTCCCGCTGATTCAGCTTCAGCTCTGTTGCGCGCGATGCTGCCTGCAGAGCTCCGAGATCCGTGGCATGCCCCGCGCCAAGCCATTCGGTAAAGAAGTGATGACGGCTAGCCCAGGCAATGTCACCAGATGCGTAGCGCAAGTGCCTCAGGGAATCAGCCCAGTCTTCGAGGGTGGAGCTCTCATTTAGCGAGCTGGCGGCCAGCAGAACTTCCAGCAGGGTCATGCAGTCCAGACTGTCGCAGCGCGGTGAGAAGATTTCCTGCACTTCCGGGCCACCGCCAAGGGTGCCGGCCGCATAGGGTTGATCCAGCATTTCGAGAGCCAGGTTGGCGAGCCTCTCGCTGCGTGTTCCACTGGTGGAGGAGGCAAGCTGCACCAGTTCATCACAGCCTGTGATACGTCCCTGCGCCGCAAGGCAAAACAGCAGTAACCACAAGCAGCAGAGAATCTTCATGAACGGACTTTTCCTGCCAATGATGCCCCGGGATCCACGCGCCACGCACGGATCCTGTCTGCCGGAAGATCGAGCGGAAACCAGCGCGACTCATCTGTAACACGCAAGAGAAAGAGGTGCAGCCTTTGTCCGTCATCAATCATCAAGGGGAGAACAATTCCCCGATCGGCGCCGCTGGATCGGCACTCAACCAGTGCCATGCCCGCATCGTCACCAACCAGCTTGAGGGAGATCTCAGGGAAGGCTGTTCGTGTCCACTCCCCCGCTATCCAATCGGCAATCTGGCCTTCCTGCTCCTTGTTTATCAGCTCGCTGGCTTGGACGAAGTCTAGAATGCAGCTGCTAATGGAGGCTTCCGGTCTGCGCCAATCCCGGGGTTGGCGAAGCTCCTCGGCCAGCTGAAAAAGCAGGTCCGGCCATGTGATACATCGGAGATCTTCCGGACTCATCAGCTGCCAGCGTAAATTCTCAAGCATCAGGGCGAAGCGCCAGGCCAGTTGATCATTGACCTCGTCATTTCGCCAGCTACCTTCTGCACTGGATCCGGCGGCCAGCGATGATCGCTCCTGATGAGGGCGAAATGCCGAGTTCAATCTTCCAATGGCTTCCTGGCGCAGTCTGTGTGATACATCCGGGCCACGCAGATCATCCATCAACAGCAGGGCAACGCTGCGGGCCCAGCCTGCAGCCATCCAGTCGGGCATGATGGCAGAGCGAAGTTCAACCTGCTCCAGTCTCGTCAAGCAGAGAGCTTCCAGCCGGCGCAGCGCGGCGTGATCGCTGGTGGCCGTCCAGTCAGAAAGTGTGATACAGGCGGGCAGTGCTTCTGCTAGATCGGAGTCGGCCATGCGCCGCTTGTGCAGATCCTCCAACGCACGGCGGCTTTTGACCGCCTCGATCCTTGGCGAATCTCGAGGTCCAAGCCACAGTTCCAGCATGGCTGCCGCCTCTTCCAGTTCTTCCAGCGTAGAGCGGGCTCGGCGACCGGCCAGCATCAGACTGTCGCCGTTTTCACCCACTGAACGCGCCAGCCAGCTGTCCATTCCGCCGTGTGCCCCGGAGTCGACCGTGGGCATTTGCTCGCCAGCATCCACATAGTCCGGCTCACGGCTCAGCTGGCGCTGTTCAAGCAATGCCTGGTTCCTTCGCTCATTGACCGCGAATTCGCTGTCCAGCCAGAGCCTTTCGCTGGCAAGCTCCGCGCGCACCTCGAGTTGGTCGAGCCGTCTTCGCAGGTTCTTTGCCAGCCAGCGCCTTGCTTCCAGACCTCTCAGGCTTGCTGACGTGTGGTCCGGGTACTTCACCTTCAGCGTGGTTGCCGGATGCCACCAGGGCTCCGCCGGAAACAGAACCTTCATGGAAGGCAGATCCAGTTCGCCATCCCGCTCAATCACCTGTTTGATTGCCGTGCTTCCCGTGATGGATACCCTGGCACCGCCTTCCTGTGGTTCACAATCGAGCAGCAGCAGGCTGCCCCGTTGAGCCAGACCAGCCTGCGTGTTCACGCTGACAGAGGGGTCGAGTCGCAACCACACAAAATCGAGACCGGCTTGCGGCAGGAGTTCTGCCTGATATTGCCAGGGAATCTGGCCCCCTGCCTGCGGGCCAAGCTCCAGCATCGGGTTCAGGATGCGAAAGGCCGCCTCAGGAGTGCCTGGATGCGAGCTTGCGGCCGATGTCTCCGGTCTGTTTCTTCGCAGCCAGGGTACACGCACATGACTTCCGCCATGCAGGGCCGCTGTCAGAGCCTCTTGACCTGCAGCGCGAAAGTGCAGTGTTTCGTCGGCGGGATTATAGCACCAGAGAAATCCACTGCTGGACCCCTTGGCTGCCAGATGCTGGGCAAAAAGCAAAGCCGGCCCGTCCTCTTTTACGGCCAGCGCGGGATGGCCCTGATCCAGATCTCGCCGAAGGAAATCCAGCGTAAGACGCCCGGGTGCCTTGAATTCAGGCAGTCCCTCAACTTCTACGGTGGCCGGCAGCAGCAGAATCAAGCGGCGCGGCTTTTCATTAAAACCATTGCGGCCCGCATAAGAGGCCAGGCGAGCGATTTCTTCCGGTGTATCACCGTTAATCTGCCAGCGCCCCCGACCATAAGCCTCGATCATCAGCAGGCTGTCGCCAAAGAAGGGCAGCCAGCAGCGACGCAGGAGCCCGCGTTCCCAGATGAGTTCTCCGGGAATCAGTTCAATGGGCATGTCGACGCGAGCCCGTTCAAGGACAGGATCGGAATCCAGCCAGGCTGCAAGATCGCTGGCATGACGGGTCCAGTTGGCGGCATGCAGGCAGGCCGGCAGAAAAAGCAGAAACAAAAGAATGGTGCGCATGCGGGCAAGATGTCGTCAGCGTGCTTGATTCACAAGAAGCGGGCGCAGAACCTTGCCGCTCTGAAGCGGGAACGCTACTCTTGAGGCCGACGGGGACGTTCGTGGGATTCGACGGAACGGAAGCGACCCCGGACTGCATGTCGTGGTATGTCGTAGCCACCACGTAAAAAGGTTCGGCACACTTTTTAATCGGCAACGATTACGCACTCGCTGCCTAGTGCAGCCGAAGCCCGTTGACAGGCTCACAGTCAGCGGAAACTTCGTCATCTCGTGAGCTGGCCCCGAAGCTCCGGCTGAGGCGGAAGGGGCGAGATTCATCAGCCTGGACGTGGCCAGGTCGTGCCTGCCCGCTTTGGACGCGTCGAGACCCTGTAGACAGGCTAAGCATGTAGAGGTCCTGGCAAGCGCCATTTCGGACGGGGGTTCAACTCCCCCCGTCTCCATGACCCGCAAATTGGGAGGCAATCGCGCCTCCCTTTTTCTTTTTATGAAAGCCATTTCTTCAAAATCGTGCAGGAGATTGAAGGATAACTGCCATGCCGATCCTACTTTGAGCTGATTGTTTGCCCCACTTAACTGAATTCCCCGCTCCCCAATCCCCCCGGAGAAGTTTGTATCACGATTCAATCTTGAAGATTCATCAAAGGGAGAACTCCAATGAAGAACACCGGTCACGCAGATCGCAAAGCGGGTTTTGTCAAAAAGGCCAGCTGGAACGCGGTTCTCAACAGCATTCAAACCAATCTCTTCATCGCCGACATGGAGCTGAATCTGGTCTACATGAATGACAAGGCCGCGGAAAGTCTCGAGCAGCACCGGGCAGTTATCAAGCAGATCTTCCGGCTGAATGTTGACGAGGTGCTCGGCGGATCGATTCACCGCTTTCACCGGAATCCAGCCCGGGTTGAGGCTATTTTGCGCGATGGCTTCAAACTGCCGCATTCGGCCCGATTCAGCTTTGGAACCGTCACTCTCGAAACCCGCATCAACGCGCTGAAGGATGAATCGGGCAAGCAGATCGGGTACATCGTCAACTGGGAGGATGTCAGTCAGGCTGAAAAGCTGGAGCGCGAGCGCCGCCTGCGCGAGGAAGCTGCTGCCCTGACGGTCAGGGATGCTTCCAGTGGTGATCTGGCCTCTGCGGCTACTCATTGCCAAAGCGAAGAGCTGGGTGATCTGGGACAGAACCTGAGAGAGCTGATCAGGACTTACTCGAAAGGAATGAAAAGCCTGCAGGGCACGGCCGAACTGGTTGAGAGCAGCAGCAGCAAAATGGCCACTACCGCCAACGATGTAATCAAGTCATCCGGCAGCAATGCGGAGCGGGTCAATCAGGTGACAAAATCAAACACGGAAGTGACCGACGCGATGACGGCCGTCGCCGCAGCCATTACCGAGCTGGATCAGAGCATCCAGGACATTTCCAGAAACGCGACGCTGGGGCAGGAGACGGCCGTGGCTGCCAGCGATCAGGCGGAAAACGCCCGCAAGCTGGTGGACCGTCTGGAGTCCAGCAGCGAGGATATTCGCCAGGTGATCGATCTGATTCGCAACATCGCCGAGCAGACCAACCTGCTTGCGCTGAATGCAACCATTGAAGCCGCTCGCGCGGGTGAAGCAGGCAAGGGTTTTGAAGTGGTTGCCGGCGAAATCAAGAATCTGGCCCGCGAAACGGCCCGCGCCACCGATCAGGTTGGCGAAACCATCAAGCGCATTCTGGGCGAAACGGAAGAAGTTGCAGTTGCCATTGAAGAAGCCCGCCGCGTGATTCTGGGTGTTTCCGAGGCGCAGTCGGGCATTGCCAGCGCGGTTACGGAGCAGGCTGCGACCACTTCTGAGTTGGGCGGAACGGTCAACATGATTGCCGGCAACGCGCGAAACATCACCGAGAGCCTGCAGGAAGTGAACGGCAATATTCAACAGGTTCAGCAGGGAATGGAAGCCATGCACGGCATGATCTCAGGATTTCGTCAAAATTCGAGTGAAATGAAGGCCTTTCTTGGCCGATACCGTCTGTTGGAAGATTAACCGGCTTTGCGCCTCGTCGCTGATTACCCCCCCATCAGTCGCCCGAATCGTCAAGTCGGGATTTGCGTCTGCCGATGAAGAAGACGCAGTAACTGGATGGGGGTAATGATGATCGATCTCACCGGCATGGAAGACATCCTGAGGGAATTCCTGGTTGAGAGCTACGAAAACCTGGACCGGCTGGATCAGGAATTCGTCAGTCTGGAAGACAACCCGGGTGACCTCGAGGTGCTTGGCAGCATTTTCCGCACAATCCACACCATCAAGGGGACGAGCGGCTTTTTCGGCTTTACAAAGCTGGAAAAGGTTACGCATGTGGGTGAAAACCTGCTCAGCCAGCTGCGCGATGGCAGCCGTGAGCTGACGCCGGAAATCACCACTACGCTGCTGAAGATGGTGGATGCCGTGCGCGAGATTCTGCGTTCCATTGAAAGCACGCAGGCAGAAGGTGACACCGATTACTCGAGTCTGGTGGAAGTGCTTTCTGCTCTGGTGGAAGGCCGGAGCGAGGCTGCCGCTGACCAGGCCGGGGAAGCTCCCAAAGAAGAAACACCTGAAGCGACCAACACTGTCGCCTTTGAAGCGCCTGCCGAGCTGGAAGTTGAACTGGAAGCCGAGGAAGAGCCGCCCGCGCCCCCCGCACCGCCCATGGGCAAGGTGCTTGTGGAGAGCGGTCTGGCCAATGAGGAGCAGATTGAGGATGCCTTGCGGGAACAGGCCGAGGGCGACCCCAGACATATCGGCGAGATCCTGGTAGAAAAGGGTGGCGTGCCCTCCGGGCAAGTCAAGGAAGCGCTGAAGAAGCAGCAGGCTTCCGGCAAGCCCGACAGCTCCGTGGCTGACAGCACGCTGCGTGTGGATGTAGTACAGCTGGACCGCCTGATGAATCTGGCTGGCGAACTTGTGCTGGTGCGCAATCAGCTGCTGCAGTATGCCACGCGCATTGAAGACACAGCCTTCAATCCCATTCTTCAGCGCCTCAATCTGATCACGACCGAGCTGCAGGAAGGCGTGATGAAAACACGCATGCAGCCCATCGGCAATGTCTGGAACAAGTTCCCGCGTGTGGTTCGTGATCTGGCGCATGCCTGTTCCAAGCAGGTTCGTCTGGACATGGTCGGCAAGGACACGGAACTGGACAAGACGCTGCTTGAAGCGATCAAGGATCCGCTGACCCATATCATCAGGAACAGCGTGGATCACGGTGTCGAGTCGCCCGCCGAGCGTGTTGCAGCAGGCAAGCCTGCCGAAGGCGTGATACACATGCGCGCGTATCACGAAGGTGGTCAGGTAAACATCGAGATTCAGGATGATGGCGCGGGCATCTGCGCAAGTGCCGTCAAGCAGAAGGCCATCGAGCGTGGACTGATCACAGCAGAGGTTGCCGAGCGGATGAGCGACCGTGATCTGGTCAACCTGATTTTCATGCCGGGCTTCTCGACGGCCAAGCAGGTAACCAATGTGAGCGGCCGCGGCGTCGGCATGGATGTGGTCAAGACGAATATTACCCGCATCGGCGGTGTCGTCGACATGACGAGTGTCGAGGGCGAAGGCACCACGCTCAAGATCAAGATTCCGCTGACGCTGGCAATCATTCCGGCGCTGGTGGTGAAGGCGGGTGAAGATCGCTTTGCCGTGCCACAGGTCAGCTTGCTGGAACTGGTTCGACTGGAAGGCGAGCAGGCAAAGAACGGCATCGAAATGCTGCATGGCGCTCCCGTATACAGGCTGCGCGGCAAGCTCCTGCCGCTCGTGCACCTGCGTGAGCAGTTGGGATTTGCGCCGGTCGATGACAGTCAGATTATCAACATCGCCGTGTTACAGGCTGGTGACCGTTCCTTCGGACTGGTGGTTGACGAGATCACGGACACGGAAGAAATCGTGGTCAAGCCGCTGGGTTCGCAGCTCAAGCAGATTCGCATCTTCAGCGGGGCGACGATCATGGGCGATGGATCCGTTGCGCTGATTCTCGACGTACTGGGCCTTGCCCAGCAGAGTCGCGTGATTTCGGTGGATCGTGAACAGGCAATGGCCGACAAGGAAAGGCACGAGGAAGATCGCGACAAGGATCGTCAGACCCTGCTGCTCTTCCGCGTCGGTGGCAGCCGCATGGCCATGCCGCTTTCGGAGGTGGATCGACTGGAAGAAGTCGAGGCGGCACGCATCGAACGCGCCGGCGAACAGGAAGTCATTCAGTACCGCGGTCAGATTCTGCCACTGATTCGTCCCGAGCGCCATCTGGAAGAGCGCCGCAGTGTGCCCAGAAGCGAGAGCGACGAGCAGCGCCAGGACGTGCAGGTTGTGGTCTACAGTCACAATGGCGGCAGCTTCGGTCTGGTTGTAGACGCCATAGAAGATATTGCCGACGAGTCGGTCACGGTCAAGCGTGAAGCCACCCGTGAAGGTGTGCTGGGGGTGATTGTCGTACAGGACAAGATCACCGAGATGCTGGACGTGCACCGCCTGGCGTCCAAAGTCAGCTGATCACCAAAAAGGATAGAGCGATGAGAATCCTTGTTGTAGACGACTCCACCACGATGCGACGCATCATCATCAACAGCCTCAAGGCGGCCGGATTCACGGATCTGGTTGAGGCTGGCAATGGTGAGGAAGCGCTCAAAACGCTGGATGGAGTCAATCTGATCCTGACTGACTGGAACATGCCTGTTATGGATGGACTCAGTCTGGTCAAGGAAGTGCGTTCCGACGCTGCCATGAACTCGATTCCGATCATCATGGTCACGTCGGAAGGTGCGCGGGATGAAGTCATGGAAGCCCTGGCGGCGGGGGTCAACGATTACATCGTCAAGCCCTTCACCAAGGACACTTTGGCAGAAAAGGTGAAACTGATTACGGGTGCATGATCGGGGGCGGGCATGGAAGCCAAGTACATTAATCCTTTTATCAACGCGCTGATCAATGCCATGGAGACCATGGTGGGTGTATCACCCGAGCGGGGGACTCCTTACTTCAAGAAGGAGAACTCCACCCAGGGGGATGTCTCGGCGATCATCGGATTCGCCGGACCCAAGGTGCTGGGCTCGGTAGCCTTGAGTCTGCCGACGCCTGTGGCCCTGAAGGTCTACGCATTGATGGTGGGCGAAAAAGTCTATCGTATCACAAACGACGTACAGGACGTGGTGGGTGAACTGGCCAACATCGTTGCCGGTGCGGCCAAAACGGAACTCTCCACACAGGACCTGAGCTTCAACATTTCCATCCCGACGGTGGTGGTCGGACCCGGCCACACGCTGGGTCACAAGGGCGACATCCCTGTGATGGTCGTTCCCTTTGAGATCGGCAAGCACCGTTTCATGATGGAAGTAACGATGAAACTGGAGTAGCACGATGGCTGAATCCAGACAATACTGCACCTTTTATGTCAACAAGCTCTACTTCGGAGTGGATGTGAAGCTTGTCCAGGAGGTGATCCGTTTTCAGCAGATGACGACTGTACCGCTGTCACAGGAAGTCATCAGCGGCCTGATCAATTTGCGCGGCCAGATTGTAACGGCACTTGACCTGAGGCGCAGACTTGACCTTCCACCGGATGATGAGCGCGAAGAGCGGATGAATG
Source organism: uncultured Bacteroidaceae bacterium (assembly GCA_964345075.1). GTDB lineage: Bacteria > CAIWAD01 > CAIWAD01 > CAIWAD01 > CAIWAD01 > CAYFPS01. The sequence continues at coordinate 133,376 of CAYFPS010000002.1, read as the reverse complement.
TCGTGATACGCGATGGCGACTCCGTGGTCAGCCTGCTGGTGGACGAAGTTGGTGATGTGGTGGAAGTGGAAGACGAGATCTTTGAAAAGCCACCGGACACGCTTTCCGGCTCGGCCAGGGAACTGATCCTTGGAGCCTACAAGCTGGACAAGCGACTGTTGCTGGTACTTGATGTATCACGGGTAATCAAGATTGTAGACGCGGCCAGTCAGCGGGAAGAAGTGGCATGAGAGCGCTCATTATAGACGACTCCGCTTCCATGCGCATGTTGCTTGGTCGTATCCTGGACGAAATGGGTGTAAGCTATCTGCAGGCGGCAGATGGCAAGGAAGCCTTCCAGCTGATACAATCTGCCGGGCCCTTTGATTTTGCGCTGGTCGACTGGCAGATGCCGGTGATGGACGGTATCCAGTTTGTGAGACAAACTCGTTCCCTGCTGGACAGCGAGGCAATCAAACTGCTGATGGTCACTTCGGTGAATCAGATCGAAAGCGTGGTTGAAGCGCTGGAGGCAGGGGCCGACGAGTACATCATGAAGCCTTTTACTAAAGAAGCACTGGCTGAGAAGCTCGCCCTGCTGGGCATTGAAATCCAGGACTGAAATGATTCGTGTGATGATCGTGGATGATTCGGTGGTCGTAAGACGACTGCTGGCAATGATCCTCAAGCGCGAGCCGGACATTGAAGTGGCCTTCGAGGCTCGCAATGGCCGCGAGGCGCTCGATCACTTTGACAAGATCAAACCGGATCTTGTAACACTGGATGTGGAGATGCCCGAACTTGATGGCCTGGCCACGCTGAAGGAGCTGCGCAAGAAGGACGCGCGTGTTCCCGTTATCATGTTCAGCACGCTGACCAGTCGTGGTGCAAATACGACGATTGAAGCGCTGAGTCTGGGCGCGAGCGATTACCTGACCAAGCCGGAGAGCGCATCGGGTCTGCATGCAGCACTCGATGATCTTGGCCGTGAGCTGGTTCCCCGTGTTCGAGAATTCCACAAGACCGCATCCCGCAGACGGGAAATGGCCCGCATGCTGGAGCGGCCTTCTGCGGTCAAGACAGGAGAAGACATGCTGCCGGGAAAGACTTTCACCCGACCTGAATCAGGCAAGCCTGGACCAAGGATTGCTCCGCCGCCCGGAAAGCCTGCTGTCACACGGCCGTTTGGCTTCGCTCGTCCCAAAGGTGGAAGCAAGGTTGATCTGCTCGTGATCGGCGTCAGTACCGGTGGCCCCAATGCGCTTGCCAGGCTGCTGCCTGCCATCCCCGCGGACTTTCCGGTGCCCATTCTCGTTGTGCAGCATATGCCGCCACTCTTTACAAGGATGCTTGCCGAGCGGCTGGACCAGCAATGCAAGCTGCATGTTCAGGAAGCCCGTGATGGTGCCCGTGTATTACCGGGTGAAATCTGGATCGCCCGGGGTGACTGGCATATGGAAGTGCGCCGTGATGCAAAGGGCTTCTATTTGAAAGAGCATCAGGGTCCGCAGGTCAATTCCTGCAGGCCGGCCGTAGATCCACTGTTCAACAGTGCTGTATCTCTTTGTGGCGAACACCTGCTGGGCGTAGTCCTGACTGGTATGGGACGCGACGGTGCAGACGGGGCACTCAAGATCCGCGATGCGGGTGGCAGTGTGTTCGCGCAGAGCGAATCCACCTGCGTCGTCTGGGGCATGCCCGGCGCGGTGGTGCAGAATGGAAGTGCCGACGAAGTTCTCGACCTTGACGAAATGGCCCCCTCAATCATCCGCCGTGTGATGCATGGCAGATTGCTAAGACAGGAAGCCCTTCATGGCCCTCGCGCAAATTGAGTTCGATTATCTGAGAGGCCTTGTTCGCGAGAAGTCGGGCATTGTGCTCGATGACAGCAAGGAATATCTCGTGGAAATGCGTCTGATGACGCTGGTCCGCATGGAGGGCATGGAGAGCGTAGACGACCTGTCGCGCAGCCTTCGCGGCAAGCCTTACGGCAAGCTGCACGCGCAGGTGGTGGATGCCATGACCACGAACGAGACCAGCTTCTTCCGCGATCTTCATCCCTTCGAGACCATGCGCACGGAGTTTATTCCACAGGCCATGGAGCGGCATCAGGCTACTCGCCGTATCAGCATTTGGTGTGCTGCCTGTTCAAGCGGGCAGGAGCCTTACAGTCTTGCCATGCTGATTCGTCATCATTTTCCGCAACTGGCAAACTGGACCATTGATCTCTCTGGTGGTGATTTGTCACACGAGATGCTGGCGCGCGCTCGCGAGGGCCTCTACAGCCAGTTGGAAATCAACCGTGGACTGCCGGCTCCGCTGCTGGTCAAGTATTTTCAAAAGGAAGGATCCGCCTGGCGACTCAAGCAGGAGATCCGCGACATGGTGCGCTATCACGAGCTGAATTTGAATGGCAACTGGCCCGTGACACGCGGTCTGGATTTTCTGTTTCTGCGTAATGTGCTGATCTACTTTGATCTGGAAACCAAGAAGAAGATTCTGGAGCGGGCACGCAGTGTGCTTGGTCCTGAAGGCATTCTCTTTCTGGGCGGAGCCGAAACGACGCTCAATGTGGATGACAACTGGGAGCGCTTTCAGCAGGGCAAGACTGTGTTCTACAAGATCCGCAGGAGTCAGTCATGAGCGACAAGCGCGAGTTTACCCGTGTGCCTCTCAAGCTGAAGGTTGAGTTGAAACACGGCGACCGGTCGGCCGTGCTTGGCCTGAGCGAAGACCTCAGCTTGCGCGGCGTCTACTTGAACAGCGAGCTGGACCTGAAGGAAGGTGAGAGCTGCGAGCTCACCATTCGTCTGGGTGAAGGTCCCAAGGCTGTTGATCTTGTGATACAAGGTCGAGTTGTGCGCCTGAATGAAGATGGTGCCGCCATCGAATTTGAGGGAGTACATGGCGCCGAAGCCCTGGCTCATTTGCGCAAACTGGTATTGTTCAACGCCACGAATCCGGAACAGGCCGAAGAAGAAATGCGCTCGCATCTGGGGATTGAGCGCAAGCAGAATTCGGACTGAACCAGGCCCACGCCCCAGCCTGCTATATTGTGCAAATCAATCAGCAAGCGCGGGGACCCATGCCACTCAGCAATCATCACCTCAGTCTGGCCGCGGCGACAGCGCGCGGCCTTGCCATTGACGCCATTTCCGGCTGCAAATCCGGCCACCTTGGACTTCCGCTGGGAGCCGCCGAAATCGGGGCCGCCCTCTTTGGCAGCGTCATGCGCTACAACCCTGATGAGCCGCGCTGGGCAGGCCGTGACCGATTTGTGCTGAGCGCCGGTCATGGCAGCATGTTCCTCTATGCCTGGCTTCACCTTGCCGGATACGAGCTGAGTCTGGATGACCTGAAGGCCTTTCGCAAACTGGGCAGTCACACGCCCGGTCATCCGGAGTTTGCAGAGACGCCCGGCGTGGAAATCACTTCTGGCCCGCTGGGACAGGGTATCGGCAATGCTGTCGGCATTGCGCTCAGCCTGAAGAAGTCCATGGCTGAGCTTGGCGCTGAGCGGGCCAGCTTGCTTGATTCTACCGTGTTCTGTCTTGCCGGTGATGGCTGCATGCAGGAAGGCGTGGCCATGGAGAGCACGGAGCTGGCCGGTCATCTCAAACTCGACAACCTCGTACTCATCTGGGATTCAAACGCCGTCACGCTGGATGCGATGGCCGCTGTGACACAAAGTCAGGATGTCCGTCAGCGCTACGAAGCCTGCGGCTGGCATGTCTTTGAGGTGGACGGCCACGATCTTGATCAGCTGCAGCAGGTCCTGCTGGATGTTCGTGATGAGCGCGATGGAATGCCGAAGCTGATAATCGCCCGTACTGAAATCGCTCGCGGTATTCCGCAAGTTGCCGGGACGCCAAAAGGACACGGCGAAGGTGGTGGAGCCTTTGCTGAAGAGGCCAGAGCCGGGCTGGGCCTGCCGCCGGAACGATTCCATGTATCACAGGAGCTGCGCGAGGCCTTTGCTGTACATAAGGCGATGCTCGTTGAGTCGGCAGCGGCCTGGCACAAGGACTGGCAGGCTGGTTCCCTTCCCGCACATCTGGCTGCCTGGGCTTCCGGCAAGGACTATGCCCCTGATTTTGCTCTGAATGATGTATCACAGGACAAAGCACTGGCCACGCGAAAGGCCGCGAGCATCGAGCTGCAGGAGCTCTTCCGCCGTGATCCACGCCTTTTCAGCCTGAATGCAGACCTATACGGATCCAATCTCAATTATTTCGCCGAAGGCGGTGATGTATCACCGGGCGACTTTGCCGGCCGCAATCTGCGTGTTGGTATTCGCGAACACGCCATGGGTGCACTGATGAATGGCCTGGCCTACGAGGGGCTTTACATCCCGGTGGGCGGCACGTTCATGGTCTTCTCTGATTACCTGCGCCCCGCTATTCGCCTGGCTGCGCTGGCTGGTCTGACCGTGATTTACTGGTTCACCCACGATTCCGTTGGCGTCGGAGAAGACGGTCCGACACACCAGCCGGTCGAATCTGTTGCCGCGTTGCGCATGATTCCGGGATTGGAAGTCTACCGCCCCGCAGATCAGCTGGAATGCCGCGCCGCGCTTCTTGCTGCACTTGACAACGCTGGTCCAACAGTGCTTTCGCTGACGCGGCAGAATGTCGAGCTGATTGAGGGTCCGGAGGCCGGGCTCAGAGTGGAAGGCGTTCAGCGCGGTGCTTATGTCCTGAGCAGGGAAGATGGACCTCTTGAACTTGTCCTGATCAGCTGTGGTAGCGAGCTGCCCTTGGCCCAGGCTGCCGCAAAGGTGCTAAAGGAAGAAGGCAGAGGCGTGCGAGTGGTCTCCATGGTTTCCATGGAGCGTTTTGAAAAGCAGGATGCCGACTGGCAGCAAGAGGTGCTGCCCATTGAAACCTGTGAACGAATTGCCATCGAGGCGGGTCGCAGCCTGCCCTGGTATCGCTATACAGGGCTTGACGGGCGTGTCATCGGCATCGACCGTTTTGGCCTGAGCGCGCCCGGTGATCAAATCATGGAGGAGCTTGGCCTCACTGTTGAAGCGCTTCTCGACGCATCACGCGAGCTGCTTGCCTGAATCAACTCATTATTAATGATGAAGACCCGCGTGCAAGCGGGTCTTTTTTTTGATCCAATTATCCTGTTAAAATGTTGTCAAATTATGGCAATTGCATTAGGTTGCTGCAGTTCAACCAGTGCACAGTTCACAAGATGGACGTGTCTGAATTCTTTGGAGGACTGATGAAGCGTTTTTCCGCCATTTCCGCCGCGGTGCTGATGAGCAGCCTGCTGGCCCAACCTGTTTTCGCTACGAATGGAATGAACCTGATCGGTTACGGTGCCTGCTCGGCCTTGCTGGCCGGTGGCCGCATGGGCAATGTCAATCCGACTGCCATGGTGGGCAACCCCGCAATGATGGCCGACATCAATCAGCCGATGCTCTGCACCTCGCTGACCATGCTCATGCCAAGCCTGACCTACACGGATTATTCCCCGATGGATGGCAGTGTGATGAACAGTGCCGTTGATGGTGAGTCGGCGGTTTTCCCGCTGCCCTATCTTGGTTATGCCAAGCCCCTGAACGACAAGATGGTCGTGGGTGTCTGCGGTTACGCACAGGGCGGCATGGGTGTGGATTTTCAGGACCTGAACACGGTCTTCGGCACGCAGGATGACCTGTATTCGAATGTCGCCTACATGCGCCTGACTGGTGGATTCGGTTACAAGGCCAACGATCGCACCAACATCGGCCTTAGCGTGAGCCTTGGCTACGCCATGCTTGAATTCGATTACTTCCCGAACACTGTAGCCCCCGACTGGAATATGGACGGCATGCCCGACTTCATCGGCATGAGCGCCACAGACCTGACCAGCTTCGGTTACAATGCCCGGATTGGTTTCTCTACCCGCACCATCGACAACCGCCTGACCTGGGGTGCCTGGTTTGGCACGAAGGCTGATGTGGCCTTTGACGGCGGCACGCTGACCTTCGCGACCGACCTGCCGATGGGCAACGATTTCGATCTCGAATTCAAGGACTTCAGCTGGCCGACCGAAGTGGGTGCCGGATTTGCCTACAAGGTCAACAGCCGCTGGCACCTGCTGGGCGACATCAACTATCTGGGTTGGGGCGACGCGGTCTACGAGCCCTTAATGAAGACCGACAACGACATGGTTAACGGCATTCTGCCCAAGTTCAAGATGCACTGGACAGACCGCACGGCAGTCAGCGTCGGCACCAAGTACTGGATCAATCAGGACCTCGTGCTGCTGGCCGGCTACAACCATTCCCAGAATCCGGTCCCGGCCAATTTCCTCAACGGCCTTTTCCCGGCCACAGTGGAAGACCATTACACCATGGGTCTGAAGTACACCATGGGCGAATGGGCACTGATGGGCGGTCTGGAGTTTGTGCCGGAAGTCAGTCAGCAGAATCCTGCGCCTTATGACAGCAGCGATTACTTTGGCATGACGCAGGCCGAGATTGACCACAGCCAGCTGAGCATCCATCTGGGCTTCAGCAAGAACTTCTAGTTCGCTGACAAGCATGATCATTCAAGGGCCTCTCCTTAGGGGGAGGCTCTTTTTATTAGCTGATAAATGGCTACCAAGGCCAGACAAGTGCTGATTGCAGATTTGCAGGTCAGCAAGCGCTTGCCCTGCGCGCCGATAAATCGGCACTTGATCAAGCCACTGGCGTACTTGGTTCCGGGGGAGTGCCAGGGGAGTGCCCGCCCACTTCAGCTTCAGCCCGAAGACGGTCCTTGCTGAAGCGGTAGCCGTGCCGATCGGTCGGCACTATGCCAGGGGCCATTTGCCGACTGCGTCGACAACTGCCCCACTGGCCTTCTTGGTGCCAGGGGAGTGCCAGGGGAGTGCCAGGGGAGCTAAAGCAGATTTCCCATCCGTGTCAAGCAGCCTTGACAGATTAGCCCCCAGAATCCAGCCAGAGGGGTTCCGCTTCCCCCCCCCCCCGCAGGTGTGACAGGGGGTGACTGGAAATGACAGGGAGAATTGATGATGGTTGACTTGTGGAGATGGGCCGCCAGCCCTCTCGCCTGAAACTGGTAGCTGGTTAAGGCAACTTCCTCTCAAAGGAAAACCCCCGCATTCCATGATGAAATGCGGGGGCCAGAATGTTCTGCACCGGCGATCACCTTTCGGCGATGGGCTCCTGCGTCAGCGGATCGCGCAGCGGCAGACGTGTGACAGGACCAATATCTTCAAGATTCAGCCCGTGTTCTTCGTCGCCCTTGAGGATCGCTTCTGCATTTCCAACCAGCAGCCATACCAGCTGATCCGACTTAAGCAAATCAGCCGCGGCAGCCTTCAGGTCATCGAGTGTCAGCGCGCGCGCCTTGTCACGCAGTTCGCTGTAATACATGGGATTGCTTTCGTAGCGGCCCGTGATCTCCTCGTCAGCAAGGACGGAAACGATCCTTGCGGCGTCACCAAAAGTTGCGGGGAAGCCGTCGATCATCTTTGTCCGTGCATTCTCAAAGGACTCCGCATCGATGTCGCCGGCTGCCATCTTGTTGTATTCGTCCACCAGCAGACTCATCGCAAAAATTGTGCTCTCGGTTTTGGTCTGAAAGAGCGCGTAAAGCAGGCCCTGTCCGCGATCCACCTCTTCCAGGCGGCTTCCGGTCGAGTAGGCCAGCCCTTCCTTGGTGCGAATGCGGTTGACCAGGTTCGAGCTCATGCCGCTGCCGCCCAGAATCTCATTCATCATGTAGGCTGCCAGCCAGGCATCGTCGTCTCGATCCAGCCCCGGCAGAAGGCAGAACGCCCGCGTCTGGTTGACATCCTTGTTGACGAGATAGACGCCCGGTGATACATGACTGTACACGGGCTCCATGGCGCCGAAGCTCACCTCAGGACCTGACCAGCCCGCCAGACGCTGGTTGAGATTGGCCAGCATTTCTTCCTTCTGGAAGTCACCTGAAATGGAGATTACCATGTGTGCGGGCTGAATCCAGGTCCGGGCCCAGTCCTTCATCGCATCACGGTTGATGGCTGCCACATCCGCTGCTGTGGCTGGCTTGTACCAGCTCTCGTCATAGATCAGTCGGCGCCATTCCATGCTTTCGATGCGGCGCGGATGGTCATTGCGCTCCTTGAAGGAGGCAATGCGCTCTTCCTTCCAGAGCTCAAGGCGATCCTGATCGAAGTTCGGTGTCTGCAAAATGGCGAAGAGCATGTCCAGACCATGATCGAAGTCCTTCGTCAGGGTCTGCAGGCTCACGCTACCACCGGAACTTGTAACACGGCTGCGAAGACTTGCACCCAGATAGGCGATCTCTTCTTCGATCCAGGTCGCGTCCCATTCGCCCGCGCCAGCCGTCAACAGTTCCATCGTAGCGGAGTGCAGCCCATTCAGGCCTTCGGGCACCTGCTGATCGTCCATCTTGATGTTGATCGTGATGTCAATCAGGGGAACACGCGAGTCCTCGGCGATGTAGGCAACAGCTCCCTCTACAAGCGGCTCGCGGTAATCAGCCGCGACCGGCGGATCGTAGTGCAGTTCATCGTAGACGAGCTTGTCAGGATGGCTGGGGATCTTCGCCGCCAGTGCCTGGCCGGCAAAGAGCAGTGCAAGGAGCAAGCTTGTACGCATTATTCCGTCCCTCCCTGACTCAGTTCTTCAATGCGCGCATCAATCAGTTCAACCAGCACGCGGGCCATCTTTGCTTGATCTTCATCTTCCGCCGGCTGCGATTCAATCTGTGCGCGAATGCCCATCAGCTGATTCGGGTCGGGTATCATGCCAAGCTGGCCCATCATGCCCTTGACCGCCTGCTGCATTTCGGTTGGCAGGCTGCTGAATTCGGCCGGCATGGTGTCTTCCTGTGATTCACCCTTGCGGACATACCAGGTTACCATGCGGTTTTCATCGCGGAAGGTTTCGGCGGCCACGCGCTGAATATCCTCTGCCTCGACCTCAAGAATCTGGCCACGGAAGCGGCTCAAATGCGTCCAGTCACCCATGCCATCAAACATGATCAGCGCAAAGGCGCCTCGAATCGGATTCTGCTCTTCGCGGTAGACATCGACCAGATAATTGTTCTTGATCTTCTGCAGCTCGCGCTCGCCCGTGAGCTCCTCAACCATACGATTGAGTTCGGCTTCCAGAGCGGCTTCCAGCTCTTCGTGTGTTACACCGTCGGAAGCTTCAGCCTGCAAGTAAAAGGTGCCCCCATACTTGCTCATGTCGTAATACGCGTAAGCACTGATCGCCACTTTGCTTTCCTGCACCAGCTTGCGCTGGAGGCGGCCTGTATCACCGGTCATGAGCTGTGAAATGATCTGCAGTTCCGGGCTGTCCACATGGGCAAAGCCGCCGCAGTGATAGGCGATCTGCACAGTGGGGTTGATGTCCGCCTCGCCCAGATAGCGCTTCTCACCCACCTGCTCGGGCTCGAGTGTGATGATATCGGGCGGTGTATCACGGGGTTCCATTCGGCCGAAATAACGTTCGGCCATGGCCACAACTTCCTTCTCATCAACATCACCAGCGACAATGGCGGTCACATTGCCGGGACCGTACCAGGTGTGATAGTAGTCCTGAGCCTGCTTCATGGAAAGGTTCTCCACATCACTGGCCCAGCCGATGATTGGCCAGTGATAGGGGTGCGCCTGCCAGAAGGCGGCCGTGACCGCTTCTTCGTGAATGCCCGTGGGCGAGGCTTCGGTACGCATGCGGCGTTCTTCGCGAACCACGCTCCGCTCTGCATAGAATTCACGGAAGACCGGGTTCATCAGGCGATCGCTTTCCATCCAGAACCAGAGTTCCAGCTTGTTGGACGGCAGCACATTGAAATAGGCGGTCATGTCCTGACTGGTAAAGGCGTTGCCGAAGATCTCGCCATTCTTCTGCAGGATCTCGTCGAACTCATTCGGGATCATGTTTTCCCGCTGCTCGTCGACCAGTTCTGCAAACTCAGCCTCCAGCGCCTGATAGGCATCCGAGGCGGCGCGACCTTCGTCCATCGTCTCGATCTCGCCACGACGAACCTGCTGGCGGAAGGCGCGATCCATCTGGCGCATTTCTTCCTTGAGTTCCTCCTGCCTGGCAATCAGCGCCAGATCCTTCTTCAGGTTGCGCGTGCCAATGACCTTGGAACCCTTGAACATCATGTGTTCCAGTAGATGCGTCAGACCGGTCATGCCGGGCTTTTCGTTGGCCGACCCGACATGCGCCACCCAGGCGCCGATGAAACTCGGGCTGGTATGGTCTTCGATGATCAGGAAGCGCATGCCGTTGTCCAGCACATGCTCCTTGACCGGCAACTCGGCCCTGACAGCGCTCGTTCCCAGAACAAGCAGCGCGAACAGGGCGAGAATCGCCTTCTGAACGGATCCCTTCATGGATCTTCCTCCAGTTGAAAACCCGCCATTCAAGCGGGAATTGAAAGTTTTCAATTGCTGTGCGTCAGGGCTCTGAAGAGCCCGCAGAGACAAATAAGTGCGCTCTCGGCGCGAAGCACATGGGGGCCAAGACCGGCGATCACCCGTGCGCGTTTCACTACAAGGTCGAATTCTTCAGGGGAAAAGCCGCCTTCCGGCCCGGCCAGCAGCGAGCAGCCTGTTTCGGCAAGATTGCCCAGCTCTGTGGCCAGGTCCGCTGTGGCAGCAGGGTGGGCCAGAACAAGCGGCAAGCGGCTTTCCTCAAGTAGCTTCGAGAGCGGCTGCGGTTCAGCCAGATCGGGCAGGAAGGGATTTCCCGATTGCTCCAGCGCGGCAATCATCACCCGCCCAAGGCGTGACATGTCCAGTCGACGGTTCTGGTTACCCGTGTGCTCACTGGTGAAGGGGTGAATACGGCCGACTCCCAGTTCCACGGCCTTTTCCACGGCCGTTTCCAGCCGGCTTGGGCGAATCAGCGGCAACCAAAGCTCCAGTGGCGAAGGTGCCAGCGCCTGAGCGGCGGCTTCCAGATTGATCTCGCAGATCCTGCCCGCGCTTGCCAGTTGCCCCTCGGCCACAAGTCCCGCCCCATTCAAAGCCTTCAACCCTTGTCCGGGGGCAAGCCTCAAAACCTTGTTCAAGTGATGGCTTTTGGCCGCGTCCAGTCTGTGCAGACCACCGACGGCCTTCAACTCGGGCAGGTGAATGCAGGGTAGTCGATTCATGATTCCGATCCATCCCGCGTGTTGCGCAGGTAGGCCGAAGCTACATCGAGGAAGCGCTTTTCCTCAGGGCTCAGGCTCGCGCTCCCCTGGCGTGAAATCTTCTCAAGCAGCTCGTCAACCTGCTGACTGATCCGTTCGCGCTCTGAGTCCAGACCTGATCTGGAGCTCCCACTAGCTGGCTCAGCCGTAGACGGTGGTCGACCAGCTTGCCTTTTGGCATAAGCCTGCATGCGCAGACGGTGGCGCAAGATTCTGGTGCTGCGGCCAAGGTCCGGACCATAAAGCAGAAGAAGGCCGGTAATCATGCCGCCCAGATGGGCAAAGTGCGCGATACCATCCTGGCTTTGACTGATGCCTTCCCAAAGGGCAAAGAGGCCGAAAAGCAGGGCAAGTGTTCCCGCGCGAATGGGTATCAGACCCAGCAGCAGCAGTTTGCGCTGCCTGAAGAGAATCCCGTAGGCGACAAGCAAGCCGTAAACCCCGCCCGATGACCCGATCACGGGAGCCTGATTTGCGCTGAAGAAAGGATCCAGCAACACGTAGGTCACACCAGCACCCACGATGCAGCTCATGAAGAAGACAATCAGGCTGCGCGAGTCCCAGACCCGTTCAAGTTGGCTTCCAAAAACCCACATGCCGAAAAGATTGAAGAGCAGGTGCATTAAATCCGCATGGAGCCAACCATAGGTGAACAGCTGGTAAAGGCGGCCATGCCAGACTTTATTTGCATAAAGCATGGCGAAGCTTTTCAGATGGAGAGGATCCTGAAAAGCGAAAACCACGACCATGGCGATCATCAAAGCTTTAAGGCCGGGCCCCGGTCGAGATGTAGCGTCCAGTTCGTGCCATCCGGATGGTGTGCGGGTAAATTGCATGACCAAGAAGGTAGCAAGCTCCTCGATGAGTCCGTGGATGATGGCCGGGATTGCCGCTGCAAATCTGAGGGGGTGTCAAGCCATTTTGACAGGCTGCGCGAAAAGAGGCGATATCCATGAGATTGCGGGAACAAGCCTGACGGATTCCGGCTTCAACGCGGAGTACTCCCCTGGGCGGTCGGGGGTGGCTGGAGGGCGCATCCCGCCTGCACGGCTACAGTCCGACAATCGATTCTTATCTTGTCAGGAATTGAACACTTTTTACTGCCTGGCAGAGCCTTCGACCGTGAATGGAGGATAGATGAGACACGAAACCGGCCGCCACTGTACCAAGCGTCTTCGCATTCGCCATCCTGATGCACCTTGCTGGCTGGGCCGCCTGACGACCTGCATGGGCGAGTATGGCGCCCGCTTTGGCGAAATCGTTACGGTGATGGACGGTAAGCGTGACCGGATTCGTGACATCGATGTGACCGTTCGCAGCGAGGCAACCTTTCAGCGCATGGTCGAAGAGGTCAAACGTCTTGACGGTATCGAGATCATTGCCGTTACCGATGTCGTGCGCGAAATGCATCTGGGCGGAAAGATTGCCACCGTTGGTCGTGTCGAGGTGGAAACGGCCGACGATCTCAGTCTGGTCTACACTCCCGGTGTCGCCTCCATTTGTCAGCAGATCGAAGCCGATCCGGCCCTTGCTCTCGAACTCACGGGAATCCAGAACACGGTTGCGATTGTGACCAACGGTACGGCCATCCTTGGTCTGGGCGATATCGGCCCACGGGCGGGCATGCCCGTTATGGAAGGCAAGGCCCTGCTGTTCCACAAGCTGGCTGGAATCAGCGGTGTGCCGATCCTGCTGGGCACTCGTGATACAAAAGAGATCATTGCCGCAATCCGTGCCATTGCGCCTACTTTCGGCGCAATCAAGCTGGAAGACATCAAGGCGCCGGAATGCTTCGAGATTGAAGAAGTGCTGGATGCCGAGCTGGATATTCCCGTGATGCACGACGACCAGCACGGAACTGCAACTGTGGTTCTGGCCGCGCTGCTTAGCGTCGCCCGCAAGCGGAATTTCGATCTGAAGTCATCGACGGTCGGCATCATCGGATTAGGCGCGGCTGGCGCTGGCATTCACCGTCTGCTCAAGGCCTGGGGTGTATCACGATTCCTGGGTGCCGACATCAACCCGATCATGAGCGAGCGATTCAGGCAACACGGCGGCGAGGCTTGTGATATCAAGGCTGTGATGACTGAAGCGGACACGGTTATCGCCACGACAGGCGTGCCGAGGCTGATCGAGCCGCATCTTGTGCGCAAGGGTCAGGTGATACTGGCGCTGTCCAATCCGGATCCGGAAATTTCGCCCGATGAAGCACTGGCCGCGGGTGCTCTCTTTGCCGCCGACGGCAAGGGTGTCAACAATGCGATGGCCTTCCCGGGCCTCTTCAAGGGTGCGCTTGTATCACGGGCTCGTAGTATCACGGATGCCATGAAGATCGCGGCAGCCGAGACCATTTCGGCCAACGCCCTGCCCGGCGAACTGATGCCGGACATTCTCAACACCGATGTTCACAGGCAGGTCGCCGAAGCTGTGGCACGCGCTGCCGACTGACCAAACCATGCAGCGAATTCACTTTCCATCAGGCAGCCTTGCCTGCCAGTCTGCTATGTTCTGCCCAATTTCTGGTCGATTGACGACCCTGTGGAGCGACTCGAAGTCTGCCGTGCAGCCGATGCTGCCAACTCCAGCACCAAGGTCTGCAAGATCCACACGGTTGACGATAACACCTGGGCCAGTGTGGAACTTCTGCTCACTGAACCGGAAGACTTTGCGGATGTCTTCAACCGCAGTCTTCAAGTGATCGAAGTAGCCGTATCCGCCTTTCTGGAGGACATCCGCTCCAGGTGATGGGCCTGCTTGACTCTTCGCCTCTCTCTTCCTAAGCTTACAGGTTCTGGAATTTTCTAAGCGCCTGAGAGGAGGTGAGAGCATGGCGCATATTCGTGTTCGTGAAGGCGAGCCCTTTGATCGGGCCTTCCGCAGGTTCACCAAGTCCTGTGAAAAGGCTGGTATCCTGAGTGAGCTTCGTCGCAAGCAGCGTTACGAAAAGCCTTCCGAGACCAAGAAGCGCATGATGAACACTGCCCGTCGCAAGCAGCGCAAGCTGATGAGCGAGCAGCGTCGTCAGGGCCTTATCTAGCTCTCGCCCGCTTTTGCATGAATTGCCCCGTTCGCGTGTAAAGCCGGACGGGGTTTTCTTTGGAGGAAAAGATGCTGCGGACTCATACCTGTGGCCAGCTTAGGGCCACCGACGAGAACGCGAAGGTTGTGATGTGCGGCTGGGTCAACCGGCTGCGTGACCTGGGCGGCCTGACCTTTCTGGATCTGCGCGACCGCTATGGCATGACGCAGGTCTTTGTCGATCCCGATCAGCCGGGCCTGCAGGATCTGGCTGGCGGCCTGCACATGGAGACGGTGATTCGCGTCGAAGGCACCGTTCGCCTGCGCCCCGGGAACATGGCCAACAAGGATATGCCCACGGGCGATGTGGAAGTGCTGGCCTCCACAATCGAAATCCTGAGCGAGGCCGACGTGCTGCCCTTCACGCTGGAGGAGCAGGATACAGCACACGAAGAATTGCGATTGAAGCACCGCTATCTGGATCTGCGCCGCCCGAACAAGGCCCGCCATCTGCTGCTGCGGCACAAGCTGGCTCAGGCCGTGCGCCGGGCGCTGGACGGCATGGACTTTCTGGAGGTGGAAACACCTGTCCTGATGAAAAGCACGC
>CAYFPS010000002.1:58522-118603 GCA_964345075.1 uncultured Bacteroidaceae bacterium | reverse complement strand
GGAGGGTGCGCGCGACTATCTGGTTCCCAGCCGTATCCATGCCGGGCGCTTTTATGCCCTGCCGCAGAGCCCCCAGACCTACAAGCAGCTTTTGATGGTTTCCGGCTTCGACCGCTATTTCCAGATCGTGAAATGCTTTCGCGACGAGGATTTGAGGAGCGACCGGCAGCCCGAATTCACCCAGATCGACCTGGAAATGAGCTTCGCCGATGAGGCTGACGTGCAGCATGTGGCCGAAGAAGTCATGGCCGCCTGTTTCCGCGAGGCCTGGAACAAGGAACTGGCACTGCCTTTGAAGCGCATGACCTGGCAGGAAGCCATGGACGGCTATGGCAGCGACAAGCCCGACTTGCGCTTCGATATGAAGATCACGGATCTGGCAGACCTGGCAGCCTCCAGCCAGTTCGGCGTTTTTGCTGATACGGTTTCTGGCGGTGGCCTGCTGCGCGGCATTTTGCTCAAGGGGCAGGCTGCTGATTTCAGCCGCAAGAAAATCGATGCCTTGCAGGACTACGCCCGCCATCTGGGCGGCAAGGGCGTGGTGGTCGTCAAATGGACGGCCGAAGGACTGCAAAGCCAGATCGCCAAGTTCACGGGCGAAGACTGGCTGAAGACGATGATGGAGAAGCTGGGCGGTAGCGAGGGTGATCTGGCCGTGCTGGCAGCCGGCGACTTTGCCATGGTTTGCAAGCTGCTGGGTGCGATTCGCCTGAAGCTGGCCGCGGATTATGGCCTGATCGATGCTGATCGCCACGAACTGCTCTGGGTGACGGACTTTCCCATGTTCGATTATGATGAAGAGGAAGACCGCTATGTGGCGGCCCATCACCCCTTTACCCAGCCCAACCCTGAACAGCTTGCGGCGGGCGTCGGTCCCGACAAACTGCTCAGCCGTGGCTACGATCTGGTCATGGACGGCATGGAAGTGGCCGGAGGCAGCGTGCGAATTCACAATCGCGAGATGCAGGCCAATGTGTTCAAGCTGCTCGGTATCAGCGATGAGGAAGCCGCCGACAAATTCGGCTTTCTGCTGGAGGCCTTCCGCTATGGGACACCGCCCCATGCGGGCTGCGCTTTCGGCTTCGATCGCCTGGTGATGATCTTCTCCGGAACGGAGAATATTCGCGACGTCATTGCCTTTCCCAAGACCAATAGCGCCGCATCACCCATGGACGGATCACCGGGCAAGGTTGACCCGGCGCAGCTTGATGAATTGCATCTGGCCCTGAAACTTTCTGAGAAGTAGGGTTTTTCAGCTTTGAATGCATTCATCCCGCTGTTGACTGGAGAGTCAGCCAATGGTAGATTGCAAGGCAGTGTCTAACAAGCATTTTCTGACGAGAAGGAGCCACGCATGAGTCGTGTCATCAAAACGGGAACCATCGCGTTCTCCCTGTGCGCCCTGCTCCTTGCGGGCTGCACGAAGTATGCGAACGAAGAGAACCTGAGCCAGCTGGAAAGCCAGAAGGCCGCGTGTGACGCAGCCAAGAAGCAAGTCCAGGTGCTCGAGGGCGAGAAGAACGATGCCAAGCGCGAGCTGGCCACGCTGAAGGCTGACCTTGAAGCCGCCCAGCGCGAACTTGAAAACGTCAGGCAGTAAGGGGGATCCGATGAAGAAGATGATCGGAACGATTGCTCTTGCCAGCCTGATGCTCGTGGTTGGCAACCTGCGTGCAGAAGATGCCCGCATGACTTTTGAACAGTACACGCAGGCCCTGGGTGTTTGTGAAACCTGCATCGCAGACAACAACACTGAAGCGGAAGCCCTGCAGGCCGAGATCGATGCCATGAATGCTGAGTCCGCTCAGGTTCAGGGTCAGATCGACCAGCTTTGGGACGAGATCTACGCTGCCTGCGAAAGCAACGAAGATGGCGCCAACGCCTTTGCCGGCGACATCGAAGCCCTTCGCGAGACCATGATGGGCCTGAATGACCTGACTGCCGAGCAGCTGGTTGAGCAGCCCGCAAGTGTGGACGCCGCCGAGGCCCGTCTGGCCGAACTGATGGCCAATCCTCTGGCGAAGATCAGCAGCAATGCTTCCAGCCTGGCCGAGCTCGAGCGTGTCCTCGAGGCTGTCAAGAATCGCATGATGCGTGCCGCCCGTGGCTGGTACGATGTGGTCCGTGGCGACCACCTTTGGAAGATCGCCGGCAAGGAAAAGGTCTACAGCGATCCTTACCAGTGGACGCGCCTTTACAGTGCCAATCAGGATCAGATCTCCAATCCGGACCTGATCTATCCCGAGCAGCGTCTGGCCGTGCCCCGCATGACGGAAGCCGGAACCTACACCGTGCTGAAGGGCGACAACTTCGTCGCGATCTCGGAGAAGGTTTATGGCAGCCCTGCCAAGTGGCGCAAGATCCAGGAAGCCAATGTCGGCCTGCTGGACAAGATGGGCGGCCTGTATCCGGGCATGATTTTGGTGATTCCCTGATCACCCTGCCTGCATGCAATGAATGTGGCGGACTTTCCTTTCGGGGAGAGTCCGCCCCTTTTTGGGAGAACGCATGAGCCAGGCCCTGCCTCTCGCGCTCGAGGGGCTTGACCTACAGCAGTTCTTCGGTCCCGAAGACAGACACCTGCGGCGGCTTGAAGAGCATTTCGGTGCCAGCATGGTGCTGCGCAACCAGGAATTACATCTGGTTGAGCTGAAGGGCAGTCATGATGCCCTTCTTCGCGCTCTTTCGGAAATGGCCGATCTCCTTAGGCGGAAAGGTCAGCTTGCCGCGGAGGATGTGGATCTTGTCTTGCGGCTGGACGAGGCGGGTGAAGAGCCTCTCAGCCAGTCGAATTTTTCAGTGGTCTGTCAGACACCCAACGGCCCGCTGAAGACGCGCACGCCCGGTCAGGAGCGACTGGTCAAGGCGGCGCATTCAAATCTATTGACCTTTGCCATCGGGCCTGCGGGCACGGGCAAGACCTATCTGGCCGTTGCCATGGCGGTTGCCGCGCTTGTATCACGACAGGTCAGCCGCATCGTGTTGACCCGCCCGGCTGTGGAAGCGGGCGAGAACCTGGGTTTCCTGCCCGGCGACCTGAAGGACAAGGTGGATCCCTACCTGCGCCCACTTTATGACAGCCTTTTCGACATGATGGATCCTGACCGCATGACCAGGCTGATCGAGCAGCAGATTGTCGAGGTTGCGCCACTTGCCTTCATGCGGGGTAGGACTCTCAACCATTCATTCATTATTCTTGATGAAGCTCAGAACACCACCCCGGGGCAGATGAAGATGTTTCTGACCCGACTGGGGCGACACAGCCGCGCCGTGATCACGGGCGATGTAACACAGGTGGATCTGATGGGCGGGGCCACCAGTGGCCTCGTGCAAATCGAGCACATTCTGGAAGGCCTGCGTGATGTGGCCTTCGTGCGTTTGTCTAAAACAGATGTTGTGCGACATCGACTGGTACGCGACATCATTCATGCATACGAGGAGTACGAACAGCGTGGCTGACCATCATCAGCAGCAATCCGGCGGGGAACCCCCCTCTCCCTTTCCCCTGCCCGAGCTGGACGACAGCGAAGGGCGAAGTCCGCGCCGCCTGGAAATCCACAATCAGGAATCCGGCTTTCGCATCAATCGGCGTATTCTGCGCAGCATAGCTCTGGAAGCCCTGCGGCAGGAAGAGCGTGTCTACCGCGAGGTGGATCTGGTACTGCTGGCCCCTGACGAAATGCGCCGCTACAACCGCGACTTTCATCAACAGGACGAAAGCACCGACCATCTGGGCTTCCAGTATGAAGCGCCTGATGGAGAGGTTTCGGGCGATGTATTCGTTTGCCCTGCAGTCTGTGCGGAACAGGCCGCGTCCTTTGGCGAGACCGAACGCCGGGAGCTGGCGCGTGTTGTGATACACGGCATGCTTCATCTTTGTGGCTGGTCCGACGACACACCCGCCCGTCGCGGGGCCCTGCGTCGTCGCGAAAACCAGTTGCTGGAAATCTGTGATACACGCCCCAGCCTTTCTGCCTGGCTGAAGGGAGGGCGACTGTGATTCTCAGCGAGATTCTGGTCTTTGTCGGCCTTCTGCTGCTCTCCAGTTTTTTCAGTGGCAGCGAAACAGCCTTTTTCAGCCTTTCCAAACTGCAGGTCAAGGAACTCGAGGAAGAGGGTGGCAGCGGCCGTCGTGTTGCCGAACTTCTTGCCAAGCCTCAGCAGCTCCTGATCCTGATCCTGATTGGCAACACGCTGGTCAATACCGCTGCGGCGGCGCTGGCCACATTGCTTACCCACAAGGCTGCAGTCGAGGTAGGCATGTCCCTTGAAGCGGCCATTCTGCTTGAGATCCTGATCGTCACAGTCGTGCTTTTGCTGGTCAGTGAAGTGACACCCAAGGTTTATGCCATTCGCAATGGTGCTGCCTGGGCCAGGCGCGCGGCCCTGCCACTGAGTGTTTTTCAGATCCTCTTCATGCCGCTGATCAGGCCGATTTCAGCTGTAACACGCCAGGTTCGGCGTGTGATACGCGGCAATGACAAACTCGAACTTAGCAGCGAAGAGTTGAAAGCGCTGCTCGAGGTGGGCCACGAAGAAGGTCACCTTGAGGAAGACGAAAAGAAGATGATCCACTCCATCTTCGAGTTCGGTGAGACAACCGTTCGCGAAGTGATGGTGCCGCGGATCGACATGGTCTGCCTGCCGCACACGGCCGGCGTTGAAGAGGCCGTCGAGCTGATTCGCCGCGAGGGACACAGCCGTGTTCCCATCTACCGGGATCGCGTCGACAATGTGACAGGCATCCTCTACGCCAAGGACCTGATCCCCAGTCTGCATCAGCGTCAGGAGATCAGCTCCCTTGATCAGCTTGCCCGCCTGCCCTACTTTGTGCCGGAAGGCAAGAAGATTGACGAACTTCTGCACGAGTTCCAGACCGGTCGCATGCACATGGCGATTGTGGTTGACGAGTACGGGGGAACAGCCGGACTGGTTACTCTGGAAGACGTGCTGGAAGAGATTGTCGGCGAAATTCAGGACGAGTTCGACGCCGAAGCGCCCCAGTATCGCCAGACGGAAGACGGCAGCTGGGTGATTGATTCCAGCGTGCTGCTTGAGGAAGTCAACGAACTGCTGGATGAAGAGATTCTGCCCACCGAGGAAGATTACGAGACGCTGGGCGGCTTCATCTATCAGATTGCGGGAGAAGTACCCAGAGCCAGCAGCAGTTACGGGCATCTGGACTGGAAGTTCACGGTCATGACCATGAAACGGCATCGCATCGGCCTGGTGAAGGTCGAGCGCGTGCAGAGTCAGGACGAGGATGAATCAGAAGGGTCTGCGCAGTAAGCTGGCTCGCGCCTATGCTGCCGCGCATCTGAAGTATACGCGAGAGAGCGAAGCTGTCTCCTTTTTCGAGGAGGTTGCCAAGCGGGGCCCCCTGCTGGTGATCATGCCACGTGATGCAACCATGTTTGAGGCGGCCCGGACCGTGCTGCCCTATCTGCGCTGGGTCACCTCCGGTGAAGAAGAGCCCGTGCGCGTGCACGTTTACCTGCACGAAACCTTCAAGACATGGATCGACAGTCGGCTGATCAGCCATTCGATCAGCTGGGCGGACCGGGATCTCAATATTCTCAAGCTTCCGGGCAACAACCTGCTCAACCGTGTTGCAAAACTGGGTTGCGACATGGCCATCGACCTGAACCTTGAAGAGGACCTGCAATCCGCCTATATCTGCGGGATCACGGGTGCAAAGGTGCGGATCGGCATGGGCAGCAGAGCGCAGAAGAACAACTACAACGTGGAAATCCACACACCGGTCAACCCGGAGGATCCACGGCAGACCTATCAGCAGTTTTCGCGACAGCTGCATCGCATTTTCTTCCATGGACGAGGTGAATATCCCACTGGCCTGGACACCTATTAGAAGGAGCCCGCCATGCGCCGTACGGTGATTTTCGATACCAACGTGCTCTTGCACGATCCCATCTCCCTGCACGCCTACCCGAAAGCCCATATCGTGATACCGATCACGGTGATTGCCGAGATCGACAAGTTCAAGAAGGGCGTGGGTGAAGTCAGTCGCAATGCTCGTGAGACAAGTCGACGGATTGATGAGTTACGAAGCCTCGGGCCGCTGGCCAAAGGGGTCAAGCTGCCCGATGGCGGACGCCTGACGGTAGCGGGCGCGGCAGAACGAATCGACTTTCCGGAGGGTCTGAGTCCCTCGGTTCCCGATGATCGAATTCTTGCCATCGCGCTGGGATACAAGGCGGTCAAGGGCTGGCCCAAGCTCTTTGTGACGATGGATGTCAACATGCGCATCAAGGCCGGTGCATACGGGCTTGAGGCCATTGGCTATGAGGATCGCCGCGTGAAGGTGGACGAGCTCTTTCAGGGCTACCACCTGATTCAGGTGCCTTCGGGCTGGATCGATGAGTTCTATGCTCACACTCATCTGGCCATGGAAGACAACCCGGAGCTGAACCCGAACGAGGGTGTTGTATTACAGGATGCCAATCATCCTGAGCGCACGGCGCTGGGCATTTACAACCACAAGATGAATCGTATCGATCTACTCAGGCTTGACGAAACGGGTCTGGGCATTCGCGCGCGAAATCTCGGTCAGCATTTTGCCCTTAACTACCTGCTGGATGATCGTATCAAGCTGGTTACGCTGGCCGGTCGCGCGGGCACGGGCAAGACGCTGTTGGCGCTGGCTGCCGGACTTCGTCAGGTGATGAGTGACGAGAGCGAGTACAGGCGTATGGTTGTATCACGACCGGTATTCCCCATGGGCAAGGAGCTGGGCTTTCTTCCCGGCAGCCTGGAGGAGAAGCTCGGTCCATGGATGGCGCCTATTCATGACAATCTGGAGCAGCTGCTGGATGGTATGAGCAATGGCCGCAAGGGGGGCAAGCTCTCCGAGCAAAAGCTGACGCAATCCGGTCAGCTGGAGGTTGAGCCGCTCTCCTACATTCGCGGTCGCAGCCTGCCGCGCCAGTATTTCATTGTGGATGAAGCCCAGAATCTGACGCCGCATGAGGTGAAAACCATCATTACCCGCGCCGGCAATGGTACCAAGATTGTCCTGACGGGCGATCCCGAGCAGATTGACAATCCCTATGTGGACGCACTGTCCAACGGGCTTTCCTATGTAATCGATCGTTTCCGCGACCAGCCGATTTCGGCTCATGCCACGCTTTCCAAGGGGGAACGCAGCAAGCTGGCAGAATTGGCCGCGGACCTGCTTTAAGCTGCCAGATGGACTGAAAGAGAATCGCCTTGTATCACACGACCACTCTGACCATACCAGCACGACTGATCCTTTTTCTGCTTTTGGGCAACCTGCTGGCTGGCCCGTTGCTGGCTGAGGATTTCTTTGTAACACGCGGACAGGCTGAAGAATACCTGCTGCTGAATCAGGTTGATCCTGAATCTTCCAATCGGGTAGAGAAGCTGCTTCTGGCGCGGGACAAGATTCTGGAGCACACATTGCTGGCCATGAGCTGGGATGCCACGGGCCGGGACTTGAGCGAGGCGCAGATTCAAAGTCTTTACGCCCAGCACCGCGAGCTTGCCATTCGCATGACCCGTGAAGCATGGCAGGTGCCGAAGGCTGTATCACAGGAAGAGCTCTACGACTACGCCGAGCTTGCAAAGCACGTGTATTACGCCAGCCACATTCTGGTGGACGAACAGGCACTGGCCGACAGCCTTTACCAGCAGATTCTGGACGGTGATGACTTTGGGCAGCTTGCAAGGCTGTTCAGTCAGGACCCCGGCTCCGCTGAAATGGGCGGACAGCTGGGAATTGTCACGGCAGGCCAGACGGTGCAGGAGTTTGAACGTGTGCTCTTCTTTCTGGAACCGGGCACAGTCAGTTCCCCGGTTGAAACAGCCTTTGGCTGGCATCTGATCCGTCTTGATCAGATTGAGCTGCCCGACCGCGAGTACGAAGAAAGCGATTACCAGACCTATCGTGAGATTCTGGAGCGACACGCCAGGCATGATGCGGAGGTGGCTGCCAGGGACAAACTCTGGAGTGATCACGGAATCCGTGTTTATCGCGAGCGCTGCCTGGACAGCGATGTTCCCGGTGTTGAAATTGTGGCTCAAAGTCGTGATACAATCCTGACTCGCGCGGAAATGGAGAGCATGATGGCTGCGGCCTTTGGTGATCGCCTGGAGATGATGGGCGACAAGCTGGCCTGGGAGTTCGTGCGCTACTGGATCGAGCAGGAAGCCTGGCATCACGAAGCGCTGGACAGCGGCTTCTACGAGAATGACGATGTGCTGGATCGCATGGACCTGCGCGAGCGCCTGATGAAAAGCAGTCTGCTCGTGTCGGAAGTTCTTCCCGAGGGCCTTGAATGGACGGATCAGGACCTCGAGAACTTCCTGAGCGGACACGAGAGCAAGTTCCTGGGCGAGCGCAGCAGCGAGGTCAGGGTGCTGGCCTTTCCCTCAAAGAACCGTGCGACTGCCGCGCGCCTTCGCCTGCTGGCTGGTGCGGATGCAGCCTTCATTGCAGATTCACTCTCCGGAAGCTCCGAGCTCAGGCAGCTGACGGCAGCAGAAGTCCGTGACTTGCCCGCTGAGCTTTCCAGTGCGATCGTGGAGCTGGATCCCGGGCGCACGAGCGAGGTCGTTGACGCCGGGCGAAAGGAAGCGGCAGGCCGCTGGAAAGTGCTGCAACTGACAGGACGCAGCATGCCCCTGCTGGAAGAAAGCTCCGAGCTAAGGCAGGCTGTGCAGCAAGCCCTTCAGCAGGAATTGCTGGATGCGGAAATTTCCCGGATCGTCAGCGAGGGCCGACGTATCACGGGCTGGAATCAGGTTCTCTGGCTGGATTAAAAGCTGCTGATCCGTCGGGATCGGCCAAACATAGATGACAGGGGGGAAAAGATGAACATCCTTGTCCTCAACTGCGGTTCCTCCTCGCTCAAGTTCCAGTTCTTCAACATGAAGGACGAAAAGGTTCTGATGCGTGGTCTGGTGGAAAAGATCGGCTCATCCAGGGCCATGATCAGCTTCTCCAGTGAAAAGCAGCCGCAGAAGATGCGCGACGTGCTCGAGATTCCCGATCACGACAAGGCGGTTCGTCTGGTGATGGATCTTCTGACCCACGCCAGGCATGGTTGTATCACAACAATGAAGGACGTGCATGCCGTTGGACATCGCACCGTCCACGGTGGCGAGGAGTTCAACGGGAGCGCCCTGATCACGCCGGAAGTAATCGAGGCCATGGAGCGCTGTGTTCCTCTTGCCCCGCTGCACAATCCTGCCAATATCACGGGTATTCGCATCGCCCGGCGGCTGATGCCGGAGATTCCTCATGTGGGTGTGTTCGACACAGCCTTTCACAGTGGAATGCCGCGTACCAGCTACCTCTACGGTCTGCCGCTTGAACTCTACGAGAAGCACGGCATTCGTCGTTACGGTTTTCATGGCACCAGCCATGGCTTTGTTGCCGCGCGTGCTGCGGACTTTCTTGGAA
The DNA here is from genome assembly GCA_964345075.1 of uncultured Bacteroidaceae bacterium. Taxonomy (GTDB): domain Bacteria; phylum CAIWAD01; class CAIWAD01; order CAIWAD01; family CAIWAD01; genus CAYFPS01. The sequence goes on along the minus strand of CAYFPS010000002.1, from coordinate 109,161 downwards.
AACCTCTGAACAAGCTGAAACTGATCACCTGCCATCTTGGCAACGGCTCAAGCGTCGCGGCTGTTCGGCACGGAGTTTCGATCGACACATCCATGGGCTTTACACCGCTCGAGGGTCTGATGATGGGCACTCGCTGTGGTGACCTTGATCCGGCCGTTGTCGGTTACATTCAGGGCCGCGAGAGCATGTCACACGACGAGGTCGACGGCCTGATGAGCAAACGCTCGGGCCTGTTGGGCATTTCCGGGCTTTCCAATGACATGCGCGAGCTGGAAGAAGAGGCTGATCGCGGCAACGATCGGGCCCGCCTTGCCCTGGACATGTTCAGTCTTCGTGTGCGCAAATATCTGGGGGCCTATGCCGCAGAGCTGGGCGGGCTGGACGCTGTGGTCTTTACCGGTGGAATCGGTGAAAATGCTGTGCGCGTGCGGCAGGCAGTGCTTCAGGATTTGTCACACATCGGTATTCGACTGGATGAAGCGGCCAATGAAAAATCGAAGACACTGATCAGCAGCGGGCGTGTCAAGTGTCTGGTGATTCCAACTGACGAAGAGCTGGCCATTGCCCGTGAGACAAGGAGCATCGTCCAGGCCAACCTGGCAGCGCCCGGGCTTGATGATTCCGACCTCGCCGCCGAAGTGGCCATGCTGGGCCCGGAACAGCGCCGTGAGCTGGTACTGATCTGGGCCGAACAGCCGGGGCAGGACTTGCAGACTCTGGCGGCCAGACACAGCCATCGCCTGCGGCGACCGGTTTCAACAGCTGCGGTGGCACTGCTGCTGCAAACATTGGGTCTTGCGGCAAAGGAGCCCGTGGCATGAACAAGCATCAGACACCACAAGCGGCCAATGTGCAGGGCCTGCCCGAGACCGGCTGGATTCTGGCTCGCGTCTGGCTTCGTGCGCTGGAGGAAACGGCACGCGATTTTCACGGAAACTGGCCCAAGATCTTCATGGATCGCGCCTACGAGCACGCCACTGCCGAGTGGATTTCCACCATGGAGAACGAGTACGATTTCACCTTCCATCGTGGCGGCACCATGATCGAAGCCTTGCGCAGTTACATCGACATTGGCCTCAAGGCCGGTTTGTTTCGTGACGCAAGCGATTTCCGTGTTCGTGAGATCAGCCCCAATCGTCTTGAAGTCACCATCTACCGGGACATTTACGCGGACACATACCGCGACCTGACCATCAAGGGACAGGTGATTCGCGAAATGACCAATGCCCGTCTGGGCTGCTTTCGAGCGGCGATTCGTCTTTTGTCGGGCATGGAGTGCGATTACGAGATCACCTCGATTCACTCCGACGGCGTTGTTGAAGGCTTCATTGAGAGGCTCTGATGGCAAGGCAAACAGACACTCATTATTCTGCTGCCCGTGTGCGGCGGAATCTGGCCCAGCAGGAAGACTGGCGTCTGCGCAGACGTTCGCTCCTCTCGCTTGCTGATTGGCCGGAAAAGAAAGCCTGGCCTCTTTTGCAGGAGGCGCTTGGTGATACAGTCGATGAGGTGCGACACGCCGCAGTTCTGGTGATCGGCCGCATGGCTGTTTCCGTGGCTCGCAATGATCTGCTCAAACCCAGAATTTTGGGATCGCCCCAGCCGGACCTGAGGCGGGCGGCAGTGGAAGCGCTGGGGCAGATCGGTGATACACGGGACATCATTCCGCTTACTCGAATGCTGACAGACGAAGACTGGCTCGTGCGTAACGAAGCCCGCAAGGTGCTCTGCCGCGCAATCGAGAAGCTTGGCGAGCGTCGTGATACAGCCGCGATCGACACGCTGATCCACCTGCTCTTTCTTGAAAACGAGACGATTCGCCCGCTGGTCGTGCGCAATCTTTGTCGTCAGGGGAGCCGTGCTCTGCCTGCCTTGCGGGAAGCGCTGGGCGAAAGCAGTCCTGCCATGCTGGCTGGCGTGATACACGTGCTTGGTTTGCTCTTTGACCGATCCAGTCTGGATCGTCTGATTGAGCTGGCTGATCACGATCATCGTATGGTTCGTTGTGCAACGGCGCAGGCGCTCGGGCATCTTGGTAGCACTGAGGCGGCAAGGAAGCTTGCCCGCATGCTCGTGCGTCGCCAGCAGGATGTGATCAAAGCGGCCAGTGATGCCCTTGCCCGAATGGGTGATGATGCCGTCGACCCGCTGCTCGAATTGCTGCAGCACAGCACCTGTCCGCGCGTGCATGTGGATTGTATTCGCCTGTTGGGTCGCCTGCGCTCGCCGCGGGCCATTCCCAGACTCAAGCTCTGCCTGCGGTCTTCCTGGTTTCGTGTGAGACAGGCCACGGTTGAGGCGATGATCGATTACGGCGAAGTGATGCTTGCCGACCTTGTCCCACTGCTGCAGGTTCAGGCGCCCACGGTTGATTCGCTGATCAGGCAGTATGATCGCGAACCGACGCTGGAGGGTCGTCGCAGCCTGGTAGGTGTGATCGGTGAGACGGGCAATCATGCTGCGGTCCCGTTTCTCAAAGATGTGCGGTCAAGGGCCGCGGATGACGCGGGTCTGCCGCTTCGGCGCACGGTCAATCGCGCGCTGTTTCAGCTGGGCTGCTTTGCCTGGGAGCGCTACTGCGTGCTATCCGTGATCGGGCGAATCGGCACGGAAGGCGAGATTCCCTTCATGCTGCCCAGCCTGAGCCACCCTTCCTATTATGTGCGCAACCGGGCGATTCGCAGTCTGGCCCATTTCAGCACGCCAATCGTGGAGAAGGAACTTGCCCGGCTGGCTATTCAGGATCCGCGCTATTTCGTACGGCGCACAGCCCTGCAGACCCTGGGCGGATTGGGCGGAGAAGCTCCGATTGTTCTTAAGGCTGCCCTCGGTGCCTGCAAGGATTCAACCGCAGGCGTCCGGGCCGAAGCTGCTCGGGTGCTGGGCAGACAGGCCGATCATCGGGCGATTGCTCCTCTGGCCAAAGGCCTGGTTGATCCCGTCTGGTCGGTGCGCGAGGCCAGCGAGTTGGCGATACGCAATTTTGGCCCTGCAGCTGCCAAGGCGGCCAGCAAGAGCCTGTCGGATGAGCGCGAGTACATTCGATACCGTGTCGCCAGGCTTTTGGGCAAGCTGGATAATCCAATGGTGGCGCCAGCCCTCAAACGCCGTCTGGCAAAAGAGGAGGGCAACTCCCGGGTTCATTCCGCCATTCTGGAAAGCCTTCGAAAACTGGAGGCAATGGAAGCCTGACGATGAAGACAAGCGTGCCCGAAGCCGATCTTCAGCTTGGATGCACGCATTCTTTTCTCTTTATTCGGCTGTTGCCAGTGCAATGATGAAAGTGGTGTCGATGTCTGTTACCCAAATCCTGCAGCGCTTCCTTACCGCCATGATTCTCCTCCTGCTCGCGCATGAGCTCCGTGCAGATATTGTGCTCACGGATACGCTGTCGGCAGAGGAAGGCTCGAACCGGATTGAGCTGCTGCCAGAGCTCGGCACCTACATTATTGAAGGCGTCGCCGTTTTGCAGGAAACGGATACTCTCATCATCCATCCTGGTGTGCAGGTCTATGGAATGCCTACCTCCCGCCTGCAAATTGACGGCGTTTTGCTTTGCCAAGGCGAACCGGACAGCCTCATCTTTTTTGACCAGCATCCCGATGAAACCGTGCGCTGGCAGGGTATCCAGTTTGCCCGCAACCTTGCAGGCAGCAACAACCTGCAGTCGATTGTGCGCTACACACAGATTTCCGGCGCCCTCTACGGAATTCAAACCTTGCGCCTGCAGAGTGAAGAGGTGGATTACAACCTGATCGTGGAGCGCAGCATTTTCTATAACTGCAATCTGGGTCTTCTGCTCTTGAGGGCCGTTGGTGCCGCAGATTCGCAGCGAGTGCATCTGGCCAACTGCATTTTCGCTCAGGGTGTGACGGATGTCTATGTCTTCAATTCCGAGATTCGCGCGCGCAACAATGTCTTCATTGCTGCCAATGATGAGCGCACGCACTACGCCTTCTATGTTCATCAGCCGCTGGTGGACCTCGATGAGGCCATTGCCTACAACTGTTATGCACCCCGGCCAGATTCAGACGATCCTGACTGGGAAGAATTCATTGCGGTAGTCAATACCGGTGACACACAATACACGCTTCATCCGATCGAAGAGCACAGCTTTTATGCGGACCCGCTTTTTGATCCTGAATTGCGCTACATGCCCAGCGACGAAAGCCCGCTGGTCGATGCCGGTGACCCTGAATACATGGACCCGGATTTGACCATTGCCGACATCGGCGTGTATTACAATGTCGCCGACCCGGCAGAGTTTCAGGTGCTAAGTCAGGATCTCCTGCAACCGGACTGGGTTCTGGGTTACGAGTACGAGACGGATTTCCTGATTGAAGCCTATCCGCCGCCCGAGCTGACGCTGCTAGAAGGGCCTCCTGGTCTGAGCATTCGCCAGGTCAGTCGTGCGCGAGTGGAAGTCAGCTGGCCGCTGGAGGATCAGCAGATTGGCATTTTCCCCCTGCGGGTGGCTGGCTTTAACACAATCGGCAGCGAGTCTTTTTTCGACACCCTTGTAACACAGATTGACTTCGAGGCCAATCAGCCTCCCTTCCTTGAGCTTTTCAGTCCCTGTCCACTTGAAAACTGCGCCGGTGAAAGCGAACTGCTGCTCGACCAGCTGAGTGCCGGTGACAGCCTGCACATCGAGCTTCGACTGGGCGACCCCAACGAGGAGCGGCTCGGTTCCGCTCAAAGCTGGAATCTGATGGCCTGGCGCGGCGGCAATCAGATTGCGGATCTGGCTTCCCGTGAATTTGCCTGGAGCACAAGCCTGGATACCAATGGCTTTGACATGTCCTTCGTCTTCGATGATGGCCTGGAGTCTGGAAGTCTTGATCTGGACATCGTTCCCCGCTACAGCCTCTTAAGTGGCGACGTGAGCGGTGTCTTTGGCCAGGAAAGTGGCTCCGTATACATCAACGGAGCGCTGCGGGTGCCAGTTGGCTCGACGCTTCGTTTCGATCCGGGCGCGCGTCTGATTTGTGGTGAAGCCGCTGGGCTGGAGGACTGGATTTTCGAGGCCGAAGGTGAAGTCGTCTTTGCCGGCACGGAGGAGAATCCAATCGTCTTCCGCAGTCTTGCACCCTTTGGTAACACACAGGACGCAAGACCTCGTTTCATGCGCCTGCTGCCTTCCTCTTCTGTCAGTTCGATCAGCCATGTGGAATTTCAGGGCTTTGCCGTTGCCCTTCAGCTGGAGTACCTCGACCAGGGTAGCCCGCTGTTAATTGACAACTGCCGCTTTGCCAACACGCGACTGGGCGTGATGGGCATCGGGAGTCCGCTGGATATCAGGAACAGCATCTTTGAACAACCGCGCGACAGCCTGCAGCTGGGTTCCTATGGTGTCTATCTGGCAGCTACGCCCGATGCCGTGATACACAACTGCCTTTTCCTCAATCCGATTGTCGGAGTGGAGTGTGTTGACTCGGACGCGCTGATCGCCAACAATACTTTCGCCCTGGTCAAAATGCCCGGCTATCTGGGAACGCCCACCTGGCCGCCTTTAACCCATCTGGGTTTCGGGCGAATTCATCTGATCAATTCCACGGCCGACATTCGCAACAACCTGATTCAGTGGCGAACCTATTCATTCTCGGATGTGCAGTCGCTTACCCAGTATGAGAGCGTGCTGGAGAATCCGCAGCACGCCATCTGGCTGGATGACTCTAGTGATGTCACGGCCAGCTGGAACTGGCTGGACTGCGTCAACGGCTACTTGAACACGGGCGAAGAAGTGATCAGCATTGCCTCGCAGCTCGCATTCAACGACAGTACCCGCTTTGCGCAGAATGATATTGCCGGTTGGGGTGGCGACAGCCTCTATGACGCCAGTGCCGACTATCGCCTCTTCAGCAATTCCCCGCTGATTGATGCCGGTGATCCCTCTGCCGCCTGGAATGATGCCTTTGATGGATCACGCAACGACATCGGCTGGACGGGCGGGCCCTTGGCGCTGGCGGGTGAATACACACAGAGTGGTTATGGCCCCATAGACGAGCCGCTCGTGCTGGAGCTTCCGCAGACACTCAAACTGCACGCAGCCTGGCCCAATCCATTCAACCCAAGGACTCGCATTCGCGTGGAGCTGGGCAGGAGCGGCGCCATGCAGCTTGATGTTTTCAATCTGCTGGGACAGCGGGTAGCCGTGCTGGCCGACGATCGACTTGAAGCCGGCATCTACGACTTCACTTTTGATGGTTCTGCGCTGGCCAGCGGTACATATCTGGTGCGACTTCGTCAGGGCGGTGACCAGCGTGTGATACGCATGCTGCTGCTTCGATAGTCTGTGTCACGGAAATTGGACAGGTCGCCCTTTTTCGGCGACCTTTTTTCTTTTTGGCAGAACCTTCCCGCCTTGACCCTTGTATCACGGTCATGCGCGAAAACACAACCTTCACCCCTCAACGGCTCGCGATCCTTTGTGCGGATCGACTTGGCAACGACTTAAGGCGGCATCTGCTTCAGCTGGAGCAATCCGGCGCAAACCCTTCCGAGCTGGAGCGGGAGGCAATGGGACTGGGTCTTGCCGATGAAGCATCCCGCGCACTTCTTGACGAGCTGCGTGATACACGCTATCAACGGCTTTCCGAAGAACTGAACTGTGGCAGCCTGCATCTTGTTGAGCCCCGTGACGCAGCTTATCCGGCGTTGCTGGGGGTTCTGCGCTTTCCGCCGCCCGCGATCTTTCTGAAAGGCAGACCAGAGCTGCTCAAGCGGGAGGCCGTGGCGCTGGTGGGCAGCCGCCGGGCGCCGGAGCAGGCACTTGACTGGACGGGGCAACTTGCCGGATCGCTTGCGCGGGCTGGTTTGCTGATCGTTTCCGGCGCGGCTCTGGGAGTCGATGGAGCCGCCCATCGCGCGGCGGGCGCAGCAAATACGCTGGCCGTGCTTGGCTGCGGTTTTGATGCTGGCTATCCTTCGGCCCATCGAAAGCTGTTGGAGCGAATTGGGCAGGATGGCTTGATTGTCAGTGAATGGCCACCCTGGAAGCGTGCCGCCAACTGGCATTTTCCGCGCCGCAACCGCATCATTGCGGCGCTGGCCAGAGCCGTGGTGATCTGCGCTGCCGGGGATAAAAGCGGCGCCCTGAATACGGCCCGTCATGCGCTGGACGAGGGGCGCGAGCTCTTTGTCTGTCCGGGACATCCTGCGGATCCCGCCTTTGCCGGTTGCCTGCGCCTTCTGCGCGAAGGAGCACGCCCCTTGCGTGATACACAGGACCTGCTCGATGACCTGGCCCTTTTGCCCTGGTTTGGTGATCTGCCAGCAAAGTTGGGGCCGCAAGCCCTTCCCGAATTGCCCGAGGGAAAGGCTGGCAGCCTGCTGGGCCTGCTTGATCGGCCGATTCGCCGCCACGAGCTATTGGAGAAATCGGGACTGGAGCCTGGCGAACTGGCCGGGCTGCTTCTGGACCTGGAGCTTTCCGGGCAGGTGAAGGGGCTTGCCGGAGATCGCTGGCAGTGCAATTTCGGCACAGGGTTTTCCATCGAGGGCTGAAGAGGATTCCTTAGATTGATCGCATGAAAAGAAGCCTGTACACCCTTCCGCTGCTGATCCTCATTGCCATTGTCGCCGCCCTGCTCCTACGGGGGCGCAACGAGAGCGTTGCCTCGGTCAATTCGACCCTTGAAGGCCTGCGCAAAATTGAGGGTCTGCTGCACCTGATTCGCGACGCCTACGTCGAAGACATGGATTACAACGCTGTCACCGAGGGAGCCATCACCGGGCTTCTCGATGAGCTGGATCCCCATAGCGCCTATATCCCGGCCGCCGAACTGCAGGAAATCACGGAAGATTTCAAAGGCAAGTTCGAAGGAATCGGCATTTACTTTGTGATACGTGACAAGCAGTTGACGGTTGTTTCCGCCATTCCCGGAACGCCCAGCGACCGCCTGGGCATCAGCCCCGGTGACATCATCACGGAGATTGAAGGCAAGAATACCTGGGGCATTACCAACGACGAGGTCCAGAAAAAGCTGAAGGGACCGCGCGGCACGGAAGTCAAAATCCGCATTCGTCGTCCGGGACTGAGCGAGCCGCTGGACTTTACCATCGTGCGCGAACAGATTCCAATCATCAGCGTGGACAATGCCTTCATGCTGAAGCCCGAGCTTGGCTACATTCGCCTCAACCGCTTCATGGCCACATCGGCAGAAGAAGTCGAAAAGGCGCTCAATCGCCTGAAGGCGGAAGGCATGCGCGAGCTGATTTTTGATTTGCGCAACAATTCCGGCGGCCTGATGGATCAGGCGGCGAAGATTGTGGACCTCTTCCTGCCTGGACAGCAGGTAATCGTCTCGACGAAGGGCCGCATTCCCCGCTTCAACTCTGAGCTGACCAGCACGGGCATTGCGCCTTTTGCCGACCTGCCGCTGGTCATCCTGATCAATCAGGGCAGTGCTTCTGCCAGTGAGATTGTGGCTGGCGCGATTCAGGATCACGATCGTGGTCTGGTGGCCGGTCGCACCAGCTTTGGCAAGGGCCTTGTCCAGCGTCAGTTCGATTTTGGTGACTCCACCAGTGTGCGTCTGACCATCGCCCGTTACTACACACCCTCCGGGCGACTGATTCAGCGGGCCTACGACAAAAGCCTGGCCGAGTATTACGCCGAAGCCTATGACGATGTGGATCCCAACATGGACGCCGATTCCACAGCCGAAAAGCCGGTTTTCAATACGCGCGCCGGCCGCACGGTCTATGGCGGTGGTGGCATAACGCCCGATGTTCAGATCCGTTCGGGGCGCCTGAGTGTATACACCAGCCGCCTGCGCACGATGCGCATGTTCTTTGCCTTTGCCAACCACCGTGTTACAAGCGGCCCCTTGCGCAGCCAGCTTGAAGACATGGGCGAGGCGCAGTTCCTGCTTAAGTGGGAGGCGGATCCCACCCTGCTCGAGGAGTTCCTGGGCTTTGTGGACGAGCAGGACAAAAAGGATGAGCTGGTCTTCAAGGAAGCAGACTGGCGACGCGACCTGCACTGGGTGAAGGGTTACATCAAGCGGGAATTCGCTCGTGTGCTTTGGGGACAGGAAGCTGCCCTGAAAGCGGATGCCGGCATGGACCCGGCACTTGGCGAGGCGGAGCTTCTCTTTGACGAAGCCAGGCGTATTCAGAAACTGTCAGCATCGCGTTAGGGCGCAGGAGCCACTGCTGAAGCCCCTTTGCCGTCCCTTCAATTGACAATGGACGGGGCTTTATTTAGGTTGAATCGGCTCGCTTCAGATGCAAGGAAATGGCCGCCCGTGGCAGCCCTTTTCAGTCGCTGAATCAGTATTCAAAAGACAATTCAAGTCCCTTTGGAGGAATAAACCCCATGCTCAAGTACTTCGTCCAGGGTGGTGCCTTCATGTGGCCGATCCTGATCATCCTGATCTTCGCCATCATGGTGATCATCGTCAAGGCCATTCACCTGCTGGCCGCTTCCAACAATGCCAAGGCCTTCAGCCTGAAGATTGCGGAAGCCCTGAAATCCGGTGGCGTCGACAAGGCCTCGGAAATCTGTGCCGCCACTCGCGGACCCGTCGCCGGTATCGTCCATGCTGGTCTGCTGCGCTACGATCGCGGCATCGACCATGTGGAGAAGGCCATCATCAACGCTTCCTCCATCGAAATGGCCCTGCTCGAACGCGGTATGGTCTGGCTGTCCACCTGTATCGCCCTTGCGCCGATGTTCGGCTTCACGGGAACGGTGGTTGGTATGATTCGCGCCTTCGACATGATCGCGGCCGCCAACGACATCTCGCCCGCCATTGTGGCATCCGGTATTTCCGAAGCCCTGCTGACCACGGCCTTCGGTCTGATCGCTGCCATGATCGCCCAGTTCTTCTACAATGTCTTCAACGCCAAGATCTCCAGCCTGGTGATCGACATGGAGAAGGCTTCGGTGGAACTGGTCGAGAGCCTGATCGAGTCTGGCAAGTAGCGTTGCCCCGCTTTTGCGGGACTCGCTGAAAAAGAGGTGATGCATGGCCATCAAGAAAAAGCAGGCGGCTGAGCCCGAAATCCCGACGGCAGCAATGCCGGATATCGTGTTCATGCTGCTGATCTTCTTTCTGGTCACCACTACCATCCAGTCCGACAAGGGCGTGCCGCTGACGCTGCCCGAGTACTCCGAGGATCAGCCTGAGACCAAGCTGAAGAAGGACATGGTGCTGAACATTCTGATTTCCAACCAGGGCGACATCATGGTCGACGAGGAAGTCATCGGCACCCGTTCCGAACTGCTGGGCCGCATCAGGAATTCCCTTGAGGAAAAGGGCAAGGACGCCGACGGCAAGTACAAGAAGATTGTCTCGATCAAGACCCAGGACGGCACATTCTACGAAGACTACATCTACGTGCTGGACCAGGTCAAGGAATCGGGTGCATCGAAGATTTCCATAGCAGAGCCGGAGAGTTGATTCATGGCGCAGATCAAGCGACCCAAGGCGGTCGAGGCCGCCATTCCGACCGCGGCTATGCCCGACATCATCTTCATGCTGCTGATCTTCTTCATGGTGGTGACCAGCTTCAAGCAGTTTGACGGTCTGCCGGTGATCATTCCGGAGGCCAAGAACACGGTCAAAATCGAAGTGGGCAAGCGTGATATCGCCTACATCTGGGCGGACAAGCACGATCGTGTCATGCTGGATGACCAGTTTTACCCGACGGACGATCTGGGTGAAATGGCCACCGTGCTTTACGATCGACGCAGCCGCAATCCCAAAACCGTCGTCTCGCTGAAGGCGGACCGGGATGCCCAGATGAAAGTGATTACCGACGTTCAGCAGCAGTGCCGCAAGGCCTACGCCCTGCGCGTCAGTTACAGCACCCGCTTCAAGGAGTAGGCCGGACCATGGAATACCACAAGAGACCAGAAGCGGACATCAGTCTGAAGTATGCAACCTGGACCGACATCGGTCTGGTTGTGGCCCTGCTGATTTTCGTGGCGGCCTTTGTGATCTCCAAGGAATTCGCGGTGGACGTCCTGGTAAAGGAATATGTCCCCGACGAAATCCAGGTTGAGGAGATCGAGCAGACCATTCAGCAGAAGGCGCCGCCCAAACCCAGCCGGCCTTCCATCACCATTGCCACGGAAGAGGACGAAGACGTGGTAGAGGATGAGGAAATCGACTGGCAGGATGAGGACGACTGGGACATTGCTCCCCCGCCGCCCCCGCCGATGGCAGCCGCCGAAGAAGAAGCCGTTGACTTCTTTGCTGTTGAAGAAAAGCCGGAAATGATCGGTGGAACCGCTGCTCTTTACAAGGCTGTGAAGTATCCGGAAATGGCCCAGCGCGCGGGTGTCGAGGGCGTTGCCCAGATCCTGTTCGTTGTTGGCCCGGACGGTACGCCCAAGGATTTTCAGGTCATGGGTGAGCGTCCGGAAGGGCTGGGCTTCGGTGAAGCCGCCATTCGCGCCCTGCAGAGTGTGAAGTTCACGCCCGGCAAGCAGCGCGATCGCTATGTGGCCGTGCGCATGCAGCAGGTGATCCGCTTCGAGCTTTCCGACTGATCGCTGATTGAAAATGTGTCAAGGAGCCCGGGCATTCCGGGCTCTTTTTGTTCCCGACAGAGTTCCCGACTGCGAAAGTCCAAATCTCCTGACAGCCCAATCCTTTTCCTACCTTTGGCCTGTTCCCAGGAGACATGAATGACCACCACTACACCGGTTGCGGAGTTTCCGCGCGCTGCCCGCCCCTATGCGCACTTTCTTAAGGCGCTCAAAGGACTTGCAGAGGATAAATCCAGTCGGGATCCCCGCCTGCAGCTGAATGAGGCCTTTCTGGGCCTGGTTCATGAGCTGAAGGTGCTTAGCCAGCAGCTCGCGGCCTTGACCGACGGAGTGCCGGCCAGCGAGATCCACCCGATTCTCTTTGAAGCACGCGCCCTGCACCGGGCCTTTGAAACCCTCAGCGATAACCTGCTGCAGTCGGGCAGCAATCAGAGCTTCAGCATGATCGCGGGTCAGGACCTTCGTCTGCTGGTGGCCGAAACCATCGCCTACGATCAGCAGCGCGAATTGGCCGAGATTCCCCCCTTTACTCCGGCAAGTGGTGAGGTAAACTCCTGGCCCAGGCGCAGGCAGGCTTCGCGCCTCCTGGGTCAGCTGAGTATCCTGATCTCGGAGTGGATCAAGGATGCCGAGCTGAGCCTCTATCAGCTGCGCGTGGTTCAGCATTGCAATCGCCTGGTGGAAAGCCTCAGTCGCCGAGTGGGTGAGGGCGTAGCCCCGCTGCTTACTGAAATCGGCGAGAAAATCGATGCCTGTATCACGGACCTGAAAACAGAGGATGATGAGCGTTCGCTGATGCTTAAGGTGCTGGCGAATGAACGTGCACTTACCAAGCAGCTGCGCACGCAGCATCTTCCGCGGGCCCTGTCTTCCATCGATCAATTGCGACTCGATTCCGTCTATTCGGATGCCCTGGTTGAATTCGAACGCTATCTGACGGATCTCTCCGACGAGCACGTGCTCGTCTCCGAGCGACGTGGAGGCATGGGCCTTCGTCGTATCCGCATTCCGCTGAAAGATCTTGTAAAGGGCGAATGCCTCTCCGTGATACGTCGCGCTGCTGAATCGGAAAATGAACGCCTGCAGCGTGTCACACAGGATTTGAAGCGCGGTGTGACAATGGTTGATCCGGGTGTGACCATGGCCTTTTCCATGGCTCGCCAGCAGCTGAAGGACGATGTGGATGAGGCAGCTGCCCTCTCGCAGCTCCTGCAGGACCTGTCGCGCCATTCGCACCGTGTAGTTGACTTCAGGGAAGATCTATTCCAGCGCTCTGATGCGCTCTCAGGTGAAGTTGACGAGCTCTCATAAGGGCTTGTATCACAGGTCGGACAGCTGATGGACAGCCAGCACCTGCACCGCCTGCAGCTGCGACTGCTCCGTGTTCGGACACTGGGCGCAGGGAAAGCTCTGCTGATCAACTCGCTGGAGGGCCTTGAAAAGCTGCTGCCGCATGGCTGGCGACTGCTGGGCAAAGCGCGCGCCCGCATGGGCAAAGGCGTCAGAACACTGCGGCAGGTTACAGGCCTGGCTGAAGAAAAGGGCATCAAGAGCCGACTGGCCGGATACCTGGAAGAGGTGGACGAGTCGGTCATGGCTCTGCCAGGCATTTACCGGCATTTGTTTCGCCCGGGCCCCTTGACCGAGCGCGCCTTTTACACTTGCCGCGATCTTGAGCTGGCCGAGGCCGAGCGCTGCATTGCCGCCTGGCGTGAAGGTGATCTGCTGGCCCTGTGTATACGGGGTGAAGCTGGTTCCGGCAAGAGCACGCTGATCGGCATGATCAATCATCGCCTCTTGCCGGGGACGGACGCGGTCAATATTGAAGTTGGCGAGACCCTGCATCAACCCGAGCAACTGCTGTCCATGCTGCGTCAGGCGCTGGGCTTTCCAGATGCCCCCTCCCTTGGCAAACTTGCAGAAGCAGTCAATGCCAGTGAAAAACGCCGGCTTGTTCTGCTGGAAGATCTTCACCGCCTCTATCTTCGTTCCGTAGACGGTTTCGGGGCACTGCGCGAGTTCCTGCTTTTCATGGTGGAAACACGCAATTCCATTGGCTGGGTCGTGACCTGTGGCGGGCATGCCTGGAACTATCTGCTGAATGTTCTGCCGCTGGATCGTTACTTCCGCAACGAGATTCCGCTTAATCCGCTGGGCGCGCTGGATCTGGAAGAGCTGATCATGCGCAGGCACGGTGTCAGCGGCTTTCGCCTGCACTTCGATCCGAGCCTTCTGGGGCGTTCGCGTCTAAGGGATGATGACCGCCGGCAGCTCGAGGCCCGGCGCGTCTTCTTTCAGCACCTGTCCGATTCATCTGCAGGCAACATTGGAACCGCCATCCGTTACTGGCTCATTTCAATTCGTTCCAGCACCGAAGATTCGCTGGAGATCGGTGATATTCGAGAATTCGATGCCAGTTTCCTCAAGCTGTTGCCGGACGAGGACCTGTTCTACCTGACAGCGCTGCTGCAGCACAACAAACTTACGGCCGGCTCGCTTGCTCGAATTTTCCGCTGTGGAGTGGGGAGTAGCAGACTGGTGCTGGATCGATTGCGTGAGGCCGGCGTTCTGACAGCCGAAGAGGAAACGGTCAGGATTGAACCCGTGCTTTATCGTCCTGTGGTACGCGCGCTGCGGCTGCGCAACATGATTTCCTGAGGGCCATGATGAAGATTCTATCCATCCTGCTATGCGCGTCGATCGCACTGGCCCAAAGTCCAATCACCGAAGGCGTGGACAAGATCAAGGACCAGCTGCAACCGGCGGCCGACCACTGGCGCCTGACGGGCGGCAAGGTGGCCATCGCCATCCTGATCTTCCTTTTTACGACGCTGGTCATTCGCTATCTGAGCATGGGGCTGGAGGCGCTCGCCGAACGCTGGAGCCGCTTTCGCCTGACCATCAAACGGATGATTCCCGTGCTGCGGATCAGTGCCTGGATCGTGACCATCTATGTGATCATTGTCGTCGTATTCGCCCCACCCGTGCAGACCCTGATCGCGGCCACGGCCAGTGCCGGTATCGCCATTGGTTTTGCGGCGCAGGATATTCTCAAGAATATCTTCGGTGGCGTGATGATCCTCTTCGATCATCCCTTTCAGGTGGGCGACAAGATTCAAGTGGGCCAGCACTATGGCGAAGTGCTGCAGATCGGCCTGCGCACCGTTCGCATTGTGACACCGGATGACAGTGTGGTCAGCCTGCCCAACAGCGAGATCGTCAATCAGGCCGTGTCCAATTCCAATACCGGGCAATTCTCTTGTCTGGTGGTCAGCCAGGTCTATGTGCCGCTGGAAGCCCCTTTGGAGCGAGTTCGCGAACTGGCACGCCTTTCGGCCCTTGTATCACGCTACATCCTTCCAGAAAAGCCGGTTGCTGTCGTGATGCAAAATGAGATCCATCAGGGGCGAAGCCTCGTCAAGCTTAAGTTGAAAGCCTATGTGCAGGACCTTCGCTACGAATTTGCCTTTGCCTCCGACATGACTGAAACGCTGATCCGCTTTTTGAGGGATGAAGGCATCCTGGCAAGTGAGGCCTTCGAGCGAGGAGAACTGAGCGCGGGCTCGACCAGCGCCTGATACGATCAGCAGTTTCCCCCGGACTGCACAGCCCTGAAGAGAAGACACCTGAAAGGTACCCATGCAGTTGGTGGATGTGCTCCGCATATTCCGGTCCGGCGCTGTGCTGCTTCTTGCACTTGGCCTCTTGGCCGCGCCCTCCCGTGATGAACTTGATCGCAGCCTGCGTGATGCGTGTACTGGAGCTGCCGGGACCCTTAATCTGGATCCGCGAATTGATTACCAGCGTCTGGACGAAGATGGCTGGCCCGTGTATTACGAAACACACAGTCTGCCACTTGCCCGCGTTCTGGGCGCGGATCGGCTGTGGCCCGGTGGCAGCAGCGGACTGGATCTGGACGGATCTACCGCCGCAGCTATTGGTCAGTGGGACACGGGTAGGCCGCTGCTCAGTCACGAGGCGATCGCCGGTCGTTTTGACGCAAACGAAGCCATACCGGTGGCCAGTTCTCATGCTACTCAGGTGGCCGGGCTGCTGATTGCCTCGGTGGCTGATACGAGCATTGGCGTATCGGGCATTGCCCCGGGGGCTTCCATTGTGTATCACGACTGGTCAGGGGATCTGCAGGAAATGCTGACCGATGCGCATGCCGGTATGCAGGTTTCCAATCACAGTTATGGTAGCGCCGTGGGCTGGACCTGGTCGGGTGACTGGTACTGGCACGGTGATCCGGCTGTATCACAGACGCAGGATGCCCGCTTCGGGCACTATGATGGGACCAGCCAGTACATCGATGAAATCTGCTGGTTCAAATCCTGGTACCTGCCTGTGCAAAGTGCCGGCAACCATCGAATGGACACAGGAGCACAGACGGGCGAGAGCCATTGGGTTTTTATTGATGGCAGTTGGCAGACCAGTACCGCTACGCGGGAACGGGATGGCGGGGCTTTCGGATACGACTGTCTGGGGCCCAGGGCTGTCAGCCGCAACGCACTGGTGGTTGGTTCATGCAATCAACTTGCGGCGTATACACAGCCGGCAGATGTGGACACAACTCAGTTTTCCAGCCGAGGGCCAACCGATGATGGCCGCATCAAGCCGGATCTGGTGGTGCCGGGCGTAAGCAACAAGACTCTGAGCATGGTCTCCGACAGCAGCTATTCAGCGGTTGGCGGGACTTCGACATCCGCACCTGCAGCAGCGGCCGGTGCCCAGCTACTCCAGGAACTGGCCCTGCGTCAATCAGGCCGGACTCTGCTTGCCTCCAGCGTAAAAGCCCTGTTGATTCATGGCTGTCGTGAGGCGGGGCCCGCTCCCGGTCCCGACTACACCTTTGGCTGGGGACTGATGGATCTCGAGCATTCTGCCGGGCTCCTCAGTCAGGATGATCCGGCTTCAGGCTTGCTCGAATCCAGTCTTGCCGCATCCTCATCACTTTCCTTCAACATGGTTGCTGCCACGGATAGCGCCCGTGTTACACTCTGCTGGACGGACTTCCCTGTTGCACCCAGGGCGCTCGTGCTCAATGATCGACGCCCGATGCTTGTGCACGACATGAATGTCGCCGCCTTGACATCTCAGGGTGCTCACACAGCCTGGTGCCTGAGCCCCGAATCGCCCGAGCTTCCAGCCTTTCACGGTCTTAACAGCGTTGACAATGTGGAAGTGCTGGACATGGTCCTGGATCCTGGTGCAGGGCTTAATCTGCTTATCTGGCGCAGTGATACACACGCTTACAACCAGCCCTTCAGTCTCGTCTGGGAGGGGCTCGTGCCACAGGCCAACCTGAGAGCCAGACTTGTGGATACCCAGCCGCAAAGCGGTGATACACTGAGTCTGCTGATTGAACTGTCCAGTGCCCATCGCCTGGAAGGGCTGGAGCTGGAGCTGGCCTGGCCAACGCAGGCACTTTCTGTTGTTGAAATCCTGCCCGGCGAGCTTGTGGCTGAGGGTGGGTTAATCGAAGAGCAGTCACACAGCGCCCAGGGCCTGAGTCTCGTGCTTGAAACAGCCAGTGAAAGCACTCTCTTTACCCCCACTCTTTTGCTCGAGCTCAACTGTCTGCTCCTGAGCGATCTTGAGTTTACGCTATCATTTGACGGCTCGCGGCTGTTAAGCCAGCATCCCGGTCACCTGCTTGAGGTTCAGAATCTTGGAATCAACCTGCCCCCTCTTCCGCCGGAAATCGAGTTCGATGAAGAGGACTTGAATGGCCCCGGGCAGCTGGATCCCTGAAGGCCGTGGGGGCCCTTTCGCAAAGCCGCTGTTATGCCTTCCGCCCTTAATCTTCCTATATTGAAACACTTGGGCTTTTGCGTTAATTTGTTAACAGCCCGAACCGTTCCGCACTGGAGTTTGTTGCGGATTTTTCGGTGAAGCACAGGATAGAATGTCCATGAATGTCAATGTCTTGTCCCTTGCAGTCCTCTTCGCTCTTGCGGGTGGAGTCGTACTGGCCATGTACCTGGCGGCCACCTACCTCGGCCCCAAGCGCTACAACCGGGAAAAGGTCAAGCCCTTTGAATGCGGCATGGTGCCGGAAAGCAGCCCGCGACAGGGCGGCATGCGCATGCGCTTCTATGTGGTGGCCATTTCCTTCGTTGTCTTCGACATCGAGACCATTTTCCTCTTTCCCTGGGCCGTCAGTTACGGCAAACTGGGGGTCTTCGGGCTGGTCTCGGCACTGATCTTCATCACGGTACTGGGCATCGGCCTCTTCTACGAGCTGCGGAAAGGAGTCTTCACATGGAAGTAAGCCCGCTCCAGCAGAGCATGGGCCTGCCTGAACCCTTCGTCACCACGCGGCTCGACAAGATTCTTGGTTGGGGTCGCAAATATTCCATCTTCAGCTATCCATTCGTCACCGCCTGCTGCGGCATGGAGTACATGTCCGCCGCCTGCAGCCGCTACGATATGGACCGCTTTGGCGCCGGCCTGCCGCGCTTCAGCCCCCGCCAGAGCGACGTGCTGCTGGTGGTCGGAACCATCAATCAGAAGATGGCCCCTGTATTGAAGCGTGTATACGACCAGATGTGTGATCCGAAATGGGTGGTGGCTTTTGGCGCCTGCACCATTTCCGGTGGTCCTTACAACAACTATGCCGTGCTGCAGGGCATCGACCTGATCATTCCGGTTGATGTCTACATTCCCGGCTGTCCACCCCACGCCGAAATCGTCATGGACGGCCTGATCAAGCTGCAGGCGAAAATCCAGAACCAGAAACACGAGATCTGAGCATGAGTTCTGCCGATCCGATTGTGGCCCGGCTGCGCGAAGCCTTTGGCGATTCCATTTTAGGCGAGAAGCATGAATTCGGCGAGCGGGAAGTCACCGTGCGTCGTGAAGTCTTGCCCGCTCTTGCCCGCCTGCTGCGCGATGAGCCCGGTCTGGAATTCAATTTCCTGATGGACCTGACCGCTGTGGACTATCTGGGTGTGCGCGAGCCGCGTTTCGAGGTGGTCTATCACTTCTACAGCCTCTCGACCAATGAGCGTCTGCGGCTCTGTGTTCCGCTGGCTGAAGAGCAGGCGGAAATCCCCAGCCTGACGGGCTTGTGGAAGGCCGCTGACTGGTACGAGCGGGAAGTCCACGAGTTCTACGGCATCCGATTCGCCGGGCATCCCGATCCGCGCAAGCTGCTGCTTTACGATTCCTTCAAGGGCTATCCACTGCGCAAGGATTACAAGATGAAGGCCCGTCAGCCGCTGATCGGACCCGGTTCCAGGGCCGAAGGATCGGAGATCCCCGCCAATGACTGAGTTCTCAACGACTCTTCAGCCCGAAGAGGGCATCAAGACTGAGATGACCCTCAATGTGGGGCCTTCCCATCCGACCACTCACGGCATCGTTCGTCTGGTGCTTAAGGTCGAGGGTGAGGAAATCCAGGACTGCGATCTGGAAGTCGGCTACCTTCATCGCGGCTTCGAGAAGATGTGCGAAAACCACCCCTGGAACCAGTGTGTGGTTTATGTCGATCGCCTCAACTATGTATCACCGATTATCAACGATGTCGGCTATCACATGGCGGTTGAAAAGCTTCTGGGTATTGAAGTCCCGGAGCGTGGTCAGTGGATGCGCATGCTGACAAGCGAGCTGATGCGTATTTGTGATCACCAGACCTGCATCGCCGCGCATCACATGGAGTTGGGCGCCTTTACCGCCTTCCTCTACCTGATCAAGGGTCGCGACCTCATCTGGGAAGTACTGGAGAAGATTTGCGGCGCCCGTGTGACAACCAGCTACACGCGCATCGGTGGACTGGCCTATGAGCCTTACGAAGGCATGAAGGCCGAAATTCGTGATCTCTTTACCGACCTGCGCGACATCAATCGCGAAATCGACAAACTGATGACGGGCAACCGCATCTTTATCGATCGTACGCGCGGTGTGGGTGTCATCGACCGTGATACAAGTATCAGCTACGGCTTTACCGGGCCGGTGGCGCGCGCTGCTGGCATCGAGTACGATGTGCGCGTGCAGCACCCCTACATGTATTACGATCAGGTCGACTTCAAGGTGCCGGTGGCCCGTGGTGGCGATGTCTACGATCGCTATCTGATCCGTCTGGAAGAGATGGAGCAAAGCCTGCGCATCGTCGAGCAGTGTCTGGACCGGATGCCGGACACCGGCCCTGTGAGCGTGGAAGATGCCCGCTTTACCCTGCCGCCCAAGGAGAAGGTCTACACCCGCATCGAAGAGTTGATGAACCACTTCAAGCATAACATGAAGGGGCACATGATCGCTCCGCCTGCCGGCAGCGTGTATCACGCGGTTGAAGGTGGCAACGGTGAGCTGGGCTTCTACCTGGTCTCTACCGGTGGCGAGCAGCCCTGGAAGATGCGTTGTCGTCCGCCCTGCTTTGGTATCACCCAGGCACTGAAGGAAATGGTGATCGGTCACACGATCGCCGATGTGGTTCCCATTTTTGGATCGATCAACATGATCGGCGGCGAGCTCGACCGCTGACCGGAGGATAAAGGGCATGCCCAATCTGACCATTGACGGCCGGCAGATCGAAGTAGCCGCCGGCACGCGCATCATCGAAGCCTGCAAGCAGGTTGGCGTGGTGGTGCCGCATTTCTGCTATCACCCCGGCCTGAGTGTCGCCGGTAACTGCCGCATGTGCATGGTGGAAATCGAAATGAATGGCCGCAGCCGTGTTGCCGCCTCCTGTGTGGAGCCGGTTGCGGAAGGCATGATCATTCGTACTGCCACCGACGAAGTGCGTGATACACGCCAGGGTGTGATGGAGTTTCTGCTCCTGAATCACCCGATTGACTGCCCCTACTGCGATTGTGCCGGCGAGTGCAAGCTGCAGGACTATTACATGGATTGGGGCAATATTCAGGAAGGCAGTCGGCGTGATACAGAGCAGGTTCACAAGCCCAAGCGGCAGGAGATCGGCCCGCATGTGATGCTCGACTCCGAGCGCTGTGTGATGTGTACCCGCTGTATTCGCTTCACCGAGGAAGTCACGGGCACTTGCGAACTGGGCATGGCCGAGCGCGGCACACACAATGTTGTGCATCTGGCCGAGGGCAAGACGCTGGACAACGACTACTCGGGCAATGTGGTCGACATCTGCCCGGTGGGTGCCCTGACCGACCGCACCTTCCGTTTTCAGCGTCGCGTCTGGTTCCTGAACAAGGTGGACACCATCTGCACTGGCTGCTCGCGCGGCTGCAACATGGAACTGCACTTCGACCTGAAGCACGACTACAAGAATGAAGAGTCCGGTCGTCGCGTGGTTCGTTACAAGCCACGCTTCAATCAGGATGTCAATCAGTGGTGGCTGTGTGATCGTGGCCGCTACGATACGGACAAGGTCGATTTCGGCCGCTTGAGCGAGCCGCTTGTCAGGCGCTCGGGTGATACACAGCCCACCAGCTGGGACGATGCCCTTGCTGAAGCTGCCCGCCTGCTGGGCGACTTTGCCAAGCGCCATCCCGAACAGCTCGCGCTGCTTTACAGTCCGGACCAGAGCAATGAGAGCCTTTTGGCCGCCCGCGAGATTCTATTCAAGGGTCTCAAACTGCAACACGCCGACTACGCGCTTGAGGCTGATCCAGCGGGTCAGGAAGACGAGATGCTGATGAAGGCCGACCTTCATCCTAACCGCAAGGGCTGCGAGCTGCTCGGTTTGAAGAAGGGCTCGATTCCCGCAGGTCAATTGGCTGATGCCATCGACGATGGTCGTATCAAGGCCCTGATCTGCTTCCGCTGGGATCTTCCCACGCTGCTGGGCGAGCGGGCCGACGAGCTTCTTGAAAAGCTCAAGCTGCTGATTGTGCTCGGAACGCACGAGACAAACTGGCACGGCCGCAGCGACCTGCAGCTGCCTGTCGCCGTCTTTGCCGAGGAAGCCGGCACCATGACCAACTTCGAAGGACGTGTGCAGCGGCTGGGCAAGGCCTTTGAGCCCATCGCTTCGGCGCGCGCGGAAGTGGACGTGCTGCTTGATCTGGCCGGACGACTGGGCGTCAAGCCCGGCTTCAATACGCTGGAAGGCATTCAGCGCAAACTGGCCGAGGAGCTGCCCGGCTTCCGGCAGCTGACAGACGCGAATCCGGTGCCCGTGAATCGGGTGTCCAAGGAGGCGGCACCTCGCTAGGTGCCGAAGCTTAGGAGCTGAACATGCTGTTGCCGATTCTGATGGCACTGCTCAAGATCGTTCTGATCCTTTTTGTGGTGATCATGCCCATCGCCACCATCCTCACCTGGGTGGAGCGCAAGCAGAGCGCCGTGATGCAGGATCGTCTGGGGGCCAACCGCGCGGACATTCTGGGCTTTCGCGCGCTCGGTCTCTTCAATATTCTGGCGGACGGTATCAAGTCCTTCTCCAAGGAAGACTGGGTTCCGCCCTTTGCCAATCGCTTTCTCTTCAACATTGCTCCCTTTGTCGGGCTCTTTGCCGCGCTGGTTACCTTTGCCGTGATACCTTTCGGTCCGCCCCTGCACTTTGGTGATACAACCTTCACGCTGCAGCTCGCCGATCTCAATGTGGGTATCCTTTACATTCTGGCCTTTGGCAGCATGGGCGTGTATACGGTGGTGCTGGCGGGCTGGGCAAGCAACAATACCTATGCCCAGTTCGGCGCCATGCGCGGAATCAGCCAGATGATCAGCTACGAGATCGTACTCGGACTGGCGATTCTTGGCGTGATTCTGGTAAACGAGAGCGTTCGCCTGCCGGAGATTGTGGCCAATCAGGGTGAGTACTGGTTTGGCATCATTCCCAAGTGGGGTATTTTCACCCAGCTGCTGGCCTTCCTCATCTTCCTGCCTGCGGCCATTGCCGAAACCAAGCGCGTTCCCTTCGATATTCCTGAAGGCGAAAGCGAAATCATCGGCTACTTCATCGAGTATTCGGGCGCGAAGTACGCGCTCTTTCTGCTGGGCGAATTTATCGAGATCGTGGTGCTCTCCGCCATCATTTCGACGCTCTTCTTTGGTGGCTGGCAGCTGCCCTGGGTAGCAGACACGGGCATCGTCTTCGGCGAGCTCTTCCGTCTGGATCTTGCTCCCTGGCTGGTGGCGGCGATGCGCATTGGCGGCTTCATTCTGAAGATCATTTTCTTCTGCTGGCTGCAGCTGCTGATCCGCTGGACCCTGCCCCGCTTCCGTTTCGATCACCTGCTCAGGCTGGGCTGGAAGGAGCTGATGCCCCTTGCCCTGCTTAACCTGGTGATCACGGCCATTGTGATGGTGTTGTAACACAGACCGAAGGGAAGGCTCATGAGCCGCTTCGTATACGTAGACCGCACACATTCCTTCAAGACATCGCTGTATTATCCAGCCATTCTGGGTGGGCTTGCGGTTACGGCCAAGCACTTTTTCGTCAACATGTGGCGTCACACGCTTTATGCCTTTGGCATGAAGAAGGGCAAGCCGGGATCCTTTACCGTGCAGTACCCGGAAGTGATGCGCCCCCTGCCCAGAACTCTGCGCAGCAAGCATCGCATCAAGGTGCATGAGAATGGTCGCCCCAAGTGCACGGCCTGTATGCTCTGCGAAACCGCCTGCCCGGATTTTTGCATCAGCATTACACCAATGGAACACACGGTCAGCCCTGAGGAAAAGGCGCCGGCCGAATTCAGGATTGATCTGGACCGCTGCTGTTTCTGCGGTTTCTGTGTGGAGGCCTGCCCCAAGGACGCCATCTACATGGACACCCAGATCATGGAGATTGCAACGGATCGTCGCGAGAATCTGGTGCTCCGCCTGCCGGATCTGTTGGATCCCAAGCCTCTCATCTGCACGGGTCCTGAGTTCCAGGGTAAAGACATGGACAAGGTTCTGCCCCACCTGAAGTACCGTAATCTCGATCATGTAACACCTGCCGCAGTGGACCTGAGCTACCGCGACGAGCAATTGAAGCGCCTGCAGGCAGGACACGGCAATCAAGCCGATGGTCCACATCCTGTCAAGGCCGCCAGCTGATCAGGATGAGCAAATCGTTGAATCATCTGTGGGGGCGGCCGAAGGGCTGCCCCTTTGTCTTTGCCCTGCTGCTTCTGTTTTGCAGTTCTCTTTCTGCTCAGGAGCCTGGCCGGGAGATTCTGGTGGATACGCCTGCTGGTCCAACAGTGCTTCCCACCTGGGAGGCGGCAGGCGGGCGGAGCTTCCTGCTGGAAGACCTGCTGCGACTACAAACTCCTGTCGTGTATCACCAGGAGCGATACTGGCGTGTGAGTAGTCCGGATCACAGTCTGGAGCTCTTTGAAGACAGCCGCCTGGCCAGCCTGAACGGGAAGCTGCTGCTTCTGAATCATGCTCCGCGTCGAAATTCAGGCGGCTTGCTGGTGGACCTTGAATTGCTGGAACTGCTGCTTGAATCACGGATCATTCAGGGCGATTGGAATCGACAACAGGATGAGCTTGCTCTGGGAAAGGTCCCGGCGGGTATCTGGCGGGAAGCACTGGTAGGAGGAGAGCTGATTCGCCTGCGGCTGGGGGAGATTCCGATCTTCGAATCCAGCCTGGAAGCGGAACAGGTATCACTGACACTCCCCGCGGGCCACTTTGTGGCGAACACGTTCCCGGCGCTCAAAGCATTACCAGAAGCCCTCTTCGAGAGCGCAGGTTTTCGTCAGGAAAGCGATGCGGCACGGGTACACTTTGAGCTACGACCTGAAGCCGAGGCGCTGGAAGTTGTAGAAGTCCCCGCACTGGGTGAGATCCAGATTGTCCTGCGCAGGCGCGGAGCTGCCCTGCTGGACGAAAGCCTTAAGGAAGTTCAGCAGCTGGTTGTGATGCCTGCGGGCAATCGCCGCCCGCTGACACATGTGGTAATCGATCCCGGGCACGGCGGCAAGGACCCCGGGGCTGTATCACCGTGGGGACGCTACGAGAAGGACATGGTGCTGGCCATTGGTTTGGAGCTGCGCAAGCGCCTGAAGAAGGCGATGCCCGGGCTCAAGGTGACAATGACCCGTGATACAGACACCTTCCTTTCCCTGTCACGCAGAACACAGCTGGCCAATCAGGCAGAGGGCGATCTCTTTGTATCACTTCATATCAATGCAGCACAGGACAGACGCGCCCGTGGCTATGAGGTCTACCTGCTGAGGCCCGGCAAGTTTGAAAGTGCCTCCCGTGTTGCCCTGCGTGAGAATTCTGTGCTGGACCTTGAAGACCACGGCGCTGCCATGGACGGTAGCGACTGGATCATGGCGAGCATGGCGCAAAGTGTTTATGCCAGGGACAGCCACAACCTGGCCGTGCTAATGGCCGGAGAGCTTGGCGATGTCGCTTACAAGCGCCGCCGGCAGGTGCTGCAGGCTGGCTTTCAGGTGCTGATCGGTGCCAGCATGCCTGCCGTGCTGGTCGAGTGTGGCTTCATCACCAATGAGAACGATCACAAAATGATGCGCAAGCCGGAAGGGCAGGCGAAAATCGCGCAAGCCCTGTGTGACGCCATCGTGGCTTATGCTGCAATGATGGAACCCTGATTCATGGCTGAAGAAAGCTGGAACAAGATCTGGCAGGAAATCGACTCGCTGGTGCGCTTTGGCATAAAGCCCGGACTCGAGCGCATGCATGCCCTGCTGGACCGGCTTGATCATCCAGAACGCGCCTTTCGCGCAGTTCGAGTTTCCGGCAGTAACGGCAAGGGAACCACAGCTTTTCTGCTTGCCGGACTGCTTGAGGCAAGCGGCTTGCGGACCGGCCTGTATACAAGTCCACATGTGTTACATCCAGGCGAGCGCATTCGCGTGAATGGCATCACGCCCGATGAGGATCAACTGGGCCGGGCGTGGGCCCAACTTGAAGCACACGTGCGCAAGCTTGAGAGCTCCTACTTTGAAACCTTGACGGCACTTGCGCTGCTGCTCTTTCGTGATACAGGTGTCGAGATTGCCGTGCTGGAATGCGGTCTGGGAGCCCGTTTTGACGCAACTGCGGTTGTGCCTGCTGAACTGGGCATCCTTAGCAGCATTAGTGCCGACCACATGGAGATTCTGGGTCCCACACTGCTGGATCTTGCCCGTGACAAGGCTCATGTAGCCGATTCCGGCAGCCGGCTGCTTTCAGCCGTTGAAGACCGAGAGATCACGGATGCTGTTGCTGAAGTGTGCAGAGAACGAAAGGTCGAGCTGATCGCCGCAGATGTTAGAGGCGGCCGCGAGCCAGTGATTCAGGGAAGGCATGGGTCGACCATCAGCTTGCCTGTTGCCAGTCTGGGCTGGACTCGCTCTGCCCGGCTTGCTTTGCAGGCATTTGAGCTGATAGAAGCAGAGAAGCCGCGGGGCCACGGTGTGAACCTGCAACCTTGTCGTGATACATGGCCCGGCCGTTGCCAGCTTCTCCATGATAAGCCACCTCTTGTACTGGACACGGCGCATAATCCTGCCGCGCTTGCCTTTGTTGTTGAAGATCTGCATGCGCTCTATCCGCATACCAGCTTTGATGTTCTGTTGACGGGCATGCGTGAAAAGGATCTGGCGGGAAACCTGCGCGCGCTCTCTTCCCTGGGGGGGGAGCTGCGAGTCTGGCTGCCTGAAGCGCATGGCCGCGCAGCTGGCAGGGCCGAATGGGAAGCTGCCAGCAAGGCTTCCGGCATTTCCATCGACTATCTGGATGATACTGAGCTGAATGACTTTCGTGATACATGGGCAGCAGGAGCGGACCGTGGATTGTTGGTGACTGGCAGTTTTTTGATTGCTGCGCGCTGGCTTGGAGCTGATCGCCTGCCGCCCGGGCTATAGGCCTCGAATCACGACGTGTTTCATTGTTTAAAGGAAATTGACGGTATGCGCCTGCAGCAAGGGGATCTTCGGTTAGATGCCATTTCCCCCGAAGATGCCGTAGAGGTTTACCGGCACAGCCTTGAACCAGACTACCGGCAGTGGCTGCCCAATCAGCTCTATACCAGTGTGGAAGCGGCCAAAACCGCACTTGTCTATCTTCATGGGCAGTTTGAAGAGCCTGGTGACCCCCGCATTGTTCCCTGTGTTTTTGCTATCAAGCTGGAATCCAGTGGTGAATATATCGGGCATGTTGGTCTTAGCCCCTTTCATGGTGATGTGGAGATCGGCTTTGCCATTGTAAATGCCTGGCAGCGGAGAGGCTATGCAGGGCAGGCAATCAGGCTTGCTTGCGACTGGGCTTTTGAGGCATTCGGCTTGAGCAGGATCATGGCGTATACGGCCCTTGCAAACAGGGCCTCAAGGCAAAGCCTTTCCCGGGCGGGCTTCAGCTGGAAGAATGATGTGGAGATGCTCTTTCAGGGGAAGTCACAGTCGGTGAGTGTCTATCAGTTGAATCACAGCCAGCCATAAATGAAGCGCAGAATCAAGTGGACCCTGCTGACTGCGCTGATTCTCTTCGTTGGGAGTCTACTGAGCTTCGCCTTTGCTTATCCTGCAGCTACTTTTCTTGGATTATCTGTTGTAACACGCAGCCTGCCTGATCCGGTACATGCGGTCTCCATTCGTGAAGCGCTGCAGGTCCAAGCAGACTTCATGCAGCTGATCAAACAACATGAAGACCGTGCGCTTGCTCGATATCGCAGTGCTGGAGATACGGTCTTTGTTGCCAGAAACATCTACAGAGTTGACGCATCCTTCTTTCTGCCCATACCCTTGTACGACGACTGGGAAGTCTGGATGAGAACGGACATTGTCGATGGCAAGCCGGCTACTTCCTTTCTGATCAGGCTGGGTCTGATCAAGGACGAAAACATGCCGGTATTCTTCGGCGATCAACTGAAGAGCGGTTGGGCAAGCAGTCTGTTTCGAAGCGTGATACATGGGTACAATCGCTGCCATGAATGGGGCAACTTTCTTCCCATTCGTCTGAACATCACCGAAAGCAATGCCACAACGAGCATCAGTCGCGAGAGGCTTGAGCTGGACGAATGGAACAGGCAATCGGCGGTGATTCATCGTAGCGGATTCTGATTGCAACTTGCTAAGAGTCTTCATTCCTGAAACTGCCAGTGAATCATGTGCGACAGGCCCTGGACGATTGAGCTTGTCACACAGCTCTGGGCATTTCTACATTTCATTCATGCTTTGACTCATGGCACTGAATGTGACCATTCGCAGCTGTATGCACTCTGTTGTTTCGGGAGAGATATCATGAAAAATGCCGCCGCCAATGCCCTTTTGTCCTTGTTCCTGCTGGGTGTGCTCTCGACGCTACAGGCAAACGAGGCCATCATGTCCGTTCATCCCTTTTTGCTTTTCAGTAATGCAACGGGCAACGATGCGACTCTCGTTGAAGATGTGGTGATGCTGCTGCCTCGGAACCCTGCTGGTGATCCCGGTCGGTTTTCCATGTTGCAGAGCGGGTCCAGGCAGCTGGATGTTATTCAGCAGAACTTTGATATCAACTTGAGCCCGGATCGTATGCCTGTCTTGTGCCCGGGTGAAGTAGACCGCACTGGCTGGGTCGAGAAGCAGGGGCCGTGGGAACGCTTTTCCTATGAAGATCTCCCCAGCAGCCCTATTGATAAAAGCCTCTTTGCCGGATACGTTTCATTCGTGGAAAGTCTGCCTGCTGATTACATCCAGCCTGCGCAAGGCAGTTTCTTTTACCCTTGTACCGGGCAGGATCTGCAGAATGCCCTGCACTTTGCTTTTAGCGTCGTTGGTGTTGAGCTGATTGATTCGCCCTATGGAGAAGACTGGATCAGCACTGCGGATCTCGAGGACGAAAACGGTCTCTTTGTTAGCTGTGACTGCGCGAGCCCGAACAAGCCTCGCTATGCTATTGACTTTCAGCTGATCGAACGCGGCGATTACACTGAACTGCGGATACTGCCTTACTATTACACAAAAGCAGGGCGCAGAGTCACTGCCTGTCGCGGAACCGGACAGCTGCAGCAGGTGCTGCCGGAGATGATCGAGCTCATGTTGCCAGGTCCGAATGGCCAGCCAGCCAGAAAGGACGGATGCTGACTGGCTGGAGCCAGGCAGCCCCTAGAACTTCACGAATTCAACACGGCGGTTGTTGGCGCGTCCTTCGGCACTGGCATTGGAATCCATTGGTTTTGATTCGCCCCAGCCCTTTGTGCTTAGTCGATCGCTGGCGATGCCCATTCCTGCAAGTGTCTTCGCAACAGTCTGCGCCCGTTCCTCTGAGAGCTTCTGGTTGAATCCATCTTCCCCGTTGCTGTCTGTGTGACCTTCAACACTAAAGCGCAGTTCTGGATTCTTCTGCATCAGTTCGGCGATTTCGTTGATCGGCCCCATCGATTCCGGCTTCAGTGTGGACTTGTTCACATCGAACTTGATTCCGGTCACGATAATCTTGCCGTCTTGTAACACACGATCGTAATACTTCACGCCTCCTTCGGCCAGTCGCAGGTTCTTGACGAAGCGACTGGATCCTTCGCCGCGAGTCCCCAGAGTAATCCCGATGGGTGTGCCATCCAGATGAGGAATGTTGATCAGGCGCGTGTCGTCCATGTAGACTTTGATTTTACCCTTTGTATACGCGATCGATATGTGTCGCCAGATGGGTGTATCACGTCGGTTGCTTCGATCCTCGCCGGGGTAGTTCATCTCTGAATCCTTGAACTCCACAGCATTCGCCCAGATGTGAATCGGACCCGACACCGATTGAATTTGTCGCTGATTCTTCTGGTCATGCAGGTAAATTTTGTAGCCCTGATTGTATACACCCGCCTCGAAGTAGCAATCGAATTCAAAGGTGAAGACCTCAGGCAGGTAGGCTTTCTCAGAATGCTTCAGGTAGGGGACAATTTCACTGCCTTCAAGAAAGTAGATCACGGTCTCCTGGTTGAATTCTGCGATTTCGACATTGCCGCTCTTCAAGTCCCAGCGTGATGGAAACTCACCGTTCTCTTCTTCAGCAGACGGCCCATCCTCAAAGATGACCTTGTCGCCAGGTAGAAAATCGAACTTGGACCAGCTTAGCATTGCCCCAGGTGCTGCCGCATCGGTCAGCTGTGGTTCTGCGTTTTCGCTGGCGGTGGAATCGGCAAGGCTCCTCGGGTTTTTCCCTGTTTCCTTGTCTTCCATTTCGCTGCTAATGGCATCAACGGCCTTGTCTTCAATCTTGTCGATGAGCTTTTTGCCAACACGTTTGGTAACACCATCCAGCAAGCCCGCCTGCGCCAGTGAAGTGGTCAGGATCAGGCAGCACAAAATCAGCAAGGATCGTTTTGCTTTTAGCGAGTGAGTAGCCATGGATTTCCCCCTTATATGTGTACTCGGTGCTGGTCGCTGTCGGCAGTCGACTGAAAGTTTAATGCTATCAAATATGCGCTGCTTTCGAAAGAACTCAGCATTGTTTGTAAAGCCGTTCAGCTATGCGACATGCTTGATTCATGTGAGACAACAGGCTGGCAGGCGCTGACTCGATTGGACAAACAGCCACACCTGATCAGGCGCAAGCATCTAACCTTCAGCCTGCATCGCTAAGTTGTTCACCCTGGCAGGCTGATTCATTCTCCATGATCCCTGGCGCATGCGTCAATTGTGTGATACATCGTCCGGAAGCCATGGCCTTCAACTAAAGGAATGCACGCATGCTGATGGTAGTCGATCATATCGCAGTCCTGCTGGAGGAGATAGCGCCGATTAGCGACCGACTCCCTGCATGGCTGAAACGGGAAGCCGCTACCGAGTTTCCCGGCGAAGGAACGCGTGAGCAGTATTTGCATTTACCGGGCGCGGCCTGTCCTTCACTGCTTTTGATGCAGGCCATTGCGCCCGGACCCTATCAGCGGGCCTTCAGGAAGCGGGGGGCCGGCTTGCATCACATTGGCTGCAGAACAAGTCACCTTGATGCCAGTGTGGAGCTTCTTTTGCAGGAAGGCTTGTGTCTGCATCCGTACTCGGAAAGCAGTCGTGAAATAGGCGTGCTCTGGCTCTACCAGCGGGGCCTGCCTTTTCTGCTGGAACTGATTGACGCACCAGAAATGGAGCAGGAATCGAAAGCCTGCTCCGGGCGCATTGCCATTCCTTCGGCCAGACCTTTTGACGCTCTTCACGTCCTCCCCGGCTGGCTCATCGAACAGGCGGGTACAGCTGCCGTAGAAATGGAGTGTGATACAAGACTGCTGAGGATTCCCCTGCCTCGTTGATCTAGCAGGGAAGGCCTTAGTCCTCGATTCCGGGTACATCCTTCAGAGAGGCTTCGACCTGCACCTGCATTGCGTTGTTCATTACGGCAAAGAGCACATACTGGCTGATCAGGTGCACCAGGTCGACCAGATCACGGTCGCTAAGATTTTGCTTGTGATCCGCCCAGGCTCCGGCGCCGATGGTCCGCTGGTCAACAATCTCGTCGGTCAGGGCTAACAGGCTGGCCTCTCGTGATACAAAATGATCGAAGGCTCCATTTCGCAAGGCGTCCAGCTCCGGGTCGGTTACGCCGAACTCCCTCCCCACGGGAACGTGATGCTTCCAGACATAGTTGCTGCGATAAAGGCAGCCCATTCTGAGGATCACAAGTTCCTGCTCGCGCACGCTCAGGCCCATCTTGAGCTTGCAGGTAACCCAGTAATCCATGAAGGGGCCGAAGGTATCTTCATTGTGCATGATCACACCAAGCACATTGTGCGGAAAGCCTTCACCCTTCAGGCCGTCGCCAGGAATGCGTCCAAGAATCTCGCGCCATTCCTCGCGCATCTCGCAGGTTGGCCGTGGTGTGATACGTGATTCCGATTCCGTGGGGTGAATGTTCATGCCCTTTGAGCTCATCTTCTGTTTCCTTTCTGCTCTTCCACCCAGCGCCGCATGCCGCGAGCAAGGCCGGCCAGTGATGTTTCATCCTTGCGCTTTTCGTCGGCATAGCATCCACAAACGCGAATCCGCGGGTACGTGAAGCTGCCGGGTGTGTCGGGAATGGTTTGGATGACCTTTGCCAGTGTGTGATACAAGGGAGAGAGCGGCAGACTGGCCGCTGTTCCTACAGAGGCACCAATGCCGTTATCAAGGATGTACCACCGCAGGTTGGTTGGGTAATCATGGAAAAGCTGGTCCTTCATGCAGCTCATGATTGCGTTCTGGTCGCCATCCACGACCACGACTTCCAGATCGGGACGGCATTTGGCCAGCGACCAACCCATGGCCATTGTTCCGCCCATATAGCCGGCATTGTAAAAGTTGCCACGCCTGTCGACCAATGCCTGTGCCGCACGACTGGTGAAGCCATTGGCAAAGAGAATGGCCGCTTGGGGATGGGCCTCCGCAATTTGTCTTATGGCAAGATCCCGTGATACAGGCCCGGCTGAGCCCTGGTCATGGTCTTGCGATATCCAGGCATCATGTCTGGCATTCGGTGCCACCATGCGCGGCGGTAGTTTCAGGCTTCCCTGACGGTCGAGTGCCCGTGATGCAAGGCGCAGGGCGGCTGGTCGTCCAGAATTGGCGCAGTCGATTGCCTTCGACACCTCACCCAGAATTCCCTCACCATCCCGCTGCCCAAAGACGGCATCCTGTCCGAAAATGCCGTCACACAGGATTTCCATTCGTCGCCCAATGGCCTGATGCGGCTCACTGTCATCTGCATCTGTATCACCGCGCCAGGTGACGAGGGCCAGGACCGGGATTCCATTAACTTCTTGGGAGGCGCAGGAGATAAAACCATCGACTGCACTTGGCAGCCCGGAGTTCTGCATGTGCACAAGAGCAGGTTTGCCGCTGCCCAGCCAGTGTCCGATGGCCATGCCGGGAAGATTGGCCTCGTGACCTGTCGTGTACAGGTTGAATTCGCCTCGCTCTGCGGCGGCAAACAGGCAGTCATGCAGGGTGGCCGTGATCGAGCAGGGAACCGCAGCAATGGTGTCAATGCCCAGGCGGCGAAGCCTTGCCAAAATCTCAAGCTCCGCAGGCCGGGGCATGAGCCCGGTCTGGCTGGTGGGGGATATTTCGATCTCCGTTCTGTTTAGCTGTTCCGGCGCAAATCGTGGGGGAGCGCCAGCTGTCGCATCAGCTGCAAAGTTGGAACTTGTGTACTCAGGAATCAAGAAAAAGAGGCCGATTGCTACCTTCACTCCCATGCTTGAACTGACTCATCATCTTGCGCGCACGGGCAACCGCCTCTGCCTTGGACTCGACCTGGACCCGGAGCGGATTCCGGCTCGCTATGGCAGTGGTGCGGATGGCCTCTTTGAGCTGGGCCGCGAACTTGTGGACGCCACCATTAGCCAGGTGACGGCCTACAAGCCCAATGCCGCCTTTTTCGAGCAGTTTGGCTTTCGCGGCATGGAAAGCCTGGAGCGTCTGATTCACCACATCGGTGACCGCGCCTTTGTGGTGCTGGATGCCAAGCGCGGGGATATCGGCAACACCAGCCTGCGCTATGCCCGGGCTGCCTTTGAGCAGCTGCATGCGCACGCCATCACCCTTGCGCCCTACATGGGGCGCGACTCCATTGAGCCCTTCCTGTCTGTGAATGAGATGGCATTTGCCTTTGTGCTTGCGCTTACCTCCAATGCCGGATCGGCGGACCTGCAGCTTGTTCCCATGGCCGATGGTCGTCCGCTTTTCGAGCACACGCTGGACCTGCTGGATAAGTGGAACGCGGATTGGGCTGCCGGCCGCCTGGGTGCGGTTGTCGGCGCTACACATCCTGATGAACTGGCGCGCATTCGCCAGGCGCATCCGCAGCTGCCCCTGCTGATTCCGGGAGTTGGCGCTCAGGGCGGAAGTGCCACGGACGTGACACGGATTCTGGGTTCCGGTGGAGCGCCCTCACTGGTCAATGTATCACGAGGCATTTTGCTGGGCAGTGACGCATTCATCGAGCCGGAATCAGCGGCCTTGCGCGCCCGGAACTTTGCCCGTCAGCTTGCGCTGGAGGTCGCGTGAAAATTCCGCCTCCCGGCACGGCCATTTTGCTGGTCGTGGGCGAGCAGACCTGGCGCACCAAACTGGTGATGGGTGGAGGAGATGGCCTGCTTCTGGACGTGGGCGACCTTGTCCCTGAAAGCCTTCGCACACTGAGCATGGGGCGCATGATACAGTGCCGCTATCACGAAACGGAAAGCCTGACGAGCTTTCAGTGCGCATTCAAGGGCTTTCAGCGCAGTGCCGATCGCCGCGAACTCCTTTTGCTTGGCGAGCCGGACTCGGTCGTGCGCAATCAACGTCGCCAGCATGTCCGTGTATCACGCAAGATCCCGATTCAACTGCAGCTGAAATTACGCAACGACCAGTTGAGTCGATCGCTGGGCAAGGAGTACACCTACAAATGCTGGGTTGAAGGTGAGGCCATCAATATCAGTGCCGGTGGCTTTCGCGCCGCCCTTAGCCTGCCCGCGTATCACAGCGTGGCCAACCACCGTGATGCCCTGATTCGTTTTGATCTCAATGATCGCCGTTTTCGTGACCGCCGTCTGGACTTCATCAGGCGAGACTGGAGCACGGAAGAAAACATCATCGTATACCGCTTTGGCGATTTGTCACACGACGAAATTGTCTGGCTGGAACAGAACAACAGCTCCTGGCTGCATAGTGCCAGAGAGCACGATAGCGACAAGGACGGAAAAGGATGAAGGCCCTCGACATGTTTCGCGAGAGTGGTGCCCTGCTGGATGGGCATTTTCAGCTGACCAGCGGCCTGCACAGCCCCAACTACTTTCAGTGCGCGCTGGTTCTGCAACACCCGGCTTTTGCTACGGAGCTCTGCCAGCATCTGGCTGAGAGTTTTCGCCAAGAAGCCGTTGACAGTGTGATCGCGCCTGCAGTCGGTGGTATTGTTGTTTCTGTTGAAGTCGGTCGCCAGCTGGGGCTGCCTGCGCGCTTCGCCGAGCGCAAAGACGGCGTGATGCAGCTCCGTCGAGGTTTTGAGCTGAAGCCCGGTGAGCGGGTGCTGGTGGTGGAAGATGTGGTTACCACTGGTGGCAGCGTGCAGGAAGTGATTGATCTGGTCGCTGCTGCTGGTGCGGTTCCTGTTGGTGTGGGTGTCATCGTCGATCGTTCCAGCGGTCGTGCTCGCTTCATCCACAATGGTCAGGATCTGCCCTTTGCCGCGTGTCACACGCAGGATGTTGTCACACACCAGCCCGATGCCTGTCCCCTTTGCGCCAGCGGATCCAGGGCCATCAAGCCGGGAAGCAGGGATCTCAAGTGAGTCCTGCGCTGCGCAGTCTGGCATCTGGTTCCTCCGGCAATTGTCATTTGCTCAGGGGTCCTCAGGGCGATCTTCTGATTGATGCGGGCTTAAGTCGGCGCGAACTACTGCGTCGTCTGGAGTTATGCGGTCAGGAGCCCGGTCGCCTGCGGGCAATTCTTGTGAGTCACGAACACGGTGATCACCTTGGTTGTGCACCGGTGCTTGCCAGGCAATTGAAGATTCCCGTTCTGCTCAGCCGTGGAACACATGCGGCCAGTCGCAGTCGCTGGAAAGGCACAGAAGAGCTGGTCTTTGTTCGTGACGGTGATACATGGGAGGCTGCCGGCTTTCGCGTCAGGGCCTTTGCCGTTCCGCACGATGCGCAGGAAACCCTGCAATATCGCGTGGATGTTGCTGGCTGCCGCTTCGCTGTCTGCACGGATCTGGGCAGGCCGGACCCGAATGTGATTCGCGTGCTGCAGGGCTGTCACGTTCTCGTGCTGGAAGCCAATCACTGCCCGGAGCTGCTGGAGAAGGGGCCATACCCCTGGCCACTCAAGCAGCGCATTCGAGGTCCGCGCGGGCATCTTTCCAATCAGCAATGTGCCAGCATGCTGAACGAACTGGCCGGCAAGGAGCTGGAGCAGGTGCTGCTGGCTCATCTTTCAAAGGAAAACAACCGTCCGGCTGTCGCGCTGGAAAGCGTTCGCGCCGGATTGGCCGATGCCATTAAATCTCTTGATCTGCAGGTTGCCGCGCCCGACAAACCCGGGCCCTGGCTGGAGCCAAAGGCAAAGCTGCAGCCTGAGGCGGTCGACGCATTTGTCGATCTGCCCTTATTTTCATGACACAAACGGAACTTTTGGGAGGAATGATGAAGAGCTTTGCCCACCTGCTGCTGGTCTGCCTTTTGTCCGCCAGTTTTTTGAGCTGCGGCGGCAACAAGCCTGAGCACAGCGCCGACGATGGCCACGACCACGGGAAAACCGAAGCTGCTGTCGACAATCATGACGGTCACGATCATGCCGGCCATGACCACGCGGAACATAACCACGACGATGCTGTCACGACACCGGCAGCCGAAAATCAGGAAACAGCCATGAGCAGCAAGCAGTTCACCATGAAGACGAGCATGGGCGAAATCGTTCTCGAGCTCGATTATGCCAAGGCCCCCCTCACCTGCGCCAATTTCGAGAGCTACGTGAAGAAGGGCTACTACGACGGAACCATCTTCCATCGCGTGATCAATGATTTCATGATTCAGGGCGGCGGTTTTACCGCTGACATGCAGCAGAAGGCCACCGATGCGCCCATTGAAAACGAGGCGCGCAATGGCCTGCAGAACGATCGCTACACCATTGCCATGGCCCGCACCAATGCTGTTCACAGCGCCACCAGTCAGTTCTTTATCAATGTGAAGGACAACGGCTTCCTGAACAACCGCGGCGACAACCCCCAGTCATTTGGCTACTGCGTCTTTGGCAAGGTGATCAAGGGGCAGGAAGTGGTGGACCAGATCAAGCTGGTGCCCACGGGCAAGAAGGGCATGCACGGCGATGTGCCCAATACGCCGGTGGTGATTGAATCGGTCACGCTGCTGGACTGATAACGCCCTGTCAAGTGACAGAAAATCTTACACTCGTTTAGGCCGCCGGCTTCTGGCTTGGCGGCCTTTTCACATTCTGATTGTATCTTGTTGAAAATCAACAGGAACACTTCGGCACGGGCTTTGCATTTGCTCTTCGGTTTGAAGCTTCCCCACGAATGAGGACAAGGAGATTTAAATGAGCCGTCTGGCACTGCTTTCAGCAATACTGTGCATGCTGCTGGTTTCCACCGGTCGCGCCGCGCTGGAAGACTATTACTACAACAATGTTGAAATCAAGCATGAGCTTGATTCGCTTGCCGCGCTCTATCCCGACTGGATCAAGGTGGACAGCATCGGCCACAGCTACGAGCTGGAAGAGCCGATCTGGAGCGCCAAGATCTCGGACAATGTGCATGTGGACGAGGACGAGCCTGCCTTCTGGGTGAATGGTGCTTGCCACTCCGAGGAGATCCTGGGCATCAACATCACCATGGCTTTCATTCGCGAGCTGGTGGCGCTGGGCAGCATCGGGCACCCCAACTGGGGCCCGATCATTCAGTCCATGGAGATCCACTGCGTGCCTTCCAACAATCCAGACGGCATGTCGATTGTGATGAGCGAGCTGGATGCCACATACCGCAAGAACCTGCACTCCTTCCCGATGGGCACTGTCAGATTCAGCCGGGCATCGGCAATGACAGTTGCGGTGTGGACCTTAACCGCAATTATCCGGCCTGGTTCGAGCATGGCGACGGGCTTTGGGCGCAGAACAGCGACGCCGAGCAGTACGACTATTTCCGCGGGCCTTATCCGCTTTCCGAGCCGGAGTGCCGCTGCATTGCGGATCAGACCGAACGCGAGCGCTTTGTGGCTGCCGTCGCGTATCACAGCGCACGCACCTCCACGAATCACGAAATCATCATTCACCCGTGGGAATGGTCCGAGGGCCGCACCTGCCCTTCAGCCGATTACGACATGATGCAGACCCTGACCCGCTCGATGGGTGACCAGATTAGCGGGCAGAACTTCGAGTATTACCGCAACATCGCCGGTAGCGGGCGCAAGGGCAATCACCACAACTGGATCTACAGCCATTACGGTGCCGTCGGTCTGCTGATTGAAGTGGGAACACAGGGCGCCGAAGGCATGCAGCCGCAGGATTCCGAGTTCATTCAGTTCGTGGTTGACGAGAACATCGACGGCCTCAACTGGCTCTGTCGCCGGATTATCGGCTACGATGTGGCCGCGCCGGGTCTGGTTGTCCACACCCGCGACGCTGTAACACAAAACCCCGTTTCGGCGCGTCTTCGCATTGAAGAGGTCATGCATCCCGATGTGACACCCTGGTATTCAACCGATCCCCTGCATGGCGCATACTATCGCCTGCTCAAGGCCAATCCTTACACGGTCAAGCTTCGCAAGCACGGCTATGAGCCGCGCGATGAATACGTTAATGTCGGCGCGGGACTCCCCACGCAGCGCAGCTGGGACTTGACGCCCCTGCCGCAGCACAGCCTGTCGCTCAGTTTTGTTGACTTCGAAACCGAAGAGCCGCTGACTGTATCACGACTTGAACTGGAAGATCTTGTCTGTGATACAACTCTTGTATTTGAGAATCTTGCAGAGTTTCAGCAGCAGGTGCCTGAAGGCAGCTACGAACTCAGGGCCTGGGCAGAAGGCCATGCCACTCTGCATCGAACACTGGTGCTGACGGGCGAAACGGACATGTTCATGGCTCTGGCACCCGTCGACTGGGCTGATGATGAAGTCTTCACGGAAGCATTCACCACACTCGAGCAGTTTGAGCAGCTGGGCGAAAACTGTGACTGGGTGATTGCCGAGAACGACAGCATGGGCCTGCATTTTGAAGACGCAAGCGGGCGCTGGAGTCTGGCAGAGAGTGATTGCCGTCTTGCCTCGGCAGCAAGCTATTATCTGGCAGTCCCGGTCACGCGTGAGACAACACCCGGCTCGCTTGACTTCAGTGAGTTTCATCGCTGCGAAGGCGCCCGTGATACAATCTTCGTCGAGTTTTCCCAGGATGGCGGTAGCAGCTGGTACACGGTTGATGCCTGGACCGGCCAGAGCCACCACATCATGGAGCGCAGTTATCCCTTGACGGCTGATCTTGCTGATTCGGAATTTCGCTTCGGCTTCCGTGTTAAAACCGATGCCGAAATTCAGGACGAGGGCCTGCACCTCTCCAATATTCGCCTGAACTGGAATGGTTTTGCCGTTTCCTCAATTGATGAGCCGGATCTGATTCCAGATCAGTTCCTGCTGACTGCAGCCCCCAACCCCTTTAACCCGGCAACGCGCGTGAGCCTGCATGTCCCCGCCACTGCGGGCGCGGTTGAAGCGCGTGCCATGCTCTACAACCTTCGCGGACAGCTTCTTCGCGAAGTGGCTGGCAGCTCAGGCAGCGCTGGTGCCGTGGTGTATCACATTGATGGAAGCGGACTGTCCAGTGGCAGCTACTTCCTGCAGGTGACCGTCAGCCAGGGCAGTCGCATTCTGTGGCAGGATGCAGCCCGATTGAACCTTGTCAAGTAAATCCCAAGCCCACAACGGGAGTTTTGCATGAATCACAAAGCCTTCTTCCAGACCACGCTTGTTTGCGGACTGCTTTTCACAGGCAGTCTGAGCGCGATGCAGGACGAGGCAGGAACGCTGAATCTGGATCTGGACCGTGTCACACGCGTTACGGAGCTGGGTTATGGCGGCATCGACTTTCACTTTGAAGGCGGCGGTACGGCCAGCACCTTCACCTGGCGCAGCGGCGAGCTCTTGCAGGTAGACCTGCAGGATGGCAGCAGTCGCTTCATCGATCCGAACGAAGTGGCCATGGAGCGCGAGCTGCTTGATCAGCCGCTTCTTCCGCGTGATACACGCATGATCGAGATTCCGCCGGTTGGCGACGTGCACCTGGTTGTGGAAGAGCTACGTCTTTCCACCCTCGATCAGGCCTGGCCGGCCGTGGGCAGGGACGAAGAGACTGTCGACTGTCTGCCTGATGCCGATCGTGAACTCTTGCAGCTGGGCCAGAGTGATCTGGCGGGTTTTGATCTTCCTGTGCTACTGGGCGAGCCGGTGATCTTCCGTGACTTGCGCATGGTCAGCCTGAGCCTTCATCCTGTGATCATCGACGGCAACGAGCTGAAGCGGGTCGAGGAGCTGCGCCTGCGTGTTGAGTACGGTCAGGCCGCCAGGGCAGGCGAGAGCCTGCTGGCCGTGCAAAGCGTCAGCGGAAATGAGAAGCTGTCGCAGAACCGCCCGATTTCGCACAACATGCAGCGCATTTACGAAGGCATTGTGAGCAACTCCGGCCAGTTCTACGACAATGTGGATCACAGCATTTTCCCCGTCTATCTGATAACCGGCTCGCCGACCTATCTCTCGAACAATGGCCAGTACATGGCCGAGTTCATCAAGTGGAAGCGCGAAAAAGGCTTTGATGTGCGTGTCGTGCCCTTCGACCAGATCCCGGGCGGCGCCGAGTCAATCACCTTTGGCAACCTGCGCAATTGGGTTAGCGGGCAGTACGACGATTACGCCCCCGAATACCTGCTGCTGGTGGGTGACGATGACGGGACGGCAGCCTGCCCGGACAGTGTTGTGATCTCCAGCCAGGGCGAGTTCGATGTGAGCGATCACTTCTACTCGCGGCAGGAAGGTGAAGACTATTTCCCCGAGATCTTTGTCGGCCGCTTCAGTGTTGAAAATGTGCAGCAGTTGGTGAGCATGGCCTTCAAGCCCGTGATACACGAAAAGTATCCGAATCAGGCCGGCCAGGGCTGGCGCACACATGGGCTTGTGGTCAGCTGCAACTATTCGGACAGTGGCGATCCTCCTGTCACACCCAATCTGACCAGTCGCTGGGTGATCGACAAGCTGCGCGCCAACGGCTTCACCATCACCAGTCAGGACAGCATCTTCTATCCGCCAACGCCGGATGGCAGCAGCCTGATTACCTCGGCCCTTAATCAGGGACGCGGCATTGTCAGCTACCGTGGCTGGGCCAACTCCAACGGCTGGATTTATCCGGCTTACGATCGTGATGACATCGACGAGCTGGGCAATGTGATGCGCATGCCCATCGTCTGCAGCTATGTCTGCCAGACGGGTGCTTTTGGAGCGGGTTCGGGCGATATCGAAGTGGAGGATCCCTGTTTCGGCGAGAAGTGGATTCGTGTGGGTGACATCAGCACGCCACGCGGTGCTGTGGCCTTTGTTGGCCCCAGCGACCTGCACACGCGCAGCCAGTACAACAACCCCGTCTGCAGCGGCATGTTCAATGCCTTCTTCGACCTGAACATTACCAGCGTAGGCCCATCGCTGCTTAACGGAAAAATGGAGCTATGGCGCGGCTATCCGCTCGAGCGCGATGATCCATTCGGCAGCTACTTCTACTTCCATGTATACAATGTGCTGGGCGACCCGGATCTGAAGTTCTGGCGGCGTGATGCTCTGGAAATGAACCTCACGGTGAACACGATACTGCGCCCCGGACAGAACACTCTTGTGATACAGGCCGAAGGCGTGGACGGCCCCTTGAGCGATGTTACTGTTTCGCTGATCGCTGGCGCCAATGGCGAAGAGATGGTGGCGCGCGGCCTGCTTCAGAATGGCTGGCTGGCACTCGAGATCGACCCCGACCGGATAGATGAGCTGGATGGTCCCTTTACCCTTACCTGCGATCATCTGGATTATGCTCCCGGTCAGCTCAGTCTGAGCAAGCAGAGTTCAGGCGCAGACCTCGCGCTGGATGATCTGCTTATCGAAGAGGAAACGGCAGACGGCCAGTACGTGCCCGGCGAGAGACTCGCCTTTTCGCTGGATCTGCGGAACACAGGTACCGAGAACCTGCCGGCAGGAACAGTTCAGCTTGTATCACAGGATGAACTGCCCTACACCATTGACGTTGCCACAGTCAACCTGCCTGCCCTTGATGCGGGCGACAGTGCCAGCAGTCTGGAAGCCATCGAGATTCAGCTGAATGGTGATCTGCAGGATGGCGCGATGATCCCGCTGCTCTTCCAGTTCAGCTGTGGCGAGTTTGAAGGCTATGCCCAGCACAGGCTCTTTGCCAGCAACGCGGCGCTTGAACTGCGCGAGCTTGGCTTCCGCAGCGGTGCCAGTCATCTGTCGGCCCTTTCCACCGACACGCTGGATCTGGCTGTGATCAACATTGGCGACTTCGACATCGGTGCCGTGACGGTGGAGCTGCAAAGTGACGACGACCGTGTAACCGTGATCGATGGACAGTTCGAGACGACTGGACTGATCGCGGACGGCATGGATGAGGCCACTTTCAGTTTTGTCGTGCTTGGCGGCCGTGGCCTCTTCCCGGGCCAGCAGGTTTCGCTGGATATGGTCATCAATGAGGATGGCCGCGAAGTGCGCCGGGCTTTCCTGCTGCCAACAGGTGAGTTGACGAGCGAAGATCCCCTGGGGCCGGACGCTTATGGTTACTACGCAATCGAAAGTGAAGATTACGGTGTTGCCGGACACCCCGCCTACGACTGGATCGAACTTGATCCGGCCTATGGCGGCAGCGGCGCAAATCGTCTTTACTTGACCGATGACGATGTGACACAGATCGACCTGCCCTTCCCACTGACCTTCTACGGAATGACTGATACGGAGATCAGTGTCTGTTCCAATGGCTGGATTTCCCTTGGCAGTACCTGGATGGACAACTTCCGTAACTGGAATCTTCCTTCCAGTCTGGGACCGCCCAACATGATTTGCGCCTACTGGGATGACTTGAAGCCCATGTATACGGCCAATCAGGACAGCGTTTATGTGCCGGTCTTCTGGCGACACGATGCCGCCGAGGGCCGGGTTGTGATCAGCTGGAGCCGCACCTACAATCGCTACGCATGGGAAAACCCCGGCCAGCCGCTGCAGGAGTTCCAGATCATTCTCTACGATCAGGCAACCCGGCCTACGGCGAGTGGTGACACGGAAATTCTGGTGCAGTTCAAAGATGTCACGGATCTGGACCAGAACAACAACTTCGCCACCTGTGGTCTTCAGAACTTCGGACACAATGTCGGGTTGCAGGTCAGCTACGCGCGAAATGCTTCGGAGGGATGCCTGTCACTGGAAGGGGGACATTCGATCCTCTTTACCACAGATACGCCAGTAAATGATGAAGAGCTGACCGTGAACCTGGTTTATCCGCTGCAGAATCAGTGGGTAACGACAACCACTCCAGTCTTCCTGTGGGATCACGCCGGATTTTCCGGCTTGCTCGGAACGGATGAGGTCAGCTATCAGGTGCTTGTATCACAGGCTGGCAATCTTCTGGTCGATGAGACCGTCTTCGCTCAGGGCGAACTTGATCTGGCGAATCTTGGGATCCAGCTGCCGGAGAACACCAGCCTGACCTTTGAACTTGAGGCCTCGGCGGGCGGGGACAGCTATTCAGCCCTGCAGGGCGCCGTCAGCTTTCAGGTGGACGCCACTGCACCTGCCGTAACCACTGGTCTGGTGGAAAGCGCACTTTATCCGGATCATCTGGAACTGGGTATGCTGAGCAGCGAAGCCCTGAGCAGCCTTTCCGTAAGTGTGCTTGATGCTTCAGGTAACCTGATGGAAAGCCTTGTGCTGGATGAGGGTAACGCCGCGCTGGGTGACGGCCGCGAATTGTATTACGGCCGTGCCGCACTGGCTGCCGGTTTTGCCAGCCTGCAGATTGCAGCCACGGATCTGCATGGACTGCAAATGGAGAACACGCTACCGCTTTCCGCGGCACCTGCAGGTGGAGAAGGGCTCGAGCTGCCTGAGCTGGCCGGGCTGGAGCTGGCCTGGCGCGGTGGAAGCGGCTGGGCAGTGATTGTCGCCCAATCCACTGAGGCCACAGATGAGCGACTGTCTTTCGAGTTGCGCCTGCCTGAGGCAGCAAGCAGTACGCGCCTTAAGCTTGATGCGGCAGCGGGCGAGGTGCTCGTGCGTGACACAGGAAACGGCTACGAGCGTGTGACACAGCGCTTTGCTGAAGCTTCAATTCATGCCTCAAATCTGGTCGCTGGCCGCTATGTGCTGGTTTCCGGCGAGCTGGCAGCTGAAGCCCTGCCTGCTGAGTTCAGGCTGGTGGGTAACTATCCGAATCCCTTCAATCCTGAAACCGTGATCGAGTTTGAGCTGCCCCGCGATGCTCGTGTTACACTGGAGGTATACAACCTGCGTGGTGAGCTTGTGCGCGTGCTGTTTGATGATCTCACATCGGCCGGCGCACACAGGATCGTCTGGAACGGTACGAACAATGCCTCGGCGATGGTTGCCAGCGGTGTATACATCACGCGACTGGCCTGGGACGGTGGACAGCAGATCCACAAAATGCTGCTCGTGCGTTAGGAGGAAACAATGAAAACACGAATCACCGCATCCCTGCTCGCTCTGCTGACCTTGTCGTTTACGCTGGGCTGCTCCGATGATGACGA
Organism: uncultured Bacteroidaceae bacterium; assembly: GCA_964345075.1. Lineage (GTDB taxonomy): Bacteria > CAIWAD01 > CAIWAD01 > CAIWAD01 > CAIWAD01 > CAYFPS01. The sequence goes on along the minus strand of CAYFPS010000002.1, from coordinate 65,570 downwards.
CAACAACAATGGTGTATCACGAGTATCGCTGAACTCAGCCTGGAGCGCTTTTGAAGGTGGAAACCTCTCCGAAGCAAACAGTGCCTTTCAGCAGGCATTGGCTGGTGATCCGGCTTATGCGGAAGCCTGGTGCGGGCTTGGCTGGACGCGTGCCATGCAGCTTGCCGCTGATTCCGGTCTGGGCAGCAGCGAAGGCGTGATCGACGCCTTCAGGCAGGCAGACCGTTTTGAAGAGAATTATGTCGATGCCTGGGCCGGTCTTGCCGAAGCTTACAACTGGGAGGCGGATACACTCGCTGCGCTCGAGTGGGCGCTGGATGCCGCCGAGACAGGCGGCAGCGCCTATGCTTTTGAGCATGTCAGCACTGTGACACACCGTTCGCTCAGGAAGATCGCGGCCTGGAACTACTTCAAGCTGAGCCGATATGACGAGGCCGGCGAGCAGGTCCAGTCCGTTCTTGGCGACTTCGTCTGGCATGGCCGCCCCGATTCTCTCGAGTATCTGTTTGAAAGCATTGGGGGCCTCTAGGTAGATCACGCCCCTCAGCTGGTGGAGGACAGGATGCGTTCGCTGCTGAAGTCGATTCTTGTGCTGGGTGCCTTGCTTTGCAGCCGGATCTATGCTGCTGAAGCGAACACGACGGATCAGAAAATTGACTCGCTGCTCGTCGGGCAGCAAATCTTGATTGATGCTGTTGTGGAAGAGGATGTTGTTGCGCACAAGCAGCACGCCATCACCTTCAATCTGCCTCTGTTCATTGCCACTGCCGGACGGGAAGAGCGCTACCTGAGCGCGGGCTACCACTGGTTTCCGCCCAGGACACAATTCGAAATTGTTCTACCCATCTGGCAGAGCCAGCGCCGTGAGGACGACTTCAGCGCCTTCCTGCTGGACCTGCAGGCCCGCTACTATTTCAATGATAAAAGGCACGGCTACTATGTGCTCGGCGGCCTGCGGCATGTCTGGATGGAGGGGCGTGAGGAATGGTCCAACATCTGGTGGATCGATGAGCCCATTGATCTGCCCCCGCTGGAAAAGAAGACCCGCCTTGGCGTCTACTCGGGAATAGGCTGGCGTGCAAAATCAGATCACATCTACTGGGGATACAACATCGTCCTCGGGCGCTACTTCGGGGCCAATCCGGATCTTGAAGGCGACAACATGCTGGGTGAAGAAGTGCTTTTCGATGTCGAGTTCTTCAAATTTGGCTGGCTTTTTTGACGCATCTGGAAATCTCGATCGGGAACTCAATCGGGAACAGCAAAATCCAATTTGTCCAGCCCGCCTGACACCATCTTAGAAGTAATCTACCATCCACGGATCCCGGCCCGCTATCGCCTGGTCAAGTAACTCCAGTGCCCGGCGCGGGCCTTTGATGCGTCCGCACGCGGCCAGCTGACTGGCGGAGAGAAGGCCGCTAAACAGGGATGAAAAGGCACCGGCTTCGCCCTCTATCAGATCCTGATCCTTGTGTGACACAACGCAGGCCTGCCCGGATTCCAATTGAATCGCGAAAGGTCGGGCATTTTCCACCAGCAGTGGGTCATGAATGGAGAAGGCAAGGGTGCCGCTCAGCTCCTTGGGCCAGATCCTGTCAAGCAGCGCCTGTTCTGCATTCAGCAGGCGCAGCAGCCAGCGCTGGTGTGATACAATCTTAAGGCCCGGCCCACCAATCAAACTGGCAGTATCTTGCAGGCCTCCCATCCAGCGGATTTCCGCAAGGCCCGTCTGCTCAGCGAGCCAGTGGCAACTCCGGGCAAAGCCATCGGCTGTTGTCCAGTGCCAGTCACGGATCTGCAGAGTTGCTTGCTCGTCCCTTGTTTCCAGCTCTGCAATCAGGTAAGCTTCAAGCCCTGATGGACCCATGGCACCTTGTATTACACAAGCCTCCGCGTCGATGTCCAGCAGGCGCTTGACCAATACCGGGTGACGCAGCAGCAGGCCATTTTCGCCAAGCGCACGCTCGTGATACAAACGCGCCATCCCGGGCCAGGCTTCATTATGAAGAGGTTGAAGCGATTTCAACCCGGCACAGCTGGCAAAGGCAGCAGGAGGAGCTGCCCAGCGGACCCTGTGTCCACCAGCGCCATAGCCGGAGGTGAGATAGATACCGAAGACTTCAGGATAAAGAGTGCTGATTGCATAACCGGAGTCCGCGCATTCCCGCAGGGCCTCCTGCATGAGATGCAAACCGTAACCGCGACCTCGCTGTGAAACATCCACCGCTACCGCTGCAATCAATGCGCTGGGCGTGGTCTTCCCGCCGAAGTACTGGCCTGCGGGATAGATGGCCAGCCCGCCGACAACATCGTTGCCATCCAGCAAAACGCGGAAATTCCCGTGTCCCAGCTCATCGCAAAAGCGCTGACGGTACTCCATGCTGGTCTTGAAGGCTTCACGCTGAATCTGCATCAGCGCTTCAAGCTGTGTGCCGTCGGGAATGGTATAGCGGATGCCGGCCATGAGCTAACCGATGATCACAAACTTGCCAACCTGCGTGTTACCCTTGCCTTCATCTGTCTGATCTTCAACACTGAAGAGATAAAGACCCGGCGCAACCATCTGGAAATTTCGATTGTTGAGGTTCCAGCTCTCGCTGTGGGGGCTGGCCCAGCCGCGATTTGCATCACCGTCTACATTGTGCGGAAGGATCTGCACCAGGTCGCCAGCCAGTGTGAAAATGCGAATCAATGCTTTTTCCGGAAGATTGATGAAGTCCATGCGCCTGTCCTGCTGAGGCCAGAAATCAACCGTTCCATCATTCTGATTTTCCCAGGCCAGGCCGCCTGCGTCATCTTCCATGTAGGCGACTGTGTAGTCGCCATCCATCCTGTAAGGATTGGGTACGGCCAGGACCTTTCTGTCCGGCAGGCCGGAAGGCGCCGCGCGCAGTGCATTGGCTGTTTTGGCCGTCTCCAGCGGCTCGGTGCCGGTCAGGAAGTCGCCGAAATCATAAGCCGTTACCGCGTACCAGCGAGGAAAGAGACTATGCACGGGGGAGATGGTGTACTCGTATACGGTGTAGTCTTCGGCCATGTCAAACTGACCGTTACCGTTCTCGTCGGTAAAGGGCTCACCGGCATCGTGCCGTCGATTGGCGTTGATGTCCTGCCAGGCCTCACCGGGGTCGTATACACCGTTGCCGTTGCTATCGGCAAAGGGCTCGGGGGCATTCCAGACCAGGTCACCATTCTCGTCCTCAAAGGGCTCGGTCCAGCCGTGCGGCTTGCGAATGGGCATCAGGCCGTTGTTGGGGCCGACTGCCTGTCGACTCCAGCCTTCGACCGTCGAGTCCATCGGCGCATCGGCAAAACCTCGTGTGTCCGGCATGGTGCGAATCAGGCCATCGCGATCGAAATAGGCGTAGTCGACCTGATCGTATTCGCCAAGCAGAGAGAAGGAGTTCTCCATGCCGTCATTGCCCATCCAGATGCGGTAACCTTCAAAGTCACGCAGATGGCTGAAAGGATCGACGCTGCGCTCGGCATTGTCCTTCCAGCGCAGGATCACAGCGTCCTCAGTGGTTTCGGCAAAGAGCACGGGAACCTGTGGCGGGGGCGGCCCCTGAAAATCAGGAATGCCGTCGCCCCTGTCCAGCACACCGTTCAGGTTAAGGTGACCAATGAACCAGTCCGGCTGTGCTCCAGCGCCAAAGACTCGCAAGCTGCGGGTTCCCTCCGTGTTAGGAACCCACGTGCGCCCCTGCTTGGAAAAACGCTCACCCGCGTATACATAACCGGAATCGTTAACGAAGTTCTGCAGACTCCACAGCAGTTCGTCCTCTCCCGGGTCAAGCAGGCCGTTGTTCTCGCTGCCGTCTTCGTCCGGCCCTGTATACCAGCCCATGAAGTGGCCGAAGTACCAGACCTGAGTGCTGTCCTGATCCGGTTGTAACACAGCGTAAAGGCCGTCCGTTCCAGCGTCTTCGCCGTACCAGCCATCGCCCGTATCCAGCAGGCCATCACCCTCGCCCAGATCCTGCGTATCGGGAATGCCATCCTCACCGAAGTCGAAAATCGGCGTGTCCACCAGCTCGTTGTCGTAGATGCGCTGGGCCCAGACCGCATTGTTTTCCAGGCTGCGGAAGTTGTAGAGCTCCGGATCCAGTGCCCCGGTCGGCTGCTGCGGACGGTTACGATCGTGAAAGCCGTGCCCGGCCACCAGCGCGACGGTAAAGGAGAACTTCTCGCCAGGATTCAAACGATAGATCCAGCGACCGGTGTTGTCCACATAATCGAAGAGCCCCATCGGCCCCCAGCTGATCAGGTAGCGTGTGTCGTAGCCATTGGCGACATCCGCCGCATCCACATCATTTTCCTGCGGATCCTGCCAGGCTTCCGTGTGTATCACGTTACCGTCTTCGTCTACATATTCCTGCGGATTGGCCAGCACTTCTGTGCTTTGGTCAACCAGCCACTGATTGTAATCGAATTCACCATTGGAAAGGATGAAGTACTTCTCCTTGTCACTCATTGGCGTGCCGCGCAGGATCGTCCAGTTGCCCTCTTCCGTGCTCACCCATGATTGCCACGAGGGACCAAAATCTTGCGCGGTAGAAAGCGAGCTGGTCCACCAGTTGAATGATGTGCGCAGTTTGGGATTCGGACTGCGTAATACACGAAAGCCGGTCACATCCGGGCAGGTGAAATCATTGCCCGTGTCGATGTCCTCGTCGCGGCCATCGTTATCCGCGATCCAGGCGGTATTCACGGCAATCCACTGACCGCGCGCGCTGTCATAGGCCTGCTCGATAAAGCCGGCGATATCGTCCAGGTTCTTCTCCTGGTAGCCGCGGCGCCCCACATCGGCATCCACATAGAGGCCGATGTAGAGATTCTTCAGGTACTGGCTGGCGACGTTTTCCACCTCGTAATCAATGATGATGATATCGCTGGCGTACTCGTAGCTCCAGGAGAAGCTCTTTTGTGTGATACGAAGACCAAGGGGGCGATGTGTCACACCATTGACCGGCGGCGTAAACTGATTGTCAACCAGCGTGTCGGCGTATACGGCAATGAAATCCTGCTCGGACACGGCCTCGTCGCTGCTGACATATTCGCCCAGTCCGTTATAGGCGCTGCTGCGTGTTGAACGCTCGATGATCCGGCTTTCATCATCCGGGTAGAACTCGTGGGCCTGACCTGCCACATATCCGTCCGCGCCAGTTGAAACACGGGGCTCGGTCAGTCCGGTTTCGTCTACAATCAAAGCGCCCACCCACAGGCCTGCTGCAAACAGGTACTGGACGCCGCTACCACCGGGCAGCTCACACTGCGGCGCCCACTCCAGGCTTTCATCATCCACATAGGCATCGACGTCGTAATCGTTGAAATTGCCCAGCCAGCCCCAGTTGTTGACCGTGAGCCACATGCTGCCGAAGCGGTGTGTGCGGTTGTCAAGCAGTGGAAGCAGGTCGGCTTCCCTGTCCTTGTGCGCTTCACCCTTGATGAGATAATCGGCATTCAGGCTGGCAGCCATGCCGAGGATCAGCAGGGCGCGAATCATGTTGCTCATGCGATTTCCATACCTGTTGATGGTTCAGTGACCCTTGAAGGTCGCAAACCTTCGGCTTAGGGCTAAGCACAAAGTCGCTTCCAGGCTGATGAGGCTGGTCGCTACTATTATGATAGATTTGTATCACAAACCAGGGGGAAACATGAACTGGAAAGAACTGCTGGCCTCGGAAATGAAGGCCACCTATCATGCAGCGGAAGGCCTCATCGGGTTGGCTGAAAAGCATGATCTGAACTGGAAGCCGGAAAGTGGCACAAACTGGATGACGCTGGGACAGCTGATCAAGCATCTGGAAGATGCCTGCGGTGAGCCGAGCAAGTGTTTCGTTACCGGCGACTGGGGCATGCCTGCCGGGATGGATCCGGCTGATATGAAAATGGAAGATATGCTGCCACCGGCCGAAAAACTTCCCGCCACCACAAGTGTCAAGGCATCACTGGAAGCATTGGCCCGTGATCGCGAGCTGGCGCTTTCCATGCTAGAGCAGGTTTCGGAGGAGGACCTGGCAACCCGCCCCACACCCGCTCCATGGAATCCGACACCCATGCCACTGGGGCAGCGCCTTTTGTCCATGGTCGAACACCTCAACCTGCACAAGGCTCAGCTCTTCTACTATCTGAAGCTGAAGGGTGAGTGCGTACACACGGGCCATCTCTGGGGCATGTAATCCAGATCAGCCTTGCTGTGATACAAAATGCGGACAGGCCGTCTCGACGCATCGGGACGGCCCGGTCCTTTGTCCTGGGGGAGAACAGATATCATGGGGGCCACAGTGCGTGGCGCGAATCAGCTTCTCAGGCAGAGAGACAAAGCATCCCGGCTCTATTTGGTGTCTCGTTCTCAGGGAATCGAATTTTGGGGGATGAAGTAGTTGCGAAGAGATTATCGATAAATACGAAGGCCATCTTTAGTCCCTTGAGGAAGAGCTGTTGAGAATGTGGCTTAGCTACCCTTTCAGGCTGAGACGGCAGCCTCTTACTTGTCCCGCCCACGGTCAATTCCCATTTTGAAATGTGCGGCAGGAGCCGCCCCTGATCACGCAGAATACCGGAGCAGCAGCATGTCGATTTCGCACCAGGTGCTTGATGGCGCCTTCCCGGACCGCAAGACCCTGGAGAACCGTCTGAAGGAAATTGAAGTCGCCGGCCTCAATGTTGTGGCGCTTGGCGACATCACGGGGCCGCGCATGATTGTGCGCAAGGGGCCGGTCAACTGCGAGCATCAGGTGATTGCTGTCACCGGCAGGGATGACGACACGCTGGGAAAAATCCTGAAACAGCGTGAGCGGGATGGCTGGATCGCCTGCGGGATTGGTCCCTGCGGCCCAGCCACGGTAATGATTCTCAAGCGGGCACTGGCTACTCAGGAGTAGCCCCGGGCCGCGGTTCTTTGGTTCACGAGGAGGACAAAATGTTTGAAATCATGGATGTCGCCGCGAGAGAAGTGCTCGACTCCAGAGGCAATCCGACCGTTGAAGTGGATGTGGCCCTTTCCGGAGGCGCTTTCGGCAGTGCGATCGTGCCCAGTGGTGCC
>CAYFPS010000002.1:0-58512 GCA_964345075.1 uncultured Bacteroidaceae bacterium | reverse complement strand
ACGAGGCCGTTGAGCTGCGTGATGGCGACAAGAAGCGCTACCTGGGCAAGGGTGTGCTGACCGCCGTGCAGAACGTCAACGAGATCATCGCACCGGAAATCATCGGCATGGATGCCACCAGCCAGGTTGAACTCGATCGGCTGCTGGTTGAGCTTGACGGCACGGCCAACAAGAAGAAGCTGGGCGCCAACGCCATTCTGGGTGTTTCCATGGCCGTGGCCCGCGCCGCTGCCGATGCCGCCGAACTTCCGCTCTATCAGTACCTGGGTGGCGTACACGCCCATGTTCTGCCTGTGCCCATGATGAATGTGCTGAACGGCGGTGCCCACAGCGACAACAACGTTGACCTGCAGGAGTACATGATTCAGCCCCGCGGTGCTGCCACCTTCCGTGATGCGCTGCGCATGGGCGCCGAGACCTTCCACGCACTGAAGAGCGTGCTCAAGAAGAAGGGCTACTCGACGGCCGTGGGTGATGAGGGCGGCTACTCGCCGGACCTGAAGGACAATCGCGAGCCCCTTGATCTGATCATGGAAGCGATCAAACTGGCCGGTTACAAGGCGGGCAAGGACATCTTCATCTGCCTGGATCCGGCCTCCAGTGAGTTCTACGACAAGAAGACGAAGAAGTATGTGCTGAAGGGCGAAGGTCGCAAGCTCTCTTCGAAGCAGATGGTCGAGTTCTGGAAGGAACTGGTCGCGGCTTATCCAATCGTCTCCATCGAGGACGGCATGGACGAGAACGACTGGGAAGGCTGGGGCCTGCTGACTAAGGAGCTTGGTTCCAGGGTTCAGCTTGTGGGTGACGATCTCTTTGTGACCAACGTGAAGCGCCTGCAGATGGGCATCGACAAGGGTGTCGGCAATTCGATTCTGATCAAGGTGAATCAGATCGGTACGATCACCGAGACGCTGGATACCATGCGTTTGGCCACGCGCAAGGGCTACACGTGCGTTGTCAGTCATCGCTCCGGCGAAAGTGAAGACACGACCATCGCCGATCTGGTTGTCGCAACCGGTGCTGGCCAGATCAAGACCGGTTCGCTCAGCCGCACCGATCGCGTCGCCAAGTACAATCAGCTGCTGCGCATCGAGGACATGCTGGGCGACGGTGCCGTGTACGCTGGCACAGAAATGGTAAATGGCCGCTGATTCCGACAGAAGTCAGGGACCGGAGCTCGAAAGGCTTCGGTCCTTTTTTTTCCGTTACCGGAACTGGCTGATTCTGTCCGGTGGGCTGATTGCCCTGCTGATTTTCCTTCTGGTGGACGATGGCATCCTCAGGCACGCCGAACTGCGCGGTCGCATTGAAGACCTTAAAGCCCGGCGCCTTTCGGCACAGGCAGAGATTACGCGCTACCAGGAAATGGTGGACGGCCTGGAAAAAGGCGACAGCCTGAGTATCGAGGCTGAAGCGCGGCGACTGGGCATGGTCCGGCCCGACGAGCGCGTCTACTGGATTGAGCTCCCCGAGGATACCCTGAAGGAGAGAAAACCCTGATGTTCAGCCGCCTGCGTTCCGTCTTTATTACCGGCGTACTCACACTGACGCCGATCGTGCTTTCCATTTACATTCTCTATCGCCTCTTCCTGCTCTTCGATCAGCTGCTGGGGCGGCTGCTCAAGGCGATTCTGGCCAAGTGGCTCTTCCCCTACATTCCGGGCTTTGGCCTGCTGCTGCTGATTCTTGTGATTTTGATGGTCGGCGCCTTCGCCCGCATCTATCTGGGCAAGAAGCTCCTCGCCATCGGGCAGTGGTTCCTCAACCGTATTCCCTTGCTTTCCAAGCTGGCTCAGGCCATTCGGCAGATTCTCGAGAGCTTCCTGACGGACAACAGCGAGCTTTTCCGCAAAGCCGTGCTCCTGGAGTATCCGCGCAAGGGCATGTGGGTGGTCGGATTCATGACACGCCGTACCGGTGGCGAAGTGCGCGAGCGCCTGCGCGGCCGCGATGACAATCACATGCTGAGTATTTTTGTGCCCACTACGCCGAACCCCACCAGTGGCGTGCTCGTCTTTGTTCCGGAAGACGATGTGATCATGCTGGACATGTCAGTAGAAGAAGCCCTCAAGCTCGTGGTCTCCGGTGGTGCCCTTGTGCAAAATCGGGACGAGGCCATTCAGGGGAAAGCTCCGCAATGATGCCCTTCGGCAGCTGGCGGATCTTTCTCCTTCCGCTTCTGCTGCTGCTTGGCGGCCAGATCGCTTCCGCACTCGTGATACGACAGGACCTGAACCGCGGGCATGAAGTCCACACGGGCCACTGGGATGTATCACACCAGCACTTGTTCAAGACGGATAGCCTGCAACTACTTCTCTCCGCCGACTGGCGGGGAGGGTACCGTGATTACAATTCTCAGGATCGCCGTCTCTCCAATCAGTTGGAACTGATCCTGTATCACGGCCTTTCTGCCAGCACCCAGCTGGTGGGCCGTGTGGATGAAGAACTCTACAACGAGCGGCGTTTTCAGCGTGAGAGCTTTGACCTTTCAGCCGAGTCCGGGCTTGCCTGGCAGGGGCCGGTGAAACTGGAACTGCTGGGCGGCTGGACACGATCGCGCCGGGGGGAGCGACTGGAAGACGGCCCTCGCATGCGGGCCGGGCTTGCCCTTCAACACAGCCAGACAGCCTGGACGCTTGATGCCGCTGCGGATTTTCTGGGTGAAGAGCCCGGCGATCGCAGCAACCGCGACCTGGGTGGCAGACTGAGTCTGGACTGGCTGGGTGACGAAGCGACACGCAACCGTTTGAATCTGAGCTATCGACAGCGCCAGGAAGATATTGCACCTGATACACGGCTGGCCTACATGGAGCGCCGCCGCATGCGGGAGTTGCGGCTGGCTGATCGCTACGAAACTCCTGTCTTTGGCTTCGGGCGATCTACCGTTGACGTTACCGCATGGAGCTCGCGCCAGCAGCGAGATCCCGGCGATGCAGTCGATGGCGTGATACAAACGCTGGGCGACAACCGGGATCTGGGACTGCGACTGGACCTGATGCATCAGGCGGCCTGGCATCGCTTCATGCACCGGGCTGTCCTTGTTCTCATGAGACAGAATCAGGAAGACGCCTACGGCAGTGTGGGACGCGTCAGCGAAACCAGCAGTCAGGTTCTGCTTAATCGTGCTGAACTGGAGCTCGGCTGGTTGACTGGACTGACCGGGGCGGACACGCTCAGTCTGCGCGGACGGGCGGAATTACGCGGGCGTGATACGGACTTTCGCGGCGCATTGATTCGTGATCCCGACTACACGGATCAGGCCCTGCGCGATCTTCAGCTTTCCTGGGCCCTGCCACTTGGTTCAGGTGCCCGGCTGCGTGCCGAACTTGGATTGATGAATCAGATCGAGCGGCACCTGCAGGCGGCTTACAGCAGGGACAATCATCTGCGCCGCAGCTGGCGGGCTGGCCTTAAGCATTACCTGCGGCGCGGCCTGCTCAGGCTTGTGGGCGAGGGTTTTCTGCTGGCCGATTACAGGCTCTATGATTTTGACAATTCCCTGCCGCCGCGCAGCTGGCTGCAGCGCCGACTGCGCATGGATGAAGAGCTTTCCCTGGAGCTGCCCTGCCGCACGACCCTGCGACTGCCCGCGAGCTGGGTGGAGGAAGATGGGGGCAGCTATTCGACCGATGATGGGCTGGAGCGCATTTCAGACAGCGCGCGCGAAGTGCGGGCACATCCTCAGCTGGGCTGGCGGCACAAGCGGCTGAAGCTTGAAGGGGGATACAGTTGGTATTCACGGCGGGATTATGCCTGGAGTGCCGGTAGCAGTGGGCGCATTCGAGAGCGGATTCGCGCGCTCTACCGCCGGGGACCTTCACTTGGCATCGTCTATTCCGGCCAGCATCACCGCCTGCGCTGCGAGGTCCTTCTTGAAAAGGTCCGTGACGGCGGTCCCGTTGGACTGCTTCACGACCGTCAGGAATTGACTGGTCGCCTGGAATGGCGCTGGCAGCCTTCACTTCCCGACCGCTCCACACGCTGAAAAGCCCATAAAGCAGCTCAATTCCTAACTTTCCCGGTTGCAAAACAAGGATGACCATGCGCAGGATCTATCTGGACCACGCAGCAACAACACCCCCGGACAGAGAGGCCATGCAGGCCGCGCTGGAGGCCCTGCTGCGCGATTTCGGGAATCCTTCGTCCGGTCATCTTTTCGGTCGGCGCGCCCGGGATTTGCTGGATGATGCCGCCGAGAGCCTGGCACGCATGATGGGTGTCCGTCGCCCGGAGGAAATCCTCTTCACCAGTGGCGGTACGGAAGCGGACAATCTGGCTCTGCGTGGAGTGTCGGCCCTACTGCCGCTGGAGCAGGCCATCGCGATCAGCACCATTGAACACGCGGCAATCATGGATACGGCCGCGCAGCTGGAAACCGGCGGAAGGCGCATTGTCCGATTGCCCGTGAACGGTCAAGGCAAGCTGGAAATGGACGGACTCGAGGAGCGGCTGAAAGCGGAAAAGGTCGGGCTGCTCTCGCTGATCTGGGCCAACAACGAAATCGGCAGCGTGCAGGATATGCGGCCTGTCGTCGAACTCTGCAAGCGGCTGGGAATTTTGTCACACAGCGATGCCGTGCAGGCGCTGGGCAAGCTGCCCGTACGCATGGATGAAGTCCCGCTGGATATGCTGAGCGGCAGTGCGCACAAATTTTATGGACCCAAGGGCATCGGTTTCCTTTATGTGAAGCGGGGCACGCGCCTGGAACCTGCCATTACGGGCGGGCTGCAGCAGGGTGGATTACGCGGCGGCACCGAGAACATTCTGGGCGCACTGGCCATGGCCCGGTCACTGGAAAGCTGCCTGCGCAAGATGGAGCCGGAGGCGGAGCGTCTGCGTTCGCTGGCCCGTTTCTTTCTTGAAGAACTGGGCGAGCTTGAGGGCCTGCTGGTGAATTCCGCAGGCCAGGATCTGCCCGGCCACTTGAGCCTTTCTTTCGACGGAATCGAAGGCGAAGCGCTGCTGCTCTCGCTTGATCTTGACGGGATTGCCATCAGTTCAGGCAGCGCTTGTCACACGGGCATGATCGAGCCCAGCCATGTGCTCAAGGCCATCGGGCTTTCGGATTCACAGGCAAAGGGCAGCATCCGCCTGGTCTGTGGGCGTGATACAACAGAAGAAGACCTGGCCTTTACCGCCTTGCGAATACGCGAACACATCAGCCGGCTGGGAGGCCTGCTATGAAGGGTCGCGTGTTGCTGGCCATGTCTGGCGGTGTTGATTCTTCCGTGGCAGCGGCCCTGTTGAAGCGTGATGGCTGGGATGTCGTCGGCGTGACCATGAAGCTTCATGAGTACGCGGATACCGGCGATAGCTGCAACGACAAGGCCTGCTGTGATACACGGGCCTACAACGACGCTCGCCGCGTTTGTGCACGGCTGGACATTCCCTGGCATGTGGTGGATCTGGTCGAAGAGTTCCGCCGCGAGGTCATGGACAATTTCGTGACCGAGTATCTGGCGGGGCGAACTCCCAACCCCTGTGTGCTCTGTAATACAAAGCTCAAGTGGGAGCATTTGTGGGAGCACGCTCTGAAGCTGGATGCGGGCTGGATTGCCACCGGCCATTATGCTCGCGTGCAGCGCCAGGATTCAGGCCATGCCAGCTTGCACCGTTCGCAGAACCGGGAAAAGGACCAGAGTTACGCCCTTTGGGGCATTCAGCAGGAAGTGCTGGATCACACGCTCTTTCCGCTGGAGGGTCTGGAGAAGAGTGAAGTGCGCCAGATCGCCAGTGAGATCGGGCTGGTAACAGCGGACAAGCCGGAGAGTCAGGACATCTGCTTTGTCCCGGGTGGCGATTACACGGCTTTCCTCAAGCACTACGCCGCCGATGAGCTGGAGGCGGAAGAGGGCGGCCTGGTGCTGGATCCCGACGGGCGCGAGATTGCCACGCACAAGGGAATCAGCCATTACACCGTAGGACAGCGGCGGGGCCTGGGCATTGCGCTGGGCAAGCCTGTCTATGTCCGGCACATCGATCCTGTCACACGCCATATCCATCTGGGTTGGGACGAGGATCTGCTGGATCACGAATTAGAGGTCGAGCGCATGAATCTGCTGGCGGAGCTGCCGGCAACTTTCAGCTGTTCGGCCAGCATTCGATATCACGATCCTGGCTCACCCTGCGAGGTGGAGCTGGATCAGGCGAGCGCCCGCATCCGCTTTCTGCAGGGCCGTCGGGCTATCACCCCCGGCCAGAGCCTTGTGCTCTATGAAGGCGATCGTGTGCTGGGCGGTGGATTTATCAGCAAGGTGACACGCAAGGGTCTTGAGCCCGGAGGTGAGTCATGAGTGTTCAGGGACGCAACAAGGTCGTCAGCCTGCCTGCGCTTCAGCGCATGAAGCAGCGCGGTACGAAAATCTGCTGTGTTACAGCCTACGATGCCCTCTTCGCCCATTTGCAGGATGAAGCAGGCGTCGATCTGATTCTGGTAGGCGACAGTCTGGGAATGGTCGTGCAGGGCAAGGATGATACGCTCTCGGTCACACTTGACGACATGGTCTATCACACGCGCTGTGTCCGCCGCGGTGTGCAACACGCCTTTCTGGTAACCGACATGCCCTTCATGAGCGTGCAGGTTTCGCTGGAAGAAGGGCTCAGGGCCTGTGCGCGTGTCATGGCCGAGGGTGGAGCACAGGCCGTCAAAATCGAGGGCTGCGGGGCCGTCTTGCCGCTGATTGAGAAGCTGGTTGCCTGTGGTATTCCGGTCATGGGGCATCTGGGCCTGACACCGCAGAGCCTGCACCAGCTTGGCGGCTGGGGCATGCGCGGCAAGAAGAACGCGGAAGCCGAGCGAATCATCAAGGATGCGAAGCGCCTGGAAGAGGCCGGCTGCTTTTCGCTGGTGCTGGAGCGCATTCCCGCGGAACTGGCCAGACACATCACGGCTGAATCTTCCATTCCGACCATCGGCATTGGAAGCGGCACCGGCACCGACGGACAGGTCCTGGTCAACATGGATCTGCTGGGGCTTTATGAAATGAAAGCGCCCTTTGTCAGGCGCTTCGCCAGCATGGCCGATGAGGTCCGCCGCGCCATGGGCGACTATGTGGCAGCTGTCAGGGACGGAAGTTTTCCAGCGGAGAACGAGATCTGATGCGCATCATCCACAATCCGCGAGAGATGCTGGATGCAGCGGCAGAACTCAGGCAAGCCGGTGATACAATCGGCCTTGTCCCGACCATGGGCTTTCTGCACGAAGGTCACCTCAGTCTGGTGGACAGGCTGCGCCCGCTTGTCAAGCAGCTCTGGCTTTCCATCTTCGTCAATCCTGCCCAGTTCGGGCCAAAGGAAGATCTGGCCAGCTACCCGCGCGATCTGGAGCGGGATCTCGAGCTGTGCCGCAACCGGGGTGTGGATGGCGTTTTCGTGCCTTCAGCTGAGGACATCTATCCGCCTGATTATCAGACCTGGGTGGTGCCGGGCCCTGTCGCGGATCGCTACTGCGGTGCCAGCCGGCCCGGGCACTTCAGAGGAGTCTTGAGCATCGTGCACCGCCTCTTTCGCTGGAGCCGCTGCACACACGCCATATTCGGAGCCAAGGATGCGCAGCAGCTCTGGCTGATCCAGCGCATGAATCAGGATCTGGAGCTGGGTGTGACCATTCTTGAGGGCGAGATCATGCGCGAGGCCGATGGTCTGGCCATGAGCAGCCGCAATGTCTACCTGAGCGACGTGGAGCGTGCTGCTGCGCCAGCCCTTAATGAAGCGCTCAGGGCCGGAGCTGCGGCGCTTTCTGCTGACCGTGATCCAGCTGCAGCAATCGCTGTGATACAAAACAGATTGAAGCAGGAGAAGCTCTTCAAGGCCGAATACCTGCATGTGGCTGACTGGGCCACACTGAACTCGCTGGCAGGCTGGCCCCACGAGCCGGACTGGCAGGGTGACTCGCCAACGCAGGCGGGAGGCGAGCTGGTCTTGCTGGCGGCCGCTCGACTGGGAAAGACACGACTGATCGACAATCTTCGTATCAAAGGAATGGAGTAAATGCAGCAGGAACTATCTGTCATCATTCTGGCCGCGGGCAAGGGCACGCGTATGAAATCCGATCTGGCCAAGGTTTTGCATCCGGCGCTTGGTCGCCCGCTGATTGACTGGGTGCTTGATCAGGCGGAAGCCGCCGGAGCCACTCACAAGGTGGTGGTGGTCGGGCATCAGCGCGAGGCCGTCATGGAGGCGATCAGGGCACGCGGCGTGAGCTTTGCCGTGCAGGCCGAACAGCTGGGTACCGGTCATGCTGTGCAGATGTGCCGCGAAGCGATGGCCGGACATGCCGGACAGGTTCTGGTGCTTTCCGGAGACGTGCCCTTGCTGAGTCCGGGAACCCTCAAGGACTTGAGCGCGTATCACGCCGATGCCTCGCATGCCGCAACCATCCTTACGGCCGACTTTGAGGATCCCACGGGCTATGGACGCATCATTCGTGACGAAAAAGGTCAGGTGGTGAGGATTGTCGAGCATCGTGATGCCTCAGAGAGCGAGCTGGCGGTTCGCGAGATCAATTCCGGGATCTACCTCTTTGATGTGGCCCTGCTTTTCAAGTACATCCAGCAGCTGGACACGGACAACGCCCAGGGCGAGCTCTACCTGACCGATGTCGTGCGCCTGCTTGTGAATGACGGCCATTCGGTGGGAGCCTGCTGCACACAGGATTCCATGGAGATTAGCGGAGTCAATACAGTAGAGCAATTGGCTGAAGTGGAGAAGGCATTGAGCAATCGCTGATATTGGCGCTTGAAAAGCCTTACCTTGCAAGGTCGAATCGAGTCAGAAACTGCTCTTTAGGAGCAGGGGGAGTCAGAATGAACAAGAGCCTGATGGTCGCAGTGCTGATGCTACTGCCGCTGACGGTGAGTGCCCAGTTCAAGGATCGCCTTGACGGACCCTCGCTGCAGGGGATTGTGCTCAATCCGGGCCTGGGGATAAATACCAGCGGCCCCTTTCTGGATCCTTCACGCATGAGCTGGTCGCAGTCCGTTGAAATGGGCTATGCCAGTGGCGGCGGCGGCTCTGTCGGTACGGGCCTTTACATGAGCCAGCTGGACTATCAGCTTGGTGCCACCATGGACCTGCGCCTGCAGCTTGGCGTGCACAGCCTCTTTCACAACAGTGTTGTGCCGGGAGCAACTGGCGAGAATCTTGTGGGTGGCGCGGAATTCCGCTGGCAGCCCAGCGAGCATTTCGAAATGCGTTTGGGCATTTCCCGTGGCATGGCACCGGCGCAGAGCTGGGGCATGCCCTGGTATGGCTGGAATGCCAGTCCTTTTGGCCAAGATTCCTTTTCCAATCGCTAGCGAGCCGCTGATTCATGTCGATTCGCCGCACCGGACAGGCCAAACAGGCAGGCAGGCATGATGCCCCGCGCGGCGGTTGGCTCAAGCTGATTGTCCTGCTTCTGCTCCTTCTTTCCCTCGCTCAGTCCTGGCTTCTTCTGAAGATGGATCGCCGTCTCAGCCTGCTGGAGTCCGCTGGAGTGGAAAAGGCACAGCCGCTGAGTCTGGAGGCTTCCAGTCAGCCGGTTCCGGAGGCGGGCGTGATCGCAGAAGAGCCTTCACCGGCAAGTCAAACGGAAGCTCTGACCAAGCCGGAAGAAAGCAGTGAAGAGCAGACTGCGGCAGAGCCGGTGGTCGAAGAGGTCCTGGATTTGACGCCGGAGAAGCCGGTCGTGGACCCTTGGCAGCCGCTTTCGACAAATGCCAGGCCAACCATTCGCCTGCAGATCCAGAATGGTGTGGGCGAAGCCGGTCTGGCAAAGCGCTACGGCGACAAGCTGCAGCGCCTGGGTTATGACATTCGCGAAAAGGTCAATGCCAGAAGCAGGCTGGAGAAGACCCTGATCCTTGAGCGGCGCGGAAACGAGCGAGCCGCTCAGCGGCTGGCTGAAGATCTGGGACTGGGCGCCGATGCCATCAGGCACGAGCCCGATGCCCGTCTGGTGGACGTTGACATCAGTCTCGTCCTTGGCCGCGATTATCGCTCTCTCAAACTGCCGAACTAAACAGGAACCTTATGCAGGCAATTTATCTGGCAAAGCGCATTGCGCGCATGGCCTGGGCCAAGAAGGCCGAAGACATCGTGATTATCGATGTGCGTGGCCTGACGGAAGCAACCGACTTTTTCGTGATCTGCACTGGAACCGTCGGCATGCATGTCAGGGCGATTACGGATTTCGTCGTGGACGAAGCGCGCGCCATCGGTGAGCGTACCTTCGTTACGGAAAAGGATAGCGACGAATGGATGGTGGCCGATTTTGTCGATGTCACCTTCCATTGTTTCCAGCCCCAGAAGCGGCTGCATTACAATCTCGAGCGGCTCTGGTGCGATGGCCCCCGCCTGAATGTTGATGACCGCACAGGCAAGACCGGTTCGCTCAAGGATGCTCGCGCGGATCTGGTTCTTCGCATGGAAAAGGCCGCACAGTTGGCTGAAGAAAAGGCGGCAGCCAAAGCGGCAGCCAAGGAAGCGAAGAAGGCGAAGGAAGCGGGCTCCAAGAAGATCTCGCTTAAGAAGGCTTCGGCCGGGCGCAAGAAAGTATGAGTCGTAGTATTCTGGTGGTGGGCTCCACGGCCCTGGACAGTGTGGAAACCAGCCATGGCAAGGTGGATGACGCTCTTGGCGGAAGCGCCTTTTTCTTTTCGGCAGCCGCCGCGCATCAGGTGCCGGTGGACCTGGTAGGCGTTGTCGGCGATGATTTCCCCATGCAGGAGATCGACCCGCTGCACGCGCTGGGAGTAGGGCTGGATGGCTTGAAGATCGTTCCCGGCGGCAAGACCTTTCGCTGGGGTGGCAAGTATCACGAGGACATGATTGGTCGTGATACACTCTTCACCGAGCTGGGCGTTTTCGAGAGCTTCAAACCCTGGATTCCTGAAAAGTCCCGTGGCCATCAGGTGCTGTTCCTTGCCAACATTCAGCCGCAGCTGCAGCTGGATGTGCTTGATCAGATGACAGGTCCGGAGTTGGTCGTACTCGACACGATGAATCTCTGGATTGATATTGCTCTGGATGACCTGAAAAAGGTCATCGCTCGCTGCCATGTTCTCATCGTCAATGATGAAGAGGCCCGCCAGATCACGGGCTTGCGCAGCCTGCCCCGTGCAGCCAGGGCGCTCAAGGCGATGGGCCCGCACACGGTGGTCATCAAAAAGGGCGAACACGGCGCTCTCCTGTATCACAATGACAACTGGTTTGCCGCACCGGCGCTGCCTCTGGACGAGGTAATCGACCCGACCGGAGCCGGTGATACCTTTGCCGGTGGCTTTGTCAGTTCGCTGGCAGCTGCTGATGACATGGATGAAATGGCCTATCGCCGCGCCGTGATACATGGCAGCGCCTGGGCCAGTTTCTGTGTTGAGGATTTTTCGCTGAAGCGCCTGTTGGCTGTCACACGGGAAGAAGTGGACGAGCGCCTCAAGGCCTTTGAACGCCTGACGGCCTTCAGCCTTTGATTCGACCAATCTGGTATGAAGCGGGGCGTCTGTACCTGATTGACCAGACGCGCCTGCCCCGGGAACGGGTGATCCTTGAAATCCAGTCCGTCTCGCAGATGGTGGAAGCGATCAGCCTGCTGCGAGTGCGCGGCGCCCCGGCCATTGGCATCGCTGGAGCTTATGGCTGCATGCTGGCGGCCCGGGAAGCTGCCGGCAGCCCAGCGCGGCTAAGGGAGCTCTGCCTGCAGTTGCGCGAGGCCAGACCGACAGCGGTCAACCTGGCCTGGGCAGTCGATCGCGTGACACATGCCTTGAGCGTTGTATCACACGAGCAGTGGGAGCCCGTGGCCACTCGCGAAGCGAGGGCCATTCATCAGATGGAAGAAGCTGCCTGCGAGGCCATGTCTACTCACGGCGCCAGCCTGATCAGGGAAGGCGGCCGCTATCTGACGCATTGCAACGCCGGTCCGCTGGCAACCGGCGGCCTGGGAAGTGCGCTGGGCGTCTTCCTTGCCGCGAAGAGGCAGGGCCTGAAGTTTGAAGTGCTGGTGGATGAAACACGCCCACTGCTGCAAGGCGCGCGTCTGACCAGCCTTGAACTGATGGAAGCAGGCATTCCCTGCAGGCTGATTGCCGATTCCATGGCCGCCTTTGCCATGAAGCGGCTGGGCGTGGATGGTGTCTTCATTGGTGCGGATCGCATAGCCGCCAACGGTGATACAGCCAACAAAATTGGCAGCTATTCACTGGCACTGGCAGCGCGCGAACACGGGGTTCCCTTTCATGTGGTTGCCCCGACCAGCACAATTGATGCAGACTGTGCAAATGGCATGGCCATTCCAATTGAAGAGCGGCCTGCTGATGAACTCCTTGGACATGGAGAAACTCGTTGGACACCAACGGGTTTACAGGTCTGGAACCCGGCTTTTGACGTGGTTCCTGCGGACTGGATCGAAACGGTGATAACCGAAAGAGGTCTGCTTGAAGCCCCGCTGAAGGAGGCGATTAAGCGGATTCTTGCATGACGGGCCGCGTTTGAGCGGGGAGGAAGGAGAAAAATATGTTCAGGCAGATGATCACCACCGGACTGGCCCTGCTTCTGCTGCAGGGTGCGGCCTTTGCTGGCAAGTCGATGGAGCTCAGGAGCGCCAATACTTACTACAACCAGGGCGAAAAAGCACAAGCCCTGACCTGGTACGAAAAGGCTGCGACAAAGGGCACGGGCGAAGCTCAAGTCTACCAGCGCCTGGTAGAGCTCTACGCAGAAAAGAAAGAATGGGCCAAGATGCGTGAAGCCTTTGCCCAGATAGATGATTGCAAGGACAAGCCCAAGAAGCTTGCAGGCTTCAAGGAAGAGGCGCAGAACACCATTGATCAGCAGTGGATGGGCCTCTGGAACGGCTCGATTCGTCAGTTTGAAATGGCGGACAGTCTGTTGGCGGCAGGCGACAGTGCGGGCGCGGCCGATGCCTTCGAGAAAAGCCGTGAGCGAATTCGTGTGGCGCTGAACATCCTGCCCGATCGTTCGGATCTGCACAAGCGTCTGGGCGACATCTACATCTCTGAATTCAACAGCCTCTATCTGGACGAGAGCGGATTCCCCGTGCTGGCCTCGGCGATTGAGCCCTATGCCACGCTGGTTGAGCAGAACCCCGACAGTCTCGATTATGCATTGACCCTGATCCAGCTCTGCTTCAATGTGCGTGACTTCGACAAGGCCCGCGCCTTTGCCGATCAGAGCCTCCTGCACTTTCCCGATGATGCCGATGTGCTGAGCTATGCTGGCAAGGCCCGCATTCAGCAGGGTCTGGCCCTGGGTGAAGAAGGCAAGCCGCTACTGGCGGAAGCGAGTGATTTCATCCTGAAGGCGATCCAGCGCAATCCCGGTGATCCCAAGATGCTCTACAATCTGGCCCTGCTTTACCGTGACATGAACAAGCAGCAGAAGGCCATCGAGACCTTTGTTGCCGTGATTGACGCTGCCGGCGATAATCCCGGACAGTACGCCTTTGATTCCGCCTACAGTCTGGCCGTGCTGTACATTCAGGACTTGCCGGAAGAGATGCAGGATGCAAACAAGGCCGCCCAGTACTTTGAGTACTGCCTCAACATGCAGCCTGAGAATCAGGCCCTCAAAACGAATCTGGGTGTTGCCCTGATGCGTACCGGTGACAAGGCCAAGATCGAACGCGGCAAGCAGCTGCTCGGTTACTGATTTCGCTTGAGGGAGCGTGCCCGGCGCGCTCCCTTTTTTCACTTTCATGAGCGACACCAAGCTTCGCATCCCACGCCATCTGGCAATCATCATGGACGGGAATGGCCGCTGGGCCAAGTCCCGCGGATTGCCGCGTATTGCCGGGCATCGTGAAGGCATCCATTCGGTGCGCGACATCGTTGAGAGTT
This sequence comes from uncultured Bacteroidaceae bacterium, assembly GCA_964345075.1. Classification (GTDB taxonomy): domain Bacteria; phylum CAIWAD01; class CAIWAD01; order CAIWAD01; family CAIWAD01; genus CAYFPS01. Next base: position 44,677 of record CAYFPS010000002.1, on the reverse strand, counting down.
GCGGCGAGCTGGGTGTGGAAGTCCTGACCCTTTACACCTTTTCTTCCGAGAACTGGCGCAGGCCACCGATCGAAGTCCAGGCGCTGATGGGGCTCCTGATCAAAACCCTCACGCAGGAAATAGACCGCCTGCACAAAAACAATGTGCGCGTGCGCGTGCTGGGCTTTCTGGAGGATCTTCCCAAGGCCCCCCGCGAAGAAATGCTCAAGGCCATTGAGCGGACACGCGAGAACACGGGCCTGACGCTCAATCTTGCGCTGTCCTATGGATCACGGCAGGAGATCCTGCATGTGGTCAATGGCCTGCTGGCTGAAGGCGCCGCCAGTGTTGATGAAGCAGAATTCTCCCGCCGTCTGTTTACGGCCGATCTGCCGGATCCGGATCTTTTGATTCGTACCGGCGGCGAAAAGCGCATTTCCAATTACCTCCTTTGGCAGCTGGCTTACACGGAGCTGTACTTCTGTGATACAGCCTGGCCTGACTTTCGCCGCGACAAACTGAAAGAAGCGCTGGCCGAATACGCTGGCCGTGAACGACGCTTCGGTCAAACCTCCGAACAGATCAAGCCATGAAACCGCGGCGCTGGTTGCTGGCGCTGCTGCTTGCACCTTTGCTGCTTGCCGGCGTCGGTCTTGTGATCTGGCGATCCTTTGGTATCGACCAACTTATCCGCGAAGAGCTGCTGACCATTCTGACTGAAGCCGGCATGGAAGATGTCCAGCTGGGTGCGGTTGAGCCCTCCTGGTCCGGCATCAGCCTGGACAAGATTGCCTTTCGCATTCCACAGCGTGATACACGAGTCTCAGCAGACAGATTGCGCGTCGGCCTTTCCCCGATTGCCCTGATCCGCAAGAACTGGAATGAGGTGCTGACAAGTTTCCGTGTGGAGCGCTTCGATCTGCTGCTGGGGCCAATGGCCTTCAGCCCTTTGGCAGAGCCTGCCGGAAAGCCCTCTGAAGAGTCCTTCATGAGTCGCCTTGCCTATTTGCCCGATCTGGAATTGGCCAATTCCAGGCTGCGCTGGCAGAGTCAGGCAGGCGGTGATACACTGCTGCTGGCTGACAATGTGGAGGGCATGCTCTTCCAGCGCCACGGCGGCAGCGAATTGCTGCTTCGGTCCCGTCTGCTTGATGGCAAGGAGCCGCAACTTCGCGCCCATGCCATGCTCCTGCATGATGAGAACAAGGTCGACTTCGACCTGCAGCTGGACAGCCTGCAGCTGAAGCCCGAGCATGCCCGCTACATCGATGGGCTTGAAGAGCTGGATGCGGGGTTGAATCTCGACTTGAAGGGCATCTTCACCGCTGAGGGACTTCAAGCCCTTGATGGTCGCGCCCAGCTGAAGCTCAATCATCTCCAACTGGATCACCTGGAAGCCGCACTTGGCGGGGAGTTTCAACTTGAGCTTTCCCGGGATGGCCTGCGCCTGCACGACTCCTGGCTGGAAGCCTGGGGTGCCAGAGTGAATCTGGAGCTTGCCAGTGGCCTCAAGGGTGAAAGGCTCAGGCTCAAACTTGCCTGCGACCGGAACTCGATGGCTGAGCTGGCCAGTGGCCTCGGGTTGATTCGTGCTCCTTTGGCCGATCTCGAGCTGCGTCTTGAGGGCGGCGAGAAGCTTCAGGATCCGCAGCGTTTCCAGCTTGATGTGCTCAGGCCAGAGCATCAGGGTCGTGTGTTTGGCGACCTGCATCTTGAAGGTCTCAACGACTCAACAGGCATTCTGCTGAATCTGGAGTCGTGGCAGGTTCTGTCCGAGCTGAAGACTTCAGGCAGCTTGAAGATCACCTCACCCTGGAGTGATCCCGGTGCCCGGCTGAAGCTGACAAGTCGGTTGCAGCTGCCGCCGGTCGGAGACGAGCGCTCCCGCCGTGCGGATATGGATCTCGTGCTGGATGCATCGCTGGCCGGGAAGAGGCTCCTGGTGGGGGCGAACCAGTTACGGGTAAGCCTGAAAGCGGACGGCGAAGGACTGCTTGTGATACAAGGAAAAGTCGATGCCGGCCCGCTGCCTGAAGCCGGTTTGCCGGGTGTCTCGGCTTTGCTGATGGATGGTGAAAGCGCAAGCATGGGAAGCGGTTTCATAGAGGGCGGAGAAGATCCGCGCTGGCATCTGGAGTTGTATCACACGATGGGGCCGCTGCTGGCGGCAGCTGGAATCAAGCCCGGTGATTTCGCGGATGCCCCCTGCGAGATTGAGCTGGACGGCTGGGGTAGACGCAGCTCGGCACGTGTTCGAGTTGAGCATCGCGCAAGGATCATGGATCTGGTAGGAGAGCTGGCACTCGAAGACTCGGCCTCGATTCTGGGCGCGAATCTTACGGTCACCGGTTGGCGGGATCGTCAGTTGACCGGATCGCTTCGCATGACAGCACGCGATGGTCTGCTGAACTTCGAGGAACTGCGAATTGGCGAACTGATCGCAGACGGGCAGCTGAATACGCGCACGGGCGACTATCGTACAACCCTGCTGGCCGAAAATCTGGGTGTGGCCACCTTCTGGGACCTGCTGATCGAAGACCCTCCGCCTTCCGGACTGGGTCGACTAGACCTGCTGGTTGCCGGCAGCGGCAATCTGGAGCAGCCCACACTTGCAGGTGACATCACCTACCAGACGGAACTCTCTGGAAGCACGCTGCTGGTTGCGAGCGCCATTGAATTGGATCAACAGGGCTTTCGTCTTCCTGCTGCAAACTTGACGCTGGATGGAGCCAGGCTGTTTGAGGCGCAGCTCAACTGGACAAAGGATCCACTTGAGCGCAATCTGGATCTCGAATTCATCCGGAGCCGGCTGGGCAGTCTGATCGCGCAGACGGAAGAAGGCGCTCGAACAGCACTTTATGGTGTCATTGCGGGAAACGGGCATTTCCGCTGGGACAGCGAAGGACGCATCTTTGGTGAAGGCTGGATTCAGGGCGACAGCATCCGTGTGGGTGGTCTTCAGCTCGATGCGCTTTCTGGAAGGCTGGTCAAGCGCGCCGGCGCGGAGATGATTGAGCTGGACAGCCTGCGAATTCAGCGCGGGGGTGAGAATCCGCTGCTTGTCATGCTGGACGGTCTTGTATCACCAAGCCTTGGCGGTGAGATTGACCTGGATCTGATTCTTCGTGGCGAGCTGCTTAATCCACTTACTGTTCGCGTGGATGGCAGCAAGTCCAGCTTTTTCCGCAAGGCGCGGGGAGCCGGCGAAATCCGCTTCAATCTGGCGGGTAGCCTGCTCGAGCCAAGAGTGCGCACGGGATCACTGCAACTCTCGGGTGCAGAACTGGACATGGCCAGCGTATTCAACAAGGTGAGAGACGGGCAGGTTCGTATCACGGTGCGCGATGGTCGCTTGTCCATCGATGAGTTTTCAGCTGCTGTTGGCAAGAACCGTGTACGTATCACGAACACACTGGATGCACCTGCCGGCATGGTGGACGTTGAGAGCCTGCAGCTGAGTGTGCCCGAGCTTGACCTTGGCTACCTGCAGATCCAGACCTTGAACCGCAAGGGCGAACGAGCGCCCGTGATCTGCAACATTCCGGGTCTGATGGAAGTCAGCTGGGACGGCGAGCTTAGCCTTAGCGGGCGGGACGGCAAGGGAGGCTTGATCATTGCAGGCCCGGCAGATCAACCGCTGGTCTCCGGACTGGCCCGTGTACGCAATGCGCGCTTTACCTACCCCCTCATCAAAGGCAGCGAAGAGCCGACTCCGCTGCTTCTGGCAATCATCAACCTGCTGGAATCGATGGAATGGAATGTGGCGCTGGAAGTCGAGCGCAACGTCAATTACTATCGCAAGGTGCAGGGCTTTGAAGATTCTGCCCTTTTCGAAAACCTGAAGGGATTCCTGGATCGTATCACGGTTGATGTCTTTGTTGAACCGGGGGCCGATCCACTTGAGTTCAGCGGGCGTATCACGGATGAGAGCTTTCGCATTGTGGGTGAAGTCAACAGCACCCGTGGCAGTGTCGTCTACCTTGACAAGGACTTCGAGGTGGACGATGCGGGTATGATCTTCGATGAAAGCACTGTCTTGCCGCTAGTCTGGGGGCGTGCCGTGCACACGGTCCTGGGGGCAGGCCTGGACAGCGACGGTTCCATGTCCATCTTCAATCCAGAGGCGCGGCAGATTTTCATTCAACTCTACAGCGAGGACGATCTGGGGAACCATCAATCGCGCGGCCGCTGGGACGAAATGCGCATCGAACTGGTCGACGATCTCAATGCCTCTGACAACCTTGTTTTAAGCGGACAGGAAGATCTGCTGGTGGAACTGGGCATCGATCCACTGGATGCGGGTGCCAGCTTCCAAAGCATGCTGCCTGGCGTGGTAGCCGGCATGTGGGAGCTTCCTTTGCAACCGATTGAAAGTCGCCTGCGCCGTGAGCTGGGTCTGGACATGGTGCGGATTTTTGTGCCCGTGCTTCGTAATACACTTGAAGAACTCGTCTTCACGGAAAGCCGCCAGGAGCAGGTCAGCCAGTCCTACTTGAGCTATTTCCAGGGCTCTCGAGTCATGCTGGGCAAGAGCCTGGGGCCGCGCTACTTTGCCAGCTGGACAGGTCAATTGATGAGTGCCTCACCGGCCGAGGGTACGGCGCGCGTGCATTTCTTTCAGCGCTATAATCTGGAATACGAGGTCAACCGGAATCTCAAGTTGACCGGCGAGCTGGTCTTTGATCCTCTGCGCGAGGCCAGCAGTTTCAAGGGCGATCCGCGCATCATGATGCGTTACAAACTGGGCTACTGATTCTGGCTGTGTGACGATTGGCCAGTCGTTGTCTTTGCCCGTTTATTTGCTGACAAGCCCTCCCAAAGGGCTCCAGATTGCCCGCCACTTGGTAGTTTCATCATGCTTGAACACGAACAGGAGGAATCATGGCACACCAGGGCCCGATCCGGATGGAAATGGAAGAGAAGACCTACGCCTTTTGCACCTGTGGCAATTCGCAGAATTATCCCTTCTGCGATGGCGCACACAAAACGGCCGGCGGCAAGCCCTGCCTGCATGCCTGCCAGAAGGCTGGGCCGGCGGTTGTCTGTGGATGTCGCAAGAGCGCCAATTATCCATGGTGCGACGGCAGCCACAAGGCTTGATCGATTTGTATTACAAAAAAAGCCCCGACCATCTGGCCGGGGCTTTTCATTTGCTTTAAGGCGGACTACTTCAGAAGCATCAGCTTCATTTCGTCACGGACCGTTCCATTTTCCAGCACGGCAATGTAGAGGCCGCTGGAAAGGCTGGAGGCATTCCAGACCAGACTGTGACTGCCGGCCGCAAAGGGTCGCGCATCCAGCAGGGTTGCTGCCAGCTGACCACGCAGGTTGTAGACCTTCAGGCTGACATCGCCCGACTGCGCCAGATCGAAATCAAGGCGCGTGCTGGGGTTGAAGGGATTGGGCCAGGCAGCGCCAAGCTTTGTGGCGGTGGGCAGCATGGCACTTTCCACATCGTTGCCACTGACATGCATGATCACGGGCAGGCTTGTCTGCATGTTGTCCAGATCATTGGTGGTCAGCAGTACGCTGGCTGTGTAATCGCCATCCGGCAGCGGGAAGCCCGGCACACTCGTGAAGTCCAGACCGATCCAGGTGCTGTCCATGGCAGCAACACTTCCGGAAACGGTTCCGCGGGTCATGACCCAGGCCGGCGGCGTCATGCGCACGGCCCAGGGCAGGTGGGCGCTGGCATCTTCGTTGTGGAAGAAGGTGAAGCCTTCCACGCCGGCCTCACCCTGCACGCCAACCGTTCCCGACTCGTTCACCGGGTAGAGCTGGCCGCCGGTGGAAGCAACCTGAATCGTCAGCTCGCCACCACTACGCAGTGCGAACTGCGCCTTGACAGGGCCACCGTATACAAAGGGATTGAAGTGGGGCACACTGTCCCAGCTTACGACCAGGCGATCTTCACCATCGGTCCAGTACCAGACCTGATTGATGTCACCTTCAAAGGGCTTCAGATCATCCCACCAGGCGGCAATCATGTAGGAGGGCGCATCTTCCGAAGGCAGCTCCAGATTGTTGTGATCGCCCGTGTCCGTGTTGAAGACCACATAGCCATTGGGGCTGATGCGGAAGCGGTTAAAGGCCTGGCCATAGAGGTAGACCGTGAAGCCCAGATCAATCCAGTCGCTCAGGGCATCGTGATTGGCAAAGCTCACACCGATCTTGTCTTCGTGATCTTCCCACGCGTATACGGGGCCATCCTCTTCCGAGTTGTCCATCCAGACATAACCGAAGTCATCGGGGCCGCCCTGGTCGCGGTCTTCCGTCTGCAGGCTCATCGCCCACATCAGGGGCAGCTCGCCCAGATTGCGCACCATGATGCTGTCGGCACCGGAATCACCGGAAGTCAGATCGATTTCGAACTGGGTGTCCGAAAGCTCAACGGCAGGCGGAGCCAGATTGCTGCCGGCGCTGGTGGTAAAGAAGATCGCCGTGTTGTCGGTGATCGTGTGCATGGTCTGGTGATACACGCCGAAGTTCAGGAGCGTCATGCCGATGGTCGAGTTGTGATCCTTCATGCCGATGGAGCACATCGGGAAGTCGGCACCGGCACTCTGCGTGTCGTTGAAGTCCAGGTACTGGAACTTGTAGGGGCCGTCACCGGTCATGGTCGGGTGATGCAGCGGATCGTAAAGGATGATCTGGAAGGTGTTGGGGCCGCCTGAAGAGTAGGCCGGCACGGCCCACCAGGTTACCACAAAGGCGTGATTGGCTTCGTCGAACCAGGTCCAGACACCGCCGCCGCTCGTGGTCAGGTGGTCGTCCCACATCGGGGCGATCATCGCATCGGGGCCCATGCCACTGGGGAAGTAGTGGTTACGGAAGTCCAGCTCGCCAAAACCACTCTCGGCAAAGCTGATGAAGCCATTGGTGCAAATCATCACTTCCGAGTAGGTCTCGCCGTAATAGGTGAAGTCGAAAGGCAGATCCACCCAGGTAGCGTCTTCGTCCTCTTCCGTAAGGTCGGAGAGGCCAAGGTTCGTGCCCGCGCCACCTTCACCGGAGGTGATGGCAACCCAGTCAAATTCCGGGGCCAGATCATAGGTGTCGTCGTCATCTTCGTAGGCCCAGTAACCGTAGCCGTCGGGGCCCGTCGGGTCACCGGAAGAAGGTGTTCCGACAATCACGGAAACCTGTGTTGCACCTTCAGCGCCATCGCTGGTGGACCATTCCAGATCCAGCAGTAGCGGGAAACCGACCATGGTCAGTTCACTGACGAGGATGTCGAACTCAAGCGTGACGCCTGATCCGGGAGCGACCGTGCCACCATTCTGCGGCGCACTGGCGACCTGTCCGTAGAAGGGGGTCGCGCTTGACAGTGATACAAGCAGGCTCTGGGCATCACGGCTGCCCATGTTGTCCAGCGTGATACTCACCGCACCAACTTCACCCGGAGCCAGCGGACCGTCAGGCGTGCTGGTTGCCGTAACCGTGGGCAGCGGGGCATCCACAGGCAGCCAGGCCACATTGGAGAAATCGCCTTCAGTTGAGCTGATGGCCAGAAGTACCGGAACAAGGGAACCGTCAACCAGCATGGAACTGGAAGAAAGATCAATGGCATCCAGGGTGATGGTTTCACCGGCGGCCAGACTGGCGATGCTCTGGGCATTCCCCGCAAGGCTTCCGTAGGCGGCATCCAGGGTATAATCCACCGTGATACCGGTCATGGCCGAGCTGCCGTTGTTGTGCAGGTCGATCGACAGGGACTGGGCGCCACTGCCGGGATAAACGGCATTGTTGCTCATGGACCAGTCGCTGACCGTGGGATCGGCAGCCAGACCGTCTTCGATGGTCACCGTGTTGAGCAGCGGACGATAACGGTGATGTGTCACGGTTACCATCAGCTCGCCGGCTACAAGGCCATCCAGCGGCAGAATGATCATGCCTTCTTCGTCGGTCAGGCCAACGTGATGCACGGTTTCGGTCGCGCCATCCAGCTGCCAGACACAGACAGCGGCATTGGCAATCGGATCGCCGCCACTGGAAAGCGTGTAGGCCACATGGTTGGCACCGGAGGGCAGCGTGTCACTAAAGCCGTCCAGATCGGGCACGGGCAATGCGCCGGCCCACTGGCAGGTTCCAGGGTCGCCCATCAGGTTGCCCCAGTTGGCAAAGCTGCTCGCGCTGCTCTGTTCGGACGGCGGCAGGTTGGCGTAGAGTTCATACTTGCCCTGCAGCAGGCAGGCGCCGATTTCCGGCGTGTCATATTCGAGCAGACCGTGATAATAGCCGCCCACCACCACGTTGTTGTAACGGGTGTGAGTCGAAGCCGTTGCGAAACCCATTGCGGCCACCGCGCCACCCGGAGTCGTGGCCGTGCCGCCGCGCAGGAAGCATTCCGTGAAATCGTCTTCGAAATTGAAGTCACCCGTGGAGCAGGTGAAGATGGTTGCGACCGGCGTCTGCGGACCCTGCTGCAGGTTCTGCACCGTCGTGCAGCTCAGGCCTTCCATGCCGATCCAGCCACGGTAGCTGTAGAAGGACAAACCTTCGATGAACCAGTCATCCACATGGGAAGAGCCGGAGCAGAAGGCCGTGTCGATATCCGTGTAGCCGCGCCTTTGCACCAGCTCTGCGCCGATGCTGCGGCTGAGGATCTTCATGGACATGGCGCAGACGCTGGATCCAACCGTCAGACCCGCGCGATGCAGCCACTCATCATCAGCCGTGAAAGGATCGCTCTCGTAACCGATGATCTTGTTGCAGACGGCGGCCAGCTGCGTGGCTGTATCCACACTCAGGCGGCCCACAGCCACATCGCCCAGAATGTCGTTGCCTTCGATCTTGGCGAAGTAGTGGTCGTAGCTTGAGTTATCGGTGGGCAGGGCATAGCTGCCGTCCACGTCACCAATCAGCAGCACATAGTCCACCGGATCCGGACCCGTGTACTCCTCGATGATGCGGGTGCGAATGGCCGTGGCCGTCCAGCTGATCTCAGTTTCGTCCACGATGGTCACCTTGTGACCGCGGCGACGCTTCCAGTCCAGCAGGTTCATCAGCGGGCTCTGGGCCAGCGCCGTCTGCTTGGCGAAAACGATGTAGTGGCCGGGCAGGCGTCCCGGGTCGAACCAGGGGCCGCTGCTCAAGGCTTCGTCAAGCTGGCTGTTCATGGGATGGGCCAGCACCTGCTGCTTGATGCTCCGGGCCAGCACGGGCGTCGGATCGTTCAAGGCAAACTCGCGGGCATTGGTCAGGTTTTCACCTTCGTAGGTCACGCGCAGGCTGGCACTGCGCAGCACTTCAATACGACCCTCGGCCGGGAAGTACTGCACAGGATAGACATGCAGGTTGACCACACGCAGATTGCGCATCAGGGCCGGCTCGCCCAGCTCGATGCGATTGGCGGGCCAGGGCGTGCTGGCATTGTAAATGTTGTCGTCCTGATGCCAGACCAGCGGAAGCTCGGCCTCCGTGTGCATGACTTCCTGACTGGGCCAGGGGTGGACGTTCTCGATGGTCTCGACGACCATGTCGACCAGCTCGACCTGAATGTCGCTGCGATCGGGCAGCTCAAGAAGCTGGCTGTAAACAGGCAGTTCGGGGGCACCGGCCGGCACCGCCGACAGCAGATCGCCCATGGCCATTTGCTGGAACTGCAGGCCGTTCATCTCGACGGTTTCGCGCTCAAGCTCAGGGAAGGTGATGCTGAGCATCAGGCCCTGTCCATCTTCGAGGACAGTGCGGTCAAGACGGGCTGCAGCCTGACTTTGTGAAGCCAGACTCAGCAGTAGTCCAAGCAGGAAAGCCAGGCTTCCGGCAACAGGGCGGACAAAAGATTTCATGCGTTCTCCGGTTTGAAGCTGAAATGCAACTTGGGAAGTTGGGATTTATTTGCAAGAATCGTACCACTCGCGCGACATCATTTCATCAATTACGGAAAGCCGTATGAGTAAGGTTCTGGCCTCCTATCTGGCCGTGCTGCTAGTCAGCTTTGTTTCACTGGCCGGACTGGCCACCCTCGGCATGGGGATTGCCCGCTTGAAGCGCGTGCTGCTGGTGCTCGTCAGTTTTTCCGTGGGCACGCTCTTCGGGAGCGCCTTCTTCCATCTTCTTCCTGAAGCATTTGAGGTGCAAGGCTTTGGTCCGGCCGTTCCCTTCTGGGTGCTCGGAGGACTGCTGGCCTTTTTCATCCTTGAAAAATTCATCCACTGGCGCCATTGCCATGTACCGGCTTCCAGCGATCATCCTCATCCGGTTGTTTTCATGAATTTTGTCGGCGACGGTTTGCACAATTTCATCGATGGCATTTTGATCGGTGCAGCTTTCATGGTGAGCATCCCCATCGGCATCACCACTACCGTTGCCGTGATCGCTCATGAAATACCGCAGGAAATCGGCGACTTTGGAACGCTTATCTGGGGCGGCCTCAGCGTCAAAAAGGCCCTGGTTTTCAACTTTGTTTCCGGCCTTTCGGCCCTGCTGGGTGTGACGCTGGTCTGGCTGATCGGACCCCATGTCTCCCATGTCGAGAACCAGATCCTGCCGCTGACTGCCGGCGGCTTCATTTACATTGCTGGCTCGGATCTGATCCCGGAACTGCGCAAGGATGTGCGCATTCGCGACAGTCTGGCCCAGCTGACAGCCATCCTGGCCGGGCTGGCCTTGATGTATGTGATGAGCATGAGCCTTTCCCATACCCATATACATGATTCCAATGGCGACCATGAGGGTCATCAGCACCACGACCATGGTGCCCTGCCTGTTGAAGCCCATCCAATTCGAACGGATTGTTAGCCTTTCCTGACAGATTGTTGTCCTGAGTGGCCGTCAAGCTGTAAGCTGCGGTCACAGGCGCACATTCGGGCGGCATAACAAGGCACTTCGGCTGGCATGGTTTCTGCAGAAGTCGGCGCGAACAATTGTCCCTGAATGTGAGGCCCTCATGCGAATTCTTCTGTCCTTATGCCTGATCCTGCTGATCTCGCCAAGAGCGTCAAGCAAAATTCTAGAGCTTGGCGATGGATCAGGCACAAGCTGGAAGCTGGAAGCACTGACTCAGTCCAGTAGGGCCGATGAGTTCATCTTTACGCTGGATCAGATCGAGCTGGTGCACACATCAGAGGGACTTCGCCTCGATCTTGCTGAGGGTGGCAGGGCAGCAGCTCCTGGCGAACCGGATTTGCCGGCGCTCAGCCGCCTGCTCTACTGCGCTGAAAATCGCGTGCCGCAGGTGGAGCTGCTGGATGCCGAATATGAAATCCTGACCGGCATCCTTCCCCGGCCCGCTCCACTGCCGCAGAGCGACAGGCCCGGGACCCAGCGTGAAAAAGTGAAGATTGTTGATCATCCCGGTTTCTGGCCTGAAAGCAGTGTGCGGATCGGCGAGCCAGTCCATTGGCTGGGGCACCGCATGACAGCGCTGGATCTGTTTCCCGTTGCATTTAATGCTGGCCGTGAAGAGCTGCGTGTGCTTCGCTCGGCAAGAATTCGTGTTACATGGAGCAATTCCGGTGATACACCGCGGCCGCGTAATTCGCAAGCCTCGCTGGATGCCTTGCGGACACTTTCGTCGCTGGCCATCAATTCAACGGATGTAGAAAGCGCGCTGCTCGACCTGGAATCCAATGTCAGCGCAGGCGGCCTGCTGATTGTATCACCGACAGCGGCACTTCAGCAGATGGATGAATTGCTTGAGTGGCGACGGGCGCAAGGCTGGTCCGTGCGCGTGCTCTATCTGGAGAACATCGGTAATACATTTGCCTCCATTCAGGCAGCCATTCAAGAAGCCTGGGAAGAAGAGAGTTTCGATTGTCTGCTGCTGGCCGGCGACATTGATCGCTATCCTACGGGAACAGAGACCGACTTCAATCTGGATACGGGCTTTATTCCAGGTGGTCAGTACGCCGAAACCGTCTGGTCCGGACGCTGCAACAGTCAGTACTGCATTGTGACGGATCACCTTTATTCGCTGCTGGAAGGCGATGACTATTTCGCCGACGTGCTCGTGGGGCGCCTGAGTGTGGACACGGCCAATCAGGCCCTGCTGGCCAGCAATCGCACGGTGCGCTATGAGCGTGATCCCTTTACACAGCTGGGTGCAGACTGGTTTCAGAAGGGTTTGATGGTCTATGATGTTGCGCTGGCCTTCAGTCGCCGCGCATTGAAGTTGGCCATTCGTGAAGACCTGATGAACGGACTGGAATTTTCTCAGGTGGACACCGTTCACAACGACTATTACAACGAGCCTGTATCACCGAATCTGGTTAGCAATTCTGTGAACAATGGCGTTTCCATGGTGAACTACCGTGGATTCGGCTTCAGGACTCAATGGGCCGGACCCTCCTTTGGTGTAACACACGCACTCGCCCTGCAGAATGTCGGTCGCTGGCCGCTGGTAACGAGCATCGTCTGCGGTGGTGGAGATTTTGCCTCTGTTGAAGCCGATCCCTGTTTTGGTGAGGCCTGGCTGCGTAGTGGCAGCAATCCAGAAGAGCCTGCGGGTGCCATCGGATTTATTGCACCCAGTGAAGAAGACACGCACACGGAATGGAACAACGCTATTGACGCCGGTATCTATCAGGGTCTGGTGCATGAAGGCCTGCGCTCGATGGGCTCGTTGATGGGTCGTGGCAAGCTGGAATTGTGGCTGTGTTACCCCAATGATCGCGAATGGGGCACGCCGGGCTACAACGTTCCTTTCTACTTCCATGCCTACAATCTGCTAGGCGATCCGGCGCTGCGTGTTCGTGTGGAAGAGCCACTTGATCTTGTCTGCTCGCTGCCGGCCACCCTCTCGCCCGGTCCCCTCGCGCTGGAGTTGATTGTCAATGATTCCTGGGGCGCTTATCTGGAGGGCATACATGCCGCGCTTTCTACTGCCGATGGATCAATTTGTATCACGGCAGTCAGCGATGCTGCCGGGCGGATTCGTCTGGAAGGTGAATTGCCGCCGGCGGCAGATCTGAATCTTTGTTTGCATGCAGATGGCTACAAACCCTTGCTGGAAAGCCCTGTCCTGGTGTCACAGGACAGCCACCTGTCTTTGGCCGGTTGGACCCTGAGCGATGGGAATGATAATCTGCCCTCACCCGGGGAGAGCCTCGAATTCTGGCCGAACCTGCTGGAAAGTGGTGTTACAGGACTGGCTGAGTCCATCCAGCTGGAGCTTGTATCACATGATGAGCGCGTAAGTATTCAGCCAGCCACACAGAGTCTGGATCCACCGGCTCCCGGAGAGACCGCAACGACTTCCGAACCATTTAACCTTGTGCTGGGAAGTTCCCTCTTCCATGACGAGGAAATCGAAATCGACCTGCTGCTGGCTGGCGAGTGGATTGGCTGTGCTCGAATGAACGTGCTGCACAGCAGCCTTCTTTTGCTTGGCTCAAGTGCCGAAGGCCGCTTGGCCCCTGGCTTTGCTGACACGCTGAACTTTCGTGTTGAAGGCATCGGCCGTGAAACGGAAGAATTGCTGGCAACACTTGTCAGTATTGATGGACGCGTGAGCATCAGCGACGAGCTCTCGGATCCCTTCGTGATACAGGACGGCGTCGCACAGGATCTTGGCCTTTTCGAGCTCGCAATCAGCGAGGCTATGCCTGTAGGAACTGTGATTCCCTTCCGGCTGGATCTGCGATTTGCCAGCGATCCGGATGGACCAGTTTTTATTCGCGTACCTTTCCAGCTTTCAGCAGGAACGCCCGGGCCGCTGGATCCACTAGGGCCGGATGCGGGTGACTACATGGCCTATCACAGCGGTGACGATCACGAACTGGCACCCCTGCACGATTTCCAGAGTATCAGCTCCTCCGGTAGTGAGCTTCAGCTCTGTGATTATATAACCGACTGGTGGAATCAGGGGCCGGATGGGCAAACCATGACCATCGATCTGCCCTTCACCTTTCAGTTTTACGGTGAGGAGCATGATCGACTGACCATCTGCACGAATGGCTGGGTTTCCTTTGGCGAGCATGAATTGTATCACACAGCTGTCAACACGCCCATTCCCGGCGCGCAGGGACCGCCAGCCATGATTGCTGCCTATTGGACAGACTTGTATAACTGCACTTCAGGGTGGAATATCATCTCACCTGTTTACACAGAGTACTCCATTGAGTCGGGTGAGTTCATTATCGAGTGGAACGGTTTTCAACCTGTAAACAATCCCTACTCAATTGTCGCGCAGCTGATTCTGCGTGATCCCGTCATCTGGCCAACAAGCAATGGCAATGGTGAGATTCTGCTGCACCTGCCGAATGTCACCACCTGGAATGGCACCAATGGTGTGACCATCGGCATTGAGAACCCGCAGGAAACGGCTGGACTTCAGATTGCCTTCAACGATCTCTTTGATGCTGCCGGACAGCCTGTTGAAGACGGTACTTCGATTCTCTTCAGGCCGATGGAGCCGGACCTTGCCGTGGACGAATCCACGCAGCCCGCTGATTTTGCGCTGATGACGATTGCGCCAAATCCTTTTAATCCTGTGACACAGATCGAGCTTGTGCTTGGGCAGTCGAAGCACGTCAAGCTGGATGTCTATGACCTTTCGGGCCGCCTGGTTGCTTCGCTTGCAGACAAGCGGCTCAGCGCGGGCAGGCATGTCTTCACCTTTGATGGTGGTGGTCTGCCCACCGGTCTGTACCTTGTTCAGCTGAAAAGTGGGGCTGATAGCCAGTGTCAAAAGATCACACTGCTGAAATAGGAAGAAATGATGGTTCGGCTGACAAGCATTACGACAAAAGGCGGTGATGGCGGCCAGACCAGTCTGGGCGATGGAAGCCGTGTATCCAAGCATGATGCCCGTGTTGCCAGTTATGGTGATGTTGACGAGCTGAATGCCCTGCTGGGCAGGGTGCGTGCCGAGTTGCTTCCGGATTCGGGTCTGGATGCACAGTCGCTGGCAGAGCTTGAAGAGCAGTTTCACGTGATCCAGCAGCAGCTCTTTGATCTGGGTGCCGATTTGAGTGTTCCCGGAGAAGCGGGTGACCGCCTGCGCACTCCCGCTTCCTATGTTGAAAGACTGGAGGCTTGGCAGAACGCATGGAACGAGCGGCTGGAACCACTCGAAAGTTTCATTTTGCCTGCCGGTAGCCGCCTGGTGGCAGCCCTGCATCACGCTCGTGCGGTTTGCCGCCGCACCGAGCGACAAGTCTGTTTCCTGCGTGACCTGCTGAATGAAAGAGGGTCAGAGCGCCTTAACGCTCAGACCCTGATCTATCTCAATCGGCTTTCAGACTACCTCTTCATTACGGCGCGCATTGCCTCGGGCCCATCTGGCGAAGTCCTGTGGACACCGGGTGGCGGCGCTGGCCGCTAGGCTTCAGGGCATAAAGAGAAGCTTGCGGGTGATCGATGTATCACCCGTTTTTACTTCAAGCAGATAGAGTCCTCCCGCCAGGCCTGTGGCATCCCAGCTGATTGTGTGATTGCCTGCAGGAAGCCTTCCTTCAAGCAGGGTTGCAACCCGCTTCCCCGCCATGGAGTAGACCTGAGCCTGAACTTCTTCCGGCGCGTCCAATGTCAGCTGCAGGTGTGTTACAGGATTAAATGGGTTTGGCCACGCTTTGCTCAACGTGATGCCTTCAGGCACTGGAGTTTGATTCAACTCCATAAAGTCCAGATACCAGTGGCACTCTTCGCCTTCTGCATTCCAGGTCGCGTCCGCCAAGGACACATCAAACCAGGCCAGCATGTCGATGCCCATCTCATTGATGGCGAAGCCTGATTCCGCGGCAGTCCAGAGGGTCTCGCTTGTAACACCGCTCCAGACTTCCGTGCCATCAACCATGATTCGAACAAGCACGGGACTCATTGTGTCACAGTCGAAGCTGATGCCGACGGCACCATTAACCCAGTCTTCCATGAAGCCATTTTCAATCCCTACACCGTCAATAACTCCGCAATCCGTGTACTCGCCAGTCAGGATCTCTGCTTGTATCACGGAACAGTAGACAGGCAAAGACGGACATAGAGCACCACAATCAACTTCCAGCGTGTGATCACCGGCCTGCAGGGCCGTGTACTCAATGGTGAAGCTTGCCGACTCATTTGCTGCCAGGCTGTAACTGCCATCGCCCAGAAGCTCCAGACCCAGGCCGATGGGCTCAAGCTCGCCTTCCAGCAGGCCCCCACCCGTATTGCTGATGGTGATTGTCGCTGTTTGACTTGCACCAAGCAGCATGGGGTCGAAGTCAATCAGCTGTGGAGTGATCTCGCATTCCGGGTCGGGCTCTGGGGCAGGAACCCAGGTGGCACCGCCCGAGCTGTGATGATTCGGATAGGGCTGCGTGAACTCCGTCCAGGGGCCGTTGCTGCCCAGATCCCATGCATAGAGGCCGATACCATCGTCACCGCGGGTTGCGGCAATAAACACGGTATTGTTGCCCACGGCCAGCGCTCGCCCCTGTGAGTTTGATGCGGGAATCGAAGCAGCAACAGGCGTAATTGCCCCGGTTTCAGGGTCGATGGCATGCAGGCCGGTAGGATTGCCGTACTCGGTGTAACCATAAAGCAGGCCATCTTCCGTGTTGAAGTCCAGCCCGAAGTAGCGATAGCCCTGGGTACTTGTGCTCACGGCCAGCCCAACCTCGCCCGTTTCAGGGTCAATCGAATAGATGCCCATCGGGCTTGCGTAGTTGGCAAAACCGTAAAGGGTGCCATTGCCAAAGCCCAGTCCGTGGACGGCCACATCTATCGTGCAAAGGGCCTGGCTGTTGCCCATTCGGTAGAGCTGTGTGGTGAAAGCACCCTGTGTGTAATACACCGTGCCGCCATCGGCAGCAGCGCCACTCATCTCAATGACCGAATGGCTGCTCCAGCTGACATTGGGGAAGCCTGAAAGATCGCTGCTTTTGAAGGGCTGGGCCGAATCCTCGAGCCCAACCATCAGCAATTGAGCGCTTGCATGTAAGGGCAGAAGCAGAAACAGAGAGAACAAAAGTGCGTGCATAATGAACTCCTGGGTTTGGAGGGTGAGGGGGAAGGTAGGATTGTTGCCGGACCACTGGTCGGACCAGTGGTCCGGCGTTTGGTCCGACCAGTGGTCCGACGTCTGGTCCAACCACTCGTCCGACCAGATGTCCAGCCAGCATGACATGTGATGCCGATTATCAGAAGTTCCAGGAGCCGCTGAAGCGCCTGCAGAGTGGGATGTTGGTGTTTCGTCCGAGCAGTGGTCCGACCACTGGTCCAACCAGTGGTCGGACCACAACCCCCCGCCAGTCCGCCCAAATCCCACCCTTCCTTCGGCCTGACCCCGTGGCATAATTCTGTCAGTACCTACTCTTTTTAGAGCAATTTCTTGAGCTATAGCAAGGGCTTTGCTACTATGTCGGGTTTTCGCGATCCGGAGACGAATTGATGCTGGATGCTCTACAGGAGCGCTTCGACAACATTCTTCGTGGCCTGAAAGGGCAGGCGAAGATCTCCGAGAACAACATCGAGGATGCTGTTCGGGACATTCGTCGTGCGCTGCTTGAGGCGGACGTCAATGTCAAGGTCGTGCGCGATTTCGTCGGCAATGTTCGCGAAAAGGCCATGGGGGCGGAAGTCCTCAAGGGCGTCAACCCGGGCCAGCAGTTCGTCAAGATTGTTCACGACGAGCTGAATGACACCCTGGGCGGTGAACATCAGCCGATTCAGTTCGTGAACGACGGTCCAACCATCATCATGATGGTGGGTCTGCAGGGTAGCGGCAAGACGACTTCCGCAGCCAAGCTGGCCTCACTTTTAAAGAGCAAAATGGGGCGCAAGCCCTTTCTGGTGGCGGCCGATATCTATCGCCCTGCCGCCGTGGATCAGCTGGTCGTTCTGGGCGAGCAGCTGGGCGTGCCGGTCTTCCGGCCTGTTGACAATGACGCCGTCAAGACGGCTGAACTGGGTGTGGCCGAGGCGAAGGCCAGTGGCTTTGACACCATTCTGCTGGACACGGCCGGCCGCCTGCACATCGATGAAGAGATGATGCAGGAGCTGGAGCGGATTCGCGCGGCCGAGAAGCCCTCGGAGATCCTCTTTGTTGCTGACGCCATGATCGGGCAGGATGCCGTTCGCGCAGCCGAGGAGTTTCATCAGCGGCTGAGCTTTACGGGCGTGGTGCTGACAAAGCTGGACGGCGATACGCGCGGCGGTGCGGCGATGAGCATTCGCGCCGTAACCGGCAAGCCGCTCAAGTACATTGGTCTTGGCGAAAAGCTCGACGCGCTCGAGCCCTTTCACCCGGACCGCCTTTCCCGCCGCATTCTGGGCATGGGCGACGTGCTTGGTCTGGTCGAAAAGGTGCAGGAGCAGGTTGAGCGACAGGACGCGGAGAAAATGGCGGCCAAGCTTGCCCGCGCCGAGTTCGATCTGGAAGATTTTCTTTCACAGTTGCAGATGCTCAAGCGCATGGGGCCGCTGGAAGGCCTGCTTAAGATGATTCCCGGTGTGGGCTCCAAGCTCAAGGGCCTGAATCTGGATCCGAAGCAGCTGACCCGCACGGAGGCGATGATTCAGTCGATGACGCCCGCCGAACGGCAGCAGCCGGCCTTGATCAACGGCAGCCGCAAGGCGCGCATCGCACGCGGAAGCGGCGTTATGGAGAACGAAGTCGGACTGCTCCTGACGCAATACAATCAGATGAAGGGCATGCTGAAGCAGATGTCTGGCCTTGGCATGTTATCAGGAATGGGCGGTGGCGCCATGCCGCAGCTTTCCCGCACTTCGGCCCCCGGGCCGGTGCGCGTGGGCGCGGCTTCCGCAGGCTTCGCGATGGATCGAGCCCGGCGCAACGCGAAAAAGAAGAAGAAGAAACGATAAACCCTGGAGGCAATTTTGGCCGTCAAGCTGCGTCTGACCCGGATGGGTCGCAAGAAGCGCCCCTTCTACCGTATCATCGCCGTGGATTCCCGCAAGCGTCGTGATGGATCCTATATCGAGGCGATTGGAACCTATAACCCGCTGCACAACCCGCCCACCGTCGAGGTGGATCAGGATCGCGCTCTTTCCTGGCTCGGCAATGGCGCCCAGCCCACGGATACCGTGCGCAACCTGCTCTCCCGTCGCGGCGTGATGCTGGCCTTCGACCTCAAGAAGCGTGGTGCTTCCGATGAGGATATCGCCAAGGCTGTCGAAGAGCATCAGGGTCACCATCAGGCCAAGGCCGACAAGATCGAAGCCGATCGCCTGAAGGCCGAAGAGGCTGAGCGCAAGGCTGCCGCGGCTGCCGCCAAGAAGGAAGCCGAGGAGAAGGCCGCTGCCGAGGCTGCTGCCAAGGCCGAGGCTGAAGCTGCTGCCGCCGCTGAAGCTGCCGCGGAAGAAGCCCCCGCCGAGGAGGCTCCTGCCGACGACGCTGACAGCGAAGAAGAGACCACGGCCTAAGGCCGACTCTTTTCAGGCCATGCGCGATTGGATTGAGATCGGCTGGATCGCCCGTCCGCGTGGTCTGAAGGGCGACCTGTGGGTGGATCCCATTACAGATGATCCCGCCCGCCTGCTCGAGCTGGGCAGCTTTTCCATCGAGCTGGATGGAAAGCGCCAGGAGCTGAAGGTTCAGGAAGGTCATCTTCGCGAGAACCGACTGCAACTGCGTTTTCACGGTTACGAAAACCGTGATGCAGCCGAAGAGCTGAAGGGTCGCTACCTGCTCATTCACAAATCGCAGCTTCCTCCACTTGAGGAGGGCGAGGTCTTTCTTTCCGATCTGCTGGGTCTGGAAGTGCGCCTCGCTGACGGAAGCGTGCTTGGCCGGGTGCGTGATACACCCGAAATGCCAACGGGCGTGATGCTTGACGTCACCCTGGAAAAGTGGGAAGCCCTGATTCCCTTCAACAGGCACTTTGTTCCGGATCTGAATCTGGAGGAAGGCTGGTTGCTGGTGGATCTGATGGATGGGCTGATTCCCGATGGCATGCTGGCCAGAGCCCGTGAGCTGAAGGACGAGACGAATGCGCTTTGACCTGGTCACCCTCTTTCCCGAAATGTTCGAGGGACCACTTAGCGAATCCATCGTCAAGCGGGCAGTCGAGCGTGGTCTTGTGGACATTCGTCTGCACGATCTGCGCGAGTGGGCCAGAAACAAGCATCGCAAGGTTGATGATGAGAGCTTCGGAACCGGCGCCGGAATGGTGCTTAAACCCGAGCCCCTCTTTGAGTGCTGCGATGAACTTGTATCACGGGCGATGGCAGAGTCCGGTGGCGTCAAGCCGCTCGTCCTGCTGACAAGCCCGCAAGGGAAGCTGCTGAAACAGGATCAAGTGAGGGCCTTCGCTGAATCACGGCCGCACATGATCGTGTTCTGTGGACATTACAAAGGTTTCGATGAGCGATTCATCGAGAGCCGGATTGACATGGAGCTGAGTATCGGTGATTACGTGCTCAGCGGAGGAGAGCTACCTGCAATGGTTCTGGTGGATGCTGTAACACGGCTACTACCCGGTGCCATCAGCAGTGCGGAATCTGCGGATACGGACAGTCTGGAGGATGGCCTTCTGGACGCGCCCGTATACACCCGTCCCGCGGAATATCGCGGAATGGAGGTACCACCGATTCTGCTCTCCGGTCACCACGCGCAGATTGAAGCCTGGAAGCTTCGTCAGCGCGAGGAGCGGACCCGGATCAAACGACCGGATCTGCATGCGGTGTGGAACGAAAAAAACAAGTCTTAGGAGACGGACATGAGCCTGCTCAAGAGCGGATTCGAGCACGACCTGCGGAAGGAAATTCCGGAGTTCAATGTGGGCGACACGGTGGACGTGCACGTGCGCATCATCGAGGGCAACAAGGAGCGCATCCAGGTTTACACGGGTGTGGTGATTGCCCGCCACGGTGGAACCGGCCCGACGGCTACCTTCACCGTGCGCAAGGCCCTCAAGGGTTTCGGCGTGGAGCGAATCTTCCCGCTGCACAGCCCCAAGGTCGAAAAGCTGGAAGTCAAGCGTCAGGGTCGCGTCCGTCGCAGCCGCCTGTACTACCTGCGTGCGCGCAGTGGTAAGGCCGCCCGTATTCGCGAACGCACCTAGACCCCGTAAGGGGAACGCGGGCATGAACCGCCAATCATGGCCAGCTGCACGCGGCATCGGTATTCTGGTCTCTTGCTGGTGGGGGATCGAATGCTGGTGAGACGTGGGCTGGCCTTTTTATGTCTTGTACTGACTGCCCAGGCGGATCTTGCGGAGAAGCTTCGTGAGCTCCCGCCGCCTGACAGTCTGTTTGCGCCTGCCCGAAATGTGGCTGAGCCGGTAGATGAGCCTGTCACACCACCTGCTGACAGCCTGCGCGGACCTCGCTCACTTGCTTTTGACTGGTCGCCCTTTGCTGCTGACAGCATCCACGAATGGCTGCCTGTTCCTCGTGTTCAGCCTGTTCGACCTGTCGAAGATCTGGCCGACGAAATCCAGCTGCTTCATCTGGGCCCGCTCTACGATCAAGCTCAAGCGGGACAGCGGCTTCTGCTCGCGCTGGATGGTCTTGATCCACGCGACAGCGGGATCCTGCTGGAAGGACTGGACCTTTCCAGCCGTATCACGGGCCAAAGTGATCTCAACCTGCTTTCGCTGGAGGAGCTGGATCCAGCACGAACATCCTGGTGGAGCAGGCGGGGAGAGCATGCAGCGGGCAGTCTGGAACTTTCTGCCCTGCGAGCTGAAAACGACAGCATTGTAACACGGATTCGCTGGGAAGATGGCTTCCTGGGATTCGTTCGCGTGGAAGGAGATTTTCAGCGACCGGTCTTCGGCGGCCGCATGCTGATGGGTGCCGGTCAGACCTGGACCCATGAACGCATCCCGGGTGCAGCCTTCAGAGGCAACAACTTCTTCTGGAATCTTGATCGACCGCTTTCCCCGAATCTTGTGTTGCGCTTTGATCAGCGAATTTTTCACAACAAGCACAACCTGCTGGAACTGGCGCCCACAGGCACTCGCAGTCACGATCTTGGCCTGAATCGCCTTCGGCTTCAGTTGAATCACGATCGCTTTGATCTGATCGAGTTCGACATTTGGCAGCTTGAACAGCGAGAGAGCCTGACGCGCACAGCATACACGCAGGACAGCGAGCGCATTCGCTCTGTGGGATTGACTGTTCGTGATACAAATGAGTCAAGCACATGGAATGTTGGTCTTCACGCCGAGCAGCTGCGCCTGTCCAGTGATGCATGGCTATTGCGTGATACACGAATGCTCAGCCGTGCTGGCCTGAAGAAGACACTGGATCTGTGGGACGGCAGACTTGAAGGTGTTGAGCTGAATGCAGAGTTGATTTCACGCAGGGATCTACCGGGTCTTCCCTTCAATAGTTCGCTCAAACTGAAAGGTCGCCAGGCAGGCTTGCACGGAGAACTGCTCCTCCATACCGGGCGCAGGCATCCGCAGCCAGAAGTGCTTTACCTGGAGCGTGATCCCGCACTGCGTGACGGACTTGTATCACCGTGGCTTAGAGAGACGGGTCTGTTGCCAGATCCTGTCTACGACACGGGCATGATGAGATGGTTCCGTCAGGAGCTACGTCTGAGTTTCCTGCTTGATTTGCATAAGCCCGTGGATGTCCAGCTTCGCGGCTGGCATATCCAGCTGAAAGATCAGCCGGTTGAGGTGATCCATGAGGGCCCGCAGGAGGAGGATCTTGCTGTCTGGCAGAGGCTGGATCATGTGCAGGGCGGTGTGCAAGTATTCCTGCAGGCGCTACTTCACAAGCGAGTCAAGGCCAATCTCGCCTTCAGTCACTTTGCGGACAGCAAGTCGGTTGTATCACGCGAATACCCAACGAATATGGTCGATATCTGGCTGGAGGGCGAACGCTGGTTCTTTGGCAGGGAGCTTGAGGTTCTGGCCTGGCTGGGCGCGCATCACGAGCATGGCGGCCTGGATTCTTTCGGAAACGCTCTCTGGGAAGTGCCCGAGCTTTGGTTCAAACTCTCTGCGCGCAAGGGACCATTTACTATCTGGTGGTCGCTGCGCAATCCCTGGGGCCTGACCGATGCATCACGGGTGGAAGGCCTGCCGCTGCCGGGCCACGAGGAGATTCTGGGCATTCGCTGGAACTTCATCAACTGAAGCATCCTTTCTGAAAGTGTTATCATGCCGAAAAGTTTGAGGTACCTATGAAGCGGCTGATTCTGCTGGCTTTAACCGGCCTGATTCTCGCATCCTGTTCCAGTGACGATGAAGATGTATCACCGGCCCTGCGCGGTCGGCTGCTGGACGGAAATGGTGATGCCCTGCCCGGGATGGGAATTGTCGTCAGCTACGATATCCCTTACAGCCCCGACACCGGCGATACCCTGATCACGGAAGTCATCACGACCGATGCAAACCACTTCTGGCTCTCCGTGCCGCAAACAGAACTGCTGACGCTCACCGTGCACGACCGCTACACGGGTGCCCTGGAGGATACGGTCTATTACGGATTGGTTGAGGCCGGCACCTGGTCCATCGAATGGGATTGCCGGGATGACTACAGCCGCATCATTCCAGCCGGCATGAAATTCGCTCGAATCTCAAACGGTGTTTCCTCCAGCAGCTTTCCCTTCCTCTTCAATGCGGATTACAGCGTTGTGAACCCACCCTTTGTCTGGTTGACCGAAACGGACGATGAAGGTCGCTTTGAGCTTGAAGAAGAGCAGCTGGCTTTCGGCTGGCAGCATATTTTCACGCTGATTCAGGAAGACGGTGATCTGGCCGGAACCTGGCGACTGGATCGTGAGCTGAAGGTCTGGGCTGTCAATGATTTTGGCGTGCTGGCTGAGAGCCCCGTAATTGACCTCGATGTTCAGGGCGATACGGTGCTGCTGTTGCAGTCGCCCTGAATGCTTCTGCTGAAGTTGGTCTTGCTGGTACCTGGCATGCTGGAATCTGACTTGTTGGCCTTCCTGGTTCCGGGGGAGTGCCAGGGGAGTGCCAGGGGAGTGCCAGGGTCGCAAAGCTAGGAAAAGGCCATCGGGAACTCGATCGGGACATGCGTTGGGAAAAACTGTCCAATTATTCCACCACCACCCGCGGAATCTCCTCTGAGAGCCTGGCCAGAACCTCGTAGTTGAGGTCGTTGGCCATTTCACTGAAGCTGGCAACCGAGATGCTTTTGCGCTTCTGCTTGCCAATCAGAACGGCCTCATCACCTGCCTTGACTCCGGTGATACCGCTGACATCCACACTGATCATGTTCATGTTTACAGTGCCCACAACCTGACAGCGCCTGCCGGCAATCAGTACGCGACCGCTGTTGCTTAGGCTGCGCGGGAAGCCTTCGCTGTAGCCCACAGGGATAATGGCGATGCGGCGTTTGTGAGTCGTCAGGAAGCTGCTGCCGTAGCCGATGAACTCGCCGGCCTCAACGGACTTTACCGCCATGACGTGGCTCTTCCAGCTCATCACCCTGCGAAGTGGATCGTAACTGCTCTGCTTTGGGTTTAGGGTTTTGTCCATCAGGTAGCGCATGCGGACTTCCGGGGTTGGCCAGAAGCCATAGGAGATGATGCCGGCTCGCACCATGTCCAGCCGTGATTCAGGATAGGTGAAGATTCCCGAACTGCTTGACACATGCCGGAGCCCCGGCGCGATTCCAGCTTCTGCCAGACAGTTGCAGAGGCGATGAAACTCTTCCAGCTGACTTGTAACACGCACATGATTGACGATGCTCTCAGCGCCGGCAAGGTGTGTGCATGTGCCTTCAAGGCGAAGCAGCTCCCGCTCGCGCCGAATGATTGCGAGGACATCGGCCAGATCCTTGAAAGGCACGCCCACGCGGTTCATGCCTGTCTCCAGTTCCAGATGAATGTGTGCCGGCCTGGCGCAGTCTCGGGCAATCTTCAGTGTGCGCTCAATCCTGGACAGGCTGAAAACATGGAAGGCAATGCCCTTCTGAATGGCCCACGCCATGGCGTCGTCCTGCAAATCGCCCATGATTTGTATCACGGAATCCTTGCTGCGGGCATTGAGTGCCGCCTGCGCTTCCCGGGCGCTGAAGGTCGTGAAATGTCTTACACCAAGCCCTTCAGCCAGCTTCAGAAAGGGCTCGATGCCGTGTCCATAGGCGTTCGCCTTGAGCACGATTGCCAGGCGTGTCTCCTTGCCCAGCATGCGTTTCAAAAAGGAAAGGTTGTGCTTAAGCGCATCACGGCTGAGCTCAATATGGGAGGTGCTGAACATGGTCAGGCCCCAAGCATGCGATTCACAAGATCGCGCCAGACACGCAGCCCGGGCTCGATCAGATTGTCAGGGAAATCATAGTCGGGGTGATGCAGCGCGGCAAGGTCACGACCTGCACCCAGACCAAAGAGGACCCCCGGAGAGTTGGCGAGAAAGTGACCAAAGTCCTCCGACCAGGCAAAGGGCTGCTCGAGCATGCGCACGCGGTGTCCTTTCGCAGAAAGTGCAGGCGCCAGCCGTGATACAAATGCAGAATCGTTGATGGATGCGGGAAAGACCTCGGTCCACTCATGTGTCAGGCTTAGCTCCCATGCACTGGCTGCCTTTTCTGCAAGTCGCAAACAGGATCGGCCAAGCCGCTCAATGCCTTCGTCGCTGTGGCTGCGCAGGGTCAGCATCAACACGGCATTCGCCGGGCTGCTGCCAAAGGCTGGACTTCCCAGGCTGGCATGTATCACAGTGACTTTAGCCGCTTCACCAAAAGAACTTTTGAACTGAGGAAGCGCGCTGCATTGCTCGATCAATCCAGCCAGTGCCATTGCGGGGCTGCGGCCAGCTTCCGGCTCTGCTGCATGACTGCTTGTTCCGCCAAGTCGAAGAATCAGGCCCCGCGAGGCAGAGGCAAAGGTGCCGGCCTTCAGCAGGACTTCACCCAGTTCGTAACCCGGGAGATTGTGCAGAGCAAAGACACCATCGTAGCGCTGCCCAGCCATCCACGGGTCTTCCAGCACGGCCCTTGCGCCTTTGCCTGTTTCTTCAGCTGGCTGAAAGAGGAGGTCAACCCTGCCACGCATGATTGGATTTTTAGCCAAGTCCGCGGCCAGGGCCAGCAGGAGGGTCATGTGTCCGTCGTGTCCGCAAAGGTGTGCCAGGCCCGGGGAGCGACTTGCGTGCTGGCGGCCCTTTGCCTCTTCAAGCGGCAGGGCATCCATGTCTGCACGGAGCAGCAGGTGAGGTCCGGCGGTGTCTGCTTCGTAGCGGGCGAGCAGGCCTGATCCACCAAGCTGGGTTTTGATCAACGAAGGGCTTGTATCACGAAGCCAAGCTTCGAGTCGCCTGGACGTTTCTCTCTCGTTTCCGGAAAGTTCTGGATGCGCGTGGAGGGTGTGACGAATGGAAATCAGGTCAAACAAGGTTCATGCATTTGTGTTGCTCTGCCTTCAAGAAAAGGGCTTGCAGGCAAAGGGGCAAATTGCGCCTTGTAAAAGAGAACGCCCCGCAATGCGGGGCGCCTCCGTGATCCTGAAGAAGCTAGCAGCCGCCAGCGGCCTTTTTCTTCTTCTTTCCACCACTGGCAGCGGGCGGGGGGGGGGCCGCTGCTGCCTCAACTTTGGCTCCGCTGTAATACGCCGCAATCTGATTCTGTTTGCGGACGAAATCGAGCTCTTCAGATGTGAAGTTCACTGGCTGCACGGGCTTCAGGACTTCATCCTGCCAGGCTTTGATGCCACCTTTCAGCCAGCTATAGTTGCGGGCCGGCCAGCCTTCAGGGACAGTCCCTTCAACACCTTCATCGCTGATCAGAACGAGGGTCGCACCTGCAGCTGCTCCCGAAACATAGGCGGGAACACCTTCGGTCAGATCAACCGGAATGGCACCGGGAACGCGGACGGCATCATCTGCAAGATTGCTGCGCAAGTCGAGCATGGTCACGCCTGCCTCGCGGCTGATCAGCAGTTCTGCCAGCTCCAGCGGCTGCATGTTTGTGATCTGCGCCGCCGGGCCAGTGGTCGCTTCCTTTGGACCAGCCAGCATGGCCAGCACACAAACGGCTGCCAGGCCGCCAGCCAGCATGAACTTGCCCTTTGAGTCGGCAACATTGCTGCGCTCGATGTCATCATCGGCCGTGAACTTCCTGGCGAAAACAGCCTCAAGCTTTTCGGCACCAATGAAGCAGCCGAGCGCCATCAGGACGACCAGCAGAGCCACGACCGGTGCCGGCAGACCCAGCAGGTTGTGCAGCAGAATACGACCGGCAGCAGGTGCATTGTAGAAGTCGCCCAGTGCCGGAACAGCATCCAGCGCGATGCCGAAAATGAGGGTGCCGATGAAGACGCCACCAATTGCGAAGAAGGCATCCGTCTTGCCGGAAGCCATGCTGACAAAGCCGGTTCCCGGGCACAGGCCGCTGATGATGAAGCCTACACCGAGCAGGAAACCGCCAATCAACTGTGGCCAGAAGAAGGTCGGGTTGATCCAGACGAGGTCGAGATTCACCCAGCCAAAGGCATCAAAGGCGAAGAGACCGGCCATGGCCGTGATGATCGCACTGAACATCACCTTGAAGACAGTCATGTCGTACAGATAGAACTGTGCGGAAAGCTTCTTGGCATTTCCGAAGCCGGCACGCTCAAGGGCGAATCCGAAAAGGAAACCGATCACAAGCGCTGTCAGCAGGCCGCCCTCGTAGCCGAAGGCATTGTTGGGTACAAGCGGAAAATTCATCATGTCCACTGCCTCCTGAAGAGCCAGGCAACGGCGTAGCCACCGGCGAAGACCATCATCATGTAGACCCAGCTACCGGCTGCCAGAGCCGCGCCACCTGAGAGGGCCTGACCGCTGGTGCAGCCACGTCCGAGGCTGGCGGCGAAACCCATGATAATACCGCCGACCAGCGCGTAGATCCAGCGCTGACGGTTTGTGATACGCTTGCTCTTGACGGTTTCACTTTTCAGGCGACCGGCAGAGACAGCGCCGATCAGTCCGCCCAGCACCACGCCGATGACTTCCACCACCAGCCAGTTGCTTAGGGGATTACCTGCCT
The DNA here is from genome assembly GCA_964345075.1 of uncultured Bacteroidaceae bacterium. Classification (GTDB taxonomy): domain Bacteria; phylum CAIWAD01; class CAIWAD01; order CAIWAD01; family CAIWAD01; genus CAYFPS01. The sequence goes on along the minus strand of CAYFPS010000002.1, from coordinate 16,867 downwards.
TGACATACTTGCCAAAGGCCGAACTTTGAGCCGTCCATTCATGTGATACAATGTCGCAGGCACCGGCCAGCACGCGCTTGGGCATGGCGCTGGCACCCAGTCCCTGACCCGCGACCACAAAGGCGGCCAGCAGGGCGAGGCCCAGCACAAAGCCGGCCAGATAGGGATTCCAGTAGGGTTTGGCTTTCATTTCACCACCTCACTTGATCATGTCGGCTACGCTGGAAGCCCAGTGCGAATGCTGGCCAGCGTAAACCATGATGTATCGCAGCGCGAAGCCGCCAATCAGGACCAGAACGGCTGCGGCACGCCCCGGCACTGCGCCATGACGGCGCTCGATAAACTCAGCCAGCAGCGGGATGACCAGTCCCATGCCAACTACCAGTGACCAGAAGGCAGCCGTATACGGACCGCCAAAGATCAGCTGCAGGGCCTGGAAACTTGCCTCGCCGCCTGCCGCCAGACCAATGATCCACAGCGCCAGGATGCCCAGCTCACTGACGATCAGCAGCATGTCGATCAGGCTGAACCACTCGCGCTCTTCATTCTTCAGCTTGAAAAGCAGTATGAAGGCCGCGCCGGTTGAAGCACCGGACACAAGGAAGAGCGGCCCCAATAGCGAGCTGTTCCAGAAAGGGCGACTGGGGAAAGCGCCCAGCAGAATGCCCGTGTAGATGCCGAGCAGGCTGCCAGCCACGATGCTAAGCTTGCCGAAGAAGCGGCGACTGCGCACCGACCACTCGCCCCAGGGACGCAGAATCGGAACATACTCCAGAACCTTTTCGCGCCACTCTTCCGGGGTCTCGGCCCAGGCAAAGTGCGCGGCAACCGGGTAGACCAGCAGCAGAATCCACGCGCCCCAGCTCATGGGTGTTTGCGGCCGCAGGATCAGGTAGAATCGCCAGCTGTTGAATTTGTTGGCCAGATCAATAAACAGACACAACATGCCCAGCGAGATCAGCACGAGGCTGGCCCAGGGCAGCAGACGAAGCGCGAGGGAAGGATTGGGATCATCCTTCCACAGGCGCAGTGCGCCGGTCAGAATCATGATGCCGGCCACGATACCGCCCAGGAAAAGATACAGGGCGATCTCGGCATGCCAGATGTGCATCACGGGATCGATGGCGTGATTCATGCGGGTACTTGTGACTTCCAGCATGGCCGCCTCCTACTTCAGGAAGAAATGTTTGGGGCGCGTGCCGGCGTCGGGACTTAGCACGTACCATTCGCGTCGGCTCAGCAGCTGGCTGAGCTCGCTGTCGGGGTCGTTCAGATCGCCAAAGACGATGCTACTGGTGGGACAGATTTCCATGCAACTGGTCTTGTAGTTGCCGCCATCCACTCCACGATGTGCGCAGAACGTGCACTTGTCAACTGTACCCGTTCTGGGATCGACGAAGCGTGCATCATAGGGGCAGGCCGCGATGCAGGCCTTGCAGCCCGAGCACTTGTCGCTGTTGATCTGAACCGATCCATCTTCGCCGTAGTGCGAACTGCCGGTGGGGCAGGCGCGCACACAGGGAGCGTTTTCGCAGTGATTGCAACGCTCACTTTGTATCACCATCGAAAGATCAGGGAAGCGTCCCCGTGTCTCCGTGTGAATCCAGTCCCTGACGAAGCCTTCCGCCACGTCATTTTCCTTTTTGCAGCCTACGACGCAGGCCGCACAGCCCACGCAGGTACGCGTGTCGACCGCCATGCCGTAACGCTTTTTCATGCGGCTTCTCCTTCAACATCCTCGGCCCGCAGAATGGTCACGTAATTGACGTTCATTCCCGTGCCGCCCATGATCGGGTCGGTCTTGTACTGTGTTACAAGCTCGGCGCTGTCAATTCCCTTGCCGAAGACGAAGTTCAGGCCCTTGGCCTTTCGTCCGTAACCATGCACCAGGAAGACAGCGTCGGGGCGAATGCGCTCCGTGATCTTGACCGGCGCGCTGAAGGTGCTGCGCACGCCATCCTGATTCTGCAGGTAGACACGCTCGCCATTCTTCAAGCCCCAGCGGGCAGCGGCCTTGCGGTTGATCCAGACCTCGTTTTCGTTGTAGGTCTCGGAGAGCTCCTTGTTGTTGGTCGTGCGCCCGAAGGTGTGCGTAGGCGTGCGGCCGAAGAGCATGCGGAAGTAACCGGCCGGTGCATCACCGTGATCCGTGTATACGGGCATGGGGTCGAAGCCCTGCTCCTGCAAGCGCTGGCTGTAGAGCTCGATCTTGCCGCTGCCGGTGTAGAAGTCAGCCGGCGCGCCCTCTTCGAAATAGATGGGATCGCGCTTGCCCAGATATACGCCGTCTTTCTGCATGTCTTCGCAGTTGATACCGGCGCGGTGTCCGCGGTCCATAGCGTACTCCATTGAGTCCTTCCAGGGGAAGAACTGATTCAGTCCCATGCGGGTGGCCAGCTCACGGGCAATCCACCAGCCAGGCTGAGAATCGTACATCGGCTTGACGACTTCCTGTCTCACAGCCACGTAGGGCTCCTTGTAGGGCGGATTGTGCAGTTCGTCGCAGCGCTCGAGGTAGGTCGACTCGGGCAGGACGATATCCGACCAGCCGCAAATCTCGGCCGGCAGCACGTCGATGGTCACCAGGAACTCAAGCTTCTGGATCGCCTCATAGGTGCGCCGCGGATCGGGCAGGGTCGTCGGCAGGTTGGAGCCGTATACCATCCAGGCCTTCAGGTCGCGATCGTGCAGGCCGGGAATCGTGGCGTTGCACAGGCCCTGCGCCAGCACCGTATCAGCCAGCGGATACATCGAGGGCTTGGGGCGATCCACGGCGTGCGGATGATTCTTGTCGTAGCCCGGATACTGATAGGCCGGGACGCTGACCATGGACGGAATGTAGAAACCGCCGCGACGGCCCCAGCTGCCCAGCAGGGCGTTCAGCATGGCAATGGCGCGACTGCGCTGCGTGTCATCGCCGTACCAGGTTACGTGGCGACCGGGGTGAATGATGGTCGCGGGGGCCGCACCAGCCATCAGTCGGGCCGTGGCGCGGATCTTGTCCGGCTCAATGCCCGTGCGCGGGTAGGCCCATTCAGGGCTAAGTGGCTTGACGTGGGCTGCCAGCTGCTCGAAACCGTAGGCATACTTTTCGATGTAATCACGGTCGTAGAGCTTTTCTTCGATCAGCACATGCATCCAGGCCAGCAGCAGAGCCAGATCGGCACCGGGGCGAATCGGCAGCCAGTGGCGAGCCTTGCCGGCAGCAACCGAGAAGCGCGGGTCGACCACAATCAGGTCGGCGCCATTTCGCACGGCTGTGGAGAAGTCCTGCACCTGTGTGTTGTGCATGTTCTCGCCAAGGTGGCTACCAATCAACACCAGGCAGCGCGTGTTCTCCATGTCCGTTACTTCGGGGCTGCCGACGCCGGCGCCGAAAGTAAGGTCGAAGCCGACATCACGCGGGCCGCGGCACTGGGCATAGGAAGGCGCGGCGATATTGGGCACACCATAGGCCTTGAAGAGGTGCTTCATCCAGTTGGCGCCGTAGCCGTGATAGAAAAGGGCCAGCGCGTCGGCACCGTGTTCCTTCTTGATCTTGTCGAAGTTGAAGGCCACCTCGTCCAGCGCTTCCGCCCAGCTGATTTCCTCGAAGGTGTCTTCACCGCGCGACTTCACGCGGCGCAGCGGCTTCTTCAGCCGATCGGGATCATAGAGCAGGCCCGTACCACCGGCACCGCGCGGGCAAAGCTTGCCGCGGGAAAGAGGGTGCTTGGGGTTGCCCTTGAGTTTTGTAACACGACCGTCCTTCACATGAGCGAGGACACCACATTTCCAGAAGCATAGCTCACAGAAGGTGGGGACGATCTTCTCGCCCTGGGTTCCCGGATCTTCGACCGGGTCGCCATAGGCGCCAAACCAGTTGGTGGTTAGCCCACCCAGCGCGACCGCGCCCGCCGTGGTGGCGGAACTGATCTTGATGAAATCACGGCGCTTCATACGCCCTCCCATTTATTGACCGGCGGTTGCAGCTTGAACGGGTTCAGGGGCAACCTCGTCCAGCTCGGCCTCATTCACCACTGTCCTGTCCGTTTCGGTGTTCTCGTCTTCATGGAACCAGTCACACATGATGGTCAGCATGCGCTCCAGCACATCACCTTCAAGCGTGAGCAGAACTTCCTGACCCTGCCGCGTGCCCTTGACCAGACCGACCTGCCTGAGCGGGTCGACATAGCGGGCAACGCTGGTTTGGGGCAGGTCCAGCTCCTCGATCAGCTGCTTCTGGGTGTGATCACCTTCGTCGCGCAGCAGGCAGGCGACTTTCAGGCGGAGGGGATGCGACAAGGCCTTGAAGACCTCTGATGCTTTCGCGATTTCCGCGTCTGTTGGCTTGCGAACTGACATATCCACATTTCCGGTTAATCGAATAACAGGAATCAGTGTAAGGGAAATTTCCCGCAGAGTCAAATCTTTAACAGAAAAAGTAGGTTGATGAATTCTCTGTGCAGGATGGTATCTGGCGCAATGCTTGTCGGACGTGATTTAAAGTGATGATATTCAATGAGATTACGCAGCAGGTGCCGCTGGCAGCAAATTGCTGGTGGATCAGTGATTGAATAATTGATAATGACAAGAATGATTGATGAAAATCAAGAACTTGACAGGTTAGTCGGGCTGGGTAATTGGGCAGCCTGATCGCACTGGATTGGGCGAGAGTGTAAGGGAAGTTTGACGATTGGGCGATGCTGGTAGCTTTGGTCGGGTGGTTGGTCCGACTGCTGGTCCGACCACTGGTCGGACCAGCAGTCGGACCAACTCTCTCTCTATTACCTTGCCCCAAAAAAGGAGACCCCATGTCCACATATCACATCACCCAGATGCACTGCCCCAACTGTGCTGCCCATGTTACACAAGTGATACACGCTCAGGCTGCTAACGCTGAAGTTTCGGTGGACCTGCCAACACAGCATGTAAGGGTTTCAGGTGTCGAACTGGATGAGTCCCTTTTGGGTAGCCAGCTTGAAAAGGAAGGCTATACTTTGCACGGTCGGGTGGAAGACTGATGGAGCGGCAGAGCCTGCTTTTCTCGGAGCACAGTCCGGCAGCTGCCTATCATCTGCTGACGGCAATGGTTGTGCCGCGGCCCATTGCCTGGATCGCAACATTGAACAATGACGGTGGCATCAACCTTGCGCCCTTTTCCTTCTTCAATGTTGTCTGTGCTAATCCGCCTCTGGCTGCTGTGGGCATCGGAAGGCGAAATGGGCAGGCAAAAGACACCACACGAAATCTGGTCGAGAATGGTGAGTGTGTGATCCACTTGCCCCATCTGGATGAAGCTGCAGCGGTGCAAGCCAGCGCAGCTGATCTGCCTTATGGCCAGTCGGAAGCTGATCTACTTGAACTTGATTCCGAGGCATCCAGTCTGGTGCGAGTCCCCAGATTGAAGCTTAGGGGCGTGCAGATTGAAGCCAGGCTGAAACAGTGGATTGATGCCAGTCAGCCGGCCACTGACATTGCACTGCTGGAGCTGCTTTGTGCTCATGTCCCTAAGGATGCCATGGACGATAGGGGCCGAGTGCTGGTGGATGTTCTGAAGCCGCTGGCCAGGACATCAAGTGGTCGTTTTGCGGCTACCGGAGACGAGTTCAAGCTACCTTGAAAAGCGAATGGGCACAAAGGCGTCCGGACGGTGAAAGTTGGGTCGGGTGTCAACGATTGGCGCGTAACACAGCCAATGGGGCTCGCGCGCTGCATTGGCGCACTTGTAGGCATTTGCCTGCCATAGCGTAATCGCAGGATTTGACAGCTTGCTTTCTGTGATACATTCTAACAGTTCAAAGGGCACGCAAAGCTCGGCTGTCCAGTTACTGAATCCACCATCTGACTTTTCCACTTTGCAGCAGCGCTCGATGTCCCCGCACTCGTCCAGAGTGAATGGCCGCAGATCCTTGCCCTGCCTGTGATACTCCCCCAGGAGCCAGCCAGCACAAGACAGTTCCAGATTGATGTAATCAAGTGGCCTTTCTGCAAAAGGGGCGAAGAAGAGCTCGACACAGCTGTCACGGTAGACGGGGTCCATATCACTCGTTGCACTGTGGATGATTACTTCCTTTGTAACACGGAAGAGCAGGTGCATGGCCCTCTTGCTGAAGGCTAGTCGAAAGCTGATGCTGGGCGGGCACGATGGAACTTCGCCCATGTGAACCTGCAGTTGATGTGGCTTTGCCTGATTCCAGGATGCGTGATTCCAGTCAGCTGTCAACCCCTGGAAGCTGTCGAAGACTGCTGCTTGTATTACCGGACTCATTGGTCAAGTGCTTCTACCAGCAATTGGTCCGCATTTTCAGGCAAATCCATGTGTGTGACAAGCCGGATCATTTTGGGGCCAAGTTGAAATGCCAGAATGCCCTTCGCTTTCCAGTTTTCCACCAGGCGCGGTGTCTCTTCTGAAGAAGTCGTGTGCAGCCGCACCATATTGCTTGCTGGTTCTTCAACCCTGACACGGTCGCCATAGACAAGACGCAGGGCAGCAGCAACACGCCGGGCCATTTGGTGATCCTCGCCTATCCGCGGCAGGTGATGTTTCAGTGCGTAATGTCCGGCGGCCGCCAGCACACCTGCCTGACGCATGCCGCCGCCCAGCATTTTGCGCTGCCAGCGTGCCTTTTCGATTTGATCCCGATCCCCCACGATCAGGCTACCTACCGGGCAGCCCAGCCCCTTGGACAAACAGCAACTCAGAGTGCTTACGCTGGCAGCAAATTCCTCAAGGCTTGTGCCGGATGCTGCTGCCGCATTCCAGATTCGCGCGCCATCCATGTGCAGGGCGAGTCCACGGCTGTCGCAGAGTGTTTTCAGGGCTTTGGTGTGATCCAGTGATACAACCACACCGCCAACCAGATTGGCCGTGTTCTCGACAATAGCCAGTCTGGTGTTGGGCCAGTGTACGTCACCACCGCGAATTGCCGCTTCAAGCGCATCCACTTCCAGTATGCCTGTATCACAATGGACAGTTGAGGCCACTACGCCCAGCAGGGCCGAGAGGCCACCTGTCTCGTAGCTGAAGGAATGCGTGCGCTTTTCCATGACCACTTCGTCGCCGCGCCCGCAGTGCAGGGCGATTCCGATCAGGTTGGCCATGGTACCACTGGGCACGAAGAGCGCTGCCTCACGCCCGAAGAGCTCGGCCGTTTCCGCTTCCAGCCCGATCAGGCTGGGGTCTTCACGAAAGACATCATCTCCAACTTCTGCATCGGCCATCGCCTTGCGCATGCCTGCAGATGGCTTGGTGAAAGTATCGGAGCGAAAGTCCAGTGTTGTGTTCATCTTATCCCCTGTCCGACTGGCAGCCCGGGCACCAGAAGGTTCCGCGCTGTGCAATTTCTTCACGTATCACGGTGCCGTCACATCGCTTACAGCGCTGGCCTTCACGCCCGTAGACCTTCAGCATGCGCCCGAAGCCCCCTTCGGTTCCGCGGCTGTCCTGAAAATCCCTGAAGGTGGTTCCGCAAAGTTCGATTGCCTTGTTCAGGATGCGACGCATCTGTGGAATCAACCGCTGCCAATCCTTCAGCGAAAGGGCCTTGGCTGAAGCATGAGGCGATATTCCAAGGAGATGCAGCAATTCACAGACATAGATGTTTCCCAAGCCCGTGATACGATCCTGCCTTAGTAGAAAAGCCTTGATCGGCCCGGGGCTGCCTGCAGCCATCTCGAGCAGCCGTCTGGCTGTCAAGGCAGAGTCAAAAGGATCAATGCCCGGCGGTGCGATCTCATGCTCTTCAAAGTGTACATCGGCAGTGCCAAAACGCCTCGTGTCCACAAAGTCCAGCGCTGCCTTGCCAAGAATCAACCTGAATCGGGTGTGCTTCTCTTCCGGCACAAGTGTATCACGGGGAAAGAGTCTGCCTGTCATCCGCAGATGAATCAGCAGCCAGGCAGGCTTTCTGCCAGCCATGACTTCCACCGCCACCTGCTTGCCCGTGCGGAAGACTCTCTTAATGCGTGATCCACTAATCGAATGCAGATCAGTAGCCAAGCCGGAAAGCTTCGGGTCGAGAATCTTCAGACCTGTGATACGCTTGCCCGGAAGCCATTCATTCAGCTGTCTGGCAACCGTCTCAACTTCAGGAAGTTCAGGCATCAGCCAACCAGCTCCTTCAGCTTGTCCAGCACTTCCTGAGCATGGTTCTTGACCTTCACCGGGCTCCATACAGCCTGAATGACGCCTTTCGGGTCCACTATCCAGGTCGAGCGGATCACGCCCATGAATTCGCGTCCCATGAACTTCTTCAACCCCCAGCTGCCCCAGGCTTCAAGCATTTCATGCTCAGGATCGCTTAAGAGCCGAAGATTCAGTGACTGCTTTTCGATGAAGCGCAGATGACTGGCAGGCTTGTCCGGTGATACACCGACGATTCTGGCGCCTGCGGCCTCGAAGTCCTCGAGCAGGCAGGTGAAGTCCTTTGCCTCTGTCGTGCAGCCCGGTGTATTGTCCTTGGGGTAGCTGTAGACGACCAGCCAGGAGCCCTTGAAATCCTTCAGCTCGACCTTTTGACCATCCTGGTCTTCCAGCTTGAAGGCGGGAGCGCGCTTGCCCATTTCGAGCGCCATGATGAAGGCCCTTTCGTTTCACTGATTCGTAATGAGGGGAAAATACTGCTCGGCGGGGACTCGTTAGCAGCCGAATGAGGCTGAGACGGATCAAGCCATGCCAAGAAAGTCGAAACCAACCTTGGAGCGCAGGCTGCTGCAAAGATTCTGTAGTCGCTTGAGGGTGGCTTCGTCGTGTGCGCTGATGCTGCCCGGAGCAAGCAGATTGGAGGGCTCGCGGCCCTGCAGCATGGCGCTGCTCTGTCTCTGCAGGCGCACCCGCATCAGGCTTTCATAATCGGGCAGCAGGATTTCCCAGCTGTCATCGCTTAAGCGTCCCATTTCATGCAGGCGCGAGAGGCGATCCAGCGTGTGTGTCTCTTCCAGTTGGTGCCGTAGCGCATAGAGGCGGCTGAAGGTGACTACCGGCGCGAGCCATGCCTTCAGATCTACTGCTTCGTTTTGCAGGTTAAGGCCCCCGCGCAAGCGGCGCATCTGAATCCGTGGCAGCTGCTCGTCCATGGCTTCTCGCGCCATGTGCAGCAGGAATCCCGGGTTGGCTTCAATGGATTCGCTGATTCTGCGCCTGAGTTCGCGCACCAGGTCGGTATCACCGCCGACGGTTCTCAGGTCGAAGGCAATGTTGAGTGACAAACGCTGCTGGCCTTCAGGCAGGCGGATCCAGCTGTTGAACTTGCTCGACCACTCATCAAGCGAGCCATTCCACTCTGGACGGGAAGCCATCACACCGCCCTTGCACTCACGATAACCGGCGCGCGCCAGATCCTGTGATACACGCTGGCCGAAAGCAAGAAACCACTCCCGCGCATGCTGCCCTTCACCTGCAGGCGGATTCTGATAGACGATTCCATTGTCCTGATCGGTCAGAAGGGTCTGCTCGCGCCGACCCTCGCTGCCCATGGCCACAAAGGCATAAGGCAGGGGTGCGGGGCCAAGATCACGATGGGCCAACTCGAGAACCCGCTCGACTATGCTGTCTGCCGTGCGGCTTATAATGCGGTTGATAGAACGGACACGGGATCCAGAAGCGATCAACGCACCGACAAGCCTGGGAAGGCGGTCGAGGGCCTTGCCAAGCTCCATGACATTCTCTGCTGCCTGAATGCTGTGACCGAGGATCACGCCTGAGTAGTGCAGGAAGTGAATCAGGTTGCGATCCCGTATCACACCCTTCAGTCTGCCTGCATCATCAACTACAACCAGATGACCGATCCGCTTTTCCTGCATGCGCAGCACAGCCTCATAAACGAGCGCGTCCTGCTCGATGGTTGTCACGGGTGCGCTCATGATCTCGCGAACGGGTCGCGCGCGATCCTTGTCCTCGGCTGTCACACGGGCGCGAAAATCCCGGTCGGTAATCATGCCCAGGATTTCCTGATCGCTGGAAATCACGACAAGCGCGCTGGCCTCTTCACTGTTCATGCGGGCTGCGGCTTCGTTAATCGTGTCCGATGCCTTGAGCATGGGTGCTGGCTTAACCAGTGGGGCAATCGGTTCCTGCAGGTAGAAGAGTGAGCTCTGCAATTGACTGATGAGCTCTTCACGCTCCGAGGCCAGCTTAAGACTTGCCGTCAGGTCTTCCATGACGCCGTCACAGAGCATCTCGTCCTCTTCGTGGACCAGCACCGCGTGCAGGCGAACTTCCAGCCTGCTACCCGTTGCCGTGCGCAGTCTGACCTGTTCCATTTCAATCGATCCCTGCTCTTCCAGCCTGCGAATAATTGTCTCACGCTGCTCGGGATCCGTCAGTTGGGCGAGCCAGTCGTGTTCGCCGGGGGACAGATCCTGCTTAAGAACAAGCAGGCTTTTCATGGCGGGGTTGGCCTCCAGGATGGGTGCGCGGCCATCCTGCCAGCGACTGCGGAATACGCCCATGGGAATCGAGCGAGTCAACTGATGATAATGCACACGGCTGCGTCTGCGCGATTCCGCCCAGCGCTTCCGTCTGCTGACATCGCGCAATGTGATCACAAGGCCGGTCCCCTCGACAGATTGCCAGGGCGAGGCGGAGAGCAGCATCTCCACCGGCCCGCCATCACCGTGCAGGAGGCGCAGCTCCCGTGTCCACTCGCCACCTGTCGTGATCAGCGATAACACTTCGTCTGTCCCGTCAGCCAGCAGCTCCGCCATCTCTTTGCCGGCAAGTGCGCCTGTGGAGTAGCCAAGCATTCGTTCCAGGGCCTGACTGGCGTAAGTGATGACACCCTCTGCCAGCATCAGTGTGCCCTCACCGGAAGCGCCGGCCAGAGCCCGGTACTTCTGGCTACTTTCACGCAGCGCCTTTTCGGCCCGGGCACGGCGTTTTTCAAGCCTGAAATTCTGACGGGCAACGGCCACGAGCAGAAGGCCCACAGCGATGCTGATCAGAAGGCTGACCAGCAGAATCCGGTCCCGTATCACGGCAATCTGGGCATCAAGTTCTTCGGTGTAAAAGCCGGTTCCAACAATCCAGCCCCAGGGGCGGTGAATCTCGACGACACCCAGTTTGGGTGATACATGATCCGCATCACCCTTCAGCTGCCAGTGGTAGTTGAAAAAAGCCGTGTCATGCCGCTTGAGCGCATCAGCCATTGCCACAAAGATCAGGGCACCACCGGGATCACGGATTGTGCTCAGATCCTGCCCGACCAGATCGGGCCGCCAAGGATGCATCAGCATGGTGGGCGATGCATCAATCACCCAGAAGTAGCCTGTACCCTCTTCACCCCAGGTCATGGCCTGAAGACGACGCAGGCTGAGCTGCTGGGCTTCTTCAAGTGTAAGGAGGCCATCGTTCACATCTTCACTTGCCGATTCAAGTTGTGTCACGGCGCTGTGAACGAGTGACTGGATCATTTCTTTTCGTTGATCCAGCAACTGGCGCTTCATGGTGGGAAGGAGCACGAAGAAAATGGTCAATAGGAACAGGATGCCTGCCAGCAATGCGGGCAGACCTACCTGCAAAAGAAAACTCCGCAGTGGTCTGGCAGCTGGCGCCGGACCCGCGTGAAGTCTGTTTTCACCAGAGAAATCGAGCAGTCGATGAAGTGGACGCCACAATTCTTCCTGCATCTCCCAGCCGGGGCTGGAAGCTCCCAGGCCAGTTGCAGGGCCATGATAGTCACTTCCCCCGCATACCAGCAGATCCTGCTCTTTGGCCAGTTCAACCAGACTGGATCTGGTAGCCCGGTCGTAGCTCTTGTAACACGCTTCAATTCCGTCCAGGCCTTGTTGCTTGAGCTGCCGGACAATAGCTGCCAGCTCGTCCAGATCCTGTGTTACAGTCAGCGGATGTGCCAGAAAGACATGACCGCCGGCCTGATGCACCAGATGGATTGCTTCGGCAGAGTCGACCACGCCCTGACCAGGGGCCAGCGCCCGTACGCGTGTTACACGGCTTCCCAGCAATCTGCGCAGTCGCGGCAGCAGGCAGGCAAGATGTGGATGCCTCAGCGCAAGCAGCAGGCGCTGCAGGTCGTGATCATGTTCATCGAATCCATAAGCCAGCAAGTGAATCCTGCCTGCCGCACATTCAGCATCCAGCTCAAGACCGTTTGTCACACGGACGCCCTGAGCCTCAAGGGCCTGCCTGAAGCGCTCGAGTCCGGCTGTCGTGTTGTGATCGGTCAGCGCCGCATGCCCGCACTCTGCCGCAATGATCTCCTGTGCGAGCTGTTCGGGTACAAGGGTGCCGTCGCTGAATGCGCTGTGGCAGTGAAGATCGATTCGCCAGATGCGGGAATCGTCCATGGCAGGTCCAGAAGAAATGGGGAGCCGCCCGAAGGCGACTCCCCTGTAGAATCAGGCTTTCTTGCTTTGTCCGGCGAAAAGCGAAACCAGAACAAGCGTGATGAAACTCAAGGGTATCGAGATGATCCCCGGATTGTCCAGCGGAATCGGCGCCGTTGCCGGGTCAAGCCCGTAGCGCACAAACATCGAGGGCGACATCAGAATCAGGCCTACCGAGCTCAGGGCACCCACGACGATAGAGGCCGTGATACCACGGGCAGTGGTCTTCTTCCAGAAGAGCATCATCAGAATGGCCGGCAGGTTTGCTGAGGCAGCCACAGCAAAGGCCCAGCCAACCAGGAAGCTGACATTCATGCCCTTGAAGAGAATGCCTAGCACAATCGCCAGCAGACCGACGGTAAATGCAGAAATCTTGCCTGCCTTCACCTTCTGGTTCTCATCCATCTGCATGCCGGCAAAACGGTCCATCAAGTCGTGAGCCACCGCACCGGATGCCGCAATGATCAGTCCACTAACCGTTCCCAGTACTGTGGAGAAGGCGATGGCGCTGATCACAGCAAAGAGGAACTCGCCAAAACTTCTTGCCAGCAGCGGGGCGGACATGTTGTTGTCCAGCGGATTGACCACGCCATTCACCATGGCACCAAGACCCATATACATGGTCAGCACATAGAAGAGGCCGATGGCGGCAATGGCCACGATCGTACTCTTGCGGGCTGCCATCGGGCTGGGAACCGTGTAGTAGCGAATCAGAATGTGCGGCAGGGCTGCGGTACCAAAGAAGAGAGCGAGCATCAGTGATACAAAGTCAAGGCGCTGCAGGGGTGTGCCCTCAACCTTGAACTTGAGACCTGGACGCATCACGCGATTGCCACTGGTCAGTACCGGATAGAGCGCTTTGACTTCGCCTTCCGTCGAGCTGAAGGAGGCCTTCGACCAGCGACGTATCACGGTGTTCGGCTCGGCCATGACAGAAAGGAATTCACCCGGACCCATGCTGCCAGTAGCGGCTTCCGGACCTGTTTTGCCCTTGATGCTGACAAGATCACCCACCTGCCTCAGCTGGTTCTCTTCGCTGGCAGGCTTGCCATTGATCAGGTGTTCGCCCGCGGCGGTGTGTACTTCCCATTGTGTTTCGCTTAAGATCCACTGGCCATTCTCTTCAGCCAGCAGCCACCAGATGCTGCCATTGGCCGAAGAGCTGCGCACGAAGTCCTTGCCGCCCGCGTTGACGCGTTCTACAATGGTCAGCCCTGCATCGGCTGGAACTGGATCAGCACTTGATGGGCCAGCCTGTATCACGGCATAGTCGTGATACTCCACGCGGCCACCCTGATCCGGCTCGGTAGAAAGACCGCGCATCAATACGCCACCAACGAGCACGATGGAGAAGACCACCAGCATGGCGCCCTTGATGAACTGCACATATGTGGTGGATGTCATGCCCGCTGTGGCCACAATGATGATCACGATGGTTCCCACCATGATCACACCCGCGCTGTGCGGAATGCCCAGAAGCGGCTCGACCAGCACGCCGGCGCCCACCATCTGCGGAATCAGATAGAAAATGGACACGACCAGTGTGGAGATGGCAGCAGCCAGTTTGATACCGCGATGATCGAATTTGGCGTCGAGGGCATCGGTAAACGTGTATTTGCCCAGGCGCTTCATCGGCTCGGCGACAATAAAGAGCGCGACGATCCAGCCTGCCAGATAGCCGATGGAATAAAGGAAGCCATCGTAACCGGCGGTAGCGATCATGCCGCAGATACCGAGGAAACTGGCCGCACTCAGGTAGTCACCGGCAAAGGCCACACCGTTGACCGACCAGTGAATGGTTCCGCCGGCTGCATAATATGCGCTGGCACTCTTGGTGCGTGCTGCCAGATAAAAGGAAAGGCCAAGGACGGCCGCGACGAAAACGAGGAATACGGTAATGGCCATCAGTTCTGTCCTCCATCCTCAGTGCCTTCAAGCTGCTGCTCGCGAATGGCGCACATCCGCTCGTAGATGAGGGCGAGAATCAGGGCGAAGACAATCAGGCCGATGCCATAGACCACCGCGAGGTTGAGCCCGGCAAAAACCTTGTTCTCCATGGAAAGCGGGCTGGCCACATTGATGGCGACAAATCCGCCATAGACCAGCGCATAGATCACGAACATCACGACACCCAAGCGGGTTTTGTATCCCGATGCGGGATCCTTCCCCGATTGCGCGGCAGGCTTGTGCAGCATGCGAAATCCTCCTGTTGTGTGAGACTGAGGTGGTCCCTGGGGGGACCCGATCGCCCCCTGGCGCGGGCGGCGGTAGGCAAGGGCAGCCAGACTGCCCGACCCGCACAACATAGGGTCAACTTCGTCCAGCATCAACAAAATTTTCACAGGATGAAAAAATACTCTTTTTGACCCGTCTCCATTGATGAACTGTTGATGGGATTGATGGCCAAGTGGATAAAGCAATATGTGCCAGTTCTTGCCCACCTGCAAGCAAAAAACTGATTCGTGTTCATTGATTTTCCTGTTTTCCGGCTAACAGCGGATTTTCAATAGCTGGCTGCCGATAGAGAGGGAATCATCAGCAGTCGAGGATTCCCCATGAAGCGACAGGCAAGGATTGAAGGACAGATTCGCCGCATTCTGTGGCTGAGCGCAGCGGCCTTTCTGGTAGCGTCGATTTTTTCGGCGCTCGTTGTCAGGCAGACCACCAGAGACAGCTTCACGCGGGAGATGGAACAGGTGCTTGAAGCCAGTCTGTCAATTGCGACGGACCTGAACGAGAGCGTCAAGTCGGGCGAGCTGAGTCGCTACGAAGCCGAACAGCGGGCACTCGCCGCATTTCGGGCTGTGCGCTTTGGGCAGAATGGCTACCTCTATCTGCTGAACACGAAAAACGAAATGCTCATGCACCCGATCAAGCCGGCGCTGGATGGGCAAAGCATGGCCGGCAAGCCGGATCAGAATGGCAAGCTGTTCTTTGATGAACTGGTGGAGAAGACGCTGGAAGCTGGCCGCGCGCACGTGACCTATGTCTGGCCCAAGCCCGGCGAAAAGGGTGTTTCACCCAAACTGGGCAGCGCGATTCTGATGATGGACTGGGGCTGGATTGTCGCCAGTGGCGTTTATCTGGACGATGTCGGACGCGCCTTCTGGAAGAGCTTCACGATGCTGGGTGCTTTGCTCGCCTTGCTTATGCTGGGACTTGCCCTCTTTGCCAATCGCATCATTCGTGGCATTGTCGTGCCCTTGAAGGAGCTGACAATCAGCATGGACGAGCTGAGCCAGGGCAGGCTGGATGTTGCCGTGATACATCAGGGCTTGAATGAAGAGCTGGACAAACTGGCTTCCGCGCTGGAGATCTTCCGTGATCGAGCAAAGGAAAATGTTGAATTGCGCGAGGCGCAGTCTCAAAAGGAAGAGGAAGCCCGGCAGGAGCGGCGGCGCGCAAGGCTGGATCAGGCGGATCAGTTTGAAGCTGTCATGCTGGGGCTCGTAACACAGGCTGCGGAGGCCGCCACGCATCTGAAGGAGCAGGCTGCGGGCATGAGCCGTGACAGTCAGTCCACCTGTGATACAACCAACACGGTAGCCAGATCGGCGGAAGACTCCAATCGCAATATCAGCACGGTTGCCGCTGCCACCGAACAGCTGAGTTCTACGGTTGCCGAAATCAATCAGCAGCTTCTGGCCGCAACCGGTGTGAGCCGTGCTGCCGTTGAGGAAACAGAATCACTCTCGCGACTGATGGATCGACTGACGAGCAGTGCCGACGAAATCGGCGGCATTCTGGATCTGATCACGAGCATTGCCGAGCAGACCAATCTGCTGGCCTTGAATGCGACGATCGAAGCGGCCCGTGCCGGTGAGCTGGGCAAGGGCTTTGCCGTTGTTGCTTCTGAAGTAAAGACACTGGCCAACCAGACCTCTCAGGCCACCGATTCAATATCCAGGCAGATTCAGGATGTGCGGACGGCTGCGAGCGAAGCCGCCAGCGGCATCGGCAGCGTGCGCGAACGCATTGTGCAGGTCAATGAGGCCGCCATGGGCATCTCGGGCGCTGTTGAAGAACAGGCCGCGACAACTGGTGAAATTGCCCAGAATGTGCAGCTGGCAGCCGAAGGCAGCGGGCATGTGACACAGGTCCTGAAGGAACTGGGCGAAGCCGCCGCTTCCACAGGCCAGACTGCGCAGGATCTGGATCAGGCCGCGACCCATCTCCTTGAGCGCGCCCGCGACATGCAGGCCGCAATGGATGAGTTCCTTAAGGAGATGAGGGGAGGGGGGAAGAAATGATGAAGGACGAAGGGCGAGGGAAGAATGACGAGGGGCGAAGAGTGAAGGACTAAGGACGAAGGACGGGAAGAATTGCGGATTGATGGATCCTCTGGCTGGCTACTGGAACCTGGTTACTGGATACTACTTCTTGCTGACGCCTGACCGCTGGCAACTGTTCCAGCACTTTGACGCTGTGAGGCGTGCTGGACGGTTTTGCAAAGCTACGTCCGACATCACGCCCGACATCACGCCCGACAACGACCAGCAGGCAAGTGGGGCAGTTGTCGACTAAATCGGCAAACGGCCCCTGG
>CAYFPS010000001.1:226902-324649 GCA_964345075.1 uncultured Bacteroidaceae bacterium | reverse complement strand
CGGCGCCACCCATCCACTGGTGACCCGGGATGCTTTCCCAGACCATACCATTGGCACCGTACTTCAGGCTGAAGGCATCGTAACCGAGGACATTCAGGTAGAAGGTCATCAGCGCAGAAGTCTGACCCGTCCAGCAGTAGATCACGTTGTCGCCAGCGGGATCAAGGGCGTTCAGGTACATGTCGCTGGTCAGGTTGCCCGGCGTCATCTGATAGGCACCGTCAATGTGACCGATGCCCAGATAGTCGCTCTCGACCCAGTAGTTGAAGATGCTGTAGTCATCAAGCGCACTGAAGACGCCAGCAGCCGTGATACCGTTGGGCGTGAAGCCCTCGGCCAGCATGGCCTCGACGCGGGCAGCCAGAATGGCTTCGGCGTTGTCAAGACCGGTGGAAAGGGTCGGGAACGTGTTCTCGGGCAGCGCCGGGGCAGGCGTGTTCACGAAGTCGCCCACGAAGTTGCTGCTGACATTGGCCGTCCAGCTGTCAAAGTCATTGTGCCAACCGCTCATACCCCACTTCATGGCGAAGGCATCCACGCCCATCATGCGCAGACCCATGGTCACGAAGGAAGCCGTCTGGCCCGTGTAACACACGATGGCAACCGGCATGTCGCCCGTGTTGTTTTCAAGGACATAGTCCAGCACATCGGTGGCCGCCACATTGTGGGCGCCCGGAACGTGGCCGCTGCCATAAGCGTCGGCGGCACGAATATCAACCACAAACAGATCGGCGATGTTGGTGTTGACATACTCGGCGGTCTGAATCCAACCAGTGGTCAGGTCAGCCTGCACATCGTCCAGGTGATCAACGAGAAGCTCGAATTCGTTGACCGGGGTGGGGTCATTGTTGTCGTCATCATCATCGCTCGAGCAGCCAGTAAACACGGCCAGGGTCAAGGCGACCGACACGGCCAAGATTCTTTCCATGCGCTTCATGGAAACCTCCCAAATCGATTCGTTTGTCCTCCGACCTCGCGGAGGGTTGTCGGAACTCCCGTCACGCTTCCCAACCGAAGGTGACGCGTATCGTTGCAGTCGTCGTCTAGTAGCGCGGCCAGAATACGCTGATGGAATCATCCACCGTCACATGCCGATTGGCGCGTACGTATTCGTCCGGATCGTTTTCAATGCCCGTAATCGAGTGCTTCAGGCTGTCCACATGGGAGAGCCACAGGAAGCGGTTGGCATTGAGTTCTTCATTCGGTCCCTGCACGTGGCAGTTGATCCAGCAGTTGCCGATGTCGTAGGTCGGGTCCTCAAGGGCCACGGCCGTCTGCGGCGTGTAGCGCTGAATGCTGTGCGGGCTGGCGAATTCCCAGGTTTCAAAAGCCGACCAGTTGTAGAGCTGCGGCCAGCCCCATTCGCGGAATCCGTCCTTGATCACCGGAATGTGACGCACCAGCACCCAGGGCTCTTCGTCCTGCGGGTGATTGGCCCAGCTACCCGAATTGTAGCCAATCTTGAAATCCGTGTACTCGGCGTAACCTTCCGGACTGTCCGAGCTCCACACGCCACCGCTATGGCAGTTCAGGCAGCTTGTATATGGCTGACTGTGACACACATAGCAGGAGAGGCCATCCTGCGCGCCAGTGATCAGGTCATCACCATCGTAATTACCGCCCGGCCAATGCGCCTTGTGGAAGAGGTTGTCCTCTTCGGTCAGGCTGTGACAGTCCTTGCACTGCGGAATACCTTCCACTTCGTAGCGGCTGGTGTAATCCGTGCGGCCATCACCATGCAGGTCTTCCGTGTGACAGAAGAAGCAGTCAAAGCCCAGCTCCTGATGCACGTCCGGCTGATTGCCGGCATGCGCGCCATTGAAGTCATTACCAACGCGGCTTCCGTGGCAGGCCGTGCAGTTGTTTTCAATGGAGGGTGTCCGCTGGAAGCGATGACTGTCGAGGAAGCCACCATGCACAGAATTCGGCCGGCTGATATGGCACTGGCCGCAGGTTGTGTGACAACTGGTGCATTCGCCGTTGTACTTTTCGGTCAGCGACTCCGGGCACTGGTCCCAACTTTCGTAACCGGCGCGCAGGCTCACCTTGTGCTTCTCGCCCCAGAGCTGCGTGTGCATGGAATTGGCGTTGAGCTCGACAACCTCTGCATGGCAGCCAAGGCCATTGCAGTTGTTCTCGGCGTAGACGGAGGGATCGTGCGCCATCTCCGTGTGTTCGGGCTTTTCCCGAACCACATCACCCGTGGCGTCGAATTCGACCTCAAAGCCGTGCGCTTCGGCCATGGCGATCCACATGTCATCGGTACCGTCCGAAGCGGCGATGACAGGTTCAACACCACCGTGACAGGTCACGCAGCCGATGGCACCGTGAACGGGGTCGAGTTCGCTGAAAGAGGAGTCGGCGTCAATCCAGACAAGCTGATAAGGTTCCAACTGAACCACTTCGCCGCCTCAACCACCACCTCCGCCACCACCCGTGTCCTCAGCAATGGCCAGGCGACGCAGGACGCCGCGGTCGATGTGGCAGCTTTCACAGGTAAAGAGGACCTCGCCTTCCGCCAGGTCGGGCCCGGTCGGAACGGGCTCAATCCGCTCGCAGGACATGGAAAGCAGCAGGGCCGCCGCCAGTCCGCTCAAGCTGGAAAGCTGTGAGAATGTGCGGAATCGCATCAATCTTCCCGTTGTTACCAGATTAACTTTCTCGGGTTCTGAAAAAGGCTTTGTTTAGCAGCTGAATTGCTTAATAGGGTTAATTATTGCGCCCTATCAACTCAAAACACCGTAAACTAAGCCTCGTCCCTGAACCGTCTCCCTGAAAATCGTGCGCTGTTCAGCTATCAAACTGTTAGCGCTTTGACAATATAGCGCTCGAGAGGGGAGAGTCAAGTGACAACAGGGATTCATTACGAACGGTTCACAAGACTTTTCGTGACAGGCGAGGGAGATTTTACAGACAAATGCCGCGGGTTAAAGAATGTTGACTATCGCTAATCGATATGAAGGCTGCGCTCGAGAGTGGTGGTGTTGCCCAGTCTGTCGCACACGACGAGGCGCAGCGCGTGCGGGCCTGAAGTCAAGTCCTGAGCGGGGCGAAAGAGCAGGCGCGAGCTGTCGGGGTCAAAGCGGGGCAGGCCCGGCTGATCATCTATCCAGAGCTCGGCCCGTGATACACCCCTTGGCTCATCCACATTCACGATCACGACCGGCCGCCGATTGCGTGTCCTGCTCGATGGTTTTTTCCAGGAAAGCCGCGGCCCCGTACTATCAATCTGAACATGATAACGACCGGCTGTTCGAGTTAGGAGCACAGAATCTTTGACAGGAGAGTCATAAGCCGGCTCCCTGCCCTTTTCTTCGATCATCCAGCAGGCCTTGTCAGAAAAGTCCTGCGAAAAGCTCAGGCTGACAGCCTGCTCAAGGTCAAGACCTGCAGGGCCCAGCAAAGGCTCCGGCCCGCTCGGCCCCGACACAACATCGAGCAGCAGGCGAAAGGCCCGCACGGCGGCATCAGGCGGAACAGTAAGCGTCCATCCCCGCTTGTCTGTTTGCTCCAGCCCACGCCCCGGCTCCAGCCACCAGCCGGAAAGATTGAAGCTCCCGGCAGGCTTCCCGCTGCGATAGGTCAGAAGAGCAAGTTCACCATCAGGCAGAGAGCTCTCTTCAAGCACCAGTCGACGCCCGGAAGGAAAGCTCTGGCTAAGGCCTGGCCCCTTAAGCAGCAAGCTGTCCGCGGGGCGGGCAAGCTCAACATGGAGGCCGGCGGGCATCCACCAGAGAGCCTGCTCCTTCGGCCACTGGTTGCGAGTCTGATGCTTAGCCGGACCGCCTGAATCACCGGGCGGAACCGTCCGAAGGTGAATCACCTTTTTCAGCCAGTTGCCGGCAGCGTCGCCAATCAAAAGCTGCAATGTGCGCAGGGGTCGCTCGGGATCGGGCAGAAGCTCCCCAAAAGCCCCGAGTTTGTCGCTCCTGAGAAAAGGCCGACCGGAAGACTCCTCCAGACGAACAAACTCGCGCTTCAGCAAGGCGCCAAGACTGCGATCGAAATGACGGCCAGAACGGGCGTTTTCATCAAAGGAAAAGAGCTCCTGCCGAATCCAGACCAGCGTGTCCGCACCCTCCAGTAGCAGAATGTCGTGGACGGGCAAGCGCCCGCGGCTGCGGGTACTGCGGTCACGGGCGGCAAGCGAGAGCCTGATCGGCCCCTTGACCTCGATGGTGTCCTTCGCCGAAATCTCCCCAAGCACCAGCGGAAGCAGCGAGCCATCAACCCGGCTGCCGGGTCTGGCTGGGCAAAAGGCAATGGCTTCAATTTCCGGCGCGCGGTCATCGGCAACCGCCCAGCCATGCGTCAGGGGATTGAGTGGATGATTGTCGGCGGAGCGAAGCTCGTAATGCAAGTGCGCGGGGCCGGAGCCGGAGTCTCCCGCACGGGCAATCAACTCGCCGGCCTTGACGCGAAACATGCCCGCTGGCGGGTTCAGACTCTGCGCGTAATCCATGGCGGCAAGCTGCTTCTCCAGAAGCCAGGCCTCCATGTCGGGGCGAAAATCGAGCAAATGGGCAAACAGGTGGCGCTGCCCGGAAGCGTCGCGAATCAGCAGCTGCTTTCCATATCCATAATATGAGGCGGCTATTCGTACGACCTCGCCATCCACGGGCGAATAAATCTCCCGGCCCTGCACGCCACCAACAGAAAGATCGATGCCGGCATGAAAGCGGCTGCCCCGGGCCTCGCCAAAGCCGCCGGTCAGGTAGCTCTGACCCTGGACCATGCTTTCCGGGTTGCGGGCAAAGAGGCTGATGGCTGAAACAAAAAGAAGCAGGAAGCGCAGCAGCATGGACTCAGTCGGTGACCTTTCCCGCAGCCGCCGCCTGATCACAGGCAAGATCGGCCAGGCGCTTTGCGCGGGCGGCGTATTCACCTTGAGGGAAGAGCTCGAAAAGTGCGCGCGCCTCCAGACAGGCCCGCTCGCTGTCACCAAGATTCTGCCAGCAAAGAGCAATCTTCAGGCGGCTTGCCTCTTCCTTGCCTGGCCAGGGAAACTCAAGCACCTTGTAGAAGTAACTGAGCGCGTCAAGCCAGGCCTGGTCCGCGTAACGACACTCCCCCAGCCAGTAGTAGCAGTTGTCCAGCAGTTTGCTGTTGCGCTCAGGTCCTGTCAACAGGGCGGAAAAGCCCTCTTCGGCACTGGCGTATTCGCCCGCGCGAAAATGGCTTAGTGCCTGCTGATAGAGGCTGTCAAAAGAGGCTTCGGTACCGGCCCGCACAGGTTGCGCGGCGGCCAGGCCGAAAACAAGACACAGGAGCAGGAAATGGCGAATCTTCATGGCATCAAAAAAGGGATGTGTCACCGAATCTGCAAGGCGACCACGGCCCTTCTTCTCCTGATGACGAGCTCCGGCTGCATTTATTCGCTCCACCCTTGGCATTCAGGCCCAATGAAGGACGATCCGGCCCTGCATGGTAGCTGGCAGGAGCGGGACGGGCAGGACCTCTGGGTCTTCAGCCCCACCGCAGACAGCCTGCTGTTGATGGTACGTTCGGGCAATCATTGCGGATCGCTGGGCGCAGGAAGTTTTCAAATGGACGGACAAAACTACCTCGACCTGTTGCCCGCCGAAGAGCCCGCCGGGGCCGGCCTTTTGCAGGCACATTTTCTGCCCCTGCACGGCGTCTTCCGCTACCGGATTGACGCCGACACACTCTTTGTTTCCAGCCTTGACATTGAAGACCTGGACAAGGCCTTCCAACGGGGAGAATGCGGGCAGGCCACGGAAGTGGATGATCGCTGGATCATGCTGGGCGAAACAGCCGAGCTGGATTCCCTCTTGAGGACAAGCTTCGCCAGTCCAGAGTTCTGGGACGAGTCGGAGATTCTGGTGCGCCTGCGCTAGCAGCGTTACATGTTGCGCCGGTACTGGCCGCCCACATCGTAAAGGCAGCGCGTGATCTGCCCCAGCGATGCGACGCGCACGGTTTCCATCAGCTCGGCGAAAAGATTGCCACCCTCCAGAGCCACCTGCCTTAACCGGGCCAGCGCAGCCTCCGCCTTGACGGCGTGCTCACTTTGGAAGGCCCGCAGGCGATCCACCTGCAGCTGCTTCTCTTCATCGGAGGCGCGGGCCAGCTCGATGTTCTCGGGCACTTCGCTGCCGCCTTCACGCAGGAAGGTGTTGACGCCCATGATCGGCAGCTCGCCCGATTGCTTCTTCAGCTCGTAGATCATCGACTCTTCCTGAATCCGGCTACGCTGGTACTGTGTTTCCATTGCTCCCAGCACGCCGCCACGCTCGCTTAGGCGCTGGAATTCGGAAAGCACGGCCTCTTCCACCAGATCCGTCAGTTCGTCGGTGATGAAGGCACCCTGCAGCGGGTTCTCGCATTTTGTAACACCGAACTCGTGATTCACGATCAGCTGAATGGCCAGGGCGCGGCGCACGCTTTCTTCCGTGGGCGTGGTCACCGCCTCGTCGTAGGCATTGGTGTGCAGGCTGTTGCAGTTGTCGTATACGGCCAGGAGCGCCTGCAGCGTCGTGCGAATGTCGTTGAAGTCCATCTCCTGCGCATGCAGGCTGCGGCCGCTGGTCTGAATGTGATACTTGAGCTTCTGGCTGCGCTCGTTGCCGCCGTAGATATCACGAATGGCAATGGCCCAGATGCGGCGCGCCACACGACCGATCACGCTGTATTCCGGATCCAGGCCGTTTGAGAAGAAGAAGGAAAGGTTGGGCGCGAAGTCGTCGATCTTCATGCCGCGGCTTAAGTAATACTCCACATAGGTGAAGCCGTTGGCCAGCGTGAAGGCCAGCTGGCTGATCGGATTAGCGCCCGCCTCCGCAATGTGATAACCGGAAATGGACACGCTGTAGTAGTTGCGCACGCCCTTTTCGATGAACCACTCCTGCACATCACCCATCAGCTTAAGCGCGAACTCGGTAGAGAAAATGCAGGTGTTCTGCGCCTGATCTTCCTTGAGGATATCCGCCTGAACCGTGCCGCGGACGGTTTGCAGGCTGAGGCGTTTGATCTCTTCCCGCTCAACCGTGTTTGGATCACGGCCCTCTGTATCACGGAAACGATCGATGGCAAAATCAACGGCCGTGTTGAGGAACATGGCCAGAATCATTGGCGCGGGGCCATTGATCGTCATGCTGACGGAAGTTGTGGGCGAACACAGATCAAAACCGTCAAACAGCCGCTTCATGTCGTCCAGCGTGCAGATCGAAACGCCTGACTCGCCCACCTTGCCAAAGATATCCGGGCGCTCGGCGGGATCTTCGCCGTAAAGGGTCACGGAATCAAAGGCCGTGGAGAGGCGCTTGGCTTCCGCGTTACGGCTCAGGTAGTGAAAACGGCGATTGGTCCGCTCGGGCGGTCCTTCACCGGCAAACTGCCGCGTGGGATCTTCACCCTGGCGCTTGAAGGGAAAAACGCCGGCCGTATACGGGAAGAAGCCGGGCAGATTTTCGCTCATCACAAAACGGTAAAGGTCCCCGTCATCCGAATAACGAGGCAGAGCAACCCGCGGAATATCGCTGCCGGAAAGGCTCTTCTTCACCAGATCCTGCACGAATTCTCGATCGCGCACCGTGTAGCGGTATTCGCTGCCCGTGTAACACGCAAGCTGTTCGCGGAAGGCTGCAAGTGTCTTGCGAGGCTCGTCGCCCAGTTTGGCATCAAGTTTGGCCAGCGCGACCTCAATTTCCGGCTGCGATCCACCCAGCTCATCCAGAGCGCCCACCAGGTGCTGGCGGCGGCGCAAGAGCTCGGCTTCCCGTGATACACGACCATGATAGTCACGAACCGTGCGGGAAATTTCACCCAGATAATTTTGCCTTTCGCCGGGAATGATCTGGCGGCGCTGCACCTCGGCATGAGTGGTCAGCGGCGTGTGGCTGAAGTCCACGCCCGTGCGCTCGGTAAGCTCGCGCAACAGATGATCGAAGAACCAGTCGGTTCCATTGCAATCAAAGCGGCTGGCAATGGTGCCGTATACGGGCAGATCCTCTTCCGGCACATCCCAGGAAATCTCATGGGCGCGGCGGTACTGGCGACGAACATCGCGCAGGGCGTCCTCGCTGCCCCGCTTCTCAAACTTGTTGAGCACAACCATGTCGGCATAGTCCAGCATGTCGATCTTTTCCAGCTGGCTGGCCGCGCCGTACTCGGCAGTCATCGCGTAAATCGAGAAGTCCACCAGATCGACCACAGCGCTGGCGCCCTGGCCAATTCCGCTGGTTTCCAGAATCACCAGATCGAAGCCCGCGCCCTTCAGAAGTTGTATCACATCGGAGGTGGCAGGTGCAATTTCGGAGCCCGAGCTGCGCGTGGCCAGACTGCGCATGAAAACGCGCTCGCTCTCCAGCGAGTTCATACGAATGCGGTCGCCCAACAGAGCGCCGCCGCTCTTGCGCTTGCTTGGATCCACGCAGACAACCGCAACACGCTTTTCCGGAAAGGTGTTGAGAAAGCGGCGCAGCAGTTCGTCGGTCAGCGAGCTCTTGCCTGCTCCACCGGTACCTGTAATCCCGACAACCGGTGTCTTGCGGGCCCTTCCCGCGCTGATCAGTTGTGATACAAGCGCAGCGCCTTCCGGCTCGAGACCATCGGTGATACGTTCGGCAAGAGTGATCGCCCTGCCAAGCGCCACTTCATCGCAGCGCTCAAGTCTGGCATCAAAGGCATCGGGCAGGGATCCGGCGGGATCTGTATCACTGGCCTTCAGCGCTATGTCGATCATGCCCTCAAGCCCCATGGCGGCACCGTCCTGCGGGCTGAAAATGCGGGTTACGCCATAAGCGTGCAGCTCTTCGATTTCCGCCTTGACGATTACGCCACCACCGCCACCGAAAATCTTTACGTGACCGGCACCGCGCTCGTTCAACAGATCGCGCATGTACTTGAAGAAGCGCACATGCCCACCCTGATAGCTGCTGATGGCAACGGCCTGCGCGTCTTCCTGCAGGGCCGCGCGCACAATGTCCATCACGCTGCGATTATGCCCCAGGTGAATGACCTCGGCTCCGGCCGACTGAAAGACGCGGCGCATGATATTGATGGCGGCATCGTGGCCGTCATACAGGCTGGCGGCCGTAACGATTCGAATGCGGTTGTTCAGGGCGTAACGCTCCATGAAGGCTCTCCTGTGCTCGCTTTGGCGAGCTTCCAAGGTAGGGAGTCTCAATGGAATTCTTGGGCGAGGCACTCGATTTGGCCCTCTGGAATGCCGAAGAGTAGAGCAGGAAGAAAAAACGGGAGGCCACGATGGACGCACATCTTCGCATGGGAATCAATCGGGTACACGAGTACCTCTTGAGCGACGACCCCGTATCTGCCTATGAAAACACGGCCGGCCTTCTGCGCTGGGCACGCCGCAGCATCGACACGGAAGCCGATGTGCTTCAACAACTGCAGATGCTGATGGCTGAACTGGCTACCTGCTGGTGCCGTGGAATGGACAGTGGCCGCAGGCACCTCTTCTGCCAGGCCATTGCCTGCTGGCCGATTTTCCGGTCCAGACTAAACTGAACCTCCTTACCTGTGTGACAAGCAGCCGGTCCTCAACGCCGGCTGGGAGCCCCGCCAGAAGCGGGGTTTTCCTTTTGTCTCAGCAGCTCATGCGGTAGTCGTCGTCCAGCACCCGGCGCACGCGGTGGGCCAGCTCGGAAGGATCGTAGGGCTTGTCCAGCAGGTCGCGCACGCCGCAGGCCACCATGTCCTCAATCCTGGCATACTGGGAGTAGCCGGTTGAGAGCATCACGCGAATCTCCGGTCGCTCCACCTCCAGCTTGCGGGCAAGCTCAAGGCCACTCATACCGGGCATGATCAGATCCGACAGAACAATTTGCGGCTGCCAGCTCGCCAGCTCATCAAGTGCCGCCTCGGCAGTCCCGGCGGTCTTGACTTCATAACCAAGCCGCATCAGAAGCCTCTCCAGAACGGAAAGAATGGAGGGCTCATCATCCACCAGCAGAACGCGCTCGCGCCCCAGCGGCAGAGCGGGCCGCTTGCCTTCATCATTCAACGCGCGCCGCTCGCCTTCAATGCAGGGCAGATAGAGCGTAAAGCATGTTCCTCCACCCGGGGCAGAATTCACCTCGATGCGGCCATCGTGGCTTTCAACCACACCCAGTACCACAGCAAGGCCCAGCCCCGTGCCCTCGCCCTGCTTCTTGGTTGTGAAATAGGGGTCGAAGATATGCTCGAGGGTCTTCGGGTCCATGCCATGCCCGGTATCGCTCACCTCTATCCGTGCGCAGCTGCCTGTCGCGACATCCTTCAGGCCAGCTTCCGCGGCACTCACCTCCGAGAGCCGCACCACAAGCTGACCGCCAGTATCGCGCATGGCGTGATAGGCATTGGTGCAAAGGTTCATCAGCACCTGATGCATCTGCGTGGCGTCGGCAAAAATCGGCCGGACAGTGCCGGTCAGTTCCACATCCACCGTGATCGAGGGCGGAATGAAGCCACGAAGCAGCTTGGCCACTTCCTTGACCAGGCTCCTGAGTTGCAGCTCCGACTTGAGCGAGGGTCCCTGACGACTGAAGGCCATCAGCTGGGCAATCAGGTCCGCAGCACGCTTACCGGCGCGGTTGATTTCTCTTAGCTCTTCCGATGTGCGGCCACCGCGCTCCGCCTCCGTCAGCAGCAGCCCGGAATAACCCAGAATGGCCTGCAGGATATTGTTGAAGTCATGGGCGATGCCGCCTGCCAGAGTGCCCACCGCCTCCATCTTCTGACTGTGCGCAAGTCGGCCCTGCAGCTCGCGCTCGCGGCTCAGGTCATTCATCAGGGCCACCTGATAGACGCCATCGGGCAGGGTTACAGGCACAATGCTGGCCTCGCAGACAAGGTCATGGCCGTCGGCCTTCTGCAGGGCATAGTTTCCCTGCCAGGATTTTCCAGAAAGCAGGCACTGCTCCATTTCGCGCATCTTGCAGGGGTCGTTTTCCTTGCCGCGCAGGCTGCGCACAAAGGTGCCCTGAATATCCGTAGCCGAATGCCCCGTCGCCCGGCAAAAAGCCTCGTTGACAAACTCGACCAGTCCCTGCGGGTTCTCGATGGCCACAAGGTCGTGGGTCTCCTTCAGGACCGAATCGCGCAGCAGCATGCCGCGCTGCAGCTCGCGGGTGATAGGCGAATCCACCACGGAAATGACCGCCATCGGACCGCCATCCTTGTCCGGGCAGACGGCGCCACTGATGCGAAGACTCTCGACTCTTCCATCAGCGGCAAGCAATTGCACGGAAAGGTCACTGAACTTGTCGCCCGATTTAATGCGCTTC
Source organism: uncultured Bacteroidaceae bacterium (assembly GCA_964345075.1). Lineage (GTDB taxonomy): Bacteria > CAIWAD01 > CAIWAD01 > CAIWAD01 > CAIWAD01 > CAYFPS01. Next base: position 313,400 of record CAYFPS010000001.1, on the reverse strand, counting down.
AGCAGAGTTTCAATGACCCGCTGATCATCGCCCACAAGACAATCGACCAGGCGGGTTTCGGGCATCAACTCGTCGGGCTCCAGGCCCAGAAGGCGGCGGCCCTCGGGGTTCAGGTGACGGATATAGCCATGACGATCAACCAGCATGAAGGGTGTATCAAGGCCCTGGGCAAGCTGAACCAGGCTGCGCAGGTAAAGCTCGCGCTCGCGGCTTTCAGCCTCTTCGCACTTGTTGGGTAAGGCCTGGGACAAAAAGGCGCAGGGCTCGCCCGTGTCATCAAACAGCGGTGAAATTGTCACTTGCATAGAGTGCTCGCCGTCTTCTTGCAAGCGCAGCTGCTGATCCTCTACCGCCCTCCCGAGGCGCTCGGCTTCCCGCAGGGGGCAATCCACTCCCGCGTCCGAACAAGGCTGCTCGCGGCCCAGCAATAGGGCGTGACAGGTTGCTTTTTCGGGAATTCCCTGAGAGAATTGCTTGCGAAGGGCTTGATTGGCGAGGAGGATGTGATAATCGGCATCAAGGACCATGACCTCACCAGCCATGTGCTCAATCAGGCGAGACCACTCGGCAAGCTGACCAGAAGTTGGGCTGTTGGACATGGCACCTCTGTTGTCCGGTCTGCAAGCTGCGGGGGAGTGTCATTCCTTACAATAGTGAATTCGATCCACTTCACCTGCACCTTCAAAGGCTCTTAACCTCAGCAGGCAGGAATCACAGGTACCACAGGCGGCATCACCGCTGCGGTAGCAGCTCCAGGTCTTCTCAAGGGGGGCGTTCAGTTCAAGTCCCTGCCGGACGATCTCGCTCTTGTTCAAGGAGATCAGCGGGGCGCGTACCACCAGGCGACCCAATCCGGCACTCCCTTGCCTTATCGACTGCTCCATGGCAGAAATGAAGTCGGCGCGACAGTCAGGATAGCCGCTGCCATCCTCCTCCACAACGCCGAGCCATATACTTTGAGCAGCAAGCACTTCCGCCCAGCTGGCGGCGATACTCAGCAGGTTTCCATTGCGAAAGGGGACATAGGTTCGAGGAATTCCATCCCCATCGAGCTTGCCGTCTTCCACCTCTTCGGAGAAATCGGTCAGGGAACTTCCACCGATTGAGGTCAGGTGGCTGATGTCGACAATCAGGCGGCGCTCTTCAGGAATGGCATAGTGATCGGCTACCGCGCGAAAAGCCCGCTCCTCGGCAGCCTGCGTGCGCTGGCCGTAATGCACATGCAACAGGTGTGGCTGGCTCTCGCGCAGGGCCATCGCCAGCGTAACACAGGAATCCATGCCGCCGGAAAGCAGCACAACGGAAGAAGGCAAAGTCATGGTCTATCGTCCTTGAACATCGTCGCCCCAGAGAATCTTGTGCAGCTGCAGGCCGAGCCTCAAGGGGTGGGGAGATTGAAGTATGCGTTCGGCAAGCAGGGCGGCGTCCAACTGGCCCGGCACCGGTGATACAAAGAGCTCGACGCCCGGTGGAACCTGCTGGTCGTCCAGAAAGCCCTCGAGCCAGTCGATGTCTTCCGGCGACGCCACCACGAACTTGAGCGCGTCACCGGCTTTCATGCTCGCCAGGTTGGAAAGGCGAAAACTGCCGCCCTCGCCCGATCCCGGACACTTGACATCAACGACTTGTGTCACGGCCACGGGGACAGGGCTCAGGTCGCGGTGTCCGCCGGTTTCCAGGCTGACCGAACAACCCGCATCAAGCAGCTGCTGCATCAGCTCGGGACACTCTGCCTGAAGCAGGGGCTCTCCGCCTGTAATACAAATGCGCCTGCAGCCGTTTTCCAGAATTTGCGCGACCAGCGAGGGCAGGGTATAGGACTCACCACCATGAAAGGCATGGCTTGTATCACACCAGCTACAACGCAAGTCGCAGCCCGTCAGGCGCACAAAGAGCGTGGGCAGCCCTTGAAAGGGGCCCTCGCCCTGAATGGAGTAAAAGATTTCGCTTAGCCGGATCATGGATAACGGACTCGCCCGATCCGCGCTAGCGGACGGCCTTCATCCACTCCAGCACTTTTCCGGCCTCCTGAAAGCCGACAAAGCGACGCTGCTCCTGGCCGGAAGAATTGTAGAAGATCACGGTGGGCATGCCGACCACGCTGAAGTTCTCGTTCTGCGCCAGGGCCCAGTCCGTGTCCGATTTGGTCATGTCCATTTTGATGCGCGTGAAGCGCTGGCCTTCTTCGTATACGGCGGGGTCGGTCCAGGTCTTGTGATCCAGCTCTCGGCACTGGGCGCACCAGGTTGCCCAGAAGTCGACGATCACGGGCTGGCCGGAGCTGCGGGCCTCGGAAAGCAGGGCCTCGTGCAGGTCCTGATCGGGGGAGGAGACTTGCCACTCCAGTTCCGGGTGCGCGGACACGGCCTCGGCTGCCGTGCCGGCAACAGCCCCCACCATCGGGCCAAAGCCGAAGAGCAGGAAGCGCATGCCGATGATCAGGGCGATCAGGCCAATGGCCTTGTAGAGCTTGTCGGCAAACTCGCTCTCCTCACTTAAAGAAGAGAAGGCCCCCGAGAAGACGGCGAAGATCACCAGGCTACCGCCGGCAATCCAGGGCATCCAGCTGCCAGGAATTGTATCACGCAGGAAGTAGACGGCCATGGCAACCATCACCACGCCAAAGAACTTCTTGACCGTGTCCATCCAGCCACCAGCACCAGGCAGGGCGTTCATGGCTCCGGCGAAGGTTCCGATCACCAGGAAGAGCAGACCCATGCCCAGCGCGTAGGCCAGCATCAGAAAGAAGCCCATCGCCAGACTGCCGGTGGTTGCGATGTAGACCAGCAGGACGGCAATGATCGGTCCGACACAGGGGGCGGCAATGAATCCCGTGATCGCTCCCATGACAATCGCGCCCAGCGGCCCGGACTTGTCGCCCTCCTGCAGCTTGGCTGAAATTGACGAGGGCAGCTGAATCTCGAAGGCCCCGAACATGGAGGCCGCAAAGACCAGGAAGATCACGGCGATGATTGCCTGCACGGCCGGCGACTGCCCGACCGCGCCGAAGCTCCCGCCGCCCAGCGCCGCAGCCATTCCCAGCCCGCTGTAGACCAGCGCCATGCCCATCACGAAGTAGAGGCTCTGGATGAAGCCGTGGAACTTGCCCTTGGAGCGCGCGCCAATAAAGGAGATGGTAATGGGTATCACGGGATAGACGCAGGGCGTCAGGCTGGAAAGAATGCCGCCCAGAAAAACAATGAAGAAGGCCACCCAGCTCCCGGCCTCCAGCGCATTCTGCAGCTTGCCCTCAAGCCCTTCACCCGAAGAGCTCGCCGCTGCAGCTTCCGGTGCGCCGAACCATTCGGCGTTGATCGGCTTCATCTCGGAAGCCTTCTCCACAAAGCGCACGGGCAGGGTTAGCTCTTTGTCCACTGGCATGTAGCAGGTAAGATCACCGAACTCGGAGCAGACCTGATAACCGGCATAGATGGTCAGATCTTCTGCGCCAGCACCCTCGCCTGAAACGGCCAGCGTGCCCTTGACCAGAACATCGCCGCGGTAGATTTCTTCTTCGTGATAGGGAATTCCCTTGGGCAGCGTGATACGATCCAGGCGCAGACGCTCGGTCGTGTCCGCCTCGGCATAGAACATGCCATAGCTCTTGTCCGTGATGTGATAACTCTCGGGCACGTGATACACGATCAATACTTCAGGGCTGGAGCCCGGAGCCACCGCGTCGTGAGAGAGAAAGGCCTCCACGCGAATGTCGCGCTCTGGGTCAAAGCCGGTCTGCGCCGATCCGGGCGCAGCGCTGGCTGAAAGGGTCAACACGAGAAGAGTCAGCAGGCGAAGAAGTGTGCTCATGCCTTGGGTCCTATTCTTCAGGGATCTTGACAAAACGATAGCCAACCCGGTACACGGAAAGGAAGTGCTTCGGGTTTTTCGGGTCGGTCTCGAAGTGCTTGCGCAAGTGCAGCACCAGATTGTCGACCGTTCGCGTGGAGGGGTAGTTTTCGTAGCCCCAGACCGCATCAAGGATTTCGGATCGCTCAACGACAATACCATCCTTCTCCACCAGCAGCTTGAGTAGCATGCACTCCTTCTGGGTGAGGCGAATGCGCTCGCCCGTGGACAGGGAGGCCTCGTAGGAGGAAAAGTTGACTTCGTTCCCGCCGAACTGGAACACTTCGCCCACGACGGGAGTCTGCTGGTACCAGACCTGCCGGCGCAGCATGCCTTCAATTCTTGCCTTGAGCTCGCGCATGTTGAAGGGCTTGGTCATATAATCATCGCCGCCCAGCTCCAGGCCGCGGACACGGTCGTCGTCCATATCCTTGGCTGTCAGAAAAAGAATGGGCAGGCGCGCGCCCGACTCGCGGGCCCGGCGACAGACCTCAAAACCGTCGAGGCCCGGCAGCATCACGTCCAGCAGCACCAGCTCGTGCGTGCCCTCAACGATCTCACGCAGGCCTGTATCACCGTTGTCGACAAATTGAACATGGTGCCCGGCCGCCACCAGGTGCAGCGTGACCGCCTCGGCGATGTTCTTTTCGTCTTCCACAATGAGGATTCGAGCCATCAGGCATCCTTTCCGTTCAACAGGGGTAGCGTCAGCGTAAAACAGGCGCCCGTTCCGGGCCCCTCGCTGTCCGCTCTAACTCGACCATCCATGGCCTCGGCGAATTCCCGCACAAGATAAAGGCCGAGGCCCGTACCCGTGGTGCGCCGTGTCATTTCGTCACCGCCACGATAGAAGCGATCAAAGAGGCGGCGTCCTTCTTCCGGATGAAAGCCTGCGCCTTCATCCTGCACCCAGCACTCCACCAGCTTTCCGTGGCGCTTGAGTCCGGCCGTGATACACGTGCCCGCCTCAGAATACTTAAGCGCGTTATCCAGCAGGTTGCCCACAATCAGGCACAGAGCTTCCGCATCTCCCCGAACCATCATGGGCGAATTTCCGGCCTGTGATACAAGCTTAATTCCGGAGCCCTCCGCCCGGCGCGCCAGAGTGTCGAGCTGGCGTGATACAACCGAAGTCAGATCAACCGGCTGCTTTTCAAGGCGCATGTCACGGGCATCCAGCGTGCGCACACGAAGAATCTGCTCTACCAGCGCCGTCAGGCGTGCGCTCTCCTCCAGGATCGAACTGGCCGCCGAGCGCCGTGTTTCATCCGCCACGTGCTCTTCGTCAAGAAGCTCGGCAAAAAGACTGATCGAGGTCAGGGGCGACTTCAGCTCGTGTGTCACGGCACTGATGAAGTTGCTCTGCTGCCTGACCGAGTCGGCCAGCCGGCGATAGGCCAAAAGCTGCAACCACAAGCCAAAGACCAGCAACAGGGCAAAGAAGGCCCCTTCGGCGGCCAGCATACGCGTGCGGGAACGAGAGTCCTGCCAGACCTGCTCCAGCACTTCCGTGGCGACCACCGGCGTCAGACCCGTCTGGCCTTCGTCCGTCTCCGAAAGCGCCATTGCCGGATATAGCTCGTGCAGATTCTGCCGCTCGGCCAGGCTTAAGGGTCGGCCGATTCGCTGCAGCTCCAGCTGCACGGCCGAAACCTGCGCTTCATAGCGGGCGAGCTCGGCTTCCCTTAGCTCCACGCTCTGCTGGTACTGAAAGAGGGTCCACCAGAGCGTCTGGGCCAGCGCGAGCAGCATCACGCCAACAAAGATGAAGAGGGGTATCCGCCCGCCGCGCCGACTCTTTCGCATGGAACTCCAACTGACCCTTAACTGCTTAGAATACAACCTCACCCAAAAAGGGGCAAGCCAAAGCCAAGCTTGCAGACCTTATCTTTGAGGCTTGCCCAAGGGACAAAAGGTCGGAAAGGAAATCCCATGTCGTATCAGGCTTTAGATTTTTTCTGCTTTGATGATCTACTCAAGGAAGAAGAGCAGCACATCGCTCAGGAAGTCCGGCGCTGGGTGAGTGAGCGCTTCATGCCGCTGGTGGCGGACTGTTTTGAGGCCGACCGCTTTCCTTTTGAGCTGGCGCGCGAGATGGGCGAGCTGGGCCTCTTTGGCGCAACCATCGAGGGCTGGGGCTGCGCGGGCCTTAGTCACACGGCTTACGGCCTGATCAACCGCGAGCTGGAGCGGGGCGACAGCGGGCTCAGGAGTTTTCTTTCCGTGCAGAGCGGCCTGGTCATGTATCCAATCTGGCGCTTTGGCTCCGACGAGCAGCGGGACAAGTGGCTGCCCCAACTGGCCACGGCCGAGGCTATCGGCTGTTTTGGCCTGACCGAACCCGATCACGGCAGCGATCCCGGCGGTATGGAAACGCGCGCCGAAGACAAGGGCGACCACTACCTCCTGAACGGCGCGAAAATGTGGATCACCAATGGCAGCGTGGCTGATGTGGCGGTGGTCTGGGCCAAGCTGGACGGCGAAGTGCGCGGCTTTCTGGTGGAAAAGGGCATGCCGGGCTTCAGCGCGCCCCTGCACAAGCACAAGTTCAGTCTGCGGGCCAGCGTGACGTCCGAGCTGGTTTTCAAGGATGTGCGCCTGCCCAAAGAGAATCTCCTGCCGGGCGTCAAGGGGCTGAAGGGACCGCTTAGCTGCCTGAATCAGGCGCGCTACGGGATTGCCTGGGGAGCCGTGGGCGCGGCACAGGCCTGCTATGACGAGGCGCTGGCCTATCAAAAGGAGCGCAAGCAGTTCGATCGCCCGCTGGCCAGTTTTCAGCTGCAACAGGCGAAGCTGGCCGAAATGATGACTCAGATCACGCTGGCGCAGGGGCTTGTCTTACGCCTTGGCCAGCTGAAGGAAGAAGATCGCCTGAGTCCCGCGCAGATCAGCATGGCCAAGCGCAACAATGTGGCCATGGCGCTGGATGTGGCCAGAAGCTGCCGCACCATGCTGGGCGCCAACGGAATCAGCCTCGAGTACCAGTGCGGGCGACACATGCTCAACCTGGAAAGCGTCTACACTTACGAAGGCACGCACGATATTCACGCGCTGATTCTGGGCCAGGCCGCGACGGGGATTGCGGCGTACGTGTAGGCGTCAGCGGGCCAGGGGCCAGTCCCCGCGTCCGCGGGGATGACGGGCGTAAGGCGTTAGGCGTTAGGCCTTAGGCGTCAGCGGGCCAGGGGCCAGTGGACCAGCAAACTTCTGACTGGTAACTGGTAACTAGTAACTGGTGACTAATCGTATCTGTGTTATGATTTGGCGTATGAAAAGTGTCAGGCACGTGCCAGACACGTGTCTGGCACCGAAGCCCTCCGCCGTCCATGATCCCTGACAATTCCAGCACTCACGGTTCCCGACAGAGTTCCCGCTAGCGTTATTCGAAATTGTTCAGCCTTGCCGACACTTCTCGGCTTCGCTTGCGGCTTGCTAAGGACTGACGTCTAACGCCTAACGCCTCTCTGACTGGTATCTGGAATCTGGTAACTGGCTGCTTCTTCAGCCTGACTGGCCTGCTGGTACCTGGATACTGGTAACTGAAACGTCTTTCTGGCCGGGAGCTGGCTGCTGGCCCGCTGGTAACTGATTACGGTCCTCCTTCTTCCTGAAAACCTGAAGCAGGCCACGCACGACCGCAGCCCGGCAGCGCGCACCGCAGGCATCGAGAACATCGACCTGAAGGCAGTGTCCGGGACAGTCCCAGTCGCCTTGCCGAAGCTCCAGGCTCAGCTCTTCCGGCAGCAGGTGAATGACATCCCCGACCCGAACAGCCAGTGTTGTTCCGCAGCCCGGCGCATGGTGGGTAAACAGCAGGAGCCCGTCGCGCAGCTCCGTGAAATCCGGCATATAGCCGTTCAGGATCAGTTGATTGTCTTCGAGGACATCGTTCTGGCTGGACCACTCTTTGCCACACGTCGTGCAAAGCAACCAGGGCTTGGACTTACACATGATTCCCCCTTGTCAATAGCCTGATCGGCAAGGGAGTTCCTGAATTTAATCCAGATTCTGAATTTTTGCGCCATGTTGTAACAATAATTTACCCACGGCCTCCCGCCAGGCCTCAACCAGGGGCTCGGGGCCGCGTAACCGAATCTGCTCGGCAAAGGGTAATAGCGCCGCCACAAAAGTCCTTGCTTCTTCGTAGGCTGGCCGCCAGACAAGCCCGTCCGCTGTTGGCTCAAGGTCCTTCCAGCCCTGCTCGCCGGCAACGCGGGCCAATAGTGGGTCCAGCAACAGGTCCGCCACAGGCCCGCCCTCCGCGGACACTTCCAATGAATGGGCAGGCATGGGCGCGGCGCTGCCGGGCAGTTTCTGTTGAAGCTCGCCGATTCGGTCGAGCCGGAAGGTTCTGGGTTCGCCCGAGGCGTGGTCGAGTCCATATAGATACCAGCGCCCGCGCTCTCGGCTAAGCGTCCATGGATCCACGGTCCGCTCGCGGTAACGCTCGCTGGAGAGACTGTAATACCAGATGACAAGCTGCGTCCGGTCTTCAACTGCTTGCCGGACATCCTCCAGAAAAGGCTCGCTGTCCCCGGCCAGCCCCAAAAGCGAGCTCTTCAGCTCGCCCTCTTCGCCCAGGGCCTTTTCCACCCGCTCAAGAAGTGCAGGCAGGCCTGCGGGAAGCTGATGGTTCTGCTCGCCCAGCCTGATGGCTCCAAAGAGAATCGCCATCATTTCCGCGCGACTCAAACGCACCACGTGATCGAATAAACCGCCTGTGTGCAGATAGAGAAGGCCCTCTTCCACCCAGCAGTCAATCAGCTCGCCGCGATCCATGTCGCCAAAGCGAAGGCTGGAAAGGCGCTCCATCCTGGCCAGAAGTTCGGCTGGCGGGAGCCCAAGCGCTCGCGCGGCTTCATCCAGAGGCTTGCCATCATAAGCCTTGAGGCGCGGCAGGAGGTTGAGCAGATCTTCGATGCCAGCTTTCTCAGCCATTGCCCGCCTCCCCGAGAATCCCCTTCAATCTGCGCTGAACATCAGCGGCAAGCGCATCGCCCCCTTCCAGTCTGGCGCGGCTTCCCCATGAGAGCAGCCAACGGGTGAAGCGCCCAGGCTCCAGCACCGTGGCCTCAAAGACAAGCTCACCCGACGGGCCAGCGCTTAGACGACCCATCCCCGCATAGCGCCGTCTGACCAGGGAGGCAAGTTCAGCATCAAAGACGACCCGGGCAGCCAGGCCCTGCGATCCACCAAGGCCCAGCCCGCAGGCCCAGGCTTTGGTTTCAAGACCGCCGGAAGGCATTGGCCCGGCCTGTTGCCTGAAGGCCTCGCTAACCGGCACGTCCAGGAGCTCGATCTGGCGCATGCGATGCGGGCGAAAGTTTCGCAGCGCGCCACGCAGCTCACACCAGGCGCCAAGCATCCAGCCGCCATCCACCAGCTCCAGGCGCAGGGGGTGAATAAGACGCCAGACGGCCTGTCCACTTGAGATGCTCTCGTAATACACGCGCAGGCACTTGCCCTGCCTAAGGGCAAGCAGTAGCTGGCCCAGCAGATCCGTTTCCTGCGGCGCGGGCAGGGCTGCGCCTGTTTCCACCGGGGCGCTTTCTGCAGGAAGCTCCGCCAGCAGTTTCTGACGAGCCGAGGCTGCCAGCGAGCCAAACTCAAAACTGCGCTCGGCGGCAAGTGTATCACAAAGGTCAAACAGCATGCGGCGCTCGCGCTCCTCGAGCCTTAGGGGCTGGCTGAACACGCGGCGGCGATCCAGCTGATACAGGTAGCGCAGGTTGCCGTCATCGCTTTCACCCTCCTGTGTGACAACGCGAATCGGCAGCCCCTCGGCCTCGAGCAGGGCGCGATCACGCTGCAGCTTCTTGCGCGCGGCATCGCCCCTTCCATAGTCGGGCAGGTCCCGGCAAACTTCTTCCAGCGTCCGGCCCAGCCGGTAATGGGAGAGATAGGCAACCAGTCCAAGCTGCCGCTCAATCGGCTTCATTCATTCTCCATCAACTGAAATAGCCATAGCGCCTGCGCAGGTAATAGAAGATGGCCATCAGCTGCTTCTTGGGCATTTTGCGCAGCTTCTCTTCTTCGCCCTGATAAATGCTGCCCAGGCTGTGAATCAGTTCCTTCTTGGTGCCCGGCCGCCACAAGTTCTGTCCTGAAAGCATGATTCCTCCCTTTCGCTTTTGAGCACAAAGTGAAAGGGGGGTGGGACATTTTTCCGGCCGGGCCGTGAAAAAGCCCCGCCGGGCGGGGCTTGTGCGAACTACTTGTGGCGCTCGATCAAGGCCAGAATGTTCTTCTCGTCCGTCAGGCCGACAATCTGATCCACCGGCTGACCGTCCTTGAAAAGGATCATGGTGGGAATGCCGCGAATGTTGAACTGCTGGGCCAGCATACCGTGCTCGTCCACATTGACCTTGGCGATTTTCGCGCCCAGATCGGGCATGGCGGCAATCTTCTCCAGAGTCGGGGCCAGCATGCGGCAGGGGCCACACCACTCGGCCCAGAAATCGACCAGCGTCAGACCGCTATTGATGGTTGTCTGAAAGTCGTTGGTGCCCAGTTTCAGAATGGACATGATTTCTCCTTATGTGTTGATATTACAATCGCTGTCGTCGCCGGGAAGCTCTTCAGCCATCTGCGGCAGAATCTCTTCCAAAGCCTTAAGGTAGAGGCTCAGGCCCTGTTCCACCACCGGAAGGTCGACGGGTCCCAGCTTTTCGATCATCAGTTCTGCAATGCGCGAATTCTGACCGCCCTGGCTCTCCACTTTTTCCGTGCCCTTTTCCGTGATGCCAATCAGGATGACGCGGCGGTCGTCCGGACTTGGGCCGCGGTGAATCATGCCCTTGCCGCGCATCTGCTGACTGACCGGATCAATTTCGTCGGAAAGCGTGTCGCCAATGCGCGTCATGCGGCTGCAGGCTACACCAATCTCGTCGGCCAGCGCCTTCATGGAAAGGTCGCGCGGCAGTTCGTCAATCAGCTCCGAAGCAAGCGAACCATTGACATAGTCCTGTCGCATGGAGCGTGGCAGATGCAGGGTGATCTCCTCATCGCTCAGCTCCCGGCGACGAATGCGCTCCTGAATTTCCGGCTTGCTCTGGCGATAACGCTCGAGCAGCTGAAGGGTCTGGCACTCCATGCGGCCCAGGCCGCTGCAGCGCTGCTTCAGAAAATTCGCGCGGTCCGTCAGCATCGAGAAGCGCTCCATGAGCAGCTGCAGGGCTTCGGTACGAGTAGGGGATGCGGGTTTTATTTTCATGGCATCAAATATGCCGAAGCGGAACATTTATCGCAATGAATGATTTGACAAAGGTCACGCGCCTTCAACCTGCCTTAGAACCCAGGAGAGGTAGTCCCGGCCACTTTCAATGGGCTCAAAAGCCAGGCGCTCGGGCAGCTCGTAGGGATGCCGTTCGGAGAGGGCTTCCATCAATTCTGGCAGGCGACGCGCGCTGGTCTTGAAAAGCAGCAGGCATTCCGACTCTTCTTCCAGCTTGCCGTCCCATTCATAAATCGACAGGCAGCCGGGTACAATGCTCACACAGGCCGCCAGGCCCTCCTGCACCAGCTCCCGCCCCAGCCTGACGGCTTCGTCTCGCGAGGAGATGGTGCTTAATACCAGACGCAGTTCCTGTTTCATGGGCCCTCCCACTTCGATTCACTACCTTCGCGGGACTATCAGGAGTCCCGCATGAAGTTTGCAGAATTGCTCCAAAAGGAACATGTCCTTGTCCACTCGCCGGAAAGCGACAAGCCTGGTGCCATTCGCGCACTGGTGGAGCTGCTGGCCGGTAGCGGTGCAATCAGTGACGCCAATCAGGCTTTTTCGCTGGTGATGGAGCGCGAAGACGAGTACCCCACCGGCATCGGCGAGGCGGTGGCCATTCCCCACACCAACTGCCTGCAGATCAGCAAGCCGCTCGTGGCCGTGGGAACCTTTCCTTCAGGCATCGACTTTGCCGCAGCCGACGGGTTGAAGGCAAACCTGCTCGTCCTGCTCTTGAGCCCTCAGGGCAACAGCGGCGGACATTTGAAAATGCTGGCGCGCATTTCCCGGCTGGCCAGGCGCGGACTCGCCCAGGAGCTGGTCGCCTGCAGCGACAGCCATGCCCTGATCGAAAAGGTCGAGCTGGCCGAAGAAGATCTGCTGGACATGTAATGCGCCTTCTTTTGATTGTGCTCAACAAGGAAGAACTCCTCGACGACTTTGTGCAGGGCCTGCTCGAGGCGGATGTGCGCGGCGCAACCATTCTCGACAGCGTGGGCATGGGGCGTATTCTTTCGCAGGATCTGCCGATTTTCGCCGGACTGAAGGGCCTGCTCTCCGGCAACCGTCCGCACAACAAGACCATCCTGACAGCCGTGAATGAAGATCAGGAAGAGAAGGTCGCCGAGGTCTTTCGCGAAATTGTCGGCCCCTTCAACGAACCGGGCAACGGCCTGATCATTTCACTGCCCGTCCACAAGATCTACGGCATGGGCCAGAACTCATGACCGGCCTTGGCCGCGAAGAACTGCGCGGCTTTCTGGAGCTGCGTGACCGTGCCGCCCGGCGTGATACAGGCCTCCTGCTGATTCCCGGAATCAAGTGCTGCAAGGACTACCTGACCAGTGGCGGTAAGCCCTCCTGTGTCCTTGTCGAAAAGGGCCGTGAAGACGAGCTTCTTGCCTCAGTATCACAGGCTGCGCCCCTGGACAAGGAGCTTGTGCGCGCCTGCCGTCCACAGGATCTGGCCAGGCTGGGGGAGCAGAAGTCGCCCGAGGGTGTTGTGATGGTTGGCCCCGCGCCCCGCACCAACACAGAGCTGCCGCCGCAGCTTTTGCTTGACGGCCTGATGGACCTGGGCAACCTTGGCTCCATCCTGCGCAGCGCACTCTGGTTTGGTCTGCGCCGCGTCTGGCTTGTATCACCGGCCGCCGACCCGTGGAGTCCCCGCGGCATCCGCGCCTCGATGGGCGCCGTATTCCGGCTGGAAGCGTGTCACACGGTGGATGAAGATGAACTGGGGCGCGAGCTGGAAAAGCGCCGGCGCAGACTTCTGCTTCTGGAGCCCGCCGGCGGGGCACCCATTGATGAACACATCTTCGAAGAGCAGGACCTGCCCGTGCTGGGTGGCGAGAGCCACGGCATCCGTGTATCACGGCGTTTCGGCGGAGAGCCCCTGCACATTCCCGGCGCGGGCGGCATGGAGAGCCTGAACGCCGGCCACGCCCTTGCCATCTGCGCCTGGGAAATGCACAGACAAGCCAGACAGGCATGAAGGGCCGTTCGCCCGACGGGCTGTATACGCTGGACCTGCTTCCCCGTGTTACATGGATCATGCCGCTCGTTGCCCTGCTGCTTCTGCCGCTTTTTGCCGAGGGCGATCTGGGCCGCCGCCTGAACATGCTTTTCGTCGAGCTGCTGCTCGGACTTCCCCTGCTGATTGCAACACCCCCCGCCCTGCGCCCACTGTACATGCCGTTCCGCCAAATCGACTCAAGCCGCGACCTGCTCTGGTACGGGGCCGCGCTGGTGGCGGCGCCTCTTTTTCTTTTGCTCAGCCACCCGCTCAACCTGCTCCTGCCAGTGCCTGAAGAGCTGGCCGCAAAGACCATTGCCCTGATGAAGCCGGCATCACTGGGGGAGTCCTTCCTGCTTGCAGCAACGCTTCTGGTGGTAACGCCCCTTTGCGAGGAGCTGCTCTTTCGTGGACTGATTCGGAGGGCGTGGCTGGAAAGCGCGGGAAGGAGCGGCCTGCTGCTGGTCCCGGCGCTTGTTTTTACCGCCGCGCACATGAACCCCTGGCAGCTTCCGCAACTCTTCCTGCTGGGTCTGGCGCTGGGCTTGCTGCGTGAACGAAGCGGCTCGCTGGGTCCGCCCATCCTGCTGCATGCAGCCGTGAATCTGGCCGCCTGGCTTGACGTCCTGTGGCACTAAACCCCCCGCACCCAGCGGCAAATCCTTACCTTGGAGCCATGGAACGCGTCCGCATCGGCATCATGCATCACAGGGAAGAGATCACGCTGCGCTTGCCTCACGGCACCGCCATTGGCCGTGAGCCACGAGCCGTGCTGCGTGGTGGACTCTGGACCGCGCGTGCCAGAATCGATTGCCCCGGCCTGGTCTGGACCGGCCTGAAGATTCTTGAGTCCGCCGATGACAAGCTGGTTTCAGCTGTTGCCGACCTGCTTGGTCGTGCAGGACTGGACGTGCTGGACAATCCCCACGCCCCGGGAGCCACATGGTCCGGCGGCCTTTATGCGCCACCAACCCGCCTTCTGCTGGTACCGGCAGCACGGGAATCACTGGCCGGCGCCGATCATGTATCACGGGAAGGCGTGCTGCCCGCCGACGAGGCAATTCTGGAAAGGGCCCGTCAGGCAACGGCCAGCCTGCGCGAAGGACAGAAGCCAGAGGTCCCCCCCTCGCTCTGGCATGTTGACAAGGGCCAGCGTCACACGCTGCTGGCAGACGAGCCGCTGGGCACAATCATTCTGACCGGCCCTTGCGGCGAGAGCCACGAGCTTGAGAGCGGTGTCAGACTGATTCTGCCCGATGACACGGAGGCTTTTGCGCAGGATGTTCGCGTGGGCATCGGCTTTCATTGGGATCACCACGAAGAACTCGCCTATCCCGACACGCTCTGCCTTCACCTGGAAGCTGATGGCCGCCTCTGTCTGGTCAACGAGCTGGACCTGGAGGATTACCTGGCAGGCGTCAACAGTTCGGAGATGAAAGCGGACAATCCGCCCGACCTGCTAAGAGCCCAGACCGTCGCCGCCCGTTCCACGCTGCTCTCCACTCGAGGCCGGCACCACGCGGGCGAACCCTTTGATCTTTGCGCGGATGATCACTGCCAGTGCTATCGCGGCACGGGCGTGATGCAAGAAGAGAGCCTGGCGGCTGTTCGTGATACAGAGGGCATTGTCATTGCCTGGGAAGGCATGATCTGCGATGCGCGTTACAGCAAGAGCTGCGGCGGTATCACCGAGTCCTGGGAGCACGTCTGGGAAGATCAGTCCGTGCCCTGGACGCCCGTCTTGCGCGACAGCCTGAATGGCCTGTCGATTCCCAAACCGAAAAGCGAGGCCGCATGGCGCGAGTACATTCTGGCCGACGAGGACGTTTGTTGTAACACGGACAGACACAGCCTGCCCGCCTCCATGGAATACTGTGAAGACATGTATCGCTGGAAGCTTTCCCTGCCGCGCGAAGAAGTCGCCAGCCAGATTCGCAAGGTTTCCGGCGAGTCCTTCGAGATGCTCTTTGACCTGGAAGTCGTCAAGCGGGGCCAATCCGGCCGTATCGAGCGGCTGAATGTCGTTACCGACCGCGGCGTTTTTGAGCTGGGCAAGGAGCTTGTCATCCGTCGTGCCCTCTGGAAGAACTGCCTCTATTCGAGCGCCTTCTTTCTGGAGTTTTCCGGACAGGACATTGTCATCACGGGAAAAGGCTGGGGTCATGGCGTCGGGCTCTGCCAGCTGGGCGCGCTTCACATGGCCTCGGTCGGCAAAAGCTGGCAGGAAATTCTGGCGCATTACTATCCCGGAACAAGCCTGAAGCAGATTGGTGCTGCAGGCGGAAAGGACCTTGAGGAATGATCCACAACAATGTTCTCGAGCTGATCGGCAACACGCCCATGGTGCGCCTTAACCGGGTTTGCGCAGACCTTGCGCCTTCCTTCATTGGCAAGCTTGAGCGGGTGAACCCCGGTGCCAGCATCAAGGACCGCGTGGCGCTGGCGCTTGTGGAAGATCTTGAATCACGCGGGCTGCTAAAGCCCGGCGGCTCCGTAGTTGAGGCCTCAAGCGGCAATATGGGTGTGGGGCTGGCCATGGCCTGTGCCCAGCGCGGTTACCGCTGCATCATTGTGATGCCAACCAAGATGAGCATGGAGCGCGAGCAGATGATTCGCGCCTTTGGCGGAAGCGTCGTGCGGACACGCACCGATGTACCAATTGATCACCCCGAGAGCTTCATGGAAACTGCACGGCGTATCACGCGGGAAACCCCCGGCGCCGTGATGGCGGACCAGTTCGTCAACCTGGCCAATCCGGAAATGCACTACCGCACGACAGCCGAAGAGATCTGGCGTGATACAAATGGACAGATTGACGCCTTTGTGATGGGCATGGGCACGGGCGGCACCATCAGTGGCGTCAGTCGCTACCTGAAGGAGAAAAATCCGGCAATTCGCATTGTGGGTGCCGAGCCTGTAGGCAGCATCATCAAACACTACTTCGACACCGGAGAATTGATCGAGGGGCAGCTGTATCACGTTGAGGGCATCGGCGAGGACTTCCTGCCCAAAACCCTCAATCTGGACCATGTGGACGAGATGGCCTATATCAGCGATGAAGAGAGCTTCTACTGGGCGCGGAGAATCTGCCGCGAAGAAGGCATGCTGGTGGGCGGAAGCAGCGGAACGATTCTGGCAGCGGCCAGGAGAGTGGCGGCGGGCATGAACAAGGGCCAGAACATCGTGGTAATGCTCTGTGACAGTGGTGAACGCTACTTGAGCAAGTTCCACAACGAGGACTGGCTGAAGGAGCAGGGCTACGACATGAACAAGGCCTTTGATCAGGCCTGAGCGGACTCATCCGCTTCGTCTTCAGCCGCCAGATCCGGATAAAGATCCTTGTAACACTCAGGACAGATGCTGTGGCTGAACTCCGCGTCGCTATGCCTGGAAATGTAAGCCTCAATCTGCTGCCAGTAGCCTGAGTCGTCACGAATCTTCTTGCAGGAAGAGCAGATCGGCAGGAAGCCGCGCAAGGTCTTAACGTCTTCCAGGGCGCGCATTAACTTGTCAATCAGACCCTCGCGCTCGGTGCGCGCTTCAACTTCATCGGTGATGTCGACCATGGCGCTAATAATCCCGCCCAGCACACCGTCGGCGTCATTGAAGGTCGCCTTGTAGAAGAGCACGTTTCGTTTGTCGCCAGAACCGTTATACATGTAGTGCTCGTATACCAGAAAGCCCGGTGCCTGCATTAACTGCTCATCCTTGAGCTGGCATACTCGCACAATCTCGCCCGAACCGGCAACGTCCATCGTGTGGCCGATGATTTCCTGTTTGGCCCGACCCAGAAAATCGGCGTAGGCCTGATTACAGTCCAGGTAGGTCCCGGCCGTGTCCTTGTAAAAGACGGGCAAAGGAATTGTATCCATCATGCGCTCAAGGAAGTGCATGTTGCTCTGGCGCTCCCGCTCGGCCTGCTTGCGCTCGGTCACGTCGTGGACAATGGCATACACCAGCCGGCGCTGACCAAAGAAGAGCGTAGAGCAGTGCAACTCGACCTCGCGCACATGCCCGCCCTTTGTCAGGTGGCGCTGTGATACAACATGCGCGTCCTCGGTCGAACAGGGCATCTCGGCCTCGCCACCGACAACCAGATCACGCACGGGCGTTCCCGGAAGGGCCTCGCGGCTTTTCCCGTAAAAGCTTCCCGCGGCGCTGTTCGCCTCAACCACCAGCCCCGATTCAGGGTCTATCAGCAGCTTGATGGCCTTGTTGTCTTCAAACATGCTGCGGTAACGGGCTTCGCTTTCCTCCAGCTCGCGCTGCGTGCGAACGCGATCACTTACATCCCGTGATACACCAAAGAGAGCCGGGCGACCATTCCAGCGGCCTTCGCTGACCCGCGTCTCCACGGGAATATGGCTGCCATCCTTGCAGACCAGCGGCACCGGGCAGTAATCCACCGTGCCGGCCAGCATGCCACCCAGAACCTCCAGGGCTTCGTCTCGCCGCGGCTCCGGGTGCACCATCAAAACGGAGCGACCAATCAGCTCTTCGCTGCGGTAACCAAGGCGATCCAGAACGGTGCTGTTGACCCGCAGCAAGTTGCCCTTCATGTCCAGCACAAAGAGGAAATCGCGCACGGAATCGAAAAAGGTGTCGAGGTTCTCTTCGCGCTCTTTCAGCTGCTGAAGGGTCTGCTCGCGCAGCACGGCCTGGCCGATCTGGCCGGCGAGGGTCTCCAGGGCTGATTGCGCGGCAACGGGAATGGATTCATACTTGCGACTGGCCAGGTTCAGGCAGCCGACAATCTGCTTCCGGGCGCGGATCGGCACCACGGCCACAAAGCGCAGATCTTCGCGTTTGCGGATATCATCCATGGCCGTGATGTCCGTGTAGTTCACGTATACGGGCGTGCCCGCGTTGACGAGCTTGGCGTTGGGACTGTCCGGGGCGAAGTGGCAGGTGGCCGCGACAAACTCATCGGAGAGGTTCCGATGAAAAACCAGATCCAGCGCGCCACTGTCCTGATCAAAAAGGTATACGCCGCCGCAATCCAGATCGCCCACCTTGCAGGCGGCCTCGTAGCAGATGCGCAAAGATTCTTCCAGGCCATCCGCCTGGCTAAGATCACGGGAAAGCTGACGCTCCACGCGCATCAGCAATCCGGAAAAATGGAGGCCTTCCCCCTGACTCATGATGCTGTCCCCCCTGGCTGCTAGCCGGCATGGCAGCAGCGATTGCGACCGGACTCCTTGGCCCGGTACAGCATGGCGTCGGCCTGCTTGAGCAGGTCCGTGTGGCTCTCTGCCCCGCGCTGGCCATCAAAACTGGCAATGCCAACACTAATGGTAATGGGCAGGCCCTGTCCGCGCTTGTAGCGGAATTCATCCTGTGCCACCGCACGCCGAATCTTTTCACCGGTGATTCGCGCTGCGTAAAGGGCCGTTTCCGGCAAAAGCACCACGAATTCCTCTCCCCCGTAGCGCACGGCAACGTCTGACACGCGCAGCACGCTGATCAGCCTTTCACCCAGCTCTTTCAGCACGCTGTCGCCCTGCAGATGCCCGTAAGTATCGTTGACCTTTTTGAAAAAGTCGATGTCAATCACAATGCAGCTCATCGGACGCTTGTAGCGCATGCAGCGGCTGAACTCCCGCGAGAAGAAATCCTCGAAGTAGCGTCGATTGTAAAGGCCCGTCAGCTCGTCTTTGGAGGCCATAAGCTTAAGCTTTTCGTTGGCCTGCCTCAGGCTGCGCGCCAGCTGCTCGGACTGCTTCTGCGCGGCCAGCAGGTCGCGATTCAGCTGCTCGTAGGTCTTGTTGATCTGATTCAGTTCCTGATTGGCCTGATCCAGAATCTCCGTGTAGCTGGGCAGGTTCTTCAGCTCGATCCCGTACTGCTGGGCAACCTCCAGAACCTCTTCGCGAATGGAACGGAAGAAGCGGTCCACCTCGTCGGGATCCATCTCCAGCAGGCGGCGCGCCTCGGTTTTGTAATCGCGAATGGCGTGGCCCATTTGCGGGCTGAAGAAAATGTTCGAGGCAAGCCTGGCCAGATGAGCCACACGGCAGATGGCCACAATCTCAGCCGGTTCGCGCTCGCTGCCGGTAAGATCGTGGTGATACAAAATCGGCGTGGTCAGAATTTCGGGAATACCCCACTTGGTAAGCAGAGCGCGCCCCAGATGTTCGTGGCTGACCTGAAAGTGCTGAACCTCATTGACCACTATGTCCACGCCCTCGTGGATTTCTTCGGAAATCACTCGAGCATAATCTTCACCGTGCAGCTTGAGCTGAGCCAGCATGCCGATATCCATCAGCAGTCCGGCCATGAAGCATTCTTCCATGCTGCCCTTGCCCATGCGCTGGGCGATCTTGCGTGCGGTGACGGCCGCAAAAAGGCTACGCTCCCAGATCAGCTTGAGGTCCTCGCGGGCCTCGCCGCCCTCGATCATCAGCTCAACCACGCTGGCTGAAAGCACCAGGGTCTGGATTGTGTCAAAGCCCAGCATGACGACAGCCTTGGAAATGCTTGTCACCTGCTGCGGAAGGCCGTAAAAGGCGCTGTTGACAACCTTGAGAATCTTGGAGGTAAGGGCGGCGTCCGCGCTCAGCAGCTCGCCAATATCTTCGGCCTGGCAATTGCCACGCTCGATCATGGACATGACGGAGCTGACGATGGGCGTCAGCGAGGGGAGATCATCAATACGATCTATCAGGATTTCAGGGTCTGTCGTTGTCTTCACCTGCCACCAGCAAACTGATTGTGCTTCGGCCAAAGGCCTTGCTGCGTACGACTTCAAGTCCTTTTGTATCAACGGCCTGCGGACCGGGATGCTCCACAACCATCAGGCCACCCATCTCCAGAATATCGGCAGCAGCAAGGGCTGACATCAGTTTTGGATAGTCCGTTCTGGCGTAGGGCGGATCCACAAAGATCAGGTCCCAGCGCTCGCTTCCCGGGCGCGCCAGAAAGCGAAAGACGTCAGCGCCCATCACCCGGCCGCGCTCCCTGGCCCCAACCAGTTCCAGGTTGGTCTTCAGAATCCGCTGAGTGCGGGCCGCCTGCTCCACAAATAGCGCCTCGCGCGCGCCCAGACTCAGGGCCTGAATGCCCAGCGTTCCGCAACCGGCAAAGAGGTCCAGCACTCGCGCGCCGCGAAAGCGATCGGCCAGGACATTGCAAAGCCAGTCGCGCATGCGGCTAGTCGTGGGGCGAACACTCTCGTCAGGCGAGCTCTTCAGCCGGCGCCCCTTCCACTCGCCAAACAGGACCTGCATGCTTCATCGACCCCCGGCCAGCGGAAAGATCCTGACCCGCCAGCCACCGTTGGCGCTGCCGCCAGGAAGCTCCGCCAGCGACCACTGGTAGACGCTGCCGGCCTCATCCATTGGCCCGCGGCGCTGCAGGATCAGCTTGAAGGGAGCAGCGTCCAGCGTGTCCGCCAGCATGAGCAGGTTGTCGACAAAGAGGCTTCTCGGCTTCTCTGTCAAGGACTCCTGCCCCAGAACGCGCCTTCCGGGCGGCGAGGGCAATAGGGGTTGATCAAAGTGCAGCCACCAGGCCTGATCGCCCACTCGGCTTACCCGGCTGGCCCGGCCTGTCTGTTCGGCAATCGCCAGACCGCCGGGACCCTCGCGGCGAACGAGCATGCCTCCCGAGTCCACCACCATGAAGTCGGGCAGGCGCTCTTCCACTCCGGAAAGCGACACAAGCAATTCTTTCCAGCCCCCGGCAAGTGCCCGGCGTGTGTTGACCGGAACCGCCGCCGGAGCCTGTACCGGGGCGGGGTCCTCCAGCAGGGCGGCAGGCGCGGTTTCGCTCCCGCCCATGGCAACAAGGCTTGTATCACCGCGCTGCGCGGAGGCTTCAGCCGGCACGACAGCAGAAGGAGCCGGTTCCTGTTTTTCTGTCATTACGGGTGATACAGGCGCAGGCTTTTCCGCCGGGGTAGCCGCTTTAACAGGCTCGTCAGCCGGCTGGCGTGATACAAGCGCGACAAGCAAAACAGCCGCCAGCAGCAGGCTGGCCGCGGCGAGGGGCTTCCAGCTGAAAACACGGGGGAAGCGCTCGCCCTCGAGGCGGCGTTTCCATTCGCGCCCGGCAGCCAGATTCAGGCCCGTCCTGGTTTCATCACCCATGACGGGAACCATTTCTATCAGATGAAAACCGAGCTCCTCACAGAAGACCTCGCAAAAGCGGCAGAGCCCTTCGCGAAAGGCGCAAAGTTCGCCCTGACCATCACCCACCGCCCTCAGGTCGTAGAGATACTGCTCGGCCCCTTCCGGAGCATTTGTTTCAACCTCCCAGAAGAGGTGATGGGCCGGCTGCTCAAGGCCCTCCAGCGAATCGTAGGGTAGACGCACCAGGACCGGACCCCAGTCCATGGGCACAAAGAGCCTTACCGGGAGCGCGTCTTCTTGCGGTGGTAGTTCGGTGCGGACATGCTCGGCCAGCAGACGGGCAAAGTCGGGCGTCTGAATCAGCCTGGCATGGATTTCGTAGGGAAGCGGCAGGTCCACGGGGCCCTCGGCCCCGTGAACGATCAGCCGATCGGAAGTCCGAGTTAGATCACGTGTCCCGGAACTTATTCCCACGACCGCGTGCCGTTGTAGATGAAGCCGTGATTCGCGGGAGGCGCAACCTCGAAGATGCGCTGCCAGCCAGCCGTGTAAACCTCGTCACCCGTGATCGGGCTGTAGATGGTCACTCCGACCGTGTCCACGCGAACATCCTCGAATTCGGCCACAAGGCGAACCCGTGATACAAGACTGTCGATTGCAGGAACAGCCAGCATGGCCTCGAAGTGCTTGGCCGTCTGGTCCTGGTACTCGGCAAAGAGCGTGTTTTCACGCAGCTCGGGATCCGTGTAATAGGCCATCGAGTCCACACCGGCGACGATCGAGTTGTCCGCGTCGGCCAGCAGCTCCTGGCCCGCCTTGAGGGTTGCGGCGCGCTCGAGGGTCTTTTCGACAATAATTGCCTGCTGGCGGGCGGGCGGCACGCGGAAGGCCGTGAAGCCCGCGGCCGTGGCGGAGTCGGCAATCGCCTTGAAGATGTCACCGATCTCGCCCGAGGCCAAGCCCTTGACCTCGTTCAGGAAGGCCTGCTTGCGCGCCAGAGTCCTAAGCGGCTCGCCCTCTTCGCCGTCCAGCGTAAAGAGGTAAGCGCCCTTGTAGACATACTTGGCCACATGCTTCATCAGGAACTCGTTCCCGGTTGCCGGGCACGTGGAAAGCTCATCCAGCGGCAGGGTAAAGGAGAAGTTCCTGACCGGCTGCGCTACAGCTGCGCCCCGGGCAAAACGGCTGCCATCGGGCAGGGGCTGAAAGTCTCCAGTAGTGGAAGCCCACAGGTCGCGGCTGATTGAGGTTTCGTAGCGCTTGACCACCGTGATCGGGTTTTCCGACAGGAGGTAGAGCGTGTCCGTTCCCATGCCGTGATACAAGTCCTTGATCCCGGCGAAAACGAGCGTGGTGTAATAGCTCTTCTCGTAGGTGGGTACGGGCAGGGGCTCGGGCACGGGGTCCCGGCGCTTGCGCTTCTTGGCTGCCTCTTCCTCGGCGGCCTGCTGCTCGGCCAGCGCCAGGCTGTCAACAAAGAAGTATGCGCGCTGGCCCAGATCCTGGACGATGAACTGATCGATGCGCATGGTGTCGTCCAGCGTGATCAGCAGGCTGTCGCGGGCGGTTGCCAGCAGGGTTTTCAGACGCGCGTCTTCCTCGGGCGTGCGCAGCTCCATGGCCAGCAGGTCCTGCTTCTCCGCCAGCAGGTCCATGTCCTGCTTCTGATCAAAGGAGAAGGAGAATGGCTCGGCATCAGGGATCACTGTGGTGTCCAGCGCCGTCACCAGTTCGCCAATGCTTCCGGGGAAGGTCTTGTTGAAATGACGGTAGATGTTGGCCGCATTGTAGAGGTTTTCCATGCGGTCACGGGCCAGGGCCAGATCATCTGCCTGGCGGGCCCACTGCTGCTTGGGGAAGTGGACCGAGTAGCCCAGCACCACGATCAGCACCAGAATCAGCAGCTTCAAAACCAGACTGCCGCCGCCGCTCTTGTTTGAGGCCATGAGCTCTCCCGAATCTTGGTTCCCTTCCGCCAGGGGCCGAGCCAGCGCTCAGGGCCCTGCCTGGGAAGGCAATGAATCCTGTTGAATGACAAGCTTGTCGCGGAAGCGCCCAAGGGTTGCGGGACCAATGCCACGCACCTCAAGCAGTTCTTCCACGTTTTCAAAGGCTCCGCGCTCGCGGCGAAGCTTCAAAATGGACTTGACCCGGCCCGGTCCGACACCGGGAAGCCGCAGCAGCTCAAGGCTGTCCGCGCGATTGAGGTCAAGGGGAAACCACAGACTTTCAAGCAGTGAATCCGGATCCAGCCCGGCCGCCTCTTCAGAAAGCGTCACGCCTTGCCGGACAAAGGCCAGATCCAGACTGTCAAGCGCTTCCGCCGGCCCCTGACCCTTGTAAGACCGCCATCCGGCAAGGGCATAACCCAGAAGAACGAAGGCCAGCACCAGAGCCAGACTCCGGCGCTCTGCGGGGCTGAAGAAAGCTTTCACGAAACTACAAAATCCCTGTCTGAACTGGTACGCGTTCAGCCAAAGATGTGGTTCAGGACCCTGCTGAAAAAGCTCTTGCCCTTCTCGGAGGGCGTACATTCCGGCCTGCTGTCCAGTTTCTCAAACAGGCCCTTCGTTTCCGGGCTCATGTTCTGCGGCGTGTACACGTGCACGCGCACGATCTGATCACCCGTTCTGCCCTGACGGTGCTGAATGCCGCGCCCCTTAAGCCTTAGCTGCGAGCCGGACTGGGTTCCCGCCGGGATCTTCAGCCGGGCCTGTCCACCCAGCACGGGAACGGTTGTCTCCCCGCCCAGCGCGGCCAGCGGCATGCTGATCAGATGGTCGCAGTAAACATCATCGCCCTGTCGCGTGAAGGTCTCGTGTTCCTTTTCCTGCAGAACAACCAGAATATCCCCGCGCTCGCCGCCCTGCGCCGCATGGTTGCCCTGACCGCGCAGGCGAATGTAATTGCCCTCGCTGACCCCGGCCGGCACCTTGACATTGAGCGTGGTCTCGCCCTGCTTGAGGCCCTTTCCGGAGCAGTCCCGGCAGGGCTGCTTGATCACCTTGCCCTTGCCGCCGCAATTGGCGCAGGGCACAATGTTTTCGATCATGCCAAGGAAAGAGCGTGAGACCTGACGCACGCGGCCCTGGCCATGGCAGGCCGGGCAGGTCTCGGCACTTGAGCCCGCAGCGGCACCCGAACCCTTGCAGCTTTCACAGGGCTTTTGAATCCGCACCTTGAGCTTCTTCTCGGTGCCAGTGGCAATTTCCTCCAGCGTCAGCGGAAGATTCAGCTGCATGTCGCGGCCACGCCGCGAGGCTTGCTGTCTGCCTCCACCACCGAAGACATCCTCGAAGCCGCCCATGCCGGCCTGCGAAAAGAAGGAACGGAAAAGATCGAAGGGGTCGAAGTCGCCACCCATCGGGCCCGCGCCACCACCGCCGAAATCTCCCATGCCGGCATGACCGAACTGGTTGTAGCGGGCGCGCTTCTGCTCGTCCGACAGAACCGAGTAGGCCTCGCTGACTTCCTTGAACTTCTCTTCGGCCCCCGGCTCCTTGTTCTTGTCCGGGTGATACTTCAGCGCAAGGGCGCGATAGGCCTTCTTGATTTCGGCCGGTCCCGCATCCCGTGATACACCCAGCACTTCATAGTAGTCGCGTTTTGCCATCAGTCCTGCCGCTTGTTCACAACCACCTGCGCGTGACGTATCACAGTGTCGCCACGCAGATAGCCCCGGGTGAGTTCGTCTACAATCGTGTCGTCGTCAAGGCTTTCCATGGAAAGCGTGGTCAGCGCCTCGTGACGCTCGGGATCAAAGACCCGTCCCTTGCTTTCAAAGGGCTTGATGCCAAGTTGCGCCAGCTGCGAGCGGAACTTCTCGGCAACCAGACCGACACCCTTCAGCAGGGAGGGCGTGTCCGCGTCTTCCTTTGTGTTGGCCAGAACGCGTTCAAGATCATCCAGCGCAGGCAACAGGCCAAGCACGGTCGACTCTGTAACACGCTCGCGCAGCTCGGTGATCTCCTTTGCGCTGCGGCGGCGGAAGTTGTCGTACTCGGCCATCAGGCGCAGATAGCGATCACGCTCTCCGGCCAGCTCGCCCTCAAGATCTTTGCAGGGGGCTTCCGGCTTTTCGCCCTCGGCCTCCGCGCTTTCGCCGACGCCAAAATCCCGGGCGTTTTCCAGCTCTTCGGCCGGTGTTACACTCTTGGCAGCCTCTGCCGCCTTTTCCTTCGTCTTCTGGGCAGCCTTTTTTGCTGCACGCGCTTTACTGGTCATGATCCCCTTGCTGCTTCTGACTGAATTTGTTGTTGATCAACTCGGCCGTGTACTGGACGAGATGAATCAGGCGTGAGTAGTTCATGCGCCGGGGCCCGATTACACCCAGCACACCCGGCAGCCGGCCCACATGATAGGCGGCCGTCACCAGGCTGACATCCGCCGCGCGCTCCTGGCTTGTCTCACGGCCAATCAGCACACCGAGCTCGTCGCCCACCGGCTGGTTAAGCAGGTGGAGCACCATATCGTGATCTTCGTAGATCTCAAGGATGCTGCGGAAATTGTCTTCCTTGAATTCCGGAATGTCCGGCAGATTGCGTGCGCCATCCAGGTAGATGTCACGCGCCCCGACCACCGGCTGAAAGAGCCGGGCGGTTGAATCAATAAACAGACGGGCGATGTCGCCCTCGCTGTCGTGCAGGTTTGCCAGACGCTCGCGAATCGTCTCCCGAATACTTCTTAAGGTGGAGCCCGCCAGGCGCTGTTGTATCACGCGCTGAATTTTGGGCAAGACCTCCAGTGGAATGCGCGTGCTCATTTCCAGCGTCACGGTTCTGGCCAGCCCGCTGTTGACCGTAACGACCACCAGCAGACGGTTGCCTCCCAGCGGCACAAGATCAATCCTCTCCAGCACGCCCTCTTCAAAGACCGGCGCGAGCACGACCCCCAGGTTGTGGCTGATTCCTGAAAGCAGCGACGCGGTCCTGGCCAGAATGGCCTCTACATCGGGCATCAGTTCGTCCACATTGGACTGAATCAGCTCCTGCTCGGAGGCTGTGATCTGTTCCTGACCCATCAGGTAATTGACATAGAGCCGGTAGCCGTAATCGGTGGGAATGCGACCGGCGCTGGTGTGCGGATGCGCCAGAATGCCGCGCTCCTCAAGATCGGACATGGCATTGCGAATGGTGGCAGGGCTAAGGTCAATCTCCGGCACGCGCGAAAGCGTCCGGCTGCCCACGGGCGTTGCCGAAGTCACGAACTGATGAATGACATGGCGCAAGACCAGTGCCTCCCGGTCGCTAAGACCGGGCACCAGGTTTCCTGGCTGTCCACGCTGTAAGGCCACACCTTCTCCGTTTCATCTGCAGCCTTAGATTATAGAGGATGAACACTTCGCGATCAAGTGGCTCCTCTGTCAAGGCGGGATGAGCTCTTGCATCTTCAGAGAGGTCTTGGTACACTCATGGTCTTTGCCAAAGTTTAGATCCAGCGGAGAAGTCCGATGAAGCGCACGTTTCAGCCAAGTAACCGCAAGCGCCGGAACAAGCACGGTTTCCGTGCCCGTATGTCCAGTGCTGGTGGCCGCAAGGTTCTCGCAGCGCGCCGCCGGAAGGGCCGGAAGCGCCTGACCGTCAGTGACGCCTGATCAATCCCGCAGCACGTCGGACCAGCGCCTCCCGCGGGCCCGTATCCTCAAGGATGCGGATCGCATTGGAGACCTGCTGGCCCGGGGCGGGCGGCGTCATGGAGCGTTGATCAGTCTCTATTTTGCACCCTCGGAGCGGCCTCGTGCCGCTTTCCTTGTTCCCAAGCGTTATGGCAAGGCTGTCACGCGCAATTTGCAGAAAAGACGACTGCGCGAGCTTTACCGCTTAAGCCGCGAGCACTTTCCCGCCGGCAAGGATCTGGTTTTTCTCCTGCGCGCGCCAAAAAAGGGGCGCCCGGGATCGATTGCGCCCTGGCAGGCGCTAAGGGATGATTTCAATGGGCTCATCGCCAGTAAACCGCATCGCCCTCTTGCTGATTCGCGGCTATCAGCGACTGATAAGCCCCCTGTTGCCGGCTAGCTGCCGGTTTGCGCCAACGTGCAGCCAATACGCTGTGCTGGCATTTCAGAAGTATGGGTTCTTCAAGGCTTTGGGAAAAAGCGCCTGGCGCATTTTGCGCTGCCATCCTTTTTCCCGGGGCGGAGTCGACTACCCCTGATCAAGGAGTCCCCTCAGCATGGGTGAAGGCATGGATCGCCGTTCGCTTTTAGCCTTTGTCATCATTGGCTTAATCGCGCTCTTCATGACCACCGATACCTACCGCAGCCTTGTCGGCATGCCCACCAGCGAGGAGCTGGCCGGTCAGCGCGCCGAAGCCGCCCTTCAGGCAGAAGAGCAGGCCGCCCGCGAAATGGAGGCGCTCGCCGAAGAGGCGCCTGTTGAGATTGAAGCCGTCGACATTCAAGAGGAAAGCGCTTTGGCTGCTGCCGCGCAGGCAGCCGTGGCGGGGCTTTTCGAGTCCCCGGCGGAAAGCATTCCGGCCAGAACCCTGCGAGTTGAAACCGATCGCTATATCGCCTATTTCTCCAGTCAGGGCGCGGGCCTTACGCGCTTTGAACTGAAGGGCCTCAAGAGCTATTACGGCGAAACTGTCGTTCTGGTGGACGAGGGCGTCGAGAACATGGCGGCCAGTTTCAACCTGAATGGTCGCCGCGTGGACACGGCCGACCTTGTTTTCAGCACCGATGCCCCCGAGCGCCTGTACCTTCACCCGGGTGAGAGCCGCGAACTGGTCTTCAGCTATCTGGGACAGGATGGCGGCAGGGCCGAGCTGCGCTACGAGCTGAACGGCGACAATCACCGGATTGACGCGGCCTTCTACCTGGCCAGCCTCTCCGAGCCCTTGCGCCACACAACCTGGGGCATTCGCTGGGGCAGCGGGCTTGAGCTGACCGAACAGAGCGCCATGCAGGACAACGCCTACACAGAGGGCCTGGCCCTGACGGGAAGCGAGCTCAACCGCTACCGCCTGGGCAGCAAGGAAGAGGCTGGTGAAACCCGCTTCAAGGGCCGTGTACACTGGGCCGCCAGCCGCAACAAGTACTTCGAGATTGCGCTGGTGCCGGCAGACGCCACGGCCGAAGAGGTCTATTTCAGCGGTGTTCAAGCGGGAGCCGGCGGCAAGGACGCGCACGCGGCTTACGCCTTCGAAATGGAGCTTCCGCTGCTTGACAAGTCGGGCATCGACCAGCGCTTTGCCCTTTACCTGGGCCCCCTTCATGGCGAGGAGCTTGCGGTGATGGACCCGAGCCTTGGCCAGTCCATCATGACCAAAACCAGCCTTGGTTTCATGGGCTTCATGTGGCCGCTGATCCGGCCCTTTGCCAACCTTGTGCTGTGGGTCTTTGCCAAGCTCAACCTTTTCATTTCCAACTATGGCGTTTTGATCATTGTCTTCTCCTTCCTGGTCAAGCTGGTCGTCTGGCCGCTTACGCACAAGAGCTACCAGAGCATGAAGGAAATGCAGAAGATTCGTCCGCTGCAGGAAGAGATCAAGAAGAAGTACGGCAAGAACCCGCAGAAGATGCAGGAAGAGACGATGAAGCTCTACCGGGAACACAAGGTGAACCCGCTGGGCGGCTGTCTGCCGAACCTGCTGCAGATGCCCCTGCTCTTCTCACTCTACTTTGTTTTCCGCGGTGCTTTTGAGCTTCGCGGCGCGAGCTTTGTCGGCTGGATCACGGACCTTTCCATTCCGGACAGTGTGCTGACCCTGCCTTTTGCGCTTCCGCTTTACGGTGACAGCGTGAGCTTGCTGGCGATCATTTTTGCCATCTCCAGCGCGATTCAGATGCGCATGACCCTGACCGATCCCAACCAGAAGATGATGCTCTACTTTATGCCGGTGATGATGCTGCTGATTTTCAACCAGCTGCCCAGCGGCCTGACCTTGTATTACACCATCTTCAACCTGCTCAGTGCCGCCCAGCAGCACTATTCAAAGGGCATGCTGGAAAGCGGCAACAAGGTGAAGCCGGCCTGATGCCATGTCCTCAAGGGCGCGTGATACAATCTTTGCCCTGGCAACAGCCCCAGGCACAAGCGGAATCGCCATTGTCCGCCTGAGCGGTCCACGCGCGTTTGATCTGGCGGCTGCCCGTGCCGGCTGTAAAACTTCTTCGCTGAAACACGCGTGTGCCAGCCTGCGCCAACTTCGTGATACAAGCGGCAGACCGCTTGATCAGGCGCTCGTTTTGCCTTTTCGCGGTCCCAAAAGCTTCACGGGTGAGGACACCGTTGAGTTTCATTTGCACGGGTCACCTTTTATCATCGAAGAGCTCCTGAACGACCTTGCCCGGGATGCCGCGCCGGCAGACGCTGGTGAGTTCACTCGTCGAGCAGTGGAGAATGGTCGCATCGACCTGGCACAGGCTGAAGCCCTGCGCCTGTTGATTGAGAGTCGCGGCCGCTTGTCACACACCCTGAGTCTGCGGGCGCTTGATGGTGAATCGAGCCGGCTGGTCGAGTCGTTGCGGGAGCGGATGCTCGATGCATTGAGCCTGCTTGAGGCAGAGCTTGATTTCAGCGAAGCGGAAATTGAGCCCGCACCCAGGGACACCCTGCTGTTAGAGATTGCCGCAATCTGTGATACACTGGAGTTCTGGCTTAAAAGCTGGCGTGTTGGCAGACTGGCTCACGGCGCGCAGATTGCCCTGGTGGGCGAACCCAATGCCGGCAAATCCACCCTGATGAATGCCCTGCTTGGCCATGAACGGGTGATTGTTGACGAAAGCCCCGGCACGACCCGCGACCCGATTCAGGCGGAAATCAGCCTGGGCGATGTGACGGTTACGCTTTGGGACACGGCAGGACTGCGTGATACTGACGAGCGCATCGAGAAGCACGGGATTCGGCACAGTCGCGAACTTGTATCACAGGCGGATCTTGTGCTTTGCCTGATTCCTCCGGGCGGCGATGTGCCAGAGGGTCTTCCTGAAGATGACCGCCTGCTGCTGGTTGGCAGCAAGCACGATCTGGCCTCTGCCGAGCTTCCGGCGAGCACCAGGACGCAAATACATTTTTCCGTACGCACTGGTCTTGGTCTTGATGCCCTCAAAACGGCCATCGCAGAGCGCCTGCTCTCAGAGGCCTGGCAGCAACATGATATGGTGCTGCTGGAAGAAAGGCACCGGGCTCGAGTCGAGCAGGCACGGGAGAGTCTGATGAGCGCCAGAGAGGCGATCAGTAGCGAGCTCGACACAAGCCTTATCTGCGCCGACCTGCGTGACGCCGCAGTCTCGCTTGGGGAAATACTTGGTGGATTTGATTGCGAAGAGATCTATGACCGCATTTTCACCCGCTTCTGCATTGGCAAGTAATTCATGAACACACGGCCTGAATCCTGTTCCACGTGGAACAATCCAGAGAGCGCCTACGACCTGATCGTGATTGGAGGCGGTCACGCAGGCATTGAAGCCGCGCTTGCCGCGTCGCGCATGGGCCTGAGTTGCCTGCTGATCACCATGGGCCTGAACAAGATCGGGCAAATGTCCTGCAACCCTGCGATTGGCGGATTGGGCAAGGGCCACTTGGTGCGCGAAATTGATGCGCTCGGCGGAGAGATGGCGCGCGCTATTGACAGCACGGGCATCCAGTTTCGCATGTTGAATCGCAGCAAGGGCCGGGCAGTTTGGTCGCCACGAGCACAGGCAGACAAGCAAGACTATGCCAGTCATATGCTTGAAGCTGTCAGTCGCGGGACGGGGCTGGAGCTCAAGGACGCAATGGTAAAGGACCTTGAATTGTCCGACGGCCTTGTCAGTCATGTGCTTCTGGATGACGGCAGCAGAATTCGCGGTCGCGCCTTTGTCCTTTGTGCAGGGACCTTCCTGAACGGCGTCCTGCACCATGGAGAGAAACAAAGCTCAGGCGGCCGTCTTGGCGAAGGAGCCGCAAGGGGCTTGAGCGAAGCCCTGGAAAGGCTTGGCGTTAAACGGCTTCGCTACAAAACGGGAACACCACCCAGGCTTGACGCAGACAGTATTGACTTTTCCTCGCTTGAACAGCAACCGGGTGACGAAAAGCCCCAGCCCTTTCGCTTCTATGAGAACCTGATTAAAGGCGAGCAGCTACCCTGCCATATCACCTGGACCAGCGAGCGTGTTCACGGGCTACTCAGGGACAACCTGCACAGGGCGCCCATGTTCAGTGGGCAGATCGAGAGCACCGGGCCGCGCTACTGTCCGTCCGTAGAAGACAAGGTTGTGCGATTTGCCGACAAGGACAGGCACCAGATTTTCCTGGAGCCGGAAGGTCGCAACACGCAGGAGATCTATGTCAACGGCTTCAGCACCTCCATGCCGGAAGAGGTCCAGCGCGAAGCCCTGCACATGATTCCGGGCCTGGAGCGGGCACGCATACTGCGGCCCGGCTACGCCATTGAATACGACTATTTTCCGGCCTGGCAGCTGGACGTCAAGCTGCAGGTACAGAACCTGCCGAACGTTTTTTTCGCCGGGCAGATTAACGGCACATCCGGCTACGAAGAGGCTGGCATTCAGGGCCTGATCGCCGCGGTCAATGCTGCAGCCCTGCTTGACAGATTTATCGACCCCCTTGTTCTTCAAAGAGATCAAGCCTACGCGGGCGTTTTGGTGGACGATCTGGTCAATAAGCCGGGCGATGAGCCCTACAGGATGTTCACGTCCAGGAGCGAATTCCGCCTGCTGCTGCGTCAAGACAATGCAGACGAGCGCCTGATGCCAGTGGCCAGAAAGCTGGGCCTGCTGGAAGAATGGCGCTGGCAGCGGCTGCTTGAGCGCAGGGCCCTGAAACAGCGGCTTACCGAGTGGTTGCACAACACACCCATCAGTATGAACGGCGCCGGGGGGAGCCCGGAAATGCGACAGCGCGCCGCCGACTGGCTACGCCGACCCGAGCTGGAGCTTGCCCAGGTCTTGCAGGCAAAGCCCGAGCCCTGGCATGCCGAGCTGGACGAAGAGGTACGGGCCGCCGTTGAAATGGACATCAAATATGCCGGCTATATCGATCGCCAACAGCGAGCCGTTGATAATTTTCGGCGCAACGAGAACATGTCTATCCCCGAAGACCTGGACTATGCCAGCATGGGCTGCCTGTCCATTGAGGCCCGTCAGCGCTTCAGCCAGGTACGCCCCCGCAGTCTGGGACAGGCATCAAGAGTAAGCGGCGTACGCCACGCAGACCTGCAGGCCCTGTGGATTCACCTTCAAAAGCGCCGTGCTGCCGAACGAAAAGGGGAGGATGTTCCACGTGGAACATGAACAGGCCTTGTCCCATTATCGGGACCTGCTCCTTAAGCAAAATGAGTCCCAGAATCTGATCAGCCGGGAGCTGGACAGCCAGGTCCTCGACCGACTGATCGACGAGTCGGCTAGCCTGGCCAGGCTGGGCGTGGTGCAGGCGCTTCTGCCCGAGCGTGCACTGGTTGCCGACCTGGGTGCGGGTGGCGGCCTGCTGGGCATCACCTATGCCATCATCAATCCACAGCACCATGTCCTGATGATCGAAAGTCTCCTGAAAAAATGCCGGGCAATCGAGGCCTTCGCCCGGGAGCTTGGCCTTGATAACGTGGAGCTTCGGCATGGCAGGGTGGAAAAACAGCGCGGTCCGGCCCCCGATCTCTTTATTGCCCGATTTTTCATGGACCCGCGGGGCGTCGTCATCAGCACACGGAAATGGCGCAGCACCGAAAGCCGCTACCTGCTGGTTGCCGGCGCTGAAGAACGGCCAGCGGACGAAATTTATGAGCTGAAGCTGAAGGAGTCGTCGGCCCTGTCCAAAGACAAGGTCGCCCTGCATTATGCCAGCTGATATGGCCCTCAAGCAACTGATCGAACGCGTCCAGCACGGGCCGGCCCTGGGAAGC
The DNA here is from genome assembly GCA_964345075.1 of uncultured Bacteroidaceae bacterium. Taxonomy (GTDB): domain Bacteria; phylum CAIWAD01; class CAIWAD01; order CAIWAD01; family CAIWAD01; genus CAYFPS01. Next base: position 280,408 of record CAYFPS010000001.1, on the reverse strand, counting down.
CTGCGAGAGGGGCTCTTCCGCTCCGGCTCCGAAGGGATTGAGCTCTGCGGGGCCAGCGCCAGCCTGAGGGCCGTGGCTCTGGCCGGTGTCCTGGAAAAAGGCAGCGGCCTGATTTTGCTGGAAGACCTGAACGATGTGGAAGAACTCTACGACGACCTCGTTCAGCTTCTGGGTAGCGAGCGTGTCTTTCAGCTTCCCATGCTGGAGCTTCTGCCCTATGACGAGAAGAGCCTGCCCCTTGAAGCACGCAGCGCCCTGACCGAAATCCTGCAGAAGCTTCGCATGGGCGACGAGATCGTCCTGCTTGCCGGGGCTCGCCAGCTGATGCTTCGATACCCGGAAGGGCGAAGCCTGGACAGGGGCCTGCACATCCTTGAGGCTGGCATGGAGCTGGATCGCGACGAGCTGGTGGCCGAGTTGGCCGATGCCGGCTTCAGCCGCGAGGCCGCGGTGGAGGACATTGGCAGCTACGCCTTGCGCGGGGGCATTCTGGATCTCTATCCCTTTGGTATTGAGTTTCCCCTTCGGCTGGAGTTCTTTGGCGACCAGTTGGAAAGCATTCGCGCCTTTGACCCCGGAACACAGGTCTCGACCGAAACACTCAAGCAGGCGCAGCTAAGCCTGCAGCTCCCGCATGACCTGAATCAGGGCGAATGCCTGCTGAGCCTTTTCAGACAGGAATACCTGCTTGTCTGCCCGCCAAAAGAGGCGCTGGCGGCCCAGCTTAGGCATGTCATGATCGAGGCCGAGCGTAGCTTCCCGGGACAGGCGGGGACAGCGCCGCCCGAGCAGCGCTATCAGAACCCCGATCAGCTGCTGGGCAAGATCTCGGAAAGTCGGCGACTGGAGCTTCATCCAAGCCGGAGGATTGACGCGACAGGCGAGAGGATCATCAACCTGAACGCCCGCGGCCAGGAAAGCTTCATGCGCAACGTGCCGCTGCTGGTTAACAACCTGCGCGCACTCCACGAGGACGGCTACAAGAGTGCCATTCTCTGCGACAATCACGGACAGCGCGATCGCCTGCAGGAGATTCTGGACGAGCTGGGCCTGGAGGCTGGTGCAGCCGAGCTGCTGGTGGGCTCCCTCAACAAGGGCTTCATCGACCACGACAGCAAAACGGCCCTGTACACCGACCATGAAATCTTCGGCCGGCCCCGCATGCGTCGGCATGTGCGCCGCTTCAAGCGGGCAACCGTGCTCCGGAGGCTGGAGAACCTGGAGGTTGGCGATCAGGTCGTGCATGTCCGCTTTGGTGTGGGCATTTTCGAGGGCCTGACGACGATTCAGGTCAACGGCCACGAGCGCGAAGTACTCAAGCTCCGCTATCAGGGTGAAGACCGCATTTATGTGCGCCTGGAAGACTTCCGCGACATGGAGAAGTACTCGGGCCGCGAGGGCGAGCTGGCGCCGCTATCCAAGCTGGGAACCGGCGAGTGGGAGCGGACCAAGACCCGCACGCGCAAATCCATTCAAAAGGTTGCCAAGCAGCTGGTGGAACTCTACGCCCGCCGCCGCATGAGTCCCGGGCACGCGTTTGGTCAGGACACGGTCTGGCAAAAGGAAATGGAAGCCGCCTTCGAGTTTGAGGAAACCGTTGATCAGTTGTCAGCGATTGAGGCTGTCAAGGGAGACATGGAAGCTTCCTGGCCGATGGATCGCCTGATTTGTGGCGATGTCGGCTTCGGCAAAACCGAGGTGGCCGTGCGCGCGGTCTTCAAGGCGCTGAGTGACGGCAAGCAGGCGGCCGTGCTGGCGCCAACCACGATCCTGGCCCAGCAGCACTTCCAGACCTTCAGCAGTCGCTATGCCGAATTCCCGGCACGGGTCGACGTGGTCAGCCGCTTTCGCAGCAAGGCCGAGCAGAAAGAAGTGCTGGCCGACCTGAAAGAAGGCAAGGTCGATGTCCTGATCGGCACCCATCGCCTGCTTTCCCAGGATGTTGTCTTCAAGGATCTGGGCCTGCTGGTGGTGGACGAAGAACAGCGCTTTGGTGTGATGCACAAGGAGAAGATCAAGGCTCTGCGCGCCAACCTTGATGTGATCACCATGACCGCCACACCCATTCCACGCACACTGGACATGGCCATGCTGGGCATCAAGGACCTTTCCTTGGTCAATGTGCCGCCCTCAAACCGCCTGCCGATTGAAACCGAGATTCTGCCCTTCAACAAGAAGAGCATCCGTTCGGCCATCCTGCGCGAGTTGGATCGCAACGGCCAGGTCTACTTTGTCCACAACCGCGTGCAGACCATCGACAGCATGGCCGCGCTCCTTCGCGAACTGGTACCCGAAGCCCGCTTTGCCATCGGACACGGCCAGATGAAAGAGGGTCAACTGGAAAAGGTCATGCTGGAATTCATGCATCGGGACTACGATGTGCTGATTTCCACCATGATCATCGAAAGCGGGCTGGACATTCCCAATGTGAACACGATGATTGTCAACCGCGCCGACACACTGGGCCTGGCCCAGCTCTATCAGCTGCGCGGGCGCATCGGCCGCAGTCACCGCCAGGCCTATGCCTACCTTTTGACGCCGCCGGCCTTTGAAATGAATCTGGAGGCCAAGAAGCGCCTGCACACCATTGGCGAATTCACGGACCTGGGCAGTGGCTTCAAGATTGCCATGCGCGATCTGGAAATCCGTGGGGCGGGAAACCTCCTGGGCGCGGAGCAGAGCGGCCATGTGGCGGCCGTCGGTTACGAGCTTTACAACCGCCTGCTGGAAGAGGCCATTCTCGAGCTGAAGCACGAAGAAGCGGGCACCCAGCAGGAAGCCCGTCCGGACTGCCGCGTCGAACTGCCGATGGACGCCCTGCTGCCCGCCGATTATGTTGAAAGCGATGGTGAGCGCGTCAATCTCTACCGCCGCCTGCAGCAAACGGAAAGGGCCGAAGACGTGCTGCGCCTGCGTGATGAAGTGGCCGACCGCTTCGGCAGCATGCCAAGAGAGGCATGGATGCTCTTCCAGCTGGTTGAGCTGCAGACGCTGGGCCGTCAGGCCGGCCTCAAGCTGATCGATATGCGCAGAGATCGGCTGACCTTAAGGCCAATGGGCGCGCCCCACATGAACAGCACAGACTTCCTGGCCGCCTTGCGCCATCTGGATGATTCCTGGCCACTGGATCTGGAGGACCGTGAAGGCCTGCTCCTTTCCATGGATCAGCGCGGCATGGACTGGAACCTGAAACTGGACCTGACGCGTAAACTGCTTAAGGCCCTGCTCGACGGCCAAAAACAGGCAAGTGAGCCTTTCCTATCTTGAGTAATTCTGGATGAATCGATTGGGGAGAAGAAGAATGAACTTCATGCGAAGCATGATCCCGGCACTGGCGCTGGGCGCGGCCGTCCTTTTGAGCGGCTGCAGCAAGGAAGATCCAAATGTCCTGGCAACGATCGGCGACGAGACCGTCACCATGCAGGATCTGCGCGAGGAGATGATCCGTGTCTACCGCAGCGAAAGCTCGGCTGCGCGCATAAGCCTCGAGCAGCGCGAAGAGTCGCTGAATACGCTGGTTGAGCGCAAGCTGAAGATCGCTGGAGCCCGCGCCGAGGGCTACTTTGACACGCCGGAAGTCAAGGAAAAGCGCGAGCGCTATCTGGTGGACGGCATGATGAACCGTCTGCACAAGCTCGAAGTGCTGGACAAAATCGCCACCGAAGAGAAGCTGCGTGAGCTTTACAACAAGCAGGGCCTGGAGGTTGAAGCCTCCCATGTGCTGCTGCGCTGGACAGCCGACTCAAGCGCCGTCAGGCGTCAGGCCGCAGAGGTCGCCCGCGAGATCAGCCGCGGCATGCCCTTTGCTCAGGCCGCCGAGCGCTACACGGAAGAGCCCGGCGGCGGCGAGCGCCAGGGCTCGCTGGGCTGGTTTACCTGGGGCCGCATGGTGCCCGAATTCCAGGATGCCTGCTGGCAGCTGGAGGTGGGCGAGGTTTCCGAGCCCGTGGAAACCCAGTTCGGTGTACATCTGATTCACTTGACGGGCCGCCGCGAAGTGGCAAGTCGCCCCTCATTTGAAGAGCAGAGGGATGGCCTGACCGAATCCTATCTGCGCATGAATGGCGAAACCGTCAGCCGCATGGGGCTCGATTATGTAATCGCCATGAAGGAAGAAATGGGCTTCATGCTGGACACGCTGGCCTGCGGCGATCTGCTGACCGCCATTCAGGCCAATATGCAGCCCGAGCGCAAGCTGCGCGATATCCTCTCCGAGGACCTTGGCGCCGAATGGGCCGGCAAGGAGCTGGCGGTCTGGGAAGGTGGAAAGACCACCGTCACCGAGCTGTCGGCCTCCACCGAGCGCAACTTCCGTCCCACCTCGGACATCACCAGTCGTGAGCGTGTGATTGAAATGGTTGACTTCGCCTCGCTCTTTCCCATGATCGAAATCCGTGCTCGCGAAAGGGGTCTGGACAAGGATACCGAGCTCGTTCAGGCAGCAGAAGATCAGGTGCAGGGCGGCGTCCTGATGGATTACGAGCGTGATCGCATCAAGGGCAAGGCCAGCATCAGCGAAGAAGCCATTGCCGCCTGGTACGAATCACACCCTGACGATTACATGCACCCAAAGACGGTCCGCGTGCAGGAAATCTATGTAAAGGACAAGGCGCTGGCCGAGGAGCTTTCCGCCAAGGCCAAGGCCGGTGAGGACTTTGCTGCGCTGGCAAAGACGCACACCGAGCGCCCGGGCAAGCAGGGCACCGACGGCACGCTGGAGCCCTTCCAGAGTGGTCGCTATGGCAAAATGGGGGAGGCCGCCTTTTCCATGAATGTGGGCGATGTCAGCGAGCCCCTGCCGATTGGCCGCAACTGGTCCGTGATCAAGCTGGTAGAGCAGATTCCGCCCAGGCCCAAGTCGCTGGATGAAAGCCGCACCAGCATTCGCATGAAGCTCGAGCGCGAAGCACGCAAGGAGAACACGGCACTCTGGCGCAAGGAAATCGAAAAGGTTGTGCCGGTCAAGATTTATAGCGACAGGCTGAATCGCCTCTTTGCCGACCAGGCCGAATAGGGCCGGAGACAGTAGAAAAGGCAACGGGGACCCCAAGGGTCCCCGTTTTTGTGACAGCAAGCTGCCACGCCCCCCTTAAAGGATTCAGCCTCCAAAACGGGCCTCCAGCTGGCCCTGCGGGTTCAGGCTTCCGTGCAAGAGAATGTTCTGACGCCGCAAAAGATATTCGTCCAGATCCTTGTCGCCACGGCCGGACAGGTTGACGATCACGTGACTGTTCTTTGTGATACCGGCAGCAGCCTGTGCCCTTGCTCCCCTGAGGCGCATAAGCGCGGCAAGGGCGTGGCTGCTCTCAAACGCTGGCAGGATTCCCTCAAGCCGGTTAAGTGTTTCAAAGGCATCCAGCACCTCCGTGTCGGATACGGCCACATAATCAACGCGGCCGATATCCTTAAGGTGACTGTGCTCGGGGCCGATGCCGGGGTAATCCAGGCCAGCGGCGATGCAGTGATTTCCGCCAGAGGCAACCATGCCTTCTGGCAGGGCGTAGGTCTTCATGCCGTGTATCACGGCGGGCTCGCCAAGCGTCAGGGTTGCGGCGTGACGATCGCTCTCAAGGCCACTGCCCGCGGCTTCCGCGCCGACCATGCGCACGGACTCGTCCTCCAGGAAGGGCCCAAAGAGCCCGATGGCATTACTGCCGCCGCCCGCACAGGCGACAAGCAGGTCGGGCAGGCGATCGTACTGTGATACAAACTGCTCGCGAGCCTCGCGGCCGATCACGGCCTGAAACTCGCGCACGATCAAGGGGTAGGGATGCGGGCCGACCGCGCTGCCCAGCAGGTAGTGGGCTGTTTCCGCCTCCGCCACATAAGCCATGATCGCCTCGTCCACGGCATTGCTAAGCGTTGCATCACCGCTTCTGGCCGGCACGACACGCGCGCCCAGAAGCTCCATGCGCTTGACATTGAGCGCCTGCCGGCGCATGTCTTCGGCACCCATGTAGACATCACAGGCCATGCCGAAGCGGGCGGCAACAGCGGCAGTGGCCACGCCGTGCTGGCCCGCACCGGTCTCGGCAATCAGTTTTCTTCTGCCCATGCGCCGCGCAAGGAGAGCCTGACCGATGCAGTTGTTGATCTTGTGCGCGCCCAGGTGATTCAGGTCTTCGCGCTTCAGATGCACGTGAAAGCCCCGTTCGCGGCTCAGGTTTTCCGCGTGATACAGGGGCGTTGGTCGGCCAGAGTAGGCTTTCAGCTGTGATACATACTCATGCTGAAAATCAGTGTCGAAACGCAACTCGGCAAAGGCTTCGGCCAAGGCTGCCAGCGGAGCCTCCAGCGGCGGCGGAACAAAACAGCCGCCATACTCGCCAAAGAATCCCTTTTCGTCCGGTCCGTTCAAGTGCTTTTCCATGATATGCTCCTTCAAATGGTTGTGAACAAAAAAAGGCGCCGACCGGGGAAGCGGTCGGCGCCTGATGTAAACATGCTGCATGTCACCTAATCAGACACAGTCCTTCCCCGCTGGAGGCGCTTGCACCACCACCAATTGTTCAGGCTGTGACGACGGTTCGACATTTCTCTGTCCCTGGTTGAACAGGGACAAAGCTACACGGCCTTAACCAAGCGCGCAAGAGCTTTTTTTCTTCGCCAAAACTTTTTTGCAATTGGCGCTAAAAGCCCCATGCTATCTGCTATACTGTGCGCCGCAAAAACACTTAGGGGGAACGAGGATGCCACTGGTCAAGGACAGTTTGCCGCCCGGAGGCCTGGCCGATTTCGAAAAGAGCATTCTGGTCAGGTCGTTAAGGCCCGAGGACTTTGCCGAGGTCACGGCCCTGCAGCTGGCCTGTTTTCAGGGCATGAAGCCCTGGACACGTGATCAGTATGACAGCCAGATGAAGCTTTTCGCCGAAGGACAGTTCGGTGTGGAATACGAGGGCAAACTGGTGGCCACCGCCTCCAGCCTGATTGTCGATTACGACCACTACAGCGACTGGCACGACTGGAACACGATCAGCGATGACGGCATGATCACCAATCATGATCCCGATGGCGACATGCTCTATGGCATCGAGATCATGGTTCACCCCGAGTATCGCGGCATGAAACTCGCCCGACGGCTTTATGAGGCGCGCAAGGATCTGGTCAAGCGCCACAACCTGAAGGGTATCGTGATTGGGGGACGCATTCCCGGTTTTGTATCACACAGGGGCGACATGACCGTCCACGAGTACATCGAGAATGTGGAAGACAAGACCCTTTTCGACCCTGTGCTCACGGTGCAGTTGGCCAACGGCTTCGAGCTCAAGCAGCTGATCAGCAATTATCTGCCCTCGGATGCGGAAAGTGTGGGCTGGGCCACGCACATGGAGTGGACCAATGTCGACTACCGGCCCTACAAGAAGCGCGCCATTCAGCCGGTGCAGATTGTACGCATGGCCGCTGTCCAGTACCTGATGCGCTCGATTTCCAGTTTCGAGGATTTCGAGCAGCAGGTCACCTATTTCGTGGACACCACCAGTGACTACAAGTGCGACTTCGTGCTCTTTCCCGAGCTCTTCACCACACAGCTCCTGAGCTTCTGTGGCGAAATGCGGCCCGGCGAGGCGGCCCGTCGCCTGGCGGAGTTCACGCCCCAGTACCTTGAGCTCTTCAACGATCTGGCAATCCGCTACCACATCAACATTGTGGCCGGCAGCCAGTTCACGCTGGAAGAAGAATACCTCTACAACATTGCCTACCTCTTCCGCCGCGATGGCAGCATCGACAAGCAGTACAAAATTCACATCACGCCGGCTGAGTGGAAGTGGTGGGGTGTCACGGGCGGCGAGCGGGTGGAAGTCTTTGACACCGACTGCGGCAAGGTGGCCATCCTGATCTGCTACGATGTGGAGTTTCCCGAGCTGGCCCGCATTGCCGCGCAGAAAGGCGCGCGCATTCTTTTTGTCCCTTACAACACCGACGAACAGTTCGGCCACCTGCGCGTGCGCTACTGCGCTCAGGCTCGCTGCATTGAAAATCACCAGTATGTGGTGGCGGCCGGCTGTACGGGCAACCTGCCCTTCGTCAATGCCGCCGACATTCACTATGCCCAGAGCGCCATTTACACGCCCGCGGACATTCCCTTCAGCCCGAATGCCGTTGCGGCGGAAACCACGCCCAATGTCGAGACCATCATCATGAAGGATCTTGATGTGGAAGCCTTAAGGCGACACAAATACAAGGGCACGACGCTCAACTGGCAGGATCGCCGGCGCGACCTTTACCAGCTGCACTACATGGAAGATGGCAGCTGGAAACGCCTCTAGGCCTTGTTGACAACTTGTGGATAACGGGTTGACTTAACGGAAAAAAAGCGATCAGGCTCTCTTGCAGCCTCTGCCAGAGAGCCATTTCATTATCCACCACCAACAAGACGCCTTGTGGATAAGCCGGTGCAAAGGCCCCTTAGCGGACGCTCAACACCACCTTGCCAAAGGCCTCGCGGGCTTCAAGCAGGCGATGGGCTTCCGCAGCCTGCTCCATGGGAAGGCTGGCATGCACGATCGGCCAAAGGCCCTTGCCCGCTTCGCCCGGTTGCCCCATGCGCGCCAACAAGGCATGAAAGTCGGCCATGTTGCCCATGGTGCTGCCAATGATGCGCTGATGCTTGATGAACAAGTGCCGAACATCAAAGGCCAGCTTCGGGCCGGAAGTGCCGCCGCAGGTCACATAGCTGCCACCCCGGGCCAGACTGGCCAGACTTGCCTGAAAAGTGTCCTGCCCGACATGGTCCAGCACCACCTGGCAGCCGGATCCAGCTGTCAGTTGACGCACTGCGCCCTTCACATCCTCTTCACGGTAGTTGATCACGGCTTCTGCGCCCAGAGCCGCCAGGCCCTGACACTTGGCCTTGCTTCCGGCCGTTGCAATCACATTCGCGCCAAAGAGCCGGGCAATCTGAACCGCGGCCAGACCCGTACCCGATGCCGCGGCCTGCACCAGCACCCAGTCTCCGGGCTTCAGGCTGACCTTGTCACAGAGCATGTGCCAGCTGGTTAGCCAGGCCAAAGGGAACGCTGCCGCTTCTTCAAAGGAAAGCGATGCGGGTTTGTAACACAGATTTCGTTCGGGCACAACGATGTACTCGGCCAGGCCGCCGGGTCGGTTCTCGCCCAGAATCCTGTAGTCGGCACAGTGGTTCTGATGACCCGCAAGACAGGCCGGGCATGTGTTACAAAAGGTTGCAGGATAGAGCACAACCTCGTCGCCAACGGAAAAGCCCCTGGCGCCCTCGCCGGCCGCATCCACCACGCCGCTGACATCACTACAGGGAATGTGCGGCAGCTCGACATGCAGGCCGGGGTGCCCGCGCCGGACCCACAAGTCCAGATGATTAAGCGCGGCGGCACGAACTCGAATGCGCAGCTCGCCGTGTCCGGGCACGGGCACAGGCATGTCACGAAGCTCCATGACTTCGGGGCCACCGTGGCGTGATACAACCATTGCCTTCATGCTATCCTCCGAACCTGCTATTCGTCTTTCAGAGAGAAGTCGAACCCGTAAACATGTCCACCATCTTCTCTCAGGATCATCATGCTACCGCCAAGGCCAGCCAGTTCGCCCACGCCGGAGTCAGGTACAACCTCAAGGACAAGCCGCTCCTTGCCGCCGCCCATGACCCCCCAGTGCTGCAGGGCAAAGCTTCCACGCCTTCCGCAAAGCTCGCCCTCAACCACTTCCACTGCCACATAACCCGCCGATCCCTTCACGAGGGTCATAATGCTGAGCATTTCGCCCTTGCTTCTCGCATTCAGATCGCCGTGATACAGCTTGTCCAGCGCAAAGCGGCCTCTTCCTGCATGTCCTTCGTCCTTGTGCGCCGGCTCCAGGGCGGAGATTTTCACGTCAAAGCTTCCCCGAATTTTCACGCCTGGCCCCCACAGATAAAAAAGCCCCGCTGATGCGGGGCTTTGAATTCAAGCGTCTCTCAGCTCTCGCTGCCCTCGTCTTCCGGGCTCGGCTCGGGCGCTTCGCCACCACCATCCATCTGATCCGTGGCCGAAAGCGGTTCGCCGTCTTCACCGATTCCCAGCGAGTCCATTTCGCGATCACCCACAACCTTGTCCACACTGGCAATACGGTCGCGCTCATCCAGGCGGATCAGCTTGACACCCTGTGTGGCACGACCGATCAGGCGAATCTGATTGACGGGCTGGCGTATCACAATGCCCTTCTGGGTGATGATCATCAGGTCGTGTTCGTCGGCCACTTCCTTGATGGCCACCATGCGGCCAGTTTTCTCGGTGACCTTGACCGTCATGACGCCCTTGCCGCCGCGCTTTGTAACACGGTACTCTTCCAGGCTTGTGCGCTTGCCCATGCCGGATTCGCAGACCACCAGGATCTGGGCTTCCTGCTTGGCCGTGACGACCATGCCCACAACCTTGACATCATCGTCGATCGTGATACCGCGAACACCGCTGGCCGTGCGGCCCATGGCGCGAACATCTTTCTCGTGGAAGCGGATCGCCTTGCCCTCGTCGGTGCCCAGCAGGATCTCGTGACTACCGTCGGTCAGCTGACATTCGATCAGACGGTCGCCCTCACGGATTTCAATGGCATTGATACCCGCGCGACGGGGACGACTGTAAGCCTCGAGGCTGGTCTTCTTGATGACGCCGCGCTCGGTGGCCATCACGATGTACATGTCGGGGTTGAAGGTCTTGACGTTGATCACCGCCGCGATCTTCTGGTCCTTCGGCTTCTCCAGCAGGTTGACAATGGCCCGGCCCTTGGAAGCGCGCCCGGCCTGCGGAATTTCGTGGACCTTCAGCCAGTAGCAGTGACCGTCTTCCGTGAAGAAGAGCATGTAGTTGTGGGTGGAGGCGATGAAGAGATGCTCGATGGCGTCCTCTTCCTTGGTGCCCGCGCCCGTGATCCCGCGACCGCCGCGGTTCTGCTTGCGGAAGGCCGAGACCGGCTGACGCTTGATGAAACCGTCGCCGGAAAGGGTCACGACCACATCTTCCTCGGCGATCATGTCTTCAATGGTGAACTCGCCCTCGTCGGGCACGATCTCAGTTCTTCTGGCATCGCCGTAGCGTGATACAGCGTCGTCCAGCTCGTCCTTGATGATTCCGCGCTGACGGCTTTCGTCCGCAAGAATACCCTTGAGGTCGAAGATCAGCTCACGCAGGTCCTTCAGCTCCTGCTCCAGCTTGTCGCGCTCCAGACCGGTCAGGCGCTGCAGGCGCATGTCGAGAATCGCGCGGGCCTGCAGTTCGGAAAGTCCGAAGCGCTGAATCAGGCCTTCGCGGGCAATGTCGGGAGTCTTGGAGGCGCGGATCAGCTTGATGACTTCATCAATGTTGTCCAGCGCAATCTTCAGCCCTTCCAGAATGTGGGCGCGAGCCTCGGCCTTGTCCAGGTCGAAGCGTGTCCGGCGCACGATGACTTCCAGGCGGTGATCGATGAAGTTCTCAAGCACCTGCTTCAGGTTGAGCACACGGGGCTGTCCCTTGACCAGCGCCAGCATGATCACACCAAAGGTGTTCTGCATCTGCGTGTGCTTGTAGAGCTGGTTGAGTACAACCTTGGCCACCGCATCACGCTTCAGCTCAATCACCAGACGCATGCCGTCACGGTCGGACTCGTCACGGATATCGCTGATGCCCGTCACCTTCTTGTCACGCACCAGGTCGACAATCTTTTCGATCAGCTTGGTCTTGTTGACCTGATAGGGAATCTCGGAGACGATGATCGCATCCTTGTTGCCCTTGCCGCTTTCAATCTGGGCGCGCGCGCGTATCACAACACGGCCGCGACCCGTCCGGTAGCAGTCCTTGATGCCCTGCTTACCATAAATGAAGGCGCCCGTCGGAAAGTCCGGACCCTTGACATGCTGCATCAGGTCTTCGATCGTGACCGTCGGATCGTCCAGCAGGGCCTTGGTTCCGGCCACAACTTCGTTCAGATTGTGCGGCGGGAAGTTGGTGGCCATACCCACGGCAATACCCGCGCTGCCGTTGATCAGCAGGTTGGGCAGGCGGCTGGGCAAAACCGAGGGTTCCTGCAGGCTGCCGTCGTAGTTGGGCTGGAAGTCCACCGTGTTCTTCTGGATGTCATCCAGCATCTCTTCGGCCACTTTATCGAGGCGGGCTTCGGTGTAACGCATGGCGGCCGCGCCGTCACCGTCGATGGAGCCGAAGTTGCCCTGGCCGTCCACCATCGGATAGCGCAGCGAAAAATCCTGCACCATGCGCACCATGGTATCGTAGATGGCGCTATCACCGTGCGGGTGATATTTACCCATCACTTCACCGACAATGCGCGCGCTCTTCTTGTAAGGCTTGTTGGAAGCCATGCCCAGCTCGTTCATGCCAAAGAGAATGCGGCGATGCACGGGCTTGAGGCCATCCCGAACATCGGGCAGGGCACGCTGGACAATCACCGACATGGAGTAGTCCAGGTAGGAGTTCTTCATCTCCTCTTCGATGTTCACATTGACGATCTGCTGACCGTCGGAAAGCATGGTCACGATTGAGTCTCCAATCTATCCACCTGTGATACAACAACAGTCTGCTGACAGACTGTGTATCACGAATTACACATCCAGGTTACGCACGTACTTGGCGTTCGTCTCAATGAAGCGGCGGCGGGGCTCCACGTCATCGCCCATCAGCACGCTGAAGGTCTCGTCGGCCACAGCGGCATCCTCCAGGGCGACACGCACCAGGCGGCGCTTCTCGGGATCCATGGTCGTGCTCCAGAGCTGGTCGGGATTCATTTCACCCAGACCCTTGTAGCGCTGAATCGAAACACCCTTTGAGCCGTGTTGTAACACGCCCTCGTGCAGGCTGAAGGGGCTGGGCAGCAGCTCTTCCTTTTCGCCCGCAACCAGTGTCAGCGGGGCTTCGCCCACAACTTCAAAGACCTTGCCCACGGCATTGATCAGCTCATGGAATTCGTGAATGTTGGCCTCGCGCAGCTGGTCGACCGTGATCTCGAGCTTGTCACACAGGCGCTGCTCTTCCTTGCTGGTGGCCGAAGCGATGCCCAGCTCGTCATCACCGCCAAAAATCTCCGAGGCACTCAGGTAGCCCTTGTTGCTGTCGCAGAAGGCCTGCCAGTCCTTTAATGCTGCCTCTTCAAAGAGGCTGGGCATGAAGGCGGGAATCAGGCGGAAGCGGCGGTTCTCGCGGTAGAAGCGGTCCAGCGAGGCGCCGGCTTTCTGGGCCAGCTCAATCAGGCGAATGGCCTCGGCGCGGTTCATCAGGCGATCACCTACACGAATCCGCACCTGCTTGAGGGCGTTCTCCATGTAGATCTTCTTCAGGTCTTCCTCGGTGTTGAGGTAAGTTTCCTGCTTGCCGTGACCCAGCTTGAAGAGCGGCGGCTGCGCGATGTAGACAAAGCCCTGCTGAATCAGGTCCTTCATGTGACGGTAGAAGAAGGTCAACAGCAGCGTACGAATATGGCTGCCGTCCACGTCGGCGTCCGTCATGATGATGATCTTGTGATACCTGAGCTTCTCGAGATCGAAATCATCGGTGGAAAAGCCCGTGCCCAGGGCCTGCACCATGGTCTTGATTTCCTCGTTGGCCAGAATCTTGTCCACCCGGGCCTTTTCCACATTGAGGATCTTGCCCCTTAGCGGTAGAATGGCCTGAAAACGACGATCGCGCCCCATCTTGGCGCTGCCGCCGGCGCTGTCACCCTCAACCAGATAGATTTCGCAGCTCATCGGATCCTTGAGGCTGCAGTCAGCCAGCTTGCCCGGCAGGCTGCCCGACTCCAGCGCGCTCTTCCTGCGCACCATATCACGAGCCTTGCGCGCCGCATCGTGGGCACGATGCGTGGCGATGCACTTCTCGACGATGGCCTTGGCGATCCGCGGATTTTCCTCAAAGAACTCGTTCAGCTTTTCGTAGACGAGGGTTTCCACCACACTCTTGACTTCGCTGTTGCCCAGCTTGGTCTTGGTCTGGCCCTCGAACTGCGGCTCGGCAACCTTGACGCTGATCACAGCCGTCAGGCCTTCGCGCACATCGTTACCGGAGAGGGTGAACTTGTCCTTCTTGAACATGTTGTTGTCGCTGGCATACTTGTTCAAGCTGCGCGTAAGGCCGGTGCGGAAACCGGTCAGGTGCGTGCCGCCTTCAATCGTGTTGATGTTGTTGGTAAAGGTGAGCACGTTTTCCTGATAACTGCCGTTGTAGGCCAGGGCAATCTCCACCGGCACATTGTCGCGCTCGCCCTCGACGTATACGGGGCGGGCATGGAGCTTGGTGCGGCTTCGGTCCAGGTACTCGACAAAACTGGAAAGGCCTCCCTTGTAAAGGAAGGTCTCTTCGCTGTCGTCCTCGCGATCATCCTTGATGTGGATGGTCAGGCCCTTGTTGAGGAAGGCCAGTTCGCGCAGGCGCAGGGCGAGCACATCGAAGTGAAACTCCACTTCCGTGAAGATTTCGTCATCAGGCAGGAATGTGACACGCGTGCCGTTTTTCTTGCTTTCTCCGACAATCTCCACAGGGCCGTCAGGCAGACCGCGCTTGTAGCTCTGCACATGGATCTTGCCACGATTGTGAACCTCCACGCGCAACCAGCCGGAAAGGGCATTCACCACACTGACACCTACACCGTGCAGACCACCGGAAACCTTGTAGGTATCCTTGTCGAACTTGCCGCCGGCGTGCAGGACGGTCATGACCACTTCCAGCGCGCTCTTGTTTTCGGCCTCGTGCCAGTCGGTGGGAATACCACGACCGTCGTCGGCCACGGTCACGCTGCCATCCTTGTGCAGGGTGACGTCAATTCGCGAACAGTGCCCGGCCATCGCCTCGTCCACCGAGTTGTCCACCACTTCGCTGACGAGGTGGTGCAAACCACGGCTGGACACGTCGCCAATGTACATGGCAGGACGCTTGCGCACGGCCTCAAGGCCCTTCAGGACCGTGATGTTCTGCGCACTGTAATCGTTTTTCTTGGTGCTCATCGTCTTCCGTTCTTCAGATCTGTTGTTCCAGAAAACGGATTCTGCGCAGCTGACTGCTGCCCAGTCTCCGGTTTAACTCTTCTTTCAATTCCTGCTCCAGAGGAAGCAGCTGGCTTTTCCAGGGGCCGGGTTTGACGGCGATCTCCAGCGTACCGGCGTTCAGGCGTATCACGGCGCTTAGTCCGGCAATTTCGGCTCCGGCCACGCGGGGCCAGAGTTCACAAATCCGCGCAACGAGCAGTTCGCCCGAAGGCAGGCCTTCCAGTTTGCCGATCACGCCGGAAAGCTCCTTTGGATCACGGCGGGCCGACCAGCGCTGGCGTGCCTTCTTCAAAGGATCGGTCGGCTGAAAACTCATGCCGCGGCTCCTTCGTGATACATGCCCTTCTCGCAGTTGATCACCTGCAGCTCGCCACCGATCACCTCCAGATGACGCCGGCTGGTGGTGCTGATCAGAATCTGCGTGCCCTTATCCACCGCATCGCCTATGCGGCTGATCCGGCCGTCATCCAGCATGCCAAAAAGATCGTCCAGAAGAAGCAGCGGATCTTCGCCCGTGTGCCGCTTCAGAAGGCGAACCTCGGCCAAGGCCAGGCAAAGCATGAGCAGTTTGTGCTGCCCCTGACTGCCAAAGTCCCGCAGAACCCGCTCTTCCAGTTTGACGCGAAGTTCGTCGCGATGCGGACCCAGCGCCGTCCAGCCACGCTCGGCATCCCGCGCGCGAGCCTCGTACCAGGCCTTCAGCAGGCCCTCAACTCCGGTGGCGGCATCCATGTTGGCGCGGTGTTCCAGTTCGGGCAGTGCCTCTTCGGCAAAGCCCTCGCGGTAGATCTGCCTTAGCTCACGCTCGAGCTCGCTTAAAAATTCCTTGCGCATGGAAAGGAGATCCAGGGCTGCCTGCGCCATCTGTTCCTCCCACAAATCCAGCCCTGCCGCGTGGGGACCATCTTCGGCAAGCAGCCGGCTGCGCTGTTTGAGTGAACGCTGATAACGAATCAGCGCATCCAGATAGCGTGGACTGGAAAGGGAAAGCAGCCGATCCAGATAGCGCCGGCGGGCTTCCGGCGCACCCTGTGATACATCCATGCTCTCAGGGCTTAAAAGAACCAGCGGCAGTTGACCAAAAAGCTCGCGCCTTTTTTCAAGCTGCTTGCCATCAAGCTCAAAGATCAGACCGCCCGCCTGCTGGGTGGCGCGAACATCTCGCCGTCCGCCGCGAGCGGTATCGAAGCTGCCTTCAAGCATGAAGGCAGAGCCCTCCTCGCGCTGCAGGTGTGACAGCCTGTGTGTGCGAAAGGCTCTCGTCAGGCAAAGAAGATGGACGGCTTCAAGCAGGTTCGTCTTTCCCTGGCCATTCGGCCCCAGTACAACGACGCGCTCCGCGTGAAAGGCAAGGTCCGCCGCAGCGATATTGCGAAAGTCCCGCAGCCGCAGCCGACCCAGTTTCACGAGCGCATCAGCCGGACCGGCATCAGAAGCATCAGGAGGTCTTCATTTTCCTGATTGACTTCCGGCAGAATCAGCGCCGCGCGTTCGGGGCTGCCAAACTTGAAGACCACGTTGTCCGTGTCCACATGACGCAGCATCTGATCCAGATAGCTGGAGTTGAAGGCGATTTCCATCGGGTCGCCGTTGTAATCCACAGAAAGTTCGTTGCGGGCGCGGCTGCCATATTCGTTGTCTTCGGCCGTAACCAGCATGCGGTTCTCGCTCAGGTTGAGGTTGACCTGACGCGTGATGCTGTTGGCGCAGTGACTAACCTGCTTGATGGCGCGATAGACGGCTCCACGGCCGGCTTGCATGATGTTGTCGTTCTGATCCGGAATCACGCCGCCATAGGCCGGATAACGGCCATCAATCAGACGGGTGAAGATCTGGGTGGATCCCAGACCGAAGACCAGATGATTCTGCGCCTTGCCCACGCTAACGGTCTCGGCGTCGCCACCGCTGCGCACGACCATATTCAGCGCCTTGATGGGAATCACCAGACTGCCCAGGGCGTCGTGACCGGCAAGGCTGGCATCCTTGATGCGCACCAGACGATGACCGTCGGTGGCCACCAGATTAAGGCCTTCTGCCATGAACTCGAAGAGCACGCCGGTCAGAACCGGACGCAGTTCATCGGTGGAAACGGCAAAACTCAGGCGTTCCACATGCTGGGCAAGACGCTTGGCCTGCATTTCGATTTCGCTCTCGATGGCCACTTCCGGCAGCACGGGGAAGGCCTCGGCCTTTTCCGAAGGAATATTGAAGCGGGCACTGCCGCAGCTGATTTCAACCTGATCGCTGGCGTCGGTGCTAATATTGACCGGCAGCTCGTCCAGCTCCTTGACGATATCCAGCAGGCGCTTGGCGGGAATAGCCAGATCCCCGTCAGTCCCGCCTTCCACTGTCAGTGTGCTCTTGAGTGAAACCTCAAGATCGGTAGCCGTCAGATGCAGCTCATTCTTCTGCAGACTGAAGAGAATGTTGTTGAGAATGGGATGCGTCGTCTTGCTGGGAACAACAGCGAAAAGCTTCTGGAGCTGCTGAAGCAGATCCTTTTGGGGAACGGTCAAACGCATGGAAGGAATCCCTTCGTATTAAGAGCTGTAAAGAACTCTCTCGTCATCCTCTCCTCAGGCTGGAGGATTTGGTGGATGACTCTGTGGAGTTTGTGCGAACACGTTGTCAATCAGTCAATTTCAACTCAATCCGCGTGGAGGAATCCTCGTCGAATTGAAGTGGATAAGTTAGGGAAAAAGCCCCCTGTTTTCAACCGCGGAAAGCCTCTTTGGCTGCTCTCACAACTTGTCCTCGAGCGACTCCACGAGCCTCTCCCCACTTATCCACAGTTCTTCCTGTGATACACAAAATCCACTACTGGCGGATGTATCACAGAGAATAAAAAAGGGACCCTCTTCCGATTCACCGTATCACCAGGGAAGAGGGTCCACTAAGGAGAAGCGATTGTCTCAACTTGCCAGCTGTACGGCGCGGACCAGATCGTCCATTTCCGACTGGAAGACGGGATCCGCATCGAGGCGATCTTCTATCGTTTTGACAGCGTGTATCACGGTGCTGTGGTCCCGCCGGCCGAAATGCAGGGCAATCGAACGCAGGCTGTGCCGGGTCAATTCCTTGCAGACATACATGGCGATCTGTCGGGTCTGGGCGATTTCCTTTTTACGCCCACGGTCCTTCAGGTCGGCCAGCGGAATGCGGTAATAATCGGCACAGACCTCGGCGATGGTCTCCATGGAAACCTTGCCGCGCTTGGTGGGCGCGTATTTGCGCAGCACCTGATGGGTCATTTCCAGCGTGATCGGCGTACCGAGCAGCTGGCTCTGCGCCACAAGCTGCTTCAAGGCGCCCTCAAGGTCACGCACGTTGGTTGAAATATTGTCGGCCAGACAGTCCACGATTTCCGGAGCCAGCCGAATGCGGCTTTCCTCGGCGCGCTTTTCCAGAATGGCCACACGGGTTTCCAGATCCGGCAGAGTCAATTCCGTAACCAGACCACTGGCAAAGCGACTGGTGAGGCGGCTGTCCAGGGCCTTCAGGTCACGGGGCGGCCTGTCCGAAGAGAGAATGATCTGTTTGCCAGCCTCGTGCAGCGAATTGAAGGTGTGGAAGAATTCGCTCAAGGTGCGCTCTTTGCCCTGGAAGAACTGGATGTCATCCAGAATGAGCATGTCCATGTTGCGATAGAAATGGGCAAAGTTGGTTGTGCGCTTGGTACGAATGCTGGCGATGAACTGGTTGACGAACTGCTCGCTGGTCACGTAGACCACGCGCTTAAGCTGTCCGGCGCGCAGCACGGCATTACCGATGGCCTGAATCAGGTGCGTTTTGCCATAACCCGAACCGCCATAAATGAAATAGGGATTGAAGGGAGTGGCTGAAGGCATTTCGCTGATGGAACGCGCGCTGGCAACCGCAAAGCGGTTCGAATCACCTTCGATGTAATTGTCAAAACGATAGCGCGGATTCAGGTTTGTCTTGTGGACATCCATCTGCTGCTGGGGCGCAGGCATGCGGAAACCCTGCAGCTCGCCTTCTTCCTGGCCGTCTTCTTCGTCTTCCTCTTCCTTCACGATCTTGAGCAGCGTGCCGTTGCCCAAGCTGCTCTCCATGGCACGCTGAATCAGGTCGCCATGAGTATTTTCGAGGTATTCAACGAAGACGCGAGGCGGGGCCATTACGGTAAGAGTCTGGCCGTCAAACGCAATCGGGGTCAATTTCTTGAACCAGATTTCGTTCAGCTTACGATTCGGCGCCAACTCATCAATGGAACTCACAAAGCGATGCCAGTGGGTTTCCAGATCCTGAAGTTGATCTTCGATAACGGGGGTTGTTGACAAGTTATCCACAATGTGACTGTTTTTGAACCGAAGGGAGGATTAATATAGCGGCTGCCTCCCAGCGAGTCAAGAACGAGTCTTCTCTTTCCTGCTCTTTTTTGAGAAAGGCCACAGTATTTCCTGCCATCTTGTTGATTATCATGCTAAACCAATCCTGTGCGATGTCTGTCTGCCCCTCGTGTGCTGCGAAAGCGTGAATTTTGTTCACAAAAGATCAGTGTTAAGACACGATTCAGGAAGCACTTGACAGATTGAAAGATCGCCGAGTTATCCACATTTTTCAAACATACTTCGATAATTATTTGATTAATGTGATTTGGCAAAGGCTTGAGAAGGCGCGGTCTTTCCTCTACCTTTGAAAGATCGAAATGGAGCCCCTTATGGACCCGATTCAAATGAGCCAGTGGAAGATGACCCAGTTTGCCTGCTCGGGTGGTTGAGCTGCCAAGCTGGGTCCGGGTGACCTTTCTTCACTGATTCCAAGCATTCTGCCTGAAGGCGACCTGCTGGTCGGGACCAACACTTCCGATGACGGCGGCGTTCTGCGCCTGTCTGGCGAGCTGGCCCTGGTGAGCACGGTGGATCTGATCACGCCCGTGACGGACGATCCCTACATCTATGGGCAGATTGCTGCAGCCAACAGCATCTCCGACATCTATGCGATGGGCGGCAGGCCGATCTCGGCCCTGAATGTCTGCTGTTTTCCCGATGCAGGACCGGCGCGGGAAGCGCTAGCCCGAATTCTGGAAGGCGGGGGCGAGCGAATGGATGCCGCCGGGGCTGTGCTTTTGGGCGGTCATACGGTCAAGGATTCCGAATTGAAATATGGCCTTGCCGTTAACGGGCTGGTGCATCCGGAGCGGATCACGCGCAATCACACGGTTCAGGCTGGCGACCACCTCTATCTAAGCAAGGCGCTGGGGACGGGCCTGCTGATGACCATGGAGCGAAAGGGTCAGCTGGCCGCCGGGCTTTGGGACAAGGCACTGGCCGGCATGGTGGGGCTTAACAAGCTGGCCTGTGAATTGATGCTCGAGCATGGCGCTCACGCGGCTACGGACGTGACCGGCTTCGGGCTTCTGGGTCATCTTTATGAAATGTGCCAGCCAGGCGGCTTTGCCGTGGAACTTGACTTGCCAGCGCTTCCGCTTTACGAAGGCGCACAGGAAGCAGCCAAAGCACTGGGCCTTTCCGGCCCCATGCGGCGCAATCTCGAAAAGCCGGCAGCCTATTTCGGCCTTAAGAATCTCGAAGACTGGCAGCTGGCCCTGCTGGCGGATCCCCAGACCAGTGGCGGACTGCTGGTTGCGCTGGATGAGGCTTCCGGCAAGCTCTATGAACGGGCAATGGAGGCCGCCGGAGAGCCGGTAAAGGGTATCGGAAGGATTGATGCACCTGCTTGGGGGCGATTCTAAGTCAAGCACACACTTGACTTAGCCAAAGCAAATAGAAGTATTTGCTTTATAATATAATATCTTTATTTTAGCTCTTTACCGTAGAGTGATGTGCTTTGCGGTCGTACCTGCTCTCCCCAAAACCCTGAGGTACGAATGGAGACCTTTATCAAACGCGATCTGGTCAGCCGTGTTCAGGCCAAGACTGGTGAGCGCAAGTGGCTGACGGCCAAAATGGTCGATGCTACCTTCGAGGCCATGCGCGAGATTCTGACCGGGGCGGATCCCGAATGCCGCATCGAGATCAGGGATTTTGGCGTCTTTGAGGTGAGGAAGACCAAGGCCAAGCCGCGCGCTCGTAATCCACGAACCAACGAAACTGTATTTGTGCCAGCCAGGCGCAAGTGCCAGTTCAAGCCGGGCAGGAATTTGAAGACTTTCCTGCACGAGCCACTGCCCACTACGGACAAGGACTGATCAGAAGCTCTCGATGTAGCTGATTCGAATTTCCCGGCTGATGCTGTCCACCGGGCGGCTGCCCAGATTTTCGCGATTTTTCAGAATATCGCGGAAGTCCAGCTCCAGGCTGAGCCTCTCGGCAAAGGTCCAGCGAAAGCCGGCGTTGAGGAAGCCCTTGTCTTTTGACAGGCCGGTCTTGACATCGTCCAGGCCGAAATCGTACTCGGCAATCAGGCTGATTTCCTGATTGATTGTCTTGTCGATGCCCAGCCAGAGATTGAGCCCGCGATCGTCATCGTTTTCAACCGGGTTGTTGTTGACGCCCAGATGCAGGCCCATCAGGCCAAGGTTTCCCACCAGATAGTTCTTTCCAAGAACGGCGTAAAATCCCTTGGCCTTGATTTCATAACGCTCGTCCTTCAGGCCGTCGCCGTCTGCGTCATCTTTCAACCAGCGTCCGTGGCCCTGTCCATCATAGCCGACAGCCAGCGCAGGCCAGACCACGCTTTCATTGAAGAGCCGGTACTTGATGCTGAGCTCCGGGCTCTTGTTCCACTCCGGTGATTGATCACTGATGATGCGCGTGCCGCCGAAGCTTGCCCCCATGTTGAGGCGATCGAGAAAGCCGATCTCAAAACCGAAAAGGACACCACCCTCCGCATAAAGGGCCATGTCGAAACTGTAACTGCCGCGTGATACAATGCCGGCTGTGGGGTTGTCGATCAGGCTGTTGACAGGCAGCTCGCGCATGTCCTGGGCAAGCGCAGTGCCGGTTGCGGCCAGCATGGCGAGAAGCAAGGTCTTCAGAAACATTCTGTCCTCCGCTATTTCTCGATCAGCTCAATATTGGCGCGGGGCAGGGTGATGGTTTCCCCGTTTTCGGTTTCCACTTGTAACACGCGAACACGCGCGCCACTTTCCACAACCGCAAGCTCGGGCGGCAGGGCTGTAACACGGCCCTTTCTCCCAAACCAGGGCTGGCGAATGATTCGAACCTCGCTGCCGATTTCAAGTGCGCCGGTGTGACGGCCCTCTTCCTCGATGACCGCGCCTTCCATGGGCACGACGATTTCCGGGCGTATCACGCCGGCACGAATCTGTGTTGCCCCGTTAACACTGGCATGCTTGCCGGCAAGCGACCCCAGAAGCTCCCATGTACGCTGGGTCATGGGGATGTCCCCGTAGCCTTCGGTCAGGACCAGTGTGATACCAATTTCTTCGTTGCCCGTGATCGCCACGCCCAGCTCGTAGCCGAGCAGTTCTTTCAGGTCGCCCTTGTCAAAACCACCGACGATCACCGCACTGACACCGGCGTCACGCGCGGCCATCAGGGCGTCCTGCCGAATGATCGAACCACCGACAATCACCTTGCCCTTCATCTCCGGGTGAATCTGGCTTTTGTCCAGGGGTTTGTCAGGCGCCTCTGAGGCCATCATCAGCTCGCCCCAGGCTTCACCGCCCACACCGAAAATGCCCTGAATGTAGGCCCCGGTCGTGCGCACGGTGATACCCTCGTCCTCGTGTACATCGATGACTTCGCCATCCATGAAGGCATTCACTTCAACCGGAATGGGCGGCCGCTGCAGGATCACCTGACCCGTGCGCTGCGAAATGCTCTCCACATGGCCGTCGATGGGGCTCTCGCAGGTGTTCTTGAACATGCCGAAAAAGGATCGCGTCATGGCGAGGACTTCACCTTTCGTGATCGTATCCTGCTCCTTTTTGAGCATGGCTTCGGCCAGCTCGGCGGGTTCCACGCCCAGCGCGTGTGCCACCTGCACGGGAAAGATGTCACCGGGAAGATCAGTTCTGGCCACAATCTGGTCGTGTGTCACACGATCACCCACGCGAACCGTGACAGAGCCCTTGAGCGGCAGCTTGCGCTCTTTGATGATGGTTGTTGATCGGGCAACCCTGAGGCCGGGTGTAAACGATGTGGCCATGAAGGAACTCCGCTTGCTTGTAGCCAGCTTGAAAGGTGGCAAAAAGGCCGCTTAGCGGCCAAGCCTTCTGTACTTGATGCGTGTCGGGCCTGTATCACCAAGCCGTTCTCGCCGGTTCTTTTCGTAATCGCTGTAGTTGCCCTCAAACCAGACGACCTGACTGTCGCCTTCAAAGGCCAGAATATGTGTAGCCAGCCGGTCAAGGAACCAGCGATCGTGGCTGATCACCACCGCACAGCCGGCAAAATTGGTCAGGCCTTCTTCCAGTGCGCGCAGCGTGTTCACATCAAGGTCATTGGAGGGCTCGTCCAGCAGCAACAGGTTGGCGCCGGCCCTCAGCATCCGGGCCAGATGAACTCGTCCGCGCTCGCCGCCGGAAAGCTTGCCCACCGGCTTCTGCTGATCGCTGCCTGTAAAATTGAAGCGGCCGACCCAGGCCCGGCTGTTCATCTCCCGGCCACCAAGACTGATAAACTCCTGCCCCTCGGAGATCACCTGCCAGATGCTGTCCTCCGGATTCATCTCGCGGTGCTGATCGACATGGCCCAGAACAACGGTTTCGCCCAGTTTCAGCGAGCCCTGATCGGGCGACTCCTGCCCCGTGATCATGCGGAAGAGCGTGGTTTTGCCAGCGCCATTTGCGCCGATCACGCCGACAATGCCGCCGGGCGGCAGCGAGAAAGACAGGTTCTCAAAGAGCAGACGGTCGCCATAGCTCTTGGAAAGTCCCTCGACCTCCAGCACCTGATTGCCAAGTCTGGGGCCGGAAGGAATGTAGATCTCCAGCTCTTCGCGTCGTGATTCGCTTTCCTCGGCGGCCATGCGCTCGTAGGCCGTGATACGCGCCTTGCTTTTGGCGTGACGGGCCTTGGGCGCCATGCGCACCCACTCGAGCTCGCGCTCCAGAGTCTTGCGCCGCTTGCTCTCCTGCTTCTCTTCCCTGGCCAGCCTGGCAGCCTTCTGCTCCAGCCAGCTCGAATAGTTGCCCTCAAAAGGAATGCCGTGTCCGCGATCCAGCTCCAGAATCCAGCCGGCCACATTGTCCAGGAAGTAGCGGTCGTGTGTTACAGCCAGAACCGTTCCCGGGAAGCGGGCGAGAAACTGCTCGAGCCAGGCGACGCTCTCGGCATCCAGATGGTTGGTCGGCTCGTCCAGCAGCAGAACATCCGGGGCGGAGAGCAGCAGGCGGCAGAGGGCCACGCGGCGCTTTTCGCCACCGGAAAGGTTGTCGACGATTGTATCACCGGGCGGGCAGCGCAAGGCGTCCATCGCCTGCTCGAGCTTGGAGTCGATATCCCAGGCGTCGGCGGCCTCGATGATTTCCTGCAGCTCGCCTTGCCTGGCCATCAAGGCGTCAAAGTCCGCATCGGGCTCGGCAAACTGCTCGCTGATTGCATTGTATTCCTTGACGGCGGCAGCGATTTCACCCGCGCCCTCTTCCACGATTTCCAGCACGGTTTTGCCGGCGGCAAGCTCCGGCTCCTGCGGCAGATAGCCAAAGCGCAAGCCCGCCTTGGCGACGATTTCGCCCAGATAGTCCTGGTCCTCACCGGCGATAATCTTCAGGAGCGTGCTCTTGCCCGCGCCATTCAAGCCCAGCACGCCGATCTTGGCTCCATAGTAGAAGCCCAGATATATGTCGCGCAGAATCTGCTTGCCGTCGCGCAGGACCTTGCCTACGCCCACCATCGAAAAAATAACTGTCTGGTCGCTCATGGAACCATCCTGTTTATAAAAGCCCTGAAGATCAGAGTTTGTGACCTGTGCCTGATGTCATGCAGAAGGACAGATCCCGGCTCAGGCCAGCACCTCATGGGTCTTTTGAATTCGTAACTGAAAGGAAACAGGCAGCCTGCTGGCATCGTGGGCATCCACAATGAAAGGCAGGCGGCTCTCTTCGCATGCCTCAAGAAAAGCCGCAAGTCTCTCTTGTGATACAAGCTCATCTTCACCCGGCCAGATTGCCAGATCCAGATCTGAGCCCGCGTGACCACTCTCGTCAACGCGAGAGCCATAGGCCCAGACCCTGTAGCCAGCAAGGTGGGCGTTAATCAGCTCCAGGAGCGTTTCTCTGTCTGTATCACAGAGTATCATCTGGACAGGCTTTGGCAAGTGATGCCATCAGGCTTTTTGCATCAGACAAAAAAGTGTCTGCCTCAGAAAGGAAGTCTTCAGCCAGATCCTCGCCGTAGTCGTGAGCCGTTCGATTGCGCCAATCACGGTGGGCCAGCCAGGCGCGCGCCTGGTTTTCATCAAGAATCCCGGCCCTTGATGCCCGGCGAAAAAGGTCCTTGAAGCTCAGCTGGTCAACTTCCCGCGAGCTGGCTGCGTAAAGCTTGAGGCAGCGCCTGAGCAGTTTTCCCGCCTGCTCCAGAATCAGCTCGAACTCCTTGATGGCGGCGGCCCTGAACACAGGCCTCAGGCGCGGCTCAAGCGTATCGCTTGAAAGCCCGGCAAGCGCTTCGTCCAGCGTTGTGATACATCCATTGAGGTGATTCAGGTCGAGGGTGGCCATCAGGATCCCTTGGTGATATCCCAACGGTCCAGCTTTTCCAGTCGCCCCGCCGTAGAGGCTGTCAGGTTGAAAGGACGACCGCGCGTGTCAATCACAAGTCCGACCACGCCGCCGGTGACGGTTTGTGTCACAGCCTTGCCCGGACCCGCGCCAAGGTCAAAGCCCTTGGCGGGCTCGAAGTTCAGTTTGGCTTCTTCGCCCAGGGCCAGCGGGAAGAGGCGCAGTTCGTCCTGGGCAATGGTCTCGTTCAGGCTTCGGCCATCAGGCAGCGTGCCGGTGATTGTAACACAGGGCTTGCCTGGCGCCTTCAGCGGGCCGATCGGGGCAACGCAGGTGCCCAGGTGCACCATGCAGTCCTTGTCGAACACCTGTGTGGCGGCCTCCTTGTGGAAGCTGGAAAGCACGCCCAGCTGCGGCATCATGAAAATGCTGTCCACGGCCAGCTTGGTAAAGCCCTCAGGCAGGAAGGCGTCCACCAGCATCCAGGCGGTCTGAACGCGGCGGGGAGCGTGTGACAGAACACCACCGGAGCCAACCAGCAGGTCCAGCTCGCGCATCTTGACCAGACTGCGGCTGCCGCCTTCCTGATCAAAGGCGTCACTGATTGTGCGCTCCTGCTGCACGCCCTTCAGCTCGACGGCAAACTCCTTGTGCTGCACAAAGGAAAGACGCAGGGCCTCGCGGGCGATGGCCTGCTCAATCTGCAGGTCTTCCTTTGTCTGCGGAATGGTTGTCGGGCGAATCATCTTGTTGCCGATGCGGTTCCTGAGCTCGTCGGGATCCAGCGGGAAGGGAACCCAGCGCTGAATGTTCTCCAGCCCGGCCTCGGCCAGCACATTGGAGACACTGTAGCTCATGCCGAGGTTGGCCGAGACGGTGCGGTTGAAGACGCCGCCAAAGACGCTGAAGACATCCGTGGTTGCGCCACCAATATCCACGCCGACCACATTGATCTGGTTGATCTCGGCGATGGTTTCGATGATCTTGCCCACCGCACCGGGCGTCGGCATGATGGGTACGGAAACAGGGGCATTTGCCTCCTGATCCCAGTAGCGGCAGATGCTCATCAGCTTGTCGTAGCCGGGGGCCTGCTGCATCACGTGTTCCATGAAGAGGTCATGGATCTTGTCGCGGGCTGGGTTCAGGTTTTCCCGCTCCAGCACGGGCCGCAGGTTCTCCACGATGTCCAGCGCGCAAACCTCGTTCAGGACCTCGACGATCTGCTCTTTCAATTCGTGATTGCCGGCGTAAATGATGGGCAGGTTGAAGCCCTGTCCCAGGCGCGGCCGGGGCTTGGCTGCGGCGATAAGCTCGGCCAGATTGACAGGCAGCTTCGAGCCGCCGTCGGTGCCGCCCGCAAGCAGAATCATGTCGGGCCTTAAGCGCCGAATGCGATCGATTTTTTCGTGAGGCAGGCGGCCATCATTGGAGGCGATCATGTCCATTACAATCGCGCCCGCGCCCAGTGCCGCGCGCTGCGCCGACTCGCCGGTCATCGACTGCACCACACCCGCCACCATCATCTGCAAACCGCCACCGGCGCTTGATGTGGAGATGTAGGCATCCACACCCTCGTTGCCGTTTTGCGGGACGATGATCTCCCATGTATCACGGCCGTCTTCACCCGTGACCTTGCGCAGAATCTTGCGCTCGGGTGTCGCGTGACGGACGGTGCCGTCGGCCAGGCTCAGTTCCGTGTGTGACAGTTCCTCGACCTCGGTTGCGGCGTTGATCACACCCATGGTCACATCCTCAAAGGGAGCCTCTACCGTGGTCGGCGCTTCGCCACGAATGGTCTGGCGATAGCTGTCGCCGATCTTTTCGATCAGAATGCACTTGGTTGTCGTGCTGCCACAGTCCGTGGCCAGGATCGACCGAATTTCCTTCATCGAGTCTTCCCGTATTGAGTGTGAGGTGTGTGTGGATCAGGCCTTGTCAGTCGCCAAAGGGAACCTTGCCCTCCAGGCCGGCTCGTGATACAAGCTTCTGCGCCTCCCTGCGGGCCGTCTTCAGCAGTTCGTCCTGATCCTGCCAGACCAGCTTGCGGTCGCGCACCATGAAGCGTCCGTTCACGAGCGTGTGCACAAGGTCGCGTTCGCTGGCTGCCCAGACAAGCTGCTGGGCGGGTGTTCCAGCGGGCTGGATCGAGGGATGATTCAGGTCGAAGATGGCCAGATCGGCCCGTTTGCCCACCTCGACGCTGCCCAGCTCGCCGTCAATGCCCATGGCTGTGGCGGCATCAATTGTGGCCAGCTCGAGAATGGTCTGGGCGTTTAAAGCGCTGGCCCCGCGCGAGACCTTTTGCAGAAGTCCGGCCAGGCGCATTTCCCTGAGCATGGAAAGGGCATTGTTGCAGGCGGCTCCATCGGCGCCCAGCCCCACGCGAATGCCGCGCGAGAGCAGGTCGGCCAGGGGGGCGATGCCACTGGCCAGCTTCATGTTGGCCGAGGGGCAATGGACAAGCGCCACACTGTTGCGGCCGGCCAGACGCAGCTTTTCAGCCTCGGTCAGGTGCACGGCGTGAACACCGATGAACTTGCCGTCCAGATAACCCAGTGCCTCATAAAGCAGGATCGGGTTGCGTCCGAAGGTTTCGCGGGTCAGCTGAACCTCGTCCCGCGTTTCGGCCACATGGGTGTGGATCCAGGCCTCGTGTTCGGCGGCCAGTTTGCCGACCTGCCTCAAGAGGTCCGGCGTGCAGCTGGGGGCAAAGCGGGGGTTGAGGATTACCTCCAGTCCGCCCTTGCCTTGCCAGTCAACCAGCATGCGGCCGGCGGAATCGAGCGCCTTTTTGGTGCTCTCCTTCAGCTTGGTGGGAACGCCGCGGCCACCGTCCATCAGGGCCTTGCCCGAAAAGGCGCGCATGCCCGTGCTGACAATTTCTTCGAATGCCGTTTCGGTGCCGTGAGAGGTTTCCATGGAGACAAAGCTGGTGGTGCCCGAAAGCAGCATTTCGGCAAGCCCCAGCTGGGCCGAAGCCCTAAGGGAGGCTTGATTGTGCGCGGCCTCAAGCGGCCAGACGCGGTTCCTGAGCCAGTCAAAAAGCGCCATATCCTCGCCCATGTGGCGGAAGAGGGTCTGGCAGAGGTGAACGTGCATCTGGAAGAAGCCCGGGAAAACGGTCAGGCCGGCGGCATCCAGCACGGCCTCGTCCTTGCGCGGCTTAAGGCGTTTGCCGATGGCGGCAATGCGTCCGTCGACAATCCGCAGGTCGCCTTGAACGACTTCGCGAATCAGGTTGAGGGTGACGATCGTTGCGCCGCGAATCAGCAGGCTGCTGCCCGCGGCTGCGCCCGGCTTGGCCGCGCTGACACGGACCTGCCCGCTGGACTTTGCCGCAGAAGGCTTCTTTGCTGCCGCCTTTTTTACGGGGGCCTTGGTGGCTTTGACGGGCGCAGCTTTCTTAACCGCTGGTGCGGGGCTCTTTTTCGTTGCCGGCTTTGCGGCCTTCTTCACAGTGGCCTTGGCCGGTTTTGTTGCTGAAGCTTTTTTCGCGAGGGGCCTGGCCGCCTTGGCGGGGCTGGCCTTTCTGGTTGCCGGCTTGGCGCTTTTTGCTGTGGCGGCTTCCTTTGCAGCGGGCTTGGCGGCTTTGGTGGCCGCGGGCTTCTTTGCGGGAGCCTTTGTGGCCTTGCTGGTGGATTTTTTGCTGCCTGCTGCCTTTTTGGCGGGGGCGGAGTCAGTCTTTTTCTTCGGGGTCGACTTCGCTGTGCTTTTGGCCACGGGATACCTCTTCTTCAAACTCGATACAATCAATAATGTAGGGGATGGCCCCGCGCTTTTCCAGCATTTCCTGAACCTGGTCGAAATGAACCGCCTCGAACAGGATTTTGATCAAGGGTGAAATGAAGACCATGCCCTGGCTCAGGACGAAATTCATCGGCCGCATGCCCTCAAGCATGAAAATGGCCGGGGCTGTCAGGCGGCGGCTGACCAGCTCGCTCACAAAGCGCCCGACCAGCTCGATTTCGGCGCTGTCAAGCTCTTCGGGGGGCTTGGGTCTTTGTGGTTCTTTTTGCGAAAGCATGTTTATGGATATAGTGATTGCCTGTCAGTTTTCGTGAAAAGCCTTGCGCAGCGCCTCGAGCGAGGCCAGAATCTCCGCCGGATCCTGGTCCGGGGGCAGGGCTCGCGCCAGCACCTTGCCGTCGGCGCATTCGATGATCAAGCCTGGGCCTTCAAGCTTCAGTTGCGCGATCTTGCTCCAGCTGAAGCTGCGCGCGCCGGTCAGGGGAGCGGAAAGGGTCAGGTCAAGTTCGCTGGCGCTGATGCTGGAGGAAAAGAGCCCTTCGCGCAGGCTGAAGACGAAAAGCACCGAGAGTACAAGGCTTTCCAGCCCCGCTCCCAGCCAGTAGACAAGTATTGAAGCCACCAGCAGGACCAGCAGGACAAGCAGCCAGAAGCGCAGGGGGCGGGCCTTCAAGGGTAAATGGGTCCAGTGGTAGTTTTCCATTGGGCCAAGGTAGCAATTGGCTTAAAGGGGTAGGGAAAGCACGCAATACCCCCTCCAAAAGCCGCGAAAGATTTGCCACTTTGAGACTTGGCCAAGACTTCAAAAGATTCTGTATGAAAGAGCTTCGACTTTCGACCTCGGCCCGCAGCGCCTTCATTCGTCTGGATGAGATGCTGGAGGGCCTGCTTGCCGATGAGGGTTGGCGGGAAGGTCTGCTCCTTCTGCATGTGCCGCACACAACGGCGGCCTTGACCATCAACGAGAACGGGGACCCGGACGTCCCGCGTGACCTGATCATGAAGCTGGGCGAGCTGGCCGATGACGCCCGCTATCGCCACGCCGAAGGCAATTCGGACGCGCACCTGAAAAGCAGCCTGCTGGGCTGTCAGCTCTGGGTGCCCGTGGTGGCTGGCCGGCTGAAGCTGGGAACCTGGCAATCGGTCTGGTTCTGTGAATTTGACGGCCCCAGGCAAAGGCGTCTGTGGGCAACTTTTCTGCCGCAGGAGAACCGTGTATAACCCTGCCAATCCCTTGATCGTCCAGTCGGACAGGACGGTCTTTCTGGAAACGGCCAATCCGGCCTTTGAAGACGCCCGCGACGATCTGGCGCGCTTCGCCGAGCTTGACAAGAGCCCCGAGCATCTGCACACCTACCGCATCACGCCGCTTTCCCTTTGGAACGCGGCCTCCAGCGGCATGGCGGCCAGCGAGATCATCAACATCCTCAATCGCTACTCCAAGTACGAAGTGCCGACCAACGTGGTGGAAGACATCCGTGAGGTTGTTGGGCGCTACGGGCGTGTCCGCCTGGTGCGCGAGGGCGAGGA
The DNA here is from genome assembly GCA_964345075.1 of uncultured Bacteroidaceae bacterium. GTDB lineage: Bacteria > CAIWAD01 > CAIWAD01 > CAIWAD01 > CAIWAD01 > CAYFPS01. The sequence continues at coordinate 249,542 of CAYFPS010000001.1, read as the reverse complement.
GCTGCTGCTCGAGTCCGCCGAGCCCCTCCTGATGCTGGAGCTTTCCCGCCACAAAACGGTGGGGCCGCTGCTCGGTCAGCAGCTGGATGAAAAGCGCTACCGCGTGCCGCAGGGCAATCGCGGCCACCTCAAGCAGGCCCTGATCAAAATCGGCTTCCCGGTGGAAGACCTGGCGGGATACACGGCCGGCACGCCCATGGAGATCGGCCTGAGGCCTGTATCACGGTCCGGGCGCGAGTTTGGGCTAAGGCGCTATCAGCAGGACGCGGTCAATGTCTTCTGGTCGGGTGGCGACTCCCGCGGCGGCAGCGGCGTGCTGGTACTGCCTTGCGGAGCCGGCAAAACCGTGATCGGCATCGGGGTGATGGAAAAGGTCTCGATGCACACGCTGATTCTGACCACCAATGTCACGGCCCTGAGGCAGTGGAAGCAGGAGATCCTCGACAAGACGGACATTCACCCGGACATGATCGGAGAATACTCGGGCGAATTGAAAGAGATCAAGCCGATCACCATCGCCACTTACCAGATCCTGACCTACCGCCGCAACAAGAAAAGCCCTTTCATCCACTTCTCGTTGTTCAATGAGCACCAGTGGGGACTGATTGTATACGACGAGGTCCACCTGCTGCCCGCGCCGGTGTTCCGCGCTGTGGCCGACATTCAAAGTCGCCGCCGCCTGGGCCTGACGGCAACGCTTGTTCGCGAGGACAACAAGGAAGACGACGTCTTCTCGCTGATCGGCCCCAAGAAGATCGACGTGCCCTGGAAGGAGCTCGAGCGGCAGGGCTGGATTGCCGAGGCCAGCTGCGTGGAATATCGCCTGCCGATGGATCAGGACCTGAGGCTGGAGTACGCGCTTGCCGAAACACGCCGAAAGTATACGGTGGCCTCGACCAACCCGGCCAAACTGGAGGTGATCGACCATCTGCTCAAGCAGCACGCGGGTGATCGCATTTTGATCATCGGGCAGTTCATCGATCAGTTAAAGACCATCGCCAAAATCCTGGGCGCCCCGCTGATCACGGGCAGTGTGCGCAATCAGGTTCGCGACGAGCTCTACAACAAGTTTCGAACGGGTGAAGAAAAGGTTCTGGTGGTTTCCAAGGTGGCCAACTTTGCTGTTGACCTGCCCGAAGCCAATGTGGCGATTCAGGTCTCCGGGACTTTTGGCAGCCGCCAGGAAGAGGCGCAGCGTCTGGGGCGGGTCCTAAGGCCCAAGTCCGGAGAAAATCAGGCGTGGTTTTATACACTTGTGACGCGCGATACCATCGATCAGGAATTCGCCATGAACCGGCAGCTCTTCCTGACCGAGCAGGGTTACCGCTATGAGATCCGCAACTTCAACTGAACACGGCATGACAAAAACAGCTCGCTGGGCCCTGCTGGGCCTGATCCTATCGACCCTCCCCGGCCGCGCGGAAGTCCTGTGTCCACAGCGGCCCGGCCTTGTGCTGGAGCGACTTGCCTCCGGCGAGCTGCGCCTGACTCTTGCCGAAGATGCACCGGTTCGTGATACATGGGTGCTGCTGCTGGATCACGCGCAGGAGGAGCTTGGCTTCCGCACGCTTTCCGGGCAGGCCCTTGAGCTTTCCGGCCACGAGGTGGAGCGGGAAAACGGACGGCAGAGAACGGGCCTGCGCGTTCCGGCAAGCCTGCTTGAGGCTGGGCTTGTTGTCCGCGAGACGGGAAGCCCGGTGGAGCGACCGCGCCTTTTGAGTTCCGGCGCCGCGCCTGACTGGCGGCCCGACGCCTTCATGCGGATTCAGGTCAAGAACACGGGCATGGTTCGTATCACGGGCGAGTGGCTGGAAGAAGAGCTTGAAGGGGCCTTCCTGCCGGATCCTCGCCGCTGGTCGCTGTATCACAACGGCCAGCTGGAGCCGCTTTATGTTTTCGGCGATGAAGATGGGGTCTTTGATCCAGCCGATTACATCGAATTCTACAGCGAGCCGACGCTTTTCGAGCGCGACGTCTTCGGCCCCGATATGCGGCTGGACCCCTGGTCATCGCGGGAGATTTACTTCCTGTGTGATACAGGCTCCCCGGGCTTTCGTTTTGCGCAGGAGTCGGGCGAAATCGTTGAAACCGACCCCGATGGCTATATCCAGCCTTTGAGCTTTCCTGAGCGTCTTCACCTGGAGGAGGAGAACAGTTTTTCCCGCTTGAATTATGTGTTGGAAGAAACACACCCGGATCACAGCTTCTGGACGCCGGGCGTATACGGTGGTGAACTGAGAGAGGTTCCCTTTGAACTGCCTGGATTAAGCAGCTCGAGTAGTTCGCCCGTCAGTGTTCGCTTCTGCTTTCGCGGGCCGTCCGGACCTTCCCCGGAGGGGGGGGGGGAAATCACTCAGAAGCTGCGGCTTTATATCAACGAGACGGGCGGGGCCAGTCTGACGGTTGGGGCAGACAATAGCTGGAAAAATCAGGAACTGCGGATTGTGGACTTTGGCGCAGAGGCTTTTCCTGATCACAGCGGATTTTACCGTGATACAAACACGCTCTTCATTGCCGGTGTGGATGAGGCTCCGGCTGGGCCTTACTCAGCGGCCATGCTTAACTGGATGGATGTTCGCTATCAGCGTCTTTACGAGGCCGAGGACGGCCAGCTGCTCTTTACGACAGACCCCGCCCATCAGGGCCAGATTGTGGACATTACGGTCAAAGGCTTCGAAGATGAATCAATTACTCTCTACAAAATTGGCCGTTCGCGCTTCAGAAGCACCATTGTGCGCGAGGTGGCCGGAGAGTTTCGCCTGCGCTTTCAGGATGTTTTCAGGGAAGGTGATCGCTACCTGGCATTGACGGACAGCGCACGTGTCATGGCCGAAGGTGTTGAGCTGATTGACCCCCTTGATGTATCACAGGAACCAGCTGGCGGACTTGATGCCATTGTGATTGTTCCGGACAGCCTGTTTAGAAACGGCGCCAGCGAGATTCTTGAGCCAGCCCTTGAGATGTCCGGACGCTGGGCGCTTTTTTCTGACCGTCAGGTTTACGACCGATTCAGTCACGGGCGCATGGATCCACACGCCTTTCGCGATTTGATCTCCTGGGCCTGGAGCCGCTGGAGCAGCCCGCCTCGCTATTTCTTCATGATTGGTGAAGGAACAACCGATCATCGCGCGATGCGTCCGGGGCATGAGCCGATCAGCCCCGTATACTTCGAGCAGGTTCGGGGCTGGGGTGCCGCCTCGAGTGACGACTGGTTTGCAACAACGGCCACGGGTGAACGCCTGCCGGTGGATGTATCACGCTGGCCGCTTTCGACCATGGAAGAGTTGGAGCGAATTTCAACAAAAGCGCTTGCATACGCCGCGTCGGGGGGCCAGGACTGGAACAACCGCCTGCTGCTGACGGCGGGAGCCGAAGCCCGTGACGAGGGGGCTTTTCAGTTTTTAACCGAGACGATGGTGGCTAATTCGCTGGATGACCGGCTCTTTCTGCGTCGCATCGAGTCCGGCGAGCTTGCCACACGCTACTCTGGCAACCGCGACCAGCTTCTGGCCTTTGTGAATGATGGTCAGTTGATCACGAACTATTCCGGGCACGGGGGTGGCGCCGTCTGGCAGGATGACGGCTTGTTCCGCTCGGTGGATGTTGCCTTGCTGGAAAACGAGGACAAGCTTTCCTTTTTCACAAACGCCACTTGCTTCATCGGCTCAATCGAGATATCCAGCTCGCTGGGCCGTGCCCTGATGAGCATGAATGATGCAGGCGCTATCGCCGTGCTTGGTTCAACAGGCCTGGGTTATCGTGATACAAGCATGGAGCTGCTTGGAATCTACTTCGAATACCAGCTGCCCAGCCCCGATCTGCCCCTTGCGGAAGCTTTAAGGCTTGCCAAGCAGGAGCTGTGGCTCCGCTACGAAAATCAAAGTGAAGACTGGCGCTCGCTGGCAAGAGCCGTCAACACGATGATGGTCTTGCTTGGGACGCCCTGGCAGCAGATTCACCTGCCATCAAGAGCCCAGGCACCCGCGGCCAGTCCGGCGGTCCTTAACGCGGGCGAGAGTTTTTTGCTTGCGGGCGAAGGCGAGGCTGGCGCGGAAGGGTTGGTAGAGCTTTACGGGCAGGCCGAGCACCCCGTGCAGTCCTCGAGCGATTATGTGAACGATGTGCTTGAGTACCCCTTCGTTGTCGGAAATGATGGTGCCTGGTCCCTGAACATTCCCGCTCCGGAAGAAACCTGGGAGGGTGGAAGTCGTTTTAGCGCCCGTGTCTGGATTGGCGGTGAGAATCCGCAGAGCAGCCATGCCTGGCTCTACTATGCAGACAGCCTCGAGGCTGACTTGATGTGGCAGGCAAGACTGAGTCCTGACCCACCCCGCCCCGACAGCCTGCATTTCGCGGAATTGCTGTTTGCATCTCCCACTCCGGCTGACAGCATTGTAACACGCCTGAAGGCGTGGAGCCCGGAGGGCGACTCGCTGGAGCAGCGAGCAGCCATGAGCTTTTCGGTCAGTGACCCACAGCGCTGGCAAACAGCCGCCGAGTTGGGGTCATTTACAGAAGGAACAACCCTTGCGCTGAGTTTTCTGGTTTACAGAGATGGTGTCGCCAACGAGACACCGCCGGGCTGGTATCAGGTGCGAGCACCGGGCCCGGCTCTGGAGCTGACAATGGATGATGCGGGGGCGCTTCGACCAGGACACGGGCTTTTCCGGGTACACAACCTGGGTGACGCCGCCAGCGGGAGTCTGCGTGCTCGAGCTCTTGACGCTGAGGGCGGCGAGAGCGTCTATCTGTCGCTTGATGGTCTCGCCCCGGGTGAAGAGCTAAGGCTGGATCTGCTACTGAATGATCTTTCGCTGGACACTCTGGCCATGCTAAGCCTGGCCTGTGATACAGACAGCACCACGCTTTCCTTTCTTCCGGCTTCAACTAGAATTTCAACAAGCGAAGAGACTCGTCTGGCGGCTGGCTTGACCGGATCGCTGGTCGTGGATGATTCACCCGTGCTCGTTTTATGGAAGGAAGAGGCTGCGGGAGCGACGGACGCCCAGCCCGGGCTTTCCCTGTCAAGCGACCTGTATCACATACAGCCGGAAGAGGCGGGAGCAGAAGGCGCATTCCATGGGCGCGCACCCGGGAGAACTGCGGACAGCCTTTTTGTGCTGGACCGGGGAAGTGGCCTTGCGCTAAAGCCGCTTGCCGGTGATCAGATTTCCCGAGCGGGCGACACGCTTGATTTTGTGATACATGGAGCCGGGGGTTTCTGTTTTGGGCAGCTGGAAGACCATGTGGCTCCAGGCGTGCTGCTTGAGGCCGAGGGGCAGGTCTTTTCCAGTGGCGGCTTTGTGCCGCGCAAGGCCGTCTTTACCCTGCTGCTGGAAGACGAAAATGGTGTTGACCCCCGCCCGGAACGCTTGACGATTCTTGTGGATGATCAACCTGTATCACGGGAAGGCATGACCATCTCCTCGCTGTCTGGCGGTCTTTCGCTTACACTACCCGTCGCTGACCTGATTGATCCACAGCGCGACGAGCACAGCCTTGAACTTCTGTGTCACGATGCTGCAGGAAACCAGGCAAGCGAGTCAGTACTATTCCGTTCCGGCGACCGCCTGGGGCTGGAGTACATCGGCAACTACCCAAATCCCTTTCAGCGTGATACACGCTTTATCTTCAGCCTGACGGGCGTAGCCGACAAGGTTTCTATCGAGATCTTCACCGTGGCGGGACGAAAGATCCGCACACTGAAGATGGACGGGCCGCTCATCAACTATGTCGAGCTGCCCTGGGATGGCCGTGATCGCGCCGGGGATGTCGTGGCCAATGGGGTTTACTTCTACCTCTTCAAGGCTTGGGCAGATGGTCAATCCCTTGAGCATCAGGGCAAAGTTGCGAGGTTGAAATGAGCAGCCTGTTCAAAATGCGCGCCGGCATGGTCGGACTGCTTGTGCTGCTTTGTGTTGGCAGGCTTGAGGCGGGCAAATTCGCCGGAGAGTTTCTGGCGCTGGGAAGCGGCGCCCGTGGCCTGGCCATGGGACAGGCCATGACGGCCTTAAGTGACGACCCCTTCTCCTGCTTCTGGAATCCGGCGGGTCTTGCCCTGGTGGACAGGCGCAGCGTCTCGGGAATGGCCACCAGCCACTTTGGCACGCTGACAGATCCAATGGGCAGCATGGGGCATGTCGGTCTTACCTGGCCAATTGGCGGGGGTAACCTTGCGCTCAACCTGCTGCACTTTCAAGTGACAGAGATCCCTCGCTACCCGGAACTGGGCGATGACGAATACACCTTTGAAGAGCGCCGCGCATGGATCGAGGCCAGAGGCGGTGACCCGCTGGGGACATTTGAGAACGCGGACCAGGCTGTCTATTTCAGCTTTGCCAAGCGTAACCGCTTCACCTTCCGCGCCGGCTGGCTTTATCGCGAATTGCCGGTCGAGCTGCCTTATGGCATCAACTTCAAGGTGATTCGCTCGACGCTTGACGATGACGAAGGCCTGGGCGTGGGTGTGGACGCCGGCATTCAGGCGCGCGTCAAAGTTGAGGACATGAGCGGTATCAAGGGCCTGGGCGAATTCAGCCTGGGCGCACGCTTTGACAACTTCACCAACACGGGCCTGCACTGGAATGGCGGTCAGGATGCTATCCACTACTATCATGTGCTGGGTGTTGCCTGGAAGCTGCGCCTGATGGGCGTGGGGCTGACTCTCTCGCATGATTGGGACCATCACTACGACACCCGCCAGCACAGCGGCCTGGAGCTGGACTATTTGCGCCGCCTCTTCCTTCGTCTGGGCCATCAGGGACAGGACGGTCGAATGACTTATGGTGCTGGCTTTGTGCTGGGGGCGCTGACGCTGGACTACGCCGGCCTGGATCATGACCTTGGCCGCCTGCACAGGATGAGTTTCCAATGGACATTCTGAACAAATTCAGCTTTGTGGCTCAAGCTCCCGCCTTTCGTGGCCGATGGAGTAGAACTGTTCTTTTGACAGCCACCATCCTGGCCCTTGCTGGTTGCGGTGAGGATACGGGTGATGAAGATCGTACGGCACCGGCCGCTCCACGCATGCTGATCAAGACCTGCGGCGAAGAGCTGGCCGACTGGCCCGAGCGAGGCGCCGATGCCGAGGCGGGTAGTGCCGGCATTCGCATTGAATGGGAAATGACCGAGGCTACGCCGGACTTGGCTGGATTCGAGGTCTTTCGCTCCTATCACCCGGACTCTGAATTCGTCTACATGCCCGAGGATCCCGAGAGCTTTCTGGAAGGAACCAGCGACTATTACTCCTGGCTGGACACAAGCGAAGGTACGCAGCCGTTAACGGTCTGGGGCATGCGTTACTTCTATTTTGTGCGCGCACTGGATGATTCGGGAAATCGCAGCGAGCCCAGCGATACCACCAGCTACAGGCTGTGGGACCCGCCCAGAGTCTTTTCTTCTGGCGTGGGTGTTGCGGACAGCCTGCTGAGCGTGGCCTGGCAGTACGAGTATGTCGATTACCAGACCCGAGGCTTTCGCGGTTTTGAACTGCTGATTGCAAGTGCCGACAGACAGCAATTGCTGCATCGGGAGCTTGTGCAGCTCAACCTGCAGCCGGGTATGGTGGTTGAGCTGGATCAGCGCGAACTGGGGCTGGAAAGTGGCTCCTATCTTGTCCGGGTGGACACGGTGGTTGAGCATGTGGAACAGTACGACAGTTTGCGAGTTGTGATTCCCTCAAATCCGAATGGCTGCGCGCTATCCGGCTCGGAATCCAACTGGATTTCTTTTACCTTTTAGGCTGCACACAGAGGATCTGCGAGGAACGTCTTGTCACACAGGGTTTCAATGCCATTCTGGCTGTTGTTGGTCGTCCTGTTGCTCCGCCCCCTTGAGCTTTCTGCCCAGGAAGCCAGCCCCCCCCGCGTCGACAGCTTCGGTTCCAACCGGGCTGCCGAATATTTTCTGGGTGATGAAAATGCCATCTACATTGCTGTCAATGTCTGGGGAAAGGTGCTCAGGCCGGGCCAGTACAATGTGCCCAGCGGGACCAATCTGCTGACGCTGCTTTCGGCGGCCGGCGGCCCCACGGGTTATTCCAGGCTGGACAATGTGCGGATCGTGCGCATGGTTAATCAGCGGGAAGAAATCCTCGAGGTGGATATTCGCAAGTATCTGGAGACGGGCGACTTCAGCCTGATTCCTGAAATTGAGCCCGGGGACACGGTTGTGGTTTCGGGCAGCGCTTACAACTGGTTCGCGAATGCTGTTGATGTCGCGGCCAAGTTGGGTATTCTACTCAATGCCTTTGTTCTCATGGACAGGTTGAAGTAATCAGCCAGCGGGGGAAAATGGGAGAGCCAATGATGAAACGGATTCTGACAATTGCGTGTGCCGGACTGCTTGTCTGCCAGGGCGCTGAAGCGGCGTCCCAGTTTCTCGGGGGGCAGTCGCTCTTTCATACCAGCCCGGCCAATATTCTTGCGCCCGGCCAGATGTCGCTGCAGTGGCACAGTCGTGCCTGGGCCAAGACAATTGGTGGAGCCAATGTTTCCAATGTTTCGCAGGCCTTGGCGCTGAATTTCGGCTTCAGTCGGCATCTGGAAATTGAAATGGTTCCAATGCTGTATCAGGATCTGAACTTCAGCTCGCAGGGCTCTGTGACCTACAATGCTCCTGATGATGTTTACTTCCGCATCAAGGGTGGCGGCTACACGCTTAACTTGATGGACAAGCCGCTGAACTGGGGCTGGACGCTGGCTTTCCGCGCCAACTCGTCCAAGGTGTCCAATGTCTATCTGGAGCCTTACAATGGCGGTGCCAACGAAATAGCGCTGGGATGGGGGCTTTCCTGGTTCTCCAATCAGCTTTACCCGCTTGAGGGAAGAAGCGCCCACTTCAACCTGACCTGGCTGAATCACAACGATGGCGGCTCCGAAGACGCCATGGACATTTTCACCAATGTCTCACAGGACCTCGAGTGGTCGCTGGCCTACCGCCAGCCCGCCCGCCGCTGGGAGTGGTTTGGCGAGCTTTATGGCAACTTCTTCCTGAGCAAGCCCGAGGCATGGGCCTGGCAGCGTGCCAATGTGATCTGGCTGCAGCCGGGCTTCACCTATCGCATTTTCCAGGGCATGTCGGCCACCCTTGGTCTGGACCTGCGTGTCATGGAGAGCGGGCCCGACATTACCTTCCGTGACGAGGCAACCCCCGCCGAGCTGGCAGCCCTTAGCCCGTCGCAGGTTCGTCCCACAGACGAGTTTCCCGAATATTATCCTGCCTGGCGCCTGGCGGCCAAGTTCAGCTTCCAGCCCTCGACGGCCTTCCGCCGCATGGATACTTTTGCCGAAGTCAAGCCCGAGAGCGAGCGTGACTGGGAGATGCGCGAGAAGATCGGTGTCAGCGAACGCGAGATCATCGACTGGCTGGGCGCCGAGGACGAAGGCGCCGAGTTCCTTGATCTGGAGCTCGAAAAAATCCGCGCCGAACGCCGCAAGGCCGAAAAGGAGCTTGAGCGCCTGAAAGAGAAGCTCAAGGACGAAGAGAACAAGTAATTCCAGGCCCGCCTTTACCGGCGGGCTTTTTCTTTATGACGCCATCATCCCACTTGCGTATTCAGCTGCTCGACTGGTTTGAGCATGCAGGCCGCGAGCTGCCCTGGCGGGCCGAGCCGCGCGAGCCCTATGCCGTCTGGCTTAGTGAAATCATGCTGCAGCAGACCCGCGTTGATACGGTGATTCCTTACTTCCAGAAATTCCTAAGGCGCTGGCCTACCGTTAATGCTTTGGCAGCGGCTTCCGACGATGATGTGATGGCGGCCTGGGCTGGACTTGGCTACTACAGGCGCGCGCGCAAGCTGCTTGAATGCGCGAGGCTGATTGTCAGCCAGCATGGTGGCTGTTTTCCCCGGGAGGCTGATCAGCTGGCAGCCCTGCCCGGTTTCGGTCCCTATACCACTGCCGCTGTAGGCTCGCTGGCCTTTGGCTTGCCACTGGCCGTGCTGGATGGCAATGTGGAGCGCGTGATTGCCCGCCTGGAGCTGATCGAGGAAGACACCCGTAAGCCGGCGACAAAGCGCCAGTTGAAAGTACTGGCCGAGAAGTGGCTTGATGCCAACAATCCTGGCCCCTGGAACGAGGCCATGATGGAGCTGGGGGCAACGCTTTGCCTGCCCCGTCAGCCGCGCTGTGACGATTGCCCGCTAAAGGCAGCCTGCGGAGCCAGGAAGGCCGGGCGCCAGCAGGAGCTTCCATACCGATCGAAAAGCCGCGCTGTGCCGAAAGTTCCGGTGCTTGTCCTTCTGATCAGGGACGCCACCGGCAGGATCCTGCTGCGGAAACCAGGTAGAGGCAGGGGCATGCTGGAGGGCCTGTGGGAGCTGCCGGCACAGGATGCCCGGGCACTGATCAAGGGCCGGGCGGGGCTGGACGAAGAGGAGCGTGAAGAGCACTACCGCCAGCTGCTTTCCCAGCTGGAGCGAGAGACAAGCCTGCCTCTTTCGCTGTATCACAAGAAAAGCCTTGAGTTCAAGCATGTCTACAGCCATTTTCAGGCCGATGTTCGCGCAATACCCGGCGAAGTCCGGTCGGACATGGTCAGTGAGGGCATTGGGGGGTGGCCTGGGCGGGGTGCCTTTACTTGGGTCAGCCAGGAAAAACTGGCGGAACTGGGCTTCTCCCGGCGCGACGAAAAGGCGATGAAGGGACTTCTGAAATGAAGCACAAACTGCTCCTCGCAGGGGCCATGGCTGTTCTGGCCGGCTGTGATACAGCCGAAGACAACAAGCGTCAACTTGAATTTCAGGTGGACGGAACTGTATCACAGGCTGCGATCACCTGGCAGGTTGACTCCAACACACAGTTTGATCTGGCCGCCGAGCTCCCCTGGATAAGGACGGTCGAAGCCCCTGATGGCGCAAGCGTATTCCTGTCTGTCAGCTCGGGGAATCTTGACGCCGGACTCTGGATTCGTGTTCTGGAGGACGGTCAGGAGGTTCTGGTTGTTCCGGGATGTTTGTGCAACGGCAGCACTGTCAGCGCCCTGGCCACGGGCACCGCGGGTGACTGGAACAGGTAGGCGGCGCAGGCCTCTCCCAATCCCTATCTTTCAGCAAAAGCAGAAAGTCCATCATGCTGATCAAATCGCTCGTTCTGGCGGCCGGAGTACTCATGTCATCAAGCCCGATTCCTGCACTCGAATATCAAGCTGCACCCGACCCCATTCCACGCATTCTTTCGGCACCTGAAAAGCCCTGGTTGATTGTATCACCAGCTGGTGACAGGCTGCTTAGCGTGGAGGGGGGCGCACTGCCAGATATTTCCGCGGTGGCGATCACGGCTGTCGAGCTGGCCGGCCTAAGGCTTGATCCCGCCACCAATGCCCCGCTGCGCACCTGGTATGCCGATCGCGCGGAAATTGTATCACTGGAAGATGATTCCCGGACCGAGTTCGAGTTGCCGGCAGCGGGCCGGGCTTACGGCTTTGAGTGGTCGCCCGATGGAAAACACATCGCCTGGATGCTGAAGGAAGAGGGCGGCATTTTCCTCTGGCTGGCGAACGCGGAAAGCGGCAAGAGCCGGCGCATTTGTGATCGCCCCTTGAACCCGGCAGAGGCCGGGGCCTATGAGTGGATGCCCGACAGCCAGTCGCTTGTCTGTCCTGTTCAGGCTGCCGGAAGAGGCGCGCTGCCGGCCGAGGCTGCTCCCACAGGCCCGGTGATCGAAGAAAACCTTGGCGGCAAGGCGCCCGCCCGCACCTTTTCGAATCTTCTGCAAAGCCCTAGGGATGAAGCGCTCTTTGAGTACTACCTGAGCTGCGACCTGCTGTTGATTCCACTTGACGGAGCGCCGCGCATAATCGCCCAGGATCTGCTGCTGCAGGATTATGTTGTATCACCGGACAGTCGCTGGATATTGGTCGAGAGTACACACAAACCCTTCAGCTATTCGCTTCCGTCATATCGCTTCCCCCTTAAGAGCGAGCTGATTAATCTGGAGTCCGGCGAGCGGCGAGCCGTATACGACGCACCCCTTGCCGTAGATGTCCCCATCGCTTTCGGCTCCGTGCGAACAGGTCCCCGGCGAATCGACTGGCGACAGGACACACCCGCGACGCTCTTCTGGGCCGAGGCCTTGGATGACGGTGATGCCTCGCGCGATGTATCACAGCGTGACCGCATCATGCAACAGGCCGCCCCCTTTTTGTGTGATCCGGAAGAGCTCTGCCTGACGCAGGATCGTTTTGGGGGAATCTACTGGGGCGATGGTGAGCGCGCGCTTCTGTTTGAGTCCTGGTACCGGGATCGCCGCGAGCGTGTCCTTCGGCTAAACCCCTCCACCGGCGAGACAGAGCTTCTTTACGAGCGCCAGAGCGACGACGCCTACACCAGCCCCGGGAGGCCGATTACACAAAACCATCCCGATGGCCACTGGAGCCTGCGTTTTTCTGAAGACGGCAGTGCGATCTTCTGGAAGGGTCGTGGTGCATCGGAGGCGGGCGTCTACCCCTTTCTTGATCGAATGGACTGGGAAACAGGCGAGAAGACTCGCCTTTGGCAGTGCCGCGATCCCTACTACGAGAGTGTATCACGCATGCTCGATTCAACGGGCGAGCGACTGCTGCTAAACCGCGAATCAAATGATCAGCCGGAGAACGCCTGGCTGCTGGAGAAGCCCACGGGCGATTCCCCGCGCTCGAGCGAAGACTATCAATTGCGCCGTGTGACAGATCACAAGGACCCTGCGCCGGAACTTGCCGGGATAAGTCAAGAGGTTGTGCGCTACACGCGCGCTGACGGCGTTGAGCTTTCGGCCACCGTCTACCTGCCACCGGGCTATGAGCCGGAGCGCGACGGCCCTCTGCCCTTTTTGCTCTGGGTCTATCCAAGAGAATTTAAAAGCCGCGAAAGTGCAGGTCGTGTTACAGCTTCGGAGAACACATTCTCGCGCCCAAGTGCCACCAGCGTGCTCTTTCTGCTGCTAAAGGGTTATGGCATCATGGCCAACCCGGCGCTTCCGATTCTGGGAGAAGAGGGCGCAGAACCCAACGACAGCTATCTCGAGCAGCTTGAGGCTGGCGCGCGTGCAGCCGTCGACCTGCTTGTATCACGCGGGATAGGCGATCCCGACCGCATGGCGATTGCCGGCCACTCTTATGGAGCCTTTACCGCGGCCAATCTGGTTGCCCACACCTCGCTCTTCAGAACGGCTATTTGTCGATCGGGTGCCTACAACAGGACGCTCACGCCTTTTGGTTTTCAGGGTGAGGAGCGAAACTTCTGGGAGGCGGGTGACACGTATCTGAAAATGTCGCCCTTCATGGAGGCCGGGAGGATTCAGGTTCCGCTTCTGCTGATTCACGGCATGGAAGATCCCAACAGCGGGACCTCTCCGATGCAAAGTGAGCGCTTCTTTGAGGCGCTGAAGGGCCTGGGCGCAGAGGTCAGGCTCGTCCGATTACCGGGCGAGGGGCATGGCTACCGGGCCAGGCAAAGCGTAGAACACGTGCTGTGGGAGATGATTCGCTGGTGCGATCTTCACCTGGCGCCACGGGAAAAGGAGTGAAAGGGAGCGGAACTCCGCTCCGATCAGCCTCAGGTAAAGCCGCCGCTACCGCAGCCGCCACCGGAAAAGCCACCGCTCAAGCTGCTGCCGCCAATGGCCGCGGCAAAGCTGGCCACGCTGCGCCGGACTTCAGCCTGACCGCAATCGGGGCATTCGACTCCTTCATCGCGACGACTTAAGGAGACGAGTTTTTCAAATTCCTTGCCGCAGGATGGGCATTTATATGCGTAAATCGGCATGGTCTTCCTCGTTTCTTGATCGGGCTGAAAATATAAACAGCATTAAATAATTGCAAGAAAGGAAGGAATTCATGCTCTGGATCCTTCACCTGCTGGGAATTGTCTTCTGGTTTGGCGCCCTGCTCTCCATCAGCCTGCTGCCGGCGCGCAGCGAGGGCGATCATCCCGTTGACCGCGCACACCAGGGCCTGATGGGCAGACTGGCCTGGCCCGGCTTCGCCTTCATGCTGGTGGGCGGCCTCGGCTTGATGCACAGCGCGGCCCCCGGCACGCTGAGCGGCTGGTTTCATGTCAAGCTGACCCTGGCCGTTCTACTGCTCGTGCTTCAGCTGCTGATGATGCGCGGCAAGCTGAAGGGTAGCTGGCTTTCGGCCCTGATCGCGCTCTTTCTTGTGGGCGCCCTCTTTCTGGTCAAATTGCGCCCCTTCTAGTCGTGCACGAACTGGGTTTCATCCATGGGCGATTCCAGCCGCTGCATCTGGATCACGAGGCTTATCTGCTGGAGGGCTTTCGGCGGGCCAGAAGTCTGGTCATTGGTATTACCAATCCAGATCCCGGGCGCTCGCCGGCCAGCGTTGCAGACCCGCTTCGCTCACGGCCTGAAGCGAATCCCTTCAGTTATTACCAGCGCCTTCTGATGCTTGAGGCGGCTCTGGATGCACGGAGAATCGAGCGCGGCCGCTGGCGGACTGTGCCTTTTCCGGTGCTTGAGCCGGAGCTGTGGCCGCACTATGTGCCGAACGAGGCCGTCTTTTTCTTAAGCATTTATGATGCCCGGGGAGAAGAAAAGCAGAAGATGTTTGAGTCCTGCGGGCGCAATCCGGAGGTGATTCGCCGCGCTTCGCCGGATGAAAAGGGCTTAAGCGCGACGGAGGTTCGGCGGCGCATGCGCACAGGCGGGAACTGGGCCGAACTACTGAGTCCTCAAGTGGCGGAGCTGATTTTGCGGGAAGGCTGGCGAATCTGATCAGGGCCGCAGCAGGCGACGCCCGCCATCCACCTGAAGGAGGTCGCCCGTAACAAAGGGGCTTTCCAACAGATAGTCGAGGGCCCTGATAAGTGATTCCGGCCCTCCTTTTGCCTTTGACAGTCTGCGCGCCTCGGCCTTTCGATAGGCATCGGGCGCGTCTTCAGGCGGCAGAATGAAGCCCGGGGCAAGGCCATTGACGCGGATCCTCGGCGCAAGCTCGCGGGCCAGGGCCAGCGTCAGGTTTTCGAGGCTTTGCTTGGAAAGTGAATAAGCCAGATATCCGGGCCAATTGAGCCCGGCTCCGGCATCCAGCATGTTGATGATCTGGCCGTCCGGGGCGCTCTCAAGTGCCGGAGCCAGCGCGCGGCTCAGGAAAAGCGGAGCCTTCAGGTGCAGGGCGAAAAGCCTGTCAACCAGCTTTTCATCCGTTGCCTCCAGCCTGGCATGGGGAAAGATGCTGGCATTGTGAACAAGCAGATCCAGCGCCTCGCCATTTAGCTGAGCAAGCAGCTGCCCGGTCAGTCTGTCCCGCTCTTCAGGCGTTGTCAGATCAGCCGTCAAGAGTTGAACCTGCCCGGGAAAAGCCTCTTGCAGCTCAAGGCCCTCCTTCTGTGAAGAGTTGACATGAGCGAAAAGCCGCCAACCCTTTTCAAGCAGGTGGCGGGCAAGTGCCTGGCCAATACGGCGGGCGGATCCTGTGATCAATGCGACCGGCATAGCGGCAATCTGCCGAATTGATTGTCGCCCGGCAAGCCTTTGGGCCAACCTTCGGCGAGTACTTAGCTACATTGAAGTCTTCTTTGTTCAACAGGAACCACGTCATGGACCGGGATCTCGCTTCCATCCAGGAAGTCCGCGACATGCTGGCGCAAGCGCGCGAAGCAGTCAATCAGTTCAAGCACTTCACGCAGGATCAGGTGGATCGCGTGATACAAGCGATGGGCCAGGCCGCGCAGAACAACGCCAAACGGCTTGCGCGCATGGCGCATGAAGAGACCGGCTTTGGAAGGATTGAAGACAAGACCACCAAGAATCTGTTTGCCTCGAAAAATCTGGTGGATTATGTCAGCACAGTGAAAACCTGTGGCGTGGTGCATTACGATGAGGCCCGGCGCATCCATGAGATTGCCGTTCCAATGGGCGTGGTGGCCGGCCTGATTCCCTGCACCAATCCTACCTCAACGGTGATTTTCAAATCGATCATTTCGCTGAAGGGCCGTAATGCGATTGTGATGAGCCCGCACCCCAAGGCCCGCGGCAGCATTCTCGAGGCGACACGGATTCTGGCTGACGCTGCTGCCAGCGTGGGCGCCCCGCGGCATCTTATTCAGTGCATGACGATTCCAACGCTTGAAGGCACAAGCGAGCTGATGAAGCATCGTGATACAAGTGTGATTCTGGCTACTGGCGGGAGCGACATGGTGCGCGCCGCCTATTCAGCGGGCAAACCGGCCTACGGCGTGGGCCCGGGCAATGTACCAGCCTATGTGGATCGCACGGCGGATGTGGGCAAGGCCGCGGCGGATATCATTGCCGGCAAGAGCTTCGACTGGGGCACGGTCTGCGCCAGCGAGCAAAGTGTGGTTGCCGACCGTCCAATTGCCGGAAGGCTGATGGAAGAGCTCAAGCGAAATGGCGCCTACTTTGCCACCAGCGAGGAAAAGGCTAAACTGCAGGCCGTGATGGTGGACAAGCGGGGCAAACTCAATCCGGCAATCGTTGGCCATAGCCCGCAGCACATCGGCGAACTGGCCGGCCTCAAGATTCAGCCCAATGTGCGTGCGCTGATCGTAATGCTGGACAAGGTCGGCCCGGAAGATCCGCTTTCCTGCGAGAAGCTCAGTCCCGTGCTGGGTTTCTATGTGGTCGATGGCTGGAAGAAGGGCTGTGATCTCTCGGTTGAGCTGCTCGCCTACGGCGGCGTTGGCCATACCTTTGCCATTCACTGCAACGACCCGGATGTTGTGATGGAGTTCGGACTGCACAAGCCGGCCTTCCGCATCATCGTGAACTCTTCATCCACCCATGGCGCCATCGGCTACACCACGGGCCTGGTTCCCTCGCTGACGCTCGGCCCCGGAACCTGGGGTGGAAGTATCACAAGCGACAATGTCGGCCCGCTTCATCTGGTCAACATCAAGCGCGTTGCCTGGGAGCTCAATCCCCTTGCCGGCAAGCCCTCCGGTGATACAAGGCGCTGGGCCTACGACGAAGACTATCGCTATCGCCCCAAGAGTGACACTCAGGAGCCGCCGGCCGAAGCGCCCAAGGGGCAGAGCTATGGCAAGTCGGGACTGAGTGATCAGGATGTTGAGCGCATCGTCAAGGAGTTCAACCGCTGAGTCTGGACGCGCGCATACGCGTGATCGGGCCCAGAGTCTTTCTCTGCAAGCCCCGCTTTCACCGGCTCTTTGGCGACACGGCCTATCTGGAGTTTGCCGAGCCGCTGGGGCTGGCCGGCGGATTTGTATCACGCCAGCAATTGTCTGTAGCCTCGCCACTTTCCCGGCTTCAGGGAATTCCTGTTGTTGGCCCACTTTGTGATACATCGCGCGTTGAGCTTCCCCTTTCGCTGGCGGCCACCCTGGGCCTTGACCCGCCCATTCGTCACAGTGGCGATGTCGAGGGTGCGCCGCGGATCACGCTGATTGGCCCGCGCGGACACGAAGAGCTCGAGTTCGGCGTGATCAGCCTGACACGCCGCCTTGAGGCAAGCCCCGAAAACGCCCGCAGGCTTGGCCTGATGGATGGCGATGTGATAATGGCGGCCCTCAGGGGAAAGCGGCAGACTGATCGCCGCGAAGCCACCCGCGACGGTGTTCTTGCCGACGTGCATGTGCGCGTTTCAGACGAGTATGATCTCGAGCTGCATGTGGATCAGGACGACGCGAACGCCTTTCGTGTGACCGGCGGCGACCGGGCGACCCTGCTATTGCCGGAGAAGTCCGGCGAAGAGCGGACTCGCGGTTGGTTGCCGGTAGGCAGGTTGGTCGGCGAAAAAGACGTGCGGGCCGCCCGGGAACAGGGCCTGCGCATTCGCATCACCAGGGGGATGATCCTCACCCCCGTCGCCCGCGACCTTGGCCGGGAGTGGAATATCTTCGACGAAGCCTGATCAGCGCCTTTCTACCATCTGAATGGCAGCCGCATCAAACCGCCAGGCCGGGCTTCCCGTTCAGGCACCCTGATGGAGCCTGAACAGGATTTTCGGTAAAATCTTCAGCGAGTGAGAGTTGACTCTTTCCACAGGATGAAGTACTCTTGGGATTCGTCGACTTTTGGAGGTAGACGATGGAACGAAGAAGTCAATTCAGCAAGGTCAATTACCTGCTCTTTCTTCTGGGTGTTGCCCTGCTGGTCATCGGCTTCCTTCTTTCCGGAATGGGGCCGCATGACGGTTTCGTTTCTTTGACCCTGTCTCCCTTGCTGCTTGCAATCGCCTATATCGGTGTGCTGCCGGCAGCAATTCTGGTCCGCAGCAAGGGCGATTAGCTCAGCTGGTTCAGAGCACCTGCCTTACAAGCAGGGGGTCACTGGTTCGAATCCAGTATCGCCCATATTGGTCCGGTAGTTCAATTGGTTAGAGCGCCAGCCTGTCACGCTGGAAGTTGCGAGTTCGAGTCTCGTCCGGACCGTAAGGCCTTCGCCAGAAGGCCTTTTCTTTTTGGCCCTGTCACTGGCTGGCTCCGATATACCGTGTGCCGATTTCCGGCATGAGCTGGAGCTGAACCAGCTCCCTGCTCAAGCGCCTCTTCCTGCCCAAGCTTGCTACATTGTTCAGAAGCGGTTCCAAGCGAGGTTTTCGCATGTACACATCCATCAATCCAACCAATGGTCAGATCATCGGGCGGCATGCTCCGCACGATGCCGCCTGGCTTGAGGCCGCCCTGGATCGCGCGGTGTCCGCCCGGAAACAATGGGCCGCAAGGTCACTGGCTGAGCGGCTTGAGCTGGTCGCTCAAATCGGCAGGCTGCTGCGCGATAAGGCGGACGACCTGGCGCGCCTGATGGCTCTGGAAATGGGCAAGCCGCTTCTTCAGGGCCGGGCGGAAGCCGAGAAGTGCGCGTGGGTCTGCGACTACTATGTGGAGCAGGCGGCTTCCCAGCTCTCTCCCATTGAGATTCCGACGGAATCGCTGAAAAGCCGGATTGTCTTTGAGCCGCTGGGCCTGGTGCTGGCCATCATGCCCTGGAATTTTCCGCTCTGGCAGGTGATTCGCGTGGTTATTCCGGCGCTGGTTGTGGGCAACGGTGTTCTCATCAAGCATGCGCCTAACACCCTGGGCTCTTCAGGCAGGCTTGTTGAGCTGCTGGAAGATGCCGGAATGCCGGCGGGGCTTGTTACCAGCCTGCACCTTGATCCTCGTGAAATTGCCGGCTTGATTGCCGACAGGCGCGTCGCTGCGGTAACCCTGACGGGATCAACCGCCGCCGGTCGAGCCGTTGCCGAACAGGCCGGCCGACACCTGAAGAAATGCGTGCTTGAGCTGGGCGGATCGGACGCCAACATTGTGCTTGGCGACGCGGACATTCAGCTTGCCGCCGAAATCTGTGTGACAAGCCGCATGATCAACAATGGCCAGTCCTGCATCGCGGCCAAGCGGCTAATTGCCGTAAAGGCCGTGTATCACGATTTCCTGGAAGCCGTCAAGCAGCGAATGGCGGCGTTCACGCTCGATGATCCGCTTGACGAGGCGTGCCGACTTGGCCCGCTTGCCCGGGAAGATCTGCGCCTTGCCCTGCACGAGCAGGTGGCAGGTAGTGTGTCACGGGGAGCCGTAATCGAGCTTGGCGGGACAATACCTGAAGGTCCAGGCTGGTGGTATCCGGCCACGGTTCTTTCCGGCGTGCGGCCCGGAATGCCCGCCTTTGATGAAGAGCTGTTTGGGCCTGTCGCCGGTGTGATACAGGCCGAGGACGAAGAGGATGCCCTGCGCCTGGCCGAAATGAGTCCATACGGCCTTGGCGGAGCCATTTTTTCCCGTGATACAGAACGCGCAGAAAACCTCGCAAGGCACCGACTGAGCTGCGGTAGCGCCTTTGTTAACGGACTCGTACGCTCGGACCCGCGCCTGCCTTTTGGTGGCGTCAAGGATTCGGGCTTTGGCCGGGAGCTCTCTGCCTTCGGGCTAAGAGAATTCGTCAACATCAAAACACTTGTGGTGGACAGATAAGGAGTCGAACGTGTACAAGCTGGTTCTGCTTCGACATGGGCAGAGTGAATGGAATCTGGAAAACCGCTTTACCGGCTGGAAGGACGTGGATCTTTCTGCTCAGGGGCTGGAAGAGGCCACAGCCGCCGGCAAGCTGCTAAAGGAAGAGGGCTTCGTCTTTGACGTCGCCTATACCAGTGTGCTCAAGCGGGCCATTCGCACGCTTTGGATCACGCTGGACCAGATGGACCTGATGTGGATCCCTGTGATACGCAGCTGGCGCTTGAACGAGCGACACTATGGCGCGCTGCAGGGGCTCAACAAGAAGGAAACGGTTGAAAAGCACGGCGCCGAGCAGGTGCTGGTCTGGCGAAGGAGTTTTGACACACCACCTCCGCCACTTGATCGCGATGACGAGCGGCACGCCTGCCATGACCCGCGTTATCAGGGGCTGAGTGCCGAACAGCTGCCCGACGCCGAGTCGCTCAAACTTACGATCGACCGCTTTCTGCCATTGTGGAACGAGGAAATTGCTCCGGCAATTCGCTCGGGCAAGCGCGTGATCATCGCGGCGCATGGCAACAGTCTGCGTGCACTGGTCAAGCACCTTGACGGCATCAGCGACGAAGAAATCGTCGAGCTGAACATCCCCACCGGCATTCCGCTGCTCTATGAACTGGACGAAAACCTGAATCCGATTGCCAGTCGCTATCTGGGTGATGCAGACGCTGCGCGCAAGGCGGCCGAGGCGGTAGCCAGGCAGACCGGATGACCGTCAGGCTTCCAGGCAGGTCGCGGGATCTGCATCAGCTGACTGAAGCCGTCCGCAAGGATGGTCGAAGGTTGATGGAGATTAAAGGCATCAGTGGCATCGGCAAGACGCTGCTGGTGAACACCTTCTGTGATACCCTGGAAGAGGACCATCTCGTCTTGCAGGTTGGTGGAGGTTCGGTTGACACTGAATCACGCCATGTCTCCCTGCTGCACCGTGTACAACTTGCTCTTGAAACGCGCCTGACACCCGACGACATGGCGCAGATTGCCGCGCTCCCCGCGCTTGCCGACTACTTCGAGCTGGTACGCAATCCTCAAGGCAAGGGCGATGTGGGCTTTGAATTTGCTGTCGAGGCGCTTCTGGCCCTGTTCAAGGAGCTGGGACGCCGCCAGCCGATTCTCTTTTGCGTTGATGATGTTCATCTGCTTGATCAGCCGGGCGTATCGCTTCTGATTGAATTGACGAATCACCCGGAAGCCCTTTCCCTGCCGCTGGTAACGGTTGTTGTCCACTCAATGACGGAAGATCCCGGACTTGGCGATCGCTGGAAGACTCTGGTATCGCTTCATCCGGACAGCCAGCGCTTTCAGGTTTTGCCGCTTGATCATGCTGGGCTTGCCGAGCTTGTATCACAAGAGCTGGATGATTCAGTTATTGCCAGCCTGCCGGAGCTTCCCGGGCTGCTCTGGCGCGCTTCCAATGGCCATCCCTTTCTTGCCGCCCAACTACTCAGGTCCTCTCGGCGTGAAGGTGCTCTGCGGGCTACCATGCGCGGATGGGTTCTGGACAGCGCCTACTTCGATGTGGCCAGAAGGCTTGGCGGCGTGCTGCGAGGGGCAATCGATCATTTGATCCGGCAGCATCCCCGCGGGCGCTTTCTGCTTTGCTGGCTGGATCTGGCAGGGGGACCGGTCAGCCTTGATCCCCTTGCGGGCCTGGACCCCGCCAACACGGATGCGCTGCTCCGGCTTGCCGGAGAGTTTTCGCGTGCCGGCATTCTGGCGCGATATCAGACCGGCGAGCGCCGTGAGGGATGGTATTTCGCTCACAGTTCCTGGCGTGCGGCATCGGCCGGCCTGCTTGAATCAAGCGAGCGCGCAGAGTTTATCAGTGAATTGCTCGAACAGATCGAGCAGGGTGAAGAGTCCGAAGACCTGACTCTTGAACTTCGCTCGATGCTGTTACTGGAAAGCAGCCAGCAGGACGCGCGGAGCAGGGCACTGGCGCTGCTGGAGGACAAACTATTCTCTCTTGGCACCAGTCTTGACGATCAGGCCATTGCTATTCGCGTCAGGACGCGCGCTCTGGGCCTTTCGGAGGATCGTGATACAATCAGTCGTCATTTGTCCAATCAGGCGATGGCCTTTTTCCGCATTGGCGACTCGGAGTCCTTGTCCGAGCTCTTCGAGCGCTTCGATCCGGCTTCCCTCAATACAGAGGCGCGCAAGACCTGGTGTTACATCGTTCCCGACATGCTTCGCATGAACGACAATGGCCGTGGCGTTCTGGCCTGGGTCAAGGAGCAGCAGGAGGTGCAGAAGGAGGCCCCTGTTCGCGCGGTGCTCCTGTATCACGAGTTAGTCGAGCTTAGAGCTGATGCCAGTACGGATCCGCGCGTTCCGGAAATTCTGAGTGAGCTTGAAACACTGCCGCTTGACTCAGATATCGAGTCCCTAGTTAATGTGATACGCATCAACTTTCAGACATTCCAGAACAAGGATTATGAGGGCGGTTTCGCGCGCTGGATGACCCTTCGCTGGGAAATGCTGCCAGGACACACGTTTACTTCAAAATGGCAGCCCTTGCCATTCGTATGTCTAACCCCAGACTGTTTACACCCTTCGCCAAAGATGCCGACGAAAGTGCACGCCGCGCCTCTTTCAGGAGCATTCAGCAGCAGCGAACGCACATCGAGCGGGCCCTTCATTTTCAGCTTCGATACGATGAAGAAGAGAAAATGCTGCGCGAGGATTTGCGCCTCTTTGTGTCACGCAAGCAGAC
>CAYFPS010000001.1:126105-226892 GCA_964345075.1 uncultured Bacteroidaceae bacterium | reverse complement strand
GGCCCGCGAGCGCATTATCGGCCTGATGGGGATTCTGCGAAGCCAGCGCCGGATTGGCGAAGCGATTGAGCTTGCCAGCGTGCAGGACTATTGCCTTGACAGCCGGCTGGAGTCCTTTTCCGAGCGCGCCTATCTGTTGACGGTTGCCTCGGTTTACTGGCGCGGTTACCGCGAGACGGAGGCCGCCGAGATTCTGGAGGTGCTGGACAAGGCCGGTGTGGCGGACATGATTGATCTCAGTCACCCCTACTTCTTCTCCCGCGCAATGACGGCATATCTGCAGGCAGACGCAGGTGGAGACTGGTCCAGAGCCCTGGAAGCGGCGGAAGATGTCCTGGAAATCTACCGTGTTCAGCAGCGGCATCAGGGTGTGGATGCCATGCACTTCGACCTGATTGCCGCCCGCGCAGAAGCCGAGCTGGGCAAGCCGACACGCCGCCGTGCTGCAGATTACAGGTCCTTGATTGACCTGGCCAGGGAGCGACGTGATTATGATCTGGTGCGTGTGACCTGTGGCGTCATGGAACTGGCGGCTCTTCATCAGGATCACGAGCTGGAGGAGGAGCTGGCGGGCTGGCTGGAAACCGTCAAGGTGGATCGCCACATGGCGCTGTTTGCCCTGGCCCTGAGGGCTCGGCGCAGAGGAGACGAGCAGGCCTTCCTTGGGCTTTTGAGTGAGGCCTTGTGCCACGCCAGAAATCACCAGCTGGAGGGTTTTGTCCGTCACGCCTTGCAGCGCTGTGGTCTGCAGCGCCTGGCCGATCCCGTTTTTGAGCACTCAGCCAGACAGGCGGCTCATTACATCCACTCACTCGGCGAGTGGCTCAGGAGGGGGCTACCGGTTGGCTTTTCGCTTGAAGCAGAAGAGGAAGAGCTGGACCGTTCGGAGTGGTTTGCAAGACAGGCCGGTCGCATTCGCACTGCGCTTAAGGGTTTTGCCCCCCTTGAACGGGCCAGCCTTGAAGAGCGCTATGAACAGTTGGAGCTCGCCCTTTTCGAGGGTGGTACAAGGCTTGCTTCCAGACCGGGCCTGCAGCTGTTTTTCTTTGGCGGGCCACGCGCCTGGTACATGGGCGAAGAGGTTGAAGCCTCGCGCTTCAGCTCCCGTGTCGCTCACGAAATGCTCTTCTGTCTGGCTTACCGGCAATGGCAGGGTCGGCCTCTGGTTACAAAAGACGAGCTCCTCGAAATGCTTCGCATCGAGGGCGAGCCAATGGTTGCCGAGTCCAGCTTGAAGGTTGTTGCCAGCAGGTTGCGCAAGGGCCTTAAAGAACTCACAGGCAAGGAGCTGCTCCCCGCCAGTCGTCAGGGCTATCAGCTGGCCGAAGACGCCGTTGCCTGGATTGATGTATCACACTTTGAGCAGCAGGCCAGAAATGCTGCAACCGCGCAGCGCGAGCAGCGCCTCGAGCACGCAGAGCGATCCCTGGAAGTAGCCACCCACGTCTACACGGATCGTTTTGGCCTAAGGGCCGAAGGGGACTGGAAACTATCACTTGAAGCACACTTTGAAGATCGGTTTGTATCACTGCTGCGCGAGCGCCTGCGCCTGCTCAGGGACAAGCCCAACAGGCTGCAGGATGTGATTCAGGAAACGCGAAGAAAACACCCGGAGCTGGTTGACGCCGTACCGGAACTGAATGAAGTGGAGGCGGCGTGAACGAGGCAAAGGGAAACAAGGAGCCGGGCTTCCGCATCAAGGAGTCCGAGTTTCTGATCAGCGTGGCCGACCCAAAGAAACTGCCGACAGGGGGCCTGACCGAGATTGCTTTTGTCGGTCGCTCCAATGTGGGCAAGTCCAGCCTGATCAACCTGCTGCTGGGCCGCAAGGCGCTTGCCAAGGTTTCGGGCAAGCCGGGCAAAACGCGCCTGATCAATTACTTCACCGTCAACAACGCCTGCTACATGGTGGATCTCCCCGGCTACGGTTTTGCCAAGACGGGGGAGGAAATGCGCCGGGACTGGGCGCGCATGATCGAGGGCTACTTGCTGGCACCTCGCCGAAAGCTGATTGTTCAGCTGATCGACATTAGGCACCGCTTGTCGCGCCTGGACGCCAGCAGTCTCGAGTGGCTGGCCTTTCACATGGTTCCAACCATCGTGGTCCTGACAA
Source organism: uncultured Bacteroidaceae bacterium (assembly GCA_964345075.1). Taxonomy (GTDB): domain Bacteria; phylum CAIWAD01; class CAIWAD01; order CAIWAD01; family CAIWAD01; genus CAYFPS01. Next base: position 224,779 of record CAYFPS010000001.1, on the reverse strand, counting down.
AGGCCGACAAGCTGAGTGGCTCAGCCAGGCAGGCTGCTGTGCTCTCTTTCAAGCGCCAACTGAAACCCTTTGGTGTATTACAGGTGATCAGCAGCTCAACCCAGACCCGGTCCGGTCGCGACGAGCTGTTGAATTACATCGGAAACTGGATGCGAAAGGAAGAGCAAAGTGGCTGAGTCCTCAGGAGGCATGCAGGCCGTCAAGGCCCTGCAGGACGCGCGCGAGCGCATTGAAGAACAGCTGTCCCGCCGGATTGTCGGTCAGCGGGAAGTTGTGGAGCAGCTGCTGATTGCACTCCTGTGCCGCGGACACAGCCTGCTGGTGGGTGTTCCCGGACTGGCCAAGACCTTGCTGATTTCCAGTTTTGCTGAGGCCCTCGAGCTCGACTTCAATCGTGTCCAGTTTACGCCGGACCTGATGCCCGGCGATATTACCGGCACGGAAATCATCGAAGATGACGCGAGCGGCTCCAGGCACTTCCGCTTCTTCAAGGGGCCGGTTTTCGCCAACATCGTGCTGGCCGATGAAATCAACCGAACGCCGCCGAAAACACAGAGCGCCCTCTTGCAGGCCATGCAGGAGCACACGGTGACCGTGTCGGGCACGACCCACAAGCTTGACGAACCCTTCTTCGTTTTGGCCACACAGAATCCCATCGAGCAGGAGGGAACGTATCCCCTGCCCGAGGCTCAGCTCGATCGCTTCATGTTCATGCTTAAGGTCGACTACCCAAGTTTTGAAGAAGAGGTCGAGATTGTTCGCTCCACAACCGGAGGCAGCAGCTCGTCCATTCGTCCAGTTCTGTCGAAAAAGGACGTGATCGAATTACAGGATCTGGTGCGGCGAACACCGGTAAGTGATCACCTGATCGAGCAGGCTGTCAAGCTGGTAAGTCTGAGTCGTCCAGCTGGCAGTTCCGCACCCGACTTTGTGAGACAACAGGTAGCCTGGGGGGCGGGTCCCCGCGCGGGTCAGTATCTGGTTCTTGGAGCGAAATGCCGGGCGGTTCTTGGTGGACGCCCCACACCCGACCTGGCAGACTTGAAAGCGGTTGCCTTGCCCGTTTTGCGCCACCGTGTTCTGCCCAGCTTTACGGCAGAAGCCGACGGAGTTGATTCGGATCAGATTGTAACACAGCTTCTGGAGCATATCAGCTGAAATGCCCTCGCTGCTGACAAGCGAAGCCATTGCCAGACTGGGTAGTCTGGATCTTGTAGCACGCCGCGTGGTGGAGGGCTTCATCACGGGCCTGCATCGATCGCCCTATCACGGTTTCAGTGTCGAATTCAGCGAACACCGCGCCTACGCGCAGGGCGATGACCTCAGGCACGTGGACTGGCGCCTGTATGCGCGCAGTGGCCGCTTTCACATCAAGCAGTACGAAGAGGAGACGAATCTTCGCGCCTACATTCTGCTGGATGTATCACAGAGCATGGATTTTATGGCCTCCGGCACAAGGAGCAAGCTCGATTACGGAAAACTGCTTGCAGCCTGTCTGGCCTACCTGCTTTCACGACAAAAAGACGCTGTTGGTCTTGCCCTGTTTGCAGACAGAGTAAAGCACGCGCTGCCGCCGCGGAGCACCCGCAGGCACCTGAGTCATCTTCTGGCGGCGCTGGAAAATGCGGAAACAGGCGGCACCACAAGAAGTGAAGCCGTGATGCATCGCATGGCGGAAGGCTTAAGGCGCCGCGGCCTGATCATTTTGATCAGCGACCTGCTGGACGATGAAGCGTCTGTTTTAAGGGGTTTAAGGCACTTCAGGCGAATGGGACACGAGGTGATTGTCTTTCATGTGCTGGATCCGGTTGAGCGGGATTTTGCCCTCCTGGATTCTGCGGTCTTTCATGACATGGAAGAGGGCGGCGAACTACCCAGTGACCCCAGGCTGGTGGCCGATGATGTGAACGCGCGATTTCTTGAATTTGAGCAGGCACTGCGTTCCGGCTGCCTGAGCGAGGGAATCGATTTTGTATCACAGTCAACCGATTCCGATCTGGGTCGCGCCTTGCTGGCATATCTGATCAAGCGGAAGAAAATTGCCGGATGAAATTCTCCCTGAACAGGCCATGGATCTTCGAGCTGCTCATCCTGCTTGTGCTGCTGATTGTCTGGCTGACGCCGCTGCCAGAGGTTCTGCTGGGGCGATGGCTGCTTTTGGGCAACGAGCGCCGCGAAGGTGTGGGCCGCGCCCATGACCGGCGTGCCCTGATGGAAGAAGGAAGCCAGCAGCGCTCGGAGCTGCAGGACGCCATTGAGCTGCGCCAGCTTGCGGCCTCTGCTGCGACCAGCCTGCCGATTCTGATGCGCTCGCTGGACAGCTATCCCGTGCTGGAGCAGGAGCGCCCGGGTTTTCTCGCGCTCTACTCTTCGCTTGGCAGCAAGCAGCAGGACATGCTTTTTCCGGCTGCCAGCCTGATAGCAGCAGAAGATGCCGGCTGGACCAGGACGCGCTTTCGAAATGAAGGGGGAAGGCTGAGGATCGAATTGCTTGACCGGAGCGGGGCTCGCATGGCGGGAAGCGAAGTCTCCATGCTGGAGCTCTCCCTTGCCCGTTTCGAGCTAAACGTAGCCGCCCGGATTGATAGCAGCGTGACCGTTTCCGATGCCCTGTGGGAAAAAGAGGCGGCTGACGCGACAGACACGCTTGTGAGCACGGTTGAAAGGCAACTGCTTGACCGCCTTGTGCTGGATCATTCACTAAGAGTAAAATCTGTGATACGTTCCTCTCGCGGCAGCCTCTACATACGGCTGGACGAAGGGTCGGGGCGTGACCTGTTGGTGGAGCTGCCTGCACCCCCGGTGCCGAATGAGCCGGTAGAGGAAGAGCCGAAAAAACGATGGTTTAGCTTCTGATGAGATTCCTGCGCTTTATCAGCAGCCTTGCCGCGGGCCTTGTTGGACTGGGTCTGCTGTTTTCGCTGGTCTATGTTGCCAGCATCATGGATGAGCTTCCCAGTCTGCCAGAGCGGTTAAGCGAGCTGGAGTCCGCGGGACAGACGCGCATTGTCGATCGTAATGGCTTGACCATTGCGGAGACAGGCTCCAGCGAGCCCATTGTTTTTCAACAGATCTCGCCCTTGTTCATTCAGTGTCTGCTTGCCACGGAAGATTCGCGCTTCATGGAGCATCACGGGATTGACAAGCGCGCGCTGCTTCGCGTTCTCATTTCCAACCTCACAGCAGGAAGGCGCAGCGGCGGCAGTACGCTAACTCAGCAGCTGGCCAAGAACCTCTTTCTTTCATTTGAAAAGAAGGTGGACCGCAAGCTGCGTGAAATGCTGCTGGCGCTGCAAATGGAAGCTCGCTACAGCAAGGAAGAGATTCTCACCGCCTATTGTAACACGGTAAACTTCGGCTCCGGCTGCTTCGGTGTGGAGCGTGCTTCCCGTGAATACTTCGGCAAGCACGCTTCCGAGCTCAACCTGCTGGAGTCCGCCACGCTTGTCGGTGTTTTAAATGCCCCTACCCGCTATCATCCGCGAATTCGCGGCGAAGCCTGTGTTACAAGACGCAACTGGGTGCTAAGGCGCGCCATGGCCACAGGCATGATCAGCCAGGCCCGCATGGAGGAACTTTCCGAAAAAGTGCTAACGCTGGTTCCTGCCCAGCGAGATGAGCGCGGACATCTGCGGGATTACCTCCTCGGCCAGGTGGAGGAGGCCTATCTCGAGCTTGGCCTCGACCCGGCCAGCATCCCCTATAGCGGACTGGAGATTCGCAGCACCATCGACCTCAGGCTGCAGGATCTTGCGCAGCGTCAGACGCGCGCGGTCTGCCGTGACCTTGAAGGACGACTTGGCGGCAATGCCACCAGCCTGGATGGCGCGGTCGTTATGCTTGATCCCGCCAGCGGTGAAGTGCTGGCCATGGTTGGTGGAAGGGACTATGCTTCAAGTGCCTTCAATTGTGCGCTAAGCCCGAATCGGCAGCCCGGCAGCTGCTTCAAGCCCTTTTTGTATTACAGCGCGCTACGGGCCGGCCGCTCACCGCTCGATCTGATGGTGGACTCGGTCAGGACCTTTGATCTTTCGCCGGGAACCTGGACGCCCCAGAACTGGGACGGGAGTCAGAGTGGCGAACTTACTCTGGCTTATGGCCTGATGAAGAGCCTGAATGTCGTCATGGCGCAGGTGATCATGGAAGACGGGGCAGATGGCCTTGTGCAGACGGCGCGGGAAGCCGGTATCACGGTATCGCTTGACCCTCAACCCTCGCTGGCGCTGGGCAGCTCGCCTGTTCCGCCTTTCCAGCTGGGGGCCGCCTATGCAACACTGGTCAACCGTGGAGTCTATTCGAGGCCTTTCGCCCTGCGAAAAGTTGTGGACAGCCATGGCCGGCAGGTATTCGAAATGGCTCCCGATCAGCATCAGGCTCTCGATGACGTCACCTCCTATCTGGTGGTAGACGCGCTTAAGGGCGCGGTTCGCTACGGCACGGGCCGGTCGCTTGGGGCCATCGGTTATCCCGGGGAGCTGGGAGGCAAGACCGGCACGACCAACGACTACCGTGATTCATGGTTCTGCGCCATTACCCCAAATCTGGTTACCGTCTGCTGGGTCGGGAATCGGGACAATCGCCCAATGCGCTTCAATTCGCGCTCGGGCGTAACGGGTGCTGGTGGCGGGCTGAAAATCTTTGCGGGTATTCTAGCCGAATTGGCCACCCTTCGTTCGTCCAGTGATGTGTTCACGGTGCCGGAAGAGGTCAGCTTCATGACCGTGGATCTGAATAGTGGGGAAGAAAACCCGGAGGGGGCGCGACTTGCCTTGCGCCCGATTGACTATTGATCAGGGCACTTTCCAGATATTCCGGCCTTGCTCTTCTGAGTGCTGGACTTGTCAGCTGGCTGGCCTTTCTGCTGCTGGACCCCTTGTGTCACGCGATCGCTCTTCCGTCAATTGCCATGCCGCTTGCGCTTGTGTGCTTCCTTGTAGTACTCGGCCTTATACTGCTGCTTCCCGCGAGGCGACTGAGCACGCGGCTCAAGGATGAATGGGTTGCGCTTAACCGACAGGATCACGCCGCGCTTCAGGCTTTCCTTCTGCAAAACGAAGAGCTGTTGAAGCGCGGGCCGGAAGGTCTTCGTGTCGCGGAGCTTCTCTTAAGCAGCCTTGCAGAGACGGCAGCGGGAGAATCGGGCGAGATTGACGAGGCCCTGCTTGAACTGATTGAATCACAGCCGGAACTCAAGGCGGAATGGCTTCCCCTGCTTAAGCGCGTGGAGCTCACTTTGGGTTATGACTTCAGGCTGCTCGTTCTTTATGACACGGCGTCTGCATTTGGCCTCAAGCTTGACTCGCAGGAGATCGAGCGTAGAATCAAGGGCTTGCTCTCGGCTGAAACAATGCGCGGAGTGCACCCCCTTAGCTTGATCTTTCAGCAGGCGGAGGGGGGATCGGATCCGGCGCGCCTGCTTGTGTTACGACTGCTGAATGAACGCAGGATGAAACTGAAAGATCTTCCTTTATCGCTTGCTGCACTCAGGAATGATCCGGCGCTTGATCCGCGCCTTGTCCGTGATCCGCTGCATGTTCGCCTAAGGCAGCGTCTGGTCACTGTCAAAATGCCCCGGCTTCCCCGGCTGCGTCTTCCCGATGTATCACTCAGGAAGGCTGCTCCGCTGGCCGCCGTCCTTGTTGTGATACTGATTGTTGCCCTCCTGCCACGCGAACAGGGCGATGCGCCTTCAACAGAAAGCCACGGGTTGAAGTGGCACGTGCAACCAGAGACAACCACGGGCTTTACGATTCAGGTCATGGCCAGCAAGGACAGTTCGCAGGCCAGGCAGGAGGTTTCCAGGCTCGAGGCCGGCGGCTACTGGGCCTATCTGCTGCCGCCTCGCCCCAACTCCTCCTGGTACCGTGTGCGGCTTGGTCACTTCAAGCGCAGGGCCGAGGCCGACAGTGCTGCCTCTGGCCTCAAAATGAATGGAATCATCAAGGATTCTTATGTCGCCAACTATGAGCCCTAGTCGAGCTTTCATCTGGCTGCTGCCAGCCTGCCTGCTTTTGTGCTGCCCATGGCTGGAGGCAGCAACAAGCATTGAACGTGTTACACATTTGTGCAAGGCAGAACTCGCCGGGCGTCAGGCCGGGGAGCCCGGAGAGGCGCAGGCCGCGCAGTTCATTACAAGGGAGCTGCAATCGGCAGGACTTGTCCCGGCATTCGGCACGGACTTCAGCCAGACGTATACGTTTGTCAAGAGCACGCACTTTGCACAGGCCGCGCTCCTCGTGAATGGCGTTGCGGTGGATTCCCTTGACTGGGCGCCGCTGGAGGCAAGTGCACGGGCGCAAAAGCTGGAGCTGCCGCTGGCCTTTTGCGGCTACGGCATTCACAATTTTGAGACCGGCTGGAACGACTACGCGGGGGCGGGCCTCTTGGGGAAGGCTGTGGTTATCATTCGGCAAGGTCCGGTTGGTGAACGCGCCGAAGACGAGGAGTGGCTTGAGGCCTACGCACTGAAAAGCAGAATTGCGGCGGCAAAAAAGGCTGGAGCAGCCTGTGTTCTGATTGCAGACAACCCCTTTGAATCACGGGCCGGGGCTGAGCGGCTTACAGGACCTGATCCGACCTTTGGTGATACAGGCCTGCCGCTGGCCGCAATCAGTAGTGACCTGCTTGAAGAACTGCTGGCGGAAACTGGCAAGAGTCCGCGCAGCCTGCTTTCCCAGGCTAATCGTCGCCGCCGTCCGGTCGGGCCGATGCTGCTTGAATCCCGCATCATGCTTGAACTGGATCCCCGGCGTATCACAAAAGAGAGCGCCAATCTATTGGCCGTGCCAGCAGGGCAGGTCGCCGGAGCCGACTGGCTTGTCATCGGAGCCCACTACGATCATCTGGGGACGGCTGAGGACGGCGGTTATTTTCCGGGAGCTGATGACAATGCCAGCGGCGTTGCCGCGCTCTTGCAAATTGCTGAAGGATTCAGGCGGCAAGATGCCGCTGGTTCACGCAATCTGCTATTTGTTTTTTTTGCTGGAGAAGAGCAGGGAAGACTGGGCTCCCGTTACCTTCTGGACTCTGGCCTGATTTCGCCGGAGGCCATCAGCCTGATGATCAACATTGACATGGTTGGCCATTACGATCGCAGCCAGCTTTCGATTCTTGGTCTGAACGATTATCCGCTGCTGGCTGCCGGACCTTTTCCGGAAAACAGCACGCTTGAGTTCAGGGCCGAGAACGCAGCACCGGGAGGCGATCACGAATCCTTTCTGGCCCATGGCGTGCCGAGCGTCATGCTCTTTACGGGCGCACACCCCGAGTATCACAGCCCTGCGGATGTGGTGGAGAGCCTGGATCTTGAAGGCATCGATCGTGTCGCAAGCTGGGTGGCCGAGTGGATTGACCGGCTAAGGCAAGAAAGCCTGGAGCTGTCCCGGCCCGGATTTGCCACGGCAGGAAGCACAGAAAAGCAGGGCCGGATCGAGGCGGGAATCGGGATCACACCCGCCTATCAGGCCACGGCAGAAGGCGGTATGCGGATTGCCGCCGTGCGTGCGGCATCACCCGCCGAGCGGGCCGGACTGGTTGCTGGAGATCAGGTCATGGCCGTAAACCAGAAGCCGGTGGCCAATATTTTCGACTACACTTACGCCCTTAGGGGAACTTCAAGCGGTGATACACTGCACGTGGAGGTTCTGCTGACGGGTGAGCGTGATACAGGCAGCGACGGTCGCCGCCTGACCCTTCCCCTTGTTCTGGAAACTCGCAGAAAATGAAACAATTGATCGAGGCAGGCAGCACGTGGCTGAACCTGTCCCACGTAGAGGCACTCGCTGCGGGCGAGCTTGACTTCCTTATCAAGGACGATGTCCGGCAGCTGCTGGAAGAATCTCGCGCCTGGGTCGACAAGGCGGTAGCCGAGAAGCGCGTGATCTATGGAATCACAACGGGCTTTGGCGCTCTTCAGCGGGTGCAGATTCCCCCGGAGGACCTGGGCCGTCTGCAACATAACCTGCTGGTCAGCCATGCGGTCTCTACCGGCGACCCGCTGCCTGACGACGTAGTGCGCACCATGCTCTTGCTGAGAGCGCAGTCACTGGCACAGGGCAACAGTGGTGTTCGTCCTTGCCTGATTGAGCGACTGCTCGACTTTCTAAGAAAGGACCTGATTCCGCAGGTGCCGGCACTTGGTAGCGTGGGAGCCTCGGGCGACTTGAGTCCGCTTTCGCACATGGCTCTGCCCGTAATCGGCGAGGGTTTCCTGAAAAGCGATGGCGAGTGGCGACCGGCCCGGGAAGTGCTCAATCAGCACAGGCTGGAGCCCATGAGTCTGCTGGCCAAGGAAGGTCTTGCCCTCAATAACGGCACGCAATTCATGACGGCAAGCGCGGCCCTGCTGCTGATTCGGGCGCGCAAATTGGCCCGCATGGCAGACATTGCGCTGGCGCTCAGCCTGGAAGCCTTTCAGGGCAAGTCTGCCGCCTTTGATCCGCGTCTGCATCAGCTAAGACCTCATCCTGGTCAGATCCTGTCGGCCCGCAATATTCGGCGCATGGTTGAAGACTCCACCCGTGTTGATCGCCCCGACGAAGCGCATGCCCGTGTGCAGGACAGTTACAGCGTGCGCTGTGCGCCTCAGGTTCACGGCAGTGCCCGTGATACAATCGAGCACCTTGTCTCCGTCGTTGAGCGGGAGATGAATGCCGTCACCGATAATCCGCTGATCTTTGCCGAGGATAACGACGTTTTGAGCGGCGGCAATTTTCATGGAGAACCGGTTGCCAACGCCCTCGATTTTCTCAAGATCGTCCTGACCGAACTTGCCAGCATCTCCGAAAGGCGCACGGCCAAGCTGCTGGACGCATCACAGAGCTATGGGCTGCCCGCCTTTCTTGTAACACGAGGCGGCCTTAATTCGGGCATGATGATCTGTCAGTATACGGCGGCCAGTCTCGTTAGCAAGTGCAAGACCCTCGCTCATCCGGACACGGTGGACAGCATTCCCACCAGCGCCAATCAGGAAGACCATGTTTCCATGGGCGCCAATGCCGCCCTGCACGCCCTGGAGATTTCGCAGCACCTGGAAACGGTTCTTTCCATTGAGCTGCTGGCAGCCCACTATGGCAGCAGGTTTCGGGAGGGCTCGGCCGGAACGGGAAGCCGCGCAGCCCTGGAAGAAATCAGCCGCGTGATACAGCACGAGGCGTCGCGCGACGACGAGGTTGTTGATCACGATTTCCGCGCGGAGTATCACGCCGTGCGCGCCCACATTGAGTCGGGTACGATTGAAGCGGCGGTGGAGGCTGTCATCGGCAGGCTCGAATAGACGAAGGAGGTCGCGTGACCACCTACAACCTCTATCTGCTCGATGTATCACGCGACCCCCGCGTGCTGGAAAAGCTCAGCCGCTTAAGCGGCATCTCGCTGTCTATTCTTCGCCGCGAATTCCGCTACGCACCCTTCCTTGTGGTGAAGGAGAGTCCCCTTTCAGAGGCTGTTGCTGTTCGGCGCGAGCTTGAGCGCCTTGGCCTTGGCCTGCGTCTTGAGCGCGTGGATTCACCAACGGGCGATCGCACACACCCGCTTGCGGCCGAATCGGAAGGTGACGATGAGCTCGTCCTGGAAGAAGGTTCGGGTTTTGACGTCGACCCGCCGCGCCCGGAAGCGAAGGCGGGAAAACGGCCGCGCTGGCTGGTGCCTGCTGCCGGGCTTTTGGCGGGAGTTCTCGTCACGCTCTTTCTGGTTGCCGTTTACAGTAGCTGGCTTGGTGAAGGAGGTACCGGCGGCACCGTTCCCGTGATGCCCTCCCGGGACGTGCAGGTGGAAATCCGCCAGTTAACCGAGGAGGCGCGTACTCTTCTGGCTGAGGGTCCTGCCGGCGCACCCGAACGGATTCAGGAGCTGCTTGCCCGGCTGGACGCTCTGGAGCTCAAACTGGCCCCTTACTGGAACAAGCTGAACCCGACGAGCCGGGCGGCAATGGAAGAGCTTGGTGCCATGGGCCGCACACTTTCGCTAAGGCGCGATCAGGCCCGCGCGGCCGGAAGCGCACGCTCGGAGCTTCAGCAGGCGCTTGAGCAGCCTGTGCCGGGTGGAGGCTTCAATCATCTGCTTGCCCGCGAGCTGGAGGAAGGGCGGCAGGCCAGGAGCTTGCTGGATCTTGCGCGAAGCGAGGGCCTGCTGGAGGCGGCAGAGCGTCTGATGGCCAGTGGAGCGGATTTGGCGGAGACCCTTGGCAATCTGGCTCCCTCGCGACTGGAGGAAAAGCTGGAGGCTTTCCGCGCCCGGGTTCTTGCCGGGCAGCTTCGCCTGAAAGGTGTTTCCTGGGTTCCGCTGGGCGACGGCCTTGTCGCACGAAGCGACCTGCCGGATGGCCTCAGGCTGGAACTTCTGGAAGAGGATCGACCGATTGGTGAGGCAATTGTTGAAGAGGGTAGCCTGCGCTTTGAAGAATTGCCGGCCGATACCGGGCCGGTTTCTCTCAGGCTTGCGAGCCTCGACCAACAACCACCGGCTCTTGCCCAGCTTCTCGGCATCTGTTTGCGCTTTTCCGACCCCATTCTGTATGACGCCACTCTGCCGGGTAGCGGGCTGCCGCGGCTACAGGCGAATCGGCTCTCCAGGCCTGCCGCCCTTCTTGACGAAGCCATGCTTGAAGCCGAGCTCTTGGATATGGGCTATTCCGGCGGTGGCCCCGAACGGCCTCGTTTTCATTCAGACAAGGCCACGCGCGCAGAGTTTGCGTTGACCATCAGGCAGATCGCCAGACGGTACGAGGGCTTGAAGGTCTGGCCAAAGCAGGTTGAATTGCACTTCAGGGAGCGGACATACGCCTTTAGCGGGCAGGAGCTCTTTTTACTTTCTCACTCATCAGAGCTCGATTGATTCAGAAACTGGCACAGGAGTTGCTTGATTGTCCCTGTCAAGCTTTTGCTCAGCTTGACATCGGACGCGGGAATCGCAACCTTTTACAGTCTGTAAAGAGAGGCTCCAGGAGAGCCCTTCCGCGTCACAATATCGAACACAACACATTCACATTCCTTCAACGAGGTATGCTATGCGCAACGCTTTGATTTTGGCCAGTCTGGCCCTCGGTACCGCCGCGATGGCCGCCGTCCCCATGGATGCGTCCATTGAGACGGGCCGTGTCAAGAGCGATCTCGCTGCCCGTCAGAACATGACCGGCAACGAGACGCCGAACAGTGTCGCCCCCAAGAGCGGCGATCGCGAAGTCAACGAACTGCCCGCCTACGACTATGATGCCGTCGAAGTCGGTTATTCTCGTTACGACTACCAGCACAATGGTTCCTACAACAAGATGATCGCAGTAAGCTCCGACGGTGTGGCTCATGGTGTGTTCATGGGTGGTACCGACATCGGTTCCGGTCGTCGCGTGCGCAGCTGGTGCGTGGGCACGGACCTGACGCTGACCAGCCCGCAGGATGTGGCTGCCCAGCATTCCGGTTATACCTCGATTGCGGTGACCAGTGGCGCCCCGGCCAACGGACTGGGTGCCGATTCCGGTGTTCCCGCCTTCCATACCTCCGCGCCCGCAGCCTCCTGGTTCGGCGTGGACTTCTTTGGCTGCACGCTGGCCTTCCAGCTGGTGCAGAGCACGACCGGTCTTGACATCCTCTGGCCGCACGTTGCCGTGGACTATCAGGACAAGGTTCATGTGATGAGTGGCGATGCCGGTACCGCCACGCCCGACGCCGTCTACTACAAGGCTTCTGCCGATGGCGACAGCTGGGACACGGATTGGGTGACCGTCACCGACAACAGCAATACGCTGAGCTACTGCATGGCCGCCGCCAAGAATGCTCCCGCCGCTGCCGCTCTCTTCATGCAGAACGCCCCGGCCGCTAACCCCATTTTCGAAGACGCCACCTACGGAGCCAGCCAGTGGCACCATGACATCTTCTATTATGAAGCACGTGATGCCTCCACGGATCTGGCCACGGTGATCGAGGGCGGCGAAGTTGTCAACGTGACCAACTACGGACACGCCGACAGTGACGCGCCTTTCGCCTTCGGTAACATGGCCTATGCCGACATCGACGCCATCTACGACGCCCAGGAAAGCCCCAACCTGCACATTGCCTGGTCCGCCCCGGTGGCCTATGCCGATTCCATGCTCTACATCGATCCGCTCGATGACACCATGTACTACACGGCTTTTGCCAACATCGACTACGCCACCAGCATCTGGCATTACAACGCCACGACCGGCACCTACGGTCACATTGCCGGCTGGAGCACCAGCAATGGTGAATGGTATGAGAACGCTGATGGTGACTACGAGGTGCCGGGCCTGCCCGATCCGGGTGTCTTCCGCATTCCGACCGACCGCGTTCAGCTGGCCGTTGACCGCGACACCGGTTACCTCTACGCCCTGTGGAATGTTTACAGCTATGAGGATGTCCGTGACGCTGGCGACGACGCTCTGGAGATGCCCAACGGCGAGCTCTACATGGCTTGCTCGGCCGACAACGGCGAGACCTGGGGACCGCGCGTCAACATCACCAACACCCAGACCCCCGGCTGCCTGGTGGACGAGTGCCTGAGCGAGACCTTCGGCAGTCTGGCTGAGTTCGTGGACAATGGTTACCTGCACGTCACCTTCATGGTCGACACCCATGCCGGTTCCAGCATTCGTAGCGGGGACGCCAACGACGGATCCGTCGAGACCGAGAATCCCTACGCCTACATGCGTGTTCCCGTCGGCGATGTGCCGCCGCACACGGGCCAGGCCTGGGATGCCCCCGGTCGCGCTGGCCTGTTCCCCTACAGCCGCCAGTGGTGGTTCACGGACGGTCATCTTGACACCATCCAGATGGTTGACCCGATCAACATCTTCAACGAGAGCACCGAAGACCTCTATGTCGACGAAGTCATCATGTATCACGACATGCTGGATGACTTCTCCGCCGACAATGCCGACCTGTGGTACATGTGGGAAGTGCTGGACGGCGATCCCAACGCCCCGGGTGCCTGGATTGAGAATCCGGCCGGTGGCAACGAGTGGGATGGCATGATTCCTGCCCGCACGGCCCGTCGCGTTCATGTCAGCGTCGGTCACAATGTGATCCCGACCCGTGAGCAGGCCTTCAAGTTCGTCTTCTCGAACGGCCAGGAACTTGCCTATCGCTTCATGTACTCCGCCGCCAATGGCGAAGGCCCTGTCAACGCCATCATGGAGATGGACAACCTCGAGCAGTATTCGAGCATGGTTCTCTACGATCGCAGTGTTGTCGGAGTTGATGATCAGGTGCAGCCCGTTTCCTTCGAGCTGATGCAGAACGTGCCGAACCCCTTCAACCCCACCACGCAGATCAGCTTCACGCTGAATCAGGTTGCCAAGACCAGCCTGAAGGTCTACAACGTGATGGGTCAGGAAGTGGCCACGCTGCTTGACGGCACCATGGGCGCCGGACAGCACACGGTTACCTTTGATGGTAGCAGCATGACCAGCGGTGTTTACTTCTACGCGATCGAGGCCGCCGGCCAGCGTGAGACCCGCAAGATGCTGCTGGCCAAGTAATCCAGCGCACTCAAACTGCTATACTGCAGTCAACTATCGCCCCCGTCGGTTTTCCGGCGGGGGCGTTTTCTGAAGCGAGGATCAGACCATGTTCATCGATCATGTGCGTATCACGGTGCGCAGCGGCAAGGGCGGCGACGGCGCTGTCAGCCTCCACCGGGAGAAATACAAGCCCAAGGGCGGGCCTGATGGCGGCGATGGTGGTCGTGGCGGTGATGTGGTCTTTCTGGTAGATCCGGGACGCATGAACCTGCTGGACTTCAAGTGGAGCCGCAAGTTCGAGGCGGAAAACGGGCAGGGCGGGGCCAGCAAGCTGCGCCGCGGCCGCGCCGGCAAGCCGGTCGTGATCAAGGTGCCACCGGGTACCCAGGTCAAGGACGCGGAGTCGGGCGAGCTCCTGCTGGACATGGTGCAGCTTGGGCAGCGGGAGGTCCTGCTTAACGGCGGACACGGCGGCAAGGGTAACGCCCGCTTCAAGAGCTCAACGCAGCAGACCCCGCGCAAGGCGACACCCGGCGGCCCCGGGCACTTCCAGGAGCTGGAGCTGGAGCTGAAGATTCTGGCCGATGTCGGTCTGGTGGGCATGCCCAACGCCGGCAAATCCACGCTCCTGTCCGTGATCAGCGCGGCCAGGCCCAAAGTGGCCGATTATCCCTTTACCACGCTTGTGCCCAACATTGGCATTGTCCCCTACGCCGAGTATCGCAGCTTTGCCATGGCGGATATCCCCGGCCTGATTGAAGGTGCGCACGAGGGCAAGGGCCTGGGTCATCAGTTTCTGAGGCACGTGGAGCGCTGCCGGCTGCTGGTTTACATGATTGATGTCTCGGGTGAAGATCCGGAAAAGGATCTGGCGACCCTCAAAGCCGAGCTGGAACGCTATTCGGCCGAGATCGCCCGCCGTCCCTCGCTGGTGGTGCTGAACAAGAGCGATGTAGTTACGCCATCAAAGCGCAAGCTCAAGATGGAGCACGACTTCCTGATCAGCGCGGCGACCGGCCTTCGCGTAAAGGGCCTGGTCAAGAAAATCGGCGAACTGCTGGAGGAAATGGAAAGCGAAGCCCCGCGCTCGGCTTATGCAGGTGCCCTGCCCGATCTGGAAGAGGAAACACCTCCCCCGCTGGACATGCCGATTGATCCGGCGCAGGCGGCAAGCGAGCGCATGCGCAATCCGGATGAGGATGAATAGATTACTGCAGCAATCGACTGGACGAAAAGAGGCCCCAAACGGGGCCTCTTCTTTTTAGCTCGGGGCAAGGCCTAGAAGGGCAGGTCTTCCTCATCCATGCCGGCATTGCTTTCGACACCTGTGGTGGAAACGCTCGCGGTGTTGCCACCCTGCTGCTGCGTATCCCCGGCGCCGCGGTTGTAGCCGCCACCGCCACCCTGATTGTCGCTGCGTGAATCCAGCATCTGAAAACGGTTACCGATGATGTCGGTGGTGTAGACCTTCTGGCCTTCCTTGTTTTCGTAACTGTCGTAATGAATGCGGCCTTCAAGGTAGATCAGCGAACCCTTGCGCAGGTAGTCGCGCGCAACCTCGGCGTCACGGCGCCAGAGCACCACGCGGTGCCATTCGGTGGTTGATGTCAGTTCGCCGTTATCGCCCCGGCGCTTTTCGTCGGTTGCCACGGAAAACTTGGCCATGGCAACACCGTTTGCCGTTGTGCGGAATTCGGGGTCCTTACCCAGGCGCCCGATGATCATCACTTTGTTCAACATGAGGGTACTCCTTGATTTGTTGTGTTCTCTCGAATCAGGATGCGCATGGCCTACGCTCCCTTCGGCGGCCGGGTTTCGCGATTTCGATGAAAACGCAGCCAAATTACGGCAAGTGTCAAGCCAGCCAGATCCGCCAGCAAATCCAGACCGCTGCAGTCACGTCCCACGACAGCCTGATGCAGCTCGTCGGTTACGGCCCAGAGCATGCCGGGGCCCAGAATCCACAGGTACCAGTCTTCCCTGTGAAAGAGATTCTGCTTGCGGACAAGCACAAGACCGAGCGCCAGTCCAAGACCAAGATACTCGATTGCATGGAGCAGCTTGTCGTAGTCAAAGATATCAGCATCCGGGAAGTCTTCCGGCGGGATCGAACTTCCCAGCCAGATGATGCTGAGGATCAGCGCCAGTCCCAGCCACTCAACACGCCCGGGCAGCTTTTTCAGCAGCTTGAACACGAATGTCCATCCTCACAGTCATGCTGATGCTCGTGCTCATGCTCATGCTGATCGGCCTTGCCAAGCTCCATGAACGCCGCCGGCAGGTAGCGCAGCAGGTCGGGAGCCGTAACGCCATGAGCGCCCAGCTCCGAGGCCGCCAGTTCGCCCGCGCGGGCGTGCAGGTGCAGGCCAAGCAATGCGGGCTCTGTCCAGGCGCGTTTCTGCACGGCCAGTCCGGCAATGATGCCAACCAGAACGTCGCCACTTCCAGCCGTGGCCAGAGCATGGCTGCCTTCGCGGCTAAGAAAAACCTGACCTTCCGGGGCGTGAACGCTGGCCCCAGCGCCCTTGAGTACCGCCAGGGCGTTCAGCTCGGCCGCCAGTTTTTCTGCTGCCAGGACGGCTTCGTGCTCACTCTCGGGTTCCTCGCCCAGCAGGCGGGCGAATTCACCCAGATGGGGTGTGATACAAAGTGGGCCGGCATGAGCCTTCAAGGCTTCCAGATCACCCTCAAAAGCGTTGATGCCGTCGGCGTCCAGTAGCACCGGAAGCCCGCAGTCGACGAGCAGTCGCTTGACCAGCTCTCGGGTGAAGGTATCACGGCCAAGACCAGGGCCCACCAGCAGCAGGTCTGCCCAGCGCGCAGCCTCGATCAGTTCCGCCAGAGACTCATCAAGCGAGTTCGTATTCAGGCTCTGGGTCATGACCTCAGGCATCTGACCGGCCAATTGATCCAGTACGCGGTCATGTGATACAAGCCTGACCATGCCGGCACCGCTGCGCATGATGGCCCTGCATGCAAGCAGGGCAGCGCCGGCCATGCCGGGAGATCCTGCCAGCACCAGCACGCGACCAAAGTCACCCTTGTGGCCATGTTCGGGCCTCTCCGGCAGCATTTCGGCCAGGTCATGCTCTTCGGCTATCAGCCATTCATTGCCCTCTTCAAAGTCCTCGGGCAAAATGCCGATGTCGACGATTTCCAGTTCGCCCACTGCGGCGCGACCAGGCAGCAGCAGGTGGCCGCGCTTGGGGGCTGCCATGGTTATGGTTTGATGGGCCGTGATACAAGGGTCATGAAGCTCGCCCGTGTTGGCATCAAGGCCGCTGGGCTGGTCGATGGCCACTACCGGCAGACCGCTTTCCGTGATCCATTCAATCAGGCCGGTCATGTTGCCGCGCGGTGCGCCCGAAGAACCCGTTCCCAGCATGGCGTCAACCACAAGATCCACATCAAGGAAGTCCTCTGCGTCTTCCTCGTTGAACTCGCCGTGTAGGTCGGCCAGAGGCAGGCCCATCTTTTCAACCACGCCGCGCATCACGGCTGCGTCGCCTGAGAGCTTCTCGCCCGGACAGGTGGAAAGGACACGCACATCCACGCCTTCGTTGGCAAGACAGCGCGCGATCACATAGCCGTCGCCGCCATTGTTTCCGGGTCCGCAGCAGACAAGCACGGCATCAGCACCTGCTGCATCCAGGGTTTCAAGAATGGAAAGCGCCGCGCCGCGGCCTGCATTTTCCATGAGAACAATGCCCGGCAGACCAAACTCTTCGATGGCCTGTCGATCTACATTCTGCATTTGCTCAACCGAGAGAATCCGCTGCACGGGCTTCTCCTTTGTTTGGGGTTTCAAGACTTACCAGTGCGGCAACCCGGCTCCTGCTGTGGCTTAGGGAGCAGCGTGCTTCAAGGCCGGCCTGTATCAGGTGTTCGCCAAGGATGACGCGTGGTCCAGCGCCGGGGGTGTCGCGAATTTCAATATGATCGGGGGTCGGGACATTGCCCGACTCACTTAGTAGTTCAGTCAACAGTTTTCTGGCAAGTGCACGCGCCATGCGTGAGACATGTGGTCTTGACTTGCCAATGATATCCCGCTCTTCTGCCTGTGTTGCATGGCCCGAAAGGCTGGAGGCTTCTTCGATTGTCATGCTGGCAAAACGGTGCTGTATCACGCCATTAGACCCGGGTGTTCGCCTTCGTTGACCTCGCTTAGCACTTCAAGCAGCTCTTCGATGGACTCAAGCTCAAAGTCGGCGCCGGAATCATGAATGTCGAACTCGCTGCCATAGATGGCCAGGGCCGTGCGAATGCCCACATCCCGCGCGCCGGCAATGTCGCGGTCCGGCCAGTCACCGACCATCATGACTTCGCGCGGCTCAAGCTCCAGCACTTCAAGCACCTTGCGAAAAGGAGCGGGATGGGGCTTCCATTCGCCCGTGTCATCGTGGGTGATTACCGTGTCGAAATAGTGCAGCAGGTTAAGGCCGGCCAGTCTTAACCATGCTTGCCGGGCGGGCGCGTCGGAGAGAACGGCCAGCTTGTATCCGCGGCGGATCAGCTGCATGAGCGTCATCTTGACATGCGGGTAGAGGACCATGTGCGCTTCCCGCGCCCGGCGATAGGCCACAATCCCGGCAGCCAGCAGGCGGTGGTCGATGCGGCCGAATTTTTCCTGCATGAAGAGGTCAAAAACCTCCTGGTTTTCAATCCCGGCCTTGTCGTAAACCTCAAAGAGGCGGGCAATGGTTTCGTCCACGCTCATCTCGAGGCCATTATCCACCATGGCGCGCGCGGCGGCCTCCACGGCTTCCCGCTTCATTTTCATGAAGTCGACGAGTGTGTTGTCCAGATCGAAGATGACGGCCTTGACGCGCATGGCTGGCTCCCTGCTGTGATTGTGTCAAGATAGGAAGATAGATCGCGGGGAGGCTATTCCCGATTGAGTTCCCGACAGCGAATTCGCAAACCGTCCACCATTTCTGACATGCCCGGCCATTCCTTGCCCGATCCCGCCGAACACCCTACAATGAATGAGCGTCACCATGAATGGAGCCTCATGAACAATCAATGCTGGAGCCCGACTGCCGCTGCCCGCGCGGCAAGCCGTATGGAGAGCTTTCGCCAGGCCTTTGAGGCCAGACTTGGCCGTGATCTCGCCGACTACCAGGCCTTTCACCGGGCCTCCGTGGAAGACTCCGAGGCCTTTTGGAGCCTTGTCTGGCAGGAGCTGGGTCTGGTGGGTGATCAGGGAAGGACGGTGCTCGAAAACCCGGACCGCATGCCCGGTGCGCGCTGGTTTCCTGAAGCCCGCCTCAATTTTGCCGAAAACCTGCTTAAGCATTCGGGCTCGACTGCCGCGGTGATTTTCCGTGGCGAGGACGGCCGCCGCAGCGAGTGGAGCTTTGACGAGCTTAAGGAAACGGTCCTGCGCCTGCGCGGAGCCCTAAGGGAACTTGGCCTTAAACCCGGGGGTCGCGTCGCGGCCTTCATGCCCAATCTGCCCGAGACCCTCGCCCTGATGCTGGCGGCAACGAGTCTTGGCGCCTGTTGGTCTTCGGCCTCGCCCGACTTTGGTGTGGATGGAGTCCTGGATCGTTTTGGGCAGCTGAATCCGACCCTCCTGATTGCCGTGGACGGCTACCTTTATAAAGGTCGTCCGATCGACTGCCGGGAAAAGCTGAGTGAAATCAGGGCCGGACTGCCCGGGCTGAGCAAGACGGTGCTGGTTTCCTTTCTGGGGGGGGCACAAGCCCAGCCGCTCGACCCGGGCATGATCACTTTTGAAGAAATGCTTGAGCGCAAGCCGGATCAGTCGCCTTTCGAGCGCTTTCCCTTTGACCACCCGCTTTACATCATGTTCAGCTCGGGCACTACGGGCAAGCCGAAATGTATCACGCATGGCGCCGGTGGCACGCTCCTGCAACACAGAAAAGAGCACGCGCTTCACTCTGGATTGGCCAAAGGCGATCGCCTCTTTTACTTCACCACGACGGGCTGGATGATGTGGAACTGGCTGGTCAGCGCGCTTGCCGGTGGAACAACCATCGTGCTTTTTGACGGAAGTCCCTTTCATCCGGCTCCCAGGGCTTTGTGGGACATGGCTGAAGAAGAGCGTGTGACACACTTTGGCACATCGGCCAAGTACATTGATGCTTGCGCCAAGGCCGGGCTGAAGCCCTGCGACACACACAAGCTCGATGCGCTGAAGGTGCTTCTCTCGACGGGAAGCGTGCTTGTTCCCGAAAGTTTCGACTACGTGTATCACAGCATCAAACAGGACCTGCAGCTTGCCAGTATCAGCGGCGGGACGGACATTATCTCCTGTTTTGCGCTGGGAAACCCCGCCCTGCCCGTTCTTCGCGGGCAGCTTCAGTGCAGGGGGCTCGGCATGGATGTCAAGGTTGTAAGCGAGGCAGGTGTTGAGCTTGTTGGCCAGCCGGGCGAACTGATTTGCGCCAGGCCATTCCCCTCCATGCCAACGGGATTTTATGGTGATGCTGACGGCAGTCGCTACCGGGCGGCCTACTTTGAGAAGTTTCCGGGCTTCTGGCACCACGGCGACTGGGTACAGCTGGAGCCGGAAGGAGGCATGACCTTTTTCGGGCGAAGTGATGCCACGCTCAATCCGGGTGGTGTGCGGATCGGCACGGCAGAAATCTACCGGCAGGTGGAGCAGGTTGCCGAGGTTGAAGAGTCGGTCGTGATCGGTCAGGACGTGGCCGGTGATCAGCGTGTCCTGCTCTTTGTTCGATTAAAGGACGGTCTTGTCCTTGACGAGGCGCTTCGTGATACAATTCGCCAAGCCATTCGCCAGAACACGACCCCCCGTCATGTTCCTGCACGCATTTTGCAGGTCACGGACATTCCGCGAACACGAAGTGGAAAGAACAGCGAGCTTGCCGTTAAGCGGGTGGTTCAAGGGCAGGACCCGGGAAACCTGGAAGCCCTGGCCAACCCGGAAGCGCTGGCCGAATACGCCAACCGACCGGAACTAACCGAAGGAAGCCGGGAGTAGCCTGTGACACAAGCCCTCAGTCAATCGATCAAACCCTTTCAGCGCTGGAACTCACCGGCCCTGTGGATCCTGCTCTTTTCGCTGGGCCTGTCCTTTTTTATCGGGCGAACGATTCCCCCCACATGGACGCTTGAAAAAATTCAGCTGGACGTGCACGAGGGCGCCCAGGGTCTTGTATACGAGTGGCGCGGCGAAGAGCTTGCCTTAAGCGGGCTTGTGGACTGGCCGGAGGCCGAGCTTCATCGTGATCGCTTTGCCGATTACAACAGAGATCACAGCGAGCCGCCCGTGCTGGAAGAATTTGTCTATCAGGCAAGCCCGCCATCTCAGGCCGGCTATTACAAGCTGGTTGCCAAGCACCACTGGCAATTCTGGTCACTTCTGCCCGCGCTGGTCGCCGTCGTGCTCTGCTGGGTGACGCGTGAGCCCATCTCCAGCCTCTTTGCCGGGATTGTTGCCGGCGCCTTTCTCTTGCAGAAATATGACCTGACCGATGCTGTGCTCGTGGAAAGTCTGGGCACAAAAAGCGCGGCGGGCGTGCTGCTGCTCTACCTGTGGCTGCTGGGCGGACTGATGGGAATCTGGTCCCGCACGGGGGCGGCCCGCGCTTTTGCCGAATGGATGGCCCGTCATCTGGTCAAGGGCCCCAAAACAGCCAAACTTGCGGCCTGGTTTCTGGGTATCCTGTTTTTTCAGGGCGGAACAATCAGCGCCGTTCTGGTGGGCACAACGGTCAAGCCGCTGGCGGATCGGGAGGGCGTGAGTCACGAAGAGCTTGCTTATGTGGTTGACTCCACCGGATCGCCGATTGCCAGTCAGCTGGCCTTTAACGCATGGCCCGGCTATGTGCAGGGTTTCATCTATGTGGCGGGTGTTTCCTGGCTGGCCACAGAGGCCGATCGCCTGCGCTTCTTCTTCCAGAGTGTGCCCTTCTGTTTTTACGCGATCTTTGCCGTGATCGGCACCTTCCTGCTGTCTGTTGAGAAGGCTCCCTTTCTGGGCAAGCGCATGCGGGAGGCCATCAAACGATCCCGTGATACAGGCGA
This sequence comes from uncultured Bacteroidaceae bacterium, assembly GCA_964345075.1. Lineage (GTDB taxonomy): Bacteria > CAIWAD01 > CAIWAD01 > CAIWAD01 > CAIWAD01 > CAYFPS01. Next base: position 203,292 of record CAYFPS010000001.1, on the reverse strand, counting down.
GCTGGACGCGCCCGATGCAGAACCACTGGCAGCCAAAGAACTGACGGAAAACCGTGTACCGAAGGGCTTCAAGAGCTCGCCGCTCGACTTTGTGATACCGCTGGGCCTGCTGGTGGCAATCGCCGTTGGCACATTTATCAGCTCGGGCAGTCCGCAGGTGCGCTGGGCCTTTGGCGCTGCTGTCCTTACGGCCGGACTGCTTGCCCTTCTTCGCGGCATGAGTCTGCGCGTTCTGATGGAAGGTTTCACCGATGGACTAAAGGGCGTAGTCGGCGGCGCGTTTATTCTGATGCTGGCGATTACGATCGGGGCCATCAGCAAAGAGGCTGGCGGCGGCACCTGGATGGTCGATCTGCTGGGCGAAAGCCTGCCCTACTGGTTGCTACCCGTGATCCTTCAGGCCATGACGATGCTGATCAGCTTTTCCACGGGCTCCAGCTGGGGAACTTACGCCGTGGCCTTTCCGCTGGCCATGCCGCTTTCCTGGGCCATTGCCAATGCGCAGGGCCTGGCGCACCCGGAATTCTACATGACCATTTGCTTTGCCACAGTGATGGACGGCAGCGTCTTTGGCGACCAATGCTCGCCCATCAGCGACACGACCGTGCTATCGTCCATGTGTACAGGCTGTGACCTGATGGACCATGTGCGAACCCAGATTCCGCAAGCCACTGTGGCGGCGGTTCTGGCCGGAATCTGCTGGACGGCTGCTGTTGTGCTCTTTGCCTGATCTGCGGCTCAAGCGCAGCAATTTCGCCACATTGGGGGCAGGTGAAACCAAGCGGTGAGGATGACCATGAACCTGCAACCCGTCAAGGGCATGCGCGACTTCTATCCCGACGAAATGGCCCGCAGGCAGTGGCTTTTCGGCAAGTTCCGTGATACAGCCAGACGCTTTGCCTTTCAGGAGTACGACAGCTGTGTGCTGGAACACGAAGAGATCTACATCCGCAAGGGCGGCGAAGAGATCACGGGCCAGCTCTACGGTTTTGAAGACAAGGGTGGACGCCGTGTTGCCTTGCGCCCGGAAATGACGCCCTCCCTCGCCCGCATGTACATGGCGCGCCAGGGAGAGTTCCCCGGCGTTCTGCGCTGGTTCAGCCTGCCGCAGTGCTTTCGCTATGAGCGCATGCAAAAGGGTCGCAAGCGTGAGCACTTCCAGTGGAACATGGACATTATCGGCGATGCCGGAATGGGCGCCGAGCTGGAACTGCTGGCGGCGCTGGCGGACTTCTTCGCCTCTGTCGGGCTATCCTCAAACGATGTGAAGATTCGCGTCAACAACCGGCGCCTGCTCTTTGATGTGCTTGAAAAGGGCGGATTGCCCGAAGAACAGTTCACCACGGTGAGCGTCATCCTGGACAAGCTGGACAAGATCGGCGAGGAAGAAGTCCGCAAGCTGCTTCAGGCTGAAGGTGTTTCGGGAGAAGTTGTATCACAGCTGATGGCTTTTGTTTCGGCTCCGGATCTCGATTCGCTGGAGGCAAGGCTGGGCTATGTGCCTGAGCACGGCTCTGAGATTCGTCAGCTGATGGATCTGGCAGAAGCCTGGGGGATTGCCGACTGGCTAGTGTTTACACCCTCGCTCGTGCGTGGTCTGGCCTATTACACTGGAACTGTCTTTGAGGCATTTGATGCCACGGGAAGCAATCGCGCCATTTGCGGTGGCGGCCGCTATGATCGCCTGATCGAAACCTTTGGTGGACAGCCCACACCAATGGTCGGTTTTGGTTTTGGCGATGTGGTGATCAGCCTGATCCTCGAGGAGAAGGGCCTGTTTCCCGCCGGTGATACATTCCCGAAACTGCTGGTGGCCAGCTTTTCGGAAGCTGAAGACCAGGCGGCAATCGCTGCTGCCGGCCAGCTGCGCGCGGCGGGACACTCCTGCGAGCTGGACGTGAATCACGCGCGCATGAAGAAGGTGATACAGCGCGCGGCAAGAGGGGCCTTCACCCATCTTGTCTACGCAGGCCCCGATGAAGTTGCTGCCGGGCAACTGATGGTCAAGTCCTTGAAAACGGGTGAGCAGCAGAATCAGGCGCTGTCAGACCTGATTGCCCAACTTGCCTGAACCCCCCGAAGCCGGAGGATCTTTCATGGCGACGGAAGAGGTTTTTCAGAAGGGCGGACACGCGCTTCGCATGGACGGTAATGGCGGAGCAGAGGCTCTGGATCTTGCCGAGCTGGGGAGCGTTGTTCCGGTTGATGGCCGCTACTGGATTCATCTTGACCTGAACAACGACGAGGACCTGGACTGGCTTGAAAACCGCAGCGGGCTGGACGAGCTCGCTCTGGAAGCGCTGCGCGCCGAAAGCACCAGACCACGCATGATGCTGCGCGAAGAGGGACTCTTGCTGGCCCTGCGCGGAGTGAATCTGAATCCCAGTGCCGACCCCGAAGACATGGTGTCCATCCGGATCGTCGCTGACGCGCACCGCCTGATCAGCACCCAACGCAGACGTCTGCTTTCGATTGAAGACCTCCTGGAGAGCTTTGTTCATGGACACGGACCCTGTGATACAGGCGAGCTGATTGTGGATCTTTGCTCAAGGCTTGTGGACAGGATGGAAGGAACGGTCGAGGAGATCGAGGGCGATGTGGATGACCTGGAGGCGGCCGTGCTCGATGCGGGCGACCCTGAGTTTCGCAGTGAGCTTGCCCTGCAGCGTCGCAAGGCGATTCAGCTTCACCGCTACCTGTCTCCGCAGCGCGAAGCCCTGCAGCGCATGTCTACCGAGCGGATTCCCTGGCTGAGCGAAGTAGAGCGCAGCCGATTAAGGGAAGTCAACGACCGCCTGATCAGGCATATTGAAAACCTGGACGCCACCCGCGACCGGGCCGCACTGGCACAGGAAGAAATGGCCAGCCGCACCGCCGAACAGCTGAATGGCCGCATGTATGTGCTCTCTGTTGTTGCGGCCATTTTTCTGCCGCTCGGCTTTCTCACCGGCCTCCTTGGCGTTAATCTGGCGGGCATTCCGGGAGCCGAAAATCGACACGCTTTTCTCTGGTTCCTTGCGGCGCTCGTGCTGATTGTCGCCCTGCTGCTTGGCTTCTTCTTCAGCAGGAAGTGGATTCAGCCACGGAATCAATCATGATGGATATTCTGATTTTGCTGGCTGGCCTGACACTTCTGGTTGGGGGATCCAGCCTCTTTGTCAGCGGCGGGGTGATGGCAGCCCGGCGCTTTCGTGTATCACCGCTGCTGATTGGCCTGACGATTACGGCCTGGGGAACAAGCGCTCCCGAGCTGCTGGTCAGCTTGAGGGCAGGCGCCGCCAGGGAAGGGGCCATGGCCATTGGTAATGTGCTTGGCTCCAACATCTTCAATATCGGCCTGATCCTGGGCCTGTCGGCCATGATTCATCCCATTCGTGTATCACGCAGCCTGATTCGCCGCGATGTTCTTTATCTGCTGCTGGCAAGCGTCGGATGCTGGATCCTGCTGTTGGACGGTGAGCTGGGGCGGCTTGATGGCATTCTTCTCTTCACGGGCTTTGTCGCTGTCCTGTGGATTCAGGTGAGGGGCGAGGGCCGGGACAGTAGCGCTGCGGATTCAGATGCAACCGGAGAGGCGAGCGGCTGGCTGAAGACGAGCCTGTATACGATCGGCGGACTGGCACTGCTTGTATACGGCGCGGATCTGGCGGTTGCTGCTGCCAGCTCACTCTCGCGCAGCATGGGGCTTGACAGTGGGCTGGCCGGGCTGTTCCTTCTTGCGGCGGGAACGAGTCTGCCCGAGCTGGCCACTTCGGCGGTGGCGGCCTTCAAGGGGGAAGTCGATCTGGCCGCGGGAAACCTGATTGGCTCCAACCTTTTCAACATTCTGGCAATCCTTGGTCTGGCGCCGCTGCTTCATCCGCTCTCGGCTACCGGGATACTGGCCGCTGATCTGGCCGTCATGCTGGGTTTTGTGTTACTGGCTCTGCCGCTGATGCGAAGCTCATTCATGCTGAGCCGGCTTGAAGGAGCCCTGCTTGCCCTGGCCTACACGGCCTTCCTTCTGTGGCGAGCCCTTTGACTCTCGCTGAACTCATTCTGCTGGCTGCTGCACTTGCCATGGACGCAATGGCTGTTGCCCTGGCCAGTGCGGCTGCCGGTCATGCCGAGTGTCCTTGCGCCCGCTTTCGGCTGATCTTCCATTTTGCCCTTTTTCAGGCCCTGATGCCCGTGCTCGGCTGGGCTCTCGGGCAGCGCCTGATCGGCTGGATGGAGGCTGTCGATGACAGGATTGCTTTTGGCCTTCTGGCCTTTATCGCCTGGCGCATGATTCAGGCGGGCAGAGCAGGAGGTGGTGAAAGCATGGAGCAGGATCCCAGCAAAGGCATGCGGCTTGTGATGCTGTCCACGGCAACGAGTATTGATGCGCTTGCTGTCGGCTTCAGCCTCTCGGCTTTGGGCGTCGGTGTAATACTCCCCTCCTTTGTGATTGGCCTGACGACAGCCCTGCTCTGCCTTGTGGCGATTCTGTTTGGACGGCGACTGGGCGAGCATTTCGGCGGCCGCGCGCAGATTGCCGGTGGAATCATGCTCCTGCTGGTTGCGGCCCGAATTCTGGTGGATCACCTTATTCTTCAAGGATGAGTCATGGCTGAAAGCTTTGTATCACGCAATATGGCCGGCTGCCTGTTTCAGGATGTGCTGCTTGCAGGCGCACGCTTTGACGATGTCAATCTGTCCGGCGCACGGCTACGCAATGTCAGCCTTGCCAATGTCGAGATTCGAGATGCAGATCTTCGCGGCTTGAAGATTTTCGGGATTGAGATTGAAGCCCTGATTGAGGCCGAACTCGACCGGCGCTTTCCGATCAGGTTGGAACTCAGACCAGAAGACGAGCATGACCCCGCCGAGCAGACCCGCATTTTTCGCGTGATCGGTGAACATCGCAGAGCCCTGCTTGCCCGGCTGGAGAAGGCTCCTTTCACGCTTCTCTGTCAACGACCGGAAGAAGAGCGCTGGTCGGCACTTGAACACTTGTGTCACCTCTATTTTGCGGAGAAAATGTATCTGGATCGCTGGATCAAGGGTCGTGATACAAGTCCTGACGAGATGGCGCTGAGGCCAGCCTTTCTTGTGTCACACCCCGTTTTGGGGGCGGCAAGCTGGAATAGACCAGAAAGCCTGAGTGAGCTTCTGGAGCGCTGGCTGCCCGTTTGGGAAGAGTTTGGCAGGCTGCTCACGGGACTTGACGAAGCGAGTCTCAAGGCCGAGCTTCCGAAGCGCGACTTCAGGAGGAGCAGTCTGGGTCGGCTGCTTGCCGGAGCCGTGATGCATCACTGGCTGCATTTGAACCTGGCCAAGGAAGCGCTGGATGCGGCCGAGGGGGGAACTCATGAAAGATGAGACACGGGCCCGCGCGGTTCAGGCGCTGGCTGGCAGCGGCCTGCTGGCTGCAGTTGCCGGCTTGCTGCTGGGCATCAATGATAATCTACCGGGCATTCTGCTGTTATATGCGGGTCTGTTGAGCGTCGCCCTTGGCCTGCTGCTTCGCTGGAAGAGGGCCCATCGCGGCCGGTTGTTTTTTCTATCTGGCCTGATCAGCTTTCCTGTTATGGTCGTGCTGCATAATGTCGGTGAAGCCGTTGCCGGTATGCCGACCTTGCCGGGACTTCTGGTCTGGCCGCTGCAGGCGATTGCGGTCGTGTCCTTTTTTCTGGCGGTGTTGATCGCGCCTGTCTTGATGCTGAGCGGCCTGATTGGTTGGTTGTTTGAGTTGTTTGCCCAAAGAAAGGCGCACTGATTGTCCAGCAAAGCCCCTCTGATTCTCTGGTTCCGGCGCGACCTCAGGCTGGCCGACAATCCTGCACTCAGCCATGCATTGTCCACCGGCGCTCCAGTTCTGCCCGTATACATTCATTCGCCGAAAGAGGAGGCCCTTTCGCGGGAAGGCGGGGCCTCGCGCTGGTGGCTTCATCACTCCCTTGCCGCGCTGGATGCCTCTCTTAAGGACTGCGGCTCGCGGCTTTTTCTTTTTCACGGCCCGGTGCTTGATGTCCTTATGTGCATCATCAGGCAAACGGGCGCGCAAGCGGTCTGCTGGAATCGCCGCTACGAGCCGGATCTGATCGAGCGTGATACAGGCCTGAAGCGAAGCCTGTCAGAGGCGGGCATCGGGGTTACAAGTAAACCCGGTAACGTTTTGATGGAGCCGTGGAAAATCGAAACCGGATCGGGAAAACCATATCGTGTGTTCACTCCCTTCTGGAAGGCCCTGCGGGAGAAGGTTGGTCCGGGATTGCTGGAACCCGCTCCGAAACGGATTCCACTACCTGAACGTCTGCCGGAGGCCCTACGCCTGGATGCCCTGCGGCTGCTGCCCACCCGCGGCTGGGACAAGGCTTTTTATGAGGCCTGGCAGCCGGGCGAGAAGGCCGCCTGGGACAAGGCCTGCGCCTTTCTCGATTACCCTGTCGCGGCCTACCCGGACACTCGGGATCGTCCGGCTCTGGCCGGGACATCGCGGCTTTCACCCCATCTGGTGTTTGGTGAAATCAGTCCGCATCGCTTGCTGGAAATGGCGGGCGGGGCTCATGCGGCAAGCGCAGAGGCCTGGATTCGTCAACTGGCCTGGCGCGATTTCGCCTGGCACCTTTTGTATCACTACCCGCATACCGTCAATCAACCACTCAAGGAGGATTTCGGTCGTTTTCCCATACGGGGAGCGGAGCCCGGCCGCATTGCCTGGGAGAAGGGCAAAACCGGCTACCCGATTGTCGACGCTGGTATGCGCGAACTGTGGACGACCGGCTGGATGCACAATCGTGTCCGCATGATTGTGGCCAGCTTTCTGGTCAAGGATCTCTTTATCCCCTGGCAGGCAGGCGCTCGCTGGTTTTGGGATACACTGGTTGATGCGGATCTTGCCAACAACACGCTGGGCTGGCAGTGGGTGGCTGGCTGCGGAGCGGATGCTGCCCCCTATTTCCGCATTTTCAACCCTGTATCACAGTCGGAGAAGCTCGACCCTGACGGGCAGTATCTGCGCCGCTGGTTGCCAGAACTTGCCGGGCTTTCCGGCAAGTTGATTCACCAACCCTGGCTGGCGGGGGCCTTCACACCAAGGAACTATCCAGCTCCCATTGTCAATCACGCAGAAGCGCGCCAGCAGGCGCTTGAGGCATATCAGATCATGCGACAGGGGGGGCGGTGAAGGTTTTGCTGACAGGCGCAACGGGCTATGTGGGCGGCAGATTGCTGCCCCTTCTCGTTCAGGACGGTCATCAGCTGCGGGTCATGGCGCGCAGACCGGACTTTCTGCTCTCACGCATTGAGGCAGATGTCGAGGTTGTTGAAGGCGATGCCCGTGATACGGGAAGTCTTCAGCGCGCGCTGGACGGAGTTGAGGTGGCTTATTACCTGATCCACTCCATGGGGTCAGGCGAGGCCTTTGCCGAACAGGATCGGCAGGCCGCCCGGGCCTTTGCCCGGGAAGCAAAACGCGCGGGTGTATCACGGATAATCTATCTCGGTGGTCTTGCCCGCGAGGGTGACAGTTTGTCCGATCACATGGCAAGCCGTCTGGAGACAGGCAGAATTCTGCGCCAATACGGGCCGCCCCTGATTGAGCTGCGCGCCAGCATTGTAATCGGATCAGGCAGTCTTTCTTTTGAAATGGTGCGGTCGCTTGCCGAAAAGCTGCCCGTTTTGGTCACGCCCTCCTGGGTCAAGGTCAAGGCACAGCCTATTGCAATCCGTGATCTGCTGGCCTATCTGCGTGAAGCGGCACATGTCGAGGCTGAGGGTGGGCGCGTGGTGGAGATTGGAGGCACGGAAGTCCTCTCCTATGGCGACCTGGTCATGGCCTATGCCGAGGCCCGCGGGCTCAAGCGCTTCATGCTGCCTGTTCCCTTTTTGAGTCCCCGCCTGAGCAGCCTGTGGCTCGGGCTTGTCACACCGCTTTATGCCCGTGTTGGCCGCTGGTTGATTGAGCGCATTCGCCACCCTTCTGTTGTAACACGGCCGGAGAGCACGGCGGACTTTCATGTATCACCAATGGGCGCCCGCGAGGCCATCCGGCTGGCGCTGGAGCGGGAAGAAACCAGTTTTGCGGCAACCAGGTGGTCGGATTCGCTTTCTTCATCGGGGAGTCCCGGCCAGCCCTGGGGTGGCCTGCGCAAAGGCAGTCGCCTGATCGATACCCGCAGTCTGGATGTGAACTGTCCGCCGGAAAAGCTCTTTCAGCCCGTCTACAACATTGGCGGCCGCAATGGCTGGTATGCCTGGAACCTGCTCTGGCAGCTGCGCGGCTTGCTTGATCTTCTGGTTGGGGGTGTTGGCATGCGGCGGGGAAGACCCCGGGACGGCCGGCTGCGAGCTGGAGACGCCCTTGATTTCTGGCGGGTCGAATTGGTGGATGCTCCCGGGCGTCTGCGCCTTGTCGCCGAAATGAAAGTGCCGGGCAAGGCCTGGCTGGAATTCGAGGTGGAAGATCTCGGGGATGGAATGTCCCGTCTTCATCAGACGGCCATTTTTCACCCTTCCGGTTTGGCGGGCCTGCTGTACTGGTATGGAATCTGGCCGCTGCACAGCCTGGTTTCCGCGACATGATTCGCGCCATTGCCAAAAGAGTCGGGCAGTGACCCAGACCCTCGTATCTTACTTTCTGGTATGATTGACGAGGGGCCTGATCGGCCGAATTGAACCTTTCAAGCAGAGAAGCGTTCCAGGTTGTTGCCCGATCAGAGAAAGGTCATTCCATGCACACATCAATCCCGATCATGCTTGTGATGGCAGGCATGCTGGCAAGCTCGGCCGGATGTTCACCAGCGCCGGATCTTGCCCGGAAAGGAGTCGCCATGAGCGAAAAGCCAAGCTTCACCGAAGAGGAACTCCGCGAGCGCCTCAGCGCTGAAGAGTATCGTGTAACACAGCAGCGGGGAACCGAGGCGCCCTTCACCGGTCGCTTCTGGAACCACAAGGCAGATGGCAGCTACACGTGCATTGTCTGTGGCGACACGCTCTTCACCTCCGAGACCAAATACGACAGCGGCTGTGGTTGGCCCAGCTTCTTCGCCTCCAACGAAGGACGTGTGACAACCAGGCCCGATCACAGCCACGGCATGGTGCGCACGGAAATCCTCTGTGCGGGCTGGGGGGCACATTTGGGTCATGTTTTTGATGACGGCCCCGAGCCGACCGGTGTACGCTTCTGCGTGAACTCCGCCTCGCTGGGCTTTTCCTCCAGCGAAGCCGGGGAGACGGATGCAAAGGAAGATGAAAGGACAAAGCCATGATCTCGCGCGCCATCCTCTTCTCGGGTCTTCTCGCGCTTGTTGCGAGTGCCCAGAGCAACCTGACCATTTACTCTGACGGCTTTGGACTGGTTAGTGAAAGCCGTGAAATCGAGTTGGAAAAGGGCCGACAAAGTTGGCTTTTCGATGGCGTGAGCAGCCGGATCGAGCCTTCGAGTGTTCTCTTTGACTGCAAGGGTGTCAGCCTGGTTGAGCAGAACTTCGAGTACGATCTGGTGGACGACCGCACGCTCATGAAGCGCTATCTGGGCAAGGAAATCGAGCTTCAGCACGAAGACGGCGAATGGATTTCGGGTACGCTGCTCTCCGCGGATGGCGGCGTGATTCTGGAGACCGATCGCGGTGTGACGAGCGTTCAATTCAGTGCGATTCGCGCCACTCGCTTTCCCGAGCTGCCTGATGGCCTTCGGCTGAAGCCCGCCCTGCGCTGGGAGCTTGACGCGAAGAAGGCCGGCAGCCACAAGGCGGACATTTCCTATATCACGGGCGGGCTTGGCTGGCGGGCCGAATATGTCTGCCTGCTGGATGCGGCAGACCGTTCGATGGAAATGGCCAGCTGGGTCAACCTGAGCAACAACACTGGACTGGCCTGGCAGAATGCCGGACTGCAGCTGGTGGCCGGCGAAGTCAATCGCGTCAGTCAGCAGCCGCAGATGAAAAACATGCCTGTGATGATGGACTATGCCGGTGCCCGCGAGGCGGCTTTCGCCGAGGAGAGCTTTTTCGAGTATCACCTTTACTCGCTTGAGCGGCCGGTGGATCTGGCCAACAACCAGGACAAACAGGTTCCACTCTTTGACCCGCTTGAGGTCACGATCAGCAAGAGCCACGTCTTTCAGTCCAATCGGCCGAATGCAGGTGTGCAAACCAGGCTGAACTTCACAAACAGCGAAGGCCGGGGCCCGGGCATGGCGCTGCCCGCCGGCATGGTGCGCATGTACAAGCTGGATTCAGCCGGTCGCCGCCAGTTTGTCGGTGAGGACCGCATCGAGCACACGCCTGTTGACGAAGAGATTGCCTTGACGGTCGGACGCGCCTTTGACCTGGTGGTTGAGCGCACTGTGCTGAAAGAGACCGTCGACGGTCGGCAGACAGATCGTCAACTTGGCTTTGAGCTGAAGAATCGCAAGGAAAAGGATGCGGTGGAGATTGCCCTTGAGGAGTCCCTCTGGGGGGACTGGGAAGTCCTCTCGTGCAGTGTCAAGTGGGAACGCCGCGATGCGCGCACCCTTGTGATGAAGGTTCCTGTTGCCGCCGGAGCGACAGAAAAGGTAATGCTGAATATCAGGCAGCGACGCTAGGGCGCAGCTGGTCGTTTGCGATTGAGGCGGCACCACGCTTGGCATAGCGCGAGCGATTGGCCAGAACGTGTTTCAGCAACTCCGAGACATCGGCGCGAATTTCCGCAACGCGTTCAATGCCCAGTACCTGGATGGCATCGTTCAGATCGGACATGTTTCCCCCTTTGTCCGTTCTTGTTGTGATGAAGGTTGGTTGACCGTTTGATTCCCCTAAGGGCGGAGCAAGAATAGAGTCTTTCCTCGGGAGAGTCAAGAGAAAAAGTGAACATCGCCATGTCAAATAATACACTTGTTTAGCTTTGGTGAGGATCAACCCCCTGTGAATTCCCCACTATCCCAGCTTGGAGAAGACCTGACCTACCTGAAGGGTGTTGGTCCTGCAAAGGCAAAAGTCCTTGCCGATCATGGCGTTTGCACCTTGCGAGACTTGCTGGAAACCTACCCTCGTCGTTATCTGGATCGCACTTCGGTTACCCGTGTTGCTGAACTGAATGAGGGGCTTGGCGAGATTACGCTCGTGGGGCGCGTGATTCGCACGGAGGCAAAAGGTTTTCGCAAACGAAGCTGGTTTGAGGCTGTTCTGGATGATGGTAGCGGGCAGATTCGCCTTGTCTGGTTCAATCGTCTCCACTGGATCAAGAAGTTCCTGGCGACAGGCGATGTGATTGCAGCCTCAGGCAAGCCGGGGCAGTTTCGCGGCTGGCAGATTCAGCACCCGGCTGTGGAAAAGTTGCCGGAAGAAGTGGAGCTGTCGGAGGGCCCTGCGCTAGCCTACCGCGGGCAGCTTGTGCCGATTTACCCGGGAACTGAAGAGCTGCGCAAGGCCTGGCTGGACAGCCGCGGGCTGCACAAGATCATTCGTCTGCTTTACGAAAGGCAGGCTCCCCGCTTTGAAGATCCGCTGCCGATCGAGATCCGCGAGCGTTACCATCTGACCGATCTGGACACGGCCATGCACGATGTCCATCTGGGTGAAAGTCTGGAAGAGGTTGATCGCGCCCGTCGCCGCATCAAGTTTCAGGAATTTTTCATGCTGGAGCTGATGCTGGCCTGGCGCAAGTCCCAGATTGGCCAGACGGAAAAGGGTCTGCGCTTTACGGGTGACGGCGCGCTGATTCGTGATTTGCTCTCGCGCCTGCCATTTACGCTAACCGGCGATCAGCAGCGTTCACTGGATGAAATTCTGGGCGACATGCGCAGCCCGGCTCCCATGAACCGTCTACTTCAGGGTGATGTCGGCTCGGGCAAGACCATGGTTGCGCTCTGCGCCATGCTCCTTGCCGTGGAGACCGGCCATCAGGCGGCCCTGATGGCGCCCACGGAAATTCTGGCAGAGCAGCATTTTCGAAACATCGACCGTCTGGCGCAGGAAATGGGCTTAAGGGTCACGCTCCTGACCGGATCGCGCACGGCGGCACTGAAGCGGCAGGCTCAGCAGGAAATCGAATCCGGCTGGTCACAGATTGTGATCGGCACCCACGCGCTTATTCAGGATGCGGTGAACTTCCACTCGCTGGGGTTGGCCATTATCGACGAGCAGCACCGTTTTGGTGTCGAGCAGCGCGCTCGCTTAAGGGCCAAATCGCCCGAGCTGGACACGCTGGTGATGACGGCAACACCCATTCCACGCACACTGGCGATTGTCAGCTACGGGGACATGGACATTTCGATCATCCGCGAGCTGCCTCCGGGCAGGCAGCCGATTACCACAGCCTGGCGCCGTGAGACAAAGCGGGCCCAGATCTTTCAGTTTGTGCGGGAACAGGTTGAGAAGGGCGCGCAGGCTTATATCGTCTATCCGCTCATCGAAGAGTCGGCCAAGATGGACTTGCGCGCCGCCGAAATCGCCTATGAGGAGCTGAAGGGCGAATGGCTGGCCGATTGCCGCATGGAGCTTCTGCACGGACGAATGAAGGGTCCGGAAAAGGACGCCGTCATGCAGCGCTTTCTGGCCGGTGATACACAGGTGCTGGTCTCGACCACAGTCATCGAAGTTGGTGTGGACAACCCCAATGCCACACTGATGGTCGTGGAGCAGGCCGAGCGCTTTGGTCTGGCCCAGCTTCATCAGTTAAGAGGCCGCGTTGGCAGGGGCAGCGCCAAATCCTGGTGTATTCTGGTGGCCGGCAAGGCGCTCTCCCAGGAGGGTAAGGCGCGCCTGGAGATGATGGCACAAAGTCAGGACGGCTTCGAGATTGCCGAGTTCGATTTGCGTATGCGCGGCACGGGCGATTTTTTTGGAACACGACAGAGTGGGCTGCCCGAATTCAAGCTGGCCGACATCATGCGCGATGTGGATCTTCTGGTGCAGGCGCGTGATGCAGCCTTTGACCTTGTATCACGGGATGCCGCGCTGGATACGGTTCCCGCGCTGCGTCAGGTTCTTACGGTAGATCATGCGCGCGCACTTAGTCGGGTAGAAAACTGATGGATCTGTGCCCGCTTGTTGCGCGTGTCGCACTGCCCTTGCCACTGGACAAGCTCTACAGCTACAGCGTGCCCGAAACACTACAGGCTGCCGCCCTTCCCGGTACGCGCGTGTTTGTGCCTTTTGGGCGCAGGCAGATGGTGGGTTACCTGATTGCGCTGGAGCCTCAGGAACAGGCCGCGACAGGACACAAGCTCAAGCCCCTGCTTGATGTTCTGGATGAAGAGCCGCTGATATCCCAGAACCAGATTCGCTTTTGTCGCCAACTGGCAGAACTCTACCTGTGTTCGCTGGGTGAAGTGTTAAAGGCCGCGCTGCCACCGGGGATCAACGGCACCGTCAACTGCCACTACGAAGTCCAGCCGGACACGGTCCTGCGCAAGCCGCTACGGCTTTCGCCCCGGCGTGAAGCGATCATGCGCCTGGTCATGGATCGGGGTGTTGTATCACGATCCTGGATTCTGCAGGAACTGAACGCGGCCTGTCATCACGATCTGGCCGAGCTGACAAACGCGGGCTTTCTCTCGCGAGTGGACAATCTCGAGAGTGCCACACGAAGGGAAAGCCGTGTTCGCCGGATTGCACTGGCCCACGCGCCCGGTACGCCCGAGCACCGCAAGGGGCTGAGCTCCCTTGGCCGGCGCGCGCCCAGACAACTGGCCCTGCTCGAGTATCTGGCGGGGGAGGGCGCACCGGTAGACCGGCAAGAGCTGCTGGCAGAAGGATACAGTGCCGCGGTAATCAAGGGGCTGCTGGAGAAGGGGCTACTGGAAGAGTCCAGTGAACTGGCTCTTCCTGAAGAAGAGTATGATCGAGATGCCAGTGTACGAGAGATCGAGCTCAACCCGGCGCAGCAATTCGTCTTTGATCATGTATCACAACACATCCCCGACAGCAAGGGTCGCGGAGGAAGTTACAAGGCTTTTCTGCTCCGCGGTGTTACCGGAAGCGGTAAAACGCAGGTCTATCTGGAACTTGCCCGGCGAGCGCTGGATCGTGGTCGCAGCGTGCTTGTGCTTGTTCCGGAAATTGCCCTGACGCCGCAAATTGTCGCCCGCTTCCAGGGTTTTCTGGGAAGGCGTGTTGCCGTGATACACAGCCGACTGACAAGCCAGCAGCGCTTTGACATCTGGCAGGGTGTGCGCCGGGGCGAGCTAAGGGTTGTGGTTGGCGCGCGTTCGAGCCTGTTTGCCCCACTTGAAGGCCTGGGCCTGATCATTATTGATGAAGAGCACGAGAGCTCCTACAAGCAAATGGAGCCGGTTCCACGCTATCATGCGCGCGATGCCGCCGTGATGCGCGCTCACCAGCTGGGTGTTCCAGTCTTGATGGGCAGCGCAACGCCATCGCTCGAGTCCTGGGCCAATGTGCAGGCTGGCCGCTACTCGCTGCTCGAATTGCCCTGCAGAGTTTCAGATCGCCCGCTCCCAAGAGTTGAGTTGATCAACATGCGTGAAGAGCACGAGCGCATGGCCGGCCGGGGCGAGACCGTTCACCTGTTGGGGGACGGCCTGTTGAAGGCACTGCGCGAAACGATTGATGCTGGCGAGCAGGCGATCATTTTGCAGAACCGGCGTGGACACAGCCCGTGGATTCAGTGCATGGATTGCGGTGAAGTAAAAAGTTGTCCGCGCTGCGATGTCAGTCTAGTATGGCACCGTGTGACAGACCGCTGTCATTGTCATCTCTGCGGGGCAGAGCTTTCTGCTGAAAAGCCCTGTGTGGCCTGCGGGTCCACCAGGCATAACCGTCAGGGCGCTGGCACGCAAAAGGTCGAGGAGCAACTGGCCGAAGCCTTTCCCGGCGTGCGAATACTGCGCATGGACCGTGATACAACCTCCCGGCGCGGAGCCTATGTTCGCATGGTGAGGGATTTCAACAGCGGGCAATACGACCTCCTGCTTGGCACTCAGGGCGTCGCCAAGGGTCTGGACTTCCCGGGCGTCACCCTGGCCGCCGTGATACAGGCGGACACGGAGATCAACCTGCAGGATTTTCGCGCCAGAGAGTGGACCTTTCAGTTGATCAGTCAGCTGGCCGGGCGCAGCGGGCGCGGTGAAAAACCCGGCCGTGTGCTTGTTCAATCTTCGCAGCCCGACCATGAAGTCTTTCAGCATGCGGCAGGCCATGATTATCTGGGCTTTGCCGCCATGGAATTGGAGAACAGGTTGATTGCCGGCTACCCGCCGGCCGCCAGACTTTGCCGCATTCTTTGCAAGAGCGAAAAAGAAGACCACGCGGAGCACGCCATTCGTCAGCTCTACGGCAAGGCCAGCGGACACGCTCTGGTTGCAGCCTTGCAGCCGGGACCAGCGCCTGTGCGCATGGTCCGGCGCGAGTTTCGTTATCACTTTTTACTTCGCGTGCTTCGAGACCGTGACCCGTCGGGCAAGGCGATTCGCGGCCTTGCCCGGGAATTGCGCGAGCACTTCGAGAAAAAGCTCAAGCGTGCCGGCTTAAGCCTGGTGCTTGACATGGATCCGCAGGCACTTCTGTGAAACTACTGCTGATGTTACTTCTGGCTATCTGCCTGCGCGCAGAAAGCCTGCTGGAACCTCTTCCGCCTGATGTCGCTGCTCAGTATCACGAGATCAAGAGCGGCCGCATGCGCATCCTGTATCACCGTGTGGACGAGGGCATGGCACGTCGTCTGGCAGAAGCGGTTGGTGTGAGTAGCAGGCGCCTGGCCGACGAGCTGGACATTCGTGAACTGCCCAGGGCAAGTATCGTGATTGCCTTTGACAAGGATCACTTCTACCGAATCAGTGGTGGCAGCACGCCACACTGGGCCGGGGCCGTCACCCTGGCCTCTCGCCGGCTGATCGTCTTTCGCAGTCCACGCTGGGGCGATGTTGGAGACGATCTTTCCGCCACAATGCGCCACGAGCTGGCCCATCTGGGCATGGGGCTGCTTCACCGGGGCAACTGGATTCCCACCTGGATGGAGGAGGGGGTTGCGGTCGTGCTCAGCGGCCTGCCGCTGGCCTTTGCGCCCGACGGCGCCCGCATGGGTCTTTCCCGCGCGATGGCAACAGGCTCGCTGCTGGATCTGGATGAGATTGAATCCCTTAACGGCTATGCCGGCGAGCAGGTGGGCCTGGCCTATATGGAGTCCGAATCCGCCGTTCGCTTTTTTCTTGAGCGTTACGGGCGTGTGTCTCTTGTGCAGCTGCTGGGGAAGGTCGGCAGGGGAACGCCCTTTCATCAGGCCTTTGATGAAGCCACCGGCGGAGGTTGGTTTCGCTTTGAAGAAGAGTGGCGAGACTGGCTTTCGGACAAAGGTGGTTTACTTTTTTTGACGGACATTGGAAGCTGGATCTGGATCCTGATTCTGCTGCTTGCCCTGCTTGCTTTTCTGGTTAAGTCCTTGCGAAACAGGAAGATAAGATCCCGGTGGCAGGCCGAAGAGGCGGCCAGGCCTCTTCCCGATGACTGGGACGATTGATGCACAGCTTTGAGAAAGTCTCTTTTTGAGTTGACAATCAGCTTCAAGAAGCTTTTCTTTGCACTCGAATTAGCAATCAAGCCCACCTCTCTTAACAAACAGTCGAAAACAAATGGTGTCTGGCGACGAGGTCGCTCGCGTACCCTTTAAACGGTGGGGTTCGTGCGCATGGATCCGTTGCGAACAATGTTAAGGGGGTTTCCCATGAAGCGCTTTGCTACGCTGCTTACGGTGTCGGTCACGATGGCCGTTGTGGCGTTCGCTGACAATCCGGTGACGGATCCCGACTTCGGTCACGATGTCGGTTTCCCCTTCCACCCGGGTGCCTACATCAGCACGACTCTGGATGCCGACAATGCCTGGAACGAATGTTTCTGCATGCCCGGCAGCACCTACGAACTGTTCCCCGGTTTCACCACGCAGGACCCGACGCTCATCGAGAGCTTCGATGTCATGCGCATGACCTCCGGCATGAACAGCGGTGCCTTTGCTCCGGCCACCTACCTGCAGAATCCGGACATGAAGGACTGGACAGACCGCGTGCTGGACATGACCTTCTACTTCGCTGCCCAGGGTGATGCCGACGCGCTCGGCTACTACATCAGCGACACGCAGCTGACTGCCGAGCCGATGAGCGCCACCAGCGTCAGCGGCCTGTCCTTCGTCATCACCCGCGTGGGTGGCACGAACACTGCCAGCACCTTCCTTGACATCTACGACCTCAACGGCCACGTGGGCAACTATGTGATTCCTGTCTTCGACAGCAATTTCCACCTGCTGCGCGTGCGCTATGACGACCTGTACAACATGGTCAAGGTTGACCTCTTCGAGTTCCTGGCTGAAGTTGAAGTTGTCGGTTGGACGCCCGTGAACGGCCCCTCCACCGGTTACCTCGGCTTTGGTGGCTTCGCCATGTATGGCGGCTACCAGTACATCGACGACATCTGCCTCACGATCACCGACGAACATGATCAGACGGTAGACTCGAATGTCCTGCCCGGTAATTTCGAGCTGGCCCAGAACGTGCCGAATCCCTTCAACCCCACCACCACCATCAACTACATGGTGCCCGCCACCGGAGAAGCCGCCCTGCGCGTCTTTGACCTGTCCGGTCGCAATGTGGCCACCCTGGTGGACGGTCTGGTTGAGGAAGGCCAGCACAGCGTGGTCTTCGACGCCAGCAACATGGCTTCCGGCGTGTACTTCTACACCCTGGAAACCGCTGGAATGGGCGAGACCCGCAAGATGGTCCTCGTCAAGTAAATCACGGATTGAGAGGGCCCCTTCGGGGGCCCTGCCTTTTGGGCATCAGCTGCCGTCCACCGCTTTCGGGATCGTGGCAACAAGATGGTCCAGCCTCCCCCTTACTCATCCCTGTACTTCAACCCGGCCCCTGAAAAGGCGCCGGGTTTGTTTATGGGCCGCCATGCGAGAGCTACCTTTGGGTCAGTTTGATTCTGGCAAGGAGCCCGCATGTCCCTGATCATCTATCACAATCCCCGCTGCAGCAAGAGTCGTCAGACACTGGAAATCATCCGCTCCAGGGGCCATGAGCCACAGGTTGTCCACTACCTGCAGGACCGGCCGAGCTTCGCTGAGTTGAAAAAGCTTGCGTCAAAACTGGGCCTTGAGGCAAGGGCCTTTCTGCGCCACAAGGAGGCCAGAATGAGCGAGCTGGGCCTGTCGCTGAAGGACGATCGCAAGAGCGATGACTGGCTGAAGATCATGGCCGAAAATCCTGTGCTGATCGAGCGGCCGATTGTCGTTTTGGGAGACCGGGCCGTGCTGGGCCGCCCCCCGGAAAAGGTGCTGGAGCTGCTGGGCGAATGAGAAGCACAATCGGGCAGGGGCTGACGGGACTTGGGCGAAATCTGCGTTTCGCCCTTCTTGCGCTTGTTGCGTTTTTTGCGGGGAGCGCGTGGCTCTTCTGGCTTCTGGAAAAGGATCACCCCGCGCAGGCCGGCCTGCTTGAAACGCCCATCGATGTGCTCTACTGGTGGGTAATCACCTGCACGACCGTTGGATACGGTGATGTTTCGCCACACACGCAGGGTGGCAAGCTCGTGGTCATTCTTGTGGTGCTGGCGGGTGTCTCGGTGGTGACGACGCTGGTGGCAAAAGCGGGCGGCCACTTTCTACAGCTTCGACTGGAACAGATGAGAGGACTGGGGCGCATGAAAGCTCGACAAGGACACACGCTGGTCTGCGGCTGGAGCGACGACCTGGGTAATATTCTGCAGACCCTTGTCACACAGAACAGCAGGGTGACCTCGGCGGACCTTGTGCTGGTCACGGATCAGGATGCCGACCGCGTGAATGCCCTGCGCAGCCGCGAACAGCTTGGCGGGCTGGTTCTTGTCAGCGGAGACTTTACCAGCCCGGAAGACCTGCAGCGGGCAAGCGCCGAGGGCGCGGCCTCTGTTCTGGTTCTGGCCGATCAGCGGGAAAAATCACCCGACTCCAAGACCTTGCTGGCCGTGATGGCCGTCCGGCAGCTGAACAAGGAAGCCCATGTCTGTGCCGAGGTTCATGAACAGCGCTTCGTCCGCTATGTCAAGGATGCAGGCGCGGACGAGCTGATCGACCCGGGGGCGTTTCGGCGGGCCATGGCGGCACAGATCCTGGCTTCACCCGGCATGGGTAATGTTTTCTACGACCTGCTGCGCATGGATACCGGCGCCTTTATTGGATTTGAAGATCTTCCGCAGGAGCTGCACGGTCAGCGCTTCCGTGATCTTCAGAGCCACTATGCCGGTCGCGCCGGGGCTTTGCTGGTGGGGCTTGTGGAAAACGTGGGCAACCCCACCCAGATCAAGCGCGAGGCGCTGCGCGAAGCCCAGAAAACACCGGATGTCAGTCACCTTGTATCACGACTGAGAGAGGTCAAGCAGGTTCGGCCGCACAATCCCGTGCTATGCCCCGATCCTGATCATGTGCTGACGGCCCGCAGCATGGCGGTTGTGGTTTACAGACACGCTGGAGGCAAAGGATGAAAGCCCATCCCGAACTCATTCAGCGCCTGGCAGCCTTTCAGCTCTTTTCGGCTGTATCACAGGATGAAGACGTTCTGGCCATGATCGCCGGAGTGCTGGAGGAAAAGAGCTTTGCCGCCGGCGAGGAGATTCTGCACAAGAACGACACCGGGGACTGCGCCTATCTTTTGCTGGAAGGCGAAGTGGAGATCTTCGATTACACGATGGATCAGGAGCCCTTTACCCGGGCGGTATTGACCGGTGAGCTGAACGCTGTCTTTGGTGAGGTTGCCCTTGTTGGCCCCGGCAAGCGTCTGGCGACAGTTGTATCACGAAGGCCGAGTCGCTGCGCGGTGTTTCACCGGGAAGCCTTTCAGCAGCTGGGCGACCGTCGACCGGATATCGGCTGGGCCCTGCTAAAAGAGATTGCCCGCATTCTGGCCGGGCACCTGGACAAGACCAATCAGGATGTGCTGCGCCTTTTTGAAGCGCTGGTGCTGGAAGTTGAACACAAGACGATCTGGAAGTAGGAGGCTCGTGTGAAAAAGCTACAGGTTCTGGTTCTTGGCCTTCTGCTCCTGGCAGCTTGCGCCTCGCATGTGATACAGCCGGAAAAGAAGGGTGACTGGATGATTCAGCTGGTGGAAGTTCAGGTATCACCGGCTGATTTTCATACGACGCTTCTGGGTGATGAGCCGCTCGATATCGAGATTCGTCTGCTCTCTGATGGCCGGGAACTCAGGCCTTCAACGAGTGGAATCCTGCCTGGTATTCGCGGGCAGCGCCGCTTGAAAAAGCCGCTGCGCTGGCTGGTGGAATTCAACCCGCAGCAAAACTATCAACTGGTGATTGAAGAACAGGCGCTGGTGGCCGAGACCTCCCGCTACACCATTCCGCCCACACCCAAAATCGGCAAATGGCCCTTTGCAGCAAGAGACGGCGTAGTGCGCTTCGGTAAGGACAGCTACCTGAAATTCGTGCTGAAGCCGGTCAAAAACTAGGTCGGTTCTACACAGCCAGCAGTTTGCGCAGCTCGAGCCTGGGACTTGAGGGCAGGGGCTGACCGATAATGTTCAGGCCCCCGTCAATCAGCTCGGCCAGAAGCTTCTCCTGTGCCGGGGTCAGAAAGAGGTAATCGGCTATTTCACGGGCGCCGGGACGGTCGTGCAGACCACCCAGAACAATGGTTGCCGGCAGGCTTGCTTTCATCTTCTTCAGCCGGGAGAGCGCGTCCAGGGCTGGAACAACCACCATGGTGCGCTCGCTGGCATCGTCTTCCAGCTCTTCGGCCAATC
Organism: uncultured Bacteroidaceae bacterium; assembly: GCA_964345075.1. Classification (GTDB taxonomy): domain Bacteria; phylum CAIWAD01; class CAIWAD01; order CAIWAD01; family CAIWAD01; genus CAYFPS01. The sequence continues at coordinate 182,600 of CAYFPS010000001.1, read as the reverse complement.
TTTCCAGCGACCAGAAGCGCAGCTCCTGGTCCTCACCCAGGCAGGAGAGGTACAAGTCCTGCTCGAATTCGCTGTCTGCAATCTCGTCATCGGCCAGCACCAGCTGGTTGATATCCATGGCCCCGCACCAGCCCACACAGACCTGACCATGGATCAGGCGATCATCCACACGCAGCATCCAGCCCTGTTTCATTCGGCAACCTCGTCTACGTTGATACCTGCCAGGGCGCGCTCGTGGACAGCCTCGAGCAGTTCCCGGCCGGACAAGGTAATCCGCTTGTTGAGAAAGGCAAGCAGCATGGGAAGATTGATTCCACTAATGTGGGTCACCTTTTTCTGTGGATTTGCCAGAATCGCACGCTTGACGGCGTTGCAACACGAACCACCCTTGAAGTCACTGAAGATGAACAGGGCTGTATCACAGCTGGAAACATGACTGGAAACAGCCTCGGTCAATTGTGCAAGACTCAGCCCGTCATTGCTCAGGCAGGCAAGCCCTTCGGCCGCGCCGACAATCTTCTCACCCGCGCACTTGAGGCAGCAGCCGAGCTTTCCGTGTGTTACAATCAGCGCACTGGTCATTACTCCGGATCCCGCCTCAGATAAGCCTTCAGCCGCTTTCGATCTTCCATGGTGCGCAGCAGCCGGCGGTTGAGTTCTTCCGCGCTGTCGTAGCCGTATACTTTCAGGTGATGATTAAGGGCCAGTGTCTCACAGATCACGGTGATGTTCTTACCCGGGAAAATCGGCAAGCGAACCAGCGGGATTTGAATGCCCAGAATTTCCGTGCTCTCCTTTTCCAGGCCGGTTCGGTCGATGGATCCACGCTCTTCCCACAGGCACATTTCCACTACCATTTCCACGCGCTTCTGCATGCGCACAGCGCTAATACCGTAGATCTGACGCACGTCAATAATACCCAGACCACGAATCTCCATCAGGTGCTGGAGCATGTCGTTGCCCTGCCCCATCAGCATGCGGTCGGCCTTGCGTGTCACATTCACCACGTCGTCGGCAACCAGCCGGTGTCCACGCTCGACCAGATCCAGCGCCACTTCGCTCTTGCCAATGCCGCTCTTTCCCGTAAGCAGCAGACCGGTTCCGTGCACGTCCACCAGTGAGCCGTGAAGCGATTCGGTGGGGGCAAAGAAATCGTCCAGATAGTCGGAAAGCAGGTGATACAAGGCCGTGGTGTCCAGCTCCGACTCCAGAACGGGCACGCCCGCCTTCGAGGCAATCTCCAGAAGGGGCACGGGGGCCTCGTTTTCGTTGGTGATCACCAGACAGGGAATCTCGAGTTTGAACAAGGCCTCAAGTGAGCTGCGCCGCTTTTCTTCGCTGATCGACTGCAGGTAGGTGATTTCCGTGTTGCCCAGCACCTGAATCCGGTCGTGGGTGAAGAGCTCCAGAAAGCCGGCCAGCGCCAGCCCCGGGCGGTGGAGGTTTTTCTGTGGCACCCCTCTGGCCAGATGTTCCTGATCGTTGAGGACGCGCAGGCGGAGCTCTTCGCCTTCCTCTTCAACCATCTGCCTGACCGTCAGCTGCTTGTCGAACATAGGGGCTTCCTTTGATTGCAGCGGCGCCCAATTGGGCGCCGCAGGGTCGTCAGAGGTGGCGCGCCTGTGCGCGCCTGTGCTCAGTGCTTTTTCTTCAGCTTGTCCTTGTAGCGGCGAATCTGAACCTCCAGCTTGCCCACCATCTGATCGATGGACTTGTAGAAGTCTTCGCTGGTCTCGCTGGCCACAATGGTGTCGCCCGGCACATTGAGCGAGGCTTCAGCCGTTTTGTTCTGATGCACATCGTAACTGAGGATCACCTCGCAGTCCACGATTCCGGGAAAGAACTTGTTCAGGCGTTCAACTTCCGTGGTGGCATAACCGGTCAGCTTCTCACTGGCTTTGAAGTGGCGAGAGGTGATGGTCGTCTTCATGATGCATCCTCCGACTCTAAGGGTAAGACAGGTCCCGCTCCGGCCCGCGGATGGGCCCTGAGGTAACTTTCCTTCATGTGTGTCACGCTGATGTGCGTGTAAACCTGGGTTGTGGACAGGCTGGCATGACCCAGCAGCTCCTGTACCACGCGCAGCTCCGCTCCGCGATCCAGAAGGTGCGTTGCGAAACTGTGACGTAAAACATGGGGGGATAATTTCTTGTGATTGCAGACCGCACGCAGTCGGGCTTCCACCAGCTTTTGAATGCCGCGCGGTCCCAGGCGCCCACCGCGCAGGTTGAGCAGCAGGGCCTTTTCACCGCTGATGGCCTTTTCCCTTAATAGCGAGCTCCTCAAGGGCAGCCAGCGTTTGAAGACCCGCTGCACCGAACGGCTCATGGGCAGGAGGCGCTCTATTCTGCCCTTGCCCATCACACGCAGGGTTTCGCCCTGCAGGTCGGTGACATTCAGCGAGGCCAGTTCCGAAAGGCGCAGGCCGTTGTCGTAAAGCAGCTCGAGAATCAGGCGATCACGACAGGAAGCGGGGCTTTCCTGTCCCACAGCCTCAATCGCTTCGTTCATTTCCTTTTCGCTCAAAACCGTGGGCAGGGGTTTTTCCTGCTTGACCGGACTCAGTCTGGCTGCCGGATTGCTCTCGATATGCCCGCGCGCGTGCAGGTACTTGCACCAGCCACGCAGTGCGGCCTGTGCCCGCTGAATGCTGCGACGAGTGATTCCCCGCTTCAGACGTCCGGCCAGATAGTCGTGCATTTCATACCTGTCAAAGGCTTCGGCCTCGGGACTCAGCTCCTTCAGGTAGCTTTTCAGATCGGCATCATAGGCACGGAGGGTTGCGGCGGAGAGCCGTCGTTCGTGACGCAGGTGGTCAAGAAAGGCTTCAAGCAGATCAAATGTCTGGCTGTGCGGGCGGTCGTTCAAGGAAGATGCCTTTCACGGCTCTGTGGCCTTCCCCTCTCATCGGCCAAGGGAAGGACCATCTTCACTCAAGATCGCACTATTAGAGCTCCGCTTCCGCGGGATCGTGCTCATATTTGCAAACCGGGCAGATCAGTTTGTCATCGCCCTGTTTGCGCTGTTTCAGTCCCATCCAGGCATGTCCACAGGCCGGACAGGCCGTCTTGGTCGGCTTGTCCCAGGTGGCAAACGTGCACTTGGGGTAGCGCGTGCATCCATAAAAGACGCCCCGGCGGCCCTTGCGCTCGGCCAGCTTGCCGTCACAGCCCTCCTGCGGGCAACTTACGCCCAGATCGATCGGGCGCTTGCCCTTGCATTCCGGGTAGCGCGAGCAGCCCAGAAAACGGCCGAAGCGGCTGTTGCGGACGAGCATGGGCGCGCCGCACTCATCACAAAGTTCGCCTTCGGCTTCTTCCCCCGAACCCTCATTGGGGTCGCGCGTGTAGCGACAATCGGGGAAGTTGTTGCAGGCAATGAAGCGTCCGTTGCGTCCCCATTTGTAAATGAGTTCGCCCCCGCATTCGGGGCAGGCCTCGCCCAGCTTTTCGGTGGTTGAGGCACGAATCTCGCCGCGCTTGGCGTCGGCCTCCTTCAAGGCCGCGGAAAAGGGCCCGTAGAAATCGTGCATCACGGACTTCCAGCCACGACCACTTTCAATGGAGTCCAGCTCGGCTTCCATGCGGGCCGTAAAGTCCACATTGAAGATATCCGCAAAGTGTGTCACAAGAATGCGGTTGACCGTCTGGCCCAGATCCGTGGGGTGAAAGCGTTTTTCCTTCAGCTCCACATAACTGCGCTTGAGGATCATGTCCACAATGCTGGCGTAGGTTGAAGGACGACCGATGCCCAGTTCTTCAAGAGCCTTGATCAGGCTTTCCTGCGAAAAGCGCGCCGGCGGTTTGGTGAAGTGCTGATCGGCACCCATTTCCTTCAGGGTGACGGCCTCGCCTTCCTTCAAATTGACAGGCACCGGCAGTTCCGGCCGCTTCGAGCTGCCTTCCTCGCTTTTCTTCTTCTTTTCCTTCACATCCTCGTAGAGCTCCAGGAAGCCCTTGCGGCTAAGGACGCTGCCCGTGCAGCGGAAGAGGAAGCGATCGCCCAGCAGATCGACCGAGCGCTGCTGATAGAGCGCGGGCACCATCTGGCTGGCCAGAAAACGATTCCAGATGAGGGTGTACAGGCGCAGCTGGTCGCGGCTCAGGCTGTCCTTCAGGTCGGCCGGGGACCAGCGGGTGGTCGTGGGGCGAATGGCCTCGTGGGCGTCCTGGGCCTTGCCTTTTGACTTGAAGACATTCGGCTTGGCGGGAATCGAATCCTTGCCGAAGCGCTTTTCCAGGTAGCCGCGCGCATCTTCCAGGGCGGAGTCCGCCAGACGGGTAGAGTCGGTACGCATGTAGGTAATCAGACCCGCGACTTCGCCATTGGCCAGTTCTACACCTTCGTAAAGCTGCTGGGCCAGCATCATGCTCTTCTTCGGGCTGAAGCCCAGACGGCGGGCCGCGTCCTGCTGCATGGTCGAGGTGATGAAAGGCGCGGGCGCCTTGCGGGAAACCTGCTTTTCCTGGATCGTCTGAACGCGCCAGTCGGCGGCCAGCATATCCCGCTTCCAGGCCATGGCTTCGGCTTCACTGGAGACGGCAGGCTTTTCGCCGGCAGTTTTCTTGCCGGCTTCCTTCACGGCTGTGGCGGCATCGGGCCAGACCTTGTGCAGGTCGGCGTGAAATTCTTCAGCAGCCAGATCGCGGAAGAGGCCCGTAAAGGTCCAGTATTCCTGCGGGACAAAGGCATTGATTTCTTCTTCGCGCTCGCAGATCAGCCGGACGGCCACACTCTGTACGCGACCGGCAGAGAGACCGCGCGAGACCGTCTTCCAAAGGAGTGGACTGACCTGATAGCCCACCAGACGATCCATCACGCGCCTGGCCTGCTGGGCGTCCACGCGGTTTGTGTCAATCAGTTCGGGGTGGCTGATGGCCTCAATGATGGCCTGTTTGGTGATCTCGTTGAAGCGAATGCGGGAAATAGGCGGCACCTTGCGACCGGCCTTCAGAAGGCGCTCGATATGCCAGGCAATCGCTTCTCCCTCGCGGTCCTGGTCAGTTGCCAGCAGCACACTTTCCGCGCCCTTGGCCAGCTTTTTCAGTTCGCTGATGACCTTGTCCTTGCGGGAAGCCGGTACGTAGGTTGGCTCGAAATTGTTTTCAAGATCCACGCCCAGTTCCTTCTCCGGCAGATCGATGATATGACCGACGCTGCTGGTTACCTGAAAACGGCCCTGCTGCCAGCCATCGAGGTAGCGCTTGATCGTTTTGCTTTTGGTGGGAGACTCGACGACAACAAGGATATGAGACATCAAACGGACACTTTCTGATCGATCCGCGGCGCATGTGCGACCGGCGGGCTTGGTTTAGTGGTGGCTGGAGGCTCCGGGAACAATCCGGAATTCCTGCCCCGGCTCAATGTGCGGCTGCCCGAGCATCATCTGCTGGGCGAAGGCCCTGAGCTCATCAATGCTGGTATGGGTGCGCTCCATCCAGACGGCCCTTTCAATCAGCGCTTCGGTTTCGCCGGGTTGCAGAAGGTGAGCGTTCTGCAGCTCGGCCAGCATGGAGCGCGCTTCGGGCGTCAGGTAGTGGCTTTCGGCATGATGCAGAATCCGCCGGCTGTCGGGGCTGGCCGCCTCTTCCACCGGGCTTTCGCCCATGGGGTCGGAGCGGTCAGCGATCCAGGTCAGGGCCGCCCGGACATCCTCCGGGTTGAAGCCCATCCCGATCAGTTCTTCCATCATGACCTCAAAGGGAAAATCGCTCACGCCTCCCATCTCCGCCACTCGGCGCAGAATGTGAATGAGGATTTCGGCCACGCGTGGATTCATGACTGCAGCTTTCGGTTCATCATGCTTTGAAAATACCGTTCATTGGCTCGTCTTTGCAAGTGGAAGCTCATTCAGAACCCACTTGTATCACGCCGCTGTTCGAAGATTCTGATACCAGGGGCTGCTGGCTAAGGTCAAATTCCAATTGAAAGGAGCCAATGCGGCTGGTGATTCTTCCCAGAAGGCCGCTGTCCATTTTGATGGTCGCCCCGAAGCTCATGGCTGCCTTGTCGCCCTTGGCGCCCTTCAAGCGGTAGCGGAAAATCAGCTTGACCTCGTCTTCGGGAATGTTGTCACCGCTTCGGCGCCGGTTTTCCTTGCCGAAGATTTTGTGAAGGTCCTCAAGCATCAGGGGGCTGAAGGGGGCCAGCTCTTCGGCCGGCACCGAGCAGACAATGCGCCTTCCAGACAGGTCCAGATCGGTTTTTCTGCCAACAAAATTCCTGGCGAGCATTTCAATTCGGTCCTCGCCCAGGGCTTCGGCAAAACGGCGATCAATGTAGAGCATCTCCATGCGATCATCCATGAAAAGCAGGTGCAGGTTGATCGACTTGCCGCGCATCATTGGGCGACGGTGCCAGGTGAAGACCCAGTGCTCGCGCCCGTCCAGGCTGTCGATGGTGCTGGGCACACGATCGCTCGCCAGGCTCAGAATATCTTCGCGAGTCAGCTTCGGGTCAAGAAAAGTCAGGCCCGGCCCGCGCTCGGCTGTTGATGGCTCGTAACGGATGTATTCTTCATAGCGAAGCATCTGCCGGCGCGTCTGCCAGAGCCGGTTGATCGTGCCTATAAAGCAGCCTCCGGCCAGAAGGGCAAGCAGCAAAAGCGGGCCCCAGCGGCGCAAGATGGAGGCATTTTGTGACACAGGTTTGGGGGGTGTGCTTGTTAGCGGCTTGACTCCCATGGGGCGATGTGCTACTCTCTCAACTCTTTCAGGCTGGTTGAAGGCCCTGCTTTCCAAAGCCTGGCGGCTCAAAGACCGCGAATGCGGGCCAATATGGTTTAACCCAGCGATCCTTCACACCACATGACCGCCTACCCTTTTTCCCTTGAATTTCAGCGCTCGCTGCGCCGCCTGGCTACTCTGCAGGAACGACAGAATCTCCACATGGAAGTTCTTTACTATCTGGCCGCCGAAGGGGGTGCCGTTCCAAGGGACGAGCTGGTCACTGTGCTGAAAGGCCTTGAAAACGCACCCGACGCCACGAACATGCTCTCCAGCATGCAGAAGGCCGGACTGATTCGCAATCGTCGACAGCAGTCTGCCGGCAAGGCCATGCCCGTTATTTCCCTTGAAGAAGATCTCGAAGGCTTGCTGCAGCTGCCGCCCTTTTACCGGCGTCGATTGCGGGCCCGTCTGGGTTCCCGTGATCTGGTCGAGCTGAAGCGCATGTCGGAGGGCTTTTACGCTCGCAGCTCCCGCCCGGTTGATCCCGAGTCACGCAATCCGGTGGATTTTCTGGCCAGCTTCAAGGCGATGATTCTGGATCGCGATGCGCTGTCTGCCGCGGTGGAAGAACACATCAGTCTGCCCGGCCGCATTCTGATCAAGGTGCTGGCCATGTTCCCCGACGGCCTCACCCTGCGTGACCTGCGCAAGCATGTGGGCTTTTTCGGCCAGAAGCTCGACTCGGAAGAACTCAAGCGCGAGCTGATTCACCTGCACCGGGACAGCGGCTTTGTCATGACCAGCGGCGGTGATACACTGCTGAAGCACGACCAGTACTTCCCCAGCGAGACCCGCATCATGCTGGTGCAGGATGTCGTCAACATGGTGCGCAGCAACTTCACCTTGAGCGCGCCGCCCCTGCAGATTTATCCCAGTTTTGCCGGCCGCCTGCAGCCGGAAAGCTGGAAGGTGCGTTTTGAAGAGTCCATGCTCTTTCACAATGCACAGGTCATCCTGATCTACCTGATCAGTCATCGTGTGACACAAATCCAGAAGGGCGGGGTTCACAAGACCGAGATCAAGCGCATCAGCGCCATGTTCCAGCCGCCGCAGGAAGACCATCAGCAGTTCCACTACCTCTTTGACTATTTCGAGCAGCACGGAATCGTGCAGATCAAGAACGATGTCTGGGCAGTCAATATGGCCCGCGCGGCCGAGTTCTTCCGCGAGCCCTGCGCCAGTTTCCGCCAGCTGCTTCGTGACTTCTTTGGTGCCGATCCGACGGACGAGGAAGAGCTGTCCATGCGTATCGAGCATCCCGATTCCGGTGTGCTGGATCCCGTGCGCGTCCTCTGGCTCTTGAAGCATATCAGCCCCAAAGCCTGGATCACGGAGGAAGAGCTGGCTCACCTTTATGCCCGCTCCGAAGGCGGTTACCGGGGTGATCAGCACCGTGCCGGCATCGAGCGCTTCATCGGCCATCTGTTGCAGCGCGGACTCTTCTGGTTCGGACTGGTCGAGCTTTCGCAGCGCGCCGAAGAGGGTGGGCTGATCTTCCGACTGAGTGCCCGGGGCAAGGCCCTTTTGCAGGACAACGAAGAAGATCTCAGCTTGAGTCGCCTCTTTCTGTCAGAAGAGAAGCTCCTGGTGCAGGCCAATCTGGAAGTATACCTGCCCAAGCGCCTGCCGCCGGAGCGCACGCTTTTCCTCTCGCGCTTTGCCGATTACGAGCGCGGCAAGTTCCGCATCAATTCACAGTCCCTTTCCCGCGGCCTCGACAGTGGCCTGGATCTGGGACGTATCCGCGGCTTCTTCCTGGAGCACAGCGCCCAGGAAATTCCTCAGAATGTGGACTACCTGCTGGAAGAAGTCAGCAGCCGTCACGGTCACATTCTGGTGGATCCGCAGCTGATGGTGCTGAAGACCGAAGACGAGCGCCTGATGCAGGAGCTCTCGCTGATGCCCGCCCTGCGCAAGGACTGGCTGGCGCTCTATCAGCCCTGCCTGATGCTGCTCAGCGCTTCTACACGCGTGCCGCGTATGGTGGAGGACCTGAGGCGCATGGGCTACATGCCCCGCGTGCGCTGGGATGCCGTCATTGATGAGGGGCAGGAGCAGCTGGAGCTCAGCCAGGAAGAAAAGACGGGCATTCTGGCCATGCTCAAGGCTTATGAATATGCCGATCGCGTGCACCCGGAGCTGGGCGAACTGCTGCGTCTGGTGGACGGGCAGATTTCCGAAGAAGACCGTGGCCAGTCTCGGGCCGTTCCGCAGCGCAAGCTGGGCGCCTCCTACGAAGCTCTGGAGCGCATGAGTACGGCGATTGCCACAGGGCGGCTGGGGGCCTGAGGGCGGAGTTACTCCCATATTTCCTGCCTGGTCGATCTTGCTTGACAAGCAGCCTTGCCTAGTCTATTTTGCCGCGTAGATACAATGAAGATACGCGGGGTTTTTTGTGCGTGTTCGCCTGATGAAATGGGGCAATAGTCTTGGGCTGCGCATTCCGCAGGCAATGGCCCGGGAAGCCGCCATCGGCTATGGATCCGAGCTGGAGCTTAGCCTGGAGGACAAAGCCCTGGTATTAAGGCCCGTTCCCGCAAGTGGGCAGCTGGCCGAGCTACTGGACGCAATCACCGATGAAAACCTGCATGGTGAAGAGGACAGCGGCCCGCCCTCAGGCCGGGAAGTCTGGTAATGACCGCTCCCTACACACCTGCGCGCGGCGATCTGGTCTGGCTTGAGTTCAATCCACAGGCAGGGCATGAACAGGCGGGCAGGCGCCCGGCGCTCGTTGTCTCACCCAGGGCATACAACGCCAGAACAGGTCTCGCCCTGTTTTGTCCACTGACAACGCATGTAAAGGGCTATCCCTTTGAAGTCGAGCTCGTCCAATCGGCGGATCTTTCCGGTGAGATTCTGGCCGATCAACTGAAAAGCCTCGACTGGCGGGCGCGACGAGCACGCTTCATTGGCAAGCTAAGCGAAAAAGCGCTTGGGCGAGTGCTGGAGCTCGTTGGAATGCTCGTTTCGCCTGACTCTTGAAAGCGCCCCGCTCTATTCTATATTGACCAATCAGTCTCAAACGCAAAAGGCCCTCCCCGGTGGAGCGGCCTTTTCTGCAAGGAGGTTAAGCGTGACTCTGACCCGTGAATACATCCACAGCCTGCCCAAGGCCGAACTGCATTGCCACCTGGACGGCTCACTTCGCCTTTCCACCATGATCGAACTGGCAGCCGAGCGCAAGGTCGAACTACCCTCAACGGATGAAGACGAACTCTTCCGTCTGCTGCGGTTGGGTCAGAACTTTGAGAACCTGAACGATTACCTGACAGTCTTTCGTCACACGCTTTCCGTGATGCAAGACGAAGAAGCGCTGGAACGCACGGCATTTGAAATGGCTGAAGACTGCGCGCAGGAAAATGTGCGCTGGCTGGAAGTTCGCTACTCGCCCATTCTTCACACGGATCAGGGCTTGTCTGTAACACAGGTGATGGATGCGGTGCTGAAGGGCCTGCGCCGCGCGGAGAAGAAGTATGACATTCGCTGTGGCGTGATCGTCTGCGGCATTCGCAACATCAACCCTGCCACCAGTCTGCGCCTGGCCGAGCTGGCCGTGGCTTACAAGATTTCGGGTGTGGTCGGATTCGACCTGGCCGGCGCCGAGGCAAACTTCCCGGCCAAGGATCACCGCGAGGCCTTTTACCTGATCCGTAACAACAACATCAATTGCACCGTGCATGCCGGCGAGGCCTATGGCCCGGAGAGTATTCATCAGGCCCTGCACTACCTGAACGCGCACCGCATCGGCCATTCGACGCGGCTGAAGGAAGACGGCGACTTGCTGAATTACATGAATGACCAGCGCATTCCCATTGAAGCCTGCCCGACCAGCAATGTGCAGACCGGTGTGACACAAAGCATCGACGCACACCCGATCAAGTTCTATCTGGATTACGGCCTGCGTGTTACAGTCAACACAGACAACCGTCTGATCAGTGATGTCACACTGAGCGAAGAGCTCTATCGCGTAGCCACGACTTTCCACCTGAACGAGCGCGAAGTTGCCAAGATCATCACCAACGGATTCAAGAGCGCCTTTCTGCCCTATCGCGAGAAGCGGTCCATGCTGCATGACGCGCTGGTGGACATGGGTTATGACGGTGTGCTTGTAGGTTATTGAGATGAGCAATCCGGCCACAGCCGAATTTCTTTACGGCGGCGCGCGAGCACTGGTTGAGCTGCACGAGCGCGAGCAGCGCGCCTTTCTTGAAGTCTGGCGGCGCTGGGTGGCTGGTGGCGGAACGCTCTCGGACAATGAAGATCCGGATTACGCCAGCCCCGAAGCACTTTTGTATCACGTGCACTCTGCCGCGCGAAGCGAAATGCTCTGGATCTGCAAACAGCTGGACCTGCCTGATCCCGAAATTCAGCCGGCACCAAAGCTGGATGGATCACAGGATCTGGACACCAACTACAGGCAAGCCCTCGCCTGGCTCGAGCACCTGCTGGAACGCTGGGGTGAGCGGCTGAAGGGCGTGAAGCAGCGCGCCTTTTACATTCCCTCCTACCCTTCGGACTGGGAGGTCCAGTACTGCATCGATTCCATGCTGGAGCACGCGGTCATGCACCCGCTTCGGCACCGCTTCCAGTTGGAAGCCTTCATGAACATCAAAGGAGTCTGATATGAAGACACTTCCCCTGCTTGCCGGACTGATGGTGGCCGGCCCCCTTCTGGCCCAGATGGCCGACTACCCGGTGATCAGCGAGCTTCGCTTCTACGAGACCTCGCTTGTGCTGGAAGAGTTTGTCGAACTCTACAATCCAACCAACTTCAGTGTGGACATGAGCGGCTGGAAGCTGCAGTACAAGTCCTCCACCGGCGACAGCTGGCTGGACAAGCAGACCTTTGCCGCTGGAGCGCAGATTGGCCCGCACAGCTTCCTGCTGATTGGCGGCACATCCACCGAGACCACGCCTGACTATCCTTTTACCGTTGCCATGGGACTGGGCAACAGCGGCGGCCATGTGCGCATCATCAATGGCTCACAGGAAGAGATCGACCGCGTGGGCTGGCTGGCTGCAGACTCTCCCGAGGGCACTGGGCTGGATGCTCACGAGCGCGGCGCATCCTTTGAGCGCAAGGCCTTTGAAAACTCGACGCTGGCCGACATGGTGGCCGGTGGCGCGCACAGTCTTGAAGGAAACGCCTGGGATAGCGGCAACAACGCAGCCGACTTTGTGATACACGCCCTGGGTAATTCCAATCCGCAGAACTCGAGCTCGACGCCCGAGCCGGACGAGCCGCTGACGGATGGTTCCGGAACGGCCACCTGCAGCGTGGCTCAACTCTACGCGCCCGGCCCTGAGGATTTTGATGTGACAATTACGGGCGGCGAATACCTGCTGCCCACCATCGAGCTTGAGCTGCCCGCGGGCTGGTCGGCTGCCGAGGTCAACTTGAGCGGTGACGGCTTTTCCGGAGCCAGCCTGGAGCAGGACGGTGATACCTGGCGTGTGACGGGATCGACCGTGAATACGGGTGTTTCCGGGACTTTCGAGCTGACACAGGTTTCCTTTACCACCGCGAGCGGTCCGTATACAATTGCCGTGCGTACGGCCGTTGAGGGCGGTGTTCCTTCCATTATCGGTACCCCGCCCGTGATCAATGTGATCGGCGACCCGATCGAAATCGCCGAACTGCATAACAACGACACCAACGGTATTCCTTACCTGCTGGGCGAAACGGTTGTGGTTCGCGGTGTGGTCACGGCCTCCAATCAGCTGGGCAGCGCCTCCTACATGCAGGACGCAACGGGCGGCATCGTGTGTTACGATTTCGCCTTTTCCAATGCCGTGAGCATCGGCGACGATGTGACCGTGCTGGGTGTGGTCACGCTTTACAATGGTCTTGTTGAGCTCACCCCCGCTACGATTCTTTCCACCAACGCTACTGGCGTGGATGTTGAGCCTGCACTGCTGGGCTGCGCCGATATCGAAAACCAGGGTGCCGCCGGCGAGCCCTGGGAAGGCATGCTGGTTCGCCTGAGCGGTATCACGGTTGAAGGCTCCGGCACCTGGGCCGGTAATACAAACTATTCGGTGAGCGACGCGACGGGTTCAACGACGGTTCGTATCAATGCTTCCTGCGGGCTGGTGGGCGCGCCCATTCCTGCCGGTGAGTTCGACCTGGTGGGCGTGGTTGGTCAGTACGACTTCAGCGCTCCGCATACCAGTGGTTATCAGCTACAGCCCCGTCTTTTGAGTGATCAGATTCAGATTGCCGGACCGGGTCTGGCGGCCGGCCCCTTTGAAAGCGATCACACGACCAGTTCCGTCACGCTTTCCTGGCAGAGCCAGAATCCTGGTGGAACCATTGTCGTACACGGTACGCTGGACGGCGAAATTCTCGACAGCCTTGCCCTTGGCAACAGCACCACAACTCATGAGGTGACCCTGGACGGCCTTGATGCCGGAACGCCCTACTGGGCGCGCATCGGCGCCTGGAACGAAGATGGCGCCAGCATGGCCGGCACCTACTGGTTTTCGACCGTGTCCGCCGGCAGCCCCGGTACCATCGAGGTCTTCTTTACACAGGATGTGGACCCGGCCTATGCCTTCCCCGGCAACGAAGCCAACGGCGATCACGATGTCTTGAGTGAGATCATCAACCTGATTGATGGAGCGACGGTCAGTCTCGACTGCGCCATCTACAGCCTGAACATTTTTGAGATCGCGCAGGCGATTATTGACGCACACGATCGCGGTGTGGCCGTGCGCTTCATCTATGATGCCGATCACAGTCAGGGCGAAGTGGCCCAGATTGAAAACGCCGGTGTGACCGTGATCGACAATCACTTTGGTACCCACCCGGGTGCCGGAATTCAGCACAACAAGTTCATCGTGGTTGACGCTGCCGACGATGATCCTGCCAATGACCGTGTCTGGACGGGCAGCCTCAACCTGATTGATGAACCCAGCAGCTACGGCATCTGGGCCAAGCAGAACAGTGTGTTGATTGCCGATCAGGCCGTGGCGCGTGCGTATACGATGGAATTCAATGAGATGTGGGGCAGCGCGGGCATGACGCCTGATCCCACCGAGGCACGCTACGGCGCCTACAAGACGAACAACACGCCCAAGTACTTCACGGTAGGCGGTGTGCCTGTTGAAGTGCTTTTCAGCCAGGGCGACAATGTCAGCCAGCGTCTGGTCAACTACATCGACACGGCTGAAGAGTCCATCTACTTCTGCATTCTGGTCTTTACACGCAACGAGCTGAATTACGCCATGAACGATGCCTTTGATCGCGGCGCGGCCGTGCGTGGTGTGTTTGATGACGAGGGCGACCAGTACAGCGAGTACGCGCTAATGCAGGCCTGGGGTGCCGATATCTTCACCGATGCGGGCACGGGCATTTTGCATCACAAGTACATGATCATTGATGCTGAAGAGCCCGGCAGCGATCCAATGGTGATCACGGGCAGCTACAACTGGTCCAACAGTGCCGAATACGATAACGACGAAAATCTGGTTGTGATACACGACAACCTGATTGCCAACCAGTACCTGCAGGAGTTCGCCCAGCGCTATCATGATGCGGGCGGCACGGCGGACTTTAATGATGTCAGTGATCCGAAGTCCCTTCCCGGGCGCTTTGAGCTGACGGGCCTTTACCCGAACCCCTTCAACCCCACGACCACTGTGGCCTTCAGCATGCCAGCCATGGGCGATGTCGAGCTGGCCGTATACAATCTGGCTGGACAGCGTGTCGAGCGGCAGCTGGTTGCCGGGCTGAATGCTGGCAGCCACAATGTATCACTGGACATGGCGGGTCGTCCGGCCGGACTCTATGTGCTGCGTGTGGAAAGCGCTTATGGAAGCGCGGTGGAGAAGATGTTGCTGGTCAAGTAGACAGAGCCTGATCAATTAGCATGAATCAAAAAGCGTCCCGAATAATCGGGACGCTTTTCTATTTAAGGCACCTGGCGCTGCCGGCTATTTCCTGCACTTCATTCCCATCAGCCCAAGAATGATGCGCACCATGTCATCCTGTGATACAAGCGCGTTGTTGATAAGCAGGTGAAAGCCGGAAGTGTCTGTCGTGTCCGCACCGAAGTAACGGTTGAGGAACTCCTTTCGCTCCCGGTCTTTAAGCCGGGTAAGTGTGCGAGCTTCGGTTTCCAGCAGGCCGTAGTTCTTGGCGTGCTCAGCCACCCGCCATTCGAAGGGCGCTACAATGCGAATGTGGATGCCACCGAGGATATCCCGTGTGACAAGCTGACTGGCGCGACCGACGAAAATGCAGCGGCCCTTGCGCGCCAGGTTGCGCATGGCATTGGCCCAGCGGTTGAAGAGACTGATGTCCGAAGGCGCCGAGCCAAAGGTTGAATTGAGGTATTCCTCGAACTCCATGTTGCGCCGCTGAATGTGCTCCTCAAAAAAGCGGCGATTCATTTCCGGATCACCCTCGATCAGCTCGAAAATGCGGCGATCATAAATGGACCATTGCTCTTCTTCCATCAGGCCTGCATTCAGGCAGTCCAGCAGAGCCATGCCAAGCCGGAAGCCCGTGCAGGCAAACTCGCGGGAAATGGTAATGAAGGGCTGAACCTTTTCACTGGGCTCAACTTGCAAGCGGCTGCGCAGATCAAAGAGCCTGGCCTGCCGATGAACCAGATGCTCGATGCTTGGTTGATTCGTTTTCATGGAAGGGTCCTCCTCGCTGTGGCCGAAGGATCGTGAATTGGGGGGAGAGTTGACAGGGAAAGTGGACACGGTGCCAGACAGGTGCCAGACACGTGTCTGGCACCTGTCTGGCACTTTTCTTTACGAAATCATCGCACAGCTATCCTCGTAAGACGATGGCTCTGGCTCCCCGGGGAGGATAACGTTCTGGAAGTTCAGCCTGGAGATCAGGAAAGCGCGCAGGACTCAATCAGCAGCAGGCTGGGCAGAATGAGCCAGAGAAGGCCCTTGGCCAGAAAGAAGAAGAAGGCATATGGGCCCAATTTTCTGGCTGATTGGCTAAACCGTCGCCACCACGATGCGACCGATTTTTCAGCTGCTTTCACCTGCGCGCCCCAAAGTTTGGCTTGGCTAACAAGGTGGCATGTAGCGGTGGTTCAGGCAAGCCGGGCGCCAGACACGTGTCTGGCACGTGTCTGGCACTTTTCATACACCAACCCTAACACACCTACACCAGCTAAACCGCGCTATCCATCATGCACAAATCACAGATGCCGCAAGGCCTTGTTTCATTAAAGCCAAAATGCGCATGCAGGCAGCTGCGGCGACATATCTCCTCCCCGGCATAACGCACCAGGTCGTGCAGGCGCGAGAGATCGCGCTTTTTCTTGGACTCAATCCAGTCGGGATCGGCCAGGAGATCGGGCAGCTCATCGACCTTCAGCCGCAGATTATGCTCGTCCAGGTCGCCTTCCAGCGCACCGTGTCGTTCAAGCAGTCTGATGGCCGTTTCCAGTCGAAAGTCGCCACGGGTTTTGAAGACCATTTCTTCGCGCAGCGCCTCCAGCCCGCCCTTGCCCTGAAACTCGCGCAGGCGACTCTTGAGCAGCCCGAATAGCCTCTCGGTGAAATCCGGCGAGGGATTGGCCCAGTCCACAAATTCCATCTGAATCAGCAGATCCTGCTGATCGTAGAGCAGCTCGCAGTGAGCGGGCAGGCCATCACGCCCGGCGCGGCCGATTTCCTGCGCATAGGCCTCAAGGCTTCCCGGCGCTTCGGCATGTATGATCAAGCCGATGTCGGCCTTGTCAACACCAAGACCAAAAGCGTTGGTTGCCAGCACAAGCCTCTCGCGGCCCTGCATGAAGGCTTCCTGATTTCGCCTGCGCTCTGCTGCGCTCAGCTTGCCGTGATACACGATGTGCCTGATCCCGGCCTTTTCCAGTTTGAGGCTGAACTGACTAAGCGTTTTGATCAGGGCGAAGTAGAGGATTGCCGATCCGCGCGCGCGGGCGAGCAGCTGTTGAATGCGACGGATCTTTTCAGCCTCGCCGTGCATGTCGCCTACGGCCAGCGCCAGATTCGGACGCTCTACGCCATCGTGAATCACGGGAAAGTCACGGGCTTCCAAGCCCAGCTGCTGGCGAATGTCCTCCTGCACAGAAGGCGTTGCCGTGGCCGTCAGGGCGATCACGGGTGGATTGCCCAGAAGCCCGCGGATCTCGCGCATGCGTGTGTAATCGGGTCTGAAGTCATGGCCCCATTCGCTGATGCAGTGCGCCTCGTCCACAGCCAGCAGGTTGACCTTCAGCTGCGTCAGTTGCTCGCGGAATTCGGGCTTTCTGAAGCGCTCTGGCGTAACGTAGAGCAGATCCGGAGGGTCATCTCCAAGCTTTGCCTGAACGGCTTCTCGGGCTTCGCGGGAAAGGCTGGAGTTGATGGTCTCGGCGCGGACGCCCAGGGTCTTCAGGCGGTCAACCTGATCTTTCATCAGGGCGACCAGCGGTGATACAACCACGCAGCAGCCATCCAGCAACATGGCGGGAATCTGATAACACAGGCTCTTGCCCGAGCCTGTCGGCATGATACAGAGCGTGCTCTGTTTGCCAAGTGTCCGCTCAATTACGGCCTGCTGGCTGCCACGAAAGGTTGAGTGTCCCCAGATTTCTGTCAGCAGGCGCTTGGCGTCTTGTATCACGAATCGCTACCGCCTGTGCTGGCAACGCTGTGCTTCACATGTTCAAGTCCGGCCTGCACACGCTCAATGCGCAGCTCCTGATCCAGGGTGGCCTGATTGAGCTGTTCCAGCAGGCGCTCCATGTGCGCGATTTTCTCCTCAAGTCGAATCAGGCGATCTTCCACGGAATGACTCATGGTGAACTCCTTTCCTGTTGTTGAGGGGAGGGTGTCCATCCCTTGCGGGCAAGGATAGCGCGGATCTCGGCGAGGGATTGCCGAGCGGCCTGGCGGCCCCGTTCAACGGCATCATCCACTTCGCCGAAGCGATGAAAATCCAGCCCCTGAAGATCAGGACGAATCATCAGATCGGCAAGCTCATTTCGTTGGTCCACATTATGCATTTGAATAATGAAGTAGGCCTGTCGCATGGCGTCGAAGGGGCCCTTCAGCTCTTCATCCAGCAGGGGGTGACTTACGTCAACGGCAATCACCACATCAGCGCCTGCCTCCCGCGCCGTATACACGGGTACTTCGTCGACCAGCCCACCGTCAACCAGCAGGCGGCCCTGCCATTCAACTGGCCGGTAAAGGCCAGGTATGGTGGCGGAGGCGAGCATGCCGTCAATCAACGGGCCATCGCCCACGACAACCTTTTCACCGCTCTTCAGGTCCGTAGCCACGCAAAGCAGGCGGGGATTCACGTCTGCAAATTCCAGCTCGCCCAGAAGGGGCTTCATTCTGCGCCTGACCTTCTTCCATTCAAAGAAGCCCAGCCGACCGACCTTCCAGTCGATCAGATTGAAAATGTTGAGGCGGTTGGCTTCTTTGATGATCCCATCAAAGGGGACACCCGCACAGTAGTAGCCGCCGACAATGCTACCCATGGAAGTGCCGATCACCAGGTCCGGCCTTAAGCCCTCTTCTTCCAGTACTTGTATCACGCCCAGATGGGCATAGCCCAGCGCAGCTCCGCCGCCAAGAGCAAGTGCGAATACGGGCTTTTCGTTATCCGAGCAAAAAGCTTGTGACACAAGTAGAATCAGGACAAATATGCGCAACATCAGTCTTCCACATCCAGCGAAACTTCCCAGCCGCCGAATTTCCTGATGTTGATCACTCCTGAATCCAGAAGCAGGTACTGACCCTTGATGGCGATCAGGCGACCCTCAACCAGCGGATTCTTTTCCAGATTGAAGCTCTTGATTTTCGCAGGCCATTCCAGATTGGGGTATTCAAATGTGTAAGTCGGGGGGGTGTCGATCACTTCAAGTTCGTGTGATACAAGCTCGAGCACCTGCTGCCTGGCGGCCTTCAGATCAACTTCCGCCACTTCATTTTTCAGCATGCGCTGCCAGTTGGTTTTGTCGGCAAAATGGCTTTTTAGAGAGTGCTCGATCAGGCCAACAGTCAGCCGATCCTGCACCTTTAAAACTGGCATGGCATAGCTTGCGCCCTGATCCATCCAGCGCACGGGAACCTGTGTCTGGCGAGTGATGCCAACCTTGAGGTTGCTGCTGACGGCCAGGTATAGCACATGGGGGGCGAAACACACCTGTCGCCCCCATTCAGGGTCGCGACAAGGATTGCTTTCGCTGTGGAAGTGGCAGAGTTCTGGCTTGAAAATGCATTCGTCATTCTGCGGTAGGGTTGTGAAGCATGTGTAACACGATCCCTGGCGAAAGAGGCTGGTTGAAGGTGCCCCACAGTCCACGCAGAAACGGGCTCCCGTGGCTTTCATGCTTAGCTTCTTGCCCAGCAGCTGATTCATGCCCACGCGGTTTTCGGGCGAGCGATTGTCCTGAAGCGTGTAGTCGACCACCGCCCCATGCCGTGCGTCCATCTTGCAGAGGGTTCCCTGCCACATTAGCCAGACTCCTTTTCGAGCAAGGTAGCATTGAAGCTGCGCGTGAGGGAGAAGCGAAGCTCGAGAGCTATATTTGGGAATCGTTTCTCGGGGTTGGGTGAAATTCCCTGCCGGCGGTGACAGCCCGCGACTCCCGGTTTATTCGGGACTGAATCCGTGAAATTCGGATGCCGACGGTTAAAGTCCGGATGGGAGAGAGACGCAAGCCACGGGTCCTGTGCCTGCCGCCTGCCAAGGGTGCGCTATGCGCCCACTTTCTCCTTTTCCCCATCAGCCTGTAAGGATGCCGTGTTTTCGCAGACCGATACTGCCATGATGCGCCGCGCGCTCATGCTGGCTCGAATGGCCGGCAGCGCCACCAGTCCCAACCCGATGGTGGGAGCTGTGCTTGCCCGGGGCGGAGAGGTACTGGCCGAAGGCGCTCACCAGCGGGCCGGCGAAGCCCATGCGGAGGTGAACTGCCTTAAGCAGCTTGCCAGGCAGGATGCTTCCGATGCCACGCTCTTTGTCACCCTCGAGCCGTGCTCGCACACGGGGATGACGCCGCCCTGTGCAGATCTGGTCATCGCCTACCGGCCAAAGCGTGTCGTGGTGGCAACGCCCGATCCCAACCCTTTGGTGGCCGGGCGCGGGCTTTCCCGCATGCGCAGGGCTGGGCTCAAGGTGGATGTGGGTCTGCTGGAACTGGAGGCACGGCGACTCAATGCCCCCTTTTTTTCCTTTGTAGAAAAGGGCAGGCCCTTCGTGCTGCTTAAGTGGGCCGAAAGCCGGGATGGCTTCATCGCTGAAGCGCCCGGCAGGCGTTCGGCGATAAGCGGCGCGGAAAGCCGCAAGGCTGTGATACAGCTGCGTTCCTGGTTGCCCTCCATTCTTGTTGGTTCTCAGACCGCTCTGGTTGACCGGCCGCGCCTGGGTCTTGACGGGAAACCGGGAAACGCGCCAGCCCGGGTTGTGCTGGATGGCAGGGCCAGGCTGGCCGCTGCAGAAGGCCTTAAGCCGGCAGGTGTGCGTTCGCTTGTTTATGCCGGATTGCAGACTGATCAGCAGCTGGCAACACGGCTGGCCGGGCGTGAGCTGGAGTTTGTATTACACGATAGCCTTCCGCGCTGGCCCTTGAAAGAACTTCTGGAAGACCTGCAATCCCGGGGTCTGAATGGTGTGCTGGTTGAGGGAGGTGTGCGCGTGCTTGAGTCGTTTCTGGAAGCCGGCCTGGTTGATGAGGCGGTGCAGATTGTATCACCGCTTGATTTATCGGGAGGAGTTCCTGCTCCCGCGAATGAGCGGCTGCTTCAGTCTGGCTTGAAGCAGCTGGCGACCACCTGGCATGGTTGCGACATGTGGCGCATCTGGCGTCGTCAGGAGGATGTGTGTTCACCGGAATAGTTGAAGAAATCGGCACACTGCAGCGCATCACGCCAGCCGGAGATGGCGCTGAGCTTTTCATTGCCTGTGATCGCGTGCTTGCTGATGTCAAGCCGGAAGATTCACTTGCTGTTAATGGCGTCTGCCTGACGGTTGTATCACGGAATGGGGAAACGGTCCGGGTACAGGCGGTAGCCGAGACACTGTCCAAGACCGGCATCGGGAAGCTTGTTGCGGGCGACAGGCTGCATCTGGAGCGCGCGCTACTGCCAAGCACCCGAATGGGCGGTCATTTTGTGCAGGGCCATGTGGACTGTGTGGGGCGTGTCCGGCGGCTGGATGATGCGCGGCCGGGTAAGCTTTTGCACCTGGCTGTGCCCGCTGAGTTCGCGCGCTATACGCCACGCACAGGATCGATCTGCCTGGACGGCGTCAGCCTGACCCTGAGTCACGATGCTCTGGTAGAAGGCCAGGAGGCCGTGATACGCGTTGCGCTTATTCCCTACACGCTTGAAGCGACACTGCTGGGCCGGCTTTCCGCCGGTGACGGCATCAATGTTGAATTTGACTGTCTGGCGAAGTACATGGAGCAGCTGCTTCGCCACAATAGCGATCCCACTGCTGGCGGAAATCTGAGCATGGACCGCCTGCGCGAACTGGGTTACTGAAAAGGAGACGGCCATGAACCCGCAAGAACCGTTCGATTCCATAGAAGAAGCCCTTGAGGCCATTGCCCGGGGTGAGATTATCATTGTGGTAGATGATCACGATCGCGAGAATGAGGGTGACTTCATCATGGCGGCGGATCTGATCACACCGGAAAAGGTCAACTTCATGGCCAAGCACGGCCGAGGCATGATCTGTGTATCACTGACCAAGGACCGCTGCAAGGAGCTTGACCTTGACCTGATGGTGGGCAAGAACACGGCCCGCCATTCTACAGCCTTCACGGTCAGTGTGGACGCAGTCGAGGGAACCACCACAGGCATCAGCGCCGCAGACCGCGCCAAGACCATTCAGGTCATGGCGGATCCGGACGCCCGACCCGAGGACCTGGCCAGGCCAGGACACATTCACCCGCTAATGGCCATGCGCGGCGGCGTGATACAACGCGCAGGTCACACGGAAGCCGCCGTTGATCTGGCTCAGCTGGCCGGTCGCAAGCCTCTTGGCGCTCTTTGCGAGATCATGAACGACGACGGCACCATGGCCCGTGTGCCCGATTTGGTTCAGGTCAAGCGGACCTTCGGCCTCAAAATGATCACCATCGAAGATTTGATTGCATGGCGTCAGCACACGGAATCCCAGGTGGCCGAACGGGTCTCGGTTGACATGCCCACACCCTGGGGAACTTTCCGCCTGCATCACTTCTATTCGCCGGTGGACAAGAGAGATCATCTGGCGCTCGTGCTGGGCGATGTCACACAGGAGGGCGAGCCCGTACTGGTGCGCGTCCACTCGGAATGTCTGACGGGCGATGTCTTTGGCAGCATGCGCTGCGACTGCGGTAATCAGCTGCACCGCGCAATGGAGCTGGTGGCTGAAGCCGGGCGTGGTGTCGTGCTCTACATGCGGCAGGAGGGCCGGGGCATCGGGCTGGCCAACAAGCTTAAGGCTTACGCTCTGCAGGATGGGGGCGCTGACACGGTGGAGGCCAATGAGAAGCTTGGCTTCGCGCCGGACCTCAGGAACTATGGCATCGGCGCGCAGATCATGAAGGAACTGGGACTGACGCGCATTCGCCTGTTGACCAACAATCCGCGCAAGATTGTCGGCCTGAAGGGCTTTGGCATCGAGGTTGTCGAGCGTGTGCCGATTCAGATGCCGCACTGCGACAGCAACGAACGTTATCTTCGAACCAAGAAGACCAAGCTGGGACACATGCTGAACATGTGATTTTCCGCTCAGAGGAGGACCCATGAAGGAAATCAACGGACAGCTGAACGCCGCCGGACTGCGTTTCGGTATTGTGCTGGGGCGCTTCAACGACATGATCGGCAACCGCCTCCTGGACGGTGCGCTGGACTGCATCGAGCGCCACGGTGGATCGCGGGAAGCCGTGACCCTGCTGCGCGTGCCTGGTGCATTCGAGATTCCGCTGGCAGCGGCCAAGCTGGCCGACAGCAGCAAGGTGGATGCGATCATCTGTCTGGGGGCCGTGATACGAGGTGCCACCCCGCACTTTGACTATGTGGCTTCCGAGTCGGCCAAGGGCATCGCCCATGTCATGCTGGAGAGCAAGCTGCCCGTCTCCTACGGCATTTTGACCACGGACACCATTGAGCAGGCCGTTGAGCGCGCTGGAACCAAGGCCGGCAACAAGGGCTGGGATGCCGCCATTTCCGCAATTGAGATGGCCGACCTCTTCAAGCGTCTGGAAAAGGCGTGAGATTTTTCCTGGCCGTCCCGCTTCTGTTGGTGCTTTCCGCACAGGCTTCGGTCTGGCGGCACCTGACCGACTACACGGAGATCAGCGCGCTGGTCGTCCATGAAGAGGGTCTGGCCGCAGCCTGCAGCCGCGGGGCCGTGCTCTTTTCGCCGGGTGCCGGTGAGGAGTGGGTGCACCTGAGTCTGGCCGACGGCATGCGCAGTCTGGATCAGCTGGATGTCTGCGCCGATGGGCTGGGAAACCTTTTCTGGGCCGGGCAGGATTTGAGCATCAGCGCGCTGGCTCTGGACGGCAGCCCTTCCCGCGGCTTTATGGACTTTGCCGAACACGGTCTGATTTCGCGCCTGAATGATCTCTTTGGCGCGGAAGGTGCGGTGCTGGTCAGTCACTCGCTCGGTCTGACCCGCTTCAGTTATCAGGCGGCCACCGACGAATTTCTTGTCGACTGGAACCTCTACTCGATTGCCGATTTTCCCCTGCAGACAGAAGTGCTTGCCGCCTGTGCTCACGGAGGCGAACTGCTGGTTGTCACCTCGCAGGGTGCGGCCATCGGCAGTGGCTATCCGGAGCGACCGGCCAGCTGGACACGGCTGAATGAAAACAGTTATCCCGGCGCTGTGACACAGGCTCGAGTTGAATACTCCGCTGGCAGTTTTCATCTGGCCGTCAAGGATGCTGATGGTGAGATCTGGTTCGGGCACTGGGACGGCTCCACCGCAATGGTGGAAGAGCTTGCGGTTGATGACCTCGACTTGCTTGCCTTGTCTGCCACCGAAAATGAGTGGGCCCTGCTTCTGGGCGATGACCAGACAAGTCACCTTTTCCGTTCTGGTAACACGGGCGCTCTTGAGCTTGCTGGGCGCATGGAAGCCTCCTGCTTTCTTGCTGGCGATCTCTGGCTGGCACGCAGTCCGGGAACTCTGTCCGGCGGCCTGCTCAAGGTGACGGCCTCAGGCGAGGTCGAAGAACACATTCCCAATGTGCCTTCGGCTGATGAATTCGTGGATCTGGATGTCGCGGACGATGGCAGCCTGTGGGCTGTTGGCGTGGCCGCGAACACAGCGCGCAATGGTTTGTATCACCTGGCTGATGGCGAATGGGATGCCTGGTTGCCCGGCACGGGCATCATGGGCAACTACCCGACAAGCCTTGCATGTGATCCAGAAGGTGGTGTCTGGTTTGGAACCTGGGGCAAGGGCCTCGGGCGCTATCTGCCGGCAAGTGGCGATGTATCACGCTTCAGCTGGGACAGTCCCGCCGGCCAGCAGATTGTCGGCTTTCGCAACAATCAGGTGGGCGAAGGCGCGAGCTTTCCGCTGGTCTCCGATGTAGAGCTCGACGAGCAGGGCAATGTCTGGGTCGTCAATCACCAGGCCCTTGACGATTCCTGTCTGGTGGTTGTGCCAGCCGCCTGGTTTGATAATCCGGATGAGCCCTTCGGCCGCGCTTATTATCCGCAGGCGGGCGTTCGCTTTCCTTACTGGATTCATCGTGGTGTGGACGGCAGTGTCTGGGCCGGAATTGCCGGCAAGGATGCGCGTGACGAAACCAAGCGTGTTCTGCGCTTTCGCAGTATGGGCAACAGCCCGTCTCTTTTGCGCAACTGGCAGGACGAGGTCTTTACGCTTTCCAGTGAGCTCTACAATTTCGGTTTTGAGTCCATCGGCTATATCAGCGGCTTTGCCAGCGATGCCGAGGACAATCTCTGGATTGCCACGACCAACGGATTCTATCAGGGCGGCGTATACGGGGGTGTTGCCCAGTTCAGCCGTGTGCTCTTTCTGGAAGGACTGGTCAACGAGAACCTGAGCAGCCTTTCGATGGATGGCCGCGGCCGGGTCTGGCTGGGCTCTTCTTCCGGCCTCAATGTATACGATCCGCGAGTTGCGGCTTTTGAGGATCCTGTTGTGGCCAGTGACCTGCAGGATCTCCTTCGTTCCCAGAGCGGCATTACCGTGAATGAAGTCGTCATCCATCCGCAGACGGGCGAAATCTGGGCGGCAACGAACGTCGGCTTCTTTGTCTGTGATACAGGAGCTCTGGACTACGGGAGCAGCCCGGCCGAAACCGTGCACATGTACCCCAACCCCTTCAGGCCGGACGGCAGCAATCGTGCTCTCGTAAAGGCGGGTGGACTGGCCAATAATGCGCGCATGGCGGTTTACTCGCTGGATGGCCGCGTTCTGCGCGAGCTGGATCTGCTGGAAATCGAGCGTGGCTGGGATGGTCGTGATACAGCCGGCCAGCTGTTGGATCCGGGCGTCTATCTTCTGCTGGTCACCTCCAGTGGTGGTAGTGCAGAAGGCAAGGTTGCGATCATTCGCTAAAGGACGAGCATGCTGCGCCGCCTTCACATCGAGAACTTCGGCCTTGTTCGATCCTTGAGCATCGAGCTTCCCACAGGATTTACCTCGATCACCGGAGAAACTGGCGCAGGCAAGTCCATGCTGCTGGGAGCTGTCTCGGCAGCTCTGGGCGCCCGTGTATCACGGGAGATGCTGCCAGAAGACAAGCTGTCATTGGTTCAGTGCGAGTTTGCAGCAGAAGACCGCTTCTGGCTTGTACGACGGGAGTTTCAAGCCGGACGCAGCCGTGTTACACTCAATGGTGAGCCCATTCTGCAGAAGGACCTGAAAGAGTTGGCGCCACGCCTTGCCGACCTTCATGGTCAGCGTGATCTGAGTCAGCTGCTTGATCCTGCCCGCCACATGATCCTGCTTGATTCCATGCGTGAGGTCGCGCCTTCACGAGCCTCACACCAGGCTGTCTGGCAGGACTGGAATACCTGCAAACAGGGGCTCGACGGCCTTAACAGGCAGCTCGCCCGGGAAGAAGAGTTGAAGGAGCTTCGTGCCTTTCAGCTGGCCGAGCTGGACGAGCTGGACGCAAAACCCGGCGAGGACAAGCAGCTGGAGGACGAGCATCGCGTCCTGGCCAACGTGGAAGAGCTCAAGCAGCGCGCCGGCCAGGTGACAGAAGCCCTCTTCGAGGGCGATCAGAATCTCCATGATCAACTGATGGTGCTAAGGCGCGAGCTGGAGCGCGCGGCCAAACTCGACTCCAGCTTCAATTCGCCTTATCAGATGCTCTTCGAGGCAGGCGAGCATCTTCAGGAAGCAGCAAGCCTTTGTCGGGATCGCGCCGACTCGCTGGAGCTGGACCCGGAGCGACTGGCCCGGGTCCGCGAGCGTCTTGAGCTGCTGGACCGCATGATTCGCAAATACGGCGGCACTCTGGATGCCCTGCTGGAGCGCAGAGAGGAGCTGTTGCGAGCGGCAGACCAGAGTCACGCCCTGCTCCGTGAGATTCAACTGGCTGAGCGTGAAGAACAGCGACTGCGTCTGGAGCTGGAAGGCGCCCGCGCCGCTCTGACAAAGGCTCGTCAGATTGCTGCAGAGCGACTCACCCGCGAGCTGGAGCCGCTGCTTGAAGAGCTCGGCATCCCGGCGGGCAGGCTGGTTGTGGCCATGGAACCTGCCGGCAGTCCCTTTGCTGCAGACGGAGCGGAGGCCCCGCGCTTTCTGGTTTCCACCAATCCGGATACACCGCTGGGCCCGCTGGAGGAAATCGCCTCTGGTGGCGAGCTCAGCCGCATCATGCTGGCCTTCAAAAGTCTGTTACTGAAGGATGAGCACAATCAGTGCCTGATTTTCGATGAAATTGACAGCGGTATCAGCGGGCGCGCTGCGCTTGCTGTAGCCGGCCTGATGCGCAGGCTGGCTGCGCAGCATCAGCTACTATGTATTACACATTTACCGCAGATCGCCGCAGCGGCGGACCAGCAGTTGGGCGTGGAGAAGTTCTCGGAGGGCTCACACACTCGTGTGGAGGCGGGCTTCCTTGATCGTGAAGCGCGCATTCTGCATCTGGCCCGCCTGCAGTCCGGTCGTGATACAGTCAAGGACCAGGAAGCCGCCGCCAGGTTGCTGGATCAGGCCTGATCAGAACTCCTCGCCCAGCCTCAGATAAACGGCGACACCCTCGTCGCCAAAAGCAGCGTCCAGACGAAGATTAAGATCCTCGCCTTCAATCATCTGAAAGCGCCCCCCAAGGCCGGGCGAAAGTTTCCATTCGGTTTCGGCGAGCTCAGGCAGGCCGGGCGCAACCGATCCCGTTTCCAGAAAGGCAACCGCGCCAAAGCGCCAGAACAAATGCCGCCGGGCTTCCACTCTTAACGCGGCCAGGCTTCGATCAATGAAGCGTGTATCACCATAGGCCCTCAGGTATTCACCCAGCTCGGCCATTTGACTCAGGCCCGCTGCGCCGCGAGTGTGATCCAGCGCGAGCTGTATGGCCAGCTGAACGGGGCCTGGATTGTGATACAGACGGAGGTCGGCCAGCAGGCGCGTTCGCACATGATCAGAGAAGCCGGCATGGCGAATCAACCTCAGCTGGTGATACATGCCGCTACCGGGAAGCAGCGTTGACCGGCGGGTGTCGTAGCTAAGATCGAGACCAAGCCCCGCGTCACGCCCATCATCCTCCATCCAGATGAAGCCATCGCCCGGTTCCTGAAAGCTCTCCTGCCGGTAGATGGCATAAAGTCCTGCGTAGAGGCCGGGGCTCAGTTCGCGCCGCAAGAGGAATTCCAGCTTCAGACCTTCACTGCTGAAGGTGCTTGCGTCCTCTTCGCGGCTGTCCATGCCAATGCCGTAGACCTCGCTTGGCCATTTCTGGTAGCTGATTTCAAAGCGACTCATCCAGCGGTTTTGTTGCCACCAGGTTTCAGGAATGAAACCGATTTCGGCCTGTTTGTTCTGGGTGGCCACCGCGTAAAGGGCAATCTGCCCATCGTGGGTCAGGCTGTCACCCTTGACAATGCCCTGCAGGTAAGCGCCGCCAACGGCCCGTGTTTCGGGCATCCAGGCAAAGGCGGGAAAGAGCGCCAGCTTGAGCTCGCGCCTGGTGGCTTCAACTTCTTCGCAGGGAGCGGCCAGGGCAAAAGCCGCAAGCAGCAGGAGGATCCATGAAATTCGCATGGCCAAAGGTAGGAAATGAGCCCGCAGGCTTGGTCACGGCAGCGTCCATCCCTACCTTATCTTCTGCTGTTCCCGGAACCCTCCAGTTCGATCCGGGTGGCCTGAAAGGATCACGATGCCCGAGTTCATACACCTGCACAATCACAGTCATTATTCGCTTCTGGATGGCGCCGCCAAGGTGGACCAGCTGGTCGGTCGCTGCGTGGAATACGGCATGGACGCCTTTGCCCTGACCGATCATGGCAACCTTTACGGCGTGCTGGATTTCTACAAAGAAGCCCGAAAGCAGAAGGTCAAGCCGATCATTGGCTGCGAGGTCTATGTGGCCAATGGCAGCAGGCACGAAAAGCAGCGAGTGCCGGGCAAGAAGAACTACTTCCACCTGGTTCTGCTGGCCAAGGACAAGGAAGGCTACCAGAACCTGCTCCGGCTGGTGAGCGCCGGTTATATCGAAGGCTACTACTACCGGCCGCGCGTGGACTGGGAGCTGATTCAGAAGTATCACAAGGGGCTGATTGCCCAGACGGCCTGCCTGGGCGGCGAGGTGAATCAGGCGCTGCTCAAGGAAGACTGGAACGAAGCCAAGCGCTGTGCCCTTGCCTACCGCGAGCTTTTTGGTGACGAC
This sequence comes from uncultured Bacteroidaceae bacterium, assembly GCA_964345075.1. GTDB lineage: Bacteria > CAIWAD01 > CAIWAD01 > CAIWAD01 > CAIWAD01 > CAYFPS01. The sequence continues at coordinate 154,069 of CAYFPS010000001.1, read as the reverse complement.
TTCTATCTGGAAGTGCAGAACCATCACATTCCGGAAGAAGACATCGCCCGTGTCCGCATGAAGGAATTGTCGGAGGCGCTGGCCATTCCGCTTGTCGCCACCAACGACATCCATTATCTGGCGGCCGATCACGTATACGCCCACGACATGTACATCTGTGTGCGGGATCAGAAAACGCACGATCCCAAGAGCATGCGCTACAACACGGATCAGCTCTACTTCAAGAGTGCCGAAGAGATGTACGCGGCCTTCCCCGACTTTCAGGATGCCTGTCGTATCACGCGGGAGATTGCCGACAAGTGTGATGTATCACTTGATTTTGATTCCAGGCAGATTCCGGTCTTTCCGATTCCCTCCAGCAGCAAGGCCAAGACGCTGGATGACTACTTCGAAGAGGTTTGCCTTGAAGGCCTGAAGTGGCGCTACGGTGATGCCGTGCCGGAAGGAGCCGAGGATCGCCTGCGCTACGAAATGGGCGTGATACGCAAGATGGGCTTCTCGGGCTACTTCCTGATTGTGAAGGACTTTATCGACTACGCCCGCAACAACGACATCCGCGTCGGACCGGGTCGTGGCAGTGCGGCGGGCGCGCTGGTGGCCTTTGTGATGGGCATTACCAACATCGATCCGCTGGAGTTCGATCTGCTCTTTGAGCGTTTCCTCAATCCCGAGCGCGTGTCCATGCCCGATATCGATATCGATTTCGAGGACAAGCATCGCGCCGATGTGATCGAGTATGTGAGACAAAAGTACGGCGAGAAGAATGTCGCCCAGATTGTGACCTTTGGCCGCCTGATGACGAAGGCCGTGATCAAGGACATGTGCCGCGTGTTGGGGCTGTCCTTTGCCGAGGCCGATCGCTTTACCAAGCTGATCCCCGACAAGATGGCCATGGACAAGAAGGTCAAGCTGCCCGATGTCCGCGCCAAGGTGCCCGAGCTCGATGAGCTGATCAAGAGTGATCCGCGCTACGAGAAAATGTGGAAGAATGCCGAGATCCTGGAGGGCCTTAACCGCGCCACGGGCATCCATGCTGCGGGTGTGGTGATCACACCGGGCGAGCTGCAGGAATTTGTGCCCCTGCAGCGGGCGGGCGGCCAGGACGGTGACATCACGACCCAGTGGGACGGCAGCTGGATCGACGAGGTCGGCCTGCTCAAGATGGACTTCCTGGGCCTGCGCGCGCTAACCATCATCAAGGAAACCCAGCGCCGGCTGCGTGAACGCGGCATCGAATTCGACATTGAGTCGATTCCCCGTGATGACGAGAAAACCTTCAGGCTATTCGGCCGCGGTGATACAATCGGCATTTTCCAGTTTGAAAGCTCAGGCATGCGCGAATACCTGCGCAAGCTGCAGCCCAGCCGTCTGGACGATCTGATTGCCATGAACGCGCTCTACCGCCCGGGGCCGATGGAAAACATTCCCACCTACATTGAGCGCAGGCACGAGCGGGAAGAGGTCAGTTACCTGCACCCTGTGCTCGAGCAGTACCTGAATGTGACCTACGGCATCATCGTTTACCAGGAACAGGTGATGCAGATTGCGCAGGCGGTGGGCGGATTTCCGCTTGGACAGGCCGATGAAATGCGGCGCGCCATGGGCAAGAAGAAGCTGGATGTGATGGCGGCCATGAAGGTCGACTTCGTCCGCGGGGCCTCCGAGCGCAAGATCCCGGAAAAGATCACGCTGGAAGTCTGGGACCTGCTCGAGCGCTTTGCTTCATATGGGTTCAACAAAAGTCACAGCGCGGCTTATGCCTGGCTGGCCTACCAGACGGGCTACCTGAAGGCAAACTACACGGCCGAATTCCTCGCTGCCGTGATGACGGACGAAATGCACGACACCAAGAAAATGGTCGTCTTCCTTGAAGAGTGCAGGAAGTTCGGCATTGCCGTGCATCCGCCCCACGTGAATCACAGCTTCCGTGATTTTCATGTGGTTGAGGACGGCATTCGCTTTGGTCTGGGCGCGATCAAGAATGTCGGTGATACAGCCATTCAAAGCATGGTGGAAAAGCGTCTGGAAGAGGGCCCCTTCAAGGATATCTTCGACTTCATGGGCCGTGTGGATGGATCACGGGTCAACAGCAAGGTGCTTGAAAGCCTGATTCAGGTAGGCGCTTTTGACGAGTTCGAGGAGAACCGGGCGAGGCTCTTCTGTGCCATTCCGCAGCTGGTGGCCTACGCGCAGGCCTCGGCCCGCCAGGCGGCCATGAATCAGGTGAGCCTCTTTGGTGATACAGAGGAGGTCGCGCTGGCCGCCCCGGAGCTGGAAGATGTTCCTGTCTGGGAAGAAGCGGAACGCCTCAAGCGCGAAAAGGACCTGATCGGCATATATGTTTCCGGCCACCCGCTGGAGCGCTTTCGCGAGATCGTGGAGAACTTTTCCACCCGGCCGCTGGCGCAGGTGGGGGATCTGGGGGACAAGGCTTCTGTCATGGCTTGCGGCATGATCAGCAGCTGGCGCACCATGATCAACCGCCGTGACAAGCGCATGGGACTGGGCGCCATCGATGATTTTACGGGCACGCTCAAGTTCATGATTTTCGAAGAGCAGCTGATCCAGTATCAGGAGATGCTCGACGCCGACGCGCTGGTGGCCCTGAATGGCCGCCTCTCAATCAAGGACGCCGACGATGTCCTGCTGATTGTGGAGAAGGTTACGCCGCTCGAGGCCGTGCTCGGACGCTCGGCCAGTCGTGTGACCATCAGCATTGATGCGTCGCTGCTGGCAAGTCCAGATCTGGAGCGCATGGAGAACTTCCTGCGTGCTCATCCCGGCCAGGGCGAAGTTTTCTTCCGCTTGATCGGGCGTGACGGCGTGCCCGTGCTCTTCAAGAGCGACAAGTACCGTCTGGATATCACTACGCAGACGCTGGAAGAGCTGAAGGAAATCATGAGCGGGCACAGCGTTGTGGCGGGCAGCTAGGCCGATCCATTTGTATCACAGAATATTCGGGAGCCTGAAATGACTTCGACCACACCCAATGCGGCGATCACTCAAATGGCGCGGGAATCCTTGCGCGGGCGCTGGGGACTTGCGATAGGCGCTTGCCTCTTGTACATGCTTGTGGCTGCAGCAGGAAATGTGATTCCAGTTCTGGGCTGGATTGGAGCCATTATCATCTCCGGACCGCTGATGCTGGGCTACTACATTTTTCAGCTGCGCTTTCTACGTCAGGACAGCCCGGATGTATCACAGGTCTTTTCCGGATTTCAGTTCTTTTCCAACGCGCTGGGTGCGCGACTGCTTGTTGGCCTCTATGTCTTCCTCTGGTCACTCTTGCTGATTATTCCTGGCATCATCGCCGCATACGGCTACGCCATGACCTTCTTTGTGCTGGCCGACAACCCCACCGCTAGCGCAACAGAAGCCATGGAAGAGTCCAAGCGCATGATGCAGGGCAACCGGATGAAGCTCTTCCTGCTCACCTGCCGCTTCATTGGCTGGTTCATTCTGGGCATGTTGACCTTTGGCATCGGACTGATCTGGGTCTTTCCCTACATGGGGCTCAGCTTGACCTGCTTTTATGAGGACTTGCGGGGTGTGGCTGTCCAGGGGAGTGGACGTTTTTGATTTTGCTGTCGGGAACTCTCTCGGGAACAGCGAAGGTTGATTTGTCACCCCAGCCTTACACAAAAAAAGAGCGCCATCACCGGCGCTCTTTTGCTTGGAATCTGAGTCTGCGATCAGAGCTGCTCCATCTCCAGCGTGCGGCCGGCCATGACCATTTCGTGATTCATGCGGAAACGGGGCATGGCAGTTGCCATGTAGCGGCGCACGAGCTTCAGCTTCTCGGCCTTGATCGAGGCCTGCTTCAGCAGCAGCCAGCCGACATAGAGATCGAGGGTCATGTCCACTACCCGCCTGGCCTCAAGGTCGCGGCGCTCGTTACCACCAGCCTTGACATGGACGATGGCTTTTTCCAGCCCGGCCCGCGCCTGCTTCAGGCTATCGGCAAAGGCGGTCAGCTCGCTGTTCTCAAAGGACTGGCTTTCCTTCGGATCCAGCAGTGAGGCGCTCTCGCCACGGAGCAGCCGCATGATGGCCCACTCGATCTGAATCTGGCTGGTGCCTTCGTAGATATTTGTGATACGAGCATCGCGGTAGAGCCGCTCGACCGGGTAGTCCTTCATGAAGCCATTGCCGCCATGCACCTGAATCGCCTGATAGGTGACCGTGTTACAAAGTTCAGCGGCGTAATACTTGACCATGGGCGTCAAGAGGTCAGCCAGCCGGCCATACTTTTTCATCTCGTCCTTGCGCTCGAACTTCTCGGCGGCCTCGTTCAGATCCACATAATAGGCCGTATCGTAGAGCAGGGCGCGCGAGGCTTCCGTCATCATCTGCATGTCAGCCAGCATGCTGGCCACTGCAGGCAGTTCGCGAATCGGCTTGCCAAACTGCTCGCGCTCATCGGCATAAATGCGCGCCTCACGCAGTGCCGCCTCACCGATGCCAACCGACTGTGCGGCCACTCCCAGACGGGCTTCAGCCATCAGCCAGGCCGTATACTTGATCAGACCACGACCACGGCGACCAATCAGTCTGGCCGGCGCGTGATCGAAATAGATCTCGCAGGTTGGGCTTCCGTGGATGCCCAGCTTCTCCTCAATGCGGCGAATCTGCACGCGCTCGCTCTTCTGTGTTACAAAGAAGGAAAGCCCGCGGCTGCCACCGTACTTGGCAGGATCTTCGCTTCTGGCCAGCACCAGCAGAACATCACCGCAGCCGTTGGTGATAAAGCGCTTGGCACCAGTGATGAACCATTCGCCGGTGGCGGGATCCTGCTCGGCTTCCAGCTCCGACTTGGTGCGAACAGCACCCAGATCACTGCCGGCATCGGCCTCGGTCAGCACCATGGCGCCGGAAAGCTCACCGGTTGCCATGGCCGGGATGTACTGCTCTTTGATGTCATCGTCAGCAAAGTGCTGGATGGTCTCGGCAATGCCCTGCAGGCTGAAGTAGTTCATCAGGCTGGCATCGGCGCGACTGATCAGTTCGGTGGCGGCAGTATAGAAGGTCTTGGAAAATCCCAGACCGCCGTAGGCCGGGTCGATGGTCAGGCCCATCAGCTGGGCTTCCTTCAGGTCGTCCATGTTGCGCTGAATGGGCTCCGGAAAGACAACCTGACCATTCTCGAGCCTGCAGCCCAGATGATCCACCTCTTCGGCGCGGGGCGCAATGCGCTGAGCGGACAAGCTGCCTACGGGATCGGTCAGCATGTCGATGTTAGCCTCGCGCGCCTCGTCCACACTGTCAAAGGGCGACTCCGCCCCGTCGACATCACCGCGCAGCTTGAGCAGGGAAGCCCAGTCCACAGTTTCCTCGAGCACAAAGCGCAAGTCCTGATTGTCCAGATAGAAATTTTCACTGGTAGCCATGGCTGTTCCTTTCTAGTCCAGCAGCTCAAGCAGCTTGGGGATGATTGTGTTGAGATCGCCCACCAGCTTGTAATGTGATACACGGAAGATTGGCGCGCCCGCGTCGGAGTTGATGGCAACAATGGTCTTTGCATCACGGATGCCGACCACATGCTGAATGGCTCCGCTGATACCGCAGGCGATATAGAGATCGGGCCGAACCGTGACACCGGTCTGGCCAATCTGGCGCTCGGCGCTGATCCAGCCGGCATCGACACTGGCGCGGGTGGCACCCAGTTCACCGCCCAGCTTGCGGGCCAGCTTTTCGAGAAGAGCAAAGTTTTCGGCATTGCCCAGTCCAGCGCCGCCGCCCACAATCACGGGAGCGTCCTTCAGGTTGACTGTCTTGGCGGCCACTTCGCGGCACTCGACGCTGGCGCTGCCCGCATCAATTGTCACATCAAGGGTCTTTGTATCACCACCGGCCGCTTCCATGCTTTCGCAGATGCCATCCTTGAGTGTGACAAAGCAAAGGCCTTCAGCCTCAAGTGCCACGCGCACGCGGGCGTCGTATTCGGTGCGATATACGCGTGTCACAGAGCCGTCAAGCTCAAGCCCGTCGCCATCAAGCATGCAGGCGGCATCCAGCATCCCGGCCGTGAGCGGGGCAAGGTCATTGCCCACTGTTCCCGCAGGCAGCAGAACCAGCCGAGGCTGTGTTTCCTCGATGGCGGCTTTCATTGCTTGTGATACAGGTCTTCCCAGGTAGCTGGCCAGACTGGCATCGGCCACGACCAGGGCCTCATTCGCACCGTGTGCCAGGGCCTGAGCCGCAAGCCCGCTGGGCTCGGCGGCAGCACAGAGCGCCGTGACTTCCGCGCCATCCTGTTTGCAGGCAAGGGCCAAAAGCTGCAGCGAGACATCGGAAGCCACGCCGCCTTCGTGTTCCATATAGACAAGAATGCGTGTCATCGTGATCTCCTACAGAATGTCCTGAAGCATGGCCTTCAGCGCGGCTTCGTTTTCCGGATCCACCTCGACGGTCTCGACCTTGCGCGGCGGAATGGCGGTCATGCGGGCGACCTTCACCTTTTTCCCAGGGGAAAGCCCAAGATCGGCCTCGCTCCACTCCTCAATGGGAGCCTTCTTCATTTTGAGTTTGAGCATTGCCTTGGCGGAACGCGGCGTACGTGGATCGTCCTTCAGCAGGTAGACGCCCATGGAGAGCACGGCCGGCAGTGTAACACGAATGTACTCGCTGCCCATTTCAATCTCGCGCTTGCAGAGCACGCTGCTCTCGTTCAGCTCTTCCAGCCGGTCCACATAGCTGATGTGATCCAGATTCAACCTTCCGGCAATTTCCGCGCCCGGCAGCGAATTCTCGCCTTCGGGAACAGTTACGCCGGCCAGGATCAACTGTGTATCACCAAGCTTGGCAATTGCCGCAGCGAGCATGGCGCTTCGCCCGGCCGTGTCTGTATCACCGGCAGGCAATAGGCGCACCACGCGGTCCACCCCGCGATAAAGGCCTTCGCGCAGGACATCGGTGTCGGCTGCTGCACCAACGGAGAGAAGCGTTACTGTTCCTCCCTGGCTATCCTTGATCTGCAGGGCCTGCTCAAGGGCGTTCAGGTCTTCCGGGTCATAGCGCCGACTCATTGTGCCGGGCTTCAACTGGCCGCCGTCATCCACGACATCAACAGCCAGATCCCGCGTGTCCCAGATCTCGCGGGCGATCACAACCATGTTCAGAGCCATGTGTGTTCCTTGCTTTTGGGGCAGGGTCTATCCAAAGCGATACTTGACACCCATGCCGCCTTCGGGGTATTTCCATTTGAGTGACTCGGTGGGGCAAACCTGCACACAGGTGCCGCACTCAAGGCAGTTGTCGTGTGATACAAGCACTTCACCATCCCGCGCCGGATCCTTCTTGTAGACATGCGCGGGGCAGAGCAGGACACAGGGCTTGCCCGTGCAGCCCGTGCAGATGCTGTTGTCTACTTCAATGTGCGGATGATCGCTATCCGGTTCGTAGCGCGTGCGGTAAAGCTTGTCTTCCAGACTCATCGAAAAGAGATCTGACATTTTTCCCCCTAAAGCAGCTTGCGGGCTTTTAAGAGGTCCCGCGCCAGCTTGAGTTTCGAGAGTCCACTAAAAAAGTCGCCCCGTGCCCGGGCCTGTGTTACAGCCTTGGGCTCGGAGGAGATGGTGAAGTAGTCGGCCAGCAGCCGTGCCAGCTTTTCGGGGTACTGGTTAAGCACCTCCGGCAGCTCTTCCATCAGTCTGGGCAGTTCGCGGTACTTCTTCAGGTCGGCTACAGCCGCGCTGGCCAGCATGCCGCTCTCGTAAGCGCTTAATCCCTGCCGGCTGAAGTCACCGGCGGACTTTGCCTTTACGGCGCATTCACCCGCCAGCTTGCCGGAGAACATGGCGTGATTCGTGCCTTCCTTGTAAAGGCTCATATTGACCAGTCCGGCGGCATCGCCGGCGATCATTACTCCGTTACCGCAGAAAGGCGCAAGGGAGTCAAACCCGCCTTCGGGAATCATGTGCGCCCCGTATTCCAGCAGCTCACCGCCCTTTAGCAGGTGACGGATTTCGGGGTGACTGCGAAAGCGCTCCATGACTTCCGGTGGCTCCAGTCCGGCATCCTTGAGCGTGTCAATCCGCGCTGCCATGCCGATGGAAACCGTTTCCTTCTGCGTGTAAATGAAGCCGCCGCCAATCAGCCCTTCAAAAGGGGCACCGATGTAATCAAAGGCTGCACCCGTCTTTTCATCCAGGGCAAAGCGGTCTTCAATGACTTTGGCGGGAAGCGAAATGGTCTCCTTCACCCCAAGGGCGAAGTGCTGGGGCGCGGGGCCTTCAATTCCCAGTTCGCGGCGAGCCTTTTTCGTGACCAGGCTGTGCGCGCCATCGGCGAGAATTACCAGATCCGCATGAAAGACTTCATCACCAGCCAGCTTTACACCGCAGGCCTTGCGTGCCGGGCCTTCGCCCTCGTAAAGCAGATCCTCCACCAGCATGCCTTCAACCAGGCCGACGCCCTCTTCTTCGACTTTGCCGGCAAGCCAGCGGTCAAAGGCGCTGCGATGAACGGTCCATGTATGGTTATAGGGCTCCTGACCCCAGGCCTCGCGCCCGAAGTCCAGATGGAACTGGTCGCCCTTGCCCAGATAGCAGACGCGGCGCCTGACAACGGCGCGCTCAACAGGGGCCTCCTTGTGAAAGCCGGGCAGCAGTTCCTCCAGCACGGTGCCGTAGAGCAGGCCGCCCAGATTTTTTGAGCCAGCACTTTCACCGCGCTCAACCACAATGACCTCAAGCCCCTGACGGGCCATGGTGAGCGCCGCGACCAGCCCAGCCGGGCCGGCACCCACGACAATTGCGTCAACCCTTACCTGATCATCACTCATGCTGGCAAGTCCTTCGCTTTCGGCCAGTCCGTGTTCAAGACTGAATTGTTAAAAAATTGGAAATATCTCCCCTTTTTCGCAATTGCCGAAAGGCTCTGCGGGGCCTGAAAGAGGAGAAAAGGCGAGGCCCTGTAAGGGAAGTGGTTGACTGTTAAGCGTTATGGACAGCTGCTCTTTGCCGAAGGCGCGTGACCGGGACAAGCCGGGAACACAGTGCAGCTAGTTGTTAGCAGAGGGACAAGCTCATCTAAGCAGCACAACCTTCCGCACTTCCCGAAGCTCCCCTGCCTGAATCTCCACAACATACACGCCGCTGGCCAATCGGCTACCGTCCAGCTCAAGCTCGTGACTGCCCGCCGTGTAGTAGCTGCCGCCAAAAAGCGATGACCCCACATGCCGGACAAGCTGACCTCGTAGATTATAGACTCGCATTGTCACACGGGAGGTGCTTTCAAGTGTGAAGGGTATCCGTGTTACAGGATTGAAGGGGTTCGGGTAAGGATCGCCAAGCACAAAATGCTTTGGCTGTATCACAGGATCCTGGGGCATTACAGGCAGCCAATCGACTGCCAGGCTGTCCACGCCCGGCCCACCGAAAAAACCTATGTCATTTCGCAATCCGCCCTGGGAAGGCCACCTGGCCCAACCTGGATTGTCAGCATCTTCGACATCGTTGTAGACAGATTCTGGATTTCCAGCATCGATACAGGGTGACTCTGGTGATAGAAAAGGGGGTCCAAACTCTGGATCAAACAGAGGATCCTGGCCGATGATGTTCCCATCACCAGCAACGGCTTCCTGCACAAAGCAGTTCTCCCAGGTGATTCTTGAGGCATCGATGTCTTCGAACAGGTAGTCGTACGTGTTGCCTGCAATGATTGCATTGCGGAACACAAGTGCCTGGCTCCCGTTAAGCGAATGCTCCTGAATCAGAGCCCGCATGCTGTCACAATTCGTGATGGTGAGGTTTTCAAAGACGTTGGCAACGTCTGTCTTGAAGATCGCGGCCTGGTACGTCAGATTCTCAAAGCCTGGTGTAAGATGCAGCCAGTCGTCCTTCGCTACTGTTCCGTCAATCAGCACATTTCGGGCAATCCCTGCGCCCATGATAAGCCCGACACGAGCAACATTTCTCAAGACCACATTGTCCAGAGAAACAGATGCACCTCCAGCCAGCAGACCACCATCGTCACAATCCTCAAGGAGGATATTCTCAGCAACGAGATGCCGCGCATATTGCCCCATAACATAACCAGGATTGCTTTTCTCGAAGTTTTCTGGAATGTAGATCTCAGGGCAATGGTTGGGCTGTCTGCTATGGCGAATGGTGATATTCTTCACGTACGTGGTGTCATCCCAAGCTAGCACAAAATGAAACTCACGTGCGATGTTCTCCCTGTATGCATGTTCTGGAAAGGGATCACTGTAATCGTCCAAATCAATCACCGTATTGTTTTCCAGTGTGATGTTTTCGTAGTGAAGAGCCTGATCCACATGAGGCCCAAAGGTCGACAGGATCGGTCCGTCCAGATGATTCCCACCAGCACCTGTTCCACCTGGATTCGGGTGAGGTGGAATGATCACGGTGTTGTCATGGATGTGAGCATCGTAGATACTCAACCCAAATTCTGCTACAATACTGCCGAAGAGACTGACACTGTCACCCACCACATTGTGATGCACATGCAGGTTTCGAAGTTCTCCGTGTAAAGCAGCACCTGCATCGCCTCCAAAAGCACCTAGAACCCCAGGCCCCGTGATATGGTGCAGGTGAAGGCCATCGAAATGGAGCCTTGGTCCAGCCTCACTCCCATTGACAAACAATCCGCCCCACCCTGTACCATCCACCTCTATGTTGCGAATCGTGCAGATTGCTGCTCGGTTTTCCCTGTTTGATGCACCTATACCCATGCTGATTCGTGTTCCAAGCAATCCGTTGAACGAGGCCGTTCGGAGATTCTCAAACAGGGCACCATGTTCAACAGTGGGTACAATGGTACAACCGAAAGCTCCTCCATTCCCGTTGATCAGTGTAATCCGCCGGACAACGAGCGAGTCCGGATCCAGATTCAATCGAACGGGATCAACCGAAGATGTGCCGGCATCAAATATCCAGTCCTCAAACAACTGTTCTGAAGAATGGGCGCGAATCTCAATGCTTGCATAATTGGATTCTTCGGGATCCTCGCAATCTTCAAAGTGCAGCCGTGAGAAGTTCATTGAACCATAAGCTGGCCATGGACCCTCACCCCCAACGTAAATCACACTTGCGCCGGAAACGGAACTATTTTCTTGGAATACACAGTCCATCAAGACCAAATTCGAAGCACGTTCCTCCAACACAGGAACGAAGAATTGAATCGCACCCCCTGTGATTCGATAATAGCTGCCTTCATAAGCTCCCATTCCGTGTTGAAAGGTGAAGCCTTGAATTTTGGCCGTTTCGCCATCATTCAATGCGATGAAAAGAATGCAGCCTCCATAGTCTCCGTCCAACACCGTCTCCACAATATCCATCGAGTCTTGAGTAAATGGGAAGTTCGAGATGAGTGTGAAGCTGTGATCGGGACTTGTGAGCAGCTCCTGGTAGGTGCCTCGCGCAACAAGCACCGTATCACCTGGGGCCGTGGCATCAAGACCCAGCTGAACGGTGGGTTGGTCCTCCGGCACATGAATTACGGCAGCCATTCCTTGAAGGGCAAGCAAAAGAACCCAGATACTTTGATTCATAGTGGCTCCAGCAGTTGGCTCTTGTCTCTCATTTCAAGAGCAGCAACTTTTTGATCTTCGTCAATCCCTGACTCTCTGCTCTCGCAAGGTAGACACCACTTGCATTGCGCGAGCCATCGAGAATGAGGTTGTGCGTTCCCGCTGTCAGGTTCTCATTCAGGACTTCTGCCACCAGCTGGCCCAGCATGTTGTAGATCCGGACGCGAACGTGCTGCTCGTTGGGTAGCGCCAGCTCGATGGTGGTCGTTGGATTGAAGGGGTTCGGGTAGATCCGGGTGATGGCGAACTCCGTGGGCAGCAGCAGACTCACTTCACTTGTCAGTTCGCTTCCTCGCCTGTAGGACAAAAGTGCGGATACCGCCCGGCCTTCCTGGATGGCCCGATTCAGTCTGGCTTCCGGAGAAGCCGCCAGCAAAGCTCCCTCAAGCGGGGGGTAGGTAGCGATTTCAAGCAGCGCCCGGTTGATCGTATCCCGGCAGAGCGGATTCGGTTCCACGGTTAGCAGGCCTTCAAGCGCTGCAATGGCGCTCGCACGATCTCCCCAGCGCGCTGCCGTGCACCAACCGGAGCAAAGCTGCAAAATGGACAGCGAGTGACGCTTGTTTGCTTCCGTTGAATCTGCGGCAATGAAAAGGTCATCCCGAACCGATTCGACATGGAGCGGGCCGTAGGTCTTGTCCAGCCCGACGGCTTTCAGGCGAAGTGTTCCGTCGTTGACTTCCTTGGCCAGCGGATAAAGGTGCAGGAGTGCCGTATAGTTCACATGGGCCAGCGCAAAGTCCCCATTCTTTTCTGCGTCCTTACCCGCAACCAGAAGCTCGTAGGGTTCATACGCGGTAAAGGGGCAAAGCGGATTGGCGGGATCCAAGGGCGTGACACACGCATCCAGGGTGCTTTCAAGCGTAGCCCAGACTGGGATCAGATTCAGTGATTCAAGGTCTCCTGGAGGAATTCCAGCAACGCAGTCCGTCCCCCAAAAATTGTCCCGCCACACCTGGGGTACCGTCTGCAAAGTTTCCGGATTGGCCACTTGCCAGGAAATAACCGGCCAGCTTCCACTGTATGCATTCACTATCAGGTTGTTGCGGCCACAGAAAAGATCCAGATTGCCGGATTCCATTGCAAGCAAGGGTGCGTTATTGTCGAAAGAATCAGGATACATGTAGGCCTGGAAGTGATTCCTTGCTTCTCGATCCAGATAGAGGCTGGAATTGGACTCAATCAGGGCCGTGTTTCGCAGATCCAGAAACTGGTTGCCCTCCATCCGGACCGTGCTTCCCGTGATATCCAGCAGAATCGGGTCGCTCATACTACCCGGTAGTCCATGGAAGGTGTTGTCCACCAATTCCGTCTCGCCCCCTGCTAGCACACCGTGGATCTTCAAGGCCGGTTCACCTGACAGAATGCTCCGAGCAGTTGGGATAAATGTGCTGGCCTCCACACGCACATTGGAATTGACCAATTGAAGTTGCCCGATACCGTATCGATCCCCGTTTGCATCTCCCACATCCAGGCCGGAAAGCGTAGCCTCGCAGTCACGAAACAAGAGACTCCCGTCATAAGCTTGGCCATCGGGATCAGGCACATTCACGTAGTTTTCAAAGCTGACGTGGTCAAAAGACACGGAGAGGATGTCCGCATGGCCACTGTCGTAGATATGAAGGGAAGCACCATGTCCGCTCTGGTCATAAGAGCGTGGAGCGTAGTTGAACAACACACCTTCCAAGAGCAGGCTGCTATCGCTCGACACATTCAGCAGCTCAATTCCAGCAGCCGGCGCTCCGACTTGTGAACCACGTCCGACAATGGCTGTACGCGGGCCGTCAAGATCCCCGATACGCCGATTGCTGCCAGCGGAGGTGAGGATTTGTAGCAAGCTACCCTCGTGCACACGAATCACGGCTCCAGCTGCAATGTCATGATTGATTGCGCAAACCGGGCCGCTGACCTCGTAGAATCCAGCAGACAAGGGGCCTTGCGCATAAGCTCCGAGTTCAATCACCTGATAGTTGGGTGTCCAGCCGATGTCCGAGCGTGTAAGATCGAAGTTTTTCTTTTCCGGGTTGGGATCCCCCCTGTCCAGCAGTTCACTGTTCTGGCGAAGGCGGAAGTCACGGTTGTCAGCATCCACATAGCCAATGCGCACTTCCGATTCTGCATGAGGCACAACCACATTCCCCAAGGCTTCTGGAAAGGCTTGCTGATCACTTGCCCACCCATCCTGATCCGTGGCGCTGAAGCTCACCTGGCCGCTACCAGCCTGAATGTCGAACTGAGGAAGCCGGCCGGAATCCCATTCTCCGCCGGGATACTCGCCTGTAAACAGGCAGCCTTTAATGGCAGTATGCTGCGCCTGAATCACATGGATGGCATGACCGGAAACAGCGTGATCAATAGCGGGGCCGCATTCGGCATCTTCGTTTCTTCCCGGATAATAGATGTTGATCGTATTGTCGTGAAACGTAGTGGACAGCAAGGTCAGGCTGTCCGCATTCAGGGCAACAAGACAGGCACCCGGCTGACAGCCGGACTCATTTCCCACAAAGAGGCTGTTCTCAACATGCAGGCAACTGGTTGAGCCGTCTACGAAAAGAACAGGCCCAAAGCCATCCCAGAGTCCATGCTCGCTATTGAAAGAGGCAAGCCCGTTATCAAGGAAGCGGCAATTATCAATGTGCAGCGCCTTCCCTGAAAAATGAACACAGTGGCCAAAAGTCATCAGCTCGCGGTAATTCAGGTCTTCTCCTTCACCAAAGCCCTGAAGCGTCAGATTTTCAAGCGTGAGATTTGTCGCAGAATCAAGAACTGTCAGAAAAGGGAGATGCCCAAGGTTTCCCACGGCTTCAAGCACAACCTGTCCTGCCAGCGCCTCCTCCATCTCGGAAGGCGATCCCGTAACCCCGATGACCTCGATAGATGTTGGCCCCACACCAATAACAGTGGGCGATTGCACGAAGATTGGGGAATCGGAGGCATGAATGTAGACCCGAACCGTGTCTCTATTTGCTGCTTCCAGCTGAAAACGGTGTTCAAACGCATCGTCCCACGCGTGATACAAGAAGTCGGGGCCTTCTCCGATGTGAAGATCCATTCGTTCCGTACTCGAGTTGCCCCAGGCATGCCAGACGTGATAGGCGGGACGAAACGTCCAATCCGAATCCATTGCTCCCCAGCAATTCATCAGGCTGTCGGAATCAGGATTATGGCGAACTTGCTCCCGAAGACACCACCAGAACAAAGGTCCCGTAAAAGTCCAATTGGTCCACATTTGCAAATACTGGTCTGCCCAAAGTGCTTGAGTCTCCAGTGTCATTTGCGACGCCGCAGCGGCACATTCCAATGGCGGACCACATTCTGTCCCCCAGATTTCTTTTTCCGAATCTCCTCTGGCCACCATCAACTGATGTATGTTTTCAGTTTCGAGGAAGGTGTTTTGCTCATGTTCTAGCAAAACATTATTCGTGAAAAGCTCAAGCTCAAATCGACCATATGGATGGTAGGATACAATATCAAAGTACTCATCAGGATCTAATGTGTTGTTGCTAGCATAGTCATACAATGATTCTAAATAGTCGACAGCAGCAACGATCCTGGGTGTGCCTGTTTGGAAATACTCTGTTTCTGTCGAAGCAAACAACCCTCCTGCGAGAATCTTGAGAGGTTTGTTAACCAGTGAATCAACGCCTTGAGCAATGGCATCTCCAATCTCCTGCATTGCATGAGAACCCATCGCAAGATAGTCGGAATACGGTAGATAGTGGCCAGAGACTGCTGTGAATGTCTCATCCGCGTAGCGATAATACTCTTGGTAGTTGACCTCATTTCCTATTTGAAAGTGCTTAACACGCGGATAATACCGCCCAGCAACTTCTGCACAAAACTCTCTCCACCTTTCAACGGCGAGAGTGTCTCCGGAAGGCCCAGTCTCAAGATAAATCGCTGAAGTTGAGTAAAGCTCTTCATCGCCTCTAAATTCAGGGATCGATGCCAAATATGGAGTGCCTGAAAGAATCATTACAACCTTGAGATCTCTGGCGAGAGCGCTGTCAAGCAACGCATCATATCGCTCCAAATGAAAATCGCCAGTCAGATTACTGTTGCCAGATTCAGCAACATGCCAACTCACGCCAATACACGTCCAGTTCCCAACGTCTTTTGTAAAGTCATATACAGTCCCACAATACTCAAACTCATCGATGCCAAATAAATTTGCCCCATAGAATTCATTGTTATAGCCAATCATGTCTCTATAATGCTCTAAGGGGTAAGCGGTGGAGAAGCCCAGGAATACCGTTAAGAAAGATATGTAAGCTCTAAGTGTTACAGAATGCAGCATTGACTTTGCGCAATCGAAGACTCTTGCAGCACTGATTTCTTTCTCATTCGAGATGAACTTGACACCATGTTTTGTGCTCTATGCTTGCTAAGGTCTGAACTTCAACTCTTCGCGAGCCGTGGCGGGCTGTTTGCCCAGAAAACATGTGAACGAGCCGGGAGGATGGGTTACACTTTCCGGTTTATTTGGACCATTATAGCACTCTAGGTCAATAATCCCGCCCATTGAGCCGCCAAATCCCTACCTTGCAGACTTGATTGACACTCCCCGACGGTACTGAGGACATTCATGACCAGCTCGGCTGGCCGGAATCCGTACGCGCGCCGGGGCTTTTTGTATCACAGGAAGAGAGCATGGAAAAAATCGTCATCAAGCCGAAAGTCTTCGGCTTCATCTGCACGACCGCCCACCCGGAAGGCTGCGCGCGCGAAATCCGCAGGCAGATCGAGATTGCCGAAGCTTCATCCGTGAAGCGTGGCGGGCGCATGCTGGTGCTGGGATCTTCCATGGGATACGGACTGGCCGCTCGCATCACGGGCGCTTTCGGTCTGGGTATGGACACGCTGGGCGTGGCCTTCGAGCGCCCGCCCAAGAACAAGCGCTCGGGCAGTGCTGGCTGGTACAACACGGCGGCCTTTCATCAGGAGGCGCGCGCCAAAGGACTCAAGGCCGAGACCATTATGGGTGACGCCTTCAGCCGCGAAGTGCTGGAAGATGTGGTTGCCATGCTCCGCGCCTGGGGGCCGATCGACTACCTCGTCTACTCTCTGGCGGCCCCGCGCCGGACGGACCCGGAGACGGGCGATGTCTACACCAGCAGCTTGAAGGCCATTGGCTCCAAGGTCACGACCAAGATGCTGGACACGCGCACGGGTGATGTCAGTGAGGGCATTTACGAAGTCGCCACTGAAGAAGAGATTGCCCACACCATCAAGGTGATGGGTGGCGAAGATCTTGAGCGCTGGACCGAGCGCCTGCTGGAAGAGGGCCTGCTGGCACCAGAGGCCAAGGTGATGGCCTTTTCCTACATCGGGCCGGATGTCACACGGCCGATTTACCGCGACGGCACAATTGGACAGGCCAAGCTGCACCTGGAGGCCACCTGCGACCACCTCAATCAGCGAATGAACGAGAGCGTTGGCGGCTGGTGTCACACGGTTGTGGCCAAGTCCGTTGTAACACAGAGCTCTTCAGCCATTCCCGGCATTTCGATGTACATCTCGCTTGTCTTTGATGTGATGAAGGAAAAGGGCCTGCACGAAGACACCATCGAGCAGATGATCCGGCTCTTTGCCGAACACGCTGGCGAAGGCAAAAGGCCCACACTGGATGAGCGCAATCGCATTCGGATTGACGACTGGGAGATGCGTGAAGAGGTGCAGGCTGAAGTCAAGCGCCGCTGGGAGCTGATTCGAGAGGACAATGCGGCCGACTTCTGCGATGTGCATGCCTATCACAAGGATTTCCTGCGCCTGTTTGGCTTCGGCGTGGCTGGCGTCAACTATGACGAGGCCGTCGATCCCGACCCGCACATGTAGCTGTTTGCCACTCTGGAGCCCCTTTGTTACTCTCAGAGGCTGTTTCAAGCGGCTCGGCGAGCCGATTTGCAAGGTTTGAAGCCACCCCGGTGCTTCCATCGCGTTCCGTGTAGACGCAAAGCGTCACTCCATGTATCACGGGTGATCCAAGAGGAATCCAGCGCCACCTTGCCACCGACCGGCAGTTAACCTGCCATGCCCGGTTTCCGCCCGAGCCTCACAGACGTGTCTCAAATAACGGAGGAAACCATGAGCAAGCCGAAGTACATCACCCGACTTGAACAGGTCCCTGAGCTGAGTGCCGAAGAGCGCGCGGCCCTGGCCCCCGTAGCGGAACGTTTCGTGTTTCGTTCAAACACCTACTATCAGGGCCTGATCGACTGGAATGATCCCGAGGATCCCATCCGCCGCATTGTCATGCCCGATGCCGAGGAAATGTCCGAATGGGGCGAGCTGGATGCCTCCGGCGAAGAAACCTACACGCGCGTGCCCGGACTGGAGCACAAATACTTTGACACGGCCCTCCTGCTGGTCAATGGTGTCTGCGGCGCCTATTGCCGCTTCTGCTTTCGCAAGCGGCTCTTTCTGGATGATAACGACGAGGTCGTGCGCGATGTATCACAGGGCCTCGACTACATTCGCGAACACAGCGAGATCAGCAATGTGCTGCTGACGGGAGGCGATCCGCTCCTGATGTCCACGGCCAAGCTGGACGCCATCCTGACGAAGCTGCGCGAGATTCCGCATGTGCGCATCATTCGCATTGGCAGCAAGATGCCGGTCTTCAACCCGTATCGTATCACGGAAGACCCGCAACTGCTGGAGGTGCTGGGTCGCCACAGTCGCGACGATCAGAAGATCTATGTGATGGCGCACTTCAATCATCCGCGCGAGCTGACCGACATCGCGATTCAGGGTATGAGCATGCTGCAGAAGGCCGGTGTTGTTACGGTCAACCAGACACCCCTGATTGCCGGCGTGAATGACGACCCGCTGGTGCTGGCCGAGCTTTTCGACCGTCTGGCCTTTGCCGGCATTCCGCCCTATTATCTCTTCGTCTGCCGCCCGACGCTGGGCAACGATACTTACTCTGTGCCCATTGAGCAGAGCTACGAGATCTTCGACCGCGCGCGCGCCATCTGCAGCGGGCTTGGCCGACGCGCCAGGCTCTGCATGTCACACCATACCGGCAAGATCGAAGTGCTTTGTGTCACGGAGCGCGAAACCCTCCTGCGCTATCACCGCGCGGCCGATCCTTCCAACACGGGCCGTCTGCTTGTGTTGAAGCGCAATCCAGAAGCGCGCTGGCTGGATGACTACGAAGAGATCTCATCCGGCAGCTATCTGCAGGATGACGACGAGCTCTCTCGCGCCATTGCCATCGATCCCGAGGTAGAGGAGCTGGAAGGCAAGATGGTCGTGCCTGTCTAGGCAGCCTGAAAGCAGATTGCACAAGCCCGGCCTTTCGGTCGGGCTTTTTTCAGGCCTGTGGCAAATCCCATATTGCTCCTTCAATCAAGGAGCATGCATGAGGGCTGTCATTCAGCGTGTATCACGCGCCACGATTCGCTGTTCAAGTGGGCATCAGGAGGAAATCGGGCGCGGGCATTTTGTTCTGGTGGGCATCTCGCGGGATGACGAATTCGCGGATGTGGATTTTCTGGTGAAGAAGCTGCCTGAGCTGCGGCTCTTTCCCGATGCCGCGGGCGTGATGAATCTCTCGCTTGAAGAGATGAACATGGCCGAGGCGGGCGAGCACGCAACGGGCCCGGCCAGCCAGGCGGGCGAGCTGCTTGTGGTGAGTCAGTTCACGCTGCACGCGGATACGCGCAAGGGCCGGCGTCCGCACTACGGGCAGGCCGCGGATCCCGAGAAGGCGATTCCGCTCTATGAACGATTGATTGACGGACTAAGGGCGCGTGGTTTGCGCGTGGCGACGGGCGTTTTTGGAGATCACATGGAAATAGAGGCCAGGAATGACGGCCCTGTGACCATTCTGCTGGACAGCCGAAACCGCTGATCAGACAACCTGCCCGGCAGACCAGCCCGAAGCCCAGGCCCACTGAAAATTGTAGCCACCCAGCTGTCCGGTTACATCCACAACTTCTCCGATGAAGTAAAGCCCCGGCACCAGCCGGCTCTCCATGGTCTTTTGCGAAAGCTCGTTGCAGTTGACGCCGCCTCGCATCACTTCAGCCGTGCGATAGCCCTCGGTTCCGGCAGGCAGCAGGGTCCAGTTGGAAAGGCTCTGCGACAGATCCTTCATCTCCTTCTCACCAAGCGAAGATATCCGTGTATCACGAATCTTCTGATCAACCATTCGTTGTATCACACGGCGCGGCAGGATTCCTGCAAGCAGGCTGCCCACATTGCGTGCAGGCTGTTGGCGGGCCCAGGTCTCAAACAGGCCGGGCAGCTCATGCTCGGGCAGCAGGTTGATCCGAATGGTTTCGCCCGGCTGCCAGTAATTCGATAGCTGAAGAATAGCTGGCCCGCTAAGCCCCCGGTGCGTGAAGAGCAGACTGTCCCTGACCGTGCGGGCAGGAGATGTAACACGCACGGAAAGAGAAACACCGGCCAGTTCCGCGGCAAGTTCGCGCTTGTCGGGTGAAAGGGTAAATGGAACAAGGCCGGGCGATTGTGATACAAGTGTGTGACCCATCTGCACTGCCAGATCCAGACCGAATGAGCTTGCGCCAAGCCGGGGCAGGGAAAGGCCGCCGGTGGCAACAACAAGCGAATCGCAGCGATAGATTTTGCTGTCGGTCTTGACGGAAAAGCCCTGTCCATCCCGTGATACAGACAGGATCTTTGTTCCGGTTTGCAGGCTGGCACCGGCCTGCTTTAACTCCCCAAGCAACAACTCGAGGATGGCCCGCGAGCTTCCCTTGCAGAAGAGCTTGCCGGCATCCTTTTCCACATAGGCAATGCCATGTCGCTCAACCAGTGCGATAAAATCCTCTGGCGTGTAGCGGGCCAGAGCCGATTTGTAGAAGTGGGGATTTGCCGAGAGGAAATTTTCGTGTGATACACGCCGATTGGTGAAGTTGCAGTGCCCGCCGCCGCTGATCAGAATCTTGTTCCCTGCACGGCTGGCGTGATCAAGCACGAGCACACGCCGACCACGGGCGGCAGCCTGAATTCCGCAGAAGATTCCGGAAGCGCCAGCCCCGATAATGATGACATCCCACGAACTCGCCACTGCCGGACTCCCTTCATCCATAAGGGACAAACTATGAATTCCCGCGGCTTGCTTGCGCCTTAAACAAACGTTCACTAGAGTGTGAACAAAGGAGGTGCCATGAGTCCTCAGGCATTCAATCAGAATCTGACCAGTCGGCAGGAAGAAATCCTCGATTATCTGCGGACTGCACTGGAAAGAGGTGGTGCCCCGCCCAGCTACCGCGAGATCGGCGAGCGCTTCGGCATTCGCTCTACAAACGGGGTCAAGGTGCTGCTGGACGCCTTGGAGAAGAAGGGCTTCATTCGCAGGCTTCCGGGCAGGGCGCGCGCGCTGGAGCTGACCAGCCTCGCCCGCGAGCTATGGCAGGAGCCGCAGCCGACGCGCAGCGTGCCTCTGCTGGGCAGGGTGGCCGCCGGCGAGCCCATTCTGGCCATTGAGCATCAGGAGGACGAAATCCAGGTGGATCCTTCCTGGCTTAAAGGCGAGAACAACTTCGCGCTGGAGGTCCGGGGGGACAGCATGATCGAGGCCGGCATTCTCGATGGGGATGTGGTTCTGGCCCAGCTGCAGGAAACGGCCATGACCGGTGACATGGTGGTCGCCCTGATTGAGGATGAGGCCACGGTCAAGTTCTACTTCCCTGAAAAGGGACGCATTCGCCTGCAGCCAGCCAATGAGCGTTACGAGCCGATCTGGGTGAACCCGAAGCAGGAGAGCTTCCGCATTGCCGGCAAGGTTGTCGGCCTGATGCGACGCTACCGCTAAGCGCGGGCCTTCCTGTCCCACCCCTGACGGATCTTTTTATTTGCAGGCTTGGCCGCAGAGCTAACAAGGACATGAAGGCATGCGCTACGAAGAAATCGGCGATACGATCGAAGTGATCACGCTTTTTCGCAATGGAAAAATGAGCCCCCTGCGCTTTCGCTGGAGGAACGAGGTGTTCAAAGTCAGCCGTGTCAACGGAGGCTGGATGAGTGACGAGGGCTACAACCGCCGTCGGCATTTTGCGGTCTGCGCCAACGGCCCGGATGTCTACGAACTCAGCTATACGATCGAAAGCCAGCAATGGGAACTGACGCGGGTCTGTCTGGTGGGGTAATGAACTGATGGACGAGTGCTTCCTGCATGTGGACATGGATGCCTTCTTTGCTGCCGTCGAGCAGCGGGACAATCCTGCACTCAGGGGCCGGGCGCTGGTCATCGGTGGCGGGCCGCCACCCTGGGGGCGGGAAGCCAAAACGCTCAGTCTGCGCAGCTGCGAGGATGCCCAGTCGCCGGAAGCGGCCTTTTCCGGGCGAGGCATTGTAACCACCTGCTCCTACGAGGCCCGCCGCTACGGCATCCGCTCCGGCATGCCCATTGCCGAGGCCTGGCGGCGCTGCCCGGATGCCATCTACATGCCGGGTTCGCGCAGCAAGTACGGGGCGGCCTCCGACGAAGTCATGGAGCTTCTGGGCCGCTTCAGCCCGGACCTTGAGCCCGTCAGCGTGGACGAGGCCTTTCTGGAAGTAAGCCACTGCCGCACGCTCTACGGAGACCCCTGGCAAATGGCCGCGCGCATTCAGCGCAGCATGCTTGACGAACTGGGCCTGAGCTGCTCGGTGGGCATCGGCCCCAACCGTCTTCTGGCCAAAATGGCCTCAAAGATGAAGAAGCCCGCAGGCATTTTCGAGCTTCCCCGGGAGAAGGCCCGCGAAATGCTGGCCGGTCTCAAGGTGGAGGCCATGCACGGCATCGGCCCTTCCACAGGCGCACGCCTGAATCATCTGGGAATTCACACCCTCGGGCAACTGGCAGATTTTCCGCAGAAGATCCTGCTGCGCTGGTTTGGTCCGGCCGGGGCGGTCGCCCTTCAGCGCATGGCGCGCGGCGAGGGTGGCCGTGTGACGCGCCCCTTTGGCCATAAACCGCAGGAGCAGGAAAAGTCTGTGGGTCATTCCCGCACCTTTGGTCGCGATCTCTCCAGCTACCGTGTGTTGGAAGCTGAACTGCTGGATCTGGTCGAGCGGGTCTGTCGCCGTTTGCGCGCCGGAAACTGGCTGACCCGGCAAGTCACTTTGCAGCTGCGCAGCCCGGATTTCAGCAATCGCTTCAGGCAGGCGCCCCTTTCAAGGCCCAGCCACCGCGAGGGAGAGCTCTTTGAGGTTGTCAGACAGCTGTTGCATGAAAACCACTCGGAGGATCAGTCATTAAGGTTGATTGGTGTCTCAGCGGGCAGGCTCAAGGCAATCGGCACGGCCAGCGAGCAGGCATCTCTCTTTGACAGTCCGGCTGTAGAAAAGGAAAACCGGTTGAACCCGGTACTGGATCACTTGAAGTCAGACTGGGGTCGAGATATTATCAGTCGATTGAGTGTGGTGTCGAAGGGGGAATTGCGAAGCCTGGAAGCTCAGCGCCCCGCCTCGTTTTCGCCGCGTTGACCGGCTTGCAGAGGGGGCAACTTCCAGCCGCCTTCCTGTGATTCACCCATATTGAGATCAAGCATGTGCTCACGATCCTCGGGCAGGGCCTGTGCCATGCGTGTTTCCAGTTCCGCAAAAAGTTTGGCGATACCGGAAAGAATCTGCTTGATTGCCTCAGGATCCGCACCTTCCTGCAGCAAGGTGCTGGCCGCGTTATTCAGACGAATCAACGCGTCAGCAAAGGTTCGATAGCGGATCAGTTCGTTTTTTTCCATCGTGCTCTCAATCTTCGAGTTTCCTTCGCAAACTGCGTACCACTCGCTCAGAAAGGCCGAAGTGTTTATCAATCAACGAAATGACATTTTTGCAATGTTTAGGCAAGGTGTCCAAGCTGTTCAATTTCCGACCGCACAACACCTTTGTGGCCCAGCTTTGAACGAGCTGTATACAAAGCTGAATCGAATCCTCCCATCGGGGGGTGTCCGATTTTGTACGGTCGTGTCAGTTTTTCTGCTCGTCGTACATATACAGTTCTCCATGGCCGCCACGCCGGAGAAAAATGCTGCGGATCTCAGGCGTCAGGCCAATGAATTGATCCGTCAGGGTGATTTTCAGAGAGCTGTTGAACTGCTTTCCATGAGCGATCCGGCACAGGCGGATGCGAACACTCTCATGCAGCTGCTGGATCTGCAAATCCGTCTTCAGGACGATACGGGGGCCAATCAAAGCCTGGCTGCGCTTCGTTCCCTGCTTGCCAAAAGCAGGGCTCCGGCCAACCATCGGGAAATGCAGCTTCGCGGTGCCATCGCCGGGGCGTTAAGCAGGCTTGGGCGCAGTGGCGAAGCGGAGGCCGAGTGGCTGCAAATGAAATCTGCAGCGCGGACAAGCAGTCTGGCGCTGGCCGTTTTTCAGGCTTATCGTCAGGCACGGCTACTTTCTGAAGCCCTTGAGTGGGCGGAAAGTTGCCGTGATACATTCAAGGACTCCAGTCTCTGGGCTCTTGAGCTTGCCTCGCTTTACCAGGCTTCCGGTCGCTGGCTTGATGCGCTTGATGAGCTGCTCCTCTGGGCGGGTACGCAAAGACAGAATTCGTCCTTTCTGGGCAGGCGTCTGCTGCAGTTGGTTGATGCTGCCGAATCCGCCCCGGAGCTGATGAGGCAAATGGAGCGCCGCGCCCTCGAAAAGGACTGTTCCCTGCCGGCGGCAAAGTCATTACTGGATGCACTTGTGCAGGCGCGAAGCTGGCCCGCGGCTTCCCGCGTCGCCCGCCAGTTGGACTCCAGCTCCAGCGGCGAGCTTTCATTTGGCCTGGCCAGAAGTCTGGCTGAAGCTGGCGAGACAGAACTGGCGCTTTCAGAGCTCCACGATCTGAGAGAACACACAACACTGCCAAGCACTCGCGGGGCAGAGTTCTACATGCTACAGGCCGAGTGTCTGGAAATGGACGGTCAGCTCGAGGCAGCCTTTGAGGCCTGTGAGCGCGTTCGCCTGCAGCCCGGGCCTCTGGCCCGTCAGGCCAGCTTGGCAGCTGCCAGACTTGCACTGGAGCTTGGTCGACCTCAGGAGGCCGTGTCACGCTATGAAAGGCTGCTGGGTGATCACCCCGACTGGTTTGCAGCTGGCAGGGATTACCTTCAGCTGCTTGCGGCACTGGATGATCTGACTCGCGCGGAAAGCCTGCTTGAAGGCCTTGCCCGCTCTTCTTCCATTCAGCGGGATCACGGGGCGGAGCTTGAATTCCTTGAGCTGCGTCTTCTACTGTGGGGAGGACGTTTCAGCCAGTTGGAGGAGCGACTGGGGCGCTTTTTGAATCAGAATCTGCGGCATGATGATTTCAACGACGCAATTGCAATGATGGACCTGCTCAGCATGCGCGCCCGTGATTCACTTGGCCTGTCGCTGGCCGCCGATGCCGAGCGTCTGGCCTTTGCCGGCAAGCCCGTCGAGGCGATTCTGCAGCTGGACAGGGCAGTGGCCAGCAACAATCATCAGGCCTTTGCCGAGTGGATGGCCTGGCGCGCCTGCAGTCTGGCACCCTTTGCCGAAACGCCTGCGGCAAGACACCAGCGGTTTTCGCGCTTTCTGGCAGACTGGCCGGAGTCTATTCATGGCGAGCGCGTGGCCCTGCTCGACTTTGAAGCACAGGAAATGAATGGCGCAGGATTTGACGAACTTAGGCAGGCTGGCATCTTCCTGCTGGAACGCTGGCCCAATGGCATGCTGCAGGACGCTGTCCGGCGCAGGCTTCGTCAGCTTGAAGAGAGAGAGAACTCGTGATACGCCTTGTCCTGCTGTTTGTTTTAGCCCTTTCGCTCCAGGCCAAACTGCTGGTGCCAATGGATGCCGCGCAGCGCGACCACCTCAAAGCCTATGGCCTCGCCTGGTGGTCCCTCAAGCTGGGCAGCGATGTGGAGTGGCTGCTTAACTACCGCGGCGGCTCCTTCCTGATGGAGTCGGCGCCGGAACTTGTATCACGGGCACGCCTGGCTGGTGTGGATGTGGAAGAAGTTGGCGGTGCAGAGATTGCCTCGATCTACGCCTCGATCGAAGAAGCCAACATGGAGCGCGTCCTGCTGGAGAAGGCTCCGCGGGTTGGTATCTATTCGCCACCCAGCGCCCAGCCCTGGGATGACGCGGTGACCATGGCCCTGACCTACGCGGAGATCGAGTTTGAGACCCTCTGGGATGAGGAAGTCCTGGAAGGCAAACTGAAGGACTACGACTGGCTGCATTTGCATCACGAAGATTTCAGCGGTCAGTACGGCAAATTCTATGCCCAGTACAACACGGCCGCCTGGTACATTCAGCAGCAGGCGGAATTCGAGGCTCTGGCCCGCCGGTTGGGTTTCGAAAAAGTATCACAGCTCAAGCTCGCTGTCGCCCTGACCATTCGTGATTACATGGAAGAGGGCGGCTTCCTCTTTGCCATGTGCAGCGCCACTGACTCCTTTGATCTGGCGCTGTCTGCACGGTCAACCGACATCTGTGCGGCCGTATACGACGGTGATCCGGTCGCGCCGGACTGGGCCGTCAGAATCGACTATGACCAGTGCGTTGCCTTCACGGACTTTGTGGTCGAAATCAATCCGCTGGCCTACGAGTTCACCGACATCGACGCCAGCCCGCAGAATGGTCGCAGCATTCCTGAAGAGCAGGACTGGTTCAGCCTTTTTGAATTCTCTGCCAAGTGGGATCCTGTGCCCACAATGCTGACACAGAACCATGTCTCCTGGGTCAAGGGCTTCATGGGGCAGACCACGGCCTTTCGCAAAGATCGCCTGAAGCCGCACGTGCTGGTGATGGGTGAAATCGAAGGGGCGGCAGAGGCGCGCTACATTCACGGGAACGTGGGCAAGGGCACCTTCACCTTTTTGGGCGGACACGATCCTGAAGACTATCGCCACATGGTTGGCGACCCTGAAACCCAGCTTTCACTTCATCGCAACTCACCCGGATATCGACTGATCCTGAACAACGTGCTCTTCCCTGCTGCCAAAAAGAAAAAGCGCAAAACCTGATGAGTCAGGAGATCCTTCGCTTCAGCGTGCAGGATCTTTGTGCCCTGATGCCGGGCCAGAGTTCAGGCAACGCCGGCAGTGGCTGGATTCCCGGTCGCGGCCGGCAGGGTCAGCGCGCCCACCAGAAACTGCAGGAACGCCTGCGTGACGAGGCTGAGTCCGAGGTTCCCCTTGACTGGACGGGTGAAGTTCTTGGTCGCACCATCGAGATTCACGGCAGGGCGGATCTTGTATCACACGACGGCATGATCGAAGAGATCAAAACCGTTCTCATGTCAAGCAGCAGTTTCCAGTCTGTCACACAGCGAGCCTTCCCCGGTCATGTGATGCAGGCGCTGCTCTATGCCTGGATGCACCGGCCGCTGAATCCGCTGCGCGCAAGACTCAGGCTGGTGAATCTCTCGGACGGTGCCGAGCGCGTGCTGGAACTCGAGCAGGATCGGGCAGAGGTGCTGGCCTTTCTTGAGGCCCAGGTCAGCCTGATGCTGGCCAGAAGCGAAGAGCGCGATCGCCTGAAGCGTGATCGCCTTGAGCGGTCCCGCCGGCTGACCTTTCCCTTTTCCGCCTACCGCAGCGGACAGCGCGCCTTGATGCAGGATGTGGAAAACGCTCTGCGCCGCGGACGCCTGCTGCTGCTCAATGCTCCAACAGGTTTGGGTAAATCGATCTCCGTGCTGCTTCCCGCGCTCCAGACGGCAATGGCCAGTGGTCGCAGGGCTTTCTTCTTGACGGCCAAGAATACCGGTCGACACGCGGCGCTGGAAGTCGCCCGCTCGCTCAATCGGGAGCAGGTCTGTATCACGGCTGTGGCGCTGAGCAATCGCGAAGGCATGTGCACGGCCGAAAGCTACTTCTGTCATGAGGAGCACTGCCCCTTTCTGAAGGGAATGGATGAGCGCATGGGTCCTGCGATAACCGAGCTGAATCTGGAAGCGATTGTCGAGCGTGATCTGATGATGGATATCGGCGTCAAGTACCGAGTCTGCCCGCACGAACTGGCGCTTGCGCTTAGCGAGAGCCGCGATCTGGTGGTGGGCGATTACAACTATGTCTTCGACCCCTCGGTTCGTATACGCCGCCTCTTTGTTGAGGGGGATCCCGATCAGTTCATGCTGGTGGCCGACGAAGCGCACAACCTGCCACCCAGGGCTCGCGGCTGGTTTTCGTCAAGCATCAGCACCAGCGACGTTGAGCATCTGCTTGAGCGCTGTCTGGTCGACCTTTCCGGTGGCGATCTCTTCCACGAAGGACCCGTGCAGCGGACGGTCAAGGGTATGCAGGCGGCACTTTTCGAACTGCGCAAAGTGATAGAGGCTGCCCCCGAGCGACTTGACGGCGAGTTCCAGTTTGAAGGCGAGAATCATCAGGCCTTTGGCGCACAGTTCGATCTGGAAGCCCTGCTGCGGGTTCGGCACCTCTATGAAAGCCGCCTGGTGGAGTACATGCTGGCCACCGTGATGCTGGGCACTGCCCG
>CAYFPS010000001.1:116922-126069 GCA_964345075.1 uncultured Bacteroidaceae bacterium | reverse complement strand
TACCGCGAGCTGGATCGCTTTGTGGAGCTGGCCATGCGTGATGACGAAGCCATTTCGGCGATTGTCTGTGCGCGGCGTCAGCCCGACGGAAGCACGGATCTGGCCATGGAGCTGCACTGCGCCTGGGCCGGAAACTGGCTGGGCGAACAGCTGGATCGCTTTCCCGCAGCCGTGCTCTTTTCCGCAACGCTGAAACCACAGGAGTGGAGTGCGCGTGAGCTGGGCCTTGGCGGGCAGGAGCGGCTGGAGTGGCTGGCAGTCCCATCGCCTTTTCCGGAGACAAATCGAAACCTGGTCATCTTTGATGGCTTTTCGACACGCTGGCGTGATCGCTCCCGCGGCATGCCCTTTCTTACCAGGCTGGTTACCGAGAGCTTTCGGCGCGTGGGCGGTAATACAGCGGTTTTTCTGCCCTCCTTTGCCTACCTGCGCTCGCTGAAGGAGCGACTTGACCCCGCGCTTCCATTGCTGGTGCACGATGGCAGCATGGAGCCGGAACTGCGCGAGGCCCTTCTGCGCAAAATGCGCAAAGGCGGGCCTCACCTGCTGCTGTCGGTAATGGGCGGCATTTTTGCCGAGGCGGTCGACTATCCAGGTCATATGCTGGAGTGTGCCATCATAGTGGGACCTGGTCTTCCTCAGTTGTCACACGAGCGTGAGTTGGCGCGTTTGTATTACGAATCTACCGGAGAGTCCGGGCACGAGAACGCTTACCGCCTTCCCGGGCTGATGCGCGTGCTGCAGGCTGCAGGAAGAGTGCTGAGAAGACCGGAAGATCGGGGAAGCATCATTCTGCTGGGCGAGCGATTCAGCGAATGGGAAAACCTGCAACTGGTTGAAGAGTTCTACGGTTGTCGCCCACGGCAGGAAGAAATGCTGGATCGCTTGCTGGAAGATCTGGCCATGTTCCACGGAGGGGATGCATGAAACTGCTGGGATTGGGGCATGTGGTTCTGGATCACAGCATGCTGGTCGAGAAGATGCCCGGCTCCGATAGCAAGACGGTCGCACTGGAGGGCAAAGAGCTTGTTGGTGGCCCGGTTGCCCGGGCCTGTATCACGGCTGCCCGTCTGGGTGTGGACACGGCCTTTCTGGGGACTGTCGGTCAGGATCTTGCCGCGGATGTGATTGCGGAAACCTTCAAACAGGAAGCCGTTTCGGCAATGCTGCATCAGACAGGCAGGCGCAGTGCCAGAGCAGCCCTGCTCGTTGAGCGGCAGCAGGGCCGGCGCACGGTTCTGCTTGATCGTGGCGATCTGGCCGACCTGCCCGGCAACGCGCTGGATGAGCTTGACCTGAAGGACTGCCAGCTCCTGCTGCTTGACGGAAAGGAGCATCTTGGCCTTGAGGCTGCCCGGCGTGTGCATGCTGCCGGTGGCCGTGTTATGCTGGATCTGGGTTCGGCCAGATCCGACCCGCTGCCTTTCATTCAAGCTGCCGACATGCTGGTTGCATCCAAGGCCTTCATGCTTGATTTCGCGCCGGACAGTGACATGCTTGAAGGTGCGCGCCGACTGCGCGACCTGGGGCCGAGGCTGGTTGTGATCACACTTGGCGCTGGTGGGGCTATTGTCAATCAGGGTGGCGAGAGCTTCTGGTTTCCCGCGTGGAATCCCGGTGAAATACGTGATACAACCGGTGCTGGCGACGTGTATCACGGGGTGCTGGCCTGGACCTTGCTGAATGGCGAAGAAACTGGCCGCGCCCTGGCGCTTGCCGCTGTTGCTTCCGGGCTCTGCTGTCGCGTACTCGGCGGTGATCCAGGAATGCTCGACCCCTGGGAGCTGGACCGCCTTGTGGCCGAAGGCAGCTGGCCCATTTGATACATTGATGGAAACCCAAAAGGATTCTGAATGCAAAACGACGAACTGAACATACCCGACAGCCTGCCA
The DNA here is from genome assembly GCA_964345075.1 of uncultured Bacteroidaceae bacterium. Taxonomy (GTDB): domain Bacteria; phylum CAIWAD01; class CAIWAD01; order CAIWAD01; family CAIWAD01; genus CAYFPS01. The sequence goes on along the minus strand of CAYFPS010000001.1, from coordinate 124,177 downwards.
GTCATACCGCTGCGGGACGTAGTCATCTTCCCCTACATGATCTTCCCGCTGCTGATCGGACGCGAGGGCTCGATGCGTGCGATCGAGGAAGCCATGATGCGCGACAAGCTGGTCTTTGTGGTCGCGCAGAAAAATCCCGGGCTGGAAGATCCCGCGCGCAAGGACCTTTACAAGGTGGGCACGGTGGTCAAGGTTCTGCAGATCCTGAAGCTGCCGAACAATGTGATCAAGGTGCTGGTCGAGGGCATCAGCCGCGCAAAAATCAAGCGCATGCCCGCGGCGGTTGGCGGACTGCGCATGGTCAATGTGGAGCCACTGCCCGAGCTGGATGATGACGATAGTCCGCGTCTTGAAGCGCTTTCGCGCGTGGCGGCCAACCTTTTCCGGCGCTATGTCAATCTGAATCCGAACCTGCCCGACGAGATTCTGGCCTCGATGGATCAGATTCCCAGTGTCAGCGTGCTGATCGACTTCATTGCCGCACACATCGCACAGAGCGTAGAAGGCAAGCAGCCGATTCTGGAAGGCGCAACGCTGGAGGCGCGCCTGCAGCAGATCAACCTGCTGCTGGAGCAGGAAAATGAAATCCTTGAGCTCGAGCGCAACATCGAAACCCGCGTGCGAGACAAGATCGGCAAGCATCAGCGGGCCTACTACCTGCAGGAACAGCTGCGCGTGATACGCGAAGAGCTGGGCGAGCAGGCAGAGGACGATGAGGGCGTGATCAGCGAATATCGCGAGAAGCTGAAGAAGGCCAGGCTGAGCGCCGAAGCCACCGAACGCTTCGAGGAAGAGCTTTCGCGGTTGGCGCAGATGTCGCCCATGAGCCCGGAAGCCAATGTGATCCGCAGCTATCTGGACTGGATACTGGCGCTGCCCTGGGGTACACGCACGCGCGATCGCCTGCAGGTGCCCAAGGCGGAGGCGATCCTGGACGAGGATCACTACGGCCTTGAAAAGCCCAAGGAGCGCATTCTCGAGCACCTGGCCGTGCTCAAGCTCGTCAAGCGGATGCGCGGTCAGATCATCTGTTTCGTAGGCCCTCCCGGTGTGGGCAAAACAAGTCTGGGCCGCAGCATTGCCCGCGCGCTGGGCAGAAACTTTGTCAGGCTTTCCCTGGGTGGCGTGCGCGATGAAGCAGAAATCCGTGGTCACCGCCGCACCTACATCGGCGCACTGCCCGGCAGGATCATTCAAAGCCTGAAAAAGGCCGCCAGCCGCAACCCGGTGATTCTGCTGGACGAGATCGACAAGATGTCGATGGACTTCCGTGGTGATCCTTCAGCCGCCCTGCTGGAAGTGCTGGATCCGCAGCAGAACAACACATTCAGTGATCACTATCTGGATCTGGACTTTGACCTAAGCGAGGTCATGTTCATCACCACGGCCAATGTCGCCTCAGACATTCCGCCGGCGCTGCGTGATCGCATGGAGGTGATACAACTTCCCGGCTATCTGCTCCACGAGAAGCTCCAGATCGCCAGACAGTTTCTCGTTCCCCGGCAGCTTTCCGAACACGGCCTGAAGCCCGCCGATGTCCGCTTTGAGGATGCCGCGCTTGAGGCCATTGTGATGCGCTACACGCAGGAGGCTGGCGTGCGAACGCTGGAGCGCCGCATTGCCTCCATCTGCCGCAAGACAGCGCGAAAGCTTGTCACACAAAAGACGAAAAAGCGCAGCGCGATTGTGATACGCGAGGACGCGCTGGCTGAAATGCTGGGCGTGGCCCGCGTGCAGGAGAAACACATCCCCGAAAAGCCCATGCTGGGTCGAGCGATCGGCCTTGCCTGGACGCCGGTCGGCGGGGATCTGCTGCATATTGAAGTTGGACTTTACCCCGGTTCTGGCAAGCTGCAGCTGACCGGACAATTGGGTGATGTGATGCAGGAAAGTGCGAAGGCCGCGCTCACCTGGATTCGCATGAATGCCAAGTCCCTGAAAATTCAGCCGACGGTTTTCAGCAAACATGACCTGCACGTGCACATTCCCGAAGGCGCCATTCCCAAGGACGGACCCTCCGCCGGGATCACGCTGGTCACCGCCATCGTCAGCGCACTGACGGGAAGGAAGATTCGTAACACGGTGGCCATGACTGGTGAGGTCACCCTGCACGGCGAAGTCCTGCCCATCGGCGGACTGAATGAGAAGGCGATGGCCGCCCTGCGTGCCGGCGTCGAAACGGTGCTGCTGCCAGCGGGCAATGAACGCGAACTGACGGAAATGCATGCTGCCATCAAGGATCATCTGAGCTTCGTGCCTGTATCACGGATGGAAGAAGTCCTGAAGCATGTCCTATTGCCTGCCGGGCGCGCAAAGAGAAGCTGAGCATGATTCTGCTGGTGGACAATCGGGACAGCTTCACCTGGAATCTGGCCCATTTGTTCGCAGAAGCTTTCGAGCTGCCGCAGGTTGCGTCGGCTGTTCGCGCAAAGGAAATGCTTGCGGGCGGCATGAAGCCGGACCTGATTGTGCTTTCACCCGGTCCCGGCAGGCCCTCTGATCATCCCCAGATGCAGGCGATCCTTGCCGAATGGCTGGGCAGGGTTCCCCTTCTGGGTGTCTGTCTGGGGCATCAGGCCATGGGCGAAGCGGCAGGCTTCCGTCTGGTGCCTGCACCGCGACCGGAACATGGTCATGTCTGGGAGCTTCAGCATGGTGGCGAGGGGCTTTTTCGTGGACTGCCCATGGATCTGCCCGTGATGCGCTATCACAGCCTGGTGCTTCAGGGCGATGTTCCGGGCTGGGCTGTGGACGCCACCTGCAAGGACGGTTGCCTGATGGCAATACGCAGCCTCGAGCATGATGCCTGGGGTCTGCAGTTTCATCCGGAGTCCTTCCTGAGTCATGGGGGCGCGGGACTCCTCAGCAACCTGATGAAGGCCAGTGGCATGAGGGGCTGAGTGCTTGCGCCGCATAGAGGATTCTACCTCATTAATGGAAATCAGAAATCAGCCCGAACAGCGACTTCGGGAAGTCATAGCGAGGAAACCATGAGTGATACAAACATGAACAGTGACATCGAACGCCTGCTAGAGGAGAAGATTCAGCCTGCGCTTGCCATGGATGGCGGCTTTTGTGAGCTGGTGGAAATCAAGGACAAGGTTGTGTTCCTCAGGCTGGGCGGGGCCTGTGCTGGCTGCCCGTCTTCATCCATCACCCTGAAGGCAGGCATCGAGCGTATTCTTCGACAGGAAGTGGATCCGGAAATCATCGTGGAGCAGGCCTGGTAAAGCTGGCCCCACGATCATACCGATAATCTGAAAAAGAGGCGCACGGGGCTTGATTGCCACCGCGCCTCTTTGTTCCATACCGGGTGAAGGAAATCTACGGGCGAATCTGCCCACAAGGAGGAAAGATGAAGCGGACCATGAAGACGATCTTCGCCCTGCTTGCCTTAAGTACCGGACTCGCCGCCTCGATGCAGGAGCAGTACCGTGTGGAGCAGGTGGATTTTGATTCTCCCCTTCCCAGAGACGGTGCGCGAACGGACACAACGCTCTATGAAGAGAGCTTCAGCCTGGGTTTGGGCGAGTGGTCCGGCGTTGACCTGACCAATGCCGGTAGCACCTGGCATCCCGACGATTGGAACTCCTTTGACGGCAGCAATGCCTGGTGGTCGGCCGACCCCAATGTGGGCGGATATGTGGACCACTCCCTGCTTTATCTGGAACTACCCGCGATCAACCTTAGCGCTACGACAGCGCCGCTGTTGACTTTTGACCTGGCTTTCGGGCTTGAAGGGCCGGCAGGCGCACCCGCACCCTATGACGGCTGGGATGCCTGTCATGTGGAAGTCCGCATGGGTACCGGCGTCTGGCAGGTCATTGATCCAATGAGTCCGGCCTATACGGTGGACAACGCCTTCGGTTTCGGCGAGATCTTCGGTCTGGATCAGACCGCGGGCTGGGCCGGTCAGTCGGCGGGTTGGCAAGAGGCCAGTTTTGATCTGACGGCCTATCGTTCCACGGCAACCCGCGTTCGCTTTGCCCTCTGCAGTGATGACGGAACTTCCGCTGCCGACGATCCTTCGCTTTTCGGCATGCAGGTGGACAACATTCTGATTGAGGATGGCGGGAACACACTCCTTGAGAATAATGCGGACGGTCTGGATAACCCCGGTCCGACGCTTCATTATTCAGGCGTTCCCAGTGCCGGCAACAACTGGGCCGCCACCGACGAGGCTTACAGCGCCCCCGGCGCGGCCGCCTGCGCTGTGCTGGATCAGGATGTGCCCATCAACAACGCGCTGGTCAGCTCGCCTGTCTTCCTTCCCGAGAACTACAACCTCTTTGTGGATTTCTGGACCCGCGTGGACCTGCAGGATTTTGATGGCGACGGTGATACAAGCCTTGAGGACTACTTCCTGCTGGAAATCAGTCAGGATGGCTCCACCTGGCATCAGGTTTTTTACGACTACTACGACACCGAAACAGGGTCGGGCAACTGGTACCACTTTGTGGATGGTGGTGGTCACGGCCGCTCAACCGAAGTCACCGAATGGGGCGGGTCGGTCTGCTTCTTCCGCTTTCGCGTGAAGACTGACGACAATCATGATGGCGGCACGGGCGATGGCCTGTTCATTGATGATTTCAAGGTGGTGGGCGAGCCGCAGCTGGCAGAGGATGCCGGTATTGTGGAGCTGAGAATCCCCTACCCCAGAACCGTTGGCCGTCCGATCAGCTGTAGTGTTGGCGTGCAGAATTTTGGTAGCACCGCCCTGTCGAATGTTGACTGGGCCTTGTGGATGGATGAAACGGACACGGGTATTGGCGGCAGCCTGGACCTGGGAGTTGGTCAGTTTGCCGAGGGCGAGTTCGTTCTGACCCCGGCCGCCCAGTCATTCCACTTCCCCGAGGCCAGACTGCTTCTCGAGGATGATTACTCCAGTAACAATGAACTGGCGATTCCCAGCTACGTGGTTCGTCCGGCCGGTCTGCTGGAGCTGGCCAATGACTATGCCTGGGACGTGACCAACAGCGAGTTCGAGCACACCACCGGCTATGGCGAGGAAATCGGCATCGGCTATACACAGGCCTTTACAGTTCCCGACTTGAGTGAGAACACGGGCTTCGCTCTGGACTCGCTTCGCCTGCGCTTTGCCAGCTACAATGTGGCCCCGGCGACCAGCGCTGACTGGACGCTCGAGCTGAGGCTGGATGATCCCGTGGATGGCGCGCTGATCTTCACCGAAGATTACATCTACAATCCCACCTACTCCGGTGGTGAGGCCAGCGAAGACTGGCAGGAGATCGACCTGACTGGACCTGGACTCGATCTGCTTTCAGAGGGCGCGGAGTTCTGGGTGACGGTCTTTGCGCGTAGTGAAGGCAATTATCAAAACGCGGGCGCGCCTGTGCCCAACCCGACCATTGTATCACGCAGCTGGGAAGACGCGGCCAGTTACCGCATTATTCCAGGTGATGAATCGCTGATTCTGATTGCTACCCACCAGTTCAACTATCACCTCTTCGGCCACGAAGAAGTGCTGGATTCCGTGGCAGATGCTCTGACGCGTCCCGAGCGCAACCGGCTTGGCGCCGCCTGGCCCAACCCCTTCAATCCGTCTACACAGCTGGAATTCACGCTGATCGCGACGGGCGATGTGGAGCTGAGGCTCTTCGACATGCTGGGCCGTCAGGCACAGAGCCTGCAGCTTGGAAGGCTTTCCGCGGGAACCCACCAGCAGGAGCTTCGGGCGGAAGGCCTGCCCAGCGGTATTTACCTGCTGGATCTTTCCGTAGATGGTCTATCGCAGGATCGCATGAAGCTGATGCTGATGAAATAGCCTGATTTGCATGAAAAGAAAGGGCGCACGAGCGCCCTTTTTTATTTGTCTTCGGGGAGGGCCTCCTCATCGTCACCATCCAGACTGCCTTCGAGAGAGGTGGGAAGGGTTTTGCTGACCTTGGCCCCCAGCTGTTTCAGTTCATCGATGCGCCTGATAGCATTACCCCTTCCATCGGTCAGGCGATTGTAAGCTTCGTCCATGCTTTTTGAGACCGTTTCAAGCTGGGACCTGGCTTTGGACATGGATTCTTCAATGCGCAGAATGTGGTCGTAGAGTTTGCCAGCCTTGTCCGCGATTACGGCAGCATTCTGGTTTTCCTTCTCCCGTCGCCAGAGCTGGGCGATCAACTTGAGCGTAATCATCAGGGTCGCGGGGCCCGTGATCACCACATTGGACGCGGCCAGATCGTACATCAAGGTTCGATCCTCTTGCATGGCAAGCTGATAGGCCGGCTCCAGCGGGATGCACATGACAACGAAGTCCAGACTTCTGTTGCGCATCAGTTGTGAATAATCCTTGTCCTGAAGCTCTTTCACATGGGCGCGAACGCTTTTCAGGTGATCCTGCAATGCCTGCTTGCGCTCAGCTTCATCCTCGCAGGAGGTCCAGCGCTCATAGGCCGTCAGCGAAACCTTGCTGTCCAGAATGACTTCCTTGCTTCCCGGCAGGTGCACAATAAAATCTGGCCTGACCAGGTTGCCTTCGTCCATGCGAATCGTACTCTGAGCTTCGTATTCAACACCCTTTTGCAAGCCGCTGGCTTCCAGAATGCGTTCCACGATCAGCTCACCCCAGTCACCCTGCTGTTTGGCATTACCGCGAATCGCCTGCGCCAGCTGGTTTGCCTCCTGACTGACCGAGTTGGTCTTTTCCTGCAGCTCGCGAACCAGGGTAATGAGGCTGGATGTTCTACCTGTGCTCTCCGCATTGACCGCTTCGACTCGCGCGCGAAAGTCCTGCAGCTGCTCACGCAGCGGCGTTATCAAGTGCCCGAGCTGTTTCTCGCTGCTCTTTTGAAGGGATTCACCGGTTTCGTTCAAGATGCGATTGGCCAGAAGGCTAAACTGGTCACTCAGCCGCTGCTCCGAGTCCTTGAGGATTTTCTCTTTGTCCGCCATGGCTTTTTGTTCGGCATCCAGCCTCGCCTCCAGAGAGGCTCTCGCTTCCAGCAGGGCGGACTTTTCTTCTCGAAGCTTCTCGAGGTCCGCCAGCTGGAGTTCATTTTGTGCGAGCCGTGCTTTCAGTCCGGCCATTTCAGCGGCATCCGGGGCAAATCGCTGCTGCCTCAGGAAGATTAGAATGCTTGCCAGAGAGGTAATCAGCAGTAAACCAACAATGACGATCGTCGAAATACTCATCCATTGCTCCTTTCATTATGACTGCAAGGTAAAGATAAGTGGGGTTGGGACATTGTGAAGAGCGCAATCAATCAAGCACTATCAGGGGCCAGGGGCTGCGATAATCTTG
>CAYFPS010000001.1:84729-116912 GCA_964345075.1 uncultured Bacteroidaceae bacterium | reverse complement strand
GGAAGGATGCCGGATTTTTCCTTCCTTCTTAGCTAACTGAACCTGCACTACAGGAAGCGCTCCATGGATGCCGCAAGGCCCCATATCATGCTGGTTGAAGACGAAGAAGCCGTGCGCGAAATCAGCACACAAATGCTGAATCTCCTCGGTTACGAGGTGTCCACCGCCTGCGATGGTCAGGAAGCCCTGCGCATCTACGGGCAAAACCCTACAGGCTTCGACCTTCTGATGCTGGACCTGAATCTTCCCGGCATGTCCGGCAAACAGCTGCTGGAAGAGATTCGCAAGCAGTCGCCAGCCGTGCGAGCCATCTTCTGCAGCGGCGATCCGGATATGGAACCCGGCCCCGACGAGCCGCCGCATCTGCGCAAGCCCTTTCGCCTTGCCGAACTAAAGACCTGCATTGAAACCCAGCTCGGCGCAGGGTGACAGCCCTTTTCAGGAAGCGCCCGGCCGCATGAAAACACCGATCACCAATCCAGACTTGGCTCCCCACCCGGAGCTTGTTGCGCTTCGTCCCGAAGAACTGCGCGAGGAAATGGCGCGACTGGGACAGCCGGCCTTTCGCGGTGATCAGCTCTTCAACTGGATACACGCCAGGCGTGTCTTCAAACCAGAAGACATGAGCAACCTGTCCGGTGAATTCAAGCGCCTGCTGGGTTCCGCATCACTGGTTGACCTGGATGTATTACGCCGCGCCCGGAGCCTGAACAGCGACTGCGAGAAGTTCCTTTTCGGCCTTGCCGATGGGCGACGCATCGAAGCCGTCTGGATGGGATTTGAATCACGCAGCACGCTCTGTGTGTCAACGCAGGTTGGCTGCGCGCTCGACTGCGCCTTTTGTGCTACAGCCACCATGGGATTTATTCGGCATCTGGATGCGTCGGAGATTGTCAAGCAGGTTCTGTGGGTGCACGCCCAGCCCGGGCGACAGATCAGCAATCTGGTTTTCATGGGCATGGGCGAGCCGCTGCACAACTACGATCAGGTGGCGCGCGCGCTGCGTGTCCTGAATGATGATCGCGGCATGGCGCTGGGCAGGCGGCGCATGACCGTAAGCACAGCCGGGCTGGTGCCGCAAATCCTTCAGGTAGCCGAGGACGATCTGCCTTGCAGGCTGGCCGTCTCGCTGAATGCCGCCAGTGACGAGAAGCGCAGCCAGCTGATGCCGATCAATCGCAAGTATCCGCTGGACGTACTCTTTGATGCCTGCAAGAAGTACACGGACAAGGTCAACGATCGTATCACATTTGAATACATCCTGATGGAAGACGTGAATGATTCCGATGAGGATATCCAGCTGCTCAAGGCCCGCCTTTCACGACTGCCCAGCAAGCTGAACCTGATCTACTACAACCAGACATCTCGCGGTTTCAGCAAGAGCCCGGAGCAGATCTACCAGCGATTTTTTGAGAAGCTGCAGAATGCGCCCTTTGCCGTGACACTAAGGCAAAACATGGGCACCGATATTGATGCCGCCTGCGGTCAGTTGGCGGTCAAGGCTGCCGAAGGGGGAGAGGCTTGACTTCGTCTGTATCACAGGAGCTGATGCTCTCCATTGTGATCGTGCATTACAATACACTCGAGTTGACGCGTGCCTGCCTTGAGAGCATTCGTCGCGAGTGTGGTGATGTATCACACGAAGTCTTCCTCGTTGACAACGGCTCCACGGATGACAGTTCGCTGAAGCTCAAGGAGGAATTCCCGGAGATTGAGCGCATTCGCTACGAGCGCGGCATCGGTTTTGGCGCGGCCAACAATCGCGCGGCCATGCAGGCGACCGGGCGCTATCTGCTGATCTTGAATTCGGATACGGAGATTCAGAACAAGGCTGTATCACGGGTCATTGACTTTCTGGAAGAGCACCCGCGCGCCGCGCTGGCTGGCTGCCGCTTGATCAAGGACGATGGGGAGATGGATCGAGCCTGCAGGCGATCTTTCCCGACCCCTCTGGTCAGCTTTTACAAGCTGCTTGGATTGAATGTGCTCTTTCCGCGCAGCTCGCGCTTTGCCGCCTATGATTTGCGTCACATGCCCGTTGATGGGCGCTATCAGGTCGATTCTTTGGTGGGCGCATTCATGATCGGACGACGCGAGGTGCTGGGCCCAATGCCCTTTGACGAAGAGTATTTCTTTTACGGCGAAGACATTGATCTGTGTTACACCGTCAAGGAAAAGGGTCATGAAGTCTGGTACCTGGGTGACATCACCATGCTGCATCGCAAGGGCGGCACCACCAACAAGCGTGAGCCCTGGGTGATTTATCACTTCCATGACTCCATGCGCATCTTCTACTGGAAGCACTATCAGCAGAAGTATCTCCTGCCCGTGACCGTGCTCGTGTATACGGGCATCTATCTGCGAATGGCCCTGATGCTGCTCCTTAATAGCATGAAGCGACGGAGGCCGGAATGAGATACCTGCTGCGAACACTGATCGCCGCCGCCGACCTGCTTGCAATCTGGATCACGGGGCTGGGCACTTGTCAACTGCTCGACGCGGGCGACCTGCTGCGCTCGCTTTCCTTTGCTGCCGGCAGCGGAGCCCTGCTCTTTCCCGCGCCTGTGATCACGCTGATCTTTCTTGCTCGCGAAGGGCTCTATCAGTTGAACGCGGGCGGCTATCGCCGGCAGTTTTTTGGTGTGCTACGGGCCGTTTTCTGGGTCTGGCTGATGCTGGTAGCCTACGGCTGGCTCTTCATTGCGCAGGATCTTGCCCTTGCTGCAAGTATCACGGGCTGGATGCTCATTCTGGCGGCCACGCTTCCTGTAACACGCATTCTGCTTTTCCTCCTGATCAATCAGCTGGGGCTGGTGATGGAACCGACTCTGGTCATTGGCGACCAGGCTGGCTGGAGCTCTTTTCTGGAGATGGCCGGTGAAAGGCGCTACCTGCGAACGCACCAGATTCTTGACAGGCTGAGCGCGGCCGACCTGTTGAATGAGGCGGGTGATGATTTTACGCCAGAAGCCAACCAGCGTGTGGATCGACTTTTTGCCGAAGCGGGTCTGGCCAAGGTGATCATCTTCCTGGAAGACCTGCCGCGCAGGCGACTTACCACCCTCTTGCGCAAATTCGAGATCCGGGCCCGCACCATCAAACTGGTGCCCGACGCGCCCTCCATGGTCTTGATGGGCTCCCAGATTGCTCGCCACGACAGCTTGCCACTGCTGGTTCTGGAGCAGCATTTATGGAGCCCGACTTATCGGGCCATCAAGCGGGCGATTGATCTGGCGGTCTCGCTGATCGCGCTGCCTTTCGTCCTTTTGTTAATCGCCATTGCGGCACCCTTTCTCGGCTTCAAGCCCCTGATGCGGGTTAAGCGCCTGGACCTGTCGGGGAGGCCCTTTTCCCTGCCGCAGCTTCGTGTGGATTATGAAAAGGGCGGTTTCCTTTTTCAGTCAGGCCTTTACAAGGTGCCCGAGCTACTGAATGTGCTTAGCGGCAAACAGTCGCTGGTAGGTCCAGCTCCACTGATTGAGCGCGAGTGTGAGCTCTACGCGGGGCTCTCCGGCGCTTTTCGCGTGATACGTCCTGGCCTTACCGGTCTTTGGCAGGTGAGTGACTATGGTTATTTCGACCCGGGCCATCGTCTGGGAATGGACATGTATTACGCGATGAACTGGTCGCCGGCCATGGAGGCGCGCATTCTGCTTGAGTCCCTTGCCAAAGGCCTCTGGAGCCTGCACAAGCCTCGCAGCGGCGGCATGAGAACATGAAGTCAGCATGAATTCCCTTCCGCTTTCCGTTCTGCTGGCCCTTCCGGGCTTTCGCTTTACAACAATCAGTGGCCCTTCCAGTGTTTCACTGGATGAAGGAGGCGGCTGCGGTGTATTACGGACAGACTCCCGACTCTGCCAGCCCGGTGATCTCTTTGTTGCGCTGGTTGGAACCCGACATGATGCTCATGCTCATGTAGACGAGCTGCAAGCCCGCGGCGTGATCTGTGTGGTTAATCGCGGCTGGCATCTTTCCCGGGAGGAATCTGACAGGCGGCGCGAAGGACGAGTTGTTGTGGAGGATACGCAGGATTGGCTTCCGCGGGCCATTTGCCGACTGTGCGGGCTGGATCAGGCAGAACTGCGTGTTACAGGAATCACTGGGACCAATGGTAAATCCAGCACAGCCTGGATTCTGCAGCAACTGCTGAATGAGCCTGGCAAGATGGCTGGCCTTGTGGGAACACTGGGTAATCGCATCGGACTGGGCGAACTGGTGAACACGGGCCTGACCACGCCGGATCCGGTTCAATTGGGACGATTCGCGCGAAGCCTGATTGACAGCGGTGGTGATCGCCTTGTCATGGAAGTTTCCAGTCATGCGATCAGCCAGCAGCGAGAAGCCGTCCTGTCCTTTTGCTGTGGTGTTTTCCTCAACCTGAGCCCCGAACACCTCGACTATCATGGCGACATGGAGGCCTATTACCGGACGAAAGCATCGTTCATGCGCCGGCCGGAGATGGAGCTTCGACTGATCAATTGTGATACACCCTGGGGTCTGCACCTGACAGAAGAGCTGGGCCCCCTCGCCTACCAGACGGTGGGCAGGTCGCCTGATGCACAGTGGTGTATCACCGAAGAGGAACGAACGGAGCGTGGCCAGCGCTATCTCCTGACGGGACACGGAGAGCGTCTGGAGGTCGAGATTCCGCTGGCTGGTTCTTTCAATGTGGACAACAGCGCTGCTGCCCTGATTGTGGCCCTGCACGAGGGCTTGGCGGCAACACAGGCTTTGCAGAGGCTGAAGCAGATAGATGCTGTTCCGGGCCGGCTCGAGCCCGTAGAACTGCCCGGCGGCCCGCGTGTCCTGATCGACTACGCTCATTCACCCGATGGCTATCAGCGCGTGTTGCCGGATGTGAAGTCAACAACCCGCGGACAGCTGCACGTGCTCTTTGGCTGCGGCGGGGATCGTGATCGCAGCAAGCGCCCAGTCATGGTGGATCTGGCCGTAATGAGTGCTGATCATCTCTGGCTCTGCCTTGACAATCCACGCAGCGAGGATCCGGAGCAGATTTTTGCCGACATGCTTCAAGGGAGCCCTCCCGCGAACAAGCTGACACGAATTGACGATCGCGCTTCGGCCATAATGGCCGCACTGGTGGCTTGCAGTGAAGACGACACCCTGCTCCTTCTGGGCAAGGGGCATGAGCGCTATCAGATCATTGGGCAGGATCGACAGGCTTTTGATGAGCGGGAAATCCTTAAAGCCGCCTGGCTAGATCACTCGGCCGACCATGAGTAAGCGGCACCTGCTAATCCTGGGCGCTGCCCGCTCGGGGCTTGCAGCGGCAAGACTTGCGCTCAGGAAGGACTGGCAGGTAAACGTTTGTGATCGCAGCGAGTCAGAAGTTGTCATCAAGGCTGTCGAAGCCACTGGTGCCAATTTCCAGCCTGAGGGCAGCCTGCCTCGCGACTGTGATACACTTGTTATCAGCCCTGTTATTCGCCCGGATCATTCCATGGTTCTCGAAGCCATCAATCGACAGATCCCCGTTCTATCAGAAGTGGATTTTGCCCGCTCCTGTTTTGATGGGGAGGTCTATGGAATCACGGGAAGCAATGGAAAAACAACCACAACCATGCTGACCGAAGCGGCCTTCAGGGCCACGGGGAAAAGCTGTGTGGCCTGCGGGAATATCGGGATTCCCTTTTCTGCCGTTGCCATGATGGAGCCGCAGCCGGAAGTAGCTGTGCTTGAACTGAGCAGCTATCAGCTGGAGCAAAGTCACCAGCTGAGCCTTGACGGAGCCTGTCTGCTTAATCTGAGTGAGGATCACCTCGAGCGTCATGGAAGCTTGCAGGGCTACCTGAATGCCAAGTTGCGTATTGCAGATCAACTGAAGCCGGGCGCACCGCTGGTGGCCAATGCCGATGACAACTGGCTTCGTCCCGCACTTCGATCCAGCGCTCTGCCATGGCTCTCGTTCGGGCGTGCCCCGGAGTGTGATGCCGCTATCTGTGATACATCCTTCATGCTGGCCAGTCAACCAGGCGAAGCATGGATTTCGGTTGCCGACTGCAAGCTTAAAGGGCGACACAATCTTGAGAACATGGCAGCTGTCGCACTACTGATGCTGGCTTTGGGACATGATCCACTTGTGATACGTCAGGCGCTGTCGGCCATGCCCGCACCTGAACACCGCATTGAAGAGCTTGATCCTTTGCGTGGTGTCCGCTTTATCAATGACTCCAAGGGAACCAACGTGGATGCGACCGCCCGCGCGCTGGAAAGTATGCCGGAGGGCCGTGTGTTGCTGCTGGCCGGGGGCGTTTCCAAGACGCAGGACTACAGGACGGTTCATCAGCTGCTCGAGTCTCGTGTAAAAGGGCTGCTGTGTTACGGGCGTGATGGAGCCTCCATTGCCGGGGCCCTGTCGAGTGTAGCCCCTTCGCAGACCTTCGAGACAATGGATGAGGCCTTTTGGGCGGCACTTAAACAGGCAGAGGCTGATGACATCATTCTGCTGAGTCCGATGTGTGCGTCCTTCGATCAGTTCTCAGATTTTGAGGCGCGCGGGCGACACTTCAAGCAGCTTGTCAGGGATGCACAGAGCAGGAGGCAGCCCCAATGAACGCGCTCGGACCAATTGGTGTTTTTGATTCCGGAGTCGGCGGACTGACCGTGCTTGCCGAGCTCAGGCGTAAGCTTCCGACAGAGGATCTGATCTACTTCGGTGACACAGCGCGTGTGCCTTACGGTATTCGCTCAGCGGATGTGATTCGCGAATTCAGCCTGGAGATTGGTCACTGGCTTGTATCACAGGGAGTCAAGGCCATTGTGATCGCCTGCAATACGGTCAGCTCGGTGGCGCTTGATGACCTGAGGCGGGAACTACCCGTGCCCGTGCTGGGGGTTATTGATGCGGGAGCCCGCATGGCTGTCGCTGGAACGGCGAATGGCCGTGTTGCCGTGATCGGTACCAGCAGCACCATTGGCAGTGGCGCTTATCCGCGCGTGATTGCGGAGCTGGATGCGGGCATTCAAACCTGGTCGCGCGCCTGCCCGCTCTTCGTTCCACTGGTGGAAGAGGGGCTCTTCGAGGGGGAGCTGGTCGAGAAGGCGATTGAACACTACCTGAAGGATCTACCTGCCCAGGGAGTGGACACGCTGGTTCTCGGCTGCACACATTATCCGCTGTTGAAGCGTGCATTGGCCCTCGTCCTGGGCAGCCAGCTCAAGATTGTTGATGCAGCATCCGGCGTCGCGGCAGAACTCTCACAGTTGCTGAAAGAGAATCTGGCTGAAAGCACACGCCTGGAGGCCGGAAGCAACCGCTTTGTTTTCAGTGATCGCACCAAGGCCTTTCGCGAACTGGCAGGCTGCATTCTGCCGGACTTCTCGGGCGAGATGGAGCTGATACACATCGAAAGCGACGCCTTCCTTGATCCTCGTAGACGATCGGAGCAAAGTGAATGATGGACTTGCATGAAATCGCTCGCCGGGTCAACTTTTCCTTTGTGATTCCGGGCAGACTTGCTGGCATGGGCTGGCCTGTGTCACGCCAGTTCAGCGCCGAACAGATGGGTGAATTTCTTGTATCACAGAGCATCAAACATGTTGTCAATCTTACTGAGAGTAGCTATCCCCATGCGAATTGGGATGGCATTAGCTGTCATCACTTCCCGGTAGAAGACTGGACACCACCCACGCTTCAGGTGATTGACTTTTGCGACAAGCTGCTTGAAGAGCTGGGTGATACAGGTGCGCTGGCCGTCCATTGTGCGGCGGGCATCGGGCGAACAGGAACGGTTCTGGCCGCACTGCTCGGTAAAGAGCTGGGTCTTGACGCCATGCCGGCAGTCTATTCGCTACGGGCTCTTCGGCCTGGCAGTGTCGAAACGCGAGCGCAAGAGGAGCGGATTGCCCAGTGGCTTGGGAAAGTCTGATTCTGGCTTGTTCACATACAAAGACAAGGGCAAGGTACTTCCCGGTCCTGTTCCAAACTCTGACAATGCCGCATAAAAAAGCCCGGCATCAAGCCGGGCTCGGGTGTTAACCAAACAGGGCTTAGCCCAGTTCTTCCAGATTCTTTGTGATACGCGCCAGATCCTCTCGGGATGAGGCCAGTTTTTCACGCTCCCTGGCGACCACTTCTTCCGGGGCATTGGCCACAAATTTCTCGTTACCGAGCTTGGCTTCGAGCCCCTTGATGAAGCCCTCGAGCCGCTTCGCCTCCTTGCCCAGTCGCGCCCGCTCGGCGTCGAAGTCGATTAATCCGGCAAGCGGAACCAGCACATCCAGCCCATCAACCACATTTGCTGCGGCTGGCTTGGGTCGATCTCCACCCAGTGTGATACGACTTGCTCCGGCAAGCCCGCAGGCATAGTGCAGGACAGGTCGCAAGACATCCAGTCGATCATCCGGCCCCAGAATGCTGGCCTCAATCTCGAGCCTGGGCTTCAGGTTCTGCTCGGCGCGGATATTTCTAAGTGCGGCGGTTACGCCCTGCACCAGCGCGAATTCGGCCTCGATGGACTCCTTGATCAGGCTCTCGTCCATCACGGGCCACTCGTGCAGCATCATGAACTCTGGCAGGCTGTGTGTGACACCGGCCGCTGCCAGCTCTTCACGTATCACGCGCCAGATCTCTTCGGCAAGGAAGGGCATGAAGGGCGCCAGCAGCTGAATGCTCTTGATGAAGATGTGCAGCGAATGTTCCAGAGCCACGCGGCGCACGTCCTGACTGTCCTTGTCGTAAAGGCGCGGCTTGACCAGCTCCACGAACCAGTCACAATACTCGCCCCAGATGAATTCGTGCAGAGCGGAAAGCGCTTCGGCCGGACGATAGCGGTCAAAACCTTCTTCCACCTTGCGAATGGTTGAGTGCAGGCGGCTCAGGATCCACTCGTCAGCGAGTTCCGTGATACAGGGACGGGAAAGGTTTGTATCACGACCCAGCACGCTCCAGTCCTGCATGTGCAAAAAGCGGAAAGCCTGCCAGACCTTGTTGGCGAAGTTGCGGCCCATTTCGAACTTCTGCTCGGAGAGCTTGATGTCCTGGCCTTCCGTGTTCAGCGCGATCATGCTGTAGCGCACAGCGTCGGCACCGTAGGTGTCCACCATTTCCAGCGGATCGATTCCATTGCCCAGGCTCTTGGACATCTTTCGACCGATGGCATCCTTCACCATACCTGTGAAGTAGACGTCGCGGAAGGGCGGCTTGCCTGTGAATTCAAGGCCCGCCATGATCATGCGACTGACCCAGAAGCTCAGGATGTCGTAGCCCGTGACCATCAGGTCGGTCGGGTAGTAGCGCTTGAGGCGCGGGTCTTCCTCATTTGGCCAGCCAAGCGTGGTAAAGGGCCAGAGCCAGCTGGAAAACCAGGTATCCAGCACATCTTCATCCTGCTTGAGCTTTTGTGATCCACAGGCCGAACAGCTTGCGGGATCCTCGCGCGTGACCATCATGTGATCACAATCGCTGCAGGTGAAAACCGGAATGCGGTGTCCCCACCAGAGCTGACGGCTGATGCACCAGTCGCGCAGGTTTTCCATCCAGCGGTAATACACATTCTCCCAGCGCTTGGGATGAATGCGGATCTCGCCTGACTTGACGGCCTCTATCGCGCGATCAGCCAGCGGACGAACCTTGACAAACCACTGCTTGCTCAGGTAGGGCTCGATCACTGTATCACAGCGCTGGCATTGACCCACCGCGTGCTGGTGGTCGTCAATCTTCACTAGCAGCCCGAGCTCTTCCAGATCCTTCAGAACAGCCTTGCGCGCCTCGTAGCGATCCATGCCCGCGTATTTGCCGCCGTTTTCATTGATGCAGCCATTGATGTCCAGAACCTTGATCGGCTGAAGCTCATGGCGGCGTCCCATTTCAAAGTCGTTGGGATCATGGGCTGGCGTAACCTTGACGCATCCGGTGCCAAACTCCGGCTCGACGAAGTCGTCAGCGATCACGATCAGCTCGCGATTCATCAGGGGCAAGAGCAGCTTTTTTCCAAGCAGGTGCGTGTAGCGTTCGTCCTTGGGATTGACGGCAACAGCCACGTCACCCAGCATGGTTTCCGGGCGCGTGGTTGCCACCACAACCTTTTCATCGGTGGGCCTGCCCGCCACGTCCAGCACGGGGTAGGCCATGTGCCAGAGGTGCGAGTCCTTGTCCTCGTGATCCACTTCCTCATCGGAAATCGCCGTGTGACAGCGCGGACACCAGTTGACGATATAATCGCCCTGGTAAATCAGGTCCTTCTCGTATAGGCGGACGAAAACTTCGCGCACGGCCTGACTGGGTCCCGGATCCATCGTAAAGACTTCGTGTTCCCAGTCGGCGCTATCGCCGAGCTTGCGCTTCTGGCGGCTGATGATGTCGCCGTATTTTTCCTTCCACTCCCAGGCTCGTTCAAGGAAGGCCTCGCGTCCAAGCTCATGCCGGTTGGTGCCCTCTTCGCGCAGCAGTTTTTCCACCACATTCTGCGTGGCAATGCCGGCGTGATCCTTGCCCGCCTGCCAAAGCGCGTCAAAGCCCTTCATTCGCTTGTAGCGAATCCAGGTATCCTGGACTGAGTCCTGCAGGCCGTGTCCCATGTGGAGCTGCCCGGTAACATTGGGCGGCGGCATGTTGATCACGAAAACCGGCTTGCCGGAATCTGGCTGTGTGCGAAAGCAACCCGCGCTCTCCCACGCTTGGTAAATGCGGGCTTCGGCTTCCTGCGGCTCCCAGGTTTTGCTCAGTTCCTGCCTGGACATGAAAACTCCTTCGTTCACGATTTGAGAAAGGTGAAGATAGCAAGCTGAAGGCTGGTGGTTGAGGGCCATGAAAAAGCCGCCCGAAGGGGCGGCCTATCGTCGTGCAGCGAGTTCAGATCGCTCAAGGGGGAAGTGAATTAAAAGACGCTCACAAAGAGGAGCAGCAGAATCAGGAAGAGCGGGCTCGAAAAGAGGAAATCCGTCGGGATGCCGAAGATGCGTTTGTCGCGCAAACTGTCCATCAGGGGGGACCGGGTTTTCATATGCTCTCCAAAGTTTCAGGTTCAGGGCGAAGGGCGCTTTCGCGCGTTCGAGCCTGCTTTACGCAAGAGTCGTGCCAACTCTGCCTGAGCTCCCGTTCTCTGCGCGGAAGCCCTTGTCTGTCATGCGATAATTTTCATAAGCCTTTGCTTGGCTTTGAATTGCACAAGCTTGACGAAGGTCAAGAGTGTTCAAGATCGAGACAGGAGTGCTCAAAGTCCGGCAGTTCAGAATTATGATTTGCGCCGAAAATGGCCCAGATGTTTGCGCCAAATCAGGCGAATCCACTCTTGCGCCTCATGGTATTCAGCAAAAGTGCGCTCCATTTGCCTGAAAAGGTGGTGATGGTGGACCAGGCGTTCCCCCTGACGTTCGGGTCCAAGCACCGCGTGCAGAAGTTCATGGTGAACGAGGTGCTTGATGACGGCGAGGGGTACCCGTGGGCTGTTCAGGCTGGCATGCAGTTCAATCAGGTTGCGCCGTCGATCATAGCGGGCCAGGGTCCGGACCGCCCGCCACTTGCCCCAATCAATCCCTGGAATCTCGGTGGGCTTTCGCCCAAGTGGCAAGGCTTCAACCTGGCGAAGAAGTTCAGCCTCAAGTTGTGGGCACGAGGCTGCCAGCTGCTTTTCCGCGGGGCGATGGTGCCAGAGTTCGCGGAGCCGGGCGACCTCCTTCAGAATGTCTGGTGGAGCCACCCGGCGGTGAATTCGATAAAGCAGTGAAAAAGCCAGCGCCCGCACCAGCTCATGATCCGCCTCGTGCAGATTGCGCGCCAGAATCACTCGCCAGCCCTCGGTGCCGTCCTTGCATGGACGGATGCTGCCCAGTGTGCTGCGGTTATTTCTCAGCTGGAGCTTGATCGGTTTAGCTCTTCTGCCCAGGCGCCGCTCGAGTGACTCGAGCTCCCTTGACAGCAGGTCGAAATCCACTTTCTGTGGCAAAATCAGGCTGAGTTGCGCGTTTTCCGTGACACTGCCCGGCTTGGAATCCCCGATCATCATGGGCCTATGGTAAGGAATCCTACATTGACAGGCTGTTGAATTGAAAGGAAAACAATGAGCATAACGCGCGAAGCAGTCATCGAGCTGCTGAAACAGGTCAATTACCCGGGTCTCAACCGGGATCTGGTCTCCTTTGGCATGGTGCAGGATGTGGAGATTCGGGAAGACCGGATCAATGTCTACCTGGAAGTGGTGACCAAGGATATGGAGATGCCGCGCAAGCTGGATCAGGCGGTGCGCGCCGTACTCGAGGGGCAATTGCCGGCCCGGCTGGAGGTGCTGACTCGCCTGAAGCAGCCCGAAAGCGGTGCCGGACATGAGGGGCACGCTGGACATGGCCATGGCGGCGCACCCGATCCCAACACCATGCCCAAGCTGCTTTCCAACGTCAAGCATGTGATTGCTGTGGCCAGTGGCAAGGGTGGTGTGGGCAAGAGCGCGGTTGCCTCCAATCTGGCGGTGGCGCTGGCGCAGGCCGGCTACCGTGTGGGCCTGCTGGATGCCGACATTTATGGGCCTTCCGTCCAGCTTGTCATGGGCTCCAATGAGCCGCCAATGGTGCAGAACAACAAGATCGTGCCGCTGGAAAGTCATGGCGTGCACATGATCAGCATTGGCAATCTGGTCGATGGCGGCGAAGCCATGATCTGGCGGGGCCCGATGGTCATGCAGGCCCTGACGCAGTTGATGCAGGATGTGATCTGGCCGGAACTCGACTTCATGGTTGTGGATATGCCGCCCGGCACGGGTGATGCACAGTTGACCATGGCCCAGCGGGTGAAGCTCTCGGGCGCCGTCGTAGTGACCACACCGCAGGAAATGGCCCTGATCGACGCAAGGCGGGCGATTGCCATGTTCCGCAAGGTGGACATCCTGGTGTTGGGGCTGGTTGAAAACATGAGCTGGTTTCAGTGTCCGGAATCGGGCAAGCGTTATCCCATTTTCGGCGAAAAGGGTGGCGAGCGCGAGGCCGCCGCGCAGGGAGTGCCGCTCCTGGCCGAGATTCCCCTCGATCCGCGCATTCGCGAGGGCGGGGACTCAGGGCTGCCGATTGTCCTGCAGGAACCGGTTTATGCCGAGATTTACGACAACATCGTCAGTCAAATTTGCCAGGCGCTGCCACAGGCATGATCCTTGCGGGGGGAAGGGTGGCTTCTGGTTGACTCCAAAGCCCTTCCTTTCTACCTTGAAAGCTTGCTTGCGCTGAACACAGGAGGCATTATGGCATCGTACCGCGCATTGGTTGTAGCGGGAATTCTGGTCGCGTCATCCCTTAACGCCCAGGGCCTGTCGGACGTTCTTCATGGATTCTCCATTCGGGTGGATGGTGGTCTTAACAGCCTGTCATCTCTTGATGGCCTGAATGACGGTATCCGTGGCATGAACCACTATTTCGGAACCGACGGCAGCTGGATTCAGGATGCCCAGGGCGATGGTTTCCAGTTTGACTGGTCACCCCTTCTGCAAATGCCCACGATCGACAACACAACCCGCATGGGCATTGCCCTGGAGCGCGCCTTGCCGCTTTCTGACTATACGCGTGTTGTGGTCGGTCTCGAATACAGTGGCGGAGCCAGCTCCAGCAGCAATCTCTTCAGCTTCTCGGCCGCAGCTGGCGGATCTGGTGGTGAGGGAAGTCTCTGGGCCAGCGAGCGTGTTGAATACAGCAACACCATGCTGACGGCTCGTTATTCCCTTAAGGATCTGAATTTTCCGCTGCACGCCCATGTGGGCCTTGGCCTCGGCATGGCCAGCCTGACCAATGAAGCCAGCTATCAGCAGGCAGCGACGATTGGTGTGCAGACGGATCCGAGTTATGGCGAAGTGGACGATCAGCAGCTGGTCTTTGCTGATTACGATGGCGACACCTTCAGCGGCCGCCTCTTTGCGGGCCTGGAATGGAACATGGGTCCGGCCTCACTTTTCCTTGATTTCGGTTACGACTACATGGACTTTGGCGCGCTTGATGGTACTACCACCATGCAGCTGCGTGATGTCGACGGCACCATGGTCAATTATCAGCTGAATGGCGTTCCGGATGGCCGCTACGAGCTGGTTCCGGCGATTTCGGCTACCCTTTCCGAGGTGCGTGATCGCATGATCATCGAAGCCATCACCGGTATTCCCCAGCCCAACGACCCGATTGAAGTTGAGGGCGCCCGCGGCATCGAGTTCGACATGAGCGGCGGCTTTGTCCGTTTCAGCATGGCCTATAACTTCTAGGCCGGACAGCACAGTCACACATGCAGGGGTCGCTGGTCGACCCCTGTTTTCTTGAGGCCAGACCGGCCAGTTAGGAATCAACATGAAGCGCGTTTTTCTGATCGACCTGATGTCGGTGTTTTTCAAATCGCACATGGCGATGGAGCGCCACCACCTGACAACAGGTGATGGTCTGGTGATCAGTGGCGTGCACGGTGTGCTCTCCACGCTGCTGCGGATTCAACAGAGTGAACAGCCCTCGGCGATCGTCATTGTCAGTGATACACCGGCTCCGACCTTTCGCCACAAAATGTACTCCGAATACAAGGCGCACCGGCCACCGATGGCCGAGGAAATGGTTGCCCAGCTCCCCATCATGGACGAACTGCTTCAATTGGCGGGAACACCCGTGATACGCATGGAGGGCTTTGAAGCAGACGATATTCTGGCCACCATGGCCATGGAGATTCGTGATACAGGCTGCGAGGCGGTGATTGTTACCGCGGACAAGGACCTGATGCAGGTGGTTGGCCCCAACCTCTTTCTTTACAACACAAAGAAGGCGGGCGAGGTGGAGCTGACGGGCGTTGATGGCGTGCGCGGAAAGTTTGGTGTGGATCCGGACAAGGTGATCGAGGTGCTTGCCCTGATGGGTGATGCCTCGGACAACGTGCCCGGAGTAAAGGGCGTGGGCATCAAGACGGCATCGGACCTTGTATCACGCTATGGCAATCTCGAAGGCATTTACGAGAACCTCGAAGACCTTGGAAAGAAGGCGGTCCGCGGCAAGCTGGAGGAGGCGCGGGATCTGGCATTTCTTTCGCGCGAACTGGTAACCATCGACACAAAGGTCGAACACGGGCAGGATATTTGCGCGGTGCAGCTGCCCGATTGGTCCAATCCGCAATTGAAGGAGAAAATGCTGGCGCTTGGACTGCGCAATATTCTGCAGCGTAGCGCTTCGGTTGCATCTGCTGGTGAGACAGGTGCAGAGAGCGTCAAGGACACGATTGAGCGCGTGTATCACACAATCGCGGACGAGAAGCGCTTGAGTGAATTTGTATTACAGCTCGAAAAGGCGGGGGCCGAGGGTAAACTTTGCGCCTTCGATCTGGAAACGACCGGGCTGGATGCTCATGCCTGCAGGATTGTCGGTTTTTCATTCAGCTGGGAGCCCGGGGTGGCCTGGTACCTGCCGGCGCGCTTTGTCCGTGAAGGGGAAGATCAAGCGCAGGATCTTTTTAGTCCACATCTAGAGCCAGATGAAGACCTTCAGCTGATTCTGCCACGCCTGAAATCCTGGTACGAAAACCCGCTTGCCCCCAAGTGCGGACAGAACGCCAAGTACGATATGAATGTGCTAGCCGCCCATGGCGTGCATGTGCAGGGGCTTCAGTTTGACACCATGCTGGCCAGTTTTGTGATACGTCCGGCTGCGCGCAAGAATGACCTGGACACGCTTTCGCGGCACTATCTGGGGATCGAGAAAATCCCGACGGCTGCGCTGATCGGAAGCGGGGCAAAACAGATCACCATGGCCGATGTTCCCATGGACAAGGTGGCCGAATATGCCTGTGAAGACGCTGACTGTACGTTGCGGTTGGTGGAGCCCCTGAAAAAGGAGCTTGTGAAGGCTGGACTGGTCGAGTTGTATCACAAAATCGATGTGCCGATGACGGGCGTGCTGGCACGCATGGAACAGGTGGGCTTTCTGGTAGATGTTGACCTTTTGAAGAGCATGTCCGCTGAGCTTGAAGGCCTGATGGCCGGGCTGGAGAGCGAGATCCACGAGATGGCCGGCGAAGCCTTCAACTTGAATTCACCCAAGCAGCTGGCTGTGATCCTTTATGAGAAGCTCAGGCTAAAGCCGGGCAAGAAAACGAGCAGCGGCTACAGCACGGATGTGAAGGAGCTGGAGCGGCTTGCCAAAGAGGAGCCTCTGCCGCGCAAGCTGCTCGAGTATCGGCAGTTGGCCAAGCTGAAGGGTACGTATACGGACACACTGCCGGCACTGGTGAATGGCCGCACCGGGCGCGTACACACGAATTTCAACCAGACAATCGCCGCTACTGGCCGGCTTTCCAGTACTGACCCGAACCTGCAGAACATCCCTGTCAGAAGCGAGTGGGGACGACGGATTCGTCAGGCCTTTGTTCCGGCTGATGGCCATGTCCTGATTGATGCGGATTACTCGCAGATTGAGCTTCGCCTGCTGGCGCATATCAGTGGTGACCCGGAACTCTGTCGATCCTTCAATGAGGGCGCGGACATTCATCGAAGGACGGCTGCTGCGATTTTTGGTGTAGAGGAGAGTCTTGTATCACCGGAGATGCGCGATCAGGCGAAGGTTGTCAATTTTGGTGTGATCTATGGAATGAGCGCATTCGCGCTGGCTGGCAATCTGGAGATTCCGGTGAAGGAGGCGCAGCGATTTATTGATGGCTACTTCTCGCTTTATCAGGGCGTGCGTGATTGGAGTCGCGCGCTGATTGAAGAAGCGCGGCTCAATGGCTACGTCACCAACCTTTTCGGTCGCCGCCGCTATATCGAGGACCTGAACGCCGACAATCGGCAACTGCGTGAGGCCGCCGAGCGCATAGCGGTCAACACGCCCATTCAGGGCAGCGCGGCTGACCTGATCAAGATGGCCATGCTCAATCTCGATCGCCGTCAGCAGGAGGATCTTCCCGGGCTCGTGATGCTCTCGCAGGTGCACGACGAACTCATTTTCGAGGTGCCTGCCGAAATAGCCGAAGCCTGTGCCGCGGAGGTGCAGCGGGAAATGGAGCAGGTGATGGCGCTAAAAGTCCCGCTGGTGGCGGAGCCGAGGGTTGGGGGGAGTTGGCTGGAGGCGAAGTAGGTTCCGGGGGAGTGCCAGGTGAGTGCCAGGGGACCTAAAGCTGAAAAGCAGGCGATGTCAAACCTTCCTGACACTCTATAAAAAGAAGCTGTGATTTCTTTCAACAATGGAAACATTTCTGGTGGGGCCTGTGTAGGCACTCCTTTTGGAGAGACCTGTGCCGCGCAAACTTCGCCCTTTGGAATCCGACCTCACCTTGCACGTAACCGCTCACGCTACAGGTAAGCGGCTGTGCTTCCCTGATGCAGACTCCAGAGCAACTTTCAAGGCATTGTTGTGCACCCTTCTGATGTCGCACAAGATTGATATTCATGCCTATGCTCTTATGAGCAACCACCTTCACCTCCTACTTTCAACACGCGAGTTTGGTGTCTTGCCCGTTTTCATGCGAAGGCTTCTCGGACATTATGCAAAACAGTTAAATCGCCGTATGGGTCATAGGGGCCAGTTGTGGATTGACCGTTATGATGTCGTTGTCATTGAAGAGGAGGATCACCTGGTAAACACTTTTCTATATATCGACGCAAACCCATGGCGCGCCCATGTTGTTGACCATCCGCTGGATTCAGACTGGACATCCTTTCGCGCACTGACCGGAGCAGGATTTGACCACTTTCTCACTCAGCATGAATTTTTCGAGAATTCCGCCTGCCTTGATCGTTTCAGGGCTTGTTATCGTGATTGGATGGAAGAGTATTTGTCCCGAACAGATCGATTGATCAATATTGGCTTCCGCAAGTCGCTTCCCGACCCGCTTGCAGGGTTTCGTCTATTGAAGGTGGATGCGGGATAATTCTCGCTTGGGCTCCCCCGGCACTCCCCTGGCACTCCCCTGGCACTCCCCCGGCACCACCTCTTCCCAATACCTTACCTTTTGCCCAAAACTCATATTCATACAGCCAATGAAATTCACAACCCGACTACTCAGCCTGACACTCCTGCTGCTGCTAAGTGCATGCCGCCAGGAAGATGATCGCACGCGCATCACGCTCTGGCATCAGATGGTACCGGCCGAGCGGGCCATTCTTGATGAGCTGATTCAGGACTTCACGGCCCAGCATCCTGAGTACGAAGTTCGCGCCCTCTACAAGGAAACCGAGGAGCTGCGCAGCGGCTTTCAGGCTGCAGCCCTGGCTGGCAGCGGCCCGGAGCTGGTCTACGGCCCCAGCGATGTCATGGGACCCTTCCAGACCATGGGCATCGTGCGGGACATGTCGCCATGGCTAAATGAAGCGGAGCAGGAAGTCTTTGTTGAAGGCGCCCTGACCTGGCTACCCGACAATGGCCCTGACGCGGCAAGCGGATCGATGGAGCTACTGCAGGTGGGCGACCGCATCGGTAATCATCTCGCGCTTGTCTACAACCGCAACTTCATCAGCGAGCCGCCAGCCACCACAGACGATCTGGTGCGGCTTGCAGTGGAGAACACGGTGGATGAATATGGTGTTAACCGATACGGGCTCGTCTGGAATTTCACCGAGCCCTTCTTCATTGTGCCCTTCCTTACCGGCTATGGAGCCTGGCTCTTTGAATCACAGGGCTCGGCGATGCCTGATCTGGATACGCCTGAGGCTGTCAATGCCTACAATTTCGTCCTCTCTTTGCGTGATACACACAAAGTGATTCCGGGCAACTGTGATTACGAATTGGCCGACGCGCTGTTCAAGGAAGGCCGCGCGGCCATGATCATCAATGGTGACTGGAGCTGGGGCGGCAGCGAGGGCTACCTGTCGCGCCCGGAAATCAATGCCGCAATTGCACCGCTGCCGATTGTATCACAGACCGGTCTGCCGATGGGCCCAATGGTTGCAACCAAGGGCTATTCGCTGAATGTCAATGCGGATCAGGCACACGCCGAAGGTGCGATGCTACTGGTCAGGCATCTTGTATCACGAGATGCGCAGCGCCGCTTCATGGCGGAATTGAAGACACTCCCGTCGCGCAAGGATTTGCTGGACGATCCGCTACTTACAGAAGACCCGACGCTGAAGGCCAGCGCCGAGCAGATGCAGCGTGGCAAGCCAATGCCCGTCATCGCCGAGCTTAGGGCTGTCTGGGACAGCATGCGCCCGCACTATCAGGCGCTGCTGGGCGGCTCTGCCACTGCTGAAGAAGCAGCCGCTGCCATGCAGGTTGAAGCACTTGAGAAGATTCGCCTGATGAATCAGGTGCTGGAGCCCACTCTTTTCGCAAAGCTCTTCAAGGGCTTGAGCGCCGTACTGCTCCTTGGGCTGCTCTTCTGGCAGCGGCGGCGCTTTGTCGACTTCCTTGAAGATTGGAAAGGCAACAAGCTGGCCTACTTCTTCGTGTTGCCCGCCTTTCTGGTGATCGTCTTCACCATCGCATTCCCATTCTTCTACAACGTGGTGCTCAGCCTGTCCAACATGTCGCTGAAGAGTTTTCAGGACTGGCAGGTTGTGGGATTGCAGAATTATGTGGAGGTCTTCAAGCAGCAGATCTTCTACTCGGTTTTCCTCAAGACCGTGATCTGGACGCTGGTGAATGTCGTCTTCCATGTATCACTGGGCATCTTCCTGGCTGTGATCATCAACGGTCCGGTTCTTGGCAAATCGATCTATCGCGTGTTGCTGATCATTCCCTGGGCCGTCCCTGCATACATCACGGCCCTGACCTGGCGTGGAATGTTCGATTACGAATACGGCGCGATCAATCTCATCATCAACCAGTATTTGAGCATGCCACTGGTCAATTGGCTGGGCAGCCCGCTTGAGGCCTTCATTGCCTGCATCCTGACCAATATCTGGCTGGGTTTTCCCTTCATGATGGTGGTTGCGCTCGGTGGACTTCAAGCCATTCCGCAGGAACTCTACGAGGCAGCCCGGGTGGACGGAGCAAGTCGTATCACGCAGTTCCGGCGTATCACGCTTCCCCTGCTTAAGCCCGTGATGCTTCCGGCAGCCACGCTGGGAACGATTTGGACCTTCAACAATCTCAATGTGATCTGGCTGGTTTCAAATGGCGGCGAGCCATCGGACAAGACACACATTCTTGTGAGCTATGTCTACCGCGCCGTCTTCAACCTGTATCAGTACGGTTATGGAGCCGCGCTTTCCATGGTGATCTTTGTGATCCTGCTTGTGTTCTCGCTGGTCTTCCTCAAGCGGACACAGGCCACCAAGGCCGTATACTAGGGGACACGCATGAAGGAACCACGCATCCTGACCCTTGTGAGACATCTGGTCCTGATCGCCTTTTCGATCATTTCGATCTATCCTGTGCTGAATGTGCTGTCCATCAGCCTTAGGCCCGGTGACCGGCTGCGCACAACGGACTTGTCCATCATTCCCGAGGACTGGAGTTTTCACTCCTATGTTGAGCTGTTTACGCAGCACCCCTTTCTGACATGGCTCTTCAACTCGCTGCTTGTAACACTGGTTGTCACACTAAGCGGTGTAGCCCTTGCCGCTATCGGGGGCTATGCCTTCAGTCGCTTTCGCTTCGTGGGCCGTGATGCAGGCATGCTGGCGATCATGACAACACAGATGTTTCCAGCAACCATGCTGCTCCTGCCGCTCTATATCCTGATTGCCAAGCTACATTTGATCAACACCTACATCGGCCTGATGATTCTTTATTCGGCGACAGCCCTGCCCTTCTGCATCTGGCAGATGAAGGGATTTTACGACACAATCCCCGCTTCGCTGGAAGAGGCGGCGCGCATTGATGGCTGCAGTCGCTTTCAGGCTTATTACAAGGTGATCCTGCCGCTTGCCTCACCGGCTCTTGTGATCACGGCCTTGTTCTCCTTCATGAGCAGCTGGTCGGAGTACATCGTGGCCGCACAGATTTTGCAGGAGTCTGAGATGTTCACGCTGCCATTAGGGCTCAAGAGCTTTCAGGCCTCGATGAGCACACAGTGGGGACTTTACGCTGCCAGTTCGATCCTGGTCTCGATTCCCGTGGTGATTGTCTTTGTCTCGCTTTCCCGCTTTCTGGTTAGCGGTCTGACGCTGGGCGCTGTCAAGGAGTAGTCGTGTACTTTCTGAATCACGCGCTAAAGGGAAACCTGCTGGTCGAGCGGATCGAGAGTCAATTGCTTGCAGGCAACCCGCTGGGTGACCCAAGCGTGCGCCATCTTCCCGTTTACCTTCCACCCGGCTATGAGTGTGATACACACAAGGTTCCGCTGCTGCTGGCGCTTGGCGGCCTGTTCAGTAGCGCGCCAGGCTGGATTGCGTTTCGCGCCTTTGATGAAAACGTGATCCAGATCGCGGACAGACTGATTGCAGCCGGCGAGATTCCGCCACTGGTGATCGCGTTTCCTGATGCATTCACACGCTACGGCGGAAGCCAGTACATCAATTCTTCCGGAACTGGTCCGCACATGGATCATGTGATACAAGAGCTGCTGCCACATCTGTGGGCAGCTTTTCGAGTTCTGGGTGACCGTGATACGACAGCGGTTGCGGGTAAGTCCTCCGGTGGCTTCGGCGCGCTTAGACTTGCGATGGCTCATCCGGAGCATTTTGCACATGCCCTGTCCAGTGCCGGGGATCTGCACTTCGACATGAGTATCAGGCCGGAATTGGCCCGCTTTCCGCAAGCACTTGAACGACTGGGTGGCCTTGATGCCTTTCTTGCCTCCCTTCCCGGCCTGAAGAAGCTGGGCCGTGACGAGGCGAGCGTTCTCAATGTGATCGCGCTTGCTTCCTGTTATTCACCATCCACGAAGGCTCCAGGTTTTGAGCTTCCAATTGATCCCGCAAGCGGCGAGCTCGATGAGGCTGTCTTTTCGCGCTGGCTTGAGCAGGATCCCGCCTGGCGTGTGACACATCTTTCCGATGAGGCCAATGCCCTCTCCTGCTTGCGCACCCTTTACATTGAGGCCGGTGATACAGACGAATATCATGCCGATCTTGGGGCACGAGTCTTTTCTTCGCGCCTGACGAAAGCCGGAATCGCACATAAACATGTGGTCTACAAAGGCGGACATTTTTCTGCCACCTGGCGTTGGGAGTCCATGCTTAAGGAGCTGGCATCCAATCTCGGCAGGGCATGAAAAAGCGGGCCGAAGCCCGCTGATCAATCCGAAATTTTCACGGTTCAATTCTGGATGTAGGGTTCTGGCAGGCGATCCAGCTTTGCCTTGCTGACGGCCTTCCTGCGGAACGCTTCATAGCTGGCTGGATCGTTGATTACGAAGCGTTCGACATCAGAGTCCGCCGCGCCCCACAGTGCTCCTGCAGCTGCGCCTAAGGCCGCACCGCCAATAGCGTAAGAAGCCGTTTGAAGTGGCCTGTCGACCAGGAACTCATCCGGATCACCCTGCGAGTATCCCAGCCCGGCTCCAGCGGCAGCACCTGTCAACAGGCCAATGCTCATCCTTTTTGTGAAGGAGATGCTTGCCCGACCGAAATCGACAAAGACAATTTCGGCAAAGGCATGCTTGTGGGCATGGCCACGGGCATCCCGCCAGCGGAAAGTATCAGCGGCGGCTGCCAGGTCCATTGCCCGGTGGCTGCTCCCATCAGCCAGTGTGATATGGGTTGTGTTTGACTTTGCCTTGTGGTTCAGCAGGCTGAAGAGATCCTGCCAGTCGTGATCGGCCTTGTTTGGTTGCACAGTTGCACAACCGCTGATTAGCCCGGCGAGGACGAACAGTACCGGTGCCATGCTCACGCGCTTGATTCGCCTGTGGTTCTTGTTCGTGTTCATGATTCACTCCTCGATCTGACTTGTTTCAATCCGCAAGTGCATTGTCTTGAAAGGGGCTGGACAGAGCTGCCCGGCAGTCGCCAGCAATCATTGCAGTCCTTTCTGCTGACGATGTCCATCAAGAGTGAGCGATTAATCGATAGGAGTTCTTACGTGATTAGTGAATCATTAATTAGGAATGTCGGCTACCACTTGCGGTATGTCAAGCGAAAATCATGGAAAAAGAGAATAATTCAAAGGCCTGGCACTGAATCCTGTTGATCCTTCGGGAAGATCAAGATAAAGCAGCAGGGCCGCAGTCGATCACGCTTGACGGCAGTAGCTGGGGGAAAGCTGCATCTACCTGCTCACGCTGCGCAGCAGGCAGGAGGCGCCAACGCACAAGCTGCTTCTTCTTGATTGAGACGGCAGTCAGTAAATATGTGCAATGGATTCGCGGCGTTTTCCGGCCTCTTCACCTTCAGCACACCCTCGCGAAGCGTTGAAATTCAGCCTTTCATGGTTGATGGAGAACGTGATGAGCAGTGTCCAACCTGCTTCACACCTGATGTCAAGTGGGCTGGTCGCAGGCTGAAAAACTGCTTTGTGGTCCCTGGCACTCCCCTGGCACTCCCCCGGCACCGAGCAGGCCAGCAAGCCAGGTACTAGCAGGCCAGGTAGCTGAACGTCACCCCTGTCACTCCCGCGAAAGCGGGAGGAAAGCGGGGGCAGCAAGCCCTCTGACTGGTAACTGGAATCTGGCTACTGGATACTGCCTACCGGCTACTCACCCCAGCGCGAGCGCTTGATCACGCTGCGAAAGAGTTCTTCGTAGAGCCGGGCGCTGTGCTCCCAGCTGAAATCCTGCTTCATGGCGTTGCGCTGCAGGCGCCGCCACAGGCGCTGATTGCGCCAGGCGGAGAGGGCGACATCAATGGATTCGAGTAGCGCTTCGGCGTGATATTCAAGGAAGGAAAAGCCCGTGGCGGAATCGGCGTCTTCCAGAAAGGGAATGACCGTGTCCTTCAGCCCGCCGGTTGAATGCACCACCGGCAGCGTCCCGTAGCGCATGGAATACATCTGCGAGAGACCGCAGGGTTCGTAGCGGCTGGGCATCAGGAAAATATCCGAACCGGCGTAAATCTGATGCGCGACCTCGTCGCTGTAGCCGATCTTCACGCCCATGCGATCGCTATGATGATGGGCGACATCGGTCAGGAAGCGCTCAAACTGCTGCTCGCCATTGCCGAGAATCACCAGCTTCAAATCCCGCTGCATCAGCCGATCCAGACAGCCAGCCAGAATGTTCATGCCCTTCTGGCCGGTCAGGCGGGTCACCATGCCCAGCACGGGCCCCTCAAACTTTTCATCCAGCCCAAAGGCCTTCATCAGCGGCGCGCGGTTCAGGCCTTTCTTTTGCAGCCTGCCGAAACTGAAGCGCTCCTCGATCCATGGATCGCGCCCCGGGTTCCACAGCTTGACATCGATGCCGTTCAAGATGCCGCGCACGCGATCACCATGCTGCCTTAACACACCGTCCAGACCGTGTCCGTGCTCGGGCGTGCAGATCTCTTCGGCGTAGGTCGGGCTGACCGTGACCACCTCGTCCGCAAAGGAGATGCCGGCTTTCAGGCAGTTGAGCTGACCATAGAATTCAAAAGGACTGAGCGGAAAAACCAGCTCGCGGGGCAGGCCCAGCTTGAGAATCGAGTCGGCAGGGAAGACGCCCTGATAGCCCAGATTGTGAATCGACATCACGCTGCGAATCTTTTGCAGCGCCTGATCTTCCTTGTGCTTGATGCGCAGCAGGGCAGGCAGCATGGCCGTGTGCCAGTCGGAGCAGATCAGGATGTCGGGATTGATCTCCGCCTGCAAAATCAGTTCGATCACGGCTGCCTGAAAAAAGAACCAGCGCTCTTCGTCATCTGCCCAGGCCGTGCTGGTCGAAGGATCCGTGTAAAGGCCCAGTCGCTCGAAGTAGTACTGGTTTTCTATGAACAGGGCCCGGCAGTCGCTGCCAGGATAGGCGGCCTCAAAAATGCGCGTGGGAAAATCGTTTCCCAGAAAGCGCACATGAATGGTTGTCAGGTAATTCAGCTCGTGCTCTTCGCGATCCACCATTGAGTAGAGCGGAAGAACGCTGACCACCTCGTGATCCAGATTGAAGAGGCTGGGCGGCAGCGCGCCCATCACATCGGCCAGCCCACCGTTCTTGGCCCATGGAACGGCCTCGGCGGCGGCAAAGAGAATTCGCATCACACCCTTGTCCATCGGCTAGATGCTCGTCCTGCGCAGCTGGTCGGCGGCCACTTCAGGCGCAACCGGGTTGATGTAAAAGCCCGTGCCCCATTCGAAGCCAGCGGGCTGGCTCAGTCGGGGCAGCACTTCCACGTGCCAGTGCCAGTCGTGCTCGATGGTGTCCCAGTAATTGGCGCGACGACCGGAATGAGCCGTGTTGGGAGCCGTGTGAAAGAGGAAGTTGAAGGGCGGATCACCCAGCGCCTTGCGCAGCTTCTTCAGAACCACATGCATCACATGGCTCAGGTCCTTGACCGCATCCGCAGATTCCAGACCGAAATCGTGGGAATGCTTTCTGGGAAGAATCATCACCTCATAAGGGAAGCGGCTGGCATAGGGACAGATGGCCACAAAGTGATCACTCAGCCAGACCACACGCTCACCCTTTTCCAGGTCCTGCTGCAGCAGGTCGCAGAAGAGGCAGCGCTCCTTGACGCTGTAATGCTCGCGCGCGCTCTTAAGCTCGTCGGAGACCGTCAAGGGGGTCACGGGCGTGGCAATGATCTGCGTGTGCGGATGCGCGATGGTCGCGCCCGCATCGGCACCGTAATTCTTGAAGATCAGGATGTACTTGAAGCGCGGATCCTGCTTGAGGTCATTCAGGCGATGCTGATAGGCAAAGAAAATCTTTTCCATCTGCTCGCCGGACATGTCCGCCATATGCTGCATGTGACGGGGTGTCTCAATCAGCACCTCATGCGCGCCGATTCCGTTCATGGCATCGTAGAAGCCAACTCCACGGCGGTCGGGGCTGCCTTCAATCTTCAGCGCCGGATACTTGTTGGGTACGACGCGCAGATCCCAGCCCTTTTCATTCGGCTTGCGGCCGTTCTGGCCAAGGGCGTAAATCTCGCCGGGCGTGGCCTGCTCCATCCCCTCGCAGAAAGGACAGGTGGGATTCGATGGAAAGCGCAGCTCGCCATGGTACTGCATCGGGCGGGCGGCACGTTCCGCGGCCACAATCACCCAGCGCCTCTGAATCGGGTCATGCCTCAATTCGGGCATTCTATCCTCCCTAAGCCTTTGCGGCCTTGAAGCAGTCCTCGCGCCAGACGCAGGTCATCTGATCGCAGACACCATCCACGGCAGTCGCAAAGCAGTCGAAATTGTCCTCGGAGCGCTGCAGAAGACGCACCAGCTCCACTTTGGTCGCACGCGCAGGTTGCTTGATACCTTTATCCTTCAGCAACTTGCGCACTTCGTTCATGCTTGTCATTTCAATCCCCTCGTTGTTGACGCTGAATGATCCCCTCTGTAAACAGGGTCACAACCTGAAGAAGGTAGCATATCGAAAAGCTCCCGGCTCTTTGTGCTGGCTCTCAGAATGGTGTTTTGATTGACTTGGGCGGGGCTGATTCATAGATTTCAGGCCTACCTAAGGAGGGTTCCATGAAGATTTCAGCCGAAGCCGCAGGTGATGTCGTCCTGCTCAGCTTGAAGGGTAACCTGCTGGGCGGTCCCGATGCCGACGCCTTCTACAACGAGGTCAAGTCCCATCTGGACAAGGGAAGCCGTCAGTTCGTGCTGGATCTTTCCGGTGTCAAGCTGATGAACTCATCCGGTCTGGGTATTCTGATCAAGGCTTTGAAGCCCACTCGCGAGGCGGGCGGCGACTTCCATCTTGCCTCGGTTTCCGAGAAGATCGACTCGCTGTTCATGATCACCAAGCTCTACCAGGTCTTCAAGAGCTTCCCCAGTGTGGATGAGGCCGTCAAGGCCTTCAATTAAAGGCTGCCGCAGGGTGGCAAGGACGCTCGTCCATGGACTCCTTTGAATCCCTGCGTACACAGCTTGACCGGCTGGAAGAATTGTATCACCGCATGCAGACAAGCCAGGTCGACAAGGCCTGGCTTGATTTGTATACGAAGGAGACGAGCGAGCTCGGGCACAGTATTGCCACACTGAAGAAGCTGCTCAAGGTCAGCCGGGCCGAGCGTGAAAACCGCCTCTTGAAAGAGATCGGTCTGCGTCTGCTGGACGACCTCGACCCCGAATCCCTTGCCCACCTGATCATGGATGCGCTGGCGGATCTGATGCGTTACGACGCTGCAGGTCTTTACTTCATCGACGCGACCACCGGAACGATTCGCTGGGAAACCCTGCGCGGTTACGCCACGGACAAACTCCATCTTGTGAGACAAAAACTCGATCGCGGCATCATGGGCTGGGTGCGTAATCAGGGCAAACCCGTGATCGTCTCTGATGTGCGCGCGGACGATCGCTATTTCAATGCGCGTGATCGCACCTTGAGCGAGTTGGTTGTTCCCATTCATCACGACGGGCGCATGATCGGCTTCTTCAATCTGGAGTCGGACCAGCTCGACAGCTATGACGAACATGATCGCCAGCTGCTTGAAGTCTTTGCCGGTCAGGTGGCGCAATCGGTCGAGCACGCCCTGCAAAAGGGCTTGAAGCGTGACCAGCAGCGGGTCAAGGCGGAGCTGAAAGTCGCCCGGCACATTCAGCTCTCGCTGCAGCCCAAAGGGCCAATCGAAGCAGACACGCTGAGTGTTGGCGGGTTGAATCTCAGCTCCCATGAAGTAGGTGGTGACTACTTCGATCATTTCGAGATCTCCGATCGTGATACAGGTATTGTGATCGCGGATGTCGCCGGAAAGGGGGTGCCTGCAGGCCTCTTGATGGCCTCCTTTCGTACGGGCCTGAGGATTCTGGCGCAGCATCGCACCAGCATCTGCGACATCATGAGCTGCCTGAACGATCATCTGGCCGAGGTTACAGACCCGGATACATTTGTGACTACCTGCTATGGCGTGTATCACAAACCGACGGGCCGCTTCAGTTATGTCAACGCGGGACACAATCCACCGCTTCTGCAGCGGGCGGCAGACAACAGTTTCGAGCGCCTGACCGAAGGCGGCATGATTGTTGGCTCTTTTGAAGGCCTGGATTTCGAAATGGGTACGGTCGATCTGGCCGTTGGTGATCGCATCCTGTTCTATACGGACGGCCTGAATGAATGCCTGAACCACAGCGGTGAAGAACTGGGCGAGGCGGGAATCATGCAGGCAATGCGTGATACAAAGGGCGAGAGTCTTTCCCGTGCCCTGCTGGGCATTGTCGAGCTTGCACGCAACTGGTCCGGCATGAAGGACGGCAGCCTGCGCTTTGCCGACGACCTGACCGTCATGCTGCTGGTGCGCAACAGCTAAGGAGGGCCGCCATGCGCCGAGCCATCTACCCCGGAACCTTTGACCCGATGACCCGCGGCCATCTGGATATCGTGCGCCGCGCCAGACTGGTTTTCGATGAAGTAATCGTGCTGCTTGCCGTAAACAGCGGCAAGAGACCCCTGTTCAGTCTGGACGAGCGCAAGCAGCTGGTCCGGGAATGTGTCACGGGAATGGACGGTGTCAAGGTGGAAAGCTTCGAGGGCCTGCTGGTGGACTATGCGCGCCAGGTCGAGGCCCGCGCCGTGATACGCGGCCTGCGCGCCATCAGCGATTTCGATTACGAGTTCCAGATGGCCATTGTCAACCGCAAGCTCGCCCCAGAAGTTGAAACCGTTTTCCTCATGCCTAATGAGGAGTGGAGTTATCTCAATTCTTCCATCGTACGCGAGCTCTGGACGCTGGGTGGCGATTATTCGCACTTCGTCCCCGAAGCCGTTCGCGTGGCCATGGACAATCGCAGGAGCAATTCGTGAACATACTGGACACACTTCAGGACAAGGCTCGCGGGCGGGACCGTCATATCGTTCTGCCGGAGGGCGAGGACGCGCGCACGGTGCAGGCGGCAAAAATCCTGAAGGAGAAAAGGATCTGCCGTGTGACACTTCTTGGATCACGGCCAAAAGTCGAGGCGCTCTGCGCCGAAGCCGGACTCAAGCTGCAGAGCCGAGAAATCATCGACCCTGAGCAATCGGAATGGACCGACGATTTTGCTCATCAGCTCTACCAGAAGCGCAAGGCAAAAGGCATGAGCCTCGAGGCTGCATCACAGGCCGTGCGCAATGTGATGTATTTCGCGGCTTTCATGGTTAAGGAAGGCAGGGCGGATGGAAGCGTGGGTGGCGCCGTGCACACTACCGGTGATGTAATACGCGCGGGCCTGCATGTGCTGGGGATGGCTCCCGGCATGGATGTGGTCAGCTCGAGCTTCCTGATGGTCATGCCCGATGGTCGCCTCTTCACCTTTGCCGACTGCGCCATTGTGCCCCAACCGGACGCGAAGCAGCTGGCAAGTATTGCCCTGGCCAGCGCGGCCACTCACAAGGCCCTGACAGGCGCGCTGCCTCGCGTGGCCATGCTGAGCTTTTCCACCAAGGGCAGCGCCAGCCATGCGGACACGGAGAAGGTGCTGGCCGCGCTTTCGCTGGTCAGGCAGCAGAGTCCGGAGCTGGCCGTGGACGGCGAACTTCAGCTGGATGCTGCCATTGTCGCCTCTGTTGCGGCCAAGAAAGCACCCGGCTCGTCCGTAGCGGGTAATGCCAATGTGCTGGTCTTTCCGGACCTGGATGCCGGAAACATTGGCTACAAGCTCGTGCAGCGTCTGGCGGGAGCCGAGGCGATCGGCCCCACTGTCCAGGGGCTTGCCGCGCCCTTCATGGATCTGAGTCGCGGCTGTTCGGCCAGCGATATTGTCAATGTGGCTGCGATCGCCAGCCTGATGGCCTGATCACGCCTGTGATACAATTGAGGAAGTCAGGGTGGAGATTCCTCTCCTAAGAGATATCGTCATCATTCTGCTGCTGGCGGCGGGCGTTGTCTATTTGTCACACAGACTTCGCCTGCCTCTGGTGGTGGGACTTCTGCTCACCGGTGTCTTTGCCGGACCGCACGCGCTTGGTCTGATTTCGGCACACAAGGAAGTCGAGCAGCTGGCCAAGATTGGTGTGATTCTGCTCCTCTTCACCATCGGCATCGAATTCAGTCTGCGCAAACTGCTCAGGATCAAGCTGGAAGTCCTCGCTGGCGGAGGGCTGCAGGTGCTGTTTACGGTTGCCGCGACGGCTCTGGCCATGATGCACTTCGCCGGTTGGGAGCGCGGCCCGGCCATCTTCATGGGCTTCCTGATTTCCTTAAGCTCCTGCAGGACAGAGGGCAGATGGAGACAGCACAAGGGCGTCTGGCCCTTGGCGCCCTGATCTTTCAGGATGTGATTGTCGTGCTCTTCATCATCCTGACACCGGCACTCGCCGGACGCAGCGCCGACGCGGGGGGACACTCGCTTCTGCAACTTGGCTTGACTGGCGCCGGACTGCTGCTCTTCGTCTTTCTTGGATCACGCCACATTGTTCCGGCAATTCTGCATCAGACGGTGTCCACACGCAGCCGCGAACTTCTGCTGATCACCATCGGTGGCATCTGTCTGGCTGTGGCCTGGGCTGCCTCGAGCCTTTCGCTGGCGCTGGGCGCCTTCCTTGCCGGGCTTACCATTTCCGAGTCCGAGTACAACCACGAAGCCTATGAGCTGATCCGCCCTTTCCGTGATCTCTTTACGGCCTTTTTCTTTGTCTCCATCGGCATGCTGCTGGATGTGGGTTTCATCCTCGAAAAGCCGCTCGTGGTGCTGGGCCTGACCTTGTTCGTTCTGGCGGGCAAGGCGCTGCTGGCTTCGCTGGCGGCAATGCTCATCGGCTACAGTGTGCGCAACGCCGTGATCGCTGGCCTGATTTTAAGTCAGGTGGGTGAGTTCGCTTTCATCCTGAGCGGTGTGGGCAAGCTCTACGGGCTGTTGCCGCCTTCAGCCGAGCAGCTCTTTCTGGCTGTCAGTGTGCTGGGCATGGGCCTGACCGGCTTCCTGATTCAGCTGGCTCCCGGCATGGCATCGGGCATCTGCAAGCTGCCCATGCCGCAGGTGCTGCGGGCGGGTTACTCGGCCGGGCGTGGTCTGGCGCAGGATCCGGTGGCCAGTCGCGGCGGTCACGTGGTGATTGTCGGCTATGGTGTCAACGGCCGCAATGTCGCTCAGGCTGTGCAGCTGGCGGGTATGGATTTTCGCGTGGTCGAGATGAATCCGGACACTGTGCGGGCAGAGCGCGGTCACGGCCTGCCAATTCTCTTTGGTGATGCAACCCGTGAAGATGTGCTGCTCAGGGCCGGCTTGAAGGAGGCCGAGAGCCTGGTCGTCGTGATCGCCGATGCCGCTGCCACCAGACAGATTGTATCACGGGCCCGTGACTTGTCATCCTCGATTCATATTGTTGCGCGAACACGTTTTGCCGGTGAGGTTGAAGCGCTGATCGAAGAGGGCGCAGACGAGGTGATCCCGGAGGAGTTCGAAACCTCGCTTGAGATTTTCGCCCGGGTGGCACATCGGCTGGGTGTCAGAGCGGAGGATGTATCACGGCAGGTCGAGACGCTGCGCGCCGAAGGTTATTCACGCATGTGTGGCGGGAAGAAGTAATGCGAGCCTTGCTGCTTGCCCTCCTGCTTGCCTTTGGCTGCGATTCCGGCGACAACAGTTTTGGTGAGCCGGAGATGCTGCTACTGGATCTTCAGATCCTTGACGGTGCCGGTCAGCCTGTGATACAAGCCGGCTACGGTGACAGCCTGCTCTTCAGCGGCGCAGTCATCAACCCCCTTTCCATCCCCGTTCCCGTTGAGTTCACTTTGCCGCCGCACATGGAAGTCTGGCGCGGGGACAGCCTGGTCTGGGACGAGCTTTTCGGCATGGCTTTTCCACTGGTGATCCAGCAGGACACGCTCATGGCCCATGAGGAGCGCCGCCACGAAATCTGGTGGCAGCAGCTGGACAATGATTCCGCCCAGCTTGAGCCCGGCAGTTATCGATTGCGCTTCGAGCCCG
Source organism: uncultured Bacteroidaceae bacterium (assembly GCA_964345075.1). GTDB lineage: Bacteria > CAIWAD01 > CAIWAD01 > CAIWAD01 > CAIWAD01 > CAYFPS01. Next base: position 85,163 of record CAYFPS010000001.1, on the reverse strand, counting down.
TGATTTCACCCGCCTTTGCCGAAGCCGCATTTTCCATCGATGACAACTGGCAGGCAATGCCATTGGAAACAATCGAGCTGGCCTTTCGCGCGCTGGACAAAAGCGGGGAGGAAATCACCTCGGCTCCTGCAGGCAGCAGGATTCGGCTGGAAGTCGAGCTTGTTCATCCCGGCGGAAGCGGCCCTGTTGCCGCCAGTTATGCCAGTGGCCAGACCTTTGACTTTTTTCTTTATCGCGGCCCGGAGCAGTTATGGCGCTGGTCAAGCGCGGCCACATTTCCGCAGGAGGCCTGGGTTGACTGGATTCATCCCGGACAGCGCAGGAACTATACCGGGTGGCTGAACCTGTTTGATGCCAATGGCTTAGCCCTTGAGTCCGGCGACTATGTCCTCTGGTGCTGGTGGCCGGCCCGCGGAGACGAAATTTCCATGCCA
>CAYFPS010000001.1:0-84719 GCA_964345075.1 uncultured Bacteroidaceae bacterium | reverse complement strand
TCATTACAAACCAATAAGCACGCCCCGCCTGTTCGCAAAGCCTCACGATGATGAGGACTCCTTTACATCTACTTCCTGAGCAAAGCACGAAACCTGCATGTTTTTTCGTCTTTTGAAGTGGCACAATCCTTGCAATCCCCTTCCCGATTCAATCATTCCAGGAAGGAAATCCTTGCATGTTGCGCAGTCTGCTGCTTCTGTTTACGGCCATTCCACTTTTGGCCAGCCAGTTTTCAACAAGCAACCAGATCAGTCTGGTGCCCTCGACCGAGCCTTCGGCTACCCGCATTGAAATGAGCTTTCCCCTGCCCGGCCTTGAGCTGATTGACGGGCAGGAGGTCATTCGCTTCTCGGGCGAGGGAATGCTGGGTCAGGCCGGCGCCCCGGATCTGCCTTTGGTTTCCCGCCTGGTTGAGATTCCGGCCACCCGCGATCTTCGTCTGGAAGTCATTGACGAGCAGTGGGTAAGCCTTGGTGTTCATGCTGTTCGCCCCTTGCAGGAGCGCCTGCACAGCGAGCTGGATCTGCCGCTGGCCTGGGCCGAGGACGAGGCAATCTACAGCAGCAACACCTTCTGGCCCGAAGACTGGGCGCAGGTCTCCGAGCCCGTGCTGGTCAGGCAGACCCGTCTGGTCAAGCTGAGTATTGCCCCCATGCGCTGGAATCCGGTTACGGGTGAATTGCTTGCGCTTTCCAGCCTGAACCTTGAAGTGCGCTTCCATGGCCGCAACGAGACCAATTCACCCATGGCCTCCGTGGATGATGAAAGCCTTTCCGATGAGGATGAGGGTCTGGTGTACAGCCACGAGCGTCGCCGCGCCGAGGCCGCCTTTACCGGTTCGCTGTTGGGTGATCGTGTGATTCGCCTTTACCAGCCTGAGAGCAACCCGGATGATCACGGCAGTCTGGAGTCCATCGACTGGGATGCCCCCGGCCTGCCACTTAACTACCTCGTTTTTGCCAAGGCCGCCGCCCAAAGCCAGCTGCCTTTTCAGAACTGGCTGAACTGGAAGCGCCGCAAGGGCCATCATGTTACGGTGGTCTCCGAAAGCGATGTCAGCTTTACCACCACGGGCATTCGCAACGAGATCATCGCCCAGTATCAGAACTCCGACTTCCCCCCGCACTATGTGGCGCTGGTGGGTGATGTCGAAGGGACTTACAGCATTCCCACCCATTCCAGCCAGTACGATCACTACTACGCCACCATCGCCGGCAATGACATTCTGGCCGATGTGGTTGTGGGCCGTATTTCTGTGGAAACAGCCACCGAGCTGGCCACGGTGCTGAACAAGGTGGTCTACTACGAAAGCACGCCGCTCAATGTCTCCACCAGCTGGATGCAGCGCGCCAGCTTCCTGACCGGCACCGGCCACTGCGGCGAATCCATGAGTCAGCTTTCCCGCTCGATCGGCTTCCAGCTGATGGAGGAGAAGGGCTACACCCAGATTGACACGGCCTTCTGCGCCAACAGCCCCAGCTATGTCTACAATTGGATGAACCAGGGCATCAGCTTTTACAACTATCGTGGCTGGATCGGCATGGAAGGCTTAAGCCAGACGACCCTGATGGGCATGACCAATCCCTACACGCCGATCGCCGTGGTTTTCACCTGCTCCTCGGGTGATTTCTACAGCACCTGGGAGACTGCCTACACGGAAGCCTTTCTGCGTGGCGGCAATGCCACTCAGCTGGGCGGTGCCGCGGCGGCCATGGGCTTCTGCACGCCCCAGACTCACACGGCCTATAACAATGTGGTCTGCGGCGGCTTCTGGAGCGGCATGCTGAATTACGGCATTCCCCAGGTGGGCACCTGCATGTTCCGCGGCAAGTACGACCTCTACCTGACCCTGCCGATTGGCGATGGCAACACGAACAACTTCTCCTACTGGGCCAACCTGATGGGCGATCCGGGCATGGACATGACCTGCGGCATTCCGCAGTCCATGGAAGTGATGGGCCTGCCGACCAGCATTGGTACGGGTGTGCAGAGCCTGTCGCTGCAGCTTGTCAGTGGACTGACTCCGGTGGCGGGCGCGGCGGTTTGCGCCTGGTTCGATGAGTCCCGCAGTGTGGTGGCCGTCAGCGACGATGCGGGCCATGTTCACCTGGAACTGCCGGCAATGGAAGCAGGCGCCCTGCATCTTACCGCGACCAAGGGCTTCCACTATCCTGTGATGGAGCAGGTGATGGTGGACGATGCTCTGGCCATGCCGGTTCTGGGCGAAATCAGCCTGACCGATGAGGGTGAAGACGGCCTCTGGCAGCCGGGCGAAAACGCAAGCCTCGTGCTTGAGATCACCAACGAATCGGAAAGCGCCGCGCTGGACATGCTCGAGATCGAGCTGGTGGCGCTGGACGCAGGTGTGACCCTGACCGGCACAACGGCCACCACCGACGCGATTACCCCGGGCGGCTCGGCGCAGACGGTCGGTGACCTGAGCCTGACGGTTCCCGGCACCTGGACGGAAGGCCAGCCCGTGCGCCTGCTTGTGCTGATCGACGATGGCGAACGGCAGGTCGGGCAGCGTCTGGACCTGATTGTGGACACGCCCGTGATCAGCATTGCCACGGGCAGCGGCAGCCTGAGCTCGCCCCTTAATCCCGGCGGCACCAGCACCATGTCGCTGCGTCTGGACAACAGCGGAAACCTGCCGGCCAACGGCCTTGTGCTGAACTTCTCGGTCCCCGATGAGAACTTCATCCTGAGCCCGGAAAGCCAGACCGTTGACGCGCTGGAGCCCGGCAGCCAGCAAACCCTTTCGATTGATATCACGGCCCTGACGGGTACGGTTGCCGGTTATACCACACAGCTGCTGATCGACTGGACGGTGGACGAGGCCTGGTCCGGCCAGCTGCGTCAGGCCTTTACGCTGGGCGACAATCAGCCCGAGGATCCCACCGGCCCCGATGCCTACGGCTACTATGCTTTTGAAAGCAGCGACAGCCAGTACCTGCAGGCTCCGGTCTACAACTGGGTGGAGATTGCGCCTAATGGCATGGGTCCCGGTACGGCGATCAACCTGCACGACAATGGCGACGAGCAGGACGACAGCCGCCGTGTGGATCTGCCCTTCCCCTTCTCGGTTTACGGTCAGGTTTACACCAGCATGGCCGTTTGCTCCAATGGTTATGTGGCCTTTGGCGAGCTGGCGCATCTGGAAACCGATTTCCGCAATCACTACATGCCCTGCGGCATGGGCCCCGAGCCGATGCTGGCCCCGATGTGGGATGACTTCTACCTGACCAGCGACGCGCAGGTGGCGACCTATCACGATGAGGAAAGCGGCACCTTCACGGTTGAGTGGTACCGCATGCGCACCAACAGCAACAACCGCGTCAACACCTTCCAGCTGATCCTCTACGATCCCTCGATCTATGTGACACCCACGGGCGATGGTGAGTTCGTCTTCCAGTATCACACCTTCGATGATACACAGTCCAACAGCCAGGACTTCCCCTACTGCACGGTGGGCATCAAGGATCAGACGGCGACCATGGGCCTCAACCTGAAGAATTACAACAGCGAGCATGTGACGGTTGATGACATTGACGATGGCGTGGCCATTCGCTTTACCACTTCGATTGGCCTCTCAACCGATCCCGCCCAGCTGGAGCTTCCTGTCAGCGAAGTTGCCTTCGCTCTGATGCAGAGCGAAACGCAGGTCTATCTGGACAGCCTGGAGATTCGCAATGTGGGCGAAGCGCCCCTGATCTGGCAGGCCACGGTCCTGCAGCCCCGCAGTCTTCCCCTGATGTCGGACAGCCGCGATGGTGGCGGTCCGGATGGCAACGGCTATACCTGGCGTGATTCAAACGAGGCTGATGGCCCAGCTGTGGGCTGGGTGGACGCCGGTGATACAGCTCAGTGGGTTGTTTTTGAGGAGAACGATGACAACGAGGGGCCCTTCGAAATCGGCTTCGACTTCCCCTTCTATGGTGATGTATACAACCAGTTCTGGGTCAACTCCAACGGCTTCATCGCCTTCGAGGACCCGGTGGACGGCTATTACCAGAACAATGTTGGTGGCCTGCCGGATAACGACGCCCCCGATCTGGCGCTCTTCCCCTGGTGGGACGACCTCCTTACGAGCGAAACCCTCGAGGGTATCACGAATTACTGGAGCAATGGCACGGACAGCCTGGTTGTCAGCTGGATTGAAGCCCCGCACTTCAATCAGGTAACCTACGGTGGACCCTTCACCTTCCAGGTTGTGCTCGAGGCCGGCGGCCGTGTGACATTCAACTATGGCGACATGAATGCCTCCGATCCTGACAGCGACTCGGGCACCATCGGCTGGCAGATCGATCAGAATCAGGGTACGGGCATCCTCAATGTGCAGGATCAGGCCATTGACAATTATTCCATCTGGATTCTGCCGCCTTTCTGGCTGGAACTGAGCACGGCCAGTGGCGTGGTACCCACCGGTGGAAGCGGTTACTTGCGCTACGAGGCCACTAACAATATCCAGGGCTTCCAGCTGCCGGAAGGCGAGTACTCCGCCGGCATCCGCTTTGTCTGTAACGACCCCGACCAGGCCCAGCTGGAAATTCCGGTTGCCATGACCGTGAATGATCTTGCGGTTGAAGGGGCAGAGCTACCCGCGACCTTCGCCGTGGGCGAGGCCTGGCCGAATCCTTTCAACCCGACCACGACAATCGAATTCTCCCTGCCGCAAGCCGAACTGGTCAGCGCCGTGCTCTTCAATATCAGGGGCCAGCAGGTACGCAGTCTGCTGCGTGATACAATGCCTGCGGGAAGCCACAGGCTCGTGCTGGACGCTTCCGACCTTTCCAGTGGCGTTTACCTGCTGCGTGTCATTGCGGGGCAGGATCAGGCCGTACGAAAAGTGATGCTGGTGAAATAGCCCTTTGGGCCCCGGCGGGAGGCGTCCAGCGGGCGCCTCTCGCTTTTTCTTTCGACCCCCATTTGTGACCAGGAGGCATGATGAATCACAGGCAATTGATTTCAAGCATGCTGCTTGCAGCAGCCTGTCTGCCGGGAAGCCTTTACGCTGCGTGGCATCAGGTATTTCTTCCCGTCGCCGACAAATCCGAACTGCCCGCGCTGGTTGCGAGCCTTCCTGGACTTGACCCCTGTGGTACGGTCATTTCGGAAGCGGGTGTCGAATTTCCCGTGGACGACGCCGGGCTGGCGCGCCTGCAGCAGGCGGGATACAGCCCCCAGCTTGTGATCGCTGACCTTGAGCAGCACTATGCCGAGCGCATGAATGTATCACGAAACTACGGCGACTACCACACCTACAGCGAGGGCATGGCCGAAATTCAGCAGATCCATGCCGACTTTCCGACGATTGTGAGCGAGCCGGTTGTCATCGGTACTACGCTTGAGGGCAATGATATCTGGGCCTTCAAGGTCTCCGATAATCCGGAAATGGATGAGGACGAGCCGGAAGTTTTTTACAGCGCCTACATCCACGCCCGCGAAGCGATCACGATTGAAGTCCTGCTGCACTTTGTGCATCACCTGACGGACAATTACGGAACAGATCTTCGTGTGACAGACATTGTCAACGAACGCGAGCTCTGGTTTGTGCCTTTCATCAATCCGGATGGCGTGCTCTACAACGAGGCGAACAATCCCAATGGTGGCGGCATGTGGCGCAAGAACCGCCGCAACAACGGTGATGGCAGCTGGGGCGTGGATCTCAACCGCAACTTCGGACACTTCTGGGGCTATGACGATGAAGGCTCGAGCCCCTTTGGTTACGATGAAACCTATCGTGGCACGGAAGCCTTCAGCGAGCCCGAGTCACAGGTGATCCGCGACTTTGTCAACAGCCGCAACTTCACGGCCGCCCTGACCTATCACAGTTACAGTAATCTGCTGCTCTACCCCTGGGGCTACGATGCCGTCCATGTGCCCGAGCCTGACCACAGCGGCTTCCAGATGCTTACAGGCCTGATGGCCGAGCACAACGGCTACACCTGCGGAACTGGCTGGGAGCTCTTGTATACGGTCAACGGTGATACGGACGACTGGTTCTATACCGATGACGACGGACACGACAAGATTCTGGCGATTACGCCCGAAGTGGGCAGCAGCAGCGACGGCTTCTGGCCGCAGGAGAGCCGGATTCCCACGCTGGTAGCTGAAAACCTCGAGCCCAATCTGATCTTTGCGGAAATCGCGGGAAACCCCTGGCCATTTCTTCCGCCTGCTACTCCCGAGCTGGCCGAGATCGGTGTTACAGGCCCTGACTACACGATTAACTGGACTACGCCACAGCCGGATGAGATCAACCCGGCCACAGCCTACGAGCTGGTGGAGCTTCAGGGGCGCACACTCGGGGAAGATGCCTTTGACGGTGATACAAACTGGCTTGGGGAAAATGTCTCTTTCGAGCTGAGCAGCGAGCGTTTTTCGAGCGCGCCCACCAGCTACTACAGCAATAATGGAAACAATCTGAACGCGGTCAGCCAGCTGGCGCAGGACATTCAGGTGGAAGCCGGAATGTCTGTTCAGTTCGATTGCTGGTACGAAATCGAGCAGGACTGGGACTACGCCTATCTGGAGATTTCCAGTGGCGGCAGTAGCTGGACGGGTCTTGCGGGAAGTATCACGACAAATTCGAACCCGAATGGCAGCAACAATGGCAACGGTATCACGGGCTTTTCGCCTGGCTGGGTCAGCGCAAGTTTCCCCCTGGATGACTTTGCCGGCCAGACCGTCTCTCTGCGTCTTCGCTACTCGACAGACGGCTGGGTTTCGGAAGAAGGCATCTATGTGGACAACTTCAGCCCTGTGGTCAGCTGGGAATCCGAAAGCGTTATTGCCGCGGAGATCACGGAAGAGTTCTGGACCCTCAGCGCTCAGCCGGAGGGCGAGTATTGGTACCGTGTTCGCGCGCAGGATGCCGAGGGCGACTGGAGTGCCTGGTCCAATCTTGCACAGGCTCTGGTAAGTGGCGGTCTGCCGCAGCTGGAACTTGGCGAGAATGAGCTCATTCACGATGTGGATGGCCTTGTTTCTGTGACCCTTGATGACAGTCTGGCGATTGGCAACACGGGTGATGGCAGCCTCTACTGGGAAGCCACTCTGGAGCTGGATGCGGCCTGGCCGGGCATGATCGGCCGTGATACAGGCGGCCCCGATGATGCTGGCTACACCTGGCTGGACAGCGCCGAGGAATTTGGCCCGGCCGTTGGCTGGGTGGACGGAGCAGAAAACAGCCAGCCGGTTCTCTTTGAGAACAACGATGACAACCAGGGGCCCTTTGCAATTGGTTTCGATTTCCCTTTCTACGGCGGGACCTTCAGCCAGTTCTGGATCAACGCCAATGGTTTTGTGGCCTTTGAAGATCCGGTGGGCGCGCATTACCAGAACAATGTGGGCGGCCTGCCCTCTGTGGACGCTCCAGACCTGGCGCTCTTTGCCTGGTGGGATGACCTGCTGACAAATGAATCGCTGGAAGATGTTTGCAGCTACTGGTCGAATGGCAGTGACAGCCTGGTGGTTTCCTGGCTGGAAGCGCCACACTTCAATCAGGCCAGCTATGGTGGCCCCTTCACCTTCCAGATTGTGCTGGAGGCGAACGGCCGTATCACCTTCAACTATGGCGAAATGAACTCCCAAGACGAGAACAGCGATTCCGGCACCATCGGCTGGCAGGTGGATGAGGCTGCGGGAACGGAAATCCTCAGCATGGGTACGCCAGCCCAGGACTTCCGCTCCATCTGGGTTCTGCCCCCGCACTGGATGCAGCTGGAAGCGGCTTCTGGCGTGGTTGCGCCGGGCGAAGTTGGCTATCTGCCCTATCAGGTCAGTTCTTTTCTTGGAAGCTGGGCCCTGCCATATGGCCAATACGGCGCGACCCTGCGCCTTGAAAGCAACGATCCCGAAATGCCGCTTGTTGAAGTTCCCGTGGAGCTCAACGTGGTGATTGTTGGGCTGGATGAATCCCTTAAGCGCCCTGGCGCCTTCACTGTGGGAGAAGCCTGGCCCAATCCCTTCAACCCGACCACAACGATAGAATTTGATCTTGCCCGTCAGGAGCGGGTGCAGGCCGCGCTTTACAATGTCGCCGGTCAGCGTCTGCGCCAGCTGCTGAACGAGGAGCTGCCTGCTGGATCCCACCGCCTTGAGCTTGAGGCCGGCGGGCTTGCCAGCGGGGTCTACCTGATTCGTTTCAGCGCCGGGCAGGATCAGGTCATGCGCAGAGTCCTGCTGATCAAGTAGCGTCTTTGCCTCAAGTACAGGAGCAGGGGGCCTGGCCCCCTGCTTGGCCTTCTATTTTGGCAAGGCCTTTCAACCACGCGTAATTCTGTTTCATCTATAGACTTGATTAATCACTTCCATATTCTGGTATGAAATGATTCTTTCGTACTGATCGCCATTAGACAGAAGTGGAAGACCCTCGTGAATCACCGGGAGGCTTTATGTGGATCCTGCTTCTGCTGCTCACGCTCACAAGTGTCACAAGCGCCGCACGGTCTGAACACCTTGAGCAGAATGCCCTGGCTCTGGGCCAGAACCGCTTTCAACTTGAATTCGACTTTCCTGAGCCGGAGGTCCTTCACGAAGAGAGTGGTGTCCGGTTGCGAATGGCGGAGCTGGGGCTGCTCGGTGAAGTCGGCCAGCCGGACATTCCCGCGCTGCTGCGCATGCTGGAGATTCCGCCCTGCACGGCGCTTGATGTGACGGTTCTTGAGGAGCAGTGGGCACCATGACGCTGCTTGCCTTTTCGGCAGACGAAAACGATTCGGCCATTTGCAGCGAATCGGAGAGCACTGTGCTGCCTGAGGAATGGTTTCGTCTGGAAACACCTGCCCGCCTGCGTGATACATGGCTGGCCAGGCTCTGCATTGTTCCCGTTCGCTGGAATGCGGAGACGGGTGAAGTTCACTACTTGCAACACGCCAGCCTGCAGGTTCAACCCGCTGAGCTGCTGACGCCGCAGGTCCCGTTTGCCTTCAGCCCTGAAAACCCGGATCGTCATCGCGCGCTTGCCATGGAGGCATCCTTTCTGAAGCAGACTCTGGGCAGCAGTCAGATGATCTCACTCAAAGAGTCCCCGCAAGGCAGTGAGCATGGGCTGATCAGCACGCAGTGGGAAGCCACGCCCTACCCGCCCAACTATCTGGTGGTAGCCAATCAGGATGCACAGAATCAGCTGGCCTTACAGGAGTGGCTTGCCTGGAAGCGGCAGAAGGGCCACCATGTAACGCTGGTATCCGAAAACGAAACGGCATTCACTTACAGCGCCATTCGCGAGAGGATTCTCGATGAGTACTTGAACTCACCCTATCCGCCCTACTATGTGCTGCTGGTTGGCGATGTGACAGGCCCCTATGCGATTCCGGCCCAATACCCGACCTACGATCACGGTTATGTCTGTCTGCTTGGAAATGATGTAATGGCAGACTTTGCCATCGGCAGGGTTTCTGTGGAAACAGCCACGTCACTGGCGACGGTTTTCAACAAAATTGTGGCTTACGAGCGCAATCCCTTTGTGGAAAGCACGGACTGGATGCAGCGCGCCTCATTTATCACGGGATCCAATCATTGCGGCATCTCCATGTCACAGCTCTGCAGAAGCGTTGCCTTTCAGCTGGTTGGCGAAAAGGGCTACACACAGGTGGACACGGTCTTCTGCGGGCCAAGCCCAGCCTATGTATACGACTGGTACAATCAGGGCATCAGCTTCCACACCTATCGCGGCTGGTTTGGCAGGAGGGGCTTGATCCAGCCCTGATTCTTGAACTGAACAATCCCTTTACGCCCGTTGCCCTGCTTTATACATGTGGAACAGGCACCTACTCAGATCCCGAGCTCTCCTTTATCGAGGCATTTCTGCGCGCGGGGAGCCCGGCCCAGCCTGGCGGCGCCGTTGCAGCCATTGGCTTTCACTTCCTATCCACGCAGACCAGGTACAACAACACAATGGTATCAGGCTTTTATGGGGCGATGCTTGACGAGGACATTGCCTCGGTTGGAGTGTGCATGCTGCGCGGCAAGCAAGAGCTCGAACAGGCCTTTGGGACAAATATTGGCTTTCTTGAGAGTTTCTTGTACGGTCTGAATATGGTGGGGGATCCGGGAACCCCGATGATCTGTGGCCTCCCTGGAACACTTCAGGTTCAGGAGCTTCCCGGGACACTGGCGGCAGGAGCCCAGACCCTGTCCCTGATTGTGACCAACGAGAACGGATCTCCGGCGGAGGGTGTGGCTGTCTGCGCCTGGATGGACGAAGAGAGAACAGTGGTCGGGCTTACGGATGAAGCAGGGCATGTTTTTCTTTCGCTGCCCTGGCTGGAGGCGGGGACACTGCGTATCACGGCCAGCAAGGCCTTCCACTTTCCCGTGCAGCATGATCTATCGGTGGTAGCGGATCAGGCGCTTCCTCTTGTCGCCCGGTATGACGTTCTCGATGCCAATGGTGATTCTCTTTGGCTCCCGGGAGAAGCGGCCCAGTTATGGCTGAGCATCGAAAACAGCTCCACCACGGAAGCGATCGAAGATCTGGTGCTCACGCTTCGCGCCCTTGATGAAGGTGTTGACTGTTCAGGTGAAGAGATCAGCATGGATGTGATACAGGCTGGCGAAACGATTGATGTATCACAGAGCTTCGCGCTGAATGTTCCGCAAACAATGACAAATGGATTTCCGGTGCGTCTGGTGGCCGAGATTGACTGGCCGGGAAACACCGTGCTCCACCGTCTGGATCTATTGCTGGATACACCCGTGATTTCGCCTGTTTCAGCTGCTTTTGATCAACCACTCGAGCCCGGTGATACACGGACTCTCAATCTGCTTCTTTCCAACAGGGGGAACATGGAATCCGGGCTGCTTTTCATGAACATTGCAGCCGACGTATACAATCGATTCAGTTACTCACCATCCAATTTCACGCTGCCATCTCTTGCGCCGGGGCAGGGCCAGACGGTTGAGCTCAGTGTCCATGCAGCAGATGACCTGATCGCGGGCAGCCCGGGCCATCTTGAGATCACCTGGACAAACGAACTGCAGCTTGAAGGGAGCTTCATGCAGGGCTTTACAAGTGGCAGCCGCCTGCCACACAACCCGTCCGGCCCAGACGCCTACGGCTACTATGCTTTTGAAAACGCGGATCTTGCTTATCCGCAGGCACCCGTCTACGATTGGTTTGAGATTGCTCCAGCAGCGGGCGGACCCGGTCAGCTCCTGGCCTTGAATGACTATTACAATGAACGTGATGTATCACGCTTCGTGCCCCTTCCCTTCGAATTCACACTTTATGGCGAGAGCTATAGCGAGGTGGCGATCTGTTCCAATGGCTTTGCCGCCTTTGGAGAAAACGCCAATCTGGAAACGGATTTTCGCAATCATCCCTTTCCGAGCTATCTCGGGCCCGAGCCCATGCTGGCGCCGATGTGGGATGATCACCTGATTGTGCAGGGAGCAGAGGTTGCGACCTATTATGATGAAGGAGGGGGCCGCTTCATCATCGAGTGGTATCGCGTAAGGACCAACTCCAACCTGCTGGTCAACACCTTTCAACTGATTCTTTACGATCCTGCCGTTCATGTGACACAAACAGGCGATGGCCCGTTTGCCTTTCAGTACTTCGAGTTCAATGACGGGCAGGTGGGTGACATGGACTTTGACCTGTGCTCGGTCGGAATCAAGAACCAGGATGCGAGTACGGGCATCAACCTGAAGTTTTTGGGAAATGTCGACCCAACCATGCACCCGATTGTTGCTGGTACGAGCATTTACTTTACAACGCTGGATAGCCCGGGCAGCACGCCTCCGGCACCGGTTCTGGGCGAGGAAGCGCTTGGCTTCAACTTGTCACACACAGAGCCCCAAACACTGCGAGACAGTCTGCTGGTAACCAATTCGGGCGAGCAGACGCTGGTTCTGCAGATTGGCTCGGGTACCGGGCAGGGCGCTACTACGGATTATTCCGTGCCTGATGAGGCAGGATACTACTGGGTTGACAGCGACGAGCTAACCGGGCCGCAGGTTGGCTGGGTTGAAGAGCCGGCAACCAGCCAGGCGCTTGCTTTTGAAGGTGAAGACGATGTGCTTGGCCCGATTGAGATCGGCTTCGACTTTCCTTTTTATGGCGAGTTGCACTCCCAATTGTGGGTCAGCTCAAATGGTTTTGTATCACTTGATGACCCGGGCGATGCCTTTCAGCAGAACAATGTTGGCGGCTTGCCCAGCACCGCCGCCCCGGACAAGGCTTTTCTGGCCTGGTGGGACGACCTGCTGGATGCCGGTTCGCTTGCATCGAGCTGCTGGCTGTGGAGCAACAATCAGGACCGTCTGGTTGTGAGCTGGGTTGAGGCCCCGCATGGCAATCCCGTCACTTACGGTGGACCCTTTACCTTTCAGATTGTGCTGGAGAAGGCAGGCACCATCACCTACAATTATGGCGACATGTCCAGTGACGACATGGACAGTGATTCAGGAACAATCGGCTGGCAGCTGAATGAAGAGACCGGTACCGAAATTCACTCCATTCAGGAGCGTGCGCGCAGCAACTACTCTCTGCAGATTCATGCTCCCGGCTGGTTCGAGTTTGATCATTTCCGCTATGCCGTCGCCCCCCAGACGAGCCGCTATCTGGGCTATCAGGTGACGAACGCGCCGCACGGCGTGCTGCTGCAGGAGGGTGTCTATCAATTGCTCCTGCATTTTTACAGCAATTCACCGGAGAATCCAGTGCTCACCGTTCAGGCATCGATGTCCGTTAACGATCTGGATGTGGATCAGGCTGAGCGACCGCGCGTGTTGCAGCTTGGTCAGGCCGTTCCGAACCCCTTCAACAACACGACCAGCCTGCGCTACCAACTGGCCATGCCCGGTCATTTACAGGCCCGCCTCTTCAATCTGGCCGGCCAGCAGCTTCGTGTTCTTGAGGCCGGATACAAGACGGCCGGGGAACATTTGCTTGTTCTGGAAGGGGACGATCTGGCCAGTGGTGTCTACTTTGTGGAGCTGAAAGCGGCCGATGAGCGGGTGGTGCGCAAACTCATGCTGCTTAAGTAAAGGAGTAAGGCTCAGGGGCTTGCTAAATCGCTGGCTTGCAAGGTCGAAGCCGGACTGCTAAGCTCAGAGGTTTGCGACAAAACCAAGTGACGAGAAGCGCCAAGCGTGAACCTTCAGATTCTCAAATCCAAGATCCACAAGGCGCGGGTAACCGCGACGCATCTGGATTATAACGGCAGCATCGCGATCGACCCCGCGATCTACGAAGCCTGCGGCATGGTGCCTTTTGAAAAGGTGCTGGTGGGCAACCTGACCAATGGTCAGCGCTTTGAAACCTACCTGATCCCGTCGGAAAGGCCGGGCAGCGGCGAGGTCTCGCCCAATGGTGGCGTGGCCCGTCTTTGCCAGCCGGGCGATGTGCTGGTCATCATGAGCTTTGCCCTGGTCCATTCGGATGAAAAGCTGATTCCGCAGGTGATCGTGCTGGACGAAAAGAACCAGATCATCGAACGCCCCGATTATGGTGAACTGCTGAAATGACCTTTCTGACTGCCTGTCTCTTTGCCTTGCTGGCCTTTACGCCGGCCAGAGCTGCCCAGCCTGCGGATTCGCTTCACAGGCAAGCCATGCTGAAGCAGATGGCCGACAGTCTGGAGATGGGCATTTCGCAGGTTGGCTGGGCCTGGCGCCTTCAGGAAGACCAGGATACCGACAGCCTGCGCCGCGAGCTGGAGCGGAATGTTGTCCTGCCCTGGAAGGACTGGGCGGACAATGTCGGCCCACGCCCGGGCATTCAGGCGGAGCACTTCTACCGCTTCGCGGAGCTTTACTCCATGCTTGATCTCTTTGATGTCGTGGGTGCCTACGACCAGCAGCTTAACTGCTACAAGTGGGCCGCGCGCTTTCCCGGCGAAGAGTTCCGCGCAACACTGCTGTTGCACGCGCAGTACAGGCGCGTGGGTTTTGCCCCGGGCATGATTCAAACTGGCAGCTATCTGATGGAGCTTGACGAAGAAAAGGCGCTCAGGTCCGATGTGGCGCGCAGCATCGCACAGGCCTATTTCTTTGTTGGAGACAAAAAGGAAGCCAGAGCCTGGATCAAGCGTCACCTCAAGGCCAAGCCGAAGGACGAAGAAGCCCGCGTTCTGAACGAAAAGATCCGCAACATGCCCAAGAAGCGGGATTAGCAGCCCATTCTTAAAGCTGCGCTTTTGACTCGCATTGCCCTTTCCCAATTGTTAGCCTTTCACAATCGAATCCCAACCAGGCGATCCGGCCCAATCGCTTCCCCGTAAGCGTGGGATACCCGGGACGCTGACAGAATTCAGGAGCATGGTATGAGAAGAAGGCTGCTTGCCGCAGGGCTGCTGCTTGCCGGGTGGATTGCACCTGCATCCCTTTCCGCTGCATGGCATCAGGTTTTTATTCCCGTGTCACACAAGAGTGAGATTCCGCAATTGGCGGCCAGTCTGGGCGGACTTGATCCCTGCGGGACCGTCATCACGGAGGCGGGCATCGAACTGGCTATTGATAGTCAGCAGCTGAACGACCTGACACGGGCAGGCTTTCGGCCGCAGATTCTTGTGGCGGACATGGAGCAGCACTATGCCGAGCGCCTGAGTGTATCACGCAACTACGGCGCCTATCACACCTACAGTGAGGGCATGGCCGAGATTCAGGCACTCAGCCTTGACTTTCCCTCTATTGTGGGTGTTCCCGAGATCATTGGCACCACCATTGAAGGCAATGAAATCTGGGCCTTCAAGATTTCGGACAATCCGAATGTGGATGAAGACGAGCCCGAGGTCTTTTACAATTCCTATATCCATGCCCGCGAGGCGATCACGATTGAAGTGCTCCTGCACTTCGTCCATTACCTGACGGACAATTACGGGACCGATGCCCGTGTGACAAACATCGTTGATGAGCGCGAGCTCTGGTTCGTGCCCTTCATGAATCCTGATGGCGTGCTCTACAATGAGTCCACCAATCCGACGGGTGGTGGCATGTGGCGCAAGAACCGCCGCAATAATGGTGATGGCAGCTACGGTGTGGACCTGAACCGCAACTTCGGCTATGCCTGGGGCTACGACAATGTGGGTAGCAGCCCCTATGGTTCCAGCGATACATACCGCGGGGCGAGCGCCTTCAGCGAGCCTGAAACACAGGTGATCCGGAACTTTGTCAACAGCCGTGACTTCAGTGCTTCGATCACGTATCACAGTTACAGCAATCTGCTGATCTATCCCTGGGGTTACGACGAGATCTATACTCCGGAGCCGGATCACAGTGCCTTTGTGCTGATGACAAGCCTGATGGCCGATTACAATGGCTACTCACCGGGTACGGCCTGGGAGCTCTTGTATACAACCAATGGTGATTCCGATGACTGGCTTTACGGCGCAGACACGGAGCACTCCCGCATCATGGCGATCACGCCGGAGGTGGGCAGCAGCAGCGACGGTTTCTGGCCCGCCGAGAGCCGCATCCCGCAGCTGGTGGCCGAGAACCTGGAGCCCAACCTGGTCTTTGCGGAGATGGCCGGAAATCCCTGGTCCAGCCTGCCGCCTGCCGCACCCACGCTGGCCGAGCTGGGAAGCGTGGGCGGAGACTACACGGTCAGCTGGAGTACGCCAGCTCCTGATGCTGACAATCCGGCCATTGCCTACGAGCTGCGCGAGATGATCGGTGTTGCCACCGGAAGTGATTCCTTTGACGATGCGGGCAACTGGGTTTCGGGCACAACAGCCTTTGCCCTGAGCACGGCTCGCTATGCCAGCGCGCCCACAAGCTTCTACGGCGGAACCGGCAACAACCGAAATGCCATCAGTGAGCTCTCGCAGCCGATTTCCGCAAGCAGCGGCATGGCTGTCAGTTTTGATGTGTATTACGACATCGAAACGGGCTGGGATTACGCTTATGTCGAGGCCTCGACAGACGGTGTTACATGGACGACACTCTCCGGCAACATTACGACAACATCCGATCCTAACGGCAACAACGATGGCAATGGTATCACAGGATCATCCGGCAGCTGGGTTGCCGCGAGCTTCCCGCTGGATGCCTACGCCGGACAGAGTGTGTTGATTCGCCTGCGCTACGAGACGGACGCGTCCGTTCTTGGCGAGGGCATTTATGTCGACAACTTTGCCCCCGTAAGCAGCTTCAGCAGTGAAGTCGTGCTCGCGGACGACATCACCGATGAATTCTATGCGATCACGGGACAGTCGCCGGGTGAGTACTTCTACAAGGTGCGCGCAGTTGATGCCGATGGCGACTGGAGTGGCTGGAGCAATTTGATTCAGGTTCTCTCCGAAGGTGGAGAAGACCTGAGTGGCCCTGTCTATTCGCACACGGCACTGCCCGACACAGAAGATGGCAGCGGCCCCTGGCTGGTTCAGGTGACGATCAGCGACGCCTCCGGAGTTGCCTCCGCAGAGATGGACTATCGCTTGAATGGCGCGGCCTGGAACACTCAGACGATGAGTCAGGCCGGTAGCCTTTGGTCTGCCACGATTCCCGGGCCTGCTTCCTGGGGAACCCTCATCGAGTATCGCTTCCGCGCGACGGATGAAGCGCCGGCCGACAACAGCTCCACCAGCAGCCTTTATGGCTTCCAGATTCTGGTGCCCGGCGGACTCGAGTACTGCCAGGATTTCGAGGGCGGCCTGGCCGACTTTACGGTCGAGACACTGGTCGCGGGCGGGAACAGCTGGACCACGGCTGACTACACGGGTCAGGGCACAACCGCCTACATCCAGTACAGCACCAGCGGACAGGTGGATCACAGTCGCCTGATCAGCCCGGTCTTCGACTGCAGCATGCAGGGCACGCTCCAGCTCGACTTCTGGCACCGTCTGCGCCTTGGCTACAGCGGTGCCGTGACCGATGCCTATGTCAAGGGCAGCATCGATGGTGGCGCCACCTGGAGTTATCTGCTGGCCGAATGGCACGAGGACGATCAGGCCGGCGAGTTTACCATTGAAGGCAGCGAGAGTCTCGATATCAGCAGCTGGGCAGCCGGCCAGAGTCAGGTAGCCGTCTGCTTCGAGTTCTATGACATTTACGATTGGTACTGGAACGTGGACGATGTTTGTATCACGGGTACATTGGTGATTGCACCTGATCCTGTTGTGGTCAGTGTAGAGGCGCAGGGCAGCGATATGCTGCTCAGCTGGAATGCTTCAGCTGGTGCCAGCCAGTACACGGTGCTTTCCAGTGCGGATCCCTACTCGGGATTTGCCGCGCTAACATCGACAGCCAGCACCAGCTACCTGCATGTGGACGCGGCCAGTCTGGGTGATCAGTATTACCGGGTGGTGGCCAATAGCATGTTGCGGGGTGCGGCTGATCCTTCCAGCATTCCAATGGTTGATCCCGCGCACAATCGCAGGGTTGCTGATCCACTGATCAAAAACGACCGCTGATCAGATTGTGATACAAAAAGAGGGCCCCGGTTTTTCGGGGCCCTTTTCGTTTCAACGGATCATCCATGTGATTCAGACGGGAAGCTCATCCACCAGATGGGCCAGCGAATCGGGCAGTTCCAGCTCCATCTGCAACAGGCCCTGTCCGTGGGTCTTGCCCTGCGCGTCATTCAGCAGGCTTTCCGAGCCACCTCCGCCAAGGCTGTTCTTCAGGATAAAGTTAAGGGCAAACAAATTGGGCAGCTCGTAGCGTGTGACACCATCCAGCGCAATCTGCGCGAAGTGTGCGCCGACGGTTTCTTCACTCAATGCATTGAGGGCCCAATCGTAGAGCTCCTGATGTCTGAAGGCGATGCCGACATTGCTGTTGGGGCCCTTGTCGCCGCTTCTTGCCCAGGCAATCTGTTCGAGTCTGATTTTCATCATGCACCTGCCTCTTCCACGCTTACGTGGGTCTTGATGAGGGACTTGGGGACGAGCGCCGGCCAGTAGGCGACAATCTCCTGCGCCTTGGGTCTGCCACCGGCAAAGCCCGTGATACCGCTGGGTCCGTTAGTGATGACCGGGGCCAGCTCCTTGCCAAATCGATCGACTTTGGCACGGTCATCGTCGCGCACCGAGAGACGTAACACGACTTCATTGACCTGGTCGGGAACTGACTGAATACCGGGATGACAGGTGGTCACACCCAGATATTCGGTGCGGGTTTCTTCGTATACGCAGCCGGCAGTCTTCAGGCGATCCCAGATGATTTCACCCACCTTCTTAGCCTTTTCCAGCGCCCGCGGACCGCAAACCGTCAGCTGTCCGCTTGCCTTGTATCCAGCCAGATAGGAGAAGCTGACCTTGTAGGTGTCCGTTGCCGGCAAGCCCTTGATGCCACTGACGCGAACCCGGTCCTTGGCTGTTTCTTCCAGATGAATGGTGGTGAAGTCTACGCAGACATCCGGCGAGATGTACTTCTTTGGATCACCCATCTCGTAGAGAATCTGCTCCGTGACCGACTCCCGTGAGACAAGCCCGCCTGTGCCGGGCTGCTTTGTCACACAGAAATTGCCATCGGACTGCACTTCAATCACGGGATAACCAATGTTGGCGTAGTCGGGAACATCCCACCAGCGACTGTGATTGCCGCCCGTGCACTGCGCGCCACACTCTGTAATGTGTCCGCCCAGCGTGCCGGCGGCCAGAAGATCCCAGCTGCCGGGCTGCCAGCCAAAGGCGTGGATCATGGGGCCAAGGGCCAGTCCGGGGTCCGAAACGCGACCGGCCAGCACAATCTGAGCGCCTTTGTTGAGTGCTTCGGCAATGCAGAAGCTGTCGATGTAGACATTGGCCGAAAGGACCTTGTCGCGCACCAGTGCGAAGTCCTCGCCGCTTTCCAGATTCTTGAAGTCGGCACCGGCCGCTTCCAGCTCCGCGATGCGATGCAGGATGTCGTCACCTTCAATGATGCCAACGGGAATGGTCTGACCGCTTTCTGCTGCCACCTTGCCGATGGCCCGGCTGCAGGCGTGAGGATTGACGCCGCCGGCATTGGTCACCAGCTTGACGCCGTTTTGCTTCAATAGCGGCATGGCCCGTGATACAAGATCCACAAAATCGCGGGCGTAGCCGCTTTCGGGATTTTTCAAGCGCTGGCGTTGCATAATGGAAAGCGTGACTTCCGCCAGATAGTCGAGGGTCAGAAAATCGATCCCGCCCCGCTCCAGCAAGTGCATGGGGGCATCTACGGAATCGCCCCAGAAACCCTGGCCATTGGCGATTCGAATCATTCGGCTCATGATAGGCCTCGTGTGCTGTTATGCTTCGTCAATGAAGTTGACGGTGTGTTCGACGTAGTTTCCGTCAGTGTATACAAAGCGCGCCAGAAAGCGGCGGCGCTCCAGAACCCAGGGCAGAAAATGACGATCCCCCTCCCAGAGGTTCAAGTCAAGCAGTCGGTCCCGTTCCACCCATTCGAGCCGCCCTTCTTCCGGGTGTTGTAGCGTGTCGCCTTCAGCCTGACAGCAAAAGAGAAAGACCGACCAGTCGTTTGTTCCATCAAAGAGGGGAAAAGTAATGTGACCGCGGAAATCGAGGCTGTGGGGAAGAAGGCCCGACTCTTCTTCGATCTCGCGCTTTGCGCAGTCCAGCGCCGATTCGCCCGCTTCGAACTTGCCGCCCAGCCCATTGTACTTGCCGAAGTGCAGGTCGTCGGGCCTCGTGATACGATGCAACATCAGGACCTTTCCGTCCCGCTCCACATAACACAGGGTTGCCTCGATGACAGGCACCTTAATGGGCGGAAGTCTGGTCGAAGGTGAAGGCCCTAAGCAGAATTTCGGCAACCGTTTCAGGCGCAAGGCTCGACTCGGCGGCTTCATCATCATCGCTTAGAAAGGATGCTACCACGGTGAAGGCCCGGCCCAGCACACACTTGAAGGGCGGCTGCTCTTCCGCACTTTGCCAGACTCCCGGATTCTTTTCCAGGGCGCGCAGCTTCTCCAGCGCATCCTCAAGCGGGGCAAAGCGGAAGTACCAGGTGTTGCTGTTGTCGCCCTCCCAGAAGCCAGGAGCCCGCCAGCGGTCAACGGTTTCGGCCCACATGTAGCCGGGATAATGCAAGTCGTGATACCAGCCCTCTTCGCCTTCGACACTCACCAGCTGTACGCGGCAGGCGTCCCGGCGGTTACGAACATGGGCCGGCAGCAGGCTGTCCCTGTCGAGCGGGGCATTAAAGGGGTCAATCGCGAGAGCCTTTTCCAGATTGCCGCCATGAACAATGCGCGGAATCTGGTAGGCGACAAAACGGCCGTGATACAGGCGGCGGGGAATTGTTCCCGCTTCAACCATGGCGTCTGCCTTCATCAGGGATTCCAGAGCCATTGTATCTGCTTCACCAGCCAGGAGAGCGGGCAGGGCAGCAAAACAGGCTTCGTAGGCCTCCGCCGCCGAATCACCCTCATCTTCGTAGTTGCTGCAGATCTCATGCAGCCGCTGATAAATGGTCAGGGCTCGCTTGCTGCCCCAAGACCAGAAATCGCCGATCTCCGCAACCTCTACCAGCACTTCACGATTGGCCATGGCAAGGGCTGGCTGCGTCAGGCACCATGCGGCCAGAATTCCATCGATATCCAGGTGGTTGTTGATAATCAGGCCCTCAGTGGGCAGCTCTTCCAGCTGAAGAAAGTTCAGGGCGATTTCAGTGGAACTGTCAGCGGCCAGGTGATCTCCGGTCGTGTTGGGGTTCCAGTGACTTAGCTCGATGTCGCGCCCCTCACGCATGGTGTGGCTGGTGCCATCGACATAAATGCGTGTCCTGCTGTCATCGGCAGGAATCCGATGGGCTGATTCAAGAAAGAAGTGCAGTGACATGTAAGGATCCTGATCTGTCAAGGCCTGATCCGGAAAGCTAAGGAATTGAAATGTTAAAGAGGCGAACAATCGTACAGCCTGAATAATCGGGTGTCTTTCTGAACCAGCTTTGGAAGCTGTTAGAGGGTCAATTTTTAGCTTGGAGCAGCTTTGCGCAAACGCTATACTCCTCAAGCCCAACTAAGTGAACAACATCAATCGCCCCCAGAGGCCTTATCGGGAGATTTCCATGCTCCGAAAGTCCATACTCCCCCTCGTGGCAGGACTATGCCTGCCTGCGATGCTGCATGCCTGGTCGCTTGAATCCAGCCAGGATGGTCAGGATCTGCTGCTGAATTGGTCCATGTCTGAATCCCCGCAGACGATCAGTATGAATGGAGAAGCCTGGCTTCAGCTCAATCTGGATGGATGCCTTGAGCTGCCCGGCCTGGGTGCTCCCGCTCTGCCCTTTGTCTCCGAGCTGATCCAGCTCGATGCAGGTCATGAGCTGCTTGTCAGCCTGGAGAATCCCGTGTGGGAAAGCGTTCCGGGCAGGCCCATGCCTGTGCAGGCAGAAACGGGTCCCGACCTGGAAGGACCGGCCAGCTGGTCTTTGGATCAGCATCTCTACAGCTCACAAGGCTATCCCGCCGAAGCGCTGAAGATTGGCGAGACGTTTATCGCCCGCGGTCAGTCGATGGCCCAGCTGGGTCTTGTTCCGGTGCGCTACGACGGAGTCAGCGGAACCACCTTCCTTTTGCGCCAGGCAACACTGCGTGTTACACAGCAGGCGTCTTCGAATGTCACGCAGCCCCTGCGCGCAGATGTATCACCGTTGCCCGGTATTGTGCCTGAAGCGGCGCACGAGCTGGTCACTCAGCAGAATCTGCGTGAGATGCAATCGAACCTTCCCGGGGCGTATCTGGTTCTTGCCCGCAACAGTATTGTCCAGAACAACGCTTATCTGCAGAGCCTGCTTGAATGGAAGCGGGACAAGGGACACACAGTGACGGTTGCCGGAGAAAGCGAAGTGGGCAGCTGGACGGCAAGCGCCATCAAGAATTACATCAGCAATGCCTACGCCAACTGGGAAGAAGCTCCCGCATTCGTCATGCTGGTGGGTGATCCCAGTGTCAGCGGCGACTACAATCTACCGACCAATGGCACGGGCTATTCAGGCCAGTACGATCACGCATACGCCTGCGTTGATGGTGGTGATATTTACGGTGATGTGGCCGTCGGTCGCCTCTCCGTTGAGAACGCCACTCAGCTGGGCACCATGTGTAACAAGATCCTCTATTACGAGACGACCCCGACCATGGCGGGTACGGCCTGGCTGGAAGGCGCCGCCCTGACAACCGGCTGGGATGCGATCAGCATGATTCAGCAGTCCCGCACCATTGTCAGCGACATGGTGGAGGAAGGTATCACGGATGTGGACACGCTCTGGTACCCGAACAGTGATGCCGGTGATGTAAACAACTGGTTCAATCAGGGAATCGCGCTCTACAACTACCGTGGCTGGATCGGCATGGATGGCCTGAGCAATTCCTTCATTGACAGCGAATCCAACTTCATCAATTATGGCATGCCGCCGGTGGTGGCCATTTTCACTTGCTCGACGGGTGATTTTGACTATACCTGTGAGACAGAGGCCTTCATGCGCAAGGGTGATGTCAGCACGCCTCGTGGCTCCGCTGCCTGCATGGGCTTTGCTACATCCAACACACATACGGCCTATAACAATGCCGTTGCGGGTGGCTTCTGGAGCAGCTTCCTGGATCACGGTGTGGCCCAGGTCGGTCCCTCGATGTTTGCCGGAAAGGCAACTCTGGCCGAGAACCTGCCCGACGGTGACGCCAATGCCGAGCACTTTTCCAACTGGGCCAACCTGATGGGTGATCCCGGAATGGACATGTGGTGTGGCGTGCCCCAGGCCCTCTCAGTCAGCCTTGATAGCGGCAGCAGCTTTGCCCTTGGCTCGGGAATGGTTGAGGCCACCGTGACCGCTGGTGGCCAGCCGGTTGCGAGTGCTACTGTTTGCTTGCGTCAGAGTGGTTTTGTATCACGCGGATTGACGGATGCGGCCGGACATGTGCTGCTTTCGGTTGACGACGCTGTTGCCGGAAGTGTGGCGCTTACGGCAAGCAAGCCCGACTTCCTGCCGGATCGCGAAACAGTTACGGCTTCTGCCCAGTCCTTCCTTGCCATGGTTGACTTTCAGCCGGCTGGTGACGGCCTTGTGCAGCCCGGTGAAACCGTCAGTCTTTCACCGCTTGTCCAGAACATGGGATCAACTACAATCAGTGGTCTTTCGGCCACACTTGTATCACTGAACTCTGCGCTTACCGTTAATGATGCAACGGCCTCCTGGAGCAGCTCGATTTCTTCCGGGCAGCAGGCGGCTGCCAGCAACACCTGGCAGATTACGGTCAACGGTGATGCAACGGATCTGGCTGAAGTGGCCCTGGCCATCAATTACTCCTGGAGCGGTGGAAGCAGCAGTGATATTGCCGCGCTGGGGCTGAGCAACCCGCTCTTCCAGGCGTCATCCTACGCGTTTACGCCTGGTGGCAGCAGTCTGCTTCCCGGTGTGACAAGTGATCTGGCACTTGAGCTGAGCAATATTGGCAACATGGCTGCCAGTGGATTCAGTTTCACCCTTTCCACCAGCGATGCTTTTGTCAGCATTGATAGTGGAAGTGATACAGGCACCTTTGCAGTTGGCGGGGCCGCCACCCTTGATTATACACTGAGCGTGGATGCACTTGCTGTGCGTGGTCATCGCGCCAACTTTGATCTGTACTGGAGCGGCGCGGGAATGAGTGGCGTTATGACCTTCAGCGCTACGGTGGGAGCACCCGGTGCCACCAGCCCGACAGGTCCTGATGGCTACGGCTATTTCGCCCATGAAGACACGGATGCCAGCAGTCTGGCTCCTGCTTACCAGTGGATTGAGATTGCCCCGTCCGTTGGTGGCGGCGGTACCAACCTGAACCTGAGCGATTACGGCGACGAGCAGGATGACGCAGCAACCATCAACCTGCCCTTTAATGTGGTGTATTACGGCATCGCCTACGGCGAAGTCGCTGTTTGCTCCAATGGTTTCATCGCTTTCGAGCCGGGCGCCGTCAATCAGACCGATTATCGCAACCATCACCTGCCCAGTGGTCTGGGTCCGGATGCAATGATTGCAGTCGCCTGGGACGATCACATTCTGTCGGGAGGCAGCTCGGTCAGCTGGAAGCACGACGCGCTGAATCACCGCGTGATTGTTGAGTGGTATCAGATGCAACACAACGGTTCCGGTGGAACGAACACCTTCCAGATTGTGCTGATGGATCCCGACTACTACCCGACGCCCACCGGCGACAGCCCGATTCTGCTGCAGTACAACGACTGGAGCAACACGCAGAGCAACTCCTACGACTTCCCGGGCTGCTCGGTTGGCATCAAGGACGAGCACTCGCTCAACGGCATGACGCTGACCAATTATCAGATCGACGACCCCAGCATATCCGGTTTTAATGATGGCAAGGCGATTCTGATCACGACCGACGAAGGCACCTACCTGACGGGAACGGACAACAACCCGCCCGCCATTTCCGTGGTGCCGGTGGGAACCGTTCAGCCCGGCGTGGAGCCCACACTGTCGGCGACGATCACCGATCCTTCCGGTGTGGCCTTTGCCGAAGCGCACTGGCGCGTGGTCGGCGGAACCTGGGAATCAGGATACATGACCCATGGTGCCGGTGATACATGGTATCGCTCGGTTTCTGCACAGCCTCTGAACACGGTTGTGGAGTATTACGTAACCGCGACGGATCTTGCTGTTCCCCAGAACTCTGGCACCAGCTCCAGTTACAGCTACACGGTTGTTGCCGGTAATCCTCCCACAGGGCCCGACGGCTACGGTTACAGCATTTATGATGTGGATGACGCGCTGGAAGCGACACCGTATTTGTGGCACGACATCAGCGCCATGGGAAGTGCGCTGGGACTGGGAGACGATCAGACGGCTACCGTCAACCTGCCCTTCACGGCCGTGTATTACGGAAATACCTTCAGTCAGGTCTCTGTCTGTTCCAATGGCTTTATCGTCATGGGCAATGACAGCTATTCGAGTTACAGCAATTATGGACTGGCTTCAGGCAATGGCACGGACAACATGATCGCCCCCCTCTGGGATGACCTCAATCCATCATCAGGTGGCCAGGTGCGTATTGCCGATCTGGGTGACGGCCGCTTTGTTGTCGCCTGGCTGGGTGTTCCTCACTATGGCACTTCCACCTACGAGACCTTCCAGGTCGTGATCCATGATCCGGCCCTTTGGCAGACACAGACCGGCGACAGCAAGATTGTCATGCAGTATCAGCAGGCTTCGGATGTGGGTGGTTGCTCTGTAGGTATGCAGGATGGAAGCAGCAACGTGGGCATCCAGTACCTCTACAACGGGTCCTACGGAAGCAATGCCGCAAGCATCACGGCCAATCAGAGCCTGACGATCACGACCGGTACGCCAGCTCTGCAGCCGATTGGCACCGTAAGTATCACAACAACTGGCAGCAACCTGGTCCTCAGCTGGGATGATGTCGGCGCGCCTTCCTACAAGGTGTATACGGACAGCAATCCTTATGGAGCCTTTGCCAGCCTGCTCGCCAACACCACAGGAACAAGCATCAGCACTCCTGCCACTGGAAGTGGCGCTTTCTATCAGGTCCGCTCAAGCTCCGAGAGCCTGCTGACGGCTCGCTCAAGCTGGCAGCCAGTCATTGTCTATCACCCCGCAACCAACAAGACGAACGGTGACGAAGAATGAAGTTTCCCCTCTCCCTGGCGCTGATAGCTGCAGGCCTGCTCTCGCAGGCAGCCGCCGCCGCCTCGATCGACCTGTCCACCATGCCCGGACAAGAGAATGTCTGGCGTGTAGAGCTGAACTTCGACCAGCCAGAGTTTGAAACAGTTGAACTCAATGGCCTGCAGTATTCGCAGTGCCTGTCGCTTGACGAAGGTTTTGTTGGCAGGCCGGGTGCACCAGACCTGCCCGCTATCAGTCGGCTCTTTGAGATGCCCGATGTCAGCGGAATGCAGCTGCGATTTGTAGACGGCGAGAGTAGAATCGTATCCGACTTTGATGCCTGGCCCTGTCAGGAGCGTGTATCACAGGCAGACGAGTTCCCTCTGCCCTTTCTGCAGGATGAGTCGATCTATTCGAATAATGCCTGGTGGCCCGGAACTCTTGTCGAGCTGGATGATCCTGCCCTGATGCGGAACATGCGTGTCGGCAAGGCCAGCTTCTTTCCCGTGCAGGTCAATCCGGCCGAACACAGCGCACGAATCTGGAGCCGGATGGTATTCGAGCTGAGCTACGAGGGCACGAACGAAGTCAACAGTCGGGATTTTGTGATCTATGCAGGTCGCTCACCCTTGAGCCATTCACTTGGTCAGGATGTGCTGTCGACAATTAGCGAAGCGACACCCGACCGTGATACATGGTTCGATGAGGGTGAATACCCCGGCAAGTATCTGGTCTTTGCCAACAGCACGGCTCAGGCCAACAGCTATTTCCAGAGCCTGATGGACTGGAAGCGTCAGAAGGGCCACGAGGTCGTGCTGGTCAGTGATTCCGAAGTGAGTTTCTCCAGCAGCTCGGCCATTCGCACACGCATCCTGAATGAGTATCAGGGCCCCGGATCGGTCGACTATGTTCTGCTGGTGGGTGATGTTGACGGAACCTTTGCCATCGCGACAGGTGGTGGCCAGTATGATCATTACTACGCGATGATCGATGGCGGAGACATCCTGGGCGATGTCGCTGTCGGACGTCTCTCCGTTGATACGGCCACTCAGCTTGCCACGGTGTGTGACAAGATCATGTATTACGAGAAGTACCCGACTGCCGCTGGAACAGCCTGGCTGCAGAACGCAGGCTTCACTGTAGGTTCTTCGGTCTGTGGCATGTCGATGATCACACTGAGCCGCGCTATCTCCGGTGAACTTGTGCAGGATCGCGGTTACACCAATATCGACTCGGCCTACTGTGCCGGTTCGACCCACGTGACCGACTGGTACAACGAAGGAATCTCCTTCTACAACTACCGTGGCTGGGTCGGCATGGAAGGCCTGTCCACATCAGATGTGCTCAATCTTTCCCAGGGACCACGGACACCGGTTTCGACGATTTTCACTTGCGGCACCGGTGACTTCAACAGTGGTGATGACTTTACAGAAGCCTTCCTGATGGCCGGAAGCCCGGGCAATCCCGGTGGTGCTGTGGCCTGCATGGGTTTTGCCACGCTCTCAACACACACGCGTTACAACAACGTTCTTTGCGGTGGCTACTATGGATCGCTGCTTGAGCACGATGTGCCGGAAGTCGGTACCTGTCTCTTGCAGGGCAAGTACGAGCTCTACGCAACGCTTCCTGCCAGCGAGCAGGGATCGGCTTCCGACTTTGCCAACTGGGGCAACCTGATGGGCGACCCCGGTACTGTGCAGTGGGCGGGCGCTCCCTTCAGCCTGAGTATGGCCGTGCCATCCAGCCTGACGCCGAGTGATGATCACATGCTCCTGACCTGCATGAGTGGCACCAACCCGGTGGCGGGAATTCGCGTTTGCGCCTGGCAGGATCAGGCGACGGACCTGCAGGTGCTGGGTATCACGGATGCAGCCGGACAGGTACTGCTTTCGCTGGATGGCCTGGCTGCCGGAACCCTGCACCTGACGGCCACGCATCACCGCTACCAGCCCGTGCTGGAAACAGTCACTGTCACCAGTGCTTCAAGTGATGTCGCACTGACCGAATGGTTTACAGGTAACGGTGAAGAGCTTGTGTCAGGCCTTGATGGTCAGTACTTGTCCTTTACCCTTTCCAACAGCGGTAGCAACAGTCTGAGCAATCTGGTGATCACGGCTACGCTGGATGATGCCTATGGTACTGTTCTGGCAAGTGGTCTGGAACTTTCCAGCCTGGCCCCTGGCGCTACGTACACCTTTGGCGGCGTCTATGTGTCACCGGTCGGAAGCCTGGCCGACGGCTCAATTCTGCCTCTCATGCTGAATGTCAGCAGTGATCAGGGCACTTTTGAACGCGCCGCGCTGATCAGCATGCGCGCGCCGCTACTGGGTTACACATCCTTCACCTTCAATGGCGGCATCCTTGATCCAAACGAAACGGATACGGGACGTATCACCTTCATCAACAATGGAAGCATGGCCGGTACAGGTATCACGGTTCAGCTGACTTCCCTCATGCCCGAGTTCCTGACCGTGGACAGTTTCCCGATCAGTCTGGGCAGCCTGTCTTCCGGCTCCAGTATTGTGGGCAACGCGTCCATGACTGCTCTGGCTTCAGCCAACCCCGGCCAGACAGTCCTTGTTCAGGCAGACTGGGCAAGTGATGGATCCACGATCACAGGAAGCTTCGCTTTCCCGGTAAGCATCGGGTCTCCTGATACAAGTGATCCAACCGGTCCCGACGCTTATGGTTATTGGGCTTATGAAGATCTGGATTCGGCTTATCCCAGTGCGCCCGTATACAACTGGTATGCGATCACGGCGCCGGAGGGTGGTACCGGAACCGAGCTGCTGATAGAGGACTCCTCGGAAGACGATGACGCGGGCGCCTGGGTAGACCTGCCCTTTGACTTCACCTATTACGGTGTGACCTATTCCAGTGCGATGATCTGCTCCAATGGCTTCCTGAGTTTTGCGGAGAGCGGCTTCGGTGAGTTTGATTTTCGAAATCACGTCTTCCCCTCGGCCATGGGTCCCGACGCCATGATCGCGCCCATGTGGGACGATCACTTGACGACGGGCAGTGATCGCGGAATCTGGTACTGGCACGACAGTGTGAATCACACCTTCGTGGTCACCTGGTATGCGCTGCTCGGCAACACCAGCGGCGGCCCCAATACTTTCCAGCTTGTGCTCTACGATCCGTCGATTTACACGACGGAAACCGGTGACGGTCCCTTCCTCTTCCAGTACGAGACCTTCAACGACACACAGAGCAATTACACAGACTTTGACTACTGCACGATCGGCTTCAAGGATCACAGCAGCCTGGATGGTCTTACGCTCCTGCACTGGACAGAAGAAGCTGCGACCATGCATCCGGTCAGCTCCGGACGGGCGATCTATGTGACTACCACTCCGGGTGAGTTCAACGACACGATTCCGCCGGTGGTTACGGCCGATGCGCTCCCTGCCCCCTTTGCCGGCGAAGCCTTTACCCTTCCCGTGCATATTTCTGATTTCAGTGGGCTGGCACTGGCCGAAATTTTCTGGCGTACGAATGGATCCGCCTGGACACAGACTGATCTTGTATCACAGGGTGGCGGATTGTATACGCTTGATTTCACATCTCAGGCTGGTGGCACCCTGATTGAATTCTATGTCCATGCCGTGGATGCCTCTGAGAACGCCAATGAGAGCACCAGCCAGACCTGGAGCTTTACTGTCTCCGCGGCCAGCATTATCTGGAGCGAAGACTTTAACGCAGGCAGCAACTTCACCCACACCAGTGGTGGCGGCTTGACTGATGAATGGCATCTGGAGAGCTACAACACCTATGAGGGTGATGGCTGCTGGAAGTTCGGCGGATCCGGCAACGTGGATTACAGCAACAACGCTGGCGGCGTCCTGAGTAGTCCTGTGATCACGATTCCTGCCGATGGCACGGATCTGGCCATTCAGTTCCGCTCCTGGCTGGACGCGGAGTCCTCGGGCTTCTATTCGGACAGCTGCTACGACGCGGGCATTGTCGAGTGGCGGCTTGATGGCGGCGCCTGGGAGCAGGTGACGCCCTCCAATGGCTATACGCACTGGCTGCGCTCTACCAGCGCGCTGACCGCCTGGTTCGGTTACCCAATTGAAGTGCTCTCGGGCGATTTCAACTGGCGCCTCGAGAGCCTGGACCTGCCTGATGGAACCACCAGCCTGGAGCTGCGCTTCTCCTTTGGCAGCGATGGTGGTGTGACAGCTGAAGGTTGGTATCTGGATGAGTTCCGGCTGGCGGGTGTTGTGCCGCAGGTTGGTGTTCAGCCCGTGGAAATCACCGATATCAGCGTGGCTGGACTTAACCTGAATCTGAGCTGGACAGCATCACCGGGGGCAAGCCAGTACCTGCTCTACGAATCTGTAGATCCTTATGGCACGGGCTGGACATTGATTCAGACGCTCACTGGTACAAGCGCGACAGTCAGTCGCAGCGGTGCGAGCAAATTCTACATGGTTCGCGCCTCAGACTGATCAACATTGTGATACAACCAGAAGGGGGGCCTGGCTCCCCTTTTTTATTGGCTGGATTTTGGGGTCAGCAGCCAGACGACTAATGCCGCAAGCAGTCCGGGAAACATCGGCTCCAGGCCAAGTGGGTAGACCGGCCAGCCGTACTCGAGCCTGAAAAGCCCGGCAATCAGCCAGCCTGAGCTGACCAAGGCGGCGGCAATCATAGCGGGCAAAACCCTTCGCGTGACACATCCACTAAGCGAGGCAAGCA
Source organism: uncultured Bacteroidaceae bacterium (assembly GCA_964345075.1). GTDB lineage: Bacteria > CAIWAD01 > CAIWAD01 > CAIWAD01 > CAIWAD01 > CAYFPS01. The sequence continues at coordinate 54,514 of CAYFPS010000001.1, read as the reverse complement.
GGGCAGGCAAAAGGACAGGCACGCCCAGTGAGGCGAAAATCAGCCACATCTGAACAATGCTGGGAAGAAGCCAGGCCAGAAGGAGTGCGGCCAGACTCATCAGCAGCATGCCCAGCTTCATGGCCTTGTCGCTGTCCCCGCGGCCAAGCAGATCACGGCTGAAGGTGCTGCCTGAAAGCAGGAAATAGCTGTCCAGCGTGGAGAGCACGGTTGCCGCCAGACCGCCAAGAAACAGGCCTTCCAACCATGCTGGAAATTGTGAACCAAGCTGCAAGAAAGCCTCTGCCGGAATTTCCAGATCTGGAATCAGGGCCCGCGCGTAAAGGCCGCACAGGGTTGTCATTCCATCAAAGACAAACCAGAACAAGACGCTCAAAAGAATGCCCTTTCGAGCCGTTTGTGTATCACGGGCTGCCGCCACGCGCTGATGAAAGCCAGGGTCAACCAGCGTCCACAGAGCGACCAGACCCCAGACCAGTACTGTGCTCCAGTCAAGCGTTCCCGGAATCTGCAGATGGCTTTCCGGTAACTGACCCTTCAGCCAGCCAAAATCACCTATCTGTGTGACAAGCCAGACCAGAGCCAGCCCAAAGGATGTGAACATCATCAGGAATTGAATGCGATCGGTGGCCACCACGCTGCCAAAGCCGCCCCGCCAGACATAGACCAGCGCCAGGGGAAGCGAGGCAAGCAGCGAAACACCAAGTGAAAGCCCCAGCGCGTGTGATACAATCAGGGCTGTCATAAGCAGGTAGGGCGCGGGGTTCACCATCAGGAGTGTGCAGACGGCCGCCAGTTTTCCGGCAACAGGCCCCTGTGATACATGAACAAGCTCGGGCAGGCTCAAAGCGCTGGACTGCCGTATCCGGCCTGCCAGCAGCCATGCGTAGAGAAGGGCGAAAACATAATAGAAAGCACCCAGCGCCAGCCAGTTGACCAGCCCCCAGCTCCAGGCGAACTCGCCCACGCCAAGAATTCCACCATACCAGGTGCAAACCAGAGTGGCGACAAAGGCGGGTAGACTCAGACGCCGTGCGGCGCTCAGCCATTCACCCTTGCCGGAGCGCCCAGAGAGCCAACCGGCAACGGGCACCGGCAGGATCATCAATAGCAGGATGGTCCAGACGATTAGTTCGCGACTCATTGACCTTCCAGCGGGGCATTCGTCCAGGGCGCAGGCCGAAAGAGAATCAGAGGATGGGAAGAAGAGACATGGATGATTTCATCCTGCACACGATTGGAAACGCCGCCACAACCCGGCAGGAGTCGGTGGCGGCTCAGCTCCCAGTTGGCGCCCTGAAGATCGACCTCGGCGGCCTCGACCGGTGATACAAGCGAGAACATGCTGCCGGGCTGGAGCCGCAGCTCGTGAAAGCCAGGGTCAATCCGCTCTGCCAGCTGACTTTCACCCGCAAGCAGCAGGCGTGGTCGGCTGCGGTGAACCAGCAGGGCGTGCAGGCCGGCGATCATGTCCAGACGATCGCCTTCGAAACAGGCGACGATTCCCGATCCGATCTCGTGGCGACCCATCCAGTCGAGGGCCTTTTCCAGATCGTTGCGATTTTGGTCTTCATCCCTGACGATTTCCGTCTGGCGTGCCGAGTACCAGTCAAGCGTATCGTGCTTGACAGAATCCAGATCGCCAATGATCAGGTCCGCGTGCAGGTTTGCGGCCCGCAGCAGGTTTGCGCCGCCGTCAACCCCGATGGTTCTAAGCGGCATGGACAGGGGAAAGCCGTCGCCCATGTTCAGGCGCGGAATCATGCCGTGAATGCGCTCGAGGCGCTCGGCAGTGGCGGGGCCTTTCGCCCCGTTCAAGACCAGTAGTGCAGATGACATTCTTGCAAGTTCTTTGAGGGTGTGGTAAGATGCAATCCACTTCCGGAAAGGACAGCATGGGCTTCCTCACTTCAATGTTCACACGATCCATCCATCTCGGCCTGCTCGGGATCTTGTTTTGCGCGGCCCCGGGCCACGCGGCATTTGATCTGCTGCTGGAGAATCCTGACGCTCGTGACGCCGCTCGCGGCGAGAGCTCACTTGCAATGGCTGATGGTCTGATGGCATCCCTTCGTAATCCTGCCGGTCTGGCCGCAATGAATTCGCAGGAATTCGGCCTGTCCTATGTGGATCACCTGCAGGATATCTCGCTTCTGGCCACGTCCTGGGGCGGGCTTGAGTGGCGTGGCAATCGCATCGCCCTGCACCTTTTACGCCTGGACTGGGGAGAGCTGGACGGAATGGATGACGATGGCGTCTCCACGGGTTCTTTCAGCGCCGGCGAAAGTCTGGTGCTGGCTGGAGTCGCCCGCAAGCTGCCTGATGTGGCGGGTGGCAGTCTGAAAGCGGGCCTGCAGACGGGCTTTATTCACTCGACCATTGATGATGCATCGGCCTCGGCACTTGTGCTTAACGCCGGGCTGGGCTGGCAGCGGAATCGTGCTCGTCTGGCAATGGCGCTGCGCAATGCGGGCAGCGTACTTTCCGAGTATTCGGGCAGTCCGGTTGACTTGCCGCTGAGTCTGGATCTGGGCGGGGCCTATCGCTTGAAGCACCTGCCCTTCACGCTGAGTCTGGCCTGGCGCAAAGTGCGGGACCGCGATGCCTTCGTCATGTTCGGTGGTGGTTTCGAGCTTGGATCGCGCTGGCAGCTGGATTTTGGCTACCATGTCGGCCGCGGTGACGATCGCCTGACTGGCGTTTCGGGCGAATCCAGCCGCGGATTCTCCGCAGGCGTCGGAGGCAAATTGCCTCGAGGCTTTCGCTTTCACTGGGCCTGGTCTTCCTATGGTGAACTGGGCTCGCTCAATCGCTTCACCCTTGGCTGGCAGCCACAATCAGGCAGCGCACCATGAACGAAGAACAACAGCGCGAAGCCGCCCGCCTCTGGTATGAGAAGTTCGGCAAGGAGCGGGAAAGCAACATGACGCGCTCACGGGCACGCCTGCTGCAGGTGGCGCTGCTTGGTTTTGCCCTTTTGATGGTCGTGCTGGGTCTGCGCCTGCGTAGTGACAAGATGGAGCGGGTGATGAATGACCGCCAGCAGCCTGCCATCGACGAAAGTGCACGGCTGTCCCGCGAACTCGCGCTGGACGGGCCCATGGGGCAGCGCTTTTTCCCTTTGTGGGAAGGCTGGAAGCAGGCCCAGGCGGATCTGGATCGACAGGCCGGAAAACTTCGCGAGCGGCTTGCCGAGCTTTCAGCCGATCAGAATGACTACAACTTCGCCCTGAAGGAAGATCTGGCTCAGCTGCAGGTTCTGGACAGTCTGGTGATGGTCGGACGCCGCCAGTTGATCACGGAAATCGAGAGCGAACTCGGCCTGTGGCGCGCGGCCCGATTGGCATCCTTGCTGGAAGAGGGAAGTCTTTCCGCCGACTAGCGGAACATGGCCTTGATCGAACCCCAGGTCACACTCACCGTATTCATCACAAAACTCACTTCCACCGACTGTGGGCTGGCGGAAACACGGCTCTGGTCATCCAGGATGTAATAGAGGCGATAGTAGTAGGTCTGATCCATGTCGATCTGCTGACCACGGTTGCTGGCGGCCTGTACGCCGGGTTGATCCAGCAGGAAGTATTCCAGCGAAGAGTTGGCCGGAATCGGGGTGCTCACGGGCGAGAAGTGCTCGTTATCGGTGGAGCGTTCAATCTCGAAGGCAGTCAGGTTGTCTACCCGGTCCACCAGCCAGCGCAGCTCAACGGTCTGCTCGTCCAGGACCGTGCCCTGAAAGTCGAGCAGCTCAACGGCCACGGCCATGATTGGCAGCAGCAGAAGACTGAGGATAAGCTGGATTGGCTTCACGCGTGGTTTCCTTGATTCACATGAGCTTAGTGAAGAGCTTTTCAAAAGGCAAGCAGTGATTTTCTTCCAGTAAAGAGAGTGTCCGGGCACACAGGCTTGAAGTGACGGTCGGTGTCAGGCAGATGGGACAGTCCGCTCTTTTTTTGTGCGCTTTTTTGAAAAGGCCGCAACCTGTCAGGCACATTATCGGTTGAAACGCAGCAGCTGCTCCTGATAGTATTCCGTGCGCTGCGGATCGAGATTATCCAGCCTCATCAGCAGAAAGAGCGCGTCCTGATCCTTGCCCTTGACGAGGATCTCGACAATGCTTTCGAAGTTGGCCTTGAACCAGCCGCTGAGTTTGCCGGGATTATCGATCTCCTCGGCGATGTCCAGCGCCAGTCGAATGGCTTTCCAGGCTTCGTAGTCGTTCTTCATGACGCTGCGGAACCAGAAGGCGGTGTGGGTTACCCAGCGCAGGCTGCGCAGGTTCTGATTGCGCGGATCCAGCAGTTCTTCCATGGTCTGCATGCGGCGATCCCAGCCATCGCTGCGCTCATCCAGGCGGGCCAGCATGCCGGCCTGGCGGGCGCGCTGAAAGAACTCTTCGCCAGCGAACTCGCCCAGTCGGTCGTATTCATAGCCAATGATCAGGAAGAGGTGATAGTTGATCATTGCCAGGAAGCTGTCGTTGACATCCTGACTGAACTCGAAGCGACCGGAAGGAACCTGGAAGCGCCAGGCGCTTTCGTCATAGTTGATATCGCTCTTGTTGCCAGAAGCAAAGAGTGCCGTGTATTCCCAACCTGCTCCAACCTCAATGGCAGTGCGGAACTGGATGGCCAGCGGAAAACCGATGTGGAGATGCTCCTCCTCGGGATCCCAGTCCTCGTCGGTCAGATAAGCCTCCAGCCGCTCCTTCAAGTTGAACAGCTCCTCGCGCTGCTCGGGCTTGAGGGTTTCGGTGTTGATGTTGATATCCGGCTCAATCACCAGCGCAGAAACCTTGAGGGCCAGCACCAGCAGAAAAAGGAATCGCACCATGCTTCGTCTCCTTGTGTCCGCCCATCTTATCAAATGGAAAGCGATCGTCGGCATCCTGTGGCTCCTGTTTCTTCGCAATGGCGATTGCAGCGAAGGCCCCGAGGCTTTCTTTGAGCATCGGTTGCCAGCGAATGCAGGGCCTGCGCTTTGCCTTCAGCAGCTAAAGCCTTTTGGTCTGCCGGCGCTTGTTGAGAACCGGCTGGCGCTTGATCTTGGCAGGGGGAAAACCCGCCTGGCGCTGCTTTTAAGCCAGCAGAAGCTCGACATCTATGAGCGAATCAGGGCCGGTCTTGTGCTTGGTCGTGATACAAATCAGGGAACGCTCCACGGCGGGCTGATTGCGGAGAGTGAACGCTTTGAAAATGCGGATGGCCAGATTTACCCAGCAGGCCTTGTAGCCCTCAGTCGCGGGACGGGTGGGCTGAAGTTGAATGCGCTTGTCGAACTCTCACCCGGACAGAAGCGTGTTCGCGCCTCACTCGCCTTGATCGCCCGGATTGGCAGTTCACTTGATCTGCGCTACGACATCTTCCGTGATACAAGCCTTCTAAGAGCAGAAGAAGAGCTGGCAATTGCCTGGCGAAGAAGGCCCCTCACGCTTGGACTGGGCTGGCGGGTCGGGCGCGGCTGGCGTGTGCGCGGCGGATTTATGATCGCCACCTTTCAGGTCAAGCTGGATCTGCTGCTGCACCCGGTTCTGCCTGCCAGCGAGATCTGGTCACTTGGCTGGCAATCATCAGGAGGTGTATCACAGTGATCTACCTGATGGCAATACTGGTGCTGTTGAGTACGGCGAGTGCGAAGTGGCAGAGCAATGGCAGTCTGCTGCTCAATGAGCCGCATGATTGGCGGCTGAACCAGGGCGCCATGCTTTCCGGTGATACATGGTCGCTAACGGCAAGCAGCAGGCAGGAAAGGGGCGAGCTGCCGCTGGCGCGACTGAGTGGAGCTCTTGCCTGGCGGGCAAGCAACTTCCGGCTGCTGGCTGGCGACATGCACTTGCGCGATCGCCTGGGCCTTGTCGGTCGCGGGTCACGCCTTTCCTTTCCCACAAGCGGTATGCGTCTGATCAGGCCCGGACCGGCTACAGCCAGCACCTGGCAGCAGGGCGAACGGGGGATTTGTCTGGAAGCCGGTAAGCGGCGTGTGCTTACACTGGGCCTTGCACAATCCTGGCGTGATACACGGGCAGATAAAGAAGGCTATGCGCTGGATCTTGTGCGAAGCCCGGACAAGGCGGCGCGAATCAATGCCTGGCAGGATCAGCTTGTCCTGGCCGGCCTTCGACAGGAAGGTGAAAGGGGAGCTGCCGAAGTGCTGCTGGCTGTCCGGCGTGCGCGCGAGCCCCTGCGCCAGCAACAGACCTATGGAAGTCTGCGCCTGCAGCGGCCGGTGGGCTCCCTGCTTCTTGGCACAATCCTCCATACTGGCGAGGCGAAACTTGCCCTGGTTGATCTATCGCTAAGACGGTCTACGCAGGGAATCTGGCGAGTGGCTGCCTGGAGGAGTTCTTTTACGGAAGGCATCTGGTCGCGTCCAGTACTTGCGCCTCGGAGTGGCCGAGCGCTGGCGCTTGCCTGGCAGGGACGGATCGATCGCCTCCGCCTGCGCTCCGAGCTTCGCCGGGAAGTGCCTGATGATGGCCCGGCAAAAACGCGCCTTGTCTGGGAATGTGTGGCCCCGCACTTGCTTCCAGCGGGCTGGGAGCTCGTCGCGCGCAGCTCGCTAATTGACGAAGGGGTGGAAGCAGCCGGAGCTGCAGCGAGACTGCTTCGCGTTGAGAGGGCGTCGAATTCAGGCGGAGTCCGGCTGGAATATCGCCAGAGAAGCGAAGGTGACAAGTCCTTTTCTGCTCTTGCCTTCCAGGTGGAGGGAAGTAGACGGGCCAATCGCTGGGATCTTGTATCACGATTGATCCTGACTATTTCTACTGATGGTGATACAGGTGCATGGGTGCCGGGCTCCACACCCGGGCTTGTGGGCTCACGCTATCTGCGTGCTGGCAGTCAGGTGGCGATTGCTGGATTGCAGCTTCGCCGGAATGGGAATTCGATTGCGCTGCAGGCGGGAGTTCAGGAGCGGGATGCCTGGATCAGGCTTGGTTGGAGCTTTCAGAAATGAAGAAACCGATCTCGCGACCGGCTTCTTCCCATTCTGTACTGACCGAGGAAATCGATCAGCCGATCAGCTGTGATACAAGCTGAGGCAGCTGATTGGCCTGAGCCTGCATGGCCACGCCGGACTGCATCAGAATCTGGGCCCGCGTGAAGGCAGCCATCTCTTCAGCCATGTCCGCATCGCGGATCTGGCTTTCGGATGCCACCGTGTTTTCGCGCGAAATCTGCAGATTCTGCACCGTCGCCTGTAGGCGTGTCACATAGGAACCAATTCGCGTGCGCTCGGTGTCCTTGGTGTTAATCACCGTGTCCATGGTGTCGATGGCGCTCTGAGATGCGGCCGTAGACAGGAGATTAACTCCCGTCAAACCGAGGCCAGACGCCGTCATGTCGGCCAGGTTTACGTAGTAGTAATCCTGGTTGGACACATTGTAGGTTCCGATGTGCAGCTTGATTCCAAGCCCGCCAATTCCTCCAGCACCTTCTGAGTACGTGCCGTCGATCAGGTTGATGCCATTGTAGTTGGTCACCTCGGCAATTCGCGTGATTTCGCTCTTCAGCTGCTGGAACTCTGTGTCCAGATAGCTGCGGTCGAGGGAGCTCATTGTGCCGTTACTGGCTTCAATGGCCAGCGCCCTCATGCGAATCAGCTTTTCATCGATGGTGGACAACGCACCTTCGGCAGTTGCGAGCATGTTGATGGCGTAGTTGGCGTTGCGCTCCGCCTCCACCATGCCCGAGATCTGAGCACGCATCCGCTCAGACACAGCCAGTCCCGCCGGGTCGTCCCACGCATAGTTGATGCGCAGGCCGGATGAGAGCCGGGTGACAGCCTGGTCTAGCGCCAGCTGCGTCGTACCGAGTTGACGGTGGACGCCGATGGCCAGCGGATTTTGGTTGATTCTCAAACTCATCAGTCAATCCCCCATTGGAATTGCGACCTGCTTACCAAATCCTTCGAACTCTCTTTTGCTTCTGTTCTACCAGGATTGCAATGACATCCTTGACGCCACAGGGCTCTCACCAACACCTGCAGGTCAATGACAAAGCTCTTGTCGGAGCTTTCGAAAAAAGCTTGAGTTGGATCCATGTTGAACCGGCACTATGTTTTAGACTTTTAGCCGTGAGGAGTGGTGTGAACAGTAAAACAGAACGCATTTTGGGGGCGCTTTTCGTCTTTGTCGTCGCCTTTCTGCTGCTTTCCACGGTGAGCAGTCTGGAGCTTGGCATCGTGGGCAGACTGCTCATTTCCTGGGTGCTGGCTTCACTCTTTCAATTTTGCAGGCGGGCGGGTGATTGGGTGAAGGAGTTGTGGTGGTGGTTGTAGGGGGAGCAGGTGCCAGTAGCCAGTCAGACCGCTTCATCGGCGGCCCGAAGACGGTCCTGGCTGAAGCGGAGCCGTGCCGATGAATCGGCACTTCGCCAGGGCTTGCCCTGCGCGCCGATAAATCGGCACTTGGTCAAGCCACTGGCCTTCAAAGCTACCGACCACCCCTCCGTCAAGCCTGCCTGACAAAAAAGCGCCGACCACGAGGATCAGCGCCTTGGAGTTTTGCTGTGTCGATGAATCAGGCCTCGGGCTTTCCTGCACCGCGATTCTTTGAGCGTTCGATGGACTGCAGGGCCAGGTACTGATCACCAAAACGAGCCAGATTGTCCAGCTCGGTGTCGTACTGGTCGAAGTGGCGCTCTTCGTCAAGAACCAGCTCCTCGAAGAGCTTCTTGGAAACGCTGTCGGCATTGGCCGAGCATTCATTGGCCCAGACATTGTAATCGTGGGCGCTTTCCTTTTCCATTTCCGTGGCCTTCAGCAGCATTTCCTTTACATCATGAATGCGATGAACGGGATGAGCGGGAGTCAGGTCCACATCACCCTTCAGGAAAAGGATGCGCTCGGCCAAGGTTTCCACATGAATCATTTCGTCAATGGCCGTGCGCTTGAAGAGGTTGGCCAGCAGGTCGTAGCCCTGATCATCACAATGAAAGTGGAAATACATGTATTGATGAATGGCGGCCATTTCGTCCGCGGCTGCCTTGTTCAACAGCTCGATGCTTCTCTCGTGCATGATTGTCTCCTTGCTTGATCTACTTGGGGGGACGCTTCAAGATCCGGCCTCCTTGGTGAATGGTCAATACCGGCCTGTCCGAGCCGATTGCCGCGAGCTGTTCAACAGATCCCTCCGGTGAACCTGTCTTATCTTCAACCTGATGCATCTGGCTGATCATCCTTGAAGGGAGTGCGACATGCCCTACGTCAACATTCGTATCACGCGCGAAGATGCTACTGCCAGCCAGAAGGCCGAGCTGATTCTCGGTGTCACACAGTTATTGGCCGATGTTCTGGGTAAGAATCCCGCGACAACCGTTGTCACCATCGACGAAGTAGAAACGGATAACTGGGGAATAGCCGGCGAAAGCGTGACACAGATTCGCAGTCGCAAATAAGTAGTCCATTTTTGAGTTAATCGAAAGAGGCTTCCGTGATACAGCATGTGTTAGCACTCGTTGCGCTTTTGATCCTGCCTCTTGCGGCAGCCCAGAATGCCGACCCGCCCCGCCCATATGATGATGATCCGGCGCGCTTTGCCAGTGAGCTGGCTGCAATTGCACACTGGGATGCCAAGAACAGTCACCCAGAGAATGCCGTCCTGTTTGTCGGTAGCTCCAGCATTCGAATGTGGGAGACGGCCACAGCCTTTCCCGAAATGACGGTAATCAACCGTGGTTTCGGTGGCGCACAGATTTCAGATGTGATCCATTACTACGACCAGGTTGTAAAACCCTTTGATCCGCGCATGATCGTTTTCTACTGTGGCGACAATGATGTGGCTGCCAGAAAATCTGCTGAGCGGGTGCTTGACGACTATCAGGACTTTGTATCACGAGTTGGGGCGGACTTTGGGGAGATTCCGATTGTCTACCTGCCTATCAAGCCCAGTCTGATGCGCTGGGCCTTGTGGCCGGAGATGAACCGTGCCAATCAATTGATTGCCCGTTATTGTGATTCACGCAAGCAGCTGTATCACGTGGCGACAGACAGTGTCCTGCTTACTGACATAGGGCTTCCAGATTCAGCGGTATTTGTTGAAGACGGACTGCATTTGAATGAAGAAGGCTACAGGCGCTGGAGAGAAGTCGTTGAGCCGGTTTTAATGCAGATATCAGCCACCAACTGACAAAGTGATTCCGCACACATGGGTTGTGTTGGCGTCTTCAATTCTCTGAACAAGCACTATCACGCGTGTTGGCCGCAGCACTTCCGCCGGTAGGCTGGAGTCCCTATCTTTGTTCCTTCCTGTCACTTAAGTGTCTCCGAGACACAGAAAGGCATTTCACTCTTGAAATCTCTCCTGCGCAATCTGGGCGGCGTGCTGCTCGGTCTTTTCCTTGGCGGCATGTTGAACTCCTGGCTGGTCGGCCTTGGTCACAAGGTTTTTCCGCTGCCTGAAGGCGTCACTGTGGCCACAATGGAAGACTTCAAAGCCGCCTTTCAGTTCTTCACCCCGCGGCACTTCATCTTTCCCTTCCTGGCACATGCGCTTGGCACACTTGCTGCTGCATTCATTGCGGCGAAGATTGCTGTATCACACCATATGCGGCTTGGGCTCGTCATCGGTTTCTTCTTTCTGGCGGGTGGCGCCATGATGGTCAAAATGGTGGGTGGACCGCTTTGGTTCATTCTGCTGGACCTGGGGCTGGCTTATCTTCCGATGGCCTGGCTGGGGGTCAAGCTGGCAACATGTCAGCGCGATTGACCTTCACTTGCAAGCAGTTTGCAGTTGTCTGTGGCTGCGTTTGTCAGAAAGGAATTGTGCGCTCAGGCGTGAAGGGCTTTGAGAAATGCCCCACTCTCCTTATCAAGCATTCATGCGAATCCAGAAGCACATTCCGGCACTTGTCTGCCTGCTGACGCCTGTCCTTTCAGGGGCTTGCGATCTGGTTGCTCTTCTTGCGAGGGATGGCAATCGCCTTGTGGATGTGTCACAGCCCGCCGCACCCCTGATCGATTTCATGATCGAGCATGCCGCGCCGCCCAATAATGATGGTTACGGTTTGGTGTGTTATGGGCAATCCCCGCTGCTGGCTGACAATCAGCGCTACTACGCCAGCGGCCAGGGCGACACCTGGTATCACAACAACGATCAGGAGCTGCTGGATCAGGCGCTGGATGCCGCATTCGCAGAGCACAGCACGTCCCGCCTGATGATGATTCACGCACGAAATGGAACGGGCGGGCGGGGCAGTCATCCCTTTGTGATACATCGTGGCGAGCGGAGCTTCTCCTTCATGCATAACGGGGATCTGACGGACGGCACAGACTGGGACATGAAAGAGAGCCTGCTTTCGGGCCTTGAGTCAGTGGGTTGGTTTGATAGCCCCAATGGCGCGGAAAGCAACTGGGAAGGCCTTCCGGGTGATGTCAGCAGTTGGGTCGATACCGAGCTGCTCTTCCATTACATCATGTATCACATCGATCAGGCCGAGGGTGATGTGATTCATGGCCTGCACACAGCGCTGAACGAGCGCGACTGGTTCGGCTTTGATGTTCTGGCTGACATTAGCTCTGACAATCCGGTGGCCAATCCGGCCAGCGTGATCAACTTTGTCATGAGTGACGGTGAGGCGCTTTATGTCTACAAGAATGCCCACGATGCTGATCAGTCACATGAGCTTGCCTGGCGCGAGGATGGCGGGCTGATCGGCCTCAAAACGGACAACGATAGTGGTTTTACGCCGCTTGGGCAGTACGAATTGATTGTCCTGCGTGATACAGGTGCCCCCGAGCGGATCAGCAACTTGCATTCGCTGAACGAGGCGCAGGTCCTTGATGAATTGACAATTCTTGGCGCTTACCCGAATCCCTTCAATCCGGCAACCACCGTGCGCTTCCAGCTTGCCGAGGGCGGCTCTGTTCGTCTCCTCGTCTATAACCTGGCCGGAGAGCTGGTGGCGCGACCCTTTTCCGGACTGCTTGGTGCCGGCGAGCAGCATCTGATCTGGAATGCCAGCACAATGAATGGCCGATCGCTGCCGACGGGCAACTACTTCTGTGTTCTGGAAAGCGAGAAGGGGCGGGACATGGTAAAGGTTCTGCTGCTAAGATGAGTTTGATAGCCAATCGCTTATAGAGCAGAGGCGTTAGGCGTTAGGCGTCAGTTGCCAGGGGCCAGTGGGGCCAGTTGCCAGCCAGAGAATGACCACAGGGCAAGGATTAGGCGGTCAGTGTTAAGAATGCTTGACGGAGGGGTAGGGTGTACGGATAAACTAAAGCTATGTCCGACACCACGTCCGACACCATGTCCGATACTATGTCCGACAACACGTTCCCGATCCATCGTGACAAGCAGACTTGATATCCGACAAGACGGCTGTTATCGCTTAGCAGCTCAATCAACGCAAGCCCCAAAAGCAAACGCCCCGTTCCTTAAGAACGAGGCGTTTTGCTCATGAGAAGGCTTCAGATTTAGCGAAGCAATCCAGCAACCATCGAGGGCAGGTTGTTGGCCTGCGCCTGCATGGCAATGCCTGACTGCATCAGGATCTGGGCGCGCGTGAAAGCTGCCATCTCTTCCGCCATGTCCGCGTCGCGAATGGTGGATTCGGAGGCCACGGTGTTCTCACGGCTAACCTGCAGGTTCTGCACGGTGGCCTGGAGACGTGACACATAGGATCCGATCCTGGTTCGCTCGGTGTCTTTGGTGTTGATGGCGGAGTCGAGGGTCACGATGGCACTCTGGGCGGAAGCGGTCGTCGTCAGTTCAACGGAAGAAAGCCCCAGGCCGGAGGCTGTCATGTCGTTCAGGTTCACGTAGTAGTAATCCTGGTTCGACACGTTGTAGGTACCAATATGAAGCTTGATACCCTGTCCGCCGGCACCGGAGGCACCCTGCGAATAGGTTCCGTCGATCAGACTCAGACCGTTGTAGTTCGTCACTTCCGCGATACGCGTGATCTCGCTCTTCAGCTGTTGGAACTCCACGTTCAGGTAGCTGCGATCAAGCGAGCTCAGCGTGCCATTCGACGCCTCAACGCTCAGTGCCCTCATGCGAATCAGTTTCTCATCGATGGTCGACAGAGCGCCTTCCGCCGTCGCGAACATGTTGATCGCGTAGTTGGCGTTGCGTTCAGCTTCCACCATGGAACTAATCTGCGCACGCATCTTCTCGGATACGGCCAGTCCAGCTGGATCGTCCCACGCGTAATTGATGCGAAGGCCGGAAGAGAGCCGGGTGACCGCCGTGTCCAGCGACTTCTGGGTGTTCGACAGCTGCCTGTGAACACCGATCGCCAGCGGGTTTTGATTGATTCTCAAACTCATCAGTCATTCTCCTGTTCGGATTGACCTGCCTTAAAACAGTCCCACGTACTCTCCTGCTTTCACTATACGCCTGGATACACAAACAGCCCATGCCTCACGATCCTTGCTCCCCTCGAGAGGCATGATTGGCTTTTCCTCCTTTCGGAGGCTTTCGTCGATTCTGGAGCGTCTGCCTGATTTGAGACAGAAAAAGCAGCCGCGAACAGGGTCAGGAGCCGGTCGGAAGCGGGCAATCTTTTGCCAGGGGGGTGGCTATCGTGTTGATGGATAAATAGATGGCTAAGGCGGGGTCAGGTTGTTCCATGTCGGTTATAAGAGCTTGTTGGGCGCGATTTTTATCAGCACGCGGACAGGGACTTCGGAACTTCGTGATTTGGCCGGGTATCGACCAAAGTGAATAATCCTTTAATCCGCTCCCGGATTGGCCTTCTGTTGAATCTAAGCGGGACAAACCCTAAGCTGATGAACCGGTTGGCCCATGAGCGGCCCCTGCAGACAACAGCTACAATCATGGGTGGTTTTGTGCATCGCATTTCCCGCTGGCAACCTGGCTTCCTGCTGCCGCTATCAATCCTGATTTCCTGTTCCGACAACGCCGTCGAGCCCAATCAACAGGCCGCCGGCATTCTGGGAACGGAGATGCCGGACCGTGTTACCGTGGATCGCCCCCTGCCTTACATCTATAAGGCCGAGCTTCAGCTTCCTGTGGGCATGGAGGATGCGTATCAGGTGCGGCTTGAGCTGGTCGGTCCCGATGGCGGGGATGCTCTTTCGTACCAGCTTCATGATGATGGTAGTGCTTTCACGATCACGAATCCCGGGCCCGGGCAGACGGACGTCAGCGGCGACAATGTGCCTGGCGATGGCGTGTATACGGCCCAGATTGAAGCCTCCTTCAGCGATCAGGAGGGGGAGTTCGGCTGGACCCTGCGCCTTTTCGAGAACGGTGATCAGATCAGCCAGCGCATCGGAAGCATCGATCGCCTGCCCAACGAGCTACCCGTGCTCTTTGACGCGAATGTTCCCGCGGCTCTGGGCAGCGGTACCGACCTCTCTGTTGATGTGAAGGCCTATGATCCCGATGGTGAAGACGATCTGGCTCATGTCTTCATGGAGCTGGGCAATCCCGCCGCGCCACGCGTGTTTGAGCTGACGGCCATGGGTGATTCGCTTTTCATGCTTGAGACAGGGCCGGAAGTTGCTGCCGGATATCAGGGCGAGACAGCCCTTCGCCTGATTGCCGAGGATCAGACCGGTGCTCGCGCCATGCTTGAGCAGACCATTGATCTGGAAAACACACCGCCCGTGATACATCCCGCCTCGCTTGAAATGTATCAGCGGCTGGATAGCGAGCCCGCCTATCAGCAACTGCTTTTTGAGGATGTGATCCACATGTATGTGCCTTCCACCTCACCGGAAGACTCCGTCTACTATCAGATGCGTCTGCCGATTGGAGACCTTCAGGGGCAGGGTGATATTGTTTCCGCTCGCTGGCAGATAGAGGCCACGGCCAATCCGGATGTCATTCTGACAGTGGATATGGTTGATCTGGATGGCGAAGGAATCTGGGTTGGCAACTTCAGCCTGGTGGGGCGACCGGATCCATACACCTACACACACTATGCCTTGCGCTTCTTTGCTGAAGATCCCTTTGGCCAAGCCCAATCGGAGGATTACACGCTGCAAATCCACAATCTGGAAGGTCTTGCGGTCACAGGCCGTGATACAGCCGTTGCCTTCAGGCCCCTTGCTGGAGGAGTAGTGCAATGAGACCCCAGTTTCTTCTTCTGCTGATTGCAACAGCAACTCTTTCAGCCGATCAATCCTCCAGTCTTGCTCCTCAGGGTTTTGCGCCCGGCGCAACCCCGCTTTTTAGCGACGAGGGAGCGGTCCCCACGGAAGGGATGATTTCCAATTCGGTGACCCAGCTCAAAGTTGTATCACAGGCTGGTGAGGATGTCCTTTATGGGGCGAACTCCTTCGGGCTGCTGCGCAGCTTCGATCTGGGCGAATCAATCGAGACCATTACCGATTCCTGCGGAATTGGGCGCGGCGGTGTTTCCGGGCTTGACGCCAACGAGTGGATGGTTGCTGCGGCAACCGTGATCGACACTTCCATCGCCAATGTGCAGGGCGCGGGCATGGGTGTGGCTTTCAGCCTGGACAGGGGCAACAGCTGGACCTGGCTCGAGCAGCCGATGGACATGGTGGCGGACACGGCCGGAGTTCCTTCCAGGGAGTGGGTCGCCATCGATTGTGTTACAGGTGACTCGCTGGACTGGATGATCGAGACGCCGGTTGTGACCAGCATCGAAAACATCACATGGGGCCTGGCCTGCGAAGGCGATAGCGCTCTCTGGGCGGCAAGTTTTGCTGGTGGATTTCGCCGCTACAGTCTGGCAACCGAATGCTGGGAGCTGCATGTTGTCAATGATGTGCCCTTTGCCCCGGCCAAGGATGAGATTCAGATCTACCACAACCAGCGCGGCTTCAGCGTGCTCGCCTCCAATAACGGCATCTGGGCGGGCAGTGCCGGTGGACTGGACTTCCTTTCCTGGGATGATCTTCACAACAACCCCGATTACGATCGACTGGGTGGCTGGACCCACTTTGACTACCAGCATCCGCAGCCTTCCGGTGAGCCGACAATTACGGGCAACTGGGTGGTAAGCATGGCCCGCCGTGAACTGGCTGACGGCAGCGATCAGGTCTGGGTCGGTGGCTGGGCTACCTTTGCCAGCGTGGGTGATTATTTCGGGCTCAGCTGGACGGGTGATGACGGTGATACATGGACGGTCGTCCATGACCTGGAAAACGTAAAGATCTGGGATATCGCCTTTGATGGTCCTGACATCTACGTGGCCTCGTCGGACGGCTTGTGGAAGAGCAACAATCATGGCATCGATGGAAGCTGGAACCGGTTCAGCCGTTTACGTGACACAAATACCGGTCGTGATCAGCTCGTGGATGATGTGTACTCTGTGGCCGTGGCCGACGGGCGACTACTGGTAGGCGCCTCCCGCGGGCTGTTTATCAGTGAAGATGGCGGCAACAGCTGGAGCAGCCAGTATCACGAGCCACTTAATCTGATCGCCTTCCCCAATCCCTTTTCACCCAATGCACACGAGCGTGCCGTTTTCTCGGTCAAGGCTGAGCGAACAGGCACCGTCACAATCGAGCTCTTTGACTTTGCCATGGATCTGGTCAAGGTCGTGGCCGATGGCGAGAGTGTGAATTCCGGTGTATCACGGGAATTCTACTGGGATGGCACAAACCGGGCAGGGGAAGAAGTTGCCAACGGTGTTTACTTCTACAGGGTGGACGCACCCGGCGCAAGCCGCTGGGGGAAACTGATGGTGGTAAAATGAGAGCCCTGCTGATCCTGTCCTTCCTCGTGCTCAGCCAGTCAGCGCTGGCCACAACCGATGAAAACAGCAACGGTGGCTATGCTGGTGCCTTTCGCCGCGTTGGGCAGAGTGCTGCCCTGATGGGCATGGGCAATGCGGGCGGGGCCTGGCCAATGGGTGCCGGCTCACGCCTGGTGAATCCCGCGCTGATCGGCTGGTGGCAGAGCCGGCAAGTGAGCTTTGATCATCACAATCTCTCACTGGATCGCGAGCTGAACACACTGCACCTGCTCTGGCCGATGCGACCGATGGGAGCCTTTGGCGTGTCCTTCACTCGCGCGGCGGTGGACAACATCCCCGAAACCACCACCTGGGGCGAGTATACGGGCCGCAACTTGAATCACGGCGAAAACGCTTTTTCCTTTGGCTTTTCACTCAACCCCGCGCGATTCCTTGCCATTGGCATGAACATGAACATCTACACCAGCAATTTTGAGGGTGTGGAGGAGACAAGCGAGTTCAAGGAAAACACGGCAGGCTTCGATCTGGGTTTCAGTTTGCACCCGAAGAAGAATCTCTGGTTCGGGGCCAGCCTGCAGAACCTTGGCGCCAGTTATGCCTGGGACAGTGGCGAGGTCTGGGGGTCGGGCAACGGCAGCAGTGTCAATGATGATTTTCCAACTCTTGCCACTCTGTCTGCTGCCGGTGAGTTCATTGAATCACGGCTGCTGGTAGCTATCGACTATGAAGCGAGTAATCAGGAAGCCTGGGACCTGCGCATGGGTGTTGAGTGGCGCAGCGACCGCAATGAAATGGGCAATTGGGCGCTCAGGGCAGGCTGGGACGATGGTTCGCCTACGGCCGGTGTCGGCTTCGCCTGGCCTTTTGCTCGAATTGAAGCCGGGCTGGACTACGCCATTACGCTTCATGAAAACGATCCGAACGAGCTGCACTCCATGACCTGGCGTGTCACATTTTAGGAGACCACATGCTGAAGTCAACGACTCTGGCTCTGCTTGCATGTGCCCTTGTATCACAGGCTGATAATTCAACCGGCCTGGCTTTTCTGAAAATTTCACCGGACGCAGCCGCTGCTGGAGCGGCCGAGCTGGCCCTTCCTGCCGGCGTTGGCCCTTTGCAGGGGATTTTTCAGCCAGCCCTGGAAACAGGCGCGCCTGAGAGCCGCTTTGCCGTTTCCAGAGCCAACTGGATTTTCGACAGCGAGGTGAATGTGCTGGCCTGGTCGGCACCACTGGGCAAGTGGACCGTCGGCGCTGACCTTAGAATGTGGAGCGCGGACAACTTCGAGGAGCGCGTCGAGCCCGATCCCGAGCCAATCGGAACCTTCAGCGCGGACGGTTTGGCTTACGGCTTAAGGCTGGCAGCGCCAATCGCGGGTGGCTGGCGGGCTGGTGCGGCCTTGCGCCGTGTTCACGAAAAGATCGGCACCTACGATACCCGTGGCTGGGCGGTGGACCTTGCGACAATCTGGCGCGGCCAGACCATGGTAATGCCCGTCTTTGGTGAGGGCAGCACACCGCGGCTGGGTCTGGCCCTGCGTAATCTTGGCAGCGTGTCGGAGTACATTTCCGAAGCGCCCAATTTGCCGCAGACGATTTCTGTTTCCACGGGCGTCAATCGTCAGCTGCCCGGCCTTGACGGCTGGTCGCTGGATACGGGCGTTGAGATTCGCCACCTGAAGCACGACCGCCTGCACGGTCATTTCGGACTTGAACTGGCTGCGGGCAATCGCCTGCGCGTGCGGGCCGGCTGGATGAGCGGCTACGACGATCGCGGCCTCACCGCAGGCTTCGGGCTGGTCTGGCGCGGGATGGCGCTCGACTATGCATGGTTGCCCTTCGATAGCGGCCTCGATGACATTCACCGCTTTTCCTTTACCTTTGGATTTCTGGGCGGTCTTTAGGCCGCCTTTGGTTGACACAAACAGAGGAGGCTGTAATGGCCACATACCGGATTGCCTGGTTGCCCGGAGATGGCGTCGGCAACGATGTGATGGATGCGACACGTCCCGTTCTGGACGCACTTGGCTTCGATGCTGAGTATGTTCATGGTGACATCGGTTGGGAGTTCTGGTGCCGCGAAGGCAACCCGCTGCCGGATCGCACGCTTGATGTGCTGCGTAACACGGATGCGGCGCTTTTTGGAGCGATCACGAGCAAGCCGAAGGAAGAGGCGCTTGAGGAGCTCGACCCTGCGCTGCGCGACAAGGGCTATGAGTACTTCAGCCCCATCGTGCGCTTGCGTCAGGAGTTCAACCTGCACACCAACATGCGTCCCTGCAAGGCCTATCCCGGCAACCCGCTGAATTACAAGGAAGACATCGATCTGGTGATCTTCCGCGAGAACACGGAAGGCAGCTATGGCGGTGTTGAATTCCACCCGCTGCCGCAGAATGTATACGACGCGCTCTGCACCAATCCGAAGATGAAGAAGTACGGACACTTCGATCTGAATGAAATTGCCGTGTCCACTCGCATCATGACCCGTCAGGGCTGTTCGCGCATTGTCCGCGCCGCCTTCGAGTTTGCGAAGAAGTACAACCGCAAGAGTGTCACGGTTGTTGAAAAGCCCAACGTGCTGCGTGAGACAGGCGGCCTGATGATCCGCGAAGCGCGCAAGGTGGCTCAGGATTATCCCGGCATCGACCTGTGGGAAACGAACATCGACGCCCAGTGCATGTGGCTCTTGAAGAATCCCTTTGACTACGACGTGCTCGTTGCCGAGAACATGTTCGGTGACATCATCAGCGATCTGGGTGCCCAGCTGATCGGTGGTCTTGGATTCGCCTCCAGCGGCAACATTGGCGACAACTATGCCGTCTTTGAGCCGACACACGGCAGCGCTCCCAAGTATTACGGCCAGAACAAGGTCAATCCGATGGCCATGCTGCTTACCGCCAAGATGATGCTGGACTGGCTGGGTGAAACGGATAAGGGCACGCGCCTTGAGTCCGCAATCGCCGCTGTCCTCAAGGAAGGCACAGCCCGCAGCTACGATATGGGCGGCACCACCGGCACACGCGAGATGGCGGAGGCCGTGATCGCGAAGCTCTAGCGCGCGGTGGAAGCCGCGATGGAACTCGCATGAACGCTGCACACTCAATGGTAACTCTCAGCGGCAGAGGGATGAAGGTCCTTCTGCCGCTTCTTGTTCTTTTGCTTATGGCGAGCTGCAGTCTCTTTGAGCCGCGAGATGGTGAACTTCCGCTGGATGAGGGAGAGATCGACTGGCGTCCGCCACTTAGTCCCGGCGCCGTGATACATAATCTGGATCAGGTCCTGCTTAATCTGGATCGCCTGCGTTACGACGAGGTGCTGACGGACTCTAGCTGGGCCAGCCCTTTTCAGCATCTTGGCGATCGCGAAAATCAGGGCAATGGCCTGCCCACGGACTGGGGGCGTGAGGAAGAGCTCCTCTGGTGGCAGCGTTTCTGTGATCAGTTTCGCCAGGCAGGCCTTGAGCCGGACTTTGCCCTTCTGCGCGTGGATTCAAGTCAGACGGCTGATTCAGCCAGTTTTACCATCGATTACGCGATTGATGTCCCGGGCAGCGGGGCCATTGACAGCTACTCCGGCCAGCTTCGGCTCTCCCTCTCGCGCCATCTGCAGACTGGCGACTGGGGCCTGCATCGCTGGGAAGACATGGGTAGTGATACAAGCCGTTCCTGGACAACTCTCAAGCAGGATTACTTGTGGCAGTAAGTGGCAAGATGCCTGTGCTGCTTGCACTGAGCGGGCTTTTGCTTTTTGCCTGTGAGAATCCTTTTGCCCAACCGCTTGGCGACCCCGTAAGCATCTGGACCGATCAAGAGAGCGTGGGTGGCTTGCTGGAGAACTTCCGCAATGCCTATGTGAGACAAGACTCGCTGCGCTACGCCGAATGTCTGGCCTGCCCGGATTACCAGTTCCATTATTACGACAGCGAACTGGGCGAGTACGACTGGATGCCGCGTGAGACGGATCTGCAAACAACCGGTCGGCTCTTCCGTCACTACTCCAACATTGATCTGCGCTGGGTGGGCCTGCCCGAATCGCTCTATGAGGTTGACACGCCTGATTCACTCGTGCGTGTTACAGTCTTCTTTGAATTGCGACTTGGCGTGGAGGTAATTACAGGCAGTGCACGATTTTCCATGATCAAGAGCCAGCCTGTGGATGATATCTGTCAAAGTCCGATCTTTGGGGATCGTGACGTGTTTCGCATTGTCCAATGGGATGACGACCTTTGAGGCTTCTTCGCCAGCTTGAATCATCGTTTGTTCTGCTTCTCGTGCTGCTCCTCGTCAGCTGTTCAGCAGCACAGGCAGCAGGCAGAATCCTGCTGGTGCTGGATGATCTGGGGCACTCCATTGGTGCCGCTCGCGAGGCCGCTTGCCATGAACTTCCCCTCGAGGTGGCCTTTTCAATCATTCCGGGAACTCCACGAGCGGCAGAAGTCGGTCATGCCTGTCTGGTTTCGGGGCGTGATGTGCTCGCGCACATTCCCTGGGAGCCGCTGGACAACAGCATTTATGTGGAAAAAGCGCGACTAAATGTGGACTGCCCGCCCGGCCGGATACAAGCGGTGATTGATCTGGCCTTTCGCCAGTTGCCCATGATGATTGGCGCCAACAACCATCAGGGCTCTCGCGCTTCGCTTAGTGAAGACTTCCTGGGGGCCTTTGCCCGCATCTGGGCGGAGAGCGGACTGCCCTTCATTGATTCGAAGACGATCGGACAGAGTCGTGTGTTACCGATATTTCGCGCAACCGGAATCACGGTGCTTGAGAACAGCATGTTCCTTGATCATGTGGATGACCCGCTTGTGATACGTGAACGCCTGAAAGAGCTTGAGGCCAGGGCGGAAAAGCAGGAGTTGACGATTGCCATTGCGCACCCGCGTAAGAACAGCCTGAAGGAGATTGCGCGCTGGGCTTCCCGGCTTCCAGAAGGACTGGAGCTGGTAAGCGCACATGACGTGTTCTCGTCAGGTCTGAAGGACCTGCTGGCGGAATCGCGCGAATGGAATCAGGAAACAGGAGAGCAGCCATGAGGCTCGGCGTCAATATTGATCACATTGCAACGCTCAGGCAGGCTCGCCGCGGCCAGGAGCCGGATCCGGTAAATGCTGTCGGCATTGTCGAGCGCGCCGGGGCCGATGGTATTGTCTGCCATCTGCGTGAAGACCGCCGCCACATTCAGGATCGAGACCTGCGGCTGATCCGCCAGATTGTCGGCACGCATCTGAATCTGGAAATGGCCGCCACCGAAGAGATGCTTTCGATTGCGCTGGATGTATCACCGGACATGGTGACGCTGGTTCCGGAAAAGCGCGAGGAAGTAACAACGGAAGGCGGACTGGATGTGATTGGCGGCGGACAGGAGCTGCAAGGTGTGATTCGCGCGCTGCTTGATCACGGAATTGTGGTCAGCCTCTTTGTAGATCCGGATCTTGCGCAGCTTAAAGAAGCTCGCCGAATGGGCGCGCAGTTTGTTGAGCTGCACACGGGAAGCTACGCCAATGTCCGCTCTGAAGACGAGCGGCAGCAGGAGCTGGGTCGTTTGCGCGACATGGCGCTGGCGGCCTCAAAGTTCGGGCTGCGGGTTTCCGCCGGCCACGGACTGGACTACCATAATGTGGGTCCGGTTGCATCCATTCCGGAGGTCGAGGAACTGAACATTGGTCACTCGATTGTATCACGGTCGGTTTTTACGGGTCTTGATACTGCCATTCGCGAGATGGTGACCGCAATACGAAACGCAGACTGAAACCAATCTTCCAGATAAAAGGACAAGGCATGGAATTCCCCGTTGAGCCCTTTCGCATCAAGGTCGTCGAGCCTGTTCGTCGTGTTACACAGGAAGAACGCGACCGAGTACTCGAAGAAGCCGGACTGAACGTTTTCACGATCCCGGCCGAGTACATCTTCATCGATCTGTTGACCGATTCCGGCACCAGCGCGATGAGTGACAATCAGTGGGCGGGAATCATGCATGGCGACGAGTCCTATGCTGGCAGCCGCAACTACTATCACTTTGAGAATACGGTTCAGAAGATCTTCGGCTTTGAGCATGTGATCCCGACTCATCAGGGTCGTGTTGCCGAAAACCTGCTCTTCTCGACGCTCGTGCAGCCTGGCATGGTCGTGCCCAACAACATTCACTTTGACACGACCAGAGCCAATGTGCAGGCCAATGGCGGTGTCGCGCTGGATTGTGTTGGTCAGGTGGCCTACAATCCGGACGAGGAAGCCGACTTCAAGGGTAACATGGATCTCGAGCGGCTGGAGCGCACGATTATCGAGATCGGCGTGGACAAGATTCCGCTGGTGCTTCTGACCATTACCAACAACTCGGGTGGTGGACAGCCTGTCTCCATGCAGAACGTGCGGGATACAAGCGCCCTGCTCAAACGCTATGGCATTCCGCTCTTCTTTGATGCTTGCCGCTTTGCCGAGAACTGCTGGTTCATCAAGCAGCGGGAAGAAGGCTATGCCGACAAGAGCGTGCTCGAGATTGCCCAGGAACTGTTCTCCTACGGTGATGGCTGCACGATGAGCGCGAAGAAGGATGCGCTGGTCAACATTGGCGGCTTCCTGTGTACGAATGATCCCGAGCTGGCTCAGCAGATCAAGAACAAGCTGATCCTGATTGAGGGCTTCCCGACCTATGGTGGTCTGGCTGGTCGCGATCTTGAGGCCATCGCGCGTGGCCTGGAAGAAGTGACCGATGAAGACTATCTGGCCTGGCGTGTAGCACAGGTAAAGAGTCTGGCTGACGAGCTGGAGGCCAATGGCATTCCAACAGTCAAGCCTGCCGGCGGCCACGCTGTATACGTCAATGCCAAAAAGCTGCTGCCGCACATTCCGGCCGAGCAGTTCCCCGGACAGAGCCTTGTGGTGGAGATGTATCGCACCGGTGGCATTCGCGCCGTGGAAATCGGTAGCCTGATGTTTGGTGATACAGGTACGCCGCAGATGGAACTGGTGCGTCTGGCCATTCCCCGCCGTGTATACACGGGCGCGCACATGAAGTTCGTTGCCGATGTCCTCAAGGATATCCGCGATCGCGCCGAGAGTCTGCGCGGATTGCGCCTCACCTACGAGCCGCCTTTCCTCAGGCATTTCACTGCAAGGTTGGAGTATGTCGATGCCTGATGGCCGCTCGATTCGGGCCGTGCTCTTCGACATGGATGGCGTGCTGGTGGACTCCATGCCCAATCACTGCAGGGCTTGGCTTGAAGCTTTCCGCCTGCGCGGATACGAGATCGATCCCGTGCTGCCGCGTTTGCGAGAAGGTGAAAAGGCACACGATACCTGCCGCTGGATCTGTCGTCACACGGGGATCGAGATGAGTGAAGAGGAAAACCTCGCGCTGGTTGCGGAGAAGCGCAGCCTCTTCCGCGGCTATCAGCAGGCGGAACTCTTTTCAGGCGTTGGCGACTTGCTTTATGAGCTGCGTGCCCGAGGACTGAAGCTCGGGCTGGTGACAGGCTCTACGGTGGTAAATGCCAGAGCCATTGTTCCGGCCGATGTCTGGGCGGACTTTGATGTCTGCATCGCGGCCGAGGATGTATCACGGGGAAAGCCCGATCCACAGCCCTATCAGCTGGCTTGTGAGCGGATCGGATGCAACACGGAAGAGTGTCTTGTGCTGGAGAATGCGCCCTTCGGCATTGAAAGCGCACGCGCGGCTGGCTGTCTGGTGGCGGCCATTACGACAACACTGGACGCGGAAATGCTGGCCGGCGCCGACATCATCATTCACAAACACAATGAATTGCTGAACCTGCCAAATCTGGAAACCTGACCATGCACGAACTGGTAACCATCGAACGACACATCAACGAGCAGGAAAAGGGTCATCCTGGCGCAACCGGTGCCTTTTCGGACCTCCTTTACAACATCGCCCTGGCCGGCAAGATCATTCACCGTGAAGTCAATCGCGCGGGCCTGATCAATCTGCTGGGGAAGACGGGTGTCATCAATGTGCAGGGCGAAACCGTCGCCAAGCTGGATGAATACTCGAACGACGTTCTGGTCAAAGTGCTCAGTCAGGGCGGGCGCGTCTGTGTGATTGGATCCGAAGAGTGCGACGAGGTGATACACCCCACCCGCGTCGGCCCCGAGGCCAAGTATGTGGTGCACTTCGATCCGCTGGACGGTTCATCCAACATTGATGCCAACGTTTCCATCGGAACGATTTTCTCGATCTCCGAGCGTATCACGCCTGCCAACACACGCCCTGATGAGCGCGACGTGTTACAGCCGGGTCGCAAGATGATCGGCGCGGGCTACATTGTATACGGCAGCTCGACAATCATGGTGTATACAACGCGCAAGGGAACGGTTGACGGCTTTACGCTGGATCCTTCCGTAGGCGAGTTTCTGCGCAGTCATCAGGATATCCGCACGCCGGAAACGGGGCGCATCTTCTCTTGCAACGTGGGCAACATGCAGTACTGGGAAGAAGGCGTCCGGCGCTATGTCGAAAGCATTCAGGTGGAAGACAAGGCAGCGGGCAAGCCCTACAGCCTGCGTTACATCGGCAGCCTTGTTTCCGACTTCCATCGCAACCTGCTCTATGGCGGTGTGTTCCTTTATCCCAGGAATGTCCGCGGCAAGGTGAACAATGGCAAGCTGCGCCTGCTCTACGAGGCCAATCCACTGGCCATGGTTGCGGAAAATGCGGGTGGCCTGGCCAGCACGGGAACCGGCCGCGTGCTGGATGTGGAGCCGACCGAGCTGCATCAGCGGACGCCGCTATTCATTGGCAGCAAGAACAATGTGCTCGAGATCGAGCGGCTTCTGTCAAACGGGGCCAGTTGAGTTTCGACTCGCAGTACAGGACTCATTTCCAACAAGTACATTGTGGGGTTTTAAGCGGCGCGAGCCTTGGGGGGCGCGCCAGCTGGAAATCAACGTCGTCAGCACACGAGGAGGAATCATTCGTGGCACAGAAGAAGATGGTCTACTTTTTCGGTGACGGAAAAGCGGATGGAAACGCCGGGATGCGTGAGGTCCTGGGCGGCAAGGGTGCCAATCTGGCCGAAATGAATCGCATTGGCGTGCCGGTGCCGGCGGGCTTCACCATTTCCACAGAAGTCTGCAAGCTGTTTGAAAAGCAGAATGCAAAGGCCCCGAGTTGGCTGGAGAAGGAAGTTTACACCAACCTGAAGAAGGTTGAAAAGGCCATGGGCGCGGTCTTCGGCGACAAGAAGAATCCGCTGCTGGTGTCGGTTCGCTCCGGCGCGCGCGACTCCATGCCCGGCATGATGGACACGATTCTCAACCTTGGCCTGAACGATGTCACGGTTGAGGCGCTGGCGGCCCGCACCAGCAATCCGCGTTTTGCCTGGGACTCCTATCGCCGCTTTGTCGCCATGTATGGCGATGTGGTCATGGAGATGCCCGAGGATGCGAAGACCCATCGTGATCCCTTTGAGGTCATCCTTGAAAAGATGAAGGCCGCGCGCAAGGTCGAGTTCGACAATGAGCTGAGCGCCGAGGACCTGAAGCAGCTTGTATCACAGTACAAGGCAGCTATTCAAAAGGCGACCGGCCGCAAGTTCCCCGAGGATCCGCGCGAGCAGCTCTGGGGCGCGATCAAGGCCGTCTTCAACAGCTGGCACAATCGTCGCGCCTACGAGTATCGCCGCATGAACAACATCCCGCACGAATGGGGAACGGCCGTTAACGTGCAGTCGATGGTCTACGGCAACATGGCCGAAAACTCGGGAACTGGCGTGGCCTTTACCCGTGATCCGGCTACCGGCGAGAAGGTTTTCTTTGGCGAGTACCTGATCAACGCTCAGGGTGAAGATGTGGTGGCCGGTGTGCGTACGCCGCTGCCGATCGTCCGCTTGAAAGAAGACATGCCGAAGGTCTACAAAGAGCTTGAGCGCATCTACAAGAAGCTCGAGAAGCACTACCGCGACATGCAGGACCTCGAGTTCACCGTGCAGGATGGCAAGCTGTGGATGCTGCAGACCCGTAACGGCAAGCGTACGGGCTTTGCCGCCATCAATATCGCCGTGGACATGGTGGGCGAAAAGCTGATCACGCCCCGTGAAGCGCTGCTGCGCCTGAAGGCCGATCAGCTGAACCAGATCCTGCAGCCGATCTTCGACAGCAAGGGCAAGACGCAGGCCATCAAGGAAGGCCGCCTGCTGGCCAAGGGTCTGAATGCCGGTCCGGGCGCTGCCTGCGGCCGCATCGCCTTTACGCCCGAGCGCGCTGTGGAGCTGGCGAAGAAGGACGAAGTGATCCTGACCCGCGTTGAAACCAGTCCCGAAGACATCGCCGGAATGAAGGCTGCCGTCGGCATCCTGACGGCCCGTGGTGGTGCTACGTCACACGCCGCGCTTGTTGCCCGCCAGATGGGCAAGGTCTGCGTGGCAGGCTGCGGCGAGCTGGACATCGACTATGTCAAGAAGACGATGAAGGTCAAGGGCAAGACCCTCAAGGAAGGCGACTGGCTCTCGCTGGATGGTACAACTGGCGAAGTGATTGCCGGTGCCGTGACCACCAAGCCCAGCGATGTGATACAAGCGCTGCTGCCCGATCCTTCGCTGCCCGCTGCCCGTCGCAAGAAGGCGATCACCGAGGCGCAGAAGGGTCGCGTCTACAAGAACTACATGCAGATCATGAAGTGGGCTGATGAATTCCGCCGCCTCAAGGTCCGCACCAATGCCGACCAGCCGGATCAGTCGCAGACGGCCGTATCCTTTGGCGCTGAAGGCATCGGCCTTTGCCGCACCGAGCACATGTTCTTCGGCGAAGGCACGAACAACATCAAGATCAATGCCGTGCGTGAGATGATTCTGGCCGATGACGAGGCCGGTCGCCGCGCTGCACTGAAGAAGCTGCTGCCGATTCAGCGCAAGGACTTTGAAGGCATCTTCATGGCGATGGGCGAGCGCCCGGTGACGATCCGTACGCTGGATCCGCCGCTGCACGAGTTCCTGCCCCACGAGGCCGATGCTATCAAGGATCTGGCCAAGCAGATGAAGACCACCCCTGCTGTGATCAAGGCCAAGGTTGAGGCGCTGCACGAAAGCAACCCGATGCTCGGTCATCGCGGCTGCCGACTGGGTGTCAGCTTCCCGGAGATCACCGAGATGCAGGCGCAGGCCATCTTTGAGGCTGCAGCCCGCGTCGCTGCCAAGGGCGTCAAGGTCAAGCCCGAGGTGATGATTCCGCTGGTCGGTCATCGCACGGAGCTTGAAGATCAGGCCAGTCGCGTGCGCGCCATTGCCGAGTCCGTAGTGGCTGCGGCGAAGGTCAAGTTCGACTTCCTGATCGGCACCATGATTGAAGTGCCGCGCGCAGCGCTGACCGCCGGTGAGATTGCCGAAGTGGCCGAGTTCTTCAGTTTCGGCACCAATGACCTGACCCAGATGGGCATGGGCATCAGCCGCGACGACGCCGGCACCTTCCTGAGCGAATACGCCGAGAAGGGTATTCTGGAGTACAATCCCTTCGAGTCGCTGGACACGGTGGGTATTGGCCGCCTGATGCAGATTGCCGTTGAGGATGGTCGCATGACCCGCCCGAAGATCAAGCTGGGCATCTGCGGTGAGCACGGTGGCGATCCCGATTCGATCGAGTTCTGCAACCTGCTGGGCCTGGATTACGTGAGCTGCAGTCCTTACCGCGTGCCGATCGCGCGTCTGGCCGCTGCCATTGCCGAGCTCAAGCAGAATCCGGGTGCGGGCAAGAAGAAGGCAACAGCCAAGAAGACCGCTGCCAAGCCTGCCGCCAAGAAGGCTGCCAAGCCTGCTGCGAAGAAGGCAACGGCCAAGGTCGCCAAGCCTGTGGCGAAGAAGGCTGCCAAGAAGGCTCCGGCCAAGGCCGTCAAGCCCGCAGTGAAGAAGATCGCCAAAAAGGCCACGGCGAAAAAAGCCAAAGCCTGATCGCTGACGATCACTCATTTGCCGCCCCGGCCCTGTGGTCGGGGCGGTTTTGTATCACAACACCATGCTGTTTCGCGCACTTCGTCATCGCAATTTCAGGCTCTTTTTTTCAGGGCAGGGGCTGTCGCTCGTCGGCACCTGGATGCAGCGCATTGCCATGGGCTGGCTTGTCTACAGACTGACTGACAGTGCACTTGTGCTTGGCATGATCGGTTTTGCATCACAGGTTCCGAGCTTTCTTGTTGCCCCCTTTGCCGGTGTGATCGCTGACCGTGTCAATCGGCACCGGCTGCTGTTTGTAACACAGGTTGCTGCCATGCTGCAGGCGCTGCTCCTGGCCTTGCTAGTGATGAGCGGGCATGTGCAGGTCTGGCATCTCTTTGTTCTTGGCGTTATCCTTGGTGTGGTCAATGGTTTTGATATGCCCGTGAGACAGGCCTTTGTCAGCCAGATGGTTGATAAGCGCGCGGATCTGGGCAACGCAATCGCGTTGAATTCTACGCTGGTAAACGGCTCACGCCTGATCGGACCTTCGCTGGCAGGGCTGTTGATTGCCCTCTGGGGTGAGGGGATCTGCTTTCTGCTGAACGGCCTCAGTTATCTGGCCGTGCTTTACAGCCTGCGTGTGATGCGTTTTCCAAGTGGCGGTGATACAAAAGAGAAGAGCACAGACAGCATTTTCCGTCAGCTGCGTGAAGGCGCGCGTTATGCAGGGGGCTTTCCGCCGATTCGCGAGCTGCTCATGCTGCTGGCGGCCTTCAGTCTGCTGGGTCTTCCTTACCTGCAGCTCCTGCCTGTTTTCGCCCGCGACATTCTCAAGGGTGGGCCAGAGGCCATGGGCTGGTTGATGGGAGCGACCGGTGTAGGCGCACTGGTTGGTGCCTGGATGCTCGCCCGCCGTGATACAGTGATCGGCCTGGGGTCCTTCATCGGTCGTGCGGCGCTTGTCTTCGGGGCCGCTCTTTCGGTTTTCAGCTTCTCGACACAGTTCTGGCTCTCGCTTGTCATGATGCCTTTTATCGGTTTCGGGCAAGTGGCCATGTTCGCGGCAGGCAACACACTTCTGCAGAACCTTGTTGATGGCGACAAGCGCGGTCGTGTGATGAGTTTCTACTCGATGACCTGGATGGGTTTCTTCCCGCTGGGTACACTGATGATGGGTGCGCTGGCGGATCAACTTGGGGCCGGGCGTGCGGTCTTCGCCGGGACGATTGCCTTTATGGGGCTGGCGGTTGTATTCCTGACCCGCGTTCCGCGACTGCGCGCCATGGCGCTCCCCGTGTATCACAGGAATGGTGTTTTGTCTGCTGATGCTGGTGCGCAGTCCTGAGATTGCGCTATTTTTCCACTCTAAAAAATTTGGGAGTCAGCATGTTCAGCCTGCGTACCTCAAGTCTTTTTCTACTCTTCTTGCTACTTGCCTGTTCGAGCGTTCCACTTACCGGAAGACGCCAGCTCAGTCTGGTTTCCAGTAGCCAGATGCAGGCCATGAGTTACGAGCAGTACGACAGTTTTCTTGCAGAACACAGAGTTGTACGAAGCGGCGCACAGGCGGAAATGGTGCGGCGAGTAGGCGTGCGAATTCAACATGCTGTCGAACGCTACATGCAGCAGAAGTCGATGGGCGGGCTGCTCGAGGGTTATGCCTGGGAATTCAATCTGGTTGAAGATGAGCAGGTTAATGCTTGGTGCATGCCCGGCGGAAAAGTGGTTGTCTACACCGGTATCCTGCCTGTAACACAGGATGAAACGGGGCTTGCCGTGGTGATGGGGCATGAGGTTGCTCATGCGATTGCGCGTCACGGTGACGAACGCATGAGCCAGGCCATGCTACAGCAGCTTGGGGGCGTTGCCCTGCAGGTTGCGCTGGAAGAAAAGCCTGCTGAAACACAGCAGCTCTGGATGGGCGCTTATGGCCTTGGATCAACCATTGGTTTGATGCTTCCTTTCAGCCGCTTGCATGAAAGTGAAGCCGATCACATGGGGCTGGTTTTCATGGCGATGGCCGGTTACAACCCCGAGGTGGCTGTGGATTTCTGGCAGCGCATGGGCCAACAATCGGGCGGCGCCAAACCGCCCGAACTGCTTTCCACCCACCCGGCCGATGATACGCGCGTCAGGAATCTGCGCAAGCTGCTGCCCGAAGCCATGAAGTATTACACGCCCTGATCAGGCCGCCTGACGGTCAAGCCTGCTCTTAAGGACTGTCAGGCCGATTGAATTACTGCGTAGCCAGCTGCGCAGGCGATTCCAGTTGTCCTCGGCCTTGCCCAGAAATGCGCTCATGTCCGGGTCCATCAGGACCAGGGCAGATGGCTTGCGGCGCCTGAGCTCCTCCAGCAAGGTGTCCAGCCAGATGCGCTCTGCGCCAAGGCGGCTGGCCAGATCCCGCTCCTTCAATTCGTCCACATGCATTCGCCGCCCGCCCCAGGCCACCATGCCGTGGCGCAGGCTGGGATCTTCATTTCCAAAGAGAATCATCATGGGTCGCTGCTGCATGTTCATCTTGCACTCCTTTGCTGTTTGCACAAAGAGTAGTTGGGGGGTGGGACAAGTCTTGTTTCGGAGTAGTGGTCGGACCACTGGTCGGACTGGCAAAGATCGCCAGCTTTACTTCCAGACCACCCCCTCATCGCCCAAAGCTGCATCATGTTATGAATCCAGGAGTTTTTTGTACGGACCAGAAGTGTGTTGCTTACGGAGCAAACGGGGATTTTCTTCGGACTACTGGTTGGACTACTGGTCGGACCACTGGTCGGACTACTGGTTGGACTACTGGTCGGACCACTGGTCGGAAAACAATCCCCCCCCTCATTTTCAGCTTGCCCCTCCCCCCGGAAAGCCCCTTATTCAGCTTCAACCATTGAATTTTCCATGGAGACACTCAGATGCTCAAGCGATTTGTTTTCGCCTTGGGGATGTTGTGTGTCGCTCAGGGCGCATTGGCAACCTGGGCGGTAGGAGACACCCCCCCTGATTTTACCTGCACGGACTGGAACGGCAACAGCTGGAACCTTTACAGCCACCGCGGCAAGGTGGTGATGATCAATTTCGGCGCTACATGGTGACCTTCCTGTAACACCGAGTTTCCGGTGCTTCAATCTGACTTCGAATCGGTTTATGGTGCTGACGCCTTCGAGTTGATTCACATCGACACGGATAATGATCCGGCCTCCTTCCTTCACAGCCATTGGGATCAGTACAACCCGACCTTTCCTGTTCTGGCGGGCTGCGCATCAAACTTTTCCGGCTACAGCATGGGCTACATTCCCCACAATGTGATCATCGATCCCTTTGGCGTCGTGCGCTACACCAATTATGGATTCTACCCTTCCACCCTGCATTCAGTCATTGGCCAGTACATGAGCCTTCCCACGCCTTCGCTCAGCATTTCCGAGAACGTGGTCTGCGCCGATGACAACATGGACGGGCGCCCCGACGCGGGTGAAACCGCCGACCTCTGCCTCACCCTGTTGAACAATCCAGTAGCTCAGAATGCAACGGCCGTGACGGCAACCCTTTCCTGCAGCGATCCGAACATCACCATTCTGCAGAATGAAGCAGCCTACGGCGCAATGGCTTCCGGTGCCAGCGCCAGCGGCCTGCCCTTTCAAATCGAAGTCGCGGTTGGTGTCGCACCAATGCAGGTGCCTTTCAACCTGCATGTAACTTCAACCTACTCGGGTGGCGTTCACGAGCAGGATCTTGTCTGGCTGCAGAGCATCGCCCGTCCTGAAATCCTGATTGTCGATGGCGACGGAAGTGCGGACGATAACGAGACCTTCCTGACGGCGGGGCTGGACAGTCTTGGTAAGAAATACGACATCTGGGATCGTCAGGAAATGGGTCCACTTGATGCGATGGAGGCAACCCGCTACAGTCAGCTCTTCTGGTTGGGTGGCATGGCAACCAACGATATGGACGCACAATCACTGGCAGCCCTGCAGGCCTTCATCGATCAGGGCGGACTGACAGTGCTTTCGCACCAGTACTTCAGCCAGCAGGCCGGCTACGCCGATTTCTTAAGTCAGAACTTTGGGGCCGAAGTGTTGAATCCCTACATGGGAAACGTCTTTCTGGCAACCGGTGTTGAAGGTCACCCGCACTTTGATCAGATCGATCTGGTGCTGACGGGTACGGCCGGGGCCAACAACAATGCCAACCCTGATCAGCTTGGTGTGCTGCCCGGTGGTCAGGAGATCCTGACCTGGGCGCAGCTTGGGCTGGGAGCCGCCGCAGTTGCCAGGGAAGACGGACTGTCGCTAAGCATCTTCAGTGGATTTCCGCTGGAAGCCATGCGCCTTTATTCTTCCTACCCCAACACGGTGGACATGGCTGGCTTTCTGCAGCGGGTTTATGGTTGGTACGACAATCTGACCGTGGTACCGCCAGATGCCGTATCGGACCTGATGGCTGTTTTTGAGGGGGGTGAAATCCAGCTGTCCTGGTCTGCCATTGAAGGGGCATCAGCTTACAACGTTTACCTGTCAGCTGATCCCTGGAACTTCCCTGGTACGCCAATTGCCTCAACGGTCCTTCCGAGCTTCACGCTAGCTAGTGTTCCGGGAAGATTTTTCGTGCAGGTAAAGGCAATCAATTGAAGGGTCACCTTTGATTATGGTTCATCAAGAGAGTCCACTATCTTGGGTGAGCTTGAACTCAATCGAAGAACAACTGATTTACGGGACAATCCGAAAGGAACAGGCATGAAGAAAGCAGTGATTCTGGGTCTGCTCGGCTGCGCCGTAGCCGCCCAGGCGCAGTGGGCGGTGGGACAGACTCCCTCCGACTTCACCTGCACCGACTGGGACGGCGGCAGCTGGAACCTTTACGAGCAGCGCGGCAAGGTCGTGCTGATCAACTTCGGCGCTACATGGTGACCTGGCTGTAACACCGAGTTTCCGGTGCTTCAGTCCAACTTCGAATCCGTTTATGATGAAGCAGCCTTCGAGCTGATCCACATCGACACGGACAACAACTCCGCCTCAGCCCTGCACGCCCACTGGGATCAGTACAACCCGACCTTCCCTGTTCTGACGGGTTGCGGATCCATCTACAGCCAGTACGGCGACGGCTACATTCCCTACAACACAGTAATCGACACCGAAGGTATCGTGCGCTACACGGACAGCGGCTTTGATGAAGCAGCCATCCACAGCATCATTGATGCCTACATGTCGGTCGACTTCCCGGTCTTCGGCATTCACGAGATCGCCCTGCTTAACGACGCCAACGGCGACGGTCGTCCCGACGGTGGAGAGAGCATCGATATCAGCCTCTCGCTGCGCGCCGTGCCGATCGGTCTTGCTGGTAGCGATGTCAGCGTGACCATGACCTGTGATGATCCTGACGTGACCATCACCAACCACACGGTCAGCTTCCCTGATGCACAGCCGGGTGATGTCATCACCGGTGACGCTCTCTTCAGCTTTGATGTTGCTGAAGGCATCGCCCCGCACTGGGCGACCTTCACCTTCACCTACAGCGCCTCCTATGATGGTGGCAGCGTGGAAGAAGAGCTGGAGCATGTGCAGCGCATGGGCCGTCCCGCCCTGCTGCTGGTTGACAGCGATGGTGGCTCGGACGACAATGAACTCTTCGCCACCAATGCGCTTGAGTCGCTTGACACCGAGTACGACATCTGGTCGGGCACGGTCAACACACCGGTCACGACCGATGAACTCGGCCGCTACTCGCGCGTGCTGTGGCTGGGTGGCCTGAATCAGGCCGACGTGAGCGCGGCTGAGGCGACGGCTCTGGCCAACTTCATGGACAACGGTGGACAGCTGATTCTGTCCAGTCAGTACATGAGCGAAGCCGGTCATGCCGACTTCCTGGCCAACTATTTCGGTGTTGAAGTTGTTGACACCGATGGTGGTTCGATCTTTGTGGTTGACGGCGTTGCCGGCGATCCCTGGTTCGATGCCACGGCCTTTGTCTGCACGGGTGTAGATGGCGCCAACAACAATCTGGATCCTGACATTCTGGGTCTGGTTGGTGAAACGGCCACTGTCTTTGCCAACTGGCGCTCAGGCGAGAATCCGCCGGCGGCCGTTTATGTGGACAATGGCGTCTACAAGGCCATGTTCATGGGCTTTGCCGTTGAAGCTACCCGCGTGCACACCTCCGTGCCCGGCTCGATGACCATGGCCGATTTCCTTGGTCATGCCTTTGACTTCTTCGGTGAGACAAGCGTGGATGCTCCGGTTGTGGCAGTTTCCGACTTCCGCATCGAAGGTGCATATCCCAACCCCTTCAACCCAACGACCACTATCGACTTCGCCATCGAGCGCAGCGGTCTGGTCAGCCTGGTGATGTACAACACGCTGGGTCAGGAAGTGAAGCGGATTGAGAATGGTGTAATGGCTGCCGGCGCCCATGCCACGCAGCTTGCGGCCGATAATCTGGCCAGTGGCCTCTACATCGTGGAGCTGCTGGTGGACGGTCAGAGTCGCGACACGCACAAGCTGATGCTGCTTAAGTAAGCAAGGGCTATCGTTCAATCAAGGGCGCGTGATCCGTGAGGGTTGCGCGCCTTTTTTGTGGTCCGACGATTGGTTGGACTGCTGGTCCGACCATTGATCCGACTACTGGTCCAACCACCCCCCCCTACCCAAACATCACCCGGCAAATCCACACTGCTGCCAGCACACCGGCCAAGTCCGCCAGCAGACCTGCCGCCACGGCATGGCGACTTTTGCGAATGCCGACGCTGCCAAAATAGACGGCCAACACGTAGAAGGTCGTTTCGGTGGATCCGTAGATGGTTGAGGCCAGACGGCCGATGAAACTGTCAGCGCCATGGGTGTTGATCAGCTCCGTGACCAGTCCGAGAGTGCCACTTCCGGAAAGGGGCCGCATCAGAGCGGCGGGCAGGATTTCGGCAGGCATGCCGATCAGCCGTGTCACAGGTTCAAGCGCGCCGGCCAGTAGGTCCAGCGCCCCGGATGCGCGAAACATGCCAATGGCCACGAGAATCGCGACGAGGTATGGAATGATCCTGACGGCCATCTCGAAACCGCCTTTGGCTCCTTCGATGAACTCCTCGTAAACCTTGACCTTCCGCGCAAAGCCCACCACGGGAATGGCCGCCAGCACAAGAGGAACGGCAGCCTGTGATACAGCCTCGATTGCCGGGCGCAGGATGTCAGTCAACATGCTCAACCTCCTTCTCGCGGCCAACCCGCTGCAGCAGCCTGCTGGCAACAATCGCAACAATCGTCGCACAGCCACTGGCAAAAATCGTCGTACCGATGATCTCGGCCGGGTTGGCGCTGCCCGCACTCACTCTTACGGCAATAATGGTTGTCGGCAGCAGCGTGATACTTGCGGTGTTGATCGCGAGGAAGGTCACTTGCGAATTGCTCGCAGTGTCCTCTCTGGGATTCAGCTCCTGCAGCTGCTCCATCGCTTTCAGCCCCATCGGGGTGGCGGCATTGCCCAGGCCGAGCCAGCTGGCTGAAATGTTCAGCAGGATCGATCCGAGTGCCGGATGCCCGTCAGGAACCTCGGGGAAGATGCGACGGAAAACCGGCTTGAGCAGCCGCGCGAGGAACTCGATCATACCAGCCTTCTCGGCGATCCGCATCAGGCCCAGCCACAGACTCATCACACCAATCAGGCCGATGGCGATGCTCACGGCAGTTTCGGCCATCTTGAACGCAGCCTCTGTCACCGCATCCAGCCTGCCCGTGAACGCGCCGATTACGACGCTGCTCAGGATCAGGCCGATCCAGATGTAATTCAGCATGAAATCTCCGGGTATCTACTGGTGAAAGCGCCTGCGCAGGCTGATATCAATGCCTGACAGGTCAGGGTTTTCTTCGTGTATTACGGATTTGAGTTGTTCCGCGCGCGCCGCCATCTGATCCATGTCGGTGCCAGGTGGCCAGACCAGACCGAAGGTCAGCGTCAGACCCTTTGTCTCACGGCGAATGCGCACATCATGAAACTGCAACTCGGGCTCGTCCTTGAGAGCATTCTTCAGGCCCGTGTTGATATGCTTGCGCAGTGGGTCGTCCAGATCAATCGGGTCCACGTGCACGGTTGTATGGGCTTCAAAGCGTTCCGTCACTACCGTCTCCACGTCTTCCGCAATTTCGTGCGCGGACATCAGGCTGTTGGCCATGCTCACTTCCACGTGCAGGCTGATGTGACGATTCCAGCCGTAATCGTGAACGATCACCTCGTGAATGCCTTCGACACCTTGAATGGCGTGACACACATCGTGGATTTCGTCGAGAAGTTCCGGTTCGGGAGTCTTGCCCATCAACCGGTCAACCGTGCCGCGCGCAATGCCGAAGCCGGACCAGATGACGAGCAGGGCGACCGCGATACCCGCCACAGCATCAACACCCTCGTAGCCGTGATTTTCCGCAAGCAGCGCAATCAGGACCAGTGCCGTCGAGATAGCATCCAGTCGGTGATGCCAGGCATCGGCCACGAGCGAATCGGACCCAAAACGCTTGCCCAGCTGCTGGGAAAAATCGGCAAGGCCCTCCTTGATGAGGATGGTCAGCGCCACCAGAATCAGCAGAGGCAGGCTAGGCTCCAGCATGGGGCCGCCGTGGAGCAGGCGATCCACCGAAAAGTGCGCCAGTTCCAGACCGCCGATAATGAGCAGAATCGCGATGATCAGTGTGGAGACATGTTCGGCGCGCCCGTGACCAAAGGGGTGTTCGGTGTCCGCTTCCTTGTGACTGAAGTGGAAACCGACAATGACCACAATACTGGTGAGACAATCGCTCAAGCTGTGCACAGCATCGGAGAGTAGTGCCGCCGAGCCGATCATCAGACCGGCAAAGAGCTTGACCAGAAAGAGGACAACATTGATCAGGACAGAGACCTTGCCCTCAAAGGCGCCGAGCAGCATGCGGCGCTGCCTGGGGTCCTGACTGTCGTGACGCTTCAGCAGAAAAGCGATCAGCCTGCGATTGATGGCGGCGATACCAAACATGGCTGAAAGATAGGATTCGCACGGCCATTCGCGGGCGATTTCCTTGCCGGATGGGCTAAGAAGGACTACTTTTCCTGATTGATCATAAAACGCTGAAGACCAAGCTGAGGAAGCCATGAGCGAAAAAGGACGTACCGTATACCTTAAGGATTACAAGCCCAGTAGTCACCTGATTGATCAGGTCGAATTGTTTGTCGACCTGCACGAAGATCACGCGCTGGTGCGCTCGCGCCTTCACCTTCGCCGCAACCCGGCTTCAACTGGCGGGCCCGACCTGGAGCTTGTGGGCGAAAGCCTCGTACTTGAACAACTGAGTATTGACGGTGTGATACAAGATGCTGGCGCCTACGAGCTGTGTGATACAAGCTTGAAACTGCCTGCTCTTCCCGAAGCGTGTGTTGTCGAGACAATCAGCAAAATCGAGCCACAGAAGAACACGGCGCTGAGTGGGCTTTATCGTTCAAAGGGGCTCTTTTGCACTCAGTGTGAGGCCGAGGGCTTCCGGCGTATTACATGGTATCTGGATCGTCCCGATGTTTTGGCCCGCTTCAAGGTGGCAATCGAGGCCGACAGCGAGCGCTATCCCGTGCTGTTGGCGAACGGCAATCCGGTTGATAGCGGTGAAGCCAGAGAGGCACGCCACTATGCCGTTTGGGAAGACCCCTTCCCGAAGCCAGCCTACCTCTTTGCGATGGTGGCCGGAAACCTGAAGCACATCCGTGATACATTCACTACCCAGTCTGGCCGCACGGTAGACCTGCGAATCTACACGGATCCGCACAATGTGCACAAGTGCGATTTCGCGATGGAAAGCCTCAAAAAGTCCATGGCCTGGGACGAACAGCGCTTCGGGCGTGAGTACGATCTGGACATTTTCATGATCGTCGCGGTGGACGATTTCAACATGGGCGCCATGGAGAACAAGGGACTGAACCTGTTCAACAGCAGTCTGGTGCTGGCCCTGCCCGAAGCAACAACAGACATGGTTTTTGGACGGATTGAAGGTGTGGTTGCCCACGAGTACTTCCACAACTGGACGGGCAATCGTATCACATGTCGTGACTGGTTCCAGTTGACCCTGAAGGAAGGCCTGACCGTGTTCCGCGATCAGGAGTTTTCCTCCGACATGGGCTCGCGCGACATGCAGCGCATTGATGATGTGCAAACGCTGCGCTTGCGACAGTTTACCGAGGATGCCAGCCCGATGGCGCATCCCATTCAGCCCGACTACTATCAGAAGATCGACAACTTCTACACGGCAACTGTCTACGAGAAGGGCGCTGAAGTCATTCGCATGATGCTCACCCTGCTGGGTGAGGCGGCTTTCCGCAAAGGCATGGATCGCTATTTCGAGAAGCACGACGGGCAGGCCGTGACCACGGTAGATTTCGTAAAAGCTCTCGAAGAAGGCAGTGGCGTTGATCTGACGCAGATCCGCCGCTGGTATCACCAGTTTGGTACTCCCTGTATCACAGTAAATGAGAACTGGGAGCCTGAGGCTGGCGTGCTGGAGCTTCAGATGAGACAGGAGCATCGCGGCTGGACAGAGAGCGCCGATCGTGGCCCGCTGCATGTGCCCATTCGCGTTGGCCTGCTTTCATCCACCGGTGAAGAACTTCCCGTTCAGCTTGAAGGTGGCCAGTTACTGCGTCATCCGGGTTTGCTCGAGTTGTGTGATACAGAGGCGAGCTTCCGACTGACAGGTCTGAGCGAGCGTCCCCGTCTTTCAATCAATCGTGGATTTACAGCGCCTGTCAAGCTGGAGAGGAAGACTTCGCGG
Source organism: uncultured Bacteroidaceae bacterium (assembly GCA_964345075.1). Taxonomy (GTDB): domain Bacteria; phylum CAIWAD01; class CAIWAD01; order CAIWAD01; family CAIWAD01; genus CAYFPS01. The sequence goes on along the minus strand of CAYFPS010000001.1, from coordinate 15,252 downwards.
GAAGATCTGGCCTTTCTCCTGGCCCATGACACGGACAGCTTCGCCCGCTGGGAAGCAGGTCAGGAGCTCTATCGCTCTTGCCTGCTCGAGGCCGTTAACGGTTGGTCGCCGGGAAGTGATGTAAAGATCGCCCCCGATCTGATGAATGCATGGCGAAGTGTCCTGCTTGATCGCAGCGCGGATCCAGGCTTCCTGGCCAGTTGCCTCTCGCTGCCCGGTTTTGCCACGCTGTCGCAGTACATGGATGTGATACAAGTGGATGCTCTCAGGGAAGTCGGACGCGCCTATCGCAAGGCGCTGGTTGCGAACTTCTCGGCCGAGCTGAAGGATACGCTTGCCTGGCTGGACACACAGTTGGCCGGTCCTTATGAATGGACCCCGCGCATGAGTGGCTTGCGCTCAATGCGTGGCGCAGTCATCAGCGCACTTGCAGAGGCGGCCAGCCCCGAATTCTGTGCTGATCTTGAAACCCGCTGCAAGCAGGCCAACAACATGACCGACACCATGACCATGATCGGTTCACTGATCGATACCCACTCCGCGGAGAGGGAACGTGTCCTCGAGGCCTTTGCCAGCCGGTGGATGGAAGACGATGTGGTGATGAATGGCTGGTTTGCGATTCAGGCTACTTCACTGAGGCCCGATACACTTGAGCAGATCAAGGCGCTGATGGAGCACAAGGCCTTTGATCTTCGCAATCCAAACAAAGTGCGCAGCCTGATTGGTGTGCTGGGGACTTCCAATCCCTACCGCTTCCACGAAAAGGACGGCAGCGCCTATTCCTTCTACACGGATCAGCTGCTCAAGGTCGATGCGCTTAATCCACAGATGGGTGCCGGTCTTTCCCGTGCTCTGATCAGCTGGAGGCGCTTTGACAAGGAACGCGGACTGCTGATGAAGCAGGAGCTGGAGCGAATCGCCGCTCACAAGGGCTTAAGCTCAAACGCCTACGAAATTGTATCACGCAGTCTGGAGTAGCCATGTCACGCCCCAGCTGGGACGAATACTTCATTGGTCTGGTCAGGGAAGTCGCCAAGCGCGCCACGTGTGATCGCGGCAAGAGCGGCTGCATCGTTGTGCGCGACAAGCGAATCATCTGCACCGGTTATGTGGGGTCACCGCCCGGCATGCCGCACTGTGATGAGGCTGGCCACCTGATGAAACAGATGGTCGATGACACTGGCAAAGTCAGCAATCACTGTGTGCGCACAATCCACGCCGAACAGAATGCGATTTGCCAGGCAGCCAGGCACGGCACGCCTCTGGATGGCTCTACGCTCTACTGCACGATGGAGCCTTGTCGCACATGCGCCATGTTGATCATCAGCTCGGGCGTAATCAGGGTCGTTGCTGAGCGAATGTATCACGCCGCACAGGAGAGCCGCGAACTGTTTGCCGCAGCAGGCGTCGAGCTTGTCGTGCTGGATCAAAGCGTGCAGGAGTATGACAACCAGTAATGCCCGGCGCGGGCGCCGCTCTGCTCCGTCACTCAATAGCTTTTACTTTTGCACCGGCTGCCGCATGCCCTGTGATCTTTGCGTTTGCAATGTGATACAGCCACTTGATCTTGCCACGCGTGTGGCTGTCGTGATGCATCATGTGGAGGCAATGCGGCAAAGCAATACCGGCAGACTGGTGCTACCCGCTCTTAAGGAGAGCTCGGTTCACTTGCGTGGCCTGGCGCATGCTCCCTTTGATGTGTCACAGCTTGAAGATCCCGCCAGACGTCTCTGGCTACTCTTTCCTTCGGAGAAGTCCGTTGAGCTGACAACCAGTCTGGTCGAGGCCGAGGAGCGGCCGATTACGCTGGTCGTGCCGGATGGAACATGGAACCACGCACGCAAGGTGGGACTGCGCGAAGCGCTCCTGCGTGAGACCGTGCATGTAGCATTACCCCATGAAAAGCCCAGTGAGTATATCCTTCGCACTCCCGGCCATGCTCACAAGGTTTCCACGATCGAAGCCATTGCCCGTGCACTGGGCATTATCGAAGGGCCCCATGTCCGGGAGGAGCTGGAGAAGCTCTTTCGTGTGGCCCGTGATCGCATCCTGTGGAGTCAGGGAAAACTTCGTGAAGAAGCCGTTACGGGCGGCCTGCCCTTTCGTGAAAGGAATTGGTGATGAAGCAATCCAACGCACTTACGCCCGCCATCCTTGGATGTGTGCTACTTGCGGCCCTGATTGGGGCCATGCTTGCCTCCAGACCTGTATCACGCCTCGATGAGACCATGGCCAAAGCGGGCAGCAACGCACTTGAGCTGCGCAAGGCACTTGCCTGGGCCGAAGAACAGGGCGAGCCGGCGCATGTGGGGATGAAATTCCTGATCGAAAACATGGTGGATCACAGCTACTACGAAATCATGTTTGCCGACAGCTTCGGCCGCCGCATCGATTTTGATGCAAGTCACTATGCGGACTACGAAAGTGCTCGCGCCGTGGTCGATTCCATTGACAGCAGTTGGGGAGGGAAGCTGGGCTACAGGCGTGGTCTGGTGGTGGAAGATGCGAGGCGCTTAACGGCGGCCGAGCTGATTCAAAACATGCAGGCGGCGCTGGCGGTGCGCGACTTCCCCTGGACACGCCACATCAGCGATGCAGACTGGATGGAACTGGTCCTGCCCTACCGTGGAAGCAACGAGCCTGTAGAGGCCTGGCGCGAAGCGCTGCGTGATACACTGCTCCCAAAGCTTGAGGCTGCGGAAATCATGGGAGCAGTTGAGGCGGCTACTCTGGTAAACGACTGGGCGGCCAGGGCCTTCACCTTTAATCCCAAGTACTACCTGCACCCGACCGATCAGGGCTACGCGGAAATGTGTCAGACCGGGCTGGGCCGCTGCGAGGACATGACCAATTTTTCGATTTATGCCATGCGCTCGGTGGGTCTTGCCGTCACCAGTGATTACACACCCTACTGGGCTGATTCGGGTAACAATCACGCCTGGAATGCACTGCTGGGTGAGGGTGGCCGCGTGATACCTTTCATGGGCTGCGAGGCGCATCCCGGTTCCTATTCACTGCGCGAGCGCATTGCCAAGGTCTATCGCAAAACCTTTGGCAGGCAGGAGGACTGTCTGGCCGTGATCAAGCATGAGGACGAGGAGCTGCCCGCCTGGCTGGCTGGCCGTCACTATGTGGATGTCACACGGGATTATGTGACAACCCGCGATGTCAGTCTTCCCCTGATGGACCCACAGCAGCCTACTGCCTATCTCTGTGTCTTCAATGATGGCAAGTGGTGCGCGATCGACTGGGCAAGGCCGAATGAGCTGGGTCACTTCACCTTTGAAGACATGGGCTGCAACCTGATCTATCTGCCAGCATGGTATCACAAGGGTGAAATCAAACCTGCCTTCAAGCCGATCCTGCTGGAAGCGGAAGGCTGGCGCTATCTGGGTGGCGAAGGCGAGAAGAGCGTGCTCGATCTGAATCAGGTGACGGCCCGTGTTACAGCAGAAGCCACCGATCACAGTGCCGCGGCCGATCTGACTGCCAATCACGAATACGAACTCTTCTGGTGGAATGGCATGGAGAAGGAGTGGAGCTCAGCTGGCAAACAGGTTGCGGGAACTGACTCGATGAGCTTCGCCGATGTCCCGGCAGATGCCCTGTTCTGGCTGGTGGACAATACTGTGGACCGCAAGGAAGAGCGCATCTTTCTGGTCGAGGATGGTAGGCAGGTTTGGTACTAAAAGAGTGCCCCGGCCATGATGCGAATGACCGGGGCTCCAGGGAGGTGTGAAACGGGTCTTGTCTCATGTCGTGAAGGACGAATCCGCCAGGTGCCCCTCAACGACAATGGTTAATAATGTGAAATGAAATCGCATTGTCAATAGTGATCAGCCGCAACCGCCACTTTTTTTAACAGCTCCAGTCAATTTGACCTTGCGTTCCACCTCATGCGCGGCCTCATGATGACTTTCATCCAGTCTTGAGGCGGGCCAGCCAGCGCCCAAGGCATGGGGAAAGCGCCAGGCCAGTTCATCCAGCCCCTCCGGCCTTCTTTCATGCACAATCTCCGGCATGCTTTCCTGATGAAGGCTGAGCCAGCGATTGATGCCGCCGGAGAGAATGTAGATGTTCGGTTGCCCGGACATCTTCAACTCTTTCCAGACCAGCGTGGCGTTTTCCTCGTCGTTGCTCATCAAAACCACCACACGGCGGGGAGGAATCTCCTCGCGCAGGAAGCTCTGTTTGAGTTCGGGCGTATAGCGCTCGGCATCTTCCAGATGAAAGAGGTTGTAATCGGATTCGCTGCGAATGTCAAACATTCTGAGTTCGATGAAATCATCCTTGAGCAGCAGGGCCAGCTCGGCGGGCTCGATTTGCACTTCTCGCTGCTCGAGCTGGGCGGCTTCGGTCCTTCCTCGCCAAACCCACTTCTGCTGCCAGCCCGGCTGACCGGCCGTCAGGAGGAAGGCGACGGCGAGCATGGCTGGAATGAGCAGCAGGCGCGTTTTACGTGTGCCCATGCGGCTGCCTGTGATCTGGCGCATGACCCAGGTGGACACACCGAACATCATCACGGCCATCAAAAGCACCAGCAGAATGGTCAGTCCGGCAGGCAGGCCCAGCAGATCCATCAGCGTGATACGTCCCATTGAGCCCAGCTGCATGAAATCAGCCAGCTGCATTTCCACTTCAGCAAAGAGGAACATGCCGGCAGCCGCGCCCAGCACAAAGAAGAGGCCATCAATCTTGAAGGTTGCCATGCTGACCAGGCTGGTGCCGGGGCAATAGCCGCCAATGATAAAGCCCGCGCCCATGATCAGGCCGCCCACGATGCCGGAATGCCAGTAGGTTGGATTGACCCAGATCAGATCGTAATCCAGTTTACCGATGGCGCTGAAGGTGAAAATCAGCAGCATGGCTGTGACGATGGCGCTGAACATTACTCGCAGTACAGCCAGATCGCGAAAGTAGAACTGGCCGGCCAGACGGTGGCTGTCGCCAAAGCCGGCAGATTCCAGAATGAAGCCAAAGAGAAAGCCGATGCCCAGCAGAAGCAGTGTGTTGACTGCCGGGCCATAGATTCCAAGGATGTCAATAGGCCCCATCATGCTTCACCTCCCAGCCAGAAGCGGCGAAAGAACCAGGCAAGGCCGTAGGCACCAATGAAAATGGAAAACATGAAAGCCCAGCTGCCGGCAGAAAGAACAGCACCGCCCGAAAGCGCCTGTCCGGATGTGCAGCCCCGCGCCAGTCTGGCGCCAAAGCCCATGATCATGCCACCGCCAAAGGCCATGAACCAGCGAGTCTTGTCCGTGATACGCGGCCCCTTGCGTGTCTCCACCTTGAGGCGTCCACCGAGCCATCCGGAAACCAGTCCGCCAGCCAGCAGGCCGACGATCTCAATAACGAGCCAGTTGTTCAGGGGATTCTTGTCGCCGCCGGCCAACTTGGCCCAGTAAGGCGTCTGGTCGACATGGGTCGGGGCGAAGATGTCCAGCACAAAGGCCAGCACACGCTGCACGCCGCCGGAACTGCCCAGGCCATTACCCGTGATCCAGAAGGAGAGAAAGAGCAGCACACCCAGCGCGACGCCGCTCAGGTAGCTGTTCCAGTAGGGTTTTGCTTGACGCGCATTCATGCGGCACCTCCCTTGCCCTTGCGGCGCTGTGTCTGTCCCAGACGGCTCAGGCCGTAGCGACGGGTTGCGGGTTCAGGCTCCTGACCTTCGGGCAGCTCTTCCCAGCCGGTCAGCATCGCCATGATGTTGGCCATCGGTGTGTGTCCGGTTGTGGCCAGGTAGATATGAAGGATCAGGAAAGCCCCGAAGAGCCAGGCGATCAGTGTGTGCAGGGGGCCTAGCAGCGGTAGGTCGCCCACGCGGTCCGCCAGATGCGGCCAGCGCTGCGCACCCCAGATGAGCACCCCTGTGATCAGCTGCAGGGGCAGCATGATGTTGAGCACAAGCAGATATGTGACACGCTGCAGCGGGTTCAACTTGTTGTCCGGGTTCTTGTCAATCGGGTGTTCCTCGCCGCGGAAAATGCCACCCAGATAGAACATCGCCTGTCGGTGCGCCATGTCAAAGAAGCCCCGTGGCTGTGGAACGAACTGCAGGAATTCTTCGGTAAAGACGTGATACAAAAGTCCCAGAATCGCGTTGATGATGAGAGCGAAGCCCAGCACATTGTGCATGCGGGTTGAGAGGTCAAAGCCCAGCAAATGAAACTGCGAGGGATGATGAATTTCCATGCCCGTATACATCAGGAGCATGATCACGATCGCCTGAATCCAGTGCCAGACGCGTTCGTGGAAGGTGTAAAGGAATACTTTGCTCATGCGGAATGCCTCCTGTGTCGGTTCCGGTAGCGCAGAATGCCGTGAATCAGGCTGCCCAGAATCACGCCGATGACAGACAGAATGCCCAGAAGATCAACCCAGTGAATGGCGTCACTGCCCAGCACGTAGAGCTCGCTGCCCAGGCTTGCCCTGGCCACACCCTGCTCAGATACGCTCAGTAGTTCGTGCGGCAAATCTTCCAGTTCTGCGCCATGGGGAAAGTGGCTCCAGGCGCGTTGTGTTCCGTCAAAGCGGCCTTCCGGGCTGTGGCAGGAACTACAGTCTTTGAGGGCGTGTCCGAATCCCGCGACCCCGTGATACAGAGCGGTTGTTGTAATACGGCCGGCGATCCGCGGCTTTTCAATACCCAGCTGGAAGAGGCGTTCGGAAAGGATGCGAGCCTTTTCGCTGTTGTCGATTCTGCGCTCGTCCGTACTCAGATGGCCGTTGCGGTCCTGGTCGAACTCGGGCAGGGCCTCGCCTTCAAGCTGCTTCCAGAGCTTGCGAAGGATATCGTGTGATACAGGCGTATCACCATCCATCCATTCAAACTGACTGCCGACCATTACCGGATGCAGGCTTTCACGACCGTCGCCATTCATCAGCAAAAGGGGCGTCCAGTTGCGCTGGAAGGTGCTGGATCCGGGCTGATCCTCTGTTCCGTGATAGCTCTTGAGCGGCTGTCCTTCCGCGTCCAGGGCTGTCCAGTCCACTTCCTGCAGGCCGGGAGCATGCATCAGGGGAATGTGGCAGGCTTCGCAGCTTAAGCGCTGCTGATGACGCTTTGCGTAAGGTAGCCAGCGGTGGCCGGCCTCTGGATCGTGGCAGGTGGTGCAGCTGAAGCCGGGCTCGCGCACACCATTCACCAGCTGTCCTGACGCGTCCAGATTGTGCAGGGGGCGATGCAGGTAATCGCTGATATCCATGCGCCGCCCATCATGGCGCAGGTGCTCGGGGCGTGTATCACGGGATTCCAGCCGGTATGCCGGATGATTGCCTGAGTGGTGGCAGGAGATGCATTCGAGCATACGCTCGGCGTGAACATCCCAGCTGCGAGTAGCCTGCTGTTTGCCCTCAAGGTTGATCGCCCCGGCCTTGATCCGCTGCGGGCTCCAGACCATGCCCCATTCCGGCAGTTGACTGCCTTCCTGTGGCCATTCAAGCGCGGCCGGGTCCTTGTGAACCAGCGGATGACAAGCGCCGCAATGGTTGTCCTTGGGGTCGCTCATCGGGTGGGTATCAACGGGCCAATTGCCGGAACGGTCAAAGGCAGAGGCCTTCCAGTGAACACCCTGCTGATCGACTTGCGCAAGCCCCAGTCCCGCGAGACCTGCTGCAATTGCCCGTTCGCTATCGCCCGCAAGGATCGCCTTGCGCCGGGCTTCGGCGTCATAACCGGGCAGGTGGCAAAGGAAGCAGTCGTGTTCCATGCCAAGCTCCCGGAACTCGCCACCACCGGGATGACGACCCTGATGATCCTGCAGCCAGGCATTCAAGGCTTCACGGCTTGTATCACGGGGACCCAGTTTGATATGAGACGAGTGCTGCTCGATGAAGCTTGTGTCATGACAAGGTGTGCAGGACTTGCTGAGCGATGGCGCGCCACCGGCCTGAAGGACGGGCTGGCCCTCGGTGTTCAACAGCTCGAAGGGCGGATGCAGACTGGTATCGGCCAGGATGTTCCTTGCAGAGCCCAGCAGAAGGATCGCCAGGATGATGCGCTTATTCATGGCTGGCCTCCTTTACGAGTCCCAGGCTTGTGCGATTGCCGAAGTAAATCGGATCGCCCGGGTAGCCCAGCTCTTCCCACTCGAGCCTGCCTGTATCACCGTGACACTCGCTGCAGGAAAGTGCGTTTTCCGCCGGGGCAACCATGTGTGACAAGGGCCAGTACATCACGCTAGTGGCAAAGTCGTAGCTGCCGGAGTAGGGCAGGCCGGTTTCTTCGCAGCCAAGCCTTGCCGCCTTGTCCCAGTCAAACTCGGTCCAGAAGCCACCGGGGCCGTAGGTCTTGGGTACGATAAACCAATTGTGTTCGGTGTCGTAAATCTGGTTGCCGCGGTGCAGCTTGAAGGGCCAGATTTTTGCGCGATCATCCGTGACATCACCCAGCGGGCCGGCAATGATGGTTTCCTCCGCGGGATTGATCACCTCGCCCACGATGTAGTGTTCAGCCTCGCCGTTGTACCAGTGATAGGTTGGCTCCAGGCGTTGTTCGTAGGTGAAGGAACCTTTGATTGCCATGTATTTGTGCTTGTCGGCGATGGACTTTTCCAGGCCTTTGTCACCGGCCGTGCTCCAGTCCCAGGTCATTTTGGTCGCTTCATCCACGGCCATATAGGGAATGTGGCAGGTCTGGCAGGCGACGGCGCGCTGGTGGGCGTTAAGCCGCTGATCGCGGTGGGGCTCTGCATCGTGGCAGTCGGTGCAGCGCAGACGGTTGGCATCATCAATCGAGACGCTGATCGAGCGGCCCGGAATCATGTGTTCGCTGGATTTATGGCAGTCGACGCAGCTGAAGTCCAACCCGCCCATATGCACGTCCAGACGGCGCGATGGGTGAAGCAGGCTCTGGTCCAGGTCACCATGCTTGACTGCATTGCCTCCACCGCCGGTGAAGTGGCAGCTGCCGCAGTTGTCTCGGGTTGGATTACCCACGCTTTTGGCCGCGGCCACAAGGTCAACGCCTTCCGCCGGTCTGCCGGCCAGGCCCTTTGAATACTGCCCACTGTGGTCGTGACAGACCAGACAATCCACGGCCTCGTGATTGCTGAAGTCGAAGCTGTCATCTTCCCAGCCATAGCCTACATGGCAAACCGTGCAGCGCGGCCAGTTGCTGGTGACACCAATGCAGAAGTTGTTGATCAGGTTGCGCTTGCCGATACGTGTTTCCTCTGCCTGACCGGGAATGGCAACAGGATCCCCTACCCAGTTCCAGTGGGCCGTGTGCATCACCTGATTGGCGCTTTCCGGATGACATTCCAGGCAGGCGCGTGTCACGGCCGGCCCATCAGCCAGACTGTCAGCAAAAAAGGTGGAATGATCGATATGCTGTGCGCTCCAGACTGTGAGCGGCAATAGAAGCAGCATCAGCAGCCGGACTGGCAGCATGTACTTGACAGGGCTAAAATTCGCCCCTATCAAGTATTTATGGTCTATGTGTCTGAAGGGTCGCATGACCTGCGCGCTCCTTATCATTTATCTGGCGTTAATGGGAAGATCACTCCCGGAACGGGAGCGAGGGCTGAACTGATTTATCAGAAGCTTAACAAGTAAAGATGAAATCAAATTCATCTGTCGAGTCTTTCGTTCACTTCATCGGTTTTCCATAAGCTCGATGAAGATGTATATTGATTTAACAATAAGACTAAATGACATGTGATTGTCAATTAGGCGACAAGGGAAAAGGCCATGCAACGAGATACGCGACAACGCAGGGCAATCAGGGAAGTCATCATGACCCTGGCCCGGCCCTTGAGTCCCCTTGAAATTCTAGCCGAATCGCAGAAAGTTGTCCCCAGGCTTGGGCTTGCGACCGTCTATCGCAACATCAAGACGCTGGTGGAAGAAGGCTTTCTGCGTGAAGTTCGAATTCCCGGAGAGTCACCACGCTACGAGCAGGAAGGCAAGGGGCATCACCACCACTTTTATTGCTTTCGCTGTGGCAAGGTTTACGAGATCGACGGCTGCCGCAGCGAAGTCAATTCGCTGATTCCTCCCGGTTTCATCCAGGAATTCCACGAACTGACCTTCTACGGATCCTGCAAAGACTGCGCTGACTTCGACTCCTGAAATTACATCTCATTCTTGCGACGGTCTTATTAGCTGCGTAATTTGGACCAATCATGTCTTGTTTAAGGGGGCCCTCGTGCGTATCACATGGATTCTGCTTGCCGCACTGCTTGTCCTGCTGCTCGTGCAGCTTTCCTGCGGTCTGGACAAGCGTCAGGTTGCCAATGACTCTGCCGTCAAGCAGGCTGAGGCGATTCCACCCATGACCTTCACGACCCTTGAGGGGGAGGAGCTCGTTCTGCCCTCAGCGAAGGCGCGGGCCACGCTACTGGTTAACACGGCTTCCAGGTGTGGATTTACCGGCCAGTATGAGGGCTTGCAGGCGCTGCATGAACGCTTTGCCGGGCGTGGCCTGCTGGTGGTCGGCCTGCCCTGCAATGATTTCATGGGTCAGGAGCCGGGTACGGCAGAGGAGATTCTGAATTTTTGCAGCATGAACTTCGATGTCAGTTTTCCGCTGACCGAGAAGCTGCATGTCAAGGGCGACGAACAGCATCCGCTCTACACCTTTCTGACCAGGGAGTCACCGGAAGGTCTGAACGGGGCAATCAAATGGAACTTCACCAAGTTTCTGCTGGACGCCTCAGGCAGGCCGGTTGCCCGCTTTGAGCCTGCGGTAAAGCCGCTGGATGATGAGCTGATTGCCGCAATTGAAAAGCTGCTTGGCGAATAGTCAGGACAGGCCGTCCTCTTCAAGCGAATAAATCATGGCGCCTTCCCGCTCCTCATGCAGCGTCATGGGGGGCAGGGAGTGGAGCTGCCAGCCTTCGGGCTGACGCAGGGCCAGGCGGAAGGCCTCGCTTAAGAGAATGCGTGTTCCGCGAATCTTGTTGAGTTCCTCGATCGATATCACCTGACGAACGACCGGACCCAGCACACCGGCTTCGATGCGATCCGAATCGCCCACGGCCCCCAGCATGACATCGCCATAATGCAGGCCAATGCCCATGCGGACCCGCGGCAGGCCCTTCTCCTGAAATTCCCTGTTCATGTGTTCCAGCTGCCTGTGCAGCATGCGCGCCGAGCTTAGTGCATCGTCGGCCTGTTCAAAAAGCACAAGAATGGAGTCGCCCGTAAAGTGATCAATGAAGCCACCCCTGGCCCTTAGTTCGGGACCGATGCGATTCATCCAGTTGTTGATGTAGGCAAAGGTGTTCTTCGCGTCCAGACGATGGCTGGGGAAGCGGTAATTGTGCATGTCGGCATACAGCAGGGCAAAGGGGCGCTCCACATGATCGCCCGGATGAATGTCCAGCACATTCCGCTTGCCAAGATGCTTCAGGAAAGACTGGGGGACAAAGCGGCTGTAGGCGTAATTCAGTCGTGTGATACTGCGACGGCTGGTCAGAACCTGGTCGATCATCTCATCGAAATTCTGCCTGAGGCGCTCGATTTCAGTGATGCTGCTTTCGGCCAGCACAGTGGTTTCCTGGTGCTCGCGAAAACGACTGATGGCTTTGTTCAGACCGGTCAGGGGCGTTGCCAGATCATCAGCCAGAATGATGGATTTTCTTGAAAGCCAGTAGTAAAGCCACAAATCCAGCAAAACAAGGAGCAGCAGGAGCAGGCTACCAGTGGCCAGCGTGGAGCGGTCCAGCTCAACGATCGGCTCCAGCAGCTCATCCTTGGCGGCCATCAGCAGCAAGGTGAAGTTGGTACCCGGAATGCCCCGGGCTTCCAGCATGTACTCCCGGCCCTGCATTTCAAAGAGCATCCCCTTTGCCAGGTCCTTCTGCTTTAGCGCCTCGGCCAGTGACAGGGAATAATGCCCAAGCTCCACGCCCAGCGGTGGTTTAATTGTATGATCGATCGGCCCATCCGCTTTTTGGGTATCGAAGGCCTCCAGCCCCAGACCAGCTCGCAGCTGCGTAGAGAAGCTGACAATGCGGTTCTCGCCGGCCAGCAGCATGCTGTGGCTTTCCCAGGGCAGATCGAGGTTGAGCATCTGGCCGGCCAGGGTTTCCAGCGGAAGATCCAGTCCGATGACCCCTTCCAGAAAGTCATTGTGGTAGATAGGCACAACACAGCTGATCATCCAGCCAGCACCGGCCGGATCCAGGTATGCGTCAGTCCAGACAATGTCCCGAGCCGGGTTGGCCTCGTCCATCGCGGCGCTGTAAAAAATGAAGTCCTCCATTTGGACCTCAGGGGGAAAAATCTCGTAGACATTCGGCAGGTAGGGGAAATAGCGGTTCATTCCATCCCAGGTATTGAGATAGGCACTTACCACAATCGGATTGGTCTGCACGGCCCGAGCCAGCGTATGATCCAGGACTTCACTCTCGATAGCCTTGTGAAGCTGTTCCGGAGAAAGCGTCTGACGGGTATAGTAGAGGCTGGCGCCCCCGCGGTTCCTTTTCAGGTAGAAAACGCCATTTGGTGCGTAACCGTAATCACCTCTTGCTTCCAGCCAGTCCGTGTGACCGACAGATTGCAGGTGATCGTAAAAACCCGTGCATTCCTGACGAAGTTCGCGAGCGCTGTTTTCGGCCGTCACCAGATAGTGCTGCAGGCGCATGCTGGCTTCGTACAAATGATGATTAAGCGAGAGATGGGAGCTTTCGATCAGGCTTTGTCGGTGATTGTAGCTAAGGAAGGCGCCAGCGCCCAGCATGAATAGAATCATCAGCAGCTGCACTCCGAGCGTAATGCGCAGAGTGGCACTGCGGCCTTGATTCTGGACCAGTTCGCGGACGTTATTCAACATGATGCCGTATCCAAAACAAAAGCTTAAGATAGGATTTGACTGTGGATCATGTCAGTTCTGTTCCACGGACACACTACCGACACACTTAACCGAGGCAATTATTTTACTTTGGAAGAAATTCACCGAAACGGGAAAACCATGACTGCTCTCTTTGCCCTCCTGCTGATTGGCGCAAGCGCCCTTCAGGCCCAGAATGCTCTGCCAACCGAAACCGGAGCCTTGATGTCCGGCAGCGGTGTCTGCCAGACCTGCCACGACAGCAACGGCAGCATCATGGTGGAAGGCGGCCTGAATGTTTCCCCTCCTGAGCTGTGGCGCTCCAGCATGATGGCCAATTCGGCCCGTGATCCGCTTTGGCGGGCAAAAGTGCGCGAGGAGATGATTCGCGCGCCGCATCTGGCTTCGGTGATTGAGGACAAGTGTACGCGCTGCCATACGCCGATGGGCCATGTGGAAGCCCTGCACGCGGGCGCCGAGAGCTACACCTTTGAAGAGGCAATCAATGATCCGCTGGCCTCCGATGGTGTGTCCTGTACGCTGTGTCACCAGATCAGCCCCGCGGCCGACGGCAGTGCCGAGACCTTTTCCGGGCATTATCCGATAGAGGCCAACCGGGTGATTTACGGACCCTACGAAAGCCCCTTCACCAATCCGATGCAGATGGAGGCCAACTACACGGCGGCTTATGGCAGTCACATGGGCGAGTCCGAGATCTGCGCCACCTGTCACACGCTCTTTACGCCTTATGTCGACAATGATGGAGAAGTGGCCGGGACCTTCGCCGAGCAGACGCCCTATCTGGAGTGGAAGAACTCAATCTACAGCCAGCCGGAAACGGAGATGCACTGTCAGGCCTGCCATATGCCCGTGACCGATGCGGCGCAGGATATTTCGAGCATGCCGCCCTGGCACACGACCCTGCGCTCGCCCTTTTATGTGCATGAATTTGTCGGTGGCAATGCCTGGATGCTGGGCATTCTGGGCGACAATGTGGAAGAGCTGGAGCTGACAGCAACGGCGGCGCAGTTTGAACGCAGTCAGGGCTTGGCCCGCCAGAGTCTTGCGGCGGCGGCCGAGCTGGAAATGGTGCCCGTGGCTGACGGCGACAGCCTGCAGCTGGAGCTGCTCGTGCGCAACATGACCGGCCACAAGCTGCCGACGGGCATTCCCTTAAGGCGCATGTGGCTGAGTGTGCTGGTGAAGGATCTGGCCGGTGACACGCTTTTCCAGTCAGGGCTTGCCCCGAGTGGACGCCTGCCCTTGCCGGAAGATGGCCTGGAGCCCCATCATCAGGTGATTCGCGCAGGTGATGGCCCACAGATCTACGAGGCCGCCATGGGTGATGTGGATGGCGCGCGCACCTTTACCCTGCTTCGCGCCGGGCAATACCTGAAGGACAATCGTCTTCTGCCACTTGGCTTTAGCCCCGATCACGCCAGCTACGACAGCACCGTGATTGCCGGTCAGGCCCTGCTGGACGAAGATTTCGGGCGGGAGAATGGGCTCTGGGGCAATGGGCAGGACAAGGTCTACTACCGCCTGGCCCTGCCAGCCGACAGCTTTCAGGTTGAAGCTGCGCTGCTTTATCAGAGCGTGATGCCCGAAGTGATTGACGCCATGGACGACCTGGACGATCCCCATATCAACCAGTTCCGCCTTTTGGCCGCTGAGGCCGGCAACCTGCCCGAAGTCATGGCGCAGCTAAGCTGGCTGGGTAGCCTCGATGAGGACACAGGGCTGATCCAGAACGAGCGGCCCCTTGCCTGGGAGCTGGGAAGCCCCTGGCCCAATCCCTTCAACCCCGCGACACAGATTCCGCTCAATCTGTCGAGTCCAGCCGAGGTGGAGGCCCGCGTCTATGACCTTGCCGGTCATCTGCTTGGCGAAGTGGTCAGCGGGCAGTTTGCGGCTGGTCAGCACCAACTGCGCTGGATGCCCGGCAGCCTTTCCGCCGGCATCTACCTGATTGAGGTCCGCGTAGGCAATGAGCTGCAGCGGGTGAAGGTGATGTACCTGAAGTAGGCGTCAGGCGTTAGGCGTTAGAGGCCCCCGCTTCCGCGGGGGCAGCAGGACAGTAACCAGTCCCCAGTTTCCAGCAACCAGCGGTACACTCTGGCTGGAACCTGGCCGCTGGTAGCTTCTTCAGGCCTAGATAGAAGCTGTCAAGTGGGTTTGACAGGGGTGGGAAATCAGCTTTGGGTCCCCTGGCACTCCTCTGGCACTCCCCCGGAACCAGGCAGGCCAGTGGGGCAGTTGTCGACGCAGTCGGCAAATGGCCCCTGGCGAAGTGCCGATTCATCGGCACGGCTCCGCTTCAGCCAGGACCGTCTTCGGGCCGCCGATGAAGCGGTCTGGCACTCCCCCGGAACCAGGCAGGCCAGTGGGGCAGTTGTCGACGCAGTCGGCAAATGGCCCCTGGCGAAGTGCCGATTCATCGGCACGGCTCCGCTTCAGCCAGGACCGTCTTC